>CAWIEK010000050.1:0-245381 GCA_963835065.1 uncultured Chthonomonadaceae bacterium | reverse complement strand
CGCCCCGCGCCGAACGCGAGGTATTCACCATATTTTGCAGGAGCAGGTGAATACGGTCAAGACTATCCACAATATCCGAACCAACCGCGTTTAGGTCAGTAAGCAACGCTTGCAGCTCTTGGGTTTCCTGCGCGTTTAATTCCAGATTGGAGTTTTTTGTCTGCTGGCTTGGTAAATCCATTTCCGTTATGTTCATGCAACCCTCTTCTCCTCGCAGTACATGCTTAAGGCTCCAACCTCCTTGTACCTTGAAGCAAACGTTGCGCCCGAAGCAATACCACGCTTCCATTATCAGGCAGGCCACGATCCTCAAACCGACCAATCTTCCACGTTCAGTCCCGGCACTTTGCCGAAGTCGGACAGATCGCGCGTCAGTAGCGTAGCGTTGTTGGCAAGGGCTATCGCGGCAATCTTCAAGTCCATTGTGCCGATACGAACTTTGGTCTGCTTCAGACGCTCGAAGTGGGCAGCCGCTTTCTCATCGTATTGCACAACGGTGACGCGGCAGTAGATGTCAAGGTGACGGTTGAGAAAAGTGTAAGCGCGGATACGCGCGGCTTCGGTTTGCATGCGCGCGATATAGGCCAGCCAACCGCGTGTCTGCTCCTCATAGCTGATGATGGTCGTACCCAAATCGTCCAGAGGAATTTTCGCCAAACGCGCTTTCAAAATTTTCGTGTCCGGCCCTTCGCGCTCCAGAACCGTCATCGGCTCCGTGTCAAGCAGAACCATGCGCTTCCTCCGGCGTTGCAGCCTCGTCTTCATCATATTCCATGCGCTGCAACTCCGCCATTCCCGGCCCAAGCGTACAGCCTCTTCAAATTCCGGGCTGTCCTTGAACACGCCGGAGATTTGCTCCCACCAGGGCTGCTGGACTGGCGCAGCATCCGCGCGTTCCCGCTTCAACGCTTCCACTTCCGCTTCCAACCGCGCCAGCCGTTCTTCCATCTCAAATGTTGTCAAGGCTTTCCTCCTTTCTCATCTACGCCTATTTTACCACAGCATCAGTTCCAACACGTTTCAAAGAGAGTCCAACGTTTGTTGCGTGGACTACAGTATTTCGCGGGCAACATCTTCCGCTAAGGTCCGGTTTATTCTACCTGCCAAGCAAGCGGACAACATCGTCGGCGAGAGATGGAGTGTCTATTCCATAAGCGTTTCTCCGAACTACAAATCTCAGTATCTTTGCACTTTTTCACTTTTTGAGATACAAGCAAGCGGACAGGCAATGCCACTTTCCTATCTCATTTTTCAAAAAGTGCAAAGATACTGAAATCTGTGAACATCCACACTAAACCTCAATTATTGTCACAACCCACCCTGAAGGTTACTTTGTACCCACAGAATAAATGGTGATGAGGCTGCCATGTATTTTTTACCGTTGGGCGTAAATGCTTCTGATAATTTCATATCTATTTCGCCGTTATCGGTATAATCTACTTGCACAAGTGTCGTCTCAAACTTTGTGCCAGTCTGCTTAAAAGTATGAATTGCTCCATCGGGGTGACAATCACCCTCATCAAGATAGTGTGAGGAACCGGGTCTATGTGAGGAAGTTTGATCCTTAGCTGAGACGGCAATGAACATGTTCTCATTAGCTAATGCGTTCCCCAGCGCATTTGTTACAACATTTTCACTGGGGAACTCGTAAAAATCGGGTAGTCTGCCATCAAGTTGCGGATACCCGGCTGGTGGCTTTGGCGGCGGTTCGGGCTTTATCACGGTATAAACACTTGCCATAGCATTCAACAAGTTTGGCGATAACAGCATTGATTTTTTCATCCTTCTCATCGGATTTGTTGGTGGTAACTTTCAGTTGGAGTACGTTGGCTGCAAAATCACGTATATCTTTGTAGGATTCCTGTGCCATGTGCTTTGCCAATTCCAGACGAGCAGGAACACAGTCCGGCACACTACTTTGAAGTGCATGACCAAGCGTTCCCCCGTATGGTATCCAGCGGTCTGAGGTTAGTTCTTGCTTGTTCATTTCCCGATGAGAGAAATAATCCTGCCTGAAATGAAGGTACTGACCAAAATAAACGAGTTGACGCAACTGCCTGAGCGTTACACCTTCCATCCTTCCAAACTCTGGCCTTAATACTTTATTGTCGTCTTCTCGGCCTTTGAGATTAAAAGCTCGATCCTTTAAGTCTGCTAGCCTCTTCGTCACAGTAGTCCGTTTCTTAGCATCATCTTTGATTGGCTGATGCAAGATTATATCGTAATAGAACGAATGCCACTGGATGCCGTTTCTTTGCCACTTAATATTGTTCCAAGTGTATTTTGTTGCGTCTATAAAGGACATGTCTGGATCGCTTTTGAAGGCTGTAGTTGTGTCATTTAAGTCCATACTCCAGTCGGCATCAGCAATGGCTGTAGCCTTCCAACGTGATATGCCCGCCATCCGACATAGTACGTAAGTTAAGTTGAAGTGAACATCCTCATTGTAGGCCATGCTTTGGCGTGGCATTGCAATGAGCAACATAACGATTATTGATAGAAGCAAGCAACGGTTTGGCGTCATAATGCATCCTCTTTCATGAAGCGCTTTCCCTACAACAGCAAGAACGCGGTTCGAAAAGCAGTCATCCTATCGTTCGCTCTTGTTCGTCTGATTCCTTCTTTTGCTCAAAGTTTAATCGGTTGTTTCAAACAGCATTCGGGTGAACGGCGGTGAGGAAGGCGGAGTAGCGGGCAAAATCCGCTACATTGTATGTTAGCAGGTGTGTGATACCGTGCATGTGCGCGGCGGCGGCAAGGCGGGCGTCATGCACCTGCACACCGGATATGCCATAGGTGACTACCAGACGCCGCCACTCGTCGTAGATAACCGGCACATCGTACCACACGCCGAACTGCGCTTCCAGATACCGCAAATCTCTTTCCGCCTGTGTCGTAGACAGCCCTAAGCCGGGACGATTACCCGTTGCAGGGCGCGTGGCTACGTTCCAAAATTCAATGGCATTTTGCTGAAAGATGGATATACGCTGTCCGCTCATCCGTAGATTTTTGATGGCTTGTCTGCACTCCGCCGCTTCCGGTAAGGCGGGATTGCCTATCTGCACGAGCGGCACGAGAATGTTGGTGTCTGCGGCCCAAAGCATCAGTCGTGATCCTCATAATAGTATTCCCGGTTGAGGGCTTCGCGCGGCAGGGGCGGCAGCCCGCGATGGCTTTCCACCCACGCATCAAAGTCTGCAAGCCATGCCTCCGTTGTCGGCGCTTCGGAAAAGATAGATGTGTTGAGCGCGGTCGGCATAGCAGGTAACAGGGCGGCAAGCTGCTCCTCCGTGCCGTTCGCCAGCAAATGGTCTACGTAAGGCTGAAAAGTGTCGCGGATAGCCTGCTCCACTTCAGGGGATGGCTCTTTCACCAGCAGAGCCAGCAGCAGTATCAACCCCAGCACGTTCCAGAGCGAATCGGGCGGCTGCTGCGCGGCTTGCAGCACTTCGCGGGCGGCTTGTTCCGCCGAAAGTCCCGTTTGTTCGGCGCGTCGCCGCAGCCGCGCTGCCGCCTCTGGCGCGAGATTCAGTGTCAATGCCATGGTCGCTTCTCCGAACTACAAATGCCAGCCGTCGTAAACGCATTTCAATGCTTCCACGACGGCTTTGCTCTGTGTCGCTATTATTTGCGTGAATTCGCGTGTATTTGCGGCTACTTCTTGAGGGCTTGGATGGCGGCGACGATGTGCTTGGCGCTGATGCCCGCCGCTTCAATCAGCTCTTCCGGTTTGCCGCTGCCGGGCATGTCGCGCACGGCGATGCGGGTCACGTTCGGGTGCTGACCGGATTGGCCGTCGAACACTTCCAGAACCGCGTCGCCCAACCCGCCTTCCGGCCAGTGGTCTTCCACGACGAAGAGTTGCCCGCCGCACTCCTGCGCCGCTTTCTGGATGGCCGCTTTGTCAATCGGCTTTACGGAGTACAGGTCAATCACGCGGATATTGACGCCCTCGGCTTGCAGCAGGTCGTAGGCTTTCAAGGCTTCGTGCAGCGTGATGCCCGCCGCAATCACCGCCGCCACGTCCTTGTCGGAGGATTTCAGGGTTTTGCTGCCGCCAATCGGGAAACTCTCTTCCGGGCCGTACAGCACGGGCAGTTTTTCGCGGGTTGTCCGCATGTAGTTGATGCCCTTGCGGGTCGCCATTTGCGCGATTAAGTGTACCGTTGTCGTGGCGCAGGACGGATAAACCACGATGCTGTCATGGATGGCCCGCATAATCGCCAAGTCTTCTAAGGCCATTTGCGAAGGGCCGTCCTCGCCGATGGACACGCCCGCATGGGAGCCGACCAGATTGATGTTGGCGCGGGAAATCGCCGCCATGCGGACCTGATCGTAGGCGCGGGCAAAGAACGCGGCGAACGTGGACGCGAACGGAATTTTGCCCAAGACCTGCATCCCGACCGCCGCGCTCACCAGTTGCTGCTCGGCAATGTACACCTCCAGAAACCGATCCGGGTACACCTTTTTGAACTTGTCGGCGAATGTAGAATTGCTCACTTCGCCGTCCATGACCGTGACATCGGGCTTGGCCGCGCCCAAAGCGACAAGCGCATCGCCATACGCTTCCCGTGTCGCCACTTTCGCGCCCTTTTCGTACTGCGGCGGCTGAAACGGCGCGGGTTCGGGCAGTTTGGTCGGGTTGCCGTCGCGGTACTTCTTTACCTGGATGCGAATATCGCCTTTCGGATTGCCCAATTCGGCAAGCGCTTTCGCTTCATCCGCCTGCGGAATGGCTTTGCCGTGATAGCCTTCCACATCCTGCGTAAACGACACGCCCTGCCCCTTTTTGGTTTTGGCGACGATGAACACGGGCTTGAATGACTCTTCGGCTTCTTCAAAAGCGTTGGCAATGGCTTCCACGTCATGCCCGTCAACGACAATGGCATGCCAGCCGAACGCTTCCGCCCGCTGCTTGTACATTTCCGTGTGCCATTGCAGCATGGTCGGCCCGCGCTGTCCCAAACGATTATCGTCCAGAATGGCGACGATATTGTTCAGGTTGTAAAAGCCGCCCAGTTCCAGCGCCTCGTAGTTGCTGCCTTCGGCCATTTCGCTGTCGCCCAGCACGACCCATACTTTGAGGGGCACGTTGAGCAGGTTTTTCGCCGCCCACGCCATGCCAACTCCCGCCGGCAATCCCTGCCCAAGCGAACCCGTTGCCACATCCACGTAGGGCAGGCCGTTGGGTTCGGGAACGGGATGCCCTTCAATCGGGCTGCCGAATTTGCGCAGGGTGAGCAGTTGTTCATCGGTAATCGCGCCCGCCGCCTTGTACATGGAATACAGCAGGGGCGCGGCGTGGCCCTTTGGAGAAAATCAGGCGGTCATTGCGGGGGTTGTGCGGGTCGGTAAAATCGTAGTGCAGGTACTCGGACATCAGCACGGCCATCAAATCGGCTGCCGACATGCTTGATGTGGGATGCCCGGAACCGGCGGTCGTGGTGGCGCGGATGCTATCGGACCGCAATTGCGCGGCAAGGTCTTTCCATTCCTGGGGCGTATGTGCCATTTCAGCAAAACTCCTTTAACGACAAGCGAATTCTGTGTCGTCGGTGTGAATATGTTTCTCCGAAAGGTACTACGCAGGCGGAAGCGGAAAGTGTGCGTACCCTGCCTGCGCTTCCCCCTTGAAGCGCGACAGCAATGACAACCCGCCGCTGCCTTGTGTCAAACCGACCAATCTTCCGCGTTCAGGCCGGGCACTTTGCCGAAGTCGGACAGATTGCGCGTCAGCAGAACGGCATCGTTGGCAAGCGCAATTGCCGCAATCTTCAAGTCCATCGTGCCGATGCGTATTTTCGCCTGCTTGAGACGCTCGAACTCGGCAGCCGCTTTCTCGTCGTACTGAACCACAGCAATACGGCAGTAAATATCCAGATGTCGCTTGAGGCACTGATAGGCCGCTATTTGCATTTCCTGTGTTCGCGCCTACGCTGAGAAGGCCAACCAACCTCGTGTCTGCTCCTCGTAACTGACGATAGTTGTGCCAATATCATCTTGGGGAATCGCCGACATACGCGCTTCCAAACGCTGGAACTCGTGACTTTCCCGTTCAAGGATAGACATGTGATTGGTATCAAGCAGGTGTATCGGCATCGTCGTCATACTCCATACGCTGCGATTCGCGCCACTCACGCCCCAGTCGTTCCGCTTCATCGAAAAGCGGGTCGTCCTTGAATACGCCAATAATCTGCTTCCAGCGCGGTTCCGTTTCCTGCGGCTTGATCGTTTGCATCTGTTGTTTCAATTGCGCAAGTTCGGCTTCCATAGCGTTCAGGCGATTTTCCAGTGTTTCCAGTGTCATTTGTTCTCCTCCGTTGCTGCTGCGTCGTCATAATAATCTATACGTTGCGACTGCCGCCATTCGCCCCCCAGCCGCATAGCCTCGACATAAGCCGGATCATCCTTAAACGTTCCGCGTATTTCCTCCCACCAGGGTTTCTGAACAGGCGCAACGTTGGCGCGTTCCCGCTTCAAGGCGTATCAGCCGTTCTTCCAATTCTGTGACTGCCATCAGTTTAACTCCGCACCGGGTTGCTTGTTACAGCCAGATTATACCTCAGCTCCCCTTTACGCCTGCGTCTTTGTTCGCACCGCGCCGCTTGTGCGTTCGTTCGCGCCATGTTATAATGACGGCCAACAAATACATTGCTGAGAGGAAACGGCATGAACAGGAATACGCCGGAACAGGAAGAGCGCACACAACGCGCTTACCAGCGGTTTCGTTCCCACAAACTTGCGGCTGTTGGCTTATCGGACACGTTGCTGCCGGACACCTTTCTCCGGGTACTGAAAACGCTTGCTGTGAAATGGGAGGCCGGGAACCGACAAGAGCGCTCCGAGTGTTGAAAACACCCGGCAGGAAAAGGCAAGCGTCTTGCAGACGCAACTTCCAGAAAGCCTGGGCGCGTCTGCAAGACGCTTGCTTTGTCCAGACAGGGGTTTTCAACCTCTGGCAACCACACGGGCGCTATTTCACAGCAAGCGTTGAAAGTACCCGTCTCGGTGGCGTTCCGCGTAGGGACATAACATGTTATGTCCGCGCCCTCCTCTACCGGAGGACATAACATGTTATGTCCCTACGGACGCACAATGCTTGTGCAATGGGTTGCGTCTGTAAGACGCTTGCACTTTCCTGCCGGGTATTTTCAATACCCGGCATACCACAAGCCATTCAGACGGGGGTTTTCAACCATTGGCGAAAGGTGTCCGGCGTGTCCATAGCAGCAAGCCGACAGCGGATACGCTCCGCCATCGGCTTGCTGAACAATCGTTATCGGGTTGTGGCGCGTTCGGTACGGCAACGCAAAGCGCGGTTGGCGATCTTGTCCGCTACAACAATACAAACCATCAACTGACCAACCTACTGCCGACGACGGCGCAAGAACAATCTTACTCCAGTCAATCCGCCTGCCAGAAGCAATACGGATGTGGGTTCCGGAACGGGGGTTATACGGGGCGTGAAAACCATGTCAATTCCGGTTGGGGAAAACTCTCGCACAGTGGTACCTCCGAAGTTGGCAACGTACAGATTGCCGCTTGTGTCGAACGCAAGATTTCCGGGAACATTCAAGCCTGTTGTAGCGAAGTCGCCCATGTCCACTCCCGTCGGCGAAAAACGGCGAATGGCGTTCTTGGCCCGATTTACTACGTACAGGTTGCCTGATGTGTCGAAAGCCAGCGCT
Source organism: uncultured Chthonomonadaceae bacterium (assembly GCA_963835065.1). GTDB lineage: Bacteria > Armatimonadota > Chthonomonadetes > Chthonomonadales > Chthonomonadaceae > CAWFQB01. Next base: position 237,693 of record CAWIEK010000050.1, on the reverse strand, counting down.
CCGTGGCGTGGATAGCCCGGAGGCAAACACGCCCATGTCAATTCCGGTTGGGGAAAACTCTCGCACAGTCGTACCGGTGAAGTTGGCAACATACAGATTGCCATGCGCATCGACGGCCATCCCCACGGGATTGGACAACCCTGATGAAGCGAATACGCCTAAGTCTGCTCCGGTCGAGGAGAAGCGATGCACCGTATTACCGGCGTAGTTGCCTGACATAGAGCGTGTCATTGTGGTCAAAGACAAGTCCATCAGCGTCACTCAATCCTGTCGCTACGAAGTTGCCCAGATCAACGCCCGTCGGCGAAAAGCGTCCGCGAACGTTGTCGGTAACGCTCCGGTATAGAGAGTACCGTCGGAACAAAAACCATTGCATAAAAACAGTCCATTCGTCGCGGCAGGAACGAGAATGTTGAGGAACGCCCCGGTCTTGCCATCGTAGTGGAAAATTCGTTGCACATTCCCGTGTTGAATTCTGATGCCCTGTGACGTAAAGATTTCGATCAGGAAGGAAAACAATGCCATGAGGGAAAGTCAATCTACTTGCAGAAGGAACAAAAGTTTCCGCGGTTGCGCCGGTATTCTCGTCATAGCGCAGGATCGGAATTGCGAGTTCATGGCTGCCTACGAGCTTCCCAGCTTTAGCGTGTGACAGGGTCCTGAGCGTTGCTGTGACATCAGCGCCAGAGCCAGTGATAGGAAAATGAAGTTGCGGTTGATGCTTGGGTTGTGCTTCATGGGTTCTCCTTCTTAAAATGATAGAAGTGGCGTAGGAAATCGCGCCGGGTTTACAGAATTTAGGCAATGTCTGTGGTATTACCGGCTTGCAGACATTCTAAACTACTTTCAAGGCGCATAATAGCAACTTGCGGGTCGCTTTGCGAAAAAGCAGGAGAATTTTTTAATGCTGTTACCACCCTCCGAAGCTGAACAGACAGAAACAGCGGAAATGCAGCAGGGAACGGTACGCCTTACGCTGGCGGGATGGCAAATGCTGGAAGCCAAAATCACGGAGTTGCATGACGCGGAGGTTGTATACGCAGAGATTGCCATTCGCATGGGTGTTGTGGAAAACACGCTGCGCAAACTGAGACGCGAAAAAGACTCCTACCAAACAAACCTGACGGACTTGGAAGGCATGTTCCAAATTTTCAATGAGGACAAAGCGCCGGACGAACCGCAATTCGCCCCCGAAAAACGCAAGCATTATGAGTATGTTCTGAAGGAGACGACATCAACAAAGGAGTCGAAGTTTCCCTTGCCCTACGAACTCCAATGTTTTCAGGGGCGCGAGCAGGAATTGCAGACGCTTCGCAGCGGCTTTGCGGAGGAGGCAGGCAAGCAGGCGATTTACGGCTTGGGCGGCATGGGCAAAACGCAACTCGCGCTGAAATACGCCTTGCAGTTTTGGGACGAGTACAAGCCTGTCTTTTGGGTGCATGCCGAAACGGAAGAGAGTGTTCGGAGCCGGTACGCCGAATTTGCGCGTTCGCTCGGCCTGATGAAGCAAACCACGCGCCAACAGCACAAAGCGAACCTGCAAACCGAAGAGGAAGCCATAGCGCACCGGCAGCAGGAACAGGAATTCGCAGTCGCGGCGTTCCTGCGCTGGCTCGACACGCGCGGCAATTGGCTGCTCGTGATGGACAATGCCGACACGCCGGAATTTCTGAGCGCGTATCTCCCGCGCAATCCGCAGGGGCATATCCTGCTGACGACGCGGACGCATGATTTAGCGCCCCTCCACATCCATAAGCCCTTGCTGCTGCAAGCGCTTTCCAAAGAAGAGGCATTGCAATTTTTCCTGCATAGATGCAACCGACACGACGCCAACGACGAGGAGCGCCAATCCGCCGCCGAACTTGCCGGAGAACTCGGTTACTTGCCGCTGGCAATGGCCCATGCCGCCGCGTATATCGCTTACAGGCAAACTGATTTTGCGCACTACCTGGAACTTTACCGGGAACAAAAACTTGCGTTGCTGGAACTGTCCGGCGTTCCCGGTGACGACACATATCTGGCCTCCATACGCGCCACGTGGGAACTCAACTTTCAGGCGCTGCAACAGGAGCAGGGCGCGGGCCGGGCCGGCGCGTATGCGCGCGACCTGCTCAACTTTTGCGCGTTCCTCGGCGCGGACGACATCCCCTGCGAACTGGTGTTGTCGGGCGCAAAAGCATACTGCCCGCCCCTGGATGCCTTGCTTGGGCAGGGGCAGGACGGCGGCGCAAAGCGCAGCGGGTACGGCGCGAAGCAGGAAGCCGTTTACCATGACTTGCTGCTGCCCCTGGTGCGCTACTCCCTCGTTGTCAAGAACCTGGCATCGCCGCCCCGGTTCAGTATTCACCGCATGGTGCAGTTGGTTATCGCGGATGGATTGGGGGATGCAAAACGGGACTGGCAGGAACGGACGGTCCGGGCGGTTGACGGCGCGTTCCCCATCCCGGAGGTTGAAAACTGGCGGCTGTGCGAACGCCTGCAATCCCACGCCCGCGCGGTCGGGGATATAGTCATGCAGGAGGGGTTGAGGACGCAGGCGGCGGGGCGGCTGCTGTGTAACCTGGGCGAATTCTTGATGTGTCAGGGCCAGTATAATCCTGCCTACTCGTATGCGCGTTACGCGCTCGACATGCGGGAAACGTTTGCCGCCGAACATCCTCTTAACGCCGAGTATCTCCTTGATCTCGCTCACAGCCTGCACTATTTGGGCAACATCTGCCATTTTCAACAGAGAGTTGATCCCCAAAAACTTGACAAACTGGAAGAGGCTCAGACATTGCTGGAGCGGGCGCTAAACATCCGGCTGCAACATCCTGTCCGAAATGACCGGGAAATCACGCACGTCCGCAACGACCTGGCGGCGGTTTACAACAGCCGGGGATTGTATGCGCAGGCGGAAGGCATTTACCGCCAACTGCTGGCAACAGCGGAGACAGTTCTCGAAGTTGGCGCAAACCCTCATTTCCATTACCATAAAGCCCTCCTCAGTCATAACCTCGGCTTGTCCTGTTACGGGCAGGAACGCTATTCAGAGGCCGAGCGTTGGTACAAAGAGGCTTTGGCGCAATGGGCAGCGTATACCGGTAAGAACCATCCCCAACATGCTGTCAGTTGGCACGAACTGGCAAAAACGTACCGAAAAATGGAGTGCGCGGAAGCGGAAGAATGTTACTTCCATGCCTTAAAAATCCAACAGAAGGCGTATCCGCAAGGACATCCCTATACTGCCATTACGCTTTACAACATTGCCGACCTCTACAAAGACACGAACCGGCATACTCTGGCGGAAGAATACTACCGAAAGACGATTGCCGAGGACATCAAGGTCTTCGGGGAAATCCATCCTGCTGTCGCGGATGACCTCAACGCCCTTGCGAATTTGTACGATTTGATGGGAAGGCAGGCGGAAGCGGACGAAATTCGACGGCAAGCCGAGGCTATTATAGCGGCAGTGGCGGCAGATACGGACGATTTTGGCGCGACGGGCTGAACCCCTTCGCGCCAAAAGCCATCCGATGATGAACAACAATAGCACTCCATAAACGGAGGAGCAAACCAGCATGAAAAAGGCAAAAAACCGCTTTTGGGATTTTCATTATGTGGGGTTTGGGAGCGCGCCCGTTGCGTTTGGCGCGTTTGATGTGGTGCTGGACGTTCGCGGGTGGGAGGCGGTATGCAGTCCCGCGAATTGCGGCACGGAAGCCTGGTGCTGGTTTCTGGAAAACGACCCGGAACTGCGGAATGGGCGAAGATTCTCCACGAACGATTACAGTCGGCGGGAGATGCAGCGGCAACGGAAAGCCGTTGTGCGCGATGTGCGGGAAGCGTTTCGCAAAGGGCGCTGGGGGCGGTTCGTGGCGTTCACTCCCGGCGGGCGGTACGGCAGGCTGCGGGCGTACCTGTATCTGCGCCCGGACGGCACGGGCTATTTTCGCGGCATTTACTGTGACAATTGGCTTGATGAGGAACCGATTGAATTCACCTGGCAGCCCGCCGAACTTGCCCTGCGCGCAACGCGCGACATTCTGACCGCGCCGATTGTTCGGCACAAAGCGCGATGGGAAGCGTTCTGCCGACATGTGCTGGACGAACAGATTGCGCCCCATTTTGCCGACCCCCTTGTGGCGCGGGCCGCGTTGATTGACAAGCCGCTCCTCTACCTGTGCGGCTCCGAAGCGGAACTGGAGCGCGTTACGACGTGGATTTGCCACTGCCACGACGATCAGGACACGCTGCTTGCCAACGGCCACATTGCTATTGTGTATATCTCCCAAATGGAAGGTATCTATGGCGGGTTGTGGGCCATAGATACCTACGCCCTTCCACCCCCGAACCCCAATGACAATGGTTTCCGCTACGCGGGCTATACGGACAATCGCCCGCTCTGCCCGCCCCACCTGAAAACGCTGCTGGACCTGGCGTTTCAGCACAACACGTTTGAAGGCCATACCTGGCAGCCCCGGCGCGGCCGGGATTACGTAAAAGAGTGCTGCCGCAAGGGAGACTGGCAGATCAACCGCCCCGTGTGCCGGACAAGGGTTATTCGGCCTTCCGCCCACGAACGCGCCGAAGCGCTGCTGCGTTTGTTCGACTGGCTGGAAGGCAAAGTGCCGCCGGAACAACAGCGCGCCCTGTTGGGGTTAGAAGACTGACACACAGGGTTCAATATGTTTGCCCTGCTTCCTGCAGGGCTTTATTACCCTTATGCCCCTTGCCGTGTGGTAAACTGTGGGTATTATGGCACCTCTTGTTTCCTGTCAATCTTTGACCAAATCGTTTGGGGCGCGGCCCCTGTTTACCGAAATTACCTTTGGTATCGAAGCGGACGAAAAACTCGGCTTGATCGGGCCGAATGGTTCGGGCAAATCCACCCTGCTGCGCCTGCTGGCGGGCGAGGACAACCCGGACGCGGGCGACGTGACGCGCCGACGCAATCTGCGGCTTGTGTATCTGGCGCAGGAAGACCGCTTCCCGGACGGCCTGACTGTCAATGATGTGCTGAATGCGGTTTTGCAAGCACAGCCGATGGAAGAGTACGAGCGCGACGCGGAACGGAGTCGCGTTCTTGCCGCCACCGGGTTTGCGGACGGCGAGCAGGCGGTCACGACCCTGTCGGGCGGGTGGAAAAAGCGGCTTGCCATTGCCCGCGCCCTTGTGCAGCGTCCCGACCTCCTCTTGCTGGACGAACCGACCAACCATCTGGATTTGCAGGGCGTTCTGTGGCTGGAAAGCCTGCTCAAAACCGCGCCGTTCGCGTTTGTCCTCGTCAGCCACGACCGTACCTTTCTGGAAAACGCCACCAACCGCATTGTGGAACTCAACCGCGCGTACCCCGAAGGCTATCTCAGCATCCGGGGCAATTACAGCCAGTTCTTGATGGAAAAAGAGGACATGCTGACCGCGCAGCAGCAGCAGCAGCACGCGCTTGCCGGCAAGGTGAAGCGCGAAATCGAATGGCTGCGGCGGGGGGCGCAGGCGCGGACAACCAAAGCGCAGTACCGCATTGACGCCGCCAACCAACTCATCGGCGAACTGGCCGAAGTGAAGTACCGCAACGCGCAGGACAAATCCGTCGCCATTGATTTTACCGCGTCAGGACGCAAAACCCGCGAACTGCTGGTTGCCAAAGGCATCGCCAAAACGCTCGGACAGCGACAGTTGTTTGCGGGTGTGGACATTACCCTGTCGCCCGGTACGAAGTTGGGATTGATTGGCGCGAACGGTTCGGGCAAAACAACCCTGCTGCGCCTGCTGACCGGGAATCTGAACTTCGGACGCGGGTACGTTGCGCCGCGCGGACGGCCTGCGCATCGTGCTGTTCGACCAGAACCGGGCGCAGTTGGATAAAAGCCTGTCGCTGCGCAATGCCCTGTCGTCCAACAGCGATTACGTGGAGTATCAGGGCGGCAAAACGCATATTGCGACGTGGGCCAAGCGGTTCTTGTTCCAGCCGGAGCAGTTGGATATGCCCGTCAGTCAGTTATCGGGCGGCGAGCAGGCGCGTATCTTAATCGCCAATCTAATGCTTCAGCCCGCCGACATTCTCATTCTGGATGAGCCGACAAATGATCTGGACATTCCTTCATTAGAAGTGCTGGAAGACAGTCTGGAGGAGTTCAAGGGCGCGTTGATTCTGGTCACGCACGACCGCTACATGCTCGACAATGTTTCGCGGGAACTGCTGGCGCTGGACGGCAGGGGAAGCGCGGCGTATTTTGCGGATTATGCGCAGTGGGAGCAGATGCAGTCACGGTCAACGGAAACGGGAGCGAAAACCGGGGGCGCAAAACCCCCAACAGGCGCAAAGCCGAACGAGCCGCCACTGCGCCGCCTGAACACGGCGGAGCAAAAAGAACTGACAAACATGGAAGCCACCATCATGGCGGCGGAAGCGGACGTAGAAGCGCGGCAGCAAGCCCTGAGCGATCCCACCGTGTTCGCTGACCATCTGAAAATGCAGGACGCGCTCAAAGCATTGGAAGCCGCGCAGGGGCGAGTCACCGCTTTATACGCCCGTTGGGAAGAACTGGAAGCGCGGAAATAGACGGTATTCGGTGTTCAGGTGTTCGGGTATTCAGGTGTTCAGGAAATGCAAAATGCTGGAAGCCTGCTCCAATGCAACAAGGCTATCATCTAAATACCCGAACACCTGAATACCCGAACACCTGAATCTATGGCAAGCCCGTTCCGCCCATATCCGGCTGCGGGGCGCTTTGTTTCTGCTGCAAGGCTTTGGTCATGCCTAAAATCATGGGCAAATACGAACTGAGGGACTGCACGAACACGAACGACAGCAGCAGGTGGAATACGAGCGCAATCAGGCTCCAGTTGACGCAGTACCGCCCAATCGCCTGCCGCTTGCGATCCTCCATCATCATAAACGTCCAGCCGACGGGCAGGCCGATCCACGGAATGGTCAGGGCGAGCATCACCGCCGCCCGCCGCGCCACGCCCGGATCGCCACCCCCGCCCCCGCCATAATCCGGCATGTACGCCGGGGCAGGAGGCATCATGGGCGCTTGTCCCGGCGCGTTCATGGCAGGCGGCAGAGGCGCGTTCATGGGAACCGGCCTGCCTCCCCGTTCGGGCGCAGTCGCAATGCCGCCCTGCCCTCCCCCGGACGGCTGTGAACCGCTTATCAGGGACGCATTGCAACGGTAGCACGTCGTAACCGTATCAAAGTTGTTGGCTCCGCATTTGGGGCAGGTGACGCGCCCGGCGCGCTGTACCATTGGGGTCTCCTTGTCAGGCAAGAGATAAGAGATAAGAGATATAAGATGTGAGATATGAGGCATTGGACAGCTACATTGTCGTCAGCATTGAAGATAGAAGCCGCAATATGGCATCCCTTCTCTTATCTCATATCTCTTATCTCTTATCTTAAACCTCGGAGGATAACATGCTGGCATCACAATTGGCGGCGCAGATGTATACTATTCGTGATTATACCAAAACTGCGGCGGATTTGGCGCGGAGTCTGGAAAAACTGCGCGCGATAGGCTATGAGGCGGTGCAGCTTTCCGCGATAGGGGCGATGGGAAGCGACGCGCCGGAAGTTTCGGCAACGCAGGCGCGCAGGATGCTGGACGACAATGGCCTGCGCTGCATCGCCACGCACCGCAATTGGGAAGACCTGTTACACCATATCGAAGCCGAAATCGCCTTCCACCACGCGCTCGGCTGCGATTACACGGCCATCGGCAGCCTGCCCGGACGCTACAAAGAGCAGGGCGCAAGCGGCTACCGGCAGTTTGCGCAGGACGCGGTTCCTGTGATCGCCGCCCTGAAAGCCGCCGGGATTCGCTGGGGCTACCACAACCACGATTTTGAGTTTATGCGTACCGGCAATGGTCGGCAAACCTGCTACGACATTTTTGTTGATGAGGGCGGCGCGGACTTTCTGCTGGAAATAGACGTGTATTGGGTGGATCACGCGGGCGTCAGCCCCGAACGCCTGTTTGAGCGCTGCGCGGGGCGCGTACCTATTATACACATCAAAGACAAGGAAGTGGTTGCTAAGGACGGGCCGGTCATGGCGGCTATCGGTGAGGGCAATCTGGATTGGGAACACATTCTACCCGCCTGCGCAAGCGCGGGCGTGGAGGTATACGCCGTAGAGCAGGACGTTTGCCGCCGTGACCCTTTTGATTGCCTGCGCTCCAGTTTCGATTTTCTGACAAAGACAATTCACTTGTAATACCGCAGCGGGAAATGCGTATAGCAGGGCATGATGCTTCTGACGCTTGCTTTGCTGTTGATTGGGGTTCTATCCGGTCTGTACGCGCTTACCTGTTGGCGGGCGTACCGGGCGGAACAGTCCTATCCGTCTGCCGGGCAGTTTGTTGTTGTGAACGGCCTGCGCCTGCACTATGTGCGACAGGGAAGCGGGCCGTCGGTTGTGCTGCTGCACGGCAGCGAAGGGTTCTGGCAGGACTTTAAGGCGGTTATAGAACTGCTGGCAGGGCAGTATGATGTGATTGCCTTTGACCGTCCGGGACACGGCTACAGCGATGCGCCCCGCGCTTCCGATTGTGCCCCGGATGCGCAGGCGGCGCTTATTCACGACGCGCTGCTGCAAATGGGCGTGTCGCGCCCCCTTTTGGTAGGCCACTCATGGAGCGGAACGCTGATGTTGGCGTATGCCCTGATGTATCCGCAGGAAGTGGCGGGATTGACCCTGCTCGGCGGATGGGTGTACGCGCCTGAAACACTCCCTCTATGGCTGCTTCGTATTCCGGCTATTCCCCTGCTTGGCCCGCTTGCTGTCGCCACGCTACTGCTTGTCGTCAAGGGGCATTACCTGCGCCAGAATCTACGGACGGCGTTTGCGCCCGACCCGGTTCCTCCCGACTATGCCCGCCAGGCGTCCGCGCTGTGGCAGCGCCGCCCCGCGCAAGCCCAAACGTTTGCGCGCGAAAACCTGCTGGACCGTCCCGTGATGCGCGCGCTCAGTCCGCGTTACGCGCAAATACCAATTCCTGTTGTCATTGTCACGGGCGATAGCGATGAGATCGTGTCGGCGCAGGAACATGCGTACCGCTTACACGCCGCCCTGCCCCATTCCACGCTGACGGTTCTGCCCCACACGGGCCATGAACTGCCGCAAACCCGCCCGCAAGCCGTTGTAGATGCCATTCATCTTTGCCAACAACAGGCGCAAGCGCCGACTTCTCTTTCTTCCTGTTCCGCTGTTACTGCTTCGGGTGTGCAGGCGCGGGCGCGCGAGTTGGTACTGCGCTATGGCTGGAACGCCATGTCCTATCAGATACTCACGCCGGGCATGGAATACTGGTTTGCACGGGAGGGAGACGCGGTAATTGGATATATGCCCAAAACAAAGGTGCGCGTTGTTGCCGGAGCGCCTGTCTGCCCGCAGGAAAGATTGAAAACAGTCGTTGAAGAATTTGAGCGCGAAGCGGCGCAGGCAGGCGAAACCGTCTGCTTTTTCGGCGCGGCGCAACGCCTGCAAACCGCCCTGCGCGAATTGACTCAGCCCCATGCCGCCCTTCCCATCGGCGCGCAGCCCATCTGGAACCCGGCAAACTGGCCCGCCATCCTCCAAAAGCACAGTTCCCTGCGTTCGCAATTGAACCGGGCGCGTAACAAGGGTGTGTTTGTTGAGGAATGGAGCCGGGAGCGCGCGTGTAACCACCCGGAACTTCAAGCCTGCCTGGAAGAGTGGACAACCGCCCGCCTGCTCCCGCCCCTGCATTTTCTCACTGAAGCCGTTACGCTGGACCGGCTGGCGGATCGCCGCGTGTTTGTCGCCGCGCAGGAAGAACAGCCGGAGGTAAAGCAGAAAGCAAAGCCGGAAAACAAACAAAATGGCGAACAGCAGGGTAATCGGCAAAGTAATCAGCAAAGCAAACAGCGCGGCAAAGTGGTCGGGTTTCTGATCGCGTCGCCCGTTCCTGACCGCAACGGCTGGCTTGTCGAGCAGATTGTCCGGGGCAACGCCGCGCCCAACGGCACGGCGGAACTGCTGATTGACGCGATGATGCGCCATCTGGAAGCGGACGGCTTTACGTATGTCACGCTTGGCCTGGCTCCGCTTTCGCAGCGCGCGCCGATGCCCGCCGGCGCAACCCCGGCCTGGCTGCGCGTGACGCTGGCCTGGGCGCGGGCGCATGGAACGCGCTTTTACAACTTCGAGGGGTTGGACGCCTTCAAAGCCAAATTCAAGCCGGATACCTGGGAGCCTTTGTACGCGATTGCCAACAGTTCCCATTTTTCGCCCCGCGCTTTATACGCGATTGCCGCCGCTTTCAGCGATGGGCCGCCCGTTCTTGCCCTGCTCCGCGCCCTGTTCGCCGCCGCAAAACAGGAACTTGCTTGGGCATGGAAGCGTCTGTACGCGAAAAAGGAAGCCGCGCAACAGAAATCACAGCAAATTCCTAAGCCAAAGGAATAAATCCAGCCACAAACCGAAACAGAGTTTTCGCGGCGTCCGTATTTCGTAATGTACCCTCTACGATGGGAACACGCACTTTTAATTATTGAGAGGAAGAGATATGGGCCGAAAAGCAGGAGTGATTTTTCTTTTGTTACTGGCGACGTTCGGCGCGGGAATGTTGATAACGTACAGCCTGCTGCGCGTTCGCCAGCCCGTCACGACGGTTGCCGCCGCCACCGCGCGCCCCCTGTCGGACAGCACGGCAACCCCGTTCCAGTTCAATTCCGACACGCGCGCCATCAGCGATCCGGGCGCGATTGCCAAAGCCGCCGCGCGCATGGAGCCGTCCGTTGTCACTATTGACACGGTCTACCGTCCCCGCTACCGCTATGGCAACGAGGATATGTACGGCCAGAGCGAGGTCATTCAGCAACTCCCACGCGGAACCGGGTCGGGCGTGATTCTCAGCGCGGACGGCGTTATCGTCACCAACAACCACGTTGTTGAGAACGCCACCCACATCAGCGTCACGCTTCAGGATGGCAAAGAACTGGAAGGGCGCGTTTTAGGAGCCGACGCCCAATCCGATCTTGCCGTCGTAAAAGTGGAGGCGAAAAACCTCCCCGCCGCGACTGTCGCGGATTCGGACAAGGTGCGCGTCGGGGAATGGGTGGTTGCCGTAGGCGATCCACTCCGGGTCGGTACAACGGTCACGGCGGGCATTGTCAGCGCCATTCGCAAGAACGAGGCGACGGGCGCGGGAACCTCCTACGCCAGCCTGATACAAACGGACGCGGCCATCAATCCCGGCAATTCCGGGGGCGCGCTTGCCGACATTGAGGGCCGGCTGATTGGCATCAACTCGGCCATTCGCTCCAACACGGGCGGCAGCATCGGCATAGGCTATGCCATTCCCTCCGACACCATGCGCGAAATCGTCAGCCAGCTGATTGCCAAAGGCCACGTCATCCGCCCCTGGCTCGGCGTTTCTTTGTTCGGCACGCTGACGGACAGAGGCAAGCAGCAGCTCAACATGGTGGGAGCGCCGGACGGCATTCTTATCGGGCGCGTACAGCCCGGCAGCCCGGCGGCAACGATGGGGATGCGCCCCGGCGACATCATTCTCAAAATCAACGACAAGCCGATGAAAGCCGCCGAAGACCTGCAAGCGTTGATTCCTAGCCTGAAAGTCGGCGATGCGCTGCGCCTGGACATCTGGCGTAACGGCTCCACACAAACCATGAGCGGCAGCCTGACCGAACGCCCGATGATGGTGTTCCGTCAGCCGAGTCCGGACAATGAAGCCCCGAATCCGTAGGGAGATATTAGGCATTAGGCATTAGGCATTAGATACAAGGCAGAAGACGGGAGATACCGGAAAAGGCTATACTGCTTGCGTTTCAGGCTCATTCGCTGTGTTCCAGTGGTGAATTTGCCGCGTGAGATGCGGGCGTATCGGCGGGTGTTCCCCTGACGCGCAGGGTTTGGGCCACGCCGCATAGCAGCAGCGTGGCTCCCGCCATTTGCCCGCCTGTGATGGTTTCGCCAAGCAGCAGCCATGCCAGTATCCCGGCAAAAACCGGTTCCAGCAGGGTTGCGGTAGAAACCTGGCTTGCGGAAAAGTGGCGGAGGGAGCGGTTCAGGGCGGTATGTCCGAGCAGTTGCGGAACCAGCGCCATCCCCAGGACGGACGCCCACGCGGGCAGTGTCGGCGGCAGTCGCCAGTGTCCCTGCGGCAGCGCGACCAGCCACAGGCAAGCGGCGGCGCAGCTATACGCCCATGTCACTGCCCGCAGCGTGCCGAACGCGGCCTGTGCGCGCTGCACGAGCAGCAGGTACGGCACAATGAGCAGCCCGCCGGTCATTGCCAGCATATCCCCTTTCCACGCGCCGCCAACCGGAAACGCCGTTTGCCCGTGCTGTGCCGCGCCCTGCGTTGTCACCAGAAAGCCGCCCGCAATCGCGATTGCCAGCCCGCTCCAAAACCCACGCCCCACGCGCAGGCCGGGAATAAACCAGCCGAGCAGCCCCGCCCACAGGGGCGAGGTCGTCACCAGCAGCGTGGAACGCGCTATCGGCACATAGTTCAGCGAAGCAAACCACGTCACAAAGTGAAACGCGAGACACGCGCCCGCGATAACCAACCGCGCTTGTTCACGGCGCGGCATAGCGCTTTTAGCCGGCGCTGCAATGTTGGTTTCCTCCAGACTACGCGTAACGCCTGTTTTTCGTTGGCCTGTACGCAGCCGATGCCGGCCAATCCATCGCCACCCAATCGCCTGCCAGAGCAGCAGCAGCCCGCCGGCAACCGTCAATCGCCACAAGGCCAGTTGCAGCGCATCCATGCCGCCGCCCAATCCCATGCGCGCGAGCAGGCCCGACGACCCCACCGCAAGGATTCCCCCAAGCAGCAGAGCATAACGCGACAGTCCCTCCGATTTTTGCAACGGTTTCTGCAACAAAACGCTTCCAGCCTGTTCCGCAAACATAAATTTACCTTCAATAACTGCCGTTTCATGCGATTTCGCGCAGGGAAATGCCATCCTGATTGCGAACTTAGCGGCGAGAGTTAGCCGCAGGTAAAGCAAAGGCCGCGCGTTTATTTCGGTAAACGGCTTGCATAGTCCTGCCTGCATCGTCTGCCCAATCCTGCTTGCTCTTGGTCAGCCCTTTATTCGTTTACGCGAAAGGCAAACCGGAATGACGAACTTGTCACTGAAGTTGCGTTCGCGGCGCGAAACTGCGCCGGGCAGCGACGCGCTTGAAATCGTGGAAACAGCAGCCGAATGGAAGGCGTCTGAAACGGCAATCATCGTGTGCGATATGTGGGACAAGCATTGGTGTATAAGCGCGTCCAATCGCGTGGACGAACTGGCGCCGCGCATGAACCTTGTGTTGCGCGAACTCCGAAGCCGGGGCGCGCTGATCCTCCATGCGCCGAGCGACACGATGGATTTTTATGCGGATACCCCGCAGCGCCAGCGCGCCCAAAATGCCCCGCCCGTTCCCGCTCCTGAAGATATACAAACGTGGCAGAAACTCGATCCTTCCCGCGAACCGCCCCTGCCCATTGACGATTCTGACAACGGCTGCGACGACCTGCCCGCCTGCCCGCCGTACAAAGCATGGACGCGCCAGCATCCCGCGCTTGAAATCGCCGCAGAAGACGCCATCAGCGACAACGGGCAGGAAGTATTTTATCTGCTCCGCCAATACGACATTCAGAACGCGATTGTCATGGGCGTTCATACCAATATGTGCGTCCTGGGCCGCTCGTTTGCGATCCGGCGGCTGGTAAAACTGGGACTGAACACAGCCTTGATGCGCGACCTGACCGACGCGCTGTACAATCCCCGTTCCGCCCCCTATGTCACCCACGAACGCGGCACGGAACTGGTCATCGAACACATCGAGCGGTACTGGTGTCCGAGTGTTACGAGTGAAGAGGTTGTAGGGTTGTAGGGTTGTAGGAGTAATGCCTTCGACTTTCATAAACGTATGGAGCAGAATAGCCTTCCATAATCTTGCTCCCCTAAAACCCTAAAACCCTAGAACCCTACAGGAGTGTGCTATGTCAGCAAAAGTGCGCGTGGCGATGGTGGGCGCGGGCAGCATGGCGAATATGGCGCATTATCCGTCCCTGGCGTCGTTAGAAGATGTGGAAATTGCCGCGATTTGCGAGTTGGATGCCGGGCGTCTGAACGCGACGGCGGACAAATACGGCGTTGCCGGGCGTTACCGGGCGCAAAACTTCGATGATTATCAGCGCATGGTGGCGGAGATAAACCCGGATGCGGTGTATGTCATCGGGCAGCCCAACATCATGTACCCGATCTGGAAATGGTTTTTGGAGCAGGGGCGCAACCTGTATATCGAAAAGCCGTTGGGATTGTCGCTGCATCAGGCGCGATCCCTGGCGTATCTGGCCGACAAGCATGGCTGCATTACGCAGGTCAGTTTTCAGCGCCGCTCGTGCCCTATGGTGGTGCAGTTGCGCGACGAATGTTTGCGGCGCGGGCCGATTGTCCATGCCGTATGCGAGTTCTACAAGTATGCGCCGCAGCCGTTTCTGGATGCCCGCGATCATATCATGGATGACGGCGTTCATGCCATTGATACCCTGCGCTGGATGTGCGGGGGCGAAGTGGTAGAGATTTTGCCCATTACGCGCAGTATCGGCGTTCCCGACCTGAACTTTTTCGCCGCGCTGCTGCGTTTCGATAACGGCGCGACAGGCGTGATGCTCAACAGTTGGACGAGCGGGCGGCGCATTTTCCGCGTTCAAATGCATGCGCCGGGGATTTGCGCGGAGGCCGAACACGAAGGTAAAGGCGTGTTGTACGCGGACGGCGACACGGCAGGAATTTGGCATGACACCCGCGAAATCGCAGGCAGCGAGGAACTCTATCAATTCGGCGGCTTCCGCGCCAAGCACCGGGAATTCATAGACTGCGTGAAAACCGGACGGCAGCCTTCCTCCTGTTTCGCCGACGCCCTGAAAACGATGGAAGTGGCGGAAAAGATACTGGCGATGGGATTGTTGGGAAACCACTAAATACAAGGAAATATAATGAGCAATGTAACGTTTACTGTATTTACCAAGCCGTGGAAACTGGAATTGGAAGCGTTGGCGGCGCATGTGAAGGCGTTGGGATTTGATGGCGTGGAACTGCCCGTGCGCCCCGGTTATCCGGTGACGCCGGAGAATGTCACGACGGAACTGCGCCGCGCCGCGCAGATATTGAGCGCGGAGGGTTTGAAGATTGCCAGCATTGCGGGGCCAACGGACGAGAAAACGTTTGCCGCATGTCAGGCGGCGGGCGTACCGGTTGTACGGATTTGCGTCGGGATGCGCGAAGGCGAGGGGTATCTGGCAGGCGAGGCCCGCTTGCAGCGCGAATACGAGCAGATGCTTCCCCTGCTGGAAAAATACGGCGTCACGCTCGGTATCCAGAACCACTCCGGCAACCGGGACGTGTGCAACGCGATGGGCCTGCGTCACCTGATGGACCGGTTCAATCCCAAACAAATCGGCGCGGTATGGGACGCGGGCCACAACGGACTGGAAGGCGAAGCGCCCGAATCCGCGATTGATATTATCTGGTCGCACCTGTGCATGGTAAACCTCAAAAGCGCGTACTGGCGCCTGCAAAGCAGCCCCGATGCGCCCACTCCGATCTGGAAGCCCGAATGGACAACCGCCAGACACGGACGCGCCAACTGGCCCCGCGTTGTGGCGGAATTGAAAAAGCGCGATTACAGTGGCGTCATCTGCCTGACCGCCGAGTACACGGACGAAGCCGGAGTAGACCGCTACATTGCCGAAGACCTTGCCTGCGCCCGCTCGCTGTTCGCCGCCTGATGCGTTTGCGCTAAGTCCGTACAATCAGGCGAACTGCACAAAGCCTTCCCCTGCCCAGAATTCAGTAACGTTACAGTGCAAGCAGGAATCGGCGTGGCAAATAGACAATAGGCGATTAAGGAGAAGGAATAAGGGAAAAAGACAGCAGGCCGAAGACAATTATGTGACACCTACAAACCTTAAAACCCTAAAACCCTAAAACCCTAAAACCCTATGACCAAGAGGTTAAACCCGTGCGTAAATATTTGAACTACATTATTTTTGCCGCGCTCGTGCTGCTGGTGGTCGGGCTGGCCGTGTCGCACAGCCGCCATGTGCGAATGCTGATAGACGAACTGGCCGGCAATGACCCGCAGGCCCATGCCGCCGCCGCGACGGAACTGATCAAAGCCGAGCAGTTTGGCGACTCGATTTCGGGCGAACTGCCGGAAACGCGCGTCAAAGCCGCCCGCGCCCTGCAAGACCTGCCCACAGCGGACGGCGTGAAACAAGCGCTTGCCCTGCTTAAAGATCAGGACAAGACCGTCCGGGCGCAGGCGCTGGAAACCCTGAAAAAGATCGGCGCGAAATCGCAGGAAACCGTTGACGCCCTTGTGGTCGGTTTGAAGGACGGCGATGTGAACGTGCGCAAGGGCACAATCGCGGCTCTGACGGCCCCATCAGAACAGGGGGGTATCGGCCCGCTTCCCAATGTGGTGCAGGCTGTGCTTGCCATTATGAAAAAGGAAGGCGATGCGCGCGGGCCGGGCGGCAATGTCCTCAGCAGCCCCCGTTTTCTTGATCCAAGTGTTCGCGCTATCAGCGTACCGGCTCTTATCGCCTATTTGGGCGACAAGGACAACGGCGTTCGGGGCGGGGCGGCGGACGCGCTTGGAAAAATCGGGGATGAAAGCGCGGTGCAGCCCTTAGTGACCCTGCTCAACGCGCCCGATACCACGCCCGACCTGAAGCGCATTGCAACTGGCGCGATTGCTTTGATTGCCGCGCCTTCGTGCGAACCGTCGCTTACAGAAGCCATTACCAATGTGTCGGCGGACAATGACGCGCGGGCGCAGGCTGCGTTGGGATTGGGTAAAATCGCCACCCCTTCCGCCATTGCCACCCTGGTACGCGCCCTCAACGACGATGATCTGAAATTGCGCTCCGCAGCGGTCACGGCGCTTGGGCGAGCGGGGCAGTCCGACAACCAACAGGCGCGGCAGACCGCGCTTGCCAGTCTGACAACTGCCTTGCAAGACCCCAATGCAAGCGTTCGGCTGGGCGCGGTTCAGACCCTGCAAACCCTCCATGCGCCCGAAGCGGACGCGGCTCTGGCGCAAGTTCTGCAAACCAACAGGGACGCGCCGGATATACGGGCGGCGGCGGCGACGGCTCTGGGCTTTTCCGACAATCGCCCCGGCGTGGCGCCCCTGATTGCCGCGCTCAACGATCCTGACGGGGGCGTCGCCGCCGCCGCGCAGCAATCGCTGACGACGATTGGCGCGTCTGCCGCGCCGGAACTTCTCGCTGTTTTGCAGCGGGGCGGCACGGACGCGCTGTACGCCGCGCAAGCGTTGGGCAGGCAGGGCACAGCGATTTTGCCCGCCTTGCGGCAGGCGGCAGGAACCGCGCCGGCTGCGCAGCAGCGCTGGATTGCCGTCGCATTGGGCGAAGTCGGCACTGCCGACGCCCGCTCCCCTCTGGAACAATTGGCGCAAAGTCCCGACAATGACGTAAAGTACGTGGCGCAGCAGCAATTGAATCGCCTGACGCAGTAGCAGGTCAGGTGCTTATGGTTTTATGGTTTTAGGTGGTTAGGGTTTCATTCCGCGCAGGCGGAATTCGTTACTACAGCCGCGAGATTCATCTCACGGCGTCCTATCCACCCCCACCCGCATTTACACCTTTATTTTCTTTTCGTGCCTCTATTGTATTGACTCGGATGCCGAAGATGTGCTAGGCTATATCTAACAATTTCATAGCGATGGCTTCTTATCAAGAGTGGTTGAGGGAACCGGCCCGTTGACGCCACAACAACCACCCGCGCTTGCATGTTTTGTCCATGCTTTTCATTGTAAAAGCATCGGGCGCTGATGCAGGATCGTGGGCAGGTGCTAAATCCGAGCAGTTGCATTTGTAATTGTGCAGTCTGCCAGATAAGAGGTGTACGGCGCTGTTTACGCGGTTACTGGCTTTTTGTCTCTCCATCATTATAGGGAGCAAAAGCGCCACAACGCGCGCTCCTCACGCCATTACAACCTCTTCTGCCTGGCAGAAGAGGTTTTTTGTGCATCAGGTATTCAGGTGTTCAGGTATTCGGGTATTCGGGTATTCGGGAAGATAACTCGTCAAACGCCTGAACACCTGAACACCGAACACCTGAATACCTGAACACCCTTCCTGAAAGGAATTCCATTCATGTCCGACTTTACCCTGTTTACTTCTGAAAGCGTTTCCGAAGGCCATCCCGACAAATTGGCCGACCAGATCAGCGACGCCATTCTGGACGCGCTGCTCAAAGAAGACTCCGGTTCCCGCGTCGCGCTGGAAACGTTTTTGACGCGCGGCCTGTGCGTGGTTGGCGGCGAACTGACCACCGATGCGTATGTGGAAATCGCCGACATTGTGCGCGAAACCATCTGCGAAGTGGGTTATACGCATACCGACTCCGGTTTCGATGGCTATACCTGCGGTGTGATGCTCGCCATTCAGCGGCAGTCGCCTGATATTGCGCAGGGCGTGGATCGCGCGGACCCCAACGATCAGGGCGCGGGCGATCAGGGCTTGATGTTCGGCTACGCCACCAATGAAACCGAACAATTGATGCCGCTTGCGCTCACCATTGCCCACGACCTGACCCGCCGCCACGCCGAAGTGCGCAAGGCCACGCCGGAACTCGGTTTCCGCCCGGACGCCAAATCGCAGGTGACAATCGCGTACCGCCCGGACGGGACGCCCGACCATGTGGACACCATTGTCTTCTCCTCGCAGCACGACCCGTCCCACACGCAGGCCAGCGTCCAGGCCAACGTGCAGGAATATGTCGTCAAGCCCGTCCTGAAAAAGTACGATCAGTTTGTCAAGGGCAACATCAAATACTTTATCAACCCCACAGGCCGCTTCGTCATCGGCGGGCCGCAGGCGGATACGGGCGTCACCGGCCGCAAGATCATTGTGGACACGTATGGCGGTTCCGCCCGGCACGGCGGCGGCGCGTTTTCGGGCAAGGACCCGTCCAAAGTAGACCGCAGCGCCGCCTATACGGGCCGCTACATCGCCAAGAACATCGTGGCGGCGGGATTGGCGGATCGGGCGGAAATCCAGCTTGCGTATGCCATCGGCGTGGCCGAACCGGTCAGCGTGTATGTGGACACATTCGGCACGGGCAAAATCCCGGATTCCGAAATCGTTGCCCGCGTTCGCAAGGCCGTTGACCTGCGCCCCCGCGCTATCATTGCGCGCCTGTCTCTGCTCAACGCTTCGCGCATCAAGTACGTGCAGACGGCCAAAAACGGCCACTTCGGCAACCCCGCCTTTCCCTGGGAAGCCACCGACCTGGTCAACGAACTGAAGTAGGGTTTGAGGATTTTAGCCGCGAATAAACGCGAATAAACGCGAATGTTCGAGAACCGGCGGCTTCAAAACAAAACTCCCCGCCTCCAAAATTATGGAGGCGGGGAGTTGCGCTTGCGCGGTTGAAAATGCAGAGGGTGGTTCTGCGGGATTACGCGGCTTTTGCCATTTCTACTTTGCGGAAGCGGCGGCGGTAGCTCAGAGTAACGCTTCCTTCCGGCAGTTCGTCCGGCGCGACAATTTGCACCTTGGCGCCGGTTTCCACATCCACGTACAGGCCCGGTTCCACCACGTCACCGGACACAAACTCGTTTTCAGGGCGCGTTTGGCCCTTTTCCAAAACACTCGTCATGAAGTTGAACCCCTCTCCTGCCTCACACAACCCATTGATTTTACAGTACAATCGGGTGTTATATCGTAACTCTGTCCTGATCCGGTAAACAGAGCCAGGTTCTGATTGCAAAGTTACCAGGAACCGGATGTTGCCAGGCAGAGCAAGTTTTCTGTGCCACACTCTTATTATGGCACATAAATGATGCTTTCCGTAGCCATTTTTGCAAATTGTGGCTAAAATGTTTGCGCAAGCACCCACCCGAAGTCAAGGCGCTTCCAACGTCCCCGACAAGCGGGCAAGGACAAGCCGCGTGAGCACATTGGCGCCCTCGAAGAACTCTTTGCCGCGTATCCTGAGAGTCAGAAAGTTTTCCTGGATGCGACCGCGCAAACTGTCGGCTTCGCCAGGCATTACTCAGTTCCGCGCCTTTGCCGGGAAAGAGTTCCTCTGCCAGCCTAAAGACCGGGCGAGGATCAAAAATAGGGAAGGCATCGAAGGCTATGGCTTTGAATCTGGGATTGGGAGCAGCTATCAGCGGCTCCGCTGCTGCCAGAAGTCCCGTGGCAATACTGCCGGCCACACATTCCCGCCGGGTAATGGGCATAATGGCCTCCATTTTGAACTGACAACCTCCAAACTATGCGCCTCGACAATACAGGCGCCTTTCAGGGCATCAGCGCAGAGACTTGTACTAATCTGTCGGGAGCGGACAGGGGCGCGACGGCTTCGTTTTCGCGATAGGTATGAACATCGGCGTAGCCGTTCGGGGTTGGCTGCCGATGCACAATTAACTCGCGCCGCGCAATGGCGACAATCCAATATTCGGGGATGCCATGACGGGCATATAGTTGCGCTTTTGTGCTGCGATCACCTGCCAAAGTGGTTAGAGAGGCTTCCACAACAAGCAAAACTTCGGTAGCGGGATTTGGTTCACGATCACGATAGTTGTCGAGTGTGCCGTGCAACACGGCTGCATCGGGCTCTGGATCATTGAAAGCATCCAACTCACCAATGCCGATTTGCGCTTGGGATTGGATGGAGAGAGCATCAAAGATTGCCATCAGAGCAACAAGTATTCGTGCGACAGCATTGATGTGCAGGCGACTCTGACCCATTTTACTAACAACTTCCCCTTCAATCAACTCGTACTTGCCGGGTTCGAGCAGACCGCCATCCACTAAAAAGCGGCACTCCCGCACACTCCACTTTTTACGCGCATACCCATCCTCACGGGCAGGCAAAACCGCAATTTGCGCCATGAGCGTTCTCCCAATTGGTATTCGGTGTTCAGGTATTCAGGTGTTCGGGTGTTCAGGAACTGAATTGCAAGATTTGCTGCGCGCCAGCAAACATGATATTCTTGCATTGTCCTGAATACCTGAATACCCGAACACCTGAATACCGACTTCCCTACTTCGCAATAAACTTCCGCTTGCTTTTGTCGAAGCCTTGAATCAACTTCTTGGTGTCGAAGACCCATGCGCCGCCGCGCTGTGTGAAGCAGTGGTACTCGGACAGGATCGAGGCGATCATGCGCCGAGGGGTGCGGCGCACAACGTTCACTTCCGTCAGCAGCGTGATGAATTCGATGCCCTTGCGGTAATGCTCCATGATCTCGCGCATGACGTCGAAAGTAGAAATGTCGTCGGTTTCCGCCCGCTCCTGCAATTCCAGCAGTTCGTTGATGCGGTTGCGGCTGATGAACATGGTCGGCTCGCTTTCGTCGTTGTAGTTGACGATATAGCGGTCGCCCGCCTGCCGCTCCAGGGTGAACGTCGCGCCCGAATCAATCGGAATGGACTGGAACCAGTCGAGCAGGCCGTACATCAGGCGCGTCTCGTTGTTGACCCAGACCTGCGCCTTCTGGCTGCCGGGCAGGGAAAACTCGGTTTCCAGAATCGCCGGAGTGGGTGGGAAGAACCCGGACGGGAACTGGCACAGGGGCAGGGTTCCGATCTGCTTGTGATGGTACTTGATGACCGCGCGGGCGTTGGACGGCGGGTTCATGTCGGGACTGGGAACGGGTTCCTCGTCCAGCACGTCCTGCGCCAGCGGGTTCAGGATTTCGCGCTCAAGCCCGCCGTTGAAGCCGTCGTCTTCCAAAAGAAGGTCCATCAAATTGCCTTCTTCATCCCGGTACGTGTCTTCGGGAATGTCAAGGAGGCCGGGAACGCTGAACACATAGCCCGGAACCGTTCCCTGCGGACGGAACCGCTCGCCGCCCGCCCACATTACGCGCTCATCCTGCGACAGCGATTGAATGATGGTGCGCAAATCCTCTTCATACGTGCGGTCATCGGGCGTGATTTCAAACTGTTCCGACAGCAGTTGACTGGCAAACACGGTATCGTCGCTGTCCACGACGGTCTGCACCAGTTGTTCCAGCGCTTCGGCGGTAAGGGCGAGGGGCTGCGCGGCTTCCTGCGCTTCGGCCTCGGCGTTCTCGCTCACTTCCTGCTCGGCAATCGCCGGGAAGTGCGTGGTCAGCTTTTGGGCAAGAGCCGGCCCGATCCACGTTCCATCCGAAAGGGCCACCGCGCCGCTGTTCAAAAACAGGTTCGTGTAAAACCGTTGGGCGTCAAAGGCCGCGTGGTTCAGATGATAGGCGAGGAATTGCAGCGCCTTGTTCTTGATGGGCGCGTTCACGCTGTCGAGAAACGCGGTCAGGGTTTCGGAGCGCGCGCCATCCAATCCGGCTTCGCGGGCCGCTTCCACATACGGGAACACGTCCTCGTCGTCCAGAAAGTTGTCGAACAGAACCTCGTCCTCATCCCCGGCGTCCGTATTGAGCAGCCATTCGGCGGGCGCGACGTATTCATTGCCGATCAGAAAGTACCGATTTTTGTTTTGCACCAGTCGGCGCAGCATGTCGGTAAAGACTTCTATAGGACGCCCGTAAATGGACGCCATTTCGCGCGCCATTTCCGGCAGGCGAATAGGCTGTCCGAATGTGTTGAGGACGCGGTGAATGTTGCGGTCTACCGTATTGTTGACATCCAGGTAGCGCGTCCAGATCGTCCATTTGCGATCCACAGCGGTCATGGTGGGGGTGGTCGCCAAAACGACGCGCGCCAGTTTCATGTCCACATCGGGATGGTCTACGGCCTTCGCCACTTCGGACGCTTTGAGGGCTTCGCCCGTTTTAATCAGGGCTTTATAAACTAAGTCGCCGGCATAGCGGGCGGCCAAATCAGCTTCGGTTCGCGGAGTCTGGGGTTTTGCGGGTGCAGCCGTTGCCACGTTGTCTTCTCCCATACAAAAGTGACGTTCGGGTTGGCCTGCCGACAGGAGCGCGTCACAAGCGCGTCCACTTCCAACCGAAAATCACATAAAAATAGTCGCGCAAAAACAGCGCGCGCAGCAGTGGAGCGCGCCGTCGCAATGGTAATTCTTGATTGTACCTGAAATCCGGCCAAAAGTGAACCTTTGATAACCTTCTCCGCGTCTTTAGACTGTCTTAGCAAGCAGACCTGCCGCGCTGTCAGATTCGCCGTTAAAATTAGCCGTAAGACTACAGGAAAGAAGGCCCCGCCGCCGTGAGTATTTATTCGCTTCCGTCCTCCTGCGAGACGGCTCGCATCCCTTTATCCCTGCCTGTTGCCCCGGCTTTTCGTCACCTGCCCCCGCCCTTGATTATCATTGGCATGCACCGCTCCGGCACAAGCCTTGCCGGTGGGCTGCTGCACGATATGGGCGCGTACCTTGACCCTGTGATGGGAGTTCCCAATGCATCTGCGGAACTGGCGCTGCCGGATGCCACGCAGCGGCGAAGCGGATACGGCGAAGCAGTCGCTTTTCGGCTGCTGAACGAGTCGGTCATACGCTCGGCGGGCGCTTTGTGGAATGACCCGCTCCCCTTTTTAATCCGCCGCGCTACGCCCGGAGTTGCCTATCCCAACCTGCTGCGCATGGAACTTGCCACTTACGGCAGTCTGTCCCGCAACTATCTCGCGCCCTTGCCGCAGGGTTATAAAGGCGCGTGGGGATGGAAAGACCCGCGCAACAGCCTGACCCTGCCGTACTGGCTCCGCCTGTTCCCCCATGCGCGTATTTTGCATGTGCGGCGCGACCCCGAAGGCGTAGCCCGCAGCCTGATGCAGCGCGCAGCCTCGTCAGCCACCAAACTGCCCACACCTCCCTCCCCCGCAATCCGCCTGTGGAATGTGGCGCGGCATCCAGGCATGGCATGGCGAGCATTATTCCGCCGCGTTCACCGCGCAAGTACCCCCACACCAACAGCCTTCGACCTGTCCAAACGCGAGGACTGCCTGCGCCTGACGGACGTGTACGTGACGGAGTGCCTGCGTTACCGCGATCATCCGGGCGGCTATTTGGAACTTCAGTACGAACACATTCTGACCAACCCCGGCGAGGTCATCGAAACGCTGGCCGATTTTGCCGGCATTTCTCCCGCCCCCGAACAGCGGCAGCGCGCCCTGCAGTTCGTCGTTCAGGATGCCGGGCGCCGGTGAGAGCAGGAAGCGGGAAGTAGGGAGCAGGCCGTAGGAGGTACTCTTCAGAAAAGCATATCGCCTCTGCGGAAATTCGCAGGCGCGCAAAGTCGGGAAGCGTGGTTTGCGCGCCGGGGTGAGAAACAGAAACAGCGCCGCAAGGACGCTGTTTTGTGGTTGGGGCTGTCCGTCAATCCGTCATTTGCGATACGCGATAAGAAAAATGGTCCTGTGTTGGCTAATCGGACCCCATTGCCGGCTTGCAGCGGGCGCGGCGAAAGTTCCAGGCGCCGAACATCGTCAGCAGTCCCAACGACAGCAGCGTGGAGGTTTCGGGGATCGGCGCGGCGGTGATGGTCAGTTGAAAGTTTTCCGTTGCCTGATCGTTGGCCGCGCCGTTGGGATCGGTATTGCCCTGAATGGTGAAATACCCCGTATAAGTTCCCGGCGTGGCGTTCTGCCCCACAAAGATGTTGGCAAGGGGAATGACGCGCTGTTCGGAAGCGGCAAGCGGGGGCGGAAACGCGGGGGCGGTGGG
Organism: uncultured Chthonomonadaceae bacterium; assembly: GCA_963835065.1. GTDB lineage: Bacteria > Armatimonadota > Chthonomonadetes > Chthonomonadales > Chthonomonadaceae > CAWFQB01. The sequence continues at coordinate 213,063 of CAWIEK010000050.1, read as the reverse complement.
CGTCCCGGCAAACGGCGTATCATCCAGCGCTACCGTCAGGCTGGAGGTGGGCGTACCGATCTCCGTCGGGCCTGGACCGCTGGTAAAGTTGGGGTTGTCGCCCAGGAAATAAAACGCGCTGCTGAACAGATTCTGCACGGTGGCGCTCAGGGACAAGGTTTGTCCGGGCGTGGCCGTGAAGATGTTGGGATTGGTGGACGTGATCACCAGTTGCGCGCCGGCGGAAGCCTGCCAGCAGAGGCAGGCCAATCCGACGAGCAAAGATAGACATATGCGTTTTGGGCGATACGGGATCATGAGGCGGGTCCTTATGCGGGTTCCTTGCCGCGAAATACGGGTTTACGGCAGCGTGTTTACGGCAGCGTGATCAACAGCGAGCCGCCGAAACTGCCCAGGGAAGACGCGCCGGACAAACGCAGCAGCACTTTGGAACCATGCGCGCCGGCGGAAACGGGATACGTCAGCGTCACGCTGCCCGCGCTTCCCGAAGGCAGCGTACCCAGATTGGCCGGCAGAGCCGGGGACGTGGGCGCGGCAGACGCTCCCAATGTGGCGCGCGTGATTTGCGTGTTCTGAGCGCCGGTTTGGGCGTTGTTGGCGCATGTCACCGTAATCTGGTACGCGCCGCCGACAAACGCCGCCGTCGCCGTAGTACGAATACCCGCCTGCGACAGGGTAAAGTTCTGGCCTGTCTGGTTGGGGCCTATCGTCACGGCGCGCGTATGGGGAATGAAATCGAATCCCGCTTTGGCGGGCGTCAGCGTGAACGCGCCGGAACGCTGGTTGGAAAACGAGTACCCGCCATCACTGCCTGTCGAAGTCGTCAGCGTAACCGGAACGCCGTTGACCGTCAGCGTCAGGCTGAAGGAGTTGAGCGTACCCGTATCTTGGCTAAAGAAATCCTGCGCGGTCAAGTGCCAGGTGCCGGCGGCAGGCTTGCCGACGAACGTGGACAGGTCGCCGACAGGGTCACTCTGATCCGGGTAGCTGGTGATGACATTTTGGCCGGGGTCGTCACCGGGGTTTTTCAGGACAACTGCCGTGCCGTCCGGGTGAACCAGAGTAATTTGGAGGTCGCCGCGAAACGTATGCGTGATATTGACGCCCACCTGTACCGCGGTTACCGTTCCCGGCGAAGAAATTGTGAGTGGCGCGGAGACCACTGCGCCGGGATTATTTCCCGTATTATCTAAACCGTCGGGAATGGCAAGGCCGGGTGAAACTGTTTGCGTGGGCAGCGTCCCGATTCCGGTTCCATTGGCGGAAAGCGTGACGCCGCTGACCCCGGCCCCGTCCAGCGTGGTCACGGTTCCGCTGATGAGATAACGAGCGACAACCGTGAGCGTTGTGAAGCGCGAAATGCCACTGTACTTCGCCACAATCATCGCCGTCGCGTCAATCGTTCCGGCTGTCGTCGTGATGGGGAAAGTCGCGCTTGTCTGGCCGGCGGGAACCGTGACGCTGGCGGGAACGGACGCAACGCTTGCGGGAGTGGCGGAAAGCGTCACGACCGCGCCACCGGAGGGAGCCGGGTCGTGCAGCGTGACGATGCCCTGCGCGGTCATGCCGCCGGACACGCTGCCGGACGTGAGCGCAACCGAGGTCAGCGCGCCGACAGGAATGCTATTGAGGGCGGCGGCGGCATCCAGAATTCCGAACCCGCTGTCCCGGTCGTAGCCGGGCGCCATGATGTCAATGGCCGTCCCTTCCAGAGCGGCTTGTACCTGCGCAAAGGTCAGCGCGGGATTGTAGGATTTGAGCAGGCCGGCAATCGCGGCGGCATGGGGCGCGGCGGCGCTGGTTCCGAAGAAAGGACTGAAGCCATTGACGGAAGTGGACACGCCATCGGCAGCCGTAATGTCGGGCTTGTTACGAACCGCGCCGCCCGTGGACGAGAAGTTGCCGGGCGTAATGGCCGTGCCGTCGGCGTTGAAGAAGACGCGGCGCGGCCCGTCGCTGCTGAAAGTTTCCACCACATCGCGGAAGTCGAAAGGGTTGGGGTAAGGACCGACGGCGGGCGTAGCCGCCACAGCAAAGGCGTTCGCCGCAGCGGGATGTCCCACAATACCACCAGGCGTATTGACAGCCAGGGTTGAAACTCCATCATCGGCAAACATGTTCAGATGCAGGAAGCGCGCGGCGGCGGCGGCGCGCTTGACAATGACAAGCTGCTGTCCATCTGTGACCGTCGTGTGTTCATAGGGGTCCTGCCTGCCGTTCTGAGTCGTGGTGGAAGCGCTGATGACACTGGCTCCCGTCGGATCGAGAACGTACAGGTCATAGTCATTGGCAGATCCCTTCAAAGGGTCGGACCAGAACAAACCCACAGTCAGGGTCTGGCTGAAAGCCACACTCGCGGTATTGTAGGCAGTGATTCCAAAACTGTGCAGGCGCGATCCGGTTCCACTGGAGGCTTCCAGCGTGGCCGCGCCTCCATCTACAAAGTCCCCCTGCCAGATGGAAGCCGTGTTGTCGTCCTTGTTGCCGCCATTGCCGCACGCCGAAAAATAAAGCGCGCCATTTGCGGTGACATCATTGACGGCCTGGGCAATTGGCCCGTCCTGGAACGGCGATTTATTCAAATACCCGACATCATCCACAATGATATCGCAGCCGGCGGCGCGCAGATTGCGGATGTTGGTGGCGAAGGAGGAAACGCCGGTGTCGGCAGTGGCAAAATACAGGGACGCGCCTGGCGCGAGGTCATGAACGATTTCCAGCATCGCCGTGCCTTCATCGCCCCCGGAAGGCCCCGCCTGTCCCGGCAGCACGGTGACGGGGCCAAGATCAGCCTGTACTTTGCGACGTTGCCAGGCTGGAAACGCCGTCGGAAAGGACGCCGATTTTGATGCCGGTTCCATCTGCCTGAAAGATGCTGCGCGCGAGGTCGGCGCGGTGCGTGGCATCTCCTTCGGACGTGATGCTGCCCGCGCGGGTATAAAATCCCGCGGCAAAGGTCGTCAGCCCCGACAGCCCTGCCGCGTTCAGGGACGATGCGGCAGGCGTTGCCAGGAAGCGGGAAGACAGCGTGGGCGCAGGCAAGTCCGCGAGGGAAAAGTAAGCAGCAGATTGCCGCGCTCGGGTTACGAGGCCGGGCAGCGCGTTTCGCAGGCGCTGTTCGCGCGCTGCGGGTGGCAGAAACGCAGACAGACGCTGCTCCCGAACGACGGCTGGCAAAAATGCGGACGGCGCGAAGGCAGGCGGGACAGCAGGAAAGAGCATCGGCGCGGGCCCTGCCTGCCGGGTTCGCAACGTAGGAATTTTGCGTCCTAACAGGTGGTATCGGTCTGCGGGACGAATAAACGTTACGTCCGGGCTGGCAGCCAGGATGGGGATCAGCGTCAGCGGCACCAAAGCGCGTATAGAATTCAGGCGCGGGAAATTGTTGACGATCACGCCATTATGCGCGATTTGTTTCAGCAGAACGACGGTATTGCGGGCGTCTATATCTACAAGGGTCATACCCTTGTTATCCAGGGTTATCGAGGTTTCCAGGGTGGCAACGCCGGGAGCAATGGCCTGATGCCGCGCCATTTTGTAGGTATACAGGAGCTGCGAGATCGATTTTGCGCTGGGTGGGAGTGCGCGCGTCTTTTTCCGCTTCCAGCGCGGCAATCTGAGCCTGAACGTGGGGATTAACGGGCTTATTTCCAACAATCGAAACAGGGCTGCCGGGAACACCGCGCTGCGCGTACGCGCGCGGAGTGAAAGCGGTCAGCAGCAGAGTGGCAGACAGCGCCAGCATCCAACCGATACGACGACCGGGAGGGAGTACGGGAAGCGCCCGCGAATGATTTGCGTACATTATCCTCTCTCCTTTGTGGAGACGTGAGAGACTCGACAGTTTGTATTGAATTTCCGCTTGACGCGAAAGAAAACGACGATAGTGGGGCGGCAGAAGAAGGGGAGGTTTAGCAGTCTGGCCCGACATTGATGTATAGGATTATCCTAGCGTTTTTTTGGGCTAAAAACAAGTAGACAAATGATGCGTTTAACTCCTCGCTTCATTAAAGACGTATCGGAACCCGAACCCCTTTTCCAAAATTAAGAGAAGGGGTTCGGGCTGAGGGCCATTGGAATTGGTTCCAAGGGTCTGTAAAAGAACAAGTTCCCAACACATTTGTAGGGGCGTGATTTATCACGCCCGCCTCGTGATTATCACGCCCGCGTGACGGGAAGTTATAGATTTACGGACGCTGAGTAACGTCAAGGCTGTAGGCTTACAATGATCTCCCCGGCTTCCGTCAGCCGCGCCGGGTAGGTCGTCAGGGCGCACTCGCCCATGAGCGGCTGGCCTGTCGTCAATTCCCATTTCCAGGCATGCAGCGGGCAGACAAGAACGCTGCCGCCCAGCAGCCCGTCTATCAGCGGGCCATCGCGGTGCGGGCAGGCCGCCTGCGTGGCATAAACGCCGCCATTACGCGCCCGGAACACGGCGATTTCATATCCACCGATGCGAAATTGCCGCCCCTCGCCCAAAGGGATTTGCGCAACAGAACCGATGTTGTATTCCGCAGATTTTACCTGCTCCCGCGTTTCCGTCGCCGTCATGCCGTCACCTCCGCCGCGTTTTGATTTGCCCGGACAGGCAAATTTGCGCCCTTCCCGATTGTCTCCCTTACAGCCATATCATTTACAACGGCCTCCCCTCCAATGGCAAGCGTGGACGTAAACTGATTGGCCGTTTTAGGTTCCACGGCTTCCTTCCACGGATCAACGTAGTGGTCGGCATGGTCCTGAATTACCGCGTCCAGGCGGGCCGCGATGCCTTCGCTGTCGTCCACCACAATGGCGCGGATTTTATCTATGCCGATGCGGGGCACGAACGCATACGTGCGCTCCAGATACTTGGCGTTTTCGCGGTAGTATTGCATAAAGCGGCCCGCCAGCAGCAGAACGTCCTCGTGCGTTTCCACCGTACAGAGCAGATCGCCCTTGCGGACATGCGCGCCCGCCCGCGCCGCCCACATAGATTTCCCATCGCCCGCCCTCGACGGCCACAATACCCACATCTTTGATATACGCTTCCGAGCAGTTGCGCGGGCAGCCCGCCGTCGCCAGTTTCAGCTTGCCGGGTGATTCCAATCCCTGAAAACGCGCCTCGACTTCCTGCGCCAGTTTGGTGCTGTCGCCCAGCCCGAAGCGGCAGAAATCCGTGCCTACGCAGCTTTTACACGTCCGGTACTGCTTGCCGTACGCATGTCCTGACGGCATACCCAGGTCTTTCCACACGCGGGGCAGGTCGTCCTTTTTGATGCCCAGCAGGTCAATGCGCTGCCCGCCCGTCAGCTTCACGAGAGGAACCTGATATTTATCCGCCACATCCGCAATGCGGCGCAATTGGTCGGGGTTGGTGATGCCGCCCGCGATCTGCGGTATCACGCTGAACGTGCCGTCTTTTTGAATGTTGGCGTGAACGCGGTCGTTGATGAAGCGGGCGTCGCGCTCATCATCATACTCCGCGCCCCACATCTGCGCGAGCAGCGAAGCCAGTCCGGGCTTACTCGCCGGGTCTTCCATGCCGTCCGCAAGGGCGCGAAACACGGCGGAAACCGATTTCAGTTCCTGCTCCCGGATGGCGCGGACGAGTTCCGGCTTGGCAAGCGGCACGCCCGGCACATAATAGTGAATGGACGGGTCTTCCTCGATCTGCCCCTCGCAGGCCCACTCCACAATCTCGTTTATCAGCGCCTTGCACGAGCCGCAGCCCATGCCCGCTCGCGTCACTTCCATGACCGATTTCGCGCTGCGCTTTCCCGCCAGAACGCATTTGCGGATCGCGCCCTTGCTGACGCCGTTGCAGTTACACACCTGCGCGTCATCGGGCATTTCCAGCATCGTTATTTCTTTGGACGGAGCGCCGATGTCGAAAAGAAGGTTTAATCGCTCTTCCGGCAGGGGCGTTCCCCGGTCAAACGCCTGCATCAGATAGGCGGCTTTGCTGATGTCGCCCAACAGCATCGCCCCAATCAACATGCCGTCGCGGATAATCAGTTTTTTGTACGTGCCGCGCTTGGGTTCCGAAAACTGCACCACTTCGTCGCGCTCATCCGTAGCCTCCGTGACGCCCATCGAGGCCAATTCCACGCCCATCACTTTGAGTTTGGTGGCGATTTTGCTGCCGTGATAGGCCGCGTCCGGGTTTTTGCCCGTGATGTGGTCGGCAAAGGTCTGCGCCTGTTCCCACAGGGGCGCGACAAGGCCGTACACCCGCCCCCGATGCTGCGCGCACTCGCCCACCACGTATACGTCCGGGTCGTCCACGCTGCGCATCTGGTTGTCGGTGACAATGGCGCGTTCTACCGTCAGGCCGCAAGCCTGCCCGATTTCGGCGTTGGGCGTGATGCCGGTCGAAATAATCACCATGTCGCAATCGAGCGTACTGCCGTCTTTGAACGTAATTCCCTCCACGCGCTCCTGCCCGATCACTTCCCGCGTGTTCTTTTCCAGATGCACCTTCACGCCCATTTTTTCCATCGTGGATTTGAGAATGGCTCCCGCCTGCGCGTCCAACTGCTGATTCATCAGCCAGCCGCTCAGATGGATCACATGCACTTCCACGCCGTAATTGAGCAGTCCCCGCGCCGCTTCCAGTCCGAGCAGGCCGCCGCCGATAACAGCCGCTTTGCGGCACTTGGTGGCGTAGCCCGCGATTTTCGTGCAGTCGTCCAGGGTGCGAAACACGAACACGCCCGGCTTATGCCCGCCGCCTTCCTCGTCACCGCGTTCCAGTCCGGCAATGGGCGGCACAAAGGGGCGGCTGCCGGTGGCGATCAGCAGTTTGTCGTAGCCCACTGTGGTTCCGTCCGCCCCAATGACCTGCTTCGCCTGCCGGTCAATATGCGCGACGCGAACGCCCGCATGGAGCGTGATGTTGTTTTCTTTGTACCAGTCCAGGGGGTTCATAAAAATGTCGCGGGCGTCCTGCGAGCCGTTGAGGACATTGGACAGCAGGATTCGGTTGTAGTTGCCATACGGCTCATCCCCGAACATGGTGATGTCGAATTGGGCATCTCCGCCGCGCAGCAAAATTTCTTCCACCGCCCGCGCCCCGGCCATGCCGTTGCCAACCACGACAAGGCGCTGTCTGCCGCCTGTCATTTGCGGGCTATTGTTGTCTGTGTGATAGGCGATAGCGTTGTGCTGAAGGGGTATTATTTCAAGGGTTGTCATATAAACGACTGCCTTTCGCGCGCCCGGCCCGGCCTTAAATAATGAAAAATGGTGTGGCAAGTTTCGGGCGCGCTGATTCCTGAGAACACGCGATGTAAAAAATGGAAACTAGATTTCCACGAGTCCGATGTCTACGACAAGCGTACCCGTCACGCCTTCGGGCGCGGCGATAAAGGCTTCCACGCGCGTCTCGGACATCAAATCCTCGACGACGGCGAGCGCGACATGGGTATCCGCTCTGGCTCCGATGGGGAAATAACGCATGGGTTTCCCATCCCGATGCAGGACGACGTAGATCATCTGGTCGGTTGAATTGCCGCCCCGGAAATAGATGAACTGCGCGCGCTTTCCGACCGGCACGATGTACGAGAGGCTTTCCGAGAGGAGCATGGGCTGATCGTAGCCTTTGCCTTGAAAATCGAACACGCCTTGCAGCAAACGGGGTTTCGAGTACATAAAAGTTCCTTCTTTGTTTAAGTATTGTTATTTAAGTGTTGCTTATGGATGCGGTTCAGGAGTTCGCCGGTTCCAGAGTGGGCGAGGTTCGGCCCGCGACAACGGCTTGTTCGGGCAAGGCGGGCGCGGGAACGGCCACGCCGCCCGCTCCGAGCCACGAGCGCATCCAGACGGGCGATACGACCCGCAGGATCACGAACGCGACCAGCGCAATCGCGGCAAACGCATAAAACCCGCTGGCATACGTCCCGGTCGAATCGTGCAGATGGCCGAGCGCGAAGTTCAGGTAATACCCGCCCACGCCGCCCGCCGCGCCCACCAGCCCGGTCATGACGCCGATCTCTTTTTTGAAGCGCTGCGGAACCAGCTGAAAGACCGACCCGTTGCCCATGCCCAGACACGCCATCAGCACGAACAGGAGGGCGCAGGTCACGGGAAAACTGTGAATAAACGCGCCCACGCCGAGCGCCATGACAATCACCGTGCCGTACAGCAGATTGAGCATGCGTATGCCGCCAAGCCGGTCCGCCAGCGCGCCGCCCACCGGCCGTATCAGCGACCCCGCCAGGATAAACGGCCATGTCCAAAGCCCCACAGCCGCTTTGGGCGCGTCGTACTGATCCACGAAAAACGTGTTGAAGAAACTGGACAGGCCGACAAACCCGCCGAACGTGACGAAATACAGGACGCAGAACCACCACGCATCCGGGGTCATTAAGACGCCGATGTAATCGCCAAGCCCGGAACGCCGCGCCGCGCCAACCGGCGGGTCTTTGGCAAGCAGCGTGAAGACGATCAGCGTCAGCACAACGGGAACCATGAGCAATGCCATCACCATATGCCAGCCATACGCGCGGGCCAGCATCGGCGCGAAAATAGTCGCCATCACCGTGCCGGAATTGCCCATGCCCGCCAGTCCCATCGCCAATCCCTGCAAATGCGGCGGATACCAGCGGCTTGCAAGTGGCAGGGACACGGCAAAGGACGCGCCCGCCAGACCCAAAAAGAAGCCGATGAACAGCAGGGAACTGTACGTCGTGCCGAACTTCCAGCCGACAAGCAGCGGGAGCAGCGTCACGGTCAGGGACACGATGCCGACGCGCCGCGAATTGAACCGATCCACCAGCATGCCCAGCAGAATACGCCAGAACCCCGCCGCCAGAAGCGGCAGCCCGACAAGGGACAGTTTCACCGACGCGGAGTAGCCGTTGGCAATGGTCTGCGCGGCCTTGCCCTCGCTTTGCAGCGCACTCGCAGGCTTGAGCGCGACCACGTTCTCGTTCGGGTTGCCCTGCGCTTCGGGCGCCAGGGCAACGCGGATTAAGCCCGATTTGGCGTTCAGCGCGGCAAGCGTGGCCGGGTTCGCGTTGTCCAGCACGTACTTTTCAACGGGCGCGACGCTTGCCCGCGTGGCCTGCGCCACATCTCCCGGCTTGATGAGGAGGTTGTACACGTTTTTGGGCTGGTCCGCTTTCAGTTTCGGGTTGTCCTTGACGGTCTGCGGCCCTTTGATCAAAACGGTGTACTGCCCTGCCGCCTGAACCTGCGCGGTGGGCATGATTTTGAGGTTTGCGCCCGTCAGCGCGGCGTCGTTGGCGATGTAGGGCATCAGCGCGCCCAGGATCACCCACACCATAAACGAAATATCGAAGTGCAAAAACGCGCTGAGGAGCGAGGGCGCATGTCCGCTGGTTTTCAGTTCACTAATCTTCACAAGTTCCCTCCTGAATGGAACAATAATGGAACGGCATACCAAATTCGCCTGTGCTGCGGTCTTGTCAACGCCTAATCCTCGGCGTTCCGTTTTTGGATGCGCGCGGCGCATACTTTGAATTCCGGCATTTTGGAAACGGGATCGAGGGCCGGATTGGTCAGCAGATTGGCGCGTCCCGCGCCCCCATAGTGAAAGGGCAAAAACAGCGTGTCCTGCCGAATGGAAGCGGTCAGGCGGGCGCGGGCCTCGCACACGCCCCGCCGCGTAGCAACGTGAACCATTTCGCTATCCGCAATGTCAAAGCGCCGCGCCAGCAGGGGATGTATTTCGACAAAGCAATCGGGAGCCAGGTCGCGCAAAGCGCCCACGCGCCGCGTCTGCGTTCCGCTCTGGTACTGCGCCATAACGCGCCCGGTCGTCAGATAGAGGGGATACTCGTCGTCCGGTTCTTCGGCGGCCGCCCGGTACATCACGGCATGGAAATTGGCTCTGCCGTCCGGGGTGGCGAAGCGGTCCAGGAACAGGCGCGGCGTGCCCGGATGCGCTTCATCGGGACAGGGCCAGAAGACGCCGTTTTCTTTTTGTATCCGCTCATAGGTAATGCCCGCGTAATCCGCCGGACCGCCCGCGCTTGCCCGGCGCAGTTCCTCGAAAATGGCGCGGGTATCGCCGGTAAAATGACAGCCCTTGCCCAACTTCTGCGCAAGCGCGGCCAGTATCTGCGCGTCGCTCCACACGCCCGGAGGAGGCGCGATAGCCTGCTGCCGCAGCTGCACCCGGCCTTCCAGCGTGGTCATCGTGCCGGTCTCTTCGGCCCACTGCGTGACGGGCAGAACCACATCGGCGCGTTCGGCGGTTTCGGACAGGAAGATGTCGCCCACAACGAGAAAATCCAGCGCGTCCAGCCGTTCCTGCACATGGCCGGCGCGGGGCGCGGAAACAACGATGTTGGACGCCATTACGAGCAGGGCGCGGACGCCGCCTTCCGTTCCCATCGTATCGAGCAATTCATACGCCGAGCGTCCCGGACCCGGCAGTTCATCGGGATCAATGCCCCACACGCGAGCAATATGGGCGCGATGAACCGGATTGTCTATTTTACGGTAGCCTGGCAGTTGGTCGGCTTTTTGGCCGTGTTCGCGCCCGCCCTGTCCGTTTCCCTGCCCCGTCAGGCAGCCGTACCCGCTGCCTTCCCTGCCCGCCTTGCCCAATGCCAGCGCAAGATTGATAAAGGCCAGAACGGTATCCACGCCCTTGCTGTGCTGCTCCGCGCCCCGCGCCGTCAAAATCAGAACGCGCCCGGCCTGTCCCAGCATTTGGGCGGCCTGCCGCATCTGCGCCACCGCAACGCCCGTGATGCGCTCGATGCGATCCGGCCAGGAGGAAGCGAGGACGCGCCGGACGCGCTCATAGCCGTTTGTCCGCGCGGCGATAAAATTCTCGTCAAGATAACCTTCACTCGCGGCAATGTGCAGCAGGCCATTGGCAAGCGCAATGTCGGTTCCCGGCGTCGGCTGAAGGTGCAGGCTGGCGTTTTGGGCTGTGGGAGTGCGGCGCGGGTCTACGACAATCAGCTTGCCGCCGTTTTTGCGCTGCGCGTCGAAATACTGCATCAGGGGCGGCATGGCCTCAGCGGGATTACCGCCGACCAGTAAAATGGCGTCCGCAGTGGCAATGTCTTCAAGAGGAAACGGCAGGCCCCGATCTATGCCGAACGCTTTGATGCTCGCCGCCGCCGCTGAGGACATGCAGAAGCGGCCATTGTAATCTATGTGGGGGGTTCCCAAAGCGACGCGGGCAAATTTGCCCAGGAGGTACGCCTTTTCATTGGTCAGGCCACCCCCGCCGAATACGCCCACCGCATCTTTGCCCCACCGTTCCTGAACGGCGGTAATTTCCTGCGCGATTCGATCCAGCGCGATTTCCCAGGACACGGACCGCAGGGTTGAATGTTTGTTGTCGCGCATCAGGGGCGTGGTCAGGCGGTCGGGATGGGACAGCAATTCGGCAGCCGTCCACCCTTTCTGGCACAATCCGCCCTTGTTGGTGGGCCAATCATTGCGTGGCGCGACGGTGAGCGTATTGGCAGGGCTATTGGTATGGGAAACGAGATGCATGCCGCATTGCAAGGCGCAATACGGGCAGTGGGTCGCTGTCGCCGCCATGTCATGCCTCCTTATCAGCCAGAGGTTGACATGGGGAAGCGCCCTGCAAAACGCGGGGCGCAGCCGGATGGGCGCGCGGCAGGGTTTCCAGGGGTGTTGCGGCAGTCAGAAACAGAAACGCCGGGACGTATTCCGCAAGGACGGAATTGGGGTTGTGCTGCATAAAAATAGCGACGCCTTTCGCGCAAGAAACATACGGGCAAGCCCGAAATGTCAGAGCAAAAAGGCGGCGTCGCCAGTGGGGAGCATCGGTGCAGGAACAGAAGAAACCAGGCTCGCGTCTGCGCGAACCGATCCAACCAAAATTAGTATACCAGCCAAAAGCAGTATATCAGTGTTAATGTTTGCGAAGCGTTTCCACAACGCAGACACTTTACAGAAAAATTTCATGGGTTCTGCGCCGCTGCAGCCATTCGCAGCGCGAAAACAATGCTACCAATCGGTCAGCGGATTTGAAAAACTTCAGTTGCCGATGTATTTTGGCGCGTAGTGTCTCCCTCTCTTACGTGAACATGCAGCAACAGCAGCACTTATCACTTTCGCGCTGATAGGGTACTCCCCATCGGCATCGGCATCATTCGGGAGAGACATCATGAAACGAGCATTTGGATTTGTGGCGGCGGTTTGTGGGTTGGCATTGCTTCTTGCGCCCGGTGGCCTTCTGGCGCAGGGCGGGGGAACGGGCGGGGGCGGCGCAGGCGGCAACAGGCCGCTCAAGGGAAGTGTGGCGCTGAAAGGGCTGGCGGTTTCCAGCCACAGCAGCGCTTCCAAGGGAGACGGCCAGGTGATTCCCATTGGCGGATACTACACGGCGCCTGCCGTAGCCTGCACCGCCAACATCAGCGGCGTTGACGCGCCGGATGGAACTTCGGTTCAGGTCACGCTGGAATATGTTTCAACAGCGAATCTGCCGTCCGTCGTTATCGGAACGATTACGGTGGTTGGGGGCAAGGGAACGCTTTCCACGCTTGGCAATCCGACGCCGGTATCCATCACCGCAGGGTTCAACACGATGAGCGTTCGGCTTATGGATGGCACTGTCGTGATGAGCGGAGCCGTCAAAGGGCTTTAACCCTCTGAAACCAGTCGTATCAACGCCCGGAGCGATTCTCACTGTGATGAATCGCTCCGGGCGTTGCGCTGCGCTTGCTGCGCGGTATGGGCTTACTGCTTCGCCGCGTCCATTGCGCTGCGGACGGCGCTGAGGACGCCGGGCATACGGTCCGGCGTGGGAACTTCCTTGCTGAAGGCTTTTTCCAGCAGGGGCCACCAGTTGTACTGGTCAATGTAGGACAGGTCGAAGATCATCCAGCCCTGCCCCTGCTTGCCCGCCGCTTCCAGCGCGCGAATAAATACTTCGGGACGGTTGGCAAAATCGGGCACGTACACGCCAGGGTACACGAACGCGCCGTTGGCTACCGCCTGATTGGACAGTTCCGCCGCGTACTCCACCGTTCCCCGGTCGCTCAACCCTTCCTGCCGCGCATCCGTTCGAGTGGCGACGGGATAATAGCAGCCCGTGGAAATCCAGTCGAAGAACTCGGCGTAGCCCGTGCGCGGATAGTCGGGCGTAAACCACGAGTAGCGCAGATTGGTTTTGTCGCTGCCCCAATTCACGCCCACTTGATAATAGGAGGGATACCACGAGCCGACATACGTTCCGAGGATAAGGCCGGGTTTGAGCGAACGGGCGGTACGGGCGATTTCCGCCACAAAATCCCGAATTACGCGGGCGCGGAATTCCAGCCAGGGCTTGTACAGCGGCCCCTTGATAATGTCGCCGCCGGGTGTCGGTGAAAACGCGAAAACATCCTGCGGCCAGCGCGCAACAGGCTTTTGGATGGCCTGCTCGAAAGCGGCGCGGCTTCGGTCACTGAAATCGTTGTACAGGTTGCTGTAACGGCAGCGATCCAGAACCAGGCCGTCAATATCGTAACCCGTGACGAGTTCGCGCACCACGTCCAGTTCGTGCCGGCGCGCGTCGGGGTGCAGGGGACTGACGAAGCACGACACCTTTTCACTCGGAGCCTGCACAATGGGCGTCAGGCCGGTTCGCATGTCGAAGCGTACCGTTTGTCCGGGCTTTACATTGCGCCCCAGCCATTCGCGGTCACTGTCCCGCGTTGCCGTAATCAGCCGCCCGCCGGAGGGAGAAACCAGCGGGTCGTCGCCCAAAAGCGCGCTGTCCACCAGTGCCCGCGATGCGGCTGTTGCCGTCCACAACGACGTTTATCTGCTGCCCGACGGTTGTGCCGCTCGGCTCATCGTCCACATCCGGCCCTTCCAAACCCGTCAGGCCGCTCGGCTCGTCGGCGACAATGGATTTGCCGCCCGCGAGCAGCGTGGGCTTGGCGGCATCGTCGGGTTCGCCGGGTGCGCGAATGGAAAGCCTCGCGCCCCCCGGCATAGTCATGCCCCGGTCAATGGTATAAACCACGCTTTGCCAGTCGGGATGCTGATACGCCAGTCCCGCGCTGAAATACTTGTGGCCTTCGCTCAGGGTATTGATGCAGGCGTCTATTTGCAGGCCCGCTTTGTGGCCTTCCTCAATAAACGCGGCCAGCACGTCGAAGTCGGGAACCGGATGCCCGCGCCACGTCGTCATGCGCGGCGTAGTCTTGCTCCGATACAAGCACCTGCCCCGAAAGCGGCTTCACATCCACGACAATGGTATTGATATGCGCCGCCTTGCACCGCCGCACGATCTCGGCAACGCCTTCTCTGGTGGTCGTATAATCCACAACCCGCGTCTGCCCATTTTCGACCTTCGTCCGCGTGACATTGGCCGTGCCGTCCACCCACATCAGCCGCCCCTGCGCCCCCATAGCGAGATTGGCGTTACGCGCAAGGTCCGGCAACCCCTGCGCCCAAACAAATGGAGAACCGAACAGCAAAAATCCCGCGCACACAGCAGACCGGATGCCGGGAAACCGCAAAGAACTTTTCTTTTTAGGGCAAGCGGCGCGAAACCGCTTCCAGTTAAAACAGCAAACCACAGGCAGTAACTCCCCTCTAGCGCTCTCTTCCTTTTCACTTGCCGATTGTACCTGTTGTCCGTGTCGGAGTCAATGCGCCTAAAGGTTCATAAATCTGTAATTTCCCCAGACAGCGGCAAGCCCACCCTTTGCAATCGGGAAGTCCTGCAAGCGTATTGGACAGAGCGACAGGTGAAAAAAGAGTATGTAGAGTCATCGTCGAAATCTTGGCAATACAGCGCTTCCAGCCCGATGTCTCGTTGTGTCAAATTGTAGGAGAGAGGCGTCGTGACCTCGTAAGCGTCAGGGCGAACGGGAGGGGTGGGACATAGGCTCTGCACCTCCCTTCCTGCGTATCTAGTGCCTAAATAGTAGACATCTGTATTTTACGATTAGACGCTGTATGGGGCAAAGGGTTCACTTTTTTCACTTTATTTTGCTCTTTTTTGCTGGATTATTTTGCGGGAGGGTTGCTGGATGGTTGCTGTCAGCGGCGTGTGGGGAAAGGTGAGGGGTGATTGCTTCGCGTCTGGACATCTAGCACTTCCCAGCGGGCGAAACAGGGTGTGTTCCTACGCGCGGGATGTTAAAGAACTTACAGGCACTAAAGCACAGGTACAGTTGACATGCTGTAGTGTATACTATTACAGGAGAAACCATCAATGCCTACTCTGGAAGAAACGTATTCGCTTGCACAGCAAATGTCACCCGCGTTGCGCTTACGACTTGCCGCCATGTTATTGGAGGATGTGGCGCAGTTTCTGCCTGCTGCCTCCCCGTCAGGGTTAGAAGGATACAGCGATACGTGGACAGCGGAAGATGTAAAAGAGGCTGCCGCCCACTCAGCGCGCTACCTGGATAGTATCTACCCCGAAGAAGAAGATTACCCTTTGCCGGAGGATGCTGCTCATGCTCAAGCCCGGTGACGTGGTTGTCGCTAATTTTATCGGCGCGGTCAATGTCAAACGCAGACCTGCGGTTGTGCTTTCGTCCGATGTTTACCACGCGAACCGTCCCGACTACATTTTAGGGCTGGTTACAACGCAGGTTGCTGCAGCTATCGGACCAACCGATTATCTGCTGCAAGATTGGGCAAGCGCCGGTTTGCGTCAGCCTTCTGCCTTCCGCTCCTTCCTGTATACATGCCCGCGTTCAGACGTCCTCGCGCATATCGGCAAATTATCTGAAAACGACTGGCAGGAAGTGCGAGACCGGATGAAAACAGCCCTTGTTGATCTTTGAGGATACAACAGAGGTACACCTGCCTTCCATGCCGGTGTTCGATTTTAATTTGGGACTTTTGCCCCATGCGCTCGTCAGGCAGATATGCTAGAATGAAGGCAGGGGAAAATGATGAATGATGAATGATGAGTGATGAGTGAAAATCCTATTCATCGTTCATCGTTCATCTTCTGCTTCCTCAACTACTCCCCGGAGCCTGACATGCCGTTTTGGATTGTGCGCCCCATTATGTGGACATTGCTGCGGATCGCCTTTTTTATTTTTGGCGGTATCTATTTTGAAGGCCGCGAACACGTTCCCCTGACAGGCGGCGTGATGGTCACGCCCAACCATATCAGCGACTGCGACCCGACCGCCATCGGCGTGGCCCTGCCCCGCGCCTGCTACATCATGGCAAAAGAAGAACTGTTTGAAATGAAGTACATCGGCACACTGATACGCTGGCTGCACGGCTTTCCGGTGAAGCGGTATACAGCAGATCGCGCGGCTTTGCGCTACGCCGGGGAACTGCTGGAAAAGGGCGAGTGCGTAGTGATGTTCCCCGAAGGCCGCTTGAGCGAAACGGGGCAATTGCAGCCCATTTTGCCCGGCGCGCTGCTGATTGCCGAACGCGCCAAAGTGTCCATTGTGCCTACCATCATTATTGGAACCGATGTGGTCATGCCGTATGGCAAAACCAAGCCGCGCTGGATACGCCATAAAATGATCGTGCGCTTCGGCCCGCCCGTCACGGTTGCGGAACTCACCGGCGGGCAAAAAGGCGGCGAAGCCTTGAAGCGGGGCGCGGAACGTTTGGGCGTACTGATGCGAGCCGTGCAGGAAAACAAGCCGTACCCGCCCGCCGACCCGCCACCCCCGCGCAAACACTCAAAATCGGCAGAAACGTCTCCACAGGAGCCAAACGCGCCAACAGCAGAGCCGGAACTTGACTCGGTAACTTCTGCCGGGCTGGAACCGGAGCCATCCATTTCTGCGGATAACGCCCGCAAAGCGGCGGAACAAGAAGTTGCCGATGTTCTCACGCCTCCGGCAACCGAACCAACCGAGTTTGGGGTATAGTAGTGAGGACACTTTTAGAATGAACGCGGCTGCGCAAAAGAAAAGAATACCGTCCCGATTTCTTGCCTCTGTGAAACGTTACCAGCCGCGTCGCAGGAGAACACACTATGGCGTATGTGATTACCGAACCGTGCATTGGCGTTAAAGATAAATCGTGCGTGTCCGTCTGCCCCGTAGACTGCATCCACGAAGGCATTGTGGAAAAGAACGGCCAAAGTTTCGATATGCTGTTCATCAATCCCGAAGAGTGCATTGACTGCGGCCTGTGCGAACCGGAATGTCCCGTCGAGGCCATCTTTGCCGACAGCGACGTTCCCAAGCAGTGGGAAGGCTACATCCAGACCAACGCCGATTTCTTCCGTACTAAATAAGGCTGTGGAACACGGGTTCCTATCTGCTGTTTCTCGCCCTCTGTTTCATATTCCCTGGGTTGTTGGGGTTTTGCTGTTTCCGTACCTGTCCTTCAAGCCATTCATTCCGTTTTCGCAAACGTTTTTGAATGGCTTGAACCGTCTTAACGATTGACGTTTTTCTTGATACACTTATGACGCGCATTTACACACGCAGCGGAGATAACGGCGAAACCGGATTGTTCGGCGGGCAGCGCGTGGACAAAGACGACCTGCGCGTAGAAGCCTATGGCGCGGTGGACGAACTGAACGCGCTCCTGGGCGTGGTTCGCCTCCATGTTTCCGACGCGGCAATGGACGGCCTGCTCCAGCATATTCAAAACGACCTGTTCAGCGTCGGCTCCGATCTGGCGACACCCGAAGAAAAAGACGCGAACAAAGGCCGTATCCAGATTCAGCGCGTATCCACAGGTCAAGTCGCGTTCTTGGAAGCGCAAATTGACCATTACGAAGACGCTTTGCCACTTCTCACCTATTTCATTCTGCCGGGGGGACACGCTTCCGCCGCTTCCCTGCACCATGCGCGTACCGTCTGCCGCCGCGCCGAACGCCGAACGATCACGCTGGCCCGCGCCGTAGCCGATACCGCTCCCGTCAATCCTGATGTGATCCGCTATCTGAATCGCCTGTCTGATTTGCTGTTTGTCCTCGCCCGCGCCGCCAATCAGCTGGCCGGCGTGGAAGATGTTCGCTGGACTGTCAATACAGTTGAGAGTTGAGAGTTGAGGGTAAGAACCATGCGAAGATGCAAACAAAAGTACGGGTTATTTCATGCCACGTTCAATTTGTTACCTCTGACAGCCTGTAGCGCAGCGCTGATTTGTGTCCCGAACGCGCTGCGCGCGCAATCGCTTTCCGAATTACGGGCGACGCATAAAGCCGCTTACGATTCCCATGCCCTGCTGCTGCTCAAACAAATGAGCGACGCCTATGCCCACCTCACCTTCTTCGACCAGCAAACCGACTTTTACAGCCTGCAAACGCCTGTACAGGGAACAGGGAACAGGGAACAGGGAACAGAAGCAACGCAATCGGCAATCGAAAATCGGCAATCGAAAATCGGCAATGAACTTCCGCGTATGCCGGTGGAAAAACCGGCGGGACGCGCGGTTCGGCTGATTGTAGCGGGCAATCGTTTGCGCCTGGATATGATCGAAGAGGGGGATGCGGACACGCCGCCGAAAACGGCGACAACCCTCAGCGACGGCAAAATTTTGTTCGTGTACAACCCCGTCAAGAACTGGTATACCCAAACGAAAGCGCCGCGCAGCCTGCGCGATTTCCAAAAAGTCGCCAATCTGGGCAGTTCCACGCTGGAATTGATGATGCTCATGGGACTAACGCCCTTTGCCGATGTGGAAAGCCAATTCGATGCCGTCAAATATGAGGGTGTGGGAACGGTACACGGCTCACCCGCCGACGTGGTACTGCTGCGCGCCGAATCGGACAAGCAAATACAGGAATTGCGCTTTTACATTGATCCTGAAACGAGTTTGCTGCGCCGCCTTGTAGTGGAAACCACGCCCATCGTCCATGAACTGACCGCGCCCAAGCGCAATCCCCTTGATGATTTGATTCCCCATCCCGCCGTCGCTCCGACTGAGACGCCGGGGCAAATCAAGCCCGATGTCGCGCCCGGTTTTGAAGACCCGCATCCCATCGCGCCACCCGGCGTACCGATGTACGTCCGCCTGACCTGCGACAACACGTTCACCCTGACGCCCCGATTGGAGCCGGACACATTTGTGTTCAAGCCGCCGACGGGAGCCACGCTGTATCAGGATGTCAACAACTCTAGTGACTTCGGCAAAATGAGTACGCCCCTGAGCGTTCAGGAACTGGTAAAGCAGCAGATGAAGCAGATGGGACAGTCTACCAAGAGCGTGAAAAAGTCCAAACCCATTCGCGTGAAATTGTAAGCGCCTCGCAAAGTCAGCGAGAAACAACAAAGGCTATTGTTATGAACCGTCGCGTCGGCATCATTGTGCATCGCACCAAACGAGAAGCCTGGGAATTTGCCGCCGACGTGATCGGCTGGCTTCAGGAGCGGGGCCTTGCGGTTGTGCTGGAAGCCGAGTCCGCGCGCCGCCTGGAACGTCCCGATCTGGCGGAAGCCGATGGCGCGTGGGCGGATGTAGATTTTATGGTCTCTCTGGGCGGGGATGGAACCATTCTGTCCGCCGCGCATATCGCCGCGCCACACGGCGTTCCCATTTTAGGCGTTCACATGGGACGCTTCGGCTTCATGGCCGCCACCGTGCCGGATCAACTCTACGCCTGCCTGGAGAAGATACTGGACGGCGACATGGACGTTGAAGAGCGCCTGATGGTGCAGGTGGAAATCTGGCGCAATGAGGAACGCGCGTATTTCGAGGTCGGGCTGAACGAGATTTTGATACGCGGCAGCCATTCCAACCTGCTCAACTTCCAGACATTTCTGCGCGACGCCCCCTTTGCCGACTTTCCCGCCGACGGCGTAATCGTGTCCACGCCAACAGGCTCTACGGGTTATTCCCTGTCCTGCGGCGGCCCCATTGTCGGCCCGACCGTGCAGGCCTTGGTCATCACCGCCCTCTGCCCGCACACCCTCAGCGCCCGCCCTCTGCTGGTTCCCTGCGATGAACTGATTGAGGTAAAACTGGATACGGACGGCGGCGACGCCCTGTGCCTTGTAGACAACATCCACCCCTTCACCCTCATGGCGAATGACCGCATCCTCATCCGCCGCGCCGACTACCTGACCCGTCTCATCGTCCTTGACCGCCGCGCCTTCTATCGCAAAGTCCGTGACCGCTACCGCTACGGCGAACGCTTAAATCAGTGATAAACCACAGCTTAAAGAATGTAGCGGCTTAAATCCTCGTCCTTGACAATATCGTCCAGACGGGAGCGGACGTAAGCGGCGTCTATGTGGAGGGTTTTCTCGTCCAGGTCGGGCGCGTCGAAGGACACGTCTTCCAGCAGGCGTTCCAGAATGGTGTGCAGGCGGCGCGCGCCGATGTTTTCGCTGCGCCGGTTCACTTCCGCCGCAACCCGCGCCAGTTCCGCAATCGCGTCGTCCGTGAAAGTGACGGTCATGCCTTCGGTTGCCAGCAGGGCGACGTACTGACGGGTCAGGGCATTGCGCGGCTCGGTCAAAATGCGCTGGAAATCGGCTTCCGTCAGGTTTTCCAGTTCCACGCGGATGGGCAGGCGTCCCTGCAATTCGGGAATCAGGTCGGACGGCTTGGAAACGTGGAACGCGCCCGCCGCGATAAACAAAATATGGTCGGTTTTCACCGGCCCGTATTTTGTGTTGATGGTGGAGCCTTCGATGATCGGCAGAATGTCGCGCTGTACGCCCTCGCGGGACACGTCCGGCCCGCTGCTGCCGCCCGCGCCCTGCCGCCCGCCCGCGATCTTGTCTATCTCGTCCACAAAGATAATGCCGGTTTGCTCGGCGCGCTGAATGGCTTCCCGCGTCAGGCTGTCGCGGTCAATCAAATTCTGCGCTTCTTCCTGCGTAAAGATTTTTTTGGCTTCTCCCACCGTGACTTTGCGCTTTTTCTGTTTGCGCGGTATCAGGCCACCCAGCGCGTTCTGCATGTCCATGTTCATTTCGTCCATGCCCTGATTGGAAAACACCTGCATGAACGGCACGCCCGAATTCTCCTCAACGGAAATTTCGATTTCCTGCTCGTCCAATGCGCCGCTCGCCACCTGCGGGCGCAGCCGTTCCCGAATGCGTTCGCGCCGCGCGGCGTCCTTGCCTTCCTCGTCCTCTTCGGGCGGGGTGGACGTTTCCGGCTTGATTTCGCGGGCCGGACTCACTTCCACGACAATCGGCCCGCTGTTCGGACCGGCGTTGGGAAACATCTGCCGCCACATATCGCGCAGGCTGCCGGCCATATCCGGCGAATCGGCCTCATTCCTCCGGCGGCTGCTTCCCGTTCGCTCCGGCTGCAAAATGTTGACGATGCGGCTTGTGGCGCGCTCCTCCGCCGCCGCCTGCACTTCGGCCACGCGCTCCGTTTCCACCAGCCGAATAGCGACCTGAACCAGATCGCGCACCATTGAATCCACGTCCCGCCCCACGTACCCGACTTCCGTAAACTTCGTGGCTTCCACCTTGATAAACGGCGCGCGGGCCAGCAGCGCCAATCGCCGCGCGATTTCGGTTTTGCCCACACCTGTCGGCCCGATCATCAGAATATTTTTGGGAATCACTTCGTCCCGCAAATCTTCCCCCAACAGGCGGCGGCGATAGCGATTGCGCAGCGCGACGGCAACCGCCCGCTTGGCGTTTTTCTGTCCCACAATATATTTGTCCAGTTCGGCAACAATCTGACTGGGCGTTAAATCTTCGGTAGATTCCATATTCGCATCACTTTCCGCAAGAGAATTCGTTCTATTGTTCCACAATCCTACATGATTTCCACATCAATCTCTGATTTCTATTACGCTGCCAACATTGCCTACGGTTCACGCGCACAAAAAGGCTTCCATTTTGCCGAGTTCGACAAAACGAAAGCCTCTTATTTACAACTGCGCCGCCATCGCTTCAATCCCCGCAAAATCCTGTGTTGTCAGCATGGCTCCGTACTGCGTCAGGCCTTTGTCCCGTATCGCGCTCCACGCGGCCCACGCATGGTTTTCGCGCCAGCCACGTACCTGCGCGTCCGTCAAGGCCCGTTCCGCATGGGCAAACGCTGTCCGCGTCGCGCTGTCCCAATTTACCATTGCCGCCGCCAATTGCGACAGCCGCCCGACAATAACCTCCGCGTACTTTTGCCCTAATTCCGGCGAGGAGCCTTTTTCGATTCTGTCTGTTGCGCCGTACTCCGGGTCTTCGCGGATGCGCTCCATAGCGACCAGTTCGGGATGCAGATGCCACAGCAGGGACGTTTCCCCGATACCCGCGTGATCGCCCAGATACCCCACATCGTGCGCAAGCCAGTATTCCGGCGTTCCCAAAACCGGGATTTGCAGCCGCTGCGTCATGCGCGCGGCGGTTTCGCGGACAACAATTTGCTGATTATGCCCATAGTGTCCAGTCAGCATGAGGATGGCTTTGAAGCCGATGCGTTGAAACTCAGAGCAGAGTTTTTCCAGCCAGGGGCGCAGCAGATAGTTTTCCCACGCCAGTTCTTCCTCAACAACAACGGTCGCGGGCATATCCAGCCCACCCATGCCGCCATACAAAGGCGGATGCACGATGCCGCCCGTCTGCCGCGCGGCAAGAACGCACAGCGCATGGGCTTTCAGTGAATCCAGTCCGAGCGCGTTGTGTTCCCCATGCCACTCCACCGTACCCAACGGCAAAAACACGACCGGCAGTTTCGCCATTGCCGCCCGAAATTCGCGCGGCAGCATCCGCTCCCACTGCACCTGTTCGCGCTCTTCCTCTCCTTCCGGCATGGCTTTCTCTCCTTGTTTCGTCGTTTTCTTCCTTATGCGGGCGCGACGAAGAATGGGCCGATGGCGGTTAGAACGGCGTTGGGAGACAGGGCTACGTCAATGCCCTTGTAGCCTTCGTTGGGATTGGCCGCGCTGTAGCCGATGGTGTCGTAGTTCAGATTGACAATCGCGCTGCCGTCCTGCGTCAGGGAGGAAACGTTGGTTGTGGTCGCGTACAGGGTATTACGCACAATCGTCAGGATGCTGGTATGGCGGGCTTCGGTTCCCTGAATGGCGGCTGCCGTTTGCAGGTACGCGCTTTTGGAGGAAAACAAAGGCACGGCCCCGATGTAGGCGCGTACGCCCGTTGCTTCCACTTGCAGCAGCAGTTCCAGAACGGCGCGGGCATCCGCAGCCCCGGTGATGCTGCTGAAATTATAGGTGAACTTGCTGATGGGCGTGCCGCCCGCCGCCGTAATCGCGCCCCGCAAAAACGCCGCGTGGTCGGCTTCCACAACGGCGAACTTGGTCGCGTAATCAAAAATGGCATTGCCCGCGCTTGCCCCCAATGAGGGCAGTTTGGCAATCGCCGCCTGATACAAAGCCGATTCGAAATCTTCCAGCGCCAGCGCGTAGTTCAGCACCTTGATGTCGCCGGTTCCGGGAATGTTGTCGTTAAAGGTCAGAGTCAGGGCATTGGCCCTGTTTGCCGCCAGCATTGTGCCGACCGCTACCGCCGCCATGCCCGCAAGCGCGGCGACAGGGCGCGCAGGCGTGGCGTTCGGCGTCGGCGCGGCATTGTGTGTATCGCTCATCGTGAATCTCATCCTTCCAAAAGTTTTCAAGCCGGAAATATCGGCATGATCCAAAACTGTTCACCTGCAAGCATCCGTCAACTTCCGCGTCTCACTTGACATAATAAGCCGTGGAAACCGCCGTCAGCACTTCGGTGGGAGTGGAGGCATACTCAAAGGTGTTGACGTGCGGGTACGCCTGGCCGGTGACGCTGATGTCGGAAGTGGAAGCCACGCCCGTCGCCGGACCGGGGTCTTTGCCCAGGAGATAGGCCAGGGCAGCGGAGTGCCGGGCTTCCGTCGAGTAGATGGCGGTTGCGGTCTGGGCGACGGTATTGTCCGTTAAAGTCGGCACGGCTCCGAGATAGGCGCGTACGCCCGTTTCTTCAATGGAATACAGATTGGTCAGGATAGTTTTCAGGTCTACGCCCGGTTCCGAATTGGGGAAGGTATAGCCTTTGACACTGGCCTGCGTCAGGGGCGCTTTTAAGCCGGTCAGCATCGCAAACAGCAAATCGCGGTGCGTGGCCTCCACATACGCGAACTGCACCAGGTATAAAAAGCCTGCTGCCGCCGTATTGCTGTCCAGGCCACCGGCGGTCAGTACCATCTTGTAACTGCCGGTCGTGCCGGGCCGGGGCAGATTGGTATCCAACTGCGTACCCAACGCCAGCCCTGCCGCGCGGTTGAGCGCCTGGCGATACAGGTCGGCTTCGGTGATTTCCAGCGTCAGCGCGTAGTTCAGCACAACCTCATTGGCGTTGCGTCCGGGAATACCCGGAAATCCGAGAGAATTGCCCACCGCGCTATTGGTATTGTTGCTGCTGGTGTTGCCGTTGCAGCCTGTCAGCAGGGGCAGGGATAACGCGCCCAATCCCGCCGCGCTCATGCGCGCCAGAAACGCCCGCCGCGATACGGGGTCTCGCAGCATTTGCTCATAATCAATCAAAGTTCAGTCTCCCTTCACTGGATAGACAGGTATTCTTTTTGGAAAACGACGGAGAAACAGCCGTAAACGGCCTGTGCTAACTGAATGGACAAGAAACACAGAAAGAAGTAACGAAGAAGTGTCTGCCCGGAATTGATTCTACCCGGTTAGGGACAGGAAAAGGAAGGGGGGAGGAAGGTAGACGGTAGAGGGTAGACGGTAGACGGTAGAGTGAGTAGAGTGAGTAGATGGCAGCCTGAAAGTTACAGCCTGCTTGATGCAAAGTGAGCGCATCAAGCAGGCTGAACCTCTACTGTCTACCGTCTACCCTCTACCGTCTACCTCAGAAGCGACAGCACGGCTTGGGGCGCGGAGTTGGCTTGCGACAAAACCGACTGCGCGGCCTGCTGAATGATCTGGTTCTTGGTCAGTTTTACGACTTCCGAGGCCACATTGGTGTCGCGTATCTGGCTTTCCGACGCGGACAGGTTCTCCACGCCGACATTCAGATAGTTGATGGTCGAGTCCAGCGTGTTCTTCTGGAAGGCGCCCAGGTTGGCGCGCAGTTGCGTCACCTGCCCGATGGCTTCATCCGTAATGGTAATCGCGTTGGTGGCTCCGCTTGTCGTCGTCACGTCAACCAGGGACAGGTTCGAGCCGGCGACACTGGTGTTGCCCAGGTTGGTGGTGCGAACGTTGCCCAGACTGGCCGTAACCGTCTGGCCGGCGTTGCTGCCGATCTGGAACTGGAGATTGCCCGCTGTCACCGTGCCAACCGTCAACTGAACCGGCGTGGTGGCGTTGTAGTTGCTCAACGCGCCTTCCGTCAGCAGAATGCTGTTGCCCGTCGTATCGGTTACGCGCAGTCCGCTGTCGCTTGCGGAACGGCCTCCGGTAAAGGTAGCAACGACGCTTGTGACCGCGCCGTTGACCAGAGCGGACGTGATGACGGTGACGGTAGCGTTATTTCCCTTGACCAGCGTGGGCGCTCCGGTTCCCGTCAGCAGGGGAGAGGACTCGCTTTCGTTGATCTGGAAGTTGGAGCCGTAGTTCTGCTGCGTCAGCACGATGGAACCCGAACCGTTGGCAGTGGTGAAGTCCGCCGATACGCCCGTTGTGCCGGCCAAGTTGTTGATCTTGTTGATCAAGGTCTGCACCGTGTCCGAACCGCTGACGGCGATGGACTGCCCGTTGAGAACAACTGTGCCGCCACTGCCGGTTTTGAGGCCGGCCACCGTGCTGATGCTGGCCGTGACGCTGGCATAAGTTGCCAGGCCGGATACCTGAGCGCGGGTCGCAACAGAGTTGACAACGACATTGACCGTGCCGCTCTGCGTGGTCAGGTTGTTAAATACGCCGCCGATGCTGATGCCCGCAACGTTCTTGGTGTCCACGACGTTTGCCGCAATACCGGACGAGCCATCGAGCAGGTGCTTGGTTCCGAACTGGGTCTGCTCGGCGATGCGCTCGATGCTGGCAATGGCCGATGTGATCTGCGTCTGGTCGGCCTGCACCGCCACCTGGTCGTTGACGCCGGTGTTGGCGGCATGTACGGCAAGCTGGCGCACGTTGCGCAGCAGGCTGTTCACTTCGGTCAATGCGCCTTCCGAAGTTTTGATCAGGTTGGTGGCGTCCTGGCTGTTGCTGACGGCCTGGTTCAAGCCGTCAATCTGGGCGCGCAGGGATTCGGAGATGATCAAGCCCGACGGATCATCGGCGGCGCGGTTGATGCGCAAGCCGGAAGACAGCTTTTCAATGCTGCCGGCGACGCTGTTGGAAACTTTGTTGAGGTTGTTGAGCGCGTTGAGCGCCGTGACGTTGGTGTTGATCTGAAAACTCATGGTATTTGGCTCCTCCGTGATGCGCGTTACGCGCGGCCTCCCGCCGCGACATTGTTTGCGCTGACGTCGCCGGTAGATTCAGCGAATTGATTTTTTAGCGCGCAAACAAACGGGGCTGTCGTAATAAAACAGCCCACCGTGCAGGCAACAAAATCAAACAACAGCATTGCGGCAACAGAAGAACAGAGAAGAACAATACCACGCCAATGTTGCTACGATCATGGCAGCGCGCCTGCACAGCCACACACTAGCATTTTTCCACAGGGAGCCGGGAGTGTAACACGGAAGAAATACCGGGGTTTTAGGGAAGTGATGAGTGATGAATGATGAATGATGAACAAAATGCTGATTCATCATTCATCATTCATCACTCATCACTTTCTCAACCTACTGCCGCCACAGCCAGCGCAGCGACTCCGGCAGTATGGCGTAACCGTGCGTGCCGCTGTGGTTGCCGCCGCCGAAGACGAACTTGTGGTCTATATGCTTGAAATTCAGGGCGCGGTCCATTTCCTGGTTGGCAAGCGGCCAGTCGCCATAGGGGTTGTCCAGATCGTTGCCGCCGTCCTGCAAAAAGACGCGGATTTTGGTACGGGGATCGTCGTCTTTGAGGCGGCGGATTAAGAACGGGTAGTTGTGCGCGCCTTCATAGCCGGTATCGCCCGGAGACAGATCGGTGTAGCTGCCGATCCACGACAGCACCTTGCTGAACTGGTCGGGCCGATACCACGCGCAGGTGAACGCGGCAGACGCCCCGCTGCTCAGGCCGGCAACGGCGCGACCGGCGGCGTCATGGCGAAGTTTGGTTGTTTTTTCCACTTCAGGCAGAATCTCTTCCAGCAGGAAGCGGGGGTACAGGTCGCTGCGTGTATCGTACTCGTAGCTGCGCTCGCCCCGATTGCCCGGCGCGCTCGTGCCGCGCGGCAGATCGCCCGGATTGAGGAAAATGCCCACCGTGACGGGCATATCCCCTTTGGCAATCAGGCGGTCGAACACGCGGCTGACATTGTCTTTGTAGCCGCCCCCGTCCTGAAAGATCATCACGCAGGCGGGCTTGTCGGGCGTGTACTGCGCAGGCACGTACACCCACCAATCACGCTCTGTGTTGGCAAAAATCGTACTTTTCCAGCGCGGCATCTGCGTCAATTTGCCTTTGGGCGCGCTGGCATCCACGTCGTTATCGGGATTGTGCGGATAGGCTTCAAAGTGGTCGTCCTCCGGCCTGCCGTCCGGGCGCTTGCGCTCAACGGGCTTGCCGTCCAGAAAATAGTGGAAGTTCATGCCCGCGCCGGTCGGGAACGGCATGGTTCCCACGCGCGCAAGGGTAAACGTGGTGACATACAGGCCGGTATCTCCGAGTTTTACCAGTGTCGGACTGAGCTGCGTGTTGAACGTGGAACTGTCGCGGGTAAAAGTCACGGTCGGCGTTCCCGCAGGGGCTTCAATGGCGAAGGCGACAATGGCGTCCTCGCCCTTGAACTGCACAAGGGGGCGCGTTCCCTGCTTCAAGTCCTGCCTGCCGGCAAGCGCGCGAATCTGCGCGGCCAACTTCGCGGACGCGGCGGCATCGGGATTGGCGCTCATCGCGTCTTGTATCCCCTGCGGCGTGATGGGCGGTTCCTGGGCGCGAACGGCAAGCGGCGCGCAGGCAAGCAGAAGCGTCAGCAGGGATAGAGCGGTTTTTCGTTTCACATTATTTCCTTTCCGTGTGGTATTGGGGGTTCGGCGTTCGGTATTCGGTCTTGGGCGTTGCGCGTTATGTTTGTCGAAAAGGTTGCTGTTTTCCTGCTTTGGCCGGAATTTGGGGGCGTTTCAGAATTCAAAGCGTTCATGTCGCTGTCAGCCGGGGATTGAAAATCCCCGGCAGGACAAAACGAGCGTCCTGCGGACGCAACTCTGTAGGAAAATTCCCGCGTCCGCAGGACACTTGCACTTTCCTGCCGGGATTGCAAAGCCCCGGAACTCAGGCTTTGGCAATTACGCTTTGGTGATATGAATGTGGTCAATTTCCGCGCCCCATTCGTCAATTTGCGTCAGGCGCAGGGAGTGGGCGTCCATGTCGAAGACGGTCAGGGAATGGCGGTCGGACACGAAGCGGAACAACGTAATCCGCGTTGTTGTCTTCGGGATGCAGCCAGCTTTTAGGGTTGTTGTTGTTTTGCGGGTCGTACAGGTGCTTGCCGCCCGCGCCTGTCGTGATGTACAAAATGCCGTCCGGCTTGGTCACGGTTTTGCCGTCAAAGCGCGTGTCAATGGTGAACTTGCCGGGAACCAACCGGTTCTTGCTGTTTACGGCTTTGGCGGCAGACATATCACCGGGCGCGAAGCGGAACGGGCGCGTCCGCTGGTAGGTATGCTCGTGCCCGTGCAGCAAAATGTCTACGCCGTGCTTCTCGAACAGGGGCGACAGGACGCGCATGTGCTGCTCGGCGTAATGGTCGTAGCCCGCGTTGAAGGCCGGATGGTGGTACACGACGAACTTCCACGCCGCGTCCGTGCCGGCAAGGTCGGACTGCAATCCACTCCTGCAAGCCCGTATCCGTCGGGTCTACATAAATGTTGCTGTCCAGGCACAGAAAATGCGCGTCGGCATAATCGTAGGAGTAGTTCACCATGTTGGGGAACCGTCCGCCCGCGCATTTGGCGAAATGCTCAATGGCCTCGGCATCGCCATACGCCGGTGTTTTCCGGGCGGGATTGGGGCCGTTCAGGGGAAAGTGGAAGTTGGTGAAATAGGCCAGCGCGTCGTTGTGGAGGGTGAAGTTGGCGACCGGCTGCCCCTGCGGCCCTTTGGCGTGAACATCGTGGTTGGCAATCACGGAATAGTACGGAATGGAGCGCAGGAGCGGAGCGCCCGTGCGCTGTCCCGTCTGCTCGGCGTTGTACACGGGGAAGAAGTAGCGGGCATACTCGTTGTCCAGGCCGTCTTCGTACACATTGTCGCCCGTATTCATCACAAAGTCGGGGCGGGCGCGGTACGCCTGGTATGCAATCGCGCGGTCGCTGATGTCGCCATAAGAATTATCGCCGAACGCGACAAACCGGCTTTTCACGCCGCGCGGCTTGCGGGTCGTAAAATAACCTTCCATTATAGTTTCGCCGTTCATGCGGACGCGGTACTGATAGCGTTTGTTCAGCGACAGGCCGGTCAGCGTGGCGACATAATTCTGATGATGGCTTTCGTCCTCATGGTCGCCGCTCATACGTTCGGCCTTTGTAATCGTGGCTTGCCGGTTCAGGCCGGACGCGCCGTAATCAAGCGTAAATGTGGCGGGAACATGGTTGGTCTGCCACGCAATGACAAGCGATTCCTGCCCCTCCACCAACTTACTGCTGCTCGTGCCGGGCTGAATATACGGCAGGGCGGTGAACAGAGGCATAGGGATTTTCGATTTTTGATTTTCGGTTGCCGATTGACCGTCGCGGTCGAAACGGGCGGCGTAGCCGTTGCGCGTGGGCACAAGCGCGAGAAAGGTGACGCCGCCTGCCGCTTGCAGCAGTTGGCGGCGCGAAAGTTTGGGAAGTGAAGTCTCGGTAGACATAAAAAATTCCTTTCTTGAATAGGCAGAGAAGCCGTGTAATGCCGACGGTATCATACCAGCCCGATGTTAAGAAAAGTTTAAGAGCAATACCGTTCAAACATGGTGTGTAGGGGCGTGATTCATCACGCCCGCTTCTGCGTCACTGGGAAGGATAAATATCTTTTTACTTGATGAAAACTTGCTTTGTCTGTTACGCAGGAGAAACAGAAGGCACAAGCAGAGTGCTGTCAAACAGCCTAAAAAACAAACGGGCGTATGGATAGAAAATTCTTAAAAAATTTGTTGACAGCAGGTAATTGTTTTGTTATAATGGCTTTCAAGGTTAGGGGAAGCCGTCCCGATGCCGCGCTTCCGATACATGCCACTCCTCGCCACGATGCAGGCAGTCGTTCTCTGCAACTTGTTTGCAAATTGTTTCTGCCAACAGTTTTTCTTCACACTGTTCTCTTTACACGGTCGGTACGCTCACTAAGAATGGAGTTCCGCTATGTCGCTCGCGCAGCTGCAGCAAGAGATTCAGACAGACATTCAAAACGGCCTGCTTTCCCTGGCCGGCATTGCCCAAAGCGGCGGGCTTCTGCCCGCCCTGCTTTCCAACATCCCCGGCGGCGATAAAATCGTGGTGCAAAACGCGAACCTTGCCACCACATCGGATGGCAGTCTCGCCGTTACCGGCAATGTCACCCTTTTTAACATTCCACAGGCCGGTGTGGAGATTGATTTCAAGGAAGCGGGGGCCGTAAAGTCGTGCGACCTGACCGTGACCTATCAGGATGCCGCGCCCCTTCATATCCCCGACTTGTCCTGGCTTGCCGTGACGCGCTTCAAACTGAGCGTCAGCCTGGCGGACGTCAACACGGTCACGGGACTGGTGGATGCCACACTGACGGTGAAACAAAAAGCCGTGCCGGTGGAATTTCAGGTAACGGCGACGGCTGCCCTCTGGACGCTGACGCTTGCCGCCGACACCCTGCCCGCGCTTGGCCTGACCGAACTGGCAAGCCTTGCTTCCGCCGACCTTTCGTTCTTTCCTTCCGGGCTTGCAAGCCTGGGCGACGTGTCGCTTGCCACTATCTCCCTCAGCGTGGACACCAAAGCCGCCTCCATCGCTTCCATTCATCTGGCAACGCAGGTGTCGGGCAAAGATCAAGTGTGGCAGGTGTTCCCGGATAAATTCGCCGTCAGCGGCGTGTCGCTCGATCTGACCATCAACACGCCCGGCAAGGCCGCAACCAGAACCGTAGAAGGCAGTCTTCAGGGCCAGCTTCTGCTGTTCGACAGCGACCTGACGGTATCCGCAAGCAAGGCCGCGGGAGACGCCAACTGGATGCTGGAAGCGGATTTGGCGGCGCAAACGCCCCTGAATCTCAATGCGGTTGTCCGTGACCTGCTGCCGAAGGGCGTTACGCTCCCGCCCGAAGTTCCCGATGTCACGCTTTCCGGCGTGAAACTGACCGCCGTTCCCGATACCGGCGTCTTCACGTTCGACGCGACATGCGCCACGCGCTGGACGCTGCCGTTCGGCGTCGCTAATCAGGGCATTGACACGACTACCATACATATAGCCAGGGACGCAAGCACGGGCAGCGGCGCGGCACAGGTTTCCGGGGCGATACACGCGCTGCTCACGGCGCAGGATACGGAAACCGTCACGGTTGTGGACGGCCTGCTATTTACGGGCACGAACCTCAGCTTTCAGTACGACGGCAAATCCGATTGGAGCGTGTCCGGTTCCATAGCCGCCACCGTTTTCGATCATAATGTCACCCTCGCCGCCAGCGTGACGACCACTGCGGACGCGCGAACGTTTATGCTGGACGCCGGGCAGACCGGCAAGGGCGATCTTGTCACGCTGCCGGGCATCGGCGGCATGACGGCGGACAGCGTGGCGATTACCATTCAAAAAGCCCTTAAAGCCAAAACCAAAACGCCGGATACCGCTCATGCCCTGGATTCCGCCAGCCCGTATACCTGGGACGTTACCATCGCGGGCGGCCTCCACTTCGATCCCAACGTTGCCGTTACAGGTTCGGTGCAGTTGTACGATCAGGGCAAAACTGTAGGACTCATTTTCAAAGCCACTAATGCCGACGTTTCCATTCCCATTCCCAGCACCCCCTCTTCCGTTCATCTTGGATGGGAATCCGTCGGCGTGACCGGGACGCGCGACAGCGGGGGCAAAACCAAATGGGCCTTTGACGCGGAGGTAGACCTGTGGTTTACGGAAATGCCCAAAGGCTTGCAGTCGCTTTTCCCGGCCACCAACTCGCCGTGCAAAGCGGATTTCAAAGCGGACGCGGCGGGCGCGGCGCTGACGATAGATCATCTGGTCAGCCCCGTGGAAATCAAGTATCCCGATACTAATGTCGGCAGCCTGCATCTGAAATGGGGAACGGGCAATGTCGAAGCCGCCAACTTTACCCTGCAATTGGGCAGCGACATCAGTTTCTCCATGGACGCCGGGGTGGGCATCCCGGATCAGACAAACACGCTCTTTGGCACGAAATCCGACGGTACGCCGTCCGTGAATGTCTTCAACACGTACCGCAAAGGTGATGACAGCACCGTGACGCGCCTGCGCGTCGAGGCTGATGTGAAAAACGGGCTTTCCATTCGCGCCGTTTCCTCCCCCTTCCTCGCCCTTCAGTTCAAAACTGAAGGCGCGAATACCTGGTGCTACGTGGACTTCGGCGATTTCGGCAAGTTCAAGTTCGAGGTTCCCGTCTTCAGTTACGACGGCAAGCAGTTCAACGCGCAGGGCGGCTTCGAGCAGGCTGATCCGAGCGTTCCGCTCCAGATTCCGCTCACGCCCATCAAGTCGCTGCTGAATGCCTGCCACCTGAACGCGCTGGGTTCCGCGCTGCCCAACGGCATTCCCCTTGCAGAAATAAAGGCGTTCGACGACAAGGGCAATTTGAACACAGCCGCGCTGCTGAAACTGCTGCAAAAAGCCGGCATTACGCTGCCGAAAGAGTTCACTTCCGCGCTTGACGCCATTGCGTCCCGGCTGGACCATCTGCCCACCCGCTTCAAATCCTACCTCGATTTTGAGATACCGGAGGGCTTCACGTTCGATATTACCGTCACGGACGACGGGCGCGTCAGCGGCAAAATCGCGGTGGAAGGCGACAAGCCGATCAAAATCCTGACATCGTGTTTTATCGGCCCGCTGCCGCAGCTCATGGGCATCGAATTGTACAGTCTCACGCTTGGCGAACTGTTCGGCGGCGCAGCGCTTTCCGTCAAGATAGACGCCATTTTGGATTTCTTCGACATAATCACTATGGCCGCCGCCATCGCGCTGCCCCTGGACAAACTGCCGATTCTGCCTAACAGCAACGCGCTCGTGAACACGCTCACGCTGCACAACCTGTTCGTGCTTGTACTCTACGAGACCGTGATCCCGATTCCCATTCCGCTCTTCTGTGAGCATCTGCGCTACGAATATCTCGGATTGGAAGGCTTGAGCGTGGTTACGGACTGGGAGTTCCCGAAACCGCAGGTTCCCGACTTCAAGCAGCTGCTGGCGCTCTTCACCAGTGTGGAAAAGTTCTTCACGGATCGAACGTATCTGCTCGACCCCAACGCTTCGTTCGGGGCGGCGGTTCCGTTCTCTCTGACGGTCGGGCCGAACTACCTGCAACTGCCCAAATACCTCAGCGGCAAGCTGCTCGGCACACAGACCGGCTTGCAGCCCCCCTATACCGCGTACAGCCTCCTCGCGCATCTGCTGAACGCGATGAAAACTCTCAGCCTGAACGAACTGATACAGTGCCTGCCATTGGAAAAGCGCGTCGGGCAGGAGACGCTGGCGTTCGGCTTTATGTCAGGCATTTACGCCGACTGGCTTATCACCACGCCCAAAGAGTTCCGCGACCTGGTGGCGAAGAACCGGGTTCCCGCCGCTTTCAACGACCTGAACGCGACTATTCAGGTTCTGCCGCCCTCGCCCACGCCCAACGATGAGGGCATGGTATTATTCCTGCGCGGCGGCTGGAAACTGGCGAACGTGCTGGACTTCGACTGCCGCTTCGGGGTGGCGGGCGCGTCGGGCGGCTTCGGAACCGTGCTGCATGTTGCCGGCAGCATCGGCAGTCTGTTTTCGGCGGATTTGCGCGGGCAGGTGGTTATCAGCCACAATTCCCCCGCTTTCGCGGTCAGCGGAACGAGCCTGCTGCGCGTGGGAGACCATACCGTCTTTACGGCCAGCCTGGAAATGGACGACACCCACTTCCGTATGCAGGGGCATCTCGATCTGTTCCCGGACTCCTCACCGCTGAAAGTGAAAGCGGACGGCCTGATGACGCTCGACAACAGGGGGAACTTGTATTTGCAGGCGGCGGTAAGCGTTGCCCTGCAGGACTTCAACATCCTGCAGTCCATGGTGACGATTACCAACAACAGCGCGACCATCGAAGGGCAATGGCTGGGCGTTCACGCCGTGTTCAGCATAAAGCGTACGGGCAATGCCTACGACTTTTCCGGGATGGTGCTTATCTCCCTGCCGCTGAATTTGGATACCGGCGCGATTCAGGACCCGGTGACGCATACCACCCTCATTCCCAACATTTCCCTGAATACTTCCGTCGGCCTGCAGCTCGACACGCATCTCGGCTCGTCCGGCTTCAGCGCTTCCGTCAGCGGCCAGTTCGTCTGGTCGGGCCATAAAGTGACTATGCCCGCCTTCACCCTGTCCGTGTCTCCCCGCGACATCAAAGCGCTGGGAGATCGCGTGGAAAAGCAGATCAAGGACAATGCCAGTTCCCTGTTCAGCGGCCTGCTGACGCCGCATATAGATGTGGCGGGCAAGCATATAGATACGCCCTCGCAGCATGCCGATGTCCCGGCTGCGCCGCACGTGGATACGCCGCCAAAGCATGTAGATACGCCTTCCAAGCATGGGGATACGCCGCAGAAGGCGCATGTAGATGCTGCCGCCCAACACGCCGACACCGCTGCCAAACACACGGATACGGCTTCCAGTCACGCGGACAGCGGCGGCGGCCATTCCGATTCCACAGGCTCTCACGACGACACCAGTTTCTTTGGCAGGGCGCATGTGGATAGCCGCCCGCATTGGGATACCGGCAAGCCGCACTTCGACGTTGGTACGCCGCACACGGACGCCACGATCATTCCACATGTAGATACCACCATCACCCCCCATGTGGACACGCCGGTGGTACCGCATGTGGATTCTACGCTCATTCCCCACGCGGACACGCAGGTGCTGCCCCACATAGACACCAAAACCATTCCGCACACGGACGGCACGGCCATCCCGCATGGAGACACCTCGACGCCGCATGTGGATGTGCCGGCGAAGGCGATCTAAGCAGTTAATAGTTGATAGTTGATAGTGATGGATGCTGAGTGATGAATGATGAACGGCATCCTCATTCATCACTCATCACTCATCACTCATCATTGAAGCGATTGGAGACAATCATGGGCGTTGAACTGAGGCCGTTGGGCGTCAACTGTAATATCGGGTGTCAGTATTGCTACCAGAATCCGCAGCGGGACGCGGGCAATCTGACCAAATCGTATGATATGGAGGCGATGAAGCAGGCGGTTTTGAAAAGCGGCGGCGCGTTTACCCTGTTCGGCGGAGAGCCGCTGCTGATTCCCGATGATGACCTGGAAGAACTGTGGGCGTGGGGGCTGGAAAAGTTCGGGTCCAATTCCGTGCAGACGAACGGAACCCTGGTGACGGAAAACCATATTCGCCTGTTCCACAAGTACAACGTCCACGTCGGGATTTCGGTAGACGGCCCGGACGAACTCAACGATGTACGCTGGGCCGGTAATCTGGCGAAAACGCGGGAAGCGAGCGCGAGAACGCATCAGGCCATTCGGCGTTTGTGCGAAGAGGGAACGCCGCCAAGCCTGATCGTGACGCTGCACCGCAACAATGCGACGGAAGACAAACTGCCGCGCATGGCCGCGTGGTTCCGCGAATGTGACAAAATGGGCATCGTGAGCGCCCGTCTGCACATTCTGGAAGTGGAAAACGAGATTATTCGCCGCAAGTACGCGCTGAACGTCCCGGAAAACATCGGGGCGCTGCTGCATTTTGCCGAAATGGAGCCATCGCTTTCCCATTTGCGCTTCGACCTTTTTTCCGACATGGAGCGCCTGCTGGCGGGAAAGGATCGGCAGGCGACGTGCGTGTGGATGGCCTGCGACGCTTACACGACGGCGGCTGTGCAGGGCGTGGAGGGAAACGGGCAGCGCAGCAATTGCGGGCGCACCAACAAGGACGGCATTGATTTCACCAAAGCCTCCCGCCCCGGCTACGAACGCTATATTGCGCTGTACCACACGCCCCAAGCGCATGGCGGGTGCAAGGACTGCCGTTTTTTCCTCGTGTGCAAGGGGCAATGTCCCGGCACGGCCATTGACGGCGATTGGCGCAACCGCACGGAACATTGCGACATCTGGAAAAAACTGTTTCGCCATGTCGAAGAGCGCCTGCTGGATCGGGGCAGTTTCCCGATTTCCGCGCAGCCCAACCGGATATTCCTGGAACGGGCGATGCTGGAAGCGTGGGGCCGGGGCAGTAACCCCACGATGGAAGAAACGCTTGAAGCGATGCGGGCGGTTGCGGTCAAGGCCGGATAGAGGCGGGTGTTCGGGTATTCAGGTGTTTGTGTTTGGTGTTCGGTGTTCGGGGGTTGGTTTGTAGCCGGTGCTTTTGATGGGCGGAAGGGGAGCGGAAATGGAGTCGTTTACGGGAACTATGGAGCGTCTTGAGTTTCGCCTGCCGGACTTTACCCGCTTTTCGTGGGTCAGCGACCGGGCGCGGGAGGTGTGGCAGCCCCGCGTGGATCGGCTTATCGCCGCCTGGCAGGAGTGGGAACTGCTGTCGGTTGCGGAAGGATTGCGTCCGTGTATGCGGGTGGTGGTTTATGCGGGGGAACTGGAACGCCTGCGCGAACAGGTGACGCGGCATCGTCTGCACCTGCGAATTCTGGAAGGGCTGGATGGGGGAACGCACTACGCGGCGCGCGCTACGGGCGAGGCTCCGCTCCGTTACCGGATTGCGGTGGGGGCGCTGGAAAACGTGGAGGATTTGGCGGCGGCCTGGCAGCGCGAGGATCGGGCGGAAGTGGCGCGAATGGTGGGCTGCCCGGTCTGCTGCCATGCGTTTTTCGAGCAAATCTGGTATCGTGACCGGTTTGTGGACCCGACGTGGCCGATGACGCTAAACACGGCGCAAAAGGAAGCAATCGCGCCCGATACCTGGCGCGTCACCGGCCCGTTTCAGGGTAATGTCCTGCTGCGGTCATTGGGCGCGCGGGCTGTGCCGCATCTGCCCTGCCGCTTCGATTGCGACGCGACCCGCGCGCAGGCAAACGCTTATCTCGCGCTTGGACGCAGCATGGGGTACGCGGACGTTATCGGCTGGCTGGAAGAGATGCTGAACTGGCCGGTTGAGTGGTCGGTACTGCACGGCATTGCGGAAACCAAAACCCCCGTTGTCAAAATCGCGTTCGGCTCGGACGCTTCGCCGCCCGCAAGTACACGGTGCAGTACGCCGGTTCCGCGTACCCGGCGGAAGCCTCGCAGGGGCTGCGGTTCCCCTATATTTTGCCCGAACGCCTGCGCATTACCGAATCGCGGAGTTTTCAGCGCGGGCTGCTGCATCCCATCCCGCTCACGCCCGCCGACGCGCCCCCGCCGCCCCGCGACTAAGAGCCTATCCCAATTGGCCGGGTTTTGAAAACGACTCTTGGCTGTCGTCTGCAGACGCAATTCCAGCTGCCCGTGTGGTTGCTAGGGGGTCGCAACCACACGGGCGCCACCCCCTGTCCGGACAAAGCAAGCGTCTTTCAGACGCAAGGACAAGCCCTATCGGGATAGGCTCTAAGAACCTCTTTCACTGCCGTACACATTTTCGCCAGGGGTTTTCAACTCGTGGCTATATGCCCGCTTGTGTGCCAAAGCCGCGCTGCATAACGTCTGTATTCGGCTCAACAAGCAAGCAGGCCGCGCGCCCATGCAATTTGCAGATTTGATCGCCTGGTAATCTGTTTCACAGCAAGCATTTTACATACCGGTTTTTACTGGCGGAACAGGATATAGGTTTTACCTTCGTAGTTCTTCAACGTTAATTTTTGCTTTGCGCCATCCTTGTCAATCGTCCACGTATACACGTTCGCGCCGATGGAAATGTGGGGGCCGCCCTCAATCAAGTCCCATTTGAAGGCTTCAGTTTGCTGCGATTTGGGCGGGTCGGCAGGGTCGGCGGACATGGTCGCCACTTGCAGCGAGCCGTTGCCATTCGCCTCAAACACAAAGCGGTAGCGCTGGTACTCCTTGCCCGTCAGCCCTTCCTCCTTATGAAAACTCTGCCACGTTCCCAGGAGAGGATGGGAGCGGTGCGCCCGCGTATCGCCCCGTCCCGGCGTTTTGTCCGCAGTGGATTTGCCGTTCAGAATGGCGCGAACCGCGGCTGTGTCCGAGGAAGGCGCGGGCTTTTTGACAGCCGGCGCAGCGCCACGCTGCAAGGTAACGCCTGCCACATCAACATCGCCCACCGCATCCCCGGCGGCAAAGATAATTCGTGCCGCGCTGCTGCCCGTGTTGGTAGGCGTAAACACGAACGTAAACCTGTTCCAGTTGGGCGTCAATTCCACTGTTTGACGCAGGCCGGTCTGGTGGTAATCGTCCTGCGCAATGTCGGAATAAACGGTCACGGAGCGGCTTTGACCCGATTTGGCCCAGAAACTCAGGGTATACGCCTGCCCTTCTTCCAGTTTCAAACCGCTCTGGCCGAAGTACGCATGCCAGAGTTGAGTTCCGGGCTGAGACACGGCAAGGTGCGCCACTTTGCCGCCCACATTGGCGGGGGGCGCGTCCGTTAATTGTAAAGTGGCCTGCGCGGGCGCTTCCACGAGCAGGGGCATCCAGGAAGCCATGCCCTGCTCAAAACCCGGCGTTGCGCAGCAGATTGGAACCCGAGTGGCGCGTCTGCCGCGCCCTGCTGCAGCCGAACGTCCGCCAGTTCCACGCGCCCCAGGGCGTCACCGAGTATGAAGCACAAACGCGCATGATTTTTGCGGGCGTGAAGCGCGGTGAACGCCAGGCTGTATTTGCGCCACTGCGGGCTGATGGCAAGGCGATTGTCCAGACCCAGCGCGTGGTAATCCCCTTCATCCGCATTGGCGGAAATGGAAAGCAGGCGATTTTCACCGGAACGCGCCCAAAACGTAACCGTGTACGTTTCGTTGTTGTTCAAGTTCAGGCCGTTCTGGTAAAACTGCACATGCCAGCGCTCTTTGTCTATGGCCTCTACCTCAAAACGAGCCACTTTGCCCGTCACGCCCGCAGGCAGCGGCGCATCGGCAGGCCAGGCAAGCGTGGCGTTGGCCTTGCCGTTCATCAGTTCCGATGTCCACGCAGCGCTTTCCCGCGCAAAATCGCCGTTCGGCAGCAGATTGGGGCCAAGTGAAGCAGGCGCAGTTTGTTTTTGCGCGTTCCGGGGCGTTTCCTGCGCCCGCGCCACGCCACAATTGAACGCGCCCCCAACGGTTATTCCGATGGACAGCCCGATAGAAAGTAGGAAGGCAAGCCGGATTTGTGAAGACCGAAGCTGCCGGAATAAAGAGCGGGAAGACAGCCTGTTCGTAAACATGAGTACATTCCTTTGCATTTGCTAATCGTTTTCGTTTGCCAAATCGTTTATTACGGTATATGGTCGGTCCATTCGTCCCCATTGTCGGCGTGAGCGGGACGGCGGCGCGTGGCGAACGTATCCTCGTCTCCACGATTTTGCGCGTGACGAACCGGCGCGTGGGGCGTGGCGGGAGCGTCCGAAGTATGGCGGCGATGCGCGGAAGCAGAGGTGTCTTCTTCAACGACAAGCCGTTTTGTGGGCTTTACGGCTGCTTTCCGGCGCGGAGCCGGGGTATCCGCAACGACACGCGCTGTTGGCGGGTGAACGGCAGACGCCCGAACACCAACAGCGGCGTCACCACGAGCATGGGGCGCGCGAACGGAAGTGGCTGGAACCATCAGCGTCGGTTCTGCAATCTTGGAAGACGCAACGGGCGCGGATGTTTGCGTTCCTGCCGTTTGTGTTTGCTCTGTCGTCGGCAACAGCGTCGGAGCCATGTTGGGCCGCGCTGTGAGGGCTGCCGGGGAAGCGGATAAAGATGTATCGGTTTTGTCCACTTCTGCGGGCGCGTGGATGCGCAGGATGATTGCCCACAGCGTAAGCGCCGCCGCAACAACCGCGCTCCCCGTTATCAGCAGGGCGCGTTGCCAGACAGGCAGGGGCTTGCGTTCAAACGAGGAACGGCCTGAAGCGGCAAGACGAGCGTGTTCTCGCTTCAGCGCCTTGCTGTCCATTTTCAGCGTGGGTTCCCGGCGCTCCTCCTCCGAAGTGGCAGGCGCAGTCGTCTCCTGACGCGGTGGGGCAACGGCTTGTTCCCGCGCTTCCTGAGCGGCGACAACGGCCCCGGCAATCGTGTCCAGGTTGGGGCCGATCAGGGGCGGCAGTTTGATACGGGATTCTTCTACAGCAGTGTCGCGTTCGGATGGAGCGGGCGGGGAAATCACGCAATCCAATTGCAGCGTTTGCGCGGAGCCGACATTGAGGGACTCCACTTCTGTTGAAGACATCTGCGCCAGCAGGGAAAGATGGGCGCCGGCCTCCGGGTGCATGGGATTCAGGCGCAGCGTATCCTGCCAGGCCGCGTGAGCCGACTCGTATTTCCCCTGCTGCGCCAGCGCCACGCCCAACCCGAAATGCGCTTCCGCCTGTTCCGGGGCGCGGGAAATTGCGGCTGCAAAGGCGTGTTCGGCCTCTTGCCACTGCTCCTGCTGTAGATACACAATGCCCCGATTGAGATATGCAAAAGCGTTGTCGGGTTCCAGATGCGTGACCTGCTCCCAGGCTTCCAACGCCTGTTCCCACTGCCCTAACTGACACAAAGCGTTGCCCTGCTCAAACAAGGCCGTCGCGTTGTCAGGGTGGGCTTGCAAACTCTGGCGCGAGCGTATCAAAGCAACAACAGGATTATCCATCTCCGCGTGTGGCGATTTCATAAGGCAACCTTCGATTTATTTCACTTCGGGTTCAATACAGTAATTGACGTTTGGCTG
This sequence comes from uncultured Chthonomonadaceae bacterium, assembly GCA_963835065.1. Taxonomy (GTDB): domain Bacteria; phylum Armatimonadota; class Chthonomonadetes; order Chthonomonadales; family Chthonomonadaceae; genus CAWFQB01. The sequence goes on along the minus strand of CAWIEK010000050.1, from coordinate 172,276 downwards.
GGCGATGCCAGACAAGGTAGCCTTCACCATCGTAAGCTCCAACGATGATGTGACAGGCATTTGTTGCTATCGTAACTAGTTCTTCGCGTTGCAGGACGCTGAACTGACCTTCAGAACGAACACGCAGCCTGTCACTTCGCGCCGATACAACGCCAACAACAGGTGGATATGCGTTTTCGGCTGTTGTTATTGTTTTGAGAACTATTTCACTGAGGGCGTCTTTTGTGTGGGCTGCTTCCGTTTCGGGTATTGCACAATAATGATATACTTCATTTTCAAACACGATGGTATTCACGCGCGTAGTGGACAGCCATAGATCAGAAGGCTGTGCCAGCGCATTTTCTACAATCAATGCAGGATAGGAACAATCCGTCAAAAGTTCCACAACCCACTCCGACACTGCCTTCCTGATAACTTCAGACGGCAAATTGCTGCCGAAGTTGAAGTTATTCATTGCCGCATCCGGTAAGTTTTCAGGAACGAAACTTACTGCCTGCCATTCCGCAAGATTGGAATGTTTATCAATGAGGTGAGATAATGTACGCCCTTGCGCGAGTACCTCCTTCGTGTAGAAAGAAGCAAGGCGTTTGTCTACAAACTTCGCAGTCACCATCAATCACCTCTTCTAAACAGGGGCAACTATGTAATGTTATTGTTTTTACCACATCCTGCCGCTTACGTCAACTGGAATCACTCTGCGGAACCGCTTTCAAATCGTGTCAGGACAAAATACCCCTATTAACAACGTTACTGCCCTTCTTTTGAGCCGCTTGACGCGGTTTAAAGAAGGGCAGTGAGTCGCCTGAGCAATACGCTTACATTTATTTGCCGAGCGGCAGGAACTTGATGCACACGGGCTTTGGCACATCTATGGTTTGGCCGGTGGGCGTCAGTTGCCCGGTTTGCGCGTCAATGCGGAAGACCACGACGTTATCCGTTTCCTGATTGGCGGCGATCAGGAAATGCCCGCTTGGGTCAAGGTTGAAATTGCGCGGCGTTTTGCCCTGCGTGGACTGATGCCCCTTAGCGGTCAGCTTGCCCGTAGCGGGGTCAATGGCGAAAATGGCGATGCTGTCATGGCCGCGATTGGAGCCGTACAAAAACTTGCCGGACGGATGAACGCGGATTTCGGCGCAGGTGGTAGCGCCCGTATAGCCTTCGGGCAGGGTGGAAATGGTTTGCAGTTGGGTCAGTTCGCCCTTCGCGGCATCATAATGGAAGGCGGTCACGGTAGACGCCATTTCGTTGATAACGTAGGCATAATGCCCGTTGGGGTGAAACGCGAAGTGGCGCGGGCCGGAACCGGGCGCGACGGACGCGAACGCGGGCGTGTTGGGCGTCAGCGTCCCATGCGCGGCGTCGAAGCGATAAACAAATACTTTGTCCAGTCCCAAATCCGCCGCAAACGCGAAATGGCTGGCAGGGTCGAGGTTGATGGAGTGGGCGTGTGGACCTTCCTGCCGCGCCGGGTCGGGTCCCTTGCCCTCGTGCTGGATTTTGGCGCTCGGCGGCATCAATTTGCCGTCCGCGCCCACAGGCAGAACGCCCACACTGCCGCTGCCGTAATTGGCGACAAGAACGTTTTTGCCTTTGGCGTCCATAGACACGAAGCACGGCCCGCTTCCCGCCGAAGGCTGCTGATTGAGCAGGCTCAGTCCGCCCGTTTTGGCGTCAATGGCGAACGCGCTGACCGCGCCATCGTGCGCCGCGTCGAAATCATCCACTTCGTTGCAGGCATACAGGTGTTTATGGTCGGGCGCAATGGTCAGAAAGGACGGATTAGAAACCAGTGGCGAATTGCCGGCAGGCGTGAGCATACCTGTATTGGCATCCATATCATAGATGTAAATGCCTTTGCTCGCGCCCTGCGTATACGTGCCGATGTAAACGATCATCTTATCCATTTTAGATTTTTTCTCCGTACGCTTCTTAGGCGCAGTTTGCAGCCGCGCGTTTACCCGTTGTTTCGCAATCGGCGCGGATTGCGCCCAGGTCAGGGTGGAACCGAAAACAGCGGGCGCAAGCGTCAACGTTGCGAAAATGCCCGCGCGCCGCAAACCGGGAATGTTGAAGTGCATGTTTGAGCCTCTTGTAAGAAGTGAGAGTTGAAAAGCGCCGTCTGGCGGATGCGGCATTATTCGCTATACACAGAGCAAATTCCTGCATCCGATGGAGAAATGCAGAAATCAACGATGAGGCGAGTTTCGATGAAGAGGGGCGACAATGCGAATACAGGTGCAGGCAACCCGGTTAATCTTTCTGTGGTCTATGGAGAAGGACAATGTTCACGGACAAATCGGCGTAATTCTCGTGGCGAGCGGAGATGAAATACTCGATTGTTGGATGGCAGGCTTCCAGCCATTTCCAACAGGCGAGGACGCATTTTATAATGGATCATCCACATCAACTGCAAGAGCCGCCAGGTCATGGGCAGCATGGGACATCCTTCCGGCCCATCCGGGCGCGGACGGAACAAGCACATGAACTGACGCTTCATGGCCCACCAGTAGTGAATGTAAAGCGGGAAGTCAACAAGGATGATGGTATCGGCAGCCGCAAAGCGCGCCTCGATATTGTCCCAGTCGCCCCAGCCATCTATGATCCACTTTTCCTGAGATAGAATCGCCTCGTGCTTCTGCCTTACTTCCTCCGCAGGAGCCGCTATCCAGCCCGGTTTCCACTGGATCAAATCAATGGAATGTAATGGCAAACCAATGACCTGGCTGAGGCGGCGACTGAGCGTACTCTTGCCACCGCCCGCGTTTCCAATGATGGCTACTTGCGTCATTTGCCAGCCCCTTTATGGAAGAACAGCCTAAGCAACTCCGGCATTTCTACGTCGCATGACGAAGGCTGCTCCCGACACTGCCATGCCGATAAGCAACGTTATACTGCCCGGTTCAGGAACTGCGGAAGCTGTAAAGCCGCGCTCTCTGAAAAAGAAGCCGTTTCCATCCGCGCCTTCATACGAAGCCCCGATGATGCCCACAAAATCCTCCCTGTCATTGAAGCCGAGCGGGATGGTGAAGGGCCTTTGCCGATTGAACAGTTTGCCATTGCTATCAGTAAACGTCAGCCCGAAAATCGAATCGAGATCGGGAAAGTCCAGCGTGGTCACGGTTCCGTTGTCCAGGATAAAGCCATGAAAGCTTCCGTTCGCATCCCCGTATCGGCCCAGTATTTGATCGGCATTGTTGATGCCTTCTGCAATGGTAACAGCAGCCCCGGGAATGACAAAGGGCGTGAAAACGCCATTGTCCAGCGTAAAGGCTTCTGTCGGGCCATTACCGGTGACGGTGTTGGTATCGCCGACGATCTTGCCCGCGTCGTTGATGCCATAGTAGACCGTATCGCTTGCGCCGGGATAGTCCGAAGTTGTCTCGCTGCCACCGCTCCACATCGCGCCGTGAACAGTGGAAAAGTCATCGGTAGAGTAGCCGACAACTTTGCCGGTATCATTGAGCGCCTGGGGAACATCTCCATAAACTAATTTTGGCAGGAAAGAGAAGGTTCCATCCGCCGCGCGAACAAAGGGCGTTTCAACGTCCGCAATGGCATCGTAGAAATATCCCGTTGTGGTCCCGGCGTTATTGATGCCATTCAGTTGGCTATCGCCATTGCCAAATGTTGTGAACGCGCTGCCCTGCATGACGAACACGCCGGACGCGGCCTGACCGCTATATGTGCCCGCAATGGTTCCCGCGTTGTTGATGGCATTGAGCTGGTAGAACGTGCCGGCGGCAGGCCCATTGAAGATACTGTACTGCCAGGCTGTTTGTGCGGTTGCGGGGCGAGTGGCAGTCAGTGCCAGGAGCGTCAGAACGCCCGTTATCGTAAGATTTAGTTTTGTAAACATGACTTTCCTTTCAAATAGACCCTTTTAAATAGACGCCTTCTAATGGCGGCGTTTCCATAGACAGAACGCAGACAACCCACCCGCTGCAAGCAAGGCCAGCGCTCCGGGTTCCGGGACGGCAGCGGGGGACGCGACCACGGTGAGGGCATAGTTATCAATCCCTGTGTCTGTCTGAAAAAACCCGGCGCCAGGAGCAATGTCAACATAGCCGAACTGAATAGCCGCTCCCGTCACCGTAAAGTTGGGCGAGCCGGAGGCTCCATCCAGTCTGGTGAAGTTTCCAAGGTCGGAGGTGTCGAAGGTTCGGGAACTATGGCCCCAATTGTCTCCTCCGGCGTTCGCTGGTGCCGCAGATCGTAGTAAGAGACCCCGGCCTGCTGGATCAAGAGATAGTAATCCGACCCAAAATTCCTGGTGATTCTGATAAGATCGTTCTCGAAGGTGAAAGCCGTAATGGCTCCTTGCGTGGAAGGATTGTAGAGGAAGGCATTGTTTACGCTCACCGCATAATCGAATTGCTCAGCGGAAGAGATTTGGGTCTGCCTGAAACTTCCCGGGTTGCCGCCGCTGCCGATTTGATGGGCAGATATAAGATCATGCGACTGCGTGACAGTCCAATTCGCGTCGTCGAATGTGCCATCGAAGAAGACCACATCGGCCTGTGCTGCTCCCATGCCACAGGCGAGTAGTGCCGACATCATTGCCGCCAAGTCCATCCGTTTTGCAGAATGTGGTCGTGGCGCTGCCGTTGCTGCTTGAGCAGTCCGAGTCGGCGCAACGCGATTTCTGCCGGTAAAGTCGAAAAGGGCAGAAACCGCCCGACGAGTAAATAGGTTTCCGTGAAGCATAGCCGTAATGGCTCCTTTCAAGCGAGTGTCAGGACGGCGAAGATGCGCTCTACTGTCCCTCCTGCTGCGCTTTCTGCATGGCGCGCAAAAAGATGTCACGCTTTTCCTGTTGGCTGGTTCCCAGCTGCGGCAAAGGGCCGGTAAAGCCGATTTCGAGGCAGCGGCTACGTCCTGCATCATCCAGAAAAGTTATTTCCACGGTCGGCCACCAGTTCAGAAAACGCGCCGCCTGCACCGTTTGCACCTGTTTGATAGGAATGGCGTTCTTGAAACCCCAGTGCGTGGAAGAGAACAGAGAATAAGGAAACATCAGGCGCGTGTGCAGTGCAACCGATGTCAGCCGCACATCAAGACACCGGTTGGCTGCAAACCAGGAGCGATGGTGATAGCGCCCGGAAGCCCATCGCGCCTGGAATCGCAATTCCCGTTCATCTGGTGTGTTTCGCCTGATGCGAGAGTTGTTCAAGCCGTCCTCACCTTTCTGCGCTGCATGACGAAGGCGGCTCCCGGTACTACCATGCCAATGAGCAGCGCGATACTGCCCGGTTCCGGGACAGCGGTCGCAACAAAGCCGCGCTCACGGAAGAAGAAGCCGCTTCTATTCGCGCCTACATAAGAAGCCCCAAAAACGCCGACAAAATCCAGCCCCACAGCGCCCTGCGGAAATGCGACCATCGCCTCAATCTCCTCCGACAAAGGGAGTTTCTTCGCGCTTGTTCCATAATTCTGATCTGACATGCTCTCCACTCCTTCTCCGGCTTTGCCGGATAAATGCCTGTCAGGGCAGGCTGTCGTAGTAACCCACGAAAACCTGTGCGTCATCTATTGTTCACTGGTACAGCAGTCTGGGAAACCAGGAACCTTCTTAGTGCGCTGATCACGGAAGGCAAGCCGTGCGACTAGCCAGCCAGTGAGCAGAAAGGTAAGCGTGGATGGTTCCGGTGTGGTGGCAGGCGCGTTTTGTAAATGGACGCTGCCGGTAAATCCTTTCCATTCATTCAGCACGTAGCCGGTGAGGTCCGTACCTCCTGCTAATGTGCCGGACAGCGCAAAGTCCTCTCCCCCGAACCGATTGTCTGCGCCAGCGTCTGTGAGGCTGAGGTTACTGCCGACAAGGGTGAGGACACTGTTATCTGAGAGAAGCAGATTGGCGGTATCGAATTTATCAATGGAACCTCCTGACACCGTGATGGCGCTGTTATCCTGGGCGAAGATGCCTACGAAAGTAGAGCCGCCGGAGATGTTGACGACGCTGTTGTTGTAGGCTGCCAGGGGGTAGTCAAAAGAGCCGCCAGAGATGTTGAACGTACTATTGTCAACGGCATTTAATTGTTTACTGACTGAACCGCCGGAGATGTTGATAGCGCTGCTATCCAATGCCCTTATGCCATTACCAATGGAACCGCCCGACATGTTGAAGGTGCTGCTATTATAGGTATCCAGGTGAAAATTGATAGAGCCGCCGCTGACCAGACGGACAATGGGACTGGTGTTAATGGTGCGAGTATTGTTCTTGCCGACAACGGCTCCGAAGAGAATGGGGTTGGAGCTGTCGAGCGTAGTATTGGTCTGGATATAGGAATCCTGCGCGTGAGCAGGACCGGTGAGCATGATGAGCGCAGCAAAACCGAGCAGAGTGGTAGGAAGGGCTGACATACGCGGTAGTAATGCTCTCTCGTGTATGATAAATCGTTGCGTGAACATGAAATTCTCCTTAACTTTGAACTTAGCGACAGTATCGTACAGGCGTATTATCGAAAGCGTTATCAAGAGAGAAGGAAAAACGTTATCAAGGCACGAATGTGTAGATTAAAATAAGTCGTCAGACATAAAGAAGTCATCAGGAAGAAACAGCAAGTATGTCAGATTTTGGAAATACAGCGTGTCCCCTTCACCTCCGGCTTTTTGGGGCGTTCGATGCGCAAATCAACGGCTGCCCGCTGCCGCGCCTGCGCTCTCGGAAGGGGCAGGAACTGCTGACATTGCTTGTACTGCGTCAGGGACGCTACACGGAACGAACCTGGCTCGCGAGCGTTCTCTGGCCGGAAAGTACGGAAAGTCAGGCGCTTGCGAATTTGCGCCTGAGCCTGACCGATCTGCGCAAGGCGTTGGGTGGGGAGGCGAACCGGCTTCATGCGCCCACTCCCCGCGCGCTGAGTTTCAACCTTACAGGCGCATGGGCGGACGTAATAGCCTTCGATGCGGCCATTCGCAAGGGGAACGCCGCAGCATTAAAGGCCGCTACGGCAGCGTATCGCGGCGCTTTATTGGAAGGCTGTGAAGCGGAGTGGCTTGTACCCGAACGTTTGGAGCGTGCCGGGGCTTATTATGGCGCTCTGGAGACTTTAGCCGGGCAGTCTCTGGCGGAGGGCAAAAATGAGGAAGCGATCTCCTGCCTGCGCAAGCTGATCGCCGTCGAGCCGCTGCGTGAAAGCGCTTGTCGGCTATTGATGCAAGCGCTGACCGACAGGAGTGATTATGCCGCCGCCACGCAGGTGTATCGTGACTTGCGGCTGTATCTTCACGCCGAACTCCAGACCTTGCCGGACCCGCAAACCACCGCCTGCTACAAGGAACTGTGCGAGAAACGCAAAAACACGGCGGCAATGCCCCGGATGTTCTTGCCCGCCACGTCCACGTCGCTCCCCGCGCCGTTGACGCGATTGATTGGGCGAGAAACCGAGGTGGCCGCAGTATGCGCCAGTCTTGACGAGTCACGTCTGGTTACGCTGAAGGGGCCGGGTGGAGCGGGCAAAACTCGCCTCGCTATCGCTGTTGGACAGCAGCTTCAAGAAAAATTTGCAGAACAGGTTTGGTTCGTATCATTGGCAGAGATGCCTGACGCTCAACGATTGGCCGAAAGGGTGCGCGATACCCTCCAAATTGTTCCTGATCAGACCGATCCCTTCGCGCAGATCGTACAGCGGTTTCGCGCCACCCCTTCGCTTTTGATACTGGACAACTATGAGCATTTGATAGAGGAAGGAGCGCGATTTGTTCAGGATTTGCTCGCTTCCCTCCCCCTTCTGGTTTGTCTTGTCACGTCCCGCCGTTCGCTGGACCTGGTGGGAGAAATAGAAGTCAACGTTCAGCCACTCGCCTGCCCTGCTGAGGTGAAATTGGAAGATAAATCTGTGCCTGATTTGCTCCAATTTCCGGGTGTGCAGTTGTTTGTAGAACGCGCGGCGGCTCGCCGCGCCGGCTTTCAGTTGACGCAGGAGAATGCCCGCGCCGTGGTCGCCCTATGCGCCAAATTGGAAGGCATGCCCCTGGCAATAGAGCTGGTGGCGGCCTGGGCAGACACGCTGACGCCATCGCAGATGCTGACACGCCTGGAAGAGCGTTTTTCTTTTCCTCGAAACCGGAAATCTGAGATGCCGCAGCGTCACGGGAATTTACAGGGAGCGTTCAATAGCAGTTATTCCCTCCTTGACGAGGCGGAGCGAAGACTGTTGGGGCGGCTTGCCGTATTTGCAGGCGGCTGGACGCTGGCAGCGGCAGAAGCGGTTTGCAGTGATAATCTCATTATGCAGGAAGAGGGGAAACCCTCCGGCAGAACAACAAAGGCGCAGCAAGCAAACTCCTCCTCGCAGATGCTGGTTCTGCTGAAACGGCTGGTGGAAAAGTCGTTAGTTCTTTTTCACGAGAGCCAGAAGAGCGTGGATACGGAACCGGAACAGCCCCGCTATCAACTGCTGGAAATGACGCGCCAGTACGCTCTGGAACACGCCGCGCCAGACGATAGCGCCCATGCGGAACGGCGTCATGCCGAATACTTTTTGCAGCAGGCGCTGGCAGAGGAGGCGCAAGCCGATACGAGGGAACAAACGCTCAGTCCGACGCGCAAGATGCAGGCGGATGGCGAAAACTATTTCGCCGCGCTTCGACATTGGAAGGCGGTAGGTTCAGACGAGGCAATACTGCTGCTGACTTCCCTGGGTTCGTGTGGCCTGATTGCGACCTATAGTTCCGAATTGCGCGAATGGATTCAACGTCTGGAAGCGCAGAAACTGCCTCCGCCATCGCCGTTGCAGGCTAAATTATATTACCTCGTAGCGCTGTGGGCTTCGTATTTAACTTCACCCGGCTGGCTTAGGCTTATGGAAAAAGCGTATGATCTGGCGGAAGGCTGTGGCGACAAAGTATACATGGCGCACACGCTTCATCATCTGGGCATACATGATATAGATACTGAAAATACTCCACGAGCGCGGAAACGCCTGGAAACAAGTCTCGGTTACTTTCAGCAAGAAGGTAATTCGATTCACGCGGCGGCAGTGCAGCAGGAGTTAATTTATGTGGCTTGCGCCGAGAGCGATTTTGTATATGCGCAGGAAATGGGGGAAGCGCTTTTGAAGTCGGGCCGTGAAAAGAACAGTTGGTACGCGATGAAGTGCGCATTGGAAGCGCTGGCGCATGTCGCGGAGGGACAACAGGATTATCCGCGCGCGTTTGCTTACGGCGAGCGGGCAATCGCGTTACTTCCCGCAAATGAAACCATTGCCCGGAGTAACATGCTGCGCCGACTGAGCGGAACAGCCATTCGGCAGGGCGAGTTTCAGACAGCCCGAAACTACCTCCATGCCTCGATTGTGATTTGTCAGAATGCAGGAGACCCGGCGCATGAGGCATGGGCCTATTCTATGCTGGGGGACGTAGCCCGTAGACAGGGTGATTGCAAGGAAGGCAGAGAGTGGATGCGCAAAGCCCTGCGCCTTTTCGACAGCCTCGGAGAGACAGGAAGTATGCTTGCCTGTCTGCGGGGACTGGCGCGGCTTGCAGCAGATCAGCCGGAATCTGCCGTTTTTCTTTGGAGCGCCTATGCCGGATTCAATGAAGAGAGAGGGAATACACTTTCCGCAGCAGAGCGGGAGGAAATTGATAAAGCCTGTGTTTCCCTGCGCGAGACTATTTCTGAAGAGAGTTTCGCGGTGATTGGAGCATGGAGCGCGACTATGAGCCTACAACAAGTGGTTCAGTACGTACTTGAAAACAACAGCGCAAACGATCCATTGCCGTACAACGCAACTTTCTCATAAATCCTTGTGAACCACGCACGGTATCCGCTCAAGATTTCATTGGCTTCTTCATAAGTCTGCTCGATGACAGGCTTTACGTTGTTCACAAGGATTTATGAGAAAGGTCTGTTGGTAAAATCCGGTACGCTTTACCGATCTGCGTTGCGAACTCAAAAGTGGTCGGGGTTGCCTGACGGGGTTTTACGGCGTGGCTGCCTTCCATGATTTGCATTTGGGAGCCGCGTATTCGGCAGGGCTGCCCGTTGATGGAATGAACGGTTGCCGTTGTCAATTTGCCGCTGTGCCATTCCATGTCAACCGTAAAGCCGTTTCGCGCCCGCAAGCCTTTCACATGCCCCTCTTTCCATGCGGACGGCAGGGCGGGCAGGAAATCCAGATATCCGTTCTGGCTTTGCAGCAGCATTTCCGCGACGCCGGACGTGCAGCCGAAGTTGCCATCAATCTGAAAGGGCGGGTGCGCGTCGAACAGGTTGGGATATACGCCCGCGCCGCTGCCGTTGTACTGCACATTCCTTGATTCCGCAGGCGACAGCAGGTTGCGGACGAAAATGTAAGCGTGTTCTCCGTCGCGCAATCGCGCCCACAGGTTGATTTTCCACGCCAGCGCCCAGCCGGTTCCGCCGTCGCCGCGCTGTTCCAGCGCTTTTTTCGCCGCCGCGTACAATTCGGGCGTCGTGTCGGGATTGATTTCGTTGCCGGGGTACAGGCCGAAGACGTGCGATACGTGCCGGTGGTGCGGGTCGGAAGGCGTGAAGTCCTGAAACCACTCCTGCAATGCGCCCTGCCCATTGATTTGCAGGGGATACAGGCGGGCAAGCGCGGTTTTCAATTTGCCCGCGAACTCTTTGTCCTGCCCCAATACCTCGGACGCCTGAATACAATGCGTGAACAGATCGTGAATCACTTCCATGTCCATTGCGGTAGCGATGGACACGTCTGCATGTTGGCCGTCCGCAGTTGTAAAGGAGTGTTCGGGGGAAGTGGACGGCGCGGTCACGAGATGGCCTTTGCCGTCGTCAATCAGCCAGTCCAGGCAGAACTCGGCGGCTCCCTTCATCAGCGGATAGGCATGGGCGGCTAAAAATTGCTTGTCGCCGCCAAATGTGTAATGTTCCCATAAATGCCGACAAAGCCATGCGCCGCCCATAGGCCAGTTCGCCCATTGAGGAGAGCCGCTCCCGTTGCCGACAGGGTTGGATTGCGCCCATACATCGGTATTATGGTGGGCTGTCCAGCCATGCGCGCCGTAATTAACTTGCGCGGTTTTGCTTCCATTGGCGGCAAGCCCGGACAGAAAATCCAGCAGGGGCAGGTGACACTCGGCCAGGTTGGTGGTTTCGGCAGGCCAGTAGTTCATTTCCGTATTGATGTTGATGGTATAGTTGGAACTCCAGGGCGGGCGCGTCGAGTCGTTCCAGATACCCTGCAAGTTGAGCGGCATCCCGCCCGGACGCGAACCGGCGATCATCAGATACCGGCCATACTGAAACAGCAGGGTGGCAAGCTGCGGATCGTTGCTGTCGTGAAACTGTTTTACGCGCTCCTCAGTGGGCAGATTGTTTGTTTTCGCCGCGCCGAGATCGAGTTCCACGCGCCCGAACAGTTTCCGGTAATCGGCGACGTGGGCGGCAAGAAGTTTGTCGTAAGTATGGGCGGAAGCGGCTGTTAAAACCTGCGTGGTAAGTTCAGCCGGGTGTTTGCCTTCCCGGCTCGGCGAATGGTTGTAGCCATTGAAACTGGTGGCGGCGGCAAGCCGGAGCGTCACGCTGTCGGCTCCGATGACGCGCTGGCTGTCCCCATCCGCCGTAATGATGCCGTTCTGCGTTTCGATGTGCAGGCGGGCTTCAAAGCGGGTTCCGCCCGCCGCCTTCCGCCGCGTCGTAGCGTATCGGGTTGTCGCTGCGAACGTAATTGGGGTCGGCGTGGACGGGCGCGCGTCCCTGCATAATCAGGGCGCGGGTTCCGTCCGCCGCCGTCTGATGCTGGAGCGGGCTGTCCAGATGCGCGCGAAACGAAATCTGGCCGGGCTTGTCGGCGGTCAGATGCACGACGATAACCTGATCGGGATGGCTGGCAAAAACTTCGCGGGTGAACGTGACGCCATTTTGGGTGTAGCGCGTGGTGACGATGGCGCGATGCAGATCGAGGGTACGCGCGTAATTTTGAATCGCATTTGCCGGATTGGAATTTGCCTGGGCGGAATTGGCGGGCAAAGCGGCAGAATTGGAATTAGCGGCTGCGGTATTGACAGCAGCAGGATTGGCAGGAGGTTCAAAATCAAGGCGCAGGTCGCCAAGCGGCATATAGGCTTCGGTATACGGCCCCTGCATCTGGCGGCACAGCCTGTCGGCTTCGGCGTACTTCCCGGCGAACAGCGCGGCGCGTATTTTCGGCAGAACATCCTTTGCGCCCGGATTGTTGCCGTCCTTCGGTTCGCCCGACCAGAGGGTAAACTCGTTCAGCTGCAGGTGTTCCTGCAAAACGCCGCCGAACACCATTGCGCCCTGCCGTCCATTGCCCACCGGCAGGGCTTCCACCCACTTTTGCGCGGGATGGCGATACCACAGACTCAGTGGCTCTTTGGGCGCAGTCGCCTCCCCCTGAAAAACCACGCTGTTTTCCGCCGTTGTTGCGTTCTGCATCCGTTTCTCCGCGCGCCCGCTCACCGCTGCGAACAGCAGCAAGACGCCTGCCAGTAGTATGCTTCGCTGCATGATTTCACCTGTTTGTCATTCGCATCAATCGTCGTTTTTCGTGGAGTTCTTCCAGAGTTTTTCCAGTTTGCGCTGTTCCTGTCTGGCGCGGAACCAGCCCGCCAATCCGCCGCGCGCGGGAACCCGGTCTTCGTCCAGAAGGCGCAGCGGGGGCGGCGTTTTGGAGCGGGCGGGGGCATAGCCGCGCCACATATAGCGGCCATAGCGGGCATACCAGTACGCCGCCCCGCAGCTTACCAGGCCGAACAGCCCCAGTACGCCAGAACCCAACTCGTACCACACGACAACCAGCGTCAGCGCCATCAGCACGGGCGCGGGGATGCGAAAAATGCCGTACAGCATAATCGCTTCGCTGGCGTTAATCACACACCAGGCGATGGTGGGCGCGGCAACCGCCAGGTACAAGCCCGCCAATCCGGTAAGAGGAATGCCAAGCAGTATTCCGCCAATCCACACGCTTATCGCCATCAATGCCGCGCTGCCGAAGAAGAAGCCTAGAAACGCGCGCCAACCCCAACTACGTTCCAGGCTGCCGCACACCCAGAACGCCCACAGGCACATCAGCAGCAGGTTGAACGGATGCCCGCCGCCGGCCAAAGGCCACGTCAGCAGTGTCCAGAATCGCTGCGGAAACAGAACGGAAATGAACACAAGCCAATGGAAGGGACTGGACGCGCGCAGCGTTTCGCCGCAGAAGAACGAAATCACGTTCAGCGCGATCAGCGTAACGGTGAAAGGCGCTCCGGTTGTGGCGACGAACCGCTGCAGCTTTTGCTGCGGACTATTATAATTGTTATAGCGACTATACATGAGGGACGCTCCCGGTCGTAGGGTAATGGGGTTTAGGGTTCTATGGTGTTAGGGTTTTAGGTTCCAGTAAAATTTCGTAGGGGCGCAATTTATTGCGCCATCGGCGAACAGGACATAAAGAAATCTTGCACTTGTTTCAGGATACCTGTTTTGTTGCCGGTCTGTTCCCATTACCTTGCAGAAGTGACGTGTTTCCTGTATTTTCGGGCGATGTGTGGGGTGGGATTACTTTTTGGGCGATTCGGCTTCGGCGAGATGGCGCAGGGTGGCGCTGACGACGAGCAGGGCGCGGCCTTGATGATACGCCTCTGTCCATTGATCGCTTTTGATGTGGCCGGGGGTTGGCTTGCCGTCGCGGGTGACAACCGCAAACCAGCCGCCGTAGCGATTGTCCGTCTGGTACTGCTGGATAAACTGCCATTGGCGCTGAAATGCCTGCCAGTAGCGGGGCGTTTCGTGTCCGTATTTCTCGTGCATCAGCAGCAGTGCGTTCAAGCCTTCCGCTTCCACCCACCAGATTTTATCCGTGACAACCGGCGCTCCGAATGCCGTGCCGGAGTCGTAGAAGCCGCCGTTGGTTTCGTCCCAGCCATAATCAAGCGCATGGTCTACCAACTGCCGCGCCGCTCGCCATGTTTTCGCGTCCTGCGCAGTATCCACTCGCGCATGATTTGCTTGCGCAGGGTTTACTTCGGCATGGTTTGCTTGTGCCGGGTTTACTTCCACATGACTCGCTTCTGCCTGATTCACTTCTACCTGTCTCACTTTTTGCGTTCGGTTCAATTCCTGTGCCGCTTCCACAAGCAGGAAGGCGGTTTCCACATCATGCCCGAAGGAATCATGGTCGGGAATGGGACGCCATGCCGGGGTATAGAAAAGATTCATGCAGCCCGGTTCCACCACGATACGGTCACGCACAAGCGTAAACACTTCCTGCAAGCGCGTTCGCACCCGCGCGTCCGGCCAGGCGTGGTACAGGGACGTGAGCGCTTCCAGCAAATGGATGTGCGTGTTCATGGACTTATAGCCATAATGCGTACCGATGAAATCATTCTGCCCGGCATTGGGAGTGGCAGCCGGGGCGAGAATGGGTTTGCCTTCCCGCGTCAGCGCTTCATAATAGCCGCCGTTGCGCTTGTCGTGGGCGTGAGTTTCCAGCCACTCATAGGCGCGTTTTGCCAGAGCCAGGGCGCGGGGTTCTTGCGTGGCCTGATAACATGCGATTGCCGCATAGATGCCGAAGGAAATACCGTACACATGCTTTTCGCCGGCCCGCTCCGGCTGCCCGTTCTCATCCAGCGCCCAAAAGAAGCCGCCGTGTTCCTTATCCCACAGCTTGCCCTCCAGAAAATCCAAACCGCGCAGGGCGGCGTCACGATATTGGACGGATTGGGCGGGATAGCGCATTGCAGCCTGCGCCGCGATCCACGTTAAACGGGATTGATATACCAGTCCCTTGTCGTTTTTCGGGTCGCGTGACCAATCCTCGCGGAAGTTCTGGTAAAAGCCGCCGTGTTCGCTGTCAATGGCATTCGGGAACCACTTCGCCAGAACATGCCGCGTTAAGTTCGCTTCTACATCATCCGCGAGTTGGCGATACGTGGCCGGCGCCGCGTCAAGAATGATGGCATCAGGTTTTGGATTGATTAGATTGACAGGAATCATATTCGCCTTCACGCAACTTCTCTGTTGATCTTCATAAACAAAATCGTCCAGCAATACCGCCGATTTTTCCTGTACGCCTGCCGGTTTATCGGGTTTGTCAGTTGGCTTTAGGGGCGGCGTGGTTGGTTTTACCGGTGGCGCGGCGGGCTGTATCCAATCGGTGTAAGCGCGCGGGCCGCCGAATGTTCCCCATGCAGATTCCTCCTTTGTGCCCTGCGTGATTGCCATCAGAAAGCCGTTCATATCGCCGACAAGCGCGGTGTGCAGAATTTTGTTGGCCGGGTTGTTGTGGATGAGGAACATGCTGCGTCCCTGCATCCCTTCCCATCGCGTAAACTCCCCCTGAACCGTTTCCGCTAAAGGAACGGTTTTGGCGAACGTGTCCAGCATCCGGTGGGTGGCGCGGTACGTGCCGCCGTCCGGCCCGACAACAGGTTTGCCGTCAACCGTAATGTTGCGGTCATCGTAAGCCAGCACGACCAAATGCCGCTTGCCGTTGCCCTTCAGCCACGCCAAGAGTTTGTCGCCGTGCTTGTCGGCTTCGGAGTAGGAATAATTGGCGTCCAAAAAAGCGATACGCTCCACGTATGCGGGTATGGTTTCCACGCTGTTGAGGAAGCCGAACAGGAAACTGCCTCCCCCGCTGTGTCCCGTCAGCGCCATGCGAACCGGAGCGCCCGGAACCCGTTTTCTCACGCTTTCCACCAATGCGCGGATCAGGGCAGGATTGTCGGCATGTTTTTGTCGCCATGCGGGCCAACTCAATCCCGCCGCTTCCACGCAGGCGAGGACGATGTTTTCCCCTTTGTCAATCTCGCGCAATCGCCGCGTCTGCGCCGCAATGTGCTGATTGTCGAAACGCGCGTCCACGCCCTTATCCGCGTCAAGGGCGGAACCCATTGCCTGCTCAAGGGTGCTGCCGTTGGGCGTGGCGTAAACAATCAGCAGGGTAGGCCGCTTCGCGTCGAATTGGCTCGTAGTCGGCGCGTTCAGCAGCAGCCGTATGCCTTCGGGCGTGGTTTCTTCCAGCGTTTGTTCGCCAAAGTTGGGACTAGCCGCAAAGCCGGGAAGCCGCTGCTGCGAACGCGCCTCCATGCCGTAAGTGGACAGTACGAACGCGATTATACTGAAAAGAAAAATTTGTCTGCTCATAGGTATGAGTATGACACAAACACGGCAAGCAAGAAACACCTTCTTCCCGATGAACGCATGGGAAAGGCGCGTGTACCAAAATGGCTCCGGGGGCTGTCACAATCTTAGGAAAGAAATCGCGCGTTTGAAGGCCGACAGGGAACAAGCGCGGAAACAACACAAGAGAAGGAAAACAGCATGGCAGAGCGATTTTGCATTGTGGGATTGGATGAAGCGGAAGTGGCGGAAATTCGGGAGCGGCTTCCTCCCGGCGTCGGGCTGATTGCGCATGAGACCGTGCCGCGCATTGTGGTCAATGACGGGCGCCTGCTTGTGGAAGCGCGGCGTTCGCCCGGCATGATCGCCGTTGACAAAGTGGTGTTCCATGCCATTTACGACAACGATCTGGACTTCTTTTGCGGACTGGCTTTGTGGAATGGGCCGTGCCTGCCTGCGGCGCGGGCGATGATGGACTGCCGTTTGAAATTCCCTTGCTTGATACGCGCCCTGCAAGTGACCCGGTTCAGTTCGCCGCAGCGCGGCTATGCGGGGCCACACGCGCCGTTTGTTTCGGAGGATGAGCGCGTGGCAAAATGGGGCAACTGGCATTGCGGCGAAAACAAAGCCCGCTTTACGGGAACGTGGACAAGCGAAGACGCCTGCATTGTGGAGGAGTTTCTGCCCGGTCAGGCCGCGCGCGTTGTTGTCATCGGCGATCAATTCTGGCAAATTAAATTGGAAGGCGCGGACTGGCTCAAATCCATTCACGCGCCCGATGCCGCCTTTATGGACATAGACCCGGAATTGCTGGCAGACACGCGCGCTATCGGGCAGGCGTTCGGCTTGGAAATCGTCGCCAATGACTACATCGTATCACCACAGGGCACAAAACACCTGCTGGAAGTGAACCACATTCCCAACGTCACGCGCTTCCCCGAAATCTGGACCGCGTACCGCGATTACGTCGTCAACTGGCTCAACAACGCAGGCTGAGGACAGATGCAGGCAAAAAAGGTGTGAGCGCTTGTTCCGCTGTTCCGCAAGCACTTCGGCAAATAATGCGCGGATAACAGCATCAGCCATTGATGGTGAAAAAAGGTTATTTGAGGAATGAGATTGACATTCTTTGCAGCCTTCGTTATAATGGCTGAAAGCAGCTATATGTTTCTGTAGGCTGGATGTAAAGACCTGTGCCTTGTCAATGATCTGTCTGTGGATTAGATCACCTGACAACTTTCTGATAAGCTTAATTGTGTCAACGAGTGACCTGACAGAAATTGCAGGAACGACGAAATTACAAACTTGCTGCTCCCGACTTCAATGTTCAAATATCAGGAGGTTAGTCGTGGCTAAATCAGCTAAAATCAAATACGATCAAGAAGTCAAGGAGCCAGTTGTTAGTGGCTGGACATTGTGCTTCCAGCGCATAACTCTTCTTCACGACGACGGCAGAGAAGAAAAGGGCTATCGCTTTATCTATCGGCGGCCTGATAACTCACTTCAAGGGCGCGGAGCAGCGCGTATTCCTGACGCAGCAACCTTGCAACGCTTAACTGATAAAGCGAAAGCCGAAGGTTGGTTCGTGTAGAATAACATCGCCTTAAAGGTTGTCAATCGCTAGACAATAAAGTTTTCCGCTCACTCATCTAGAACAGATATGCGACGCAGTAAAAGGTGAGCGGCAACATTGTCGTTTTGGATGAGGATGTCGCGCAAGCGTTCCCACAGCCGAAGCGGTCAACCAAGCCTTACGCCTGCTGATGCAGATTGCCCAACAGAACATTTACAAGCAAGCGGCTTGAACACTAAATTTTATCTTTTACGGGTGCGGGAGAACGAACATGGACGAAATTGTTGAGGCGCAAACCAACCCCAAAACTACGGCCGATTACAAAGCCGCTTTTGCGCGTCTATTGCGGGAAATGACGCTCCTTGAGGAGAAGATGCAGGACGACCGCGTTGTGATCGAACGCTTGAAGGTGGAAACGCAAATTCTTAAAGCCGAAAGCGACCTCATCAAAGCGCGGGCACAAGAGCGCCTTGACACAATGATGGCGGCGGTATAACAACATGTGGAAACAACTCGTCGAACTTGGCAACAAAGTTTTCGCGCTTGTGCGCAAGACGGAGCAGCATGATGCAGATATTAAGGAACTGCGCGAAGACGTAAAAGCTATTCGGCAGGACATCAAGGAGATCAACCAGAAAATAGACCGTCTGGCTGAAGCTCTTCAGCGTCTTACTTTTGAACATCAGCGTGACCGCGAAAATGCCGAAACACAGCGCGAGATGCAGCGTCTGCGGCTGGAAAACATCCTGTACCGTTTCGAGCGCAGACTGCCGCCCGGAAATGCACAAGACGAAACGCAGGAGTAAGCGAGGGAACATAAGAGGTAGTCAACTGCCCCGGCGTAAACGCAAGAGGCTTGTCCCTGATGCGGTACTCTGCATCGGAACAACAGGGCGTCTGACGGCCTTACAAGCAAAGGCTTCTTTATTTGCAAGGAATTAATTGTCGGCGCGGGAACCTGCCTCGCCTGGACTTGTCGCCGGGCGTATCAATTGCTCGACTGGAAGCGTGTCCGGCTGCGCCGTAACGGGCCGCAGCATGTGCGGGGCGGGAACGGCATCATGGACGCTGGCGGGGCGCAGCATGTCCCCGGTTTCCCGATCCGCTTCCGAGGAGGGACGCACCAGGCTCTCTTTTGCAGGCAAATGCGCGGTATTGGCGCGGGTCAGGGGCGTGACGGGGGCTATGCGCCGCGCTTGTTCCAGCCGCTCCGCGCCGCTTTCCTGACAGTTTCCAATCTCCATTGCCGCCACGCCGATGCCGACCAGACAACTGAGTACGGCCACACCGATGCTTTCCCACGACGTGCTGCCCGCATTGAACGTCAGACTTGTCACCAAACTGTACAGGAAGTACACTATCAACAGCCCGCACAGCCCCGCCAACACCCCATAGCCAAGCCCGGAAAGGCGCAGACCCGCTTTCCACGCCTGAATACGGACGTACACGCTGCGCGGAACCACGCGCTTTACGGGCGGCACATGAATCACCTGCATCACGGTTTGCAGAGAAATGCGCTCGCTGTCAAGTTCCAGTTTCTTACCGGGTTCAGGTTCGTTTTCGCTCGTCATGTAAATTCCTCAAAAACACTTACCGCCTTGAAATACCTGCTTTGAAATACTTTGAAAACCTTTCCACGACACCTTCTATTTTCGTCTGTCGCCGTCAAACCTGTAGAGTCTTGTATTCACGAAGCAGTGGGCAAATTCCTGCAACCGCGCGTCGGCGCGAAACAAGAAGTAGTCCACGACAGAAACAACTCTCCCCAAACAATCAATAAAGGAGATACTACCAATAAAGGAGGATACCACAGCCGCGACACCGAAATAAGCGTCGGCTTGTTATTTATGCGCAAGTAGTCAACATCGTTGCAGTTTCCCGTTCCGGGTTCATCCGGCTGCAATGTTTCCGGTGTTCAGGCGGAGCCGGAATACGGCGCGTGGAGGAGATGGCTTGAATCAGGCGGTAGAATTAACGGAGTGGCGGAATCGTCTGCTGAACGAATTGCTGCTGAGAGTGCCTTCCGACGGCAAGTGGGACGAGGCGCTGGCGCGGATCAACAGCAGGCTGGCGGAAGGACCGCAGGGACAAAACTGGCAGGGCGCGCACGTCACGCTGGACTTGGGCGCGCGGGCGGTTTCCCAAACGGCCCTGCTGGAACTGGCGGAACGCCTGAAACAAACGCAGGGGATGCTGGTCGTCGCGGTTGTGGCAACCGACCCGGTAACGCGCGAAGCGGCCCGCGCCCTCGTCCTCAATACCTACCTGATGCTTCCCGGCGGCAGTCTGGAAGCCAAAGAGGAGGGCGTGACCGGCCTGAGCAACGCGCTGTATTTGCCCCAGACTATCCGTTCCGGGCAGCGCATTGTACATAACGGACATATCGTTATCGGCGGGGATGTGAATCCGGGCGCGGAAGTGATCGCCGAAGGCGACATTCTGATTTTCGGCACGCTGCGCGGCGTCGCCCACGCGGGCAGCCAGGGCAACGAAGCCGCCAGTATCACGGCAGGCAACATGCGCCCGCAACTGGTGCGTATCGGCAGCCAGATCGCCCGCGCCCCGGAAGACGGCGAACGCGCCGTACCCGGCCAGCGCGTTCCCGAAGTCGCGCGCATTGAAAACGGCGTCATTCAAGTCTCGCCGGTTTAAGGTTTTAGGGTTCTATGGTTTTAGGGGCTTAGGATTCTTAACGTGGAACCCATCCACGTTTAAGGAGCGGGAACACGGTATAATACGAAGCGTTGTAAACAGGAAATGGGAACAGACAGTGGCAGGGCAATAAGGGAGCGAACAACCTAAAACCCTAAAACCTTAAAACCATAAAAACCTACAAACGGGGGATATTTTTTGAGTATGGCTACTACGGGACGAGTGATCGTCATTACTTCGGGCAAGGGCGGGGTCGGTAAGACGACCACGACCGCCAACATCGGCGCGGCGCTCGCCAATTTAGGCGAAAAAGTCGCCCTGCTCGACGCCGATATCGGATTGCGCAATCTTGACCTTGCACTTGGCCTTGAAAACCGCATCGTGTATGACATCGTGGATGTCGTGGAAGGCCGGGCCAAGTTGCGGCAGGCGCTCATCAAGGACAAGCGCAATCAGAACCTCGCGCTGCTTCCCGCCGCGCAAACGCGCGACAAAAGCGCGGTCAGCCCCATGCAGATGAAGCAAATTATCGCGGAATTGCTGGAGGAAGGATTTTCGTTTATTCTCATAGACTGCCCCGCCGGTATCGAGCAGGGCTTCAAAAACGCCACAGCCGGCGCGACGGAAGCCATTGTCGTCACCAACCCGGAAATGGCGTCCGTGCGGGACGCGGACAGAATCATCGGCCTGCTGGAAGCACAGGAACTGCACAACGCGATGCTGATTGTCAATCGCCTGCGGGTGCAGATGGTGCGGAACCAGGAGATGCTGGGCGTGGAAGACGTGCAGGAGATTCTGGGCAGCAACATCAAGCTGCTGGGCATCGTGCCGGACGACGAGGCGATCATCACGTCCACCAATCGAGGCGAACCGGTTTCCATGTCGGAAGGAACGCTGTCGGGGCAGGCGTACCGCAACATCGCGCGCCGCCTGCGGGGAGAAACCGTTCCCTATTTGGATTTGGAAGAAAAACTCGGCTTATTGGAGCGCTTGAAAAAGATGTTTGCCGGAAAATCCAAATAAGTCCGCATACGATTTCAAATTCAAACCTTTCAGGAAGGAACCCGACGATGCCTCTTAGTTTCTTTGACCGTCTTTTCGGCAAAAACGAAAAAACCGCGAAATCCATTGCCAAAGACCGCCTGCGGCTGGTGCTGATGCACGACCGCGCCGACATACCTCCTGCTGTGATAGAGGAGATTCGGCGCGACATTTTGCTGGTGCTGCGCAAGCATCTGGATATAGACGAGGAAGCACTGGAAGTGAATCTGGACTGCGCGGAGGGAGACACGGTTGCGCTGGTAGCCAACATCCCGATTCGCCGCGTACTGTCCCGCGATACGAATGCTCCCGCCTGAACTCTGCCCGGCAGTTGGCGAACAACCGCGTGTAATCCGCCCTTACACGCAATGCCGCCTGCGCATAATGAAAACGCGCCATACGTATCGGAACATGCGCGTATTCAACTGCCTGAATACCCGAACACCGAATACCTGAACACCTGAATACCCTAACCACCTAAAACCCTAGAACCTTAAAACCCTACTAACCCGGACGCCCCTACGGAGCCATATCAGGGCGTGTGGCGACAATACAGGTATCTCCCACAATCTCTTCAACAGCATAATCCAGGAACAGCAGGGGAGTGGAATCGGGGTTGATGTTCTCCAGGGAGCGCAGGACAAGGCAATTCGAGAACGTGCTGGTGTCCGAAGCGCTTGTTTGCAGGCGAAAGCCGACATAACCGGCTTCCTTTGCGCGCTGCACAAACTCCGGGGCAATGTCCACGCTGATCAAGCCGCTCAGTCGCGCGTCGTCCAGGGAAATTCCGCCGGCAAAAATTCCGGCGCTGGCATCATCCGCCGTGACGTGGCCGTCCCCGATATAGCCGTAACAGCACAGCGTCATGGCGTCCTCGGCATTGGCAAGCCGGCACTCCACAACATGCAGTTGCAGGGTAATCCGCGTAATAGTGGCGGAGTCCGGCAAGGAAGCTACATCAAATTCAACGAGGCTGCGGACTTCATCGGCATCACTGGAACTGACAATCAAGACACTCCCATACTTATTGAGGGTTCCGGTTGGATAGATGTGGTAGCCATCGCTTTTGGCGCGCAAAACAAGAGTGTGAGAGAGGGGAGGAGCGTCTGTTAGCGCGGTATTGTTTAGATAACGCTGATCGATCATAGAATGGATGAAACCAGCCTCGATTCTAATGTAAATTTATACAACAGTAAACGAGAAAAACCTACGAAAAGCACATTGAGAAAATCGGCATGGATTTCATCGGGCATCGGGGCTAGCAACTTCCGGGCGGGGAGAATAACGACACAAATGGTCGGACAAACTACACTTTCCATTGTAACACAGGTATTTCCCATTTTTCGGCTAACAGTCGAAAAACTAGTAATTTTTTTTGGCTGTTTGCTTTTTTTCTATGTATGTAGGACGCCTTTTCCCCTCCGTATGTTCATTTTCCGCGGATACATTAAAAAAAGTCGCCCATGTAGGCTGTAAATGCCGCCATGCGCGATGAAACACCGGTTTTTCAACCGGCGCGTTTGGCGCTGTTCCTCTTGTTGTTTTTGAAAACAGCGCGTCTGAGTTTAGTTATGGCGCATCGTTGACTTTTAAGTTCCAGGCGTAATCGTCCCACCAGCGCTGCGATAATACGTGGGCAATGGTGTACTCCGCATCTTCTTCGGCGCGAAACAATTCCAGGCCAAGCGCGCTTGCCCATTGCCGGTCATAGTCCCGAAACAAGCCTTGCAGCGCGCGGCTGGATGCATCCGGGTACACGCCGTAGCATACCAACTGCTCCTCTTCGGAAACCACTATCAGTTGCCGCGCCACGACGCGCCCGGCTTCATCGCGCGCATACACCACCTGCTTGTTGATGTCAAGCATGTTGGCGACGGCGGAATGGGCAAAAGCGCCGCCGATGCCCAGGCAGCTTCCGACATGCGTTCCCATCCGCAATGCTTCCAATGGTTCCGTTTCCACGCCGATGTGAACGGTTCCAATCCCTTCGATGCAAACGGCGGGAAGTTTAATTCCTTGCAGCCAAATCTCAGGGGTGACGCGGGGATGCCGCCGAAACCATGCCTGCGAACAAGGATGCTGTTGCAGATAATGCTTATCCCCGCTCAGATACGCCCGCAGAAATTTACGGAATCCCCGCCGATTATCGGTAATATGACAGCGCATCTGCATGGCATGATGAACGGCGGCATTGCCTCCCTCCGGCGGAGCCTCCAAATCAACCGCGTCTTCAAATCCGGAACACATTGCCTGCAAATCGTTCTGCTCCAGCGTTTCCAGTTGCGCCAGCAGCAGGCGGTCTTCCATTTCCCGGCGGTAATGCGCCAGCCGCTCCGCGCTTAACAGCCGGGTTTGCGCAAGATGCTCCCGCAGGGCGCGCGGAACAAAATTCTGGCCGCAGGCGCTTCCGCTTGCTTCAGCAAACGCGCAGGCATCCGTCAATTCCATAGGCGTAACATTCGGCTGCGAACAAAGCCACCGCGCATAATCGCGTACAACTTCCGCCCGCATCGCGTCGGAAAAGCAGCCGAGCAATCGGGTTATGCGGCACAATTTCGCCGCATACCGGGCAAACGCCTTCGCCATCCAATCCGCTGTATGCCGCGCCAGCGTTTCCATGCCCGCTTCCACCAGCGTCGCGCTGTTTTCCCGCGCGCAGGCTTCCTCCAGGCGCAGGAAACTGGAGTCCGGCGCGAACACTATCTGCATACAGGCCGCGTCCTCCAGATGCCGCGCCAAAATAGCTATTGCGCGCGCCGTGCCGGAACGCTGGCGCAGGGGCGGGCGACAAACCCGTTCGATCAAGGCAAGCGCGTTTGTCAGACGCTTCCGCGTTTGGGGCGTTTCACCCCACTCCCACGCGCACTCGTTTAAGATACCCAGGCATTTGCCCCGGTACTCCTCGCGCGTATGTTCCAGCAGCAAATCCAAACGGGGTTTGATCTGCCGAAGCCACAGCCAACAGTCGGTTTTCTGCGCAATTGTTCCATCCTGCCAGAGTACGCTCAAGAACAACCGTACATACTTGCGGGCTACATCCGGCGAATACGCGCTCCAACCCGTTTCTGCTAACATCCGGTCAAAACCCGGCAACGCTCCGCAGGCTTCCCATATAAGCAACGGCGTGTCTTCATATCGCCCGCTAAAAGTAGGGCGGATATGCGCGACACAACGCTCTGCCGCTTCCACAGGGTACGGGCCGCTTCGCTCCACATCATAAAAACGGTGTTTCGGGTAAGTTTCGTTGGCGACTGCAAATCCTGCCAGCAGGTAATCGCCATCTACATTCCGCGCCAGTCCGAGCAGCAGGCAGTACAAACGATACACTGGGTATGGCTGCGCCTCCATACTCTCAAATGCCTTCAATACGGCGGGCGAGAGCGCGCGTGGGGCAAGCCGGTACGCCCGCGTAAATATCAGCAGGCAGGCGAACGTAACACGCCATTCTGTTGCTAATTGGGCGAGAACTTCACCCCATGCAAGCGTCACGTCGTCGTTTTGCTGCTGAACCAGATGCGCCAACACGCTCAACAACGTCTCGTCCGCGTTCAATTGCAGTTTCCAGTATAAAGCCAGATACGCTGTTACCTGCGCCCGTTCCCATCCTTGCAGCAATGGCAGAAGAACGCGCCGAAACTTAGCGGGCAGCCGGCTTGCCTCCCCTTCGGCAGCGAGAATTGCGCTGATAGCGGAGTCAGCGTCATTGCCCGCTTGTGCCGCCATTCCCAACACTTTCAAACGCGCCGGTTCATACCCGAAGCGCTGTAATCGAAGCGCAGCCTCATTCCAAAACGGACGCAAGCGCGTGAGTACGAGGCGAACGCTATGGTGGTCGCGCAGATAGGGGCGCAAATTTACAGTTTGGGGCAGGGGCAATTTGGGCGGCTGAACTTTTGTTCCTTTGTAAGCGCGGGGGTGCGCCGCTGTCGGCCTGCGGGGCGGCGCGACAGTTTCCCGATGCCATGTCAGCAACGGCGGCAAATCGGGATTTTCTTCTGTCCCGACAACGGTTTCCAGCAGCGCGACGCAAACATGAAACAAGGTTTCCACATTCGGCGCGGCAACGCTTTCCAAGGCCTGCCACGAACGCCCTAACTGCTTTTGCCGCTCACTCAAAGCCACATCACAGGCGTTCAAAGCGGATGTTTGCAGAGAATGACACGCGCCAAAATCCAGCAACTCGGCTTTTTCAAGCGTTTCAAGCAGCGCCGCGTCGGGCAATTCAACACACAACGTTGTCACGGTCAACTCGTGTCGGCTGCGCGTAATGGATACAAGACTTTTCATAACTTCGCTCACAACATCCGTTCCCACGAAGAGTATGAGAACGCTCCAAAAGCAGTGGTATACTGGCTGTAGGAGGAGACACCTGATTTTCAAGTAACTTCCAGCCTGTCAACGCAATTATGCCAATTCTTACTTATATCGAATTAAAGACCACTTGTGAGCAGCAAATGCAGCTTGAAGTCTGCAATGGCTGTGATGCCTGTCACCTGCGCTGCGCCCACGACGTGCCCGCGTCCTCAGACGAATGGGACGCGCTGCAATCGCATCTTGCTGCAATGCCTCCATCTGAACGCCGCCATCTTGAGAATGTTCTCGCGCAGGACAAAACCGTTGACTTAGGCGACGACGTGACCGTGCAAATGTGCCGCTACTTCGACATGCGAACGCGCTTCTGCGCCGTGTACCCCGTTCGCCCGCTTGCCTGCCGGCTGCTCGGCCACGTCGAATGGATGCCCTGCCCCATTGCCAAAGTGCCCCGCCCCATTGACACACCCGATGCCCTGCAACTAATGCGCGCTTATGCCGAACAGGAACGCCATACCTTCGGCGAATGGGAAACGCAAACCGCAAAGGAGTAAAAACCGCAAAGAGAAGAAAAGAAGAAAAGAAGAAAAGGAGATGGGAGATTAGAAACCGCGAAACACACGAACTAAACGAAAAAAGAGCCAAAAGCAAACCACAGATAAAATGGATGAAACGGATAAACGCGGATTCAAGAACAGTCAGACGCGCCTGTCCGTTGATAATCCTGTTTAATCCTTCTAATCCCGTTAATCCTGTCTATTTCCTTTTTGTTGTTTTTGCATTTCCTTTCGTTTAGTTCGCGTGTTTCGCGGTTCCCCTCTCCTTTTCTCCTTTTCTTTTTTTCTCCTTTTTTTCCTCTTTGCGGTATAATTTGGCAAGAGGAGCGAAGGTTCCAACGGGTTCAGGAGGGCACTAATTGTGCCTGCTTCAAGTCGAGTATATAGTGCCGTTATTTCGTCGTGGACAAAGCGCCGAAGGAAAAGAGAACAACGCACATGGCAAAACAACCGTTTCCCTTTCCCCCTGATCCCGTTATCGAAGCCTACAAGAAGGATATAGATCGAACCCTGATTCGAGAAAACATGAAGCGCACGGTAGAAGAGCGTTTCGAGCGCCTGATGGAGCTGCAACGCTTTGCGGAAGAATTGCAGCGCGCGGGACGCGAGGCGCGGAGAAGGCCATGACCAACTTTCGCGCGCTTTTACAGGCACTGACGGAGGGCGGTGTCGAGTACGTCATCATTGGCGGAGCGGCGGCAACCGCGCACGGAGCCAGCAGGCTGACACTTGACCTGGATATTGTATACCGTCGCAGTATGGAAAACGCCAATCGCCTGGCTGCCGCGCTCGCGCCTTATGAACCCTATCTGCGTGGACTGCCGCCGGGACTGCCTTTTCATCTGGATGGACAAACGATCCGCAACGGGCTGAATTTTACGCTGACAACTACGCTTGGCGAGATTGATCTGCTCGGCGAGATCACGGCAGGCGGTGGGTATGAAGATTTGTTGCCTTACAGCGTACTTCTGGACGTTTTTGGAGTGCGTTGTCATTGTCTCGGACTGAATCGCCTGATTTTTGTGAAGCGGTCGGTTGGGCGTCCCAAAGACCTGGAAGCGCTGGCGGAACTGGAAGCCATGCTGGAAGAGCAGTCTGAAGCAGAATGAGAACCGCAAAACACGCGAAATAAACGAAAAATGACGAAAAGAACACGGGCAAATCTCCAGATGCCGCCTGTTCAGAATAAGCAGGCTTCAGTTCTCGGTTCGTAATCCTGTTTAATCCTTCTAATCCCGTTAATCCTGTCTATTCCCTTTTTGTTGTTTTTGCATTTCCTTTTCGTTTAGTTCGCGTGTTTCGCGGTTCCCATTCTTCTTTTCTTCTTTTCTTCTTCTCTCCTCTTTGCGGTCTTTGCTCCTTTGCGGTTAAATTTGTTCTTGTAAGTAGGCGATGCCGCGCGTTGCGTCTTCCGAACCAAGTTCGAGAATGGCGGGAAGTGGGGCAAATAAAGGATGGCGGCACAAGTGGCGCAGACCTTCGCCAATTGTGCCGTCGCCGGGGGTAGCGTGGCGGTCCCGGTGGCTGCCGCAGGCTTCGCGGGCGTCGTTGAGGTGCAAGGCGCGCAGGTAGGAAGTCAGGCCATTGCTTTCGAGTTCATCGGCGAGGCGTTGTGGAGCATCCGGGGCAGCAAGATCGAAGCCGGCAACGTGCAGGTGGCAGGTGTCCAGCACAATTCCGAACTTTGCCGGGTCGGGGCGAACGGCCTGCACAACCTGGCCGATTTCCGCTATCGTTTGCCCTAATTCCGTTCCCTCGCAGCCGTTTTCCAGCCACACGGACGCGCCGTGTTCCAGTTTGGCAAGCACATCTTTGAGTTTGACCGCCAGCGCGTCCAGAGCCGCTTCCCGCGAATCGTGTCCCTTCTGGTAACCGCCGTGAAAGCACACGCCCGCCATTCCCAACGACGCGGCGAGATTGGCGTCCCCGACAAGCGCGCTGATGGAGCCATGCCGGATACGAACGTCCGGCGACGCGATGTTGGTAATCAGGGAAGCGTGAACCATGCCCCACAAATTTTCCGCTTGCGCCGCGCCGCTTGCAGCCATTGACAGCGCGGCATGGGCGCGATACGCTTCCTGATCCGCTTCGTCGGGAATGTCCACTTTCGACAGCCGCATAGGGTTGCGCAGCGTGGTTTGAAAGGTTACAGAATCACGCGCCGACAGCCGCAACGGTATTGTCGCCATTGGCGGGTCGAAATGGTAGCCAAAACGGGGCATGGTCGGCTCCTGAGAGTTGAGAAATTTGTTCACCACAGAGACACAGAGACACAGAGGGGTCACAGAGAAATTGGAATAGGCCGTTGAGCAGAGCCTGCATCCCCATACGACAGAGCAGGTATCGCGTATGGGCCGGTATTCCATTCGCGTTCATTCGCGGCTGTTTTCTCCTATCTTGAACAGCAGCGGCGTAAAATCCTGCTTGTGCTTATATTCACTGTATTCAGGGCGCGATTCCAGTTCAGGGCATGACGCCGGGGATGGCCGCGAGTTTGATAGGTGTTCGCAAACACCAACCCGACAGCAACCCGAAAAAGTTATGCCGCCTTTAACTGAGCCTCCATTTCCTCCATGCCCCCCTCACCCGGCCATTCCAGCCAGAAGTGCTGTTGGAACACGTTTGGACGGCGAATGGCAAAGCGGCCATAGGGCCAAAACAGTACCCACCAGGGAAGATAGCCCTGCCGGATCAGCCAGGTGCGGGGAACAAGCAGAACGACATGACCGGACGGCAGCGAAGCCCCCACCACTCCCAAATGCCAGTCTTTAATCGTGCCATGCCGCGAATCGGTGTTCACGTCCGCGCATTTGCGAACAGCGGCTAGATCGGCGCTGCTCCCGCCATCGGGCAGGGCAAAGACGAGGCCATAGTGAATTTGTTTGTCTTCCAGTCTGCCCGCGAACACGTCAACAGCAGAATGGCATCTGTGCGCCAGGTGCATACGCGCCTCCCAACAAAGGTTTATGGCGGTATGTCGGCTGAAACACAGGCAAACTAAAGGCAAACCTATCCGATTATCTCCCAACGCGGCACAAAACGACCCTGCGAGCATTACGGCATGGTAAAATGACATACAGAGCGGGTATGCAGAACGTTCATAGTAAGAAGGGGATAAGAATGGCTTCAATGCGTTGGTGTGGTATTTTCAATCGCCTATTTTCAATTGCAGCGCTATTCGCAGCGCTGTTTTTAATCTTGCAGACAGGAGTGGCGGCAGCGGACTCAGAGGCTGT
Source organism: uncultured Chthonomonadaceae bacterium (assembly GCA_963835065.1). Classification (GTDB taxonomy): domain Bacteria; phylum Armatimonadota; class Chthonomonadetes; order Chthonomonadales; family Chthonomonadaceae; genus CAWFQB01. The sequence goes on along the minus strand of CAWIEK010000050.1, from coordinate 142,846 downwards.
TTACGGCTTGTCCGAATGGACGCGGCTTGACCTGCTTCCCCGTTTCAAAACGTCGGTCAAAGTGGCTTCCATTTCCAGTTATGACCGTACGGGCGGCAACGATGACGGCTTTTCCGGCAAGTACTCCTTTGTCCGCAAGGAGGGGGATGGACTTGTCATTGCCGACCTGAAAGGCCCCGGCGTTATCACCCGCATCTGGACGCCCACGCCCACCGATGAGCCGATTGAGTTCTATTTCGATGGCGAAACGACGCCCCGCGTGACCTGCAAATACCGGCAGTTGTTCGACGGCAGCAAGCCGCCCTTCAACGCGCCGCTCGTCGGCTTCGGCTCCGGCGGCTTTTACAGCTATTTGCCGCTTCCTTATAAAGTCTCCTGCAAAGTCATTATCCGCGCCCCGAAAGTGCAGTTCTACCAGATCAACTACGCCACCTATGCGCCCGATACCGACCTCCAAACCTTTGCGCCGGATGCGCCCGCTATGAGCGGGCCGGTTATGCGGCAGGCGCAGCGCGCGTTGGGCATGAGCGGCAAGGATGTGAGCGCCCTGGTTGTCCCGGAAGGAACCTCCTTACAGGTCACGAAAAGCGCGCGGATCACTGGCTCCGGGCAAAACGGTGACGCTGTTTGAAAGCAAAAAGGGCGGGCGTATCGCGGGTATTCGCCTGTCGCCCGCGTCCGCTTTCGCCGGTAAAGACCGAGCCGTTACACTCAAAATCACCTGGGACGGAGCCAAAGAGCCGGCGGTGCTGTGTCCGGCGGGGGATTTCTTCGGCTACTCGTGGGGCGATCCCGCCGCCCGCTCGCTCCTTGTCGGCAGCGAGGCAGGCACAGCCTATTGCTATTTCCCGATGCCGTTTGACCATGCGGCGAAAATTGAACTAATTTCGGAACGCTCCGGCGGGGTTCCCGTGCAAGTGCAGGCGGAGATCGTCCATGCTTCCCTGCCGCGCCGACCGGACGAAGGTAAATTCTATGCCCATTGGCGGCGCGACAATCCTACCATCAAGGGCAAGCCGTTTACTTATGTGGAAACGCAGGGGCGCGGGCATCTTGTCGGCGTGACCTTGCAGGCGCAGGGTTCGGTTCCCGGCATCACGCCGTTCTTTGAGGGCGACGATCAGGCGTATCTGGATGGCGAACTGACCATTCACGGCACGGGTTCAGAAGATTTCTTTAACGGCGGCTGGTACGACGTGCCCGGACGCTGGGAGGCCCGCGCCTCCTATCCCCTGAGCGGCTGCCTGGACTACAGCCGCCCGCAGGCGCGCAGCGGCGCATACCGCCTGTTCCTGACGGACGCTTACGCTTTCCATAACAGCCTGAAACTCGACATGGAACACGCGCCCGAACGAAACGATTTCGACGCGGATTACGTGGGCGTCAGTTACCTGTACCTGGAAAACCCTCCCACATCCGCGTGGACATTGCCGGCATTGGCGGCGCGAACGGTGCATGATCCTGAGCGGCTCGTCTTTACGCCCGGTTGGTATCTGCCCTATTCATGCCTTTTCGATGGAACATGCCACCCTTGCCAAGAAAGTGGAGCAAATCAACGGCAGGGAAAACCGCTTTCTTTCGCTGCATACGGATGGCGACAATCTGTTTGGGGAGCATCTGCTTTCGTTTTTGTGCGCGATACCTGCTGCGGGACGCTACCGCGTTTCCATCGAATCCATGACCGGAACCGCGCAGGGGATCGTACAGCTTTTCCAGAACGAACACGCTGTCGGGCCACCCACCGATTTTTACGCCGAAACGCGGGACAGAAGCCAACTCCTGCCGATGGGAGAACTGGAATTGAAGGAGGGGCCGAATCAGGTCTTCTTCAAGCTGATGGGCAAGAACGCGAAAAGCAGCGGCATGGCCTGGGATGTTGTGACGCTCGTGCTGGAAAAACTTCCCTAAATAAAAGCAAGGGTGAAATCGCCTGCAACTTTTCCAAACCCTTCCTCTCTAAACCTGCAAGTCACGTTGCTCTTCCAGCCTTTTAATCTGTAATGTTATCCGGCGTCTTTATCGCTGTGAACTATGAAAGCGGTGTCATGCGGCTTCCTTTTTGCTGTTCTTTGCTTACCACTCTGCTGTTCGTCGGTTTTGTAAACCCGGTATTGGCGCAGACGAAACAGTCCGTTCCGAAGGCCGATGTTGTCGTAACTGCCAAAACGCCCGTTGATGTCGCGGGCATTGAATTCTTTGAAAAGAAGGTACGTCCCGTACTGGCGCAGCAGTGTTATGGGTGTCACTCCGCAGCCGCAAAAAAGACGATGGGGAGGCTGGCGCTCGACAGCCGTAGCGCTCTGCTGATGGGTGGGCAGACCGGCCCCGTCGTTGTGCCCGGACACCCGGAAAGCAGCCGCCTGGTGGAAGCCATTCGCTACGCCAAGCCGGACTTGCAGATGCCGCCCAAATCAAAACTGCCCGACGCCGTAATCGCCGACCTGACCGAGTGGATTAAAATGGGCGCTCCGTGGCCGGGGGGAGAAGTAGGTAACAGGGAACAGGGAACAGGGAACAGGAACTCTCAACCCTCAACCCTCAACCCTCAACGTTTTTGGGCTTTTCAGCCGGTGTGGAAGGGGGTTCCACCTGCGGTTAAAGCGAAAAGCGGCGTTCTCAATCCTATTGACCAGTTTATTTTGGCGAAACTGGAAGCGAAGGGGCTGAAGCCTGCGCCGCCTGCGGACCGCCGGACGCTGATTCGCCGCGCTTATTTCGATTTGATCGGTTTGCCGCCCACGCCCGATGAAGTGAACGCTTTTCTGGCCGACAAATCACCGGATGCCTGGACTGCGCTGATAGACCGCCTGCTGAATTCGCCGCATTATGGCGAACGGTGGGGGCGCTACTGGCTTGACATCGCCCGCTACGGCGAGGATCAGGCGCACAGTTTTGAGCCGCGCCTGTATCCGCAGGGGTTCCGTTACCGCGACTGGCTGGCACACGCGCTTAACAGCGATATGCCGTATGACCGCTTCATCAAGGAACAGATTGCCGCCGACCTGCTCAACGAACCCGATTTACGCGAGCAGTTGCCTGCGCTGGGATTCTTTGCCCTGGGGCCGGTATATTACGGCGACGAGAAGATGTACGACCAGTACGATGACCGCATTGATACGCTTTCGCGCGGTTTTCTTGGCCTGACCGTCGCCTGCGCCCGCTGCCATGACCACAAATTCGACCCGATTTCCCAAAAAGATTACTACGCGCTTGCGGGCGTTTTCGCCAGCACCGGCTATATCGAAGTTCCGCTTGGTTCCGCGGACGCAAAGGCGAGTTTCGGGAAAGCGGAAGCCGCCGTCAATCGCCATACCCGCATTGACGCGCAGAACCTACAGATAGACAAATTCCTTGCCGCGCAGGAAACCGCCAGTCGCCACAGCCTGCTGTCGCAAACCGCCCGGTACATGGTCGGCGCATGGAAACTCCACAACCGGCGTAAAACCAATCCCAAATTTTCCGTTGAGCAGGTCGCCAAAGAGGAAAATCTCTACGGCATTGTTCTGGAACGCTGGAGCAAGTATCTCAAAGACAGTCAGGCAGGCCATGACAAGGATCGTCCGCAGCTTGCCGAGTGGAAGCGGATGGTTCAGCAGGAAGATGCCAAAACGGACTTGTCCACGAACGAAGCGGCCCTTGCCGGAGCGCAAAAGGCGGCGTCGGCTTTTCAAGATTATGTGTTGGCATTGAGCAAGCGGCGCGAGGCGCTTGCCGCGCCGCCAACGGCTGCCAAAACGGTTTCGGCAGGGCAGGACAAGCCACAGCCCCTCGACAAAGCGGAAACAGAAACGCTGAACGCTCTTGTCGGCAATGAGGGCGTCCTGGCTGTGCCGCGTGACCAGATTGAAAAGGTCTTGCCGGAAGCCGACAAAACACGCCTTGCCACATTCAAAGCCGATCTTGAGCATTTAAAAGCGGAGCCGTTCGTCCACGCGCTGACCGAGGGAACCAAGATCGCCAACGTGCCCGTCCTGCTGCGTGGCAATCCGAACACGCCCGGCGAAGAAGCGCCCCGCCACTTTCTTACCGTCCTGGCAGGCGGCAATGCCCCACCGTTCCAACAGGGAAGCGGACGCCTGGAACTGGCAAATGCCATTGCCGACAAAAACAATCCTCTCACGGCCCGCGTTATGGTAAACCGCATCTGGCAGCACCATTTTGGAACCGGCCTCGTCCGCACCGCAAGCAACTTCGGGCTATTAGGTGAGCCGCCGTCCCACCCGGAACTGCTGGACTGGCTGGCGAGCCACTTCGTTGCAAATGATGAACGCGGAATGATGAGTGATGAACGGAATTCAAATTCATCACTCATCACTCATCACTCATCATTTGCCTGCAATTGGTCCCTGAAAAAGCTGCACCGCATGATTATGCTTTCCGCCGCGTACAAGCGGAGCGGGGCGGGGAACCTACGGGATGAAGAAGTTGACCCCGATAACCGGCTGCTGTGGCGTATGCCCGCTCGCCGGCTGGAAGTGGAAGCATGGCGCGACGCGATGCTGGCGGTCAGCGACAAACTGGATCGAACCGTTGGCGGGCCGTCCGTGCCCTTGTCTTCGCCCGACAACTTCCGCCGGACGTTTTATGCGTCCGTTAGCCGTCATGATTTAGACTCTATGCTGCGCCTGTTCGATTATCCCGACCCGAACGTGACTTCGGATGCCCGAACAACGACAACCGTGCCGTTGCAGCAGTTATTCGTCCTCAACAGCGAGTTCATGATTCGGCAGGCAAAAGCGTTCGCCGCCCGCCTGACCGCCAATGCCGGGGAAAGCGATGCCGACCGTATCCGCAAAGCGTTCCTGCTGGCCTACAACAGGCTTCCAAGTGACCGCGAATTGCTGTTGGGGCTGACGTTCCTGCAGCAAAAGCCGTCTGCGGACAGCGCGGGCAATGCCTCACTAACTCTAGCGGGAAACAAAGCGCCCACGCCAACCGTCACCACGCTGTCCCGATGGGAGCAATACGCGCAGGTTCTTCTCAGCGCCAACGAGTTTATGGTTATTGACTGAAGTTGTCTTGAACCCGGATTTTCAGGATTATTATGATTGCCATGAGGAACGCGCCTCTTCAATCATAAGTAATCACATAAATCATGAAAAATCATGGTTCAGATAGACAAACGCGCGTCCTCAATCATGGTTCAAGACTACTTCTCTGAAACGAGACACAACCCAATGCCCGACAATCACTCTGACGATAACTTGTATGAAGCCGCTTCTGCTCCTTCCGCCCTGCCTTCACGGCGGGAAATGCTGTGTAAGATCGGCGGCGGGTTTGGCGCGTTGGCGCTGAACAGTATTTTGTCGGCGGAAGCATTGGCCGCGCCGGTTGTGAATGCTGTGGCTCCTGCTGTCGCGCATGGGAGAAGTTACAGCCTGACGCCCCGGCCTTCCCATTTTCCTGCCCGCGCCAAACGGGTTATTTTTCTGTTTATGAACGGCGGGCCGTCGCACGTGGATACGTTCGATCCCAAGCCCTCGCTGGCGAAATATGCGGGGCAGTCGCCGGACGCTATCAAAATCGGCGACAAAAAGAATCCCGGTTCGCTGATGGCGTCGCCGTTCAAATCGGCGCGGTACGGCAAGAGCGGCCTGGAAGTCACGGAACTGTATCCCGAAGTGGGCAGCTGCATAGATGATATTTGTATCCTGCGCTCAATGTGGACAGATAACCCGAACCACGAACCTGCCCTGCTGATGATGAATTCCGGCAACATGCAGCCGATTCGCCCCTCACTTGGCTCGTGGATTACGTATGGCCTGGGTACGCTCAATCAGGACTTGCCCGGTTTTGTCGCCCTGTGTCCCGGCAAGCCCGTTGTTGGGCCGCAGTTGTGGAGCAACAGTTTCCTGCCCGGCGTGTATCAGGGAACGCACATCAACAACCGCGAAACCGACCCGAAGAAAATTCTGCGCAACGTGGAAAACCGCTATCTGTCCCCCTCCGACCAGCGCGGACAACTCGATTTATTGCAGCAGATGAACGGAATGCATCTCAGCCGGCACGACCATGACCCGCAATTGGAAGCGCGTATCACGAGCCTGGAACTGGCGTACCGGATGCAGTCCGAAGCGCAGGACGCTTTCGACATCAGCAGGGAATCGGAAGCGACGCGCAAAATGTACGGTGACGGGGAGTTCGCCAACGCCTGCCTGATGGCCCGTCGGCTTGCGGAGCGCGGCGTCCGCATCACGCAGATTTATTACGGCGACGGGCAGCCCTGGGACGATCACGGTGACATAGAAAACCATCGCGACCATGCCCGCAAAAGCGACAAGCCCATTGCCGCCCTGCTCAAAGACCTGAAAGCGCGGGGGATGCTGGAGGATACCCTTGTCATTTGGGGCGGCGAATTCGGGCGCACCCCGACTTCGCAGGGCAAGGGGCGCGACCACCACAGCCTGGGCTTTTCGATGTGGATGGCGGGCGGCGGCGTGAAGGGTGGCATGGCGTATGGTTCCACAGACGAGTTCGGCTACAAAGCCATTGAAAACCGCGTTCACGTCCACGATTTACACGCCACCATTCTGCACCTGATGGGCCTGGATCACACCAAACTGACGTACCGCTACAGCGGGCGCGATTTCCGCCTCACCGACGTGCATGGCGAAATCATCAACGGTATTCTAGCGTAGGAACTTTCAAGTGAAACGAGATGCCTGAACCCGCCACGATAACGGAAGCGCCCCCCTCCTCCACTGCGGCTTATCGGTGGGCGCTCGTTTGGATGCTCTGGTTCATCTGCTTTTTCAACTATGCTGACCGTCTGGCGATCTTCTCCGTTTTTCCCCTGCTTGAAAAGCAATACCATCTCACGAAAACCCAACTCGGCTGGATTGGCGCGGCCTTTACGTGGGTGTACGCGCTGGCCTCGCCGTTTGCCGGGCATATCGGGGATCGTTACCCGCGCAAGTGGGTTATTTTAGGCGGGCTTTGGGTGTGGAGCCTGATTACGGGACTGACCGCGCAATGCCGCCTCGTGTGGCAATTCGTGCTGGTCAGGGGCGCGGAGGGGCTGGGCGAAGCGTTTTATTTTCCGGCTTCGATGGCGATTATCAGCGACTACCATACGCCTGCCACGCGCTCACGGGCTATCGGCCTGCACCAGACGAGCATTTTTGCCGGAACCATTGGCGGGAGCGCCTTAGCGGGATGGATGGGGCAGCGCTACGGATGGCAGTCGCCGTTTTGGTGTCTCGCCGTTGCGGGAATTAGCCTGGGCATTATCTTGCGCGTTTTCATCCGGGAGCCGATGCGCAATCAGGCGGAACGGGAGGAACGCGGCGCAAGTGGGGAACAGCCGGAACCCGAACCGGAACCAATCTCCATGCCCGCGTTTCTGATGGAGTTGTCCCGCACTCCCACCGCCATTTTGTTGGTTGCCGCGTATTTTGGCGCGAACATGGTGGGGCTGGTCTTCCTGACCTGGATGCCCACGTTCCTCAAAGAAAAGTTCGGGCTGACTCTGGCGGCTGCGGGGTTGGGCGCGACGTTCTTTATTCAGATGGCGAGTATTGCCGGGTCGCTGCTCGGCGGCGTCCTGGCAGACAGGTGGGCAGTATGGCGGCTTGACGGGCGTATACGCGTACAGGCGCTTGCGGCTCTGCTCGGAGCGCCGTTCATCTTCCTGTGCGGCTATACCCAAAGCCCCCGTATATTAATTGTCGCCATGACCCTGTTCGGATTGTGCAAGGGCGTGTACGATTCCAACCTCACCGCCGCTTATTACGACGTGATTACCCCGATACGGCGCGGCACGGCCACCGGATTGATGAATCTGGTCGGCTGGATGGGCGCGGGGCTGGGTTCGCTGGCAATCGGCGTAGCGGTAGACCACCACATTACCATGAGCGCGGCGATTTCTTCCACCGCCCTCATCTATGTCGGCGTAGCCGCAATTCTCTACACCGCCGCCGTTTTCACCGCGCAAAAGGACATTCGCGCGGCGCGTGGGTTGTAACCCCATACACGTTGCTCACTTGAGTTCAAATCGATAAATATCTTGACAACCGCAGCAGTGATGTGGTATTATCATAATGTCGAAAACGACGGATCGGTAAGGTAGTCCGATCACTCCCGTCTCCCCGGCAGGAGTTCTGCTCGATGCTTCCGCATCAGGGCCCACGACGATGTCACCAAAGGCGTATTTGCGCCCGGGCGTCGTTGGGAGGGCTTCTTTTTACGACTGCGGAAGAGACAAACCCCTTCTGCATTGCCTCCAACGACTAACCTACGTGAGTTCGGCCAAAGTCGCCGACAACAGCGTAAGTTCCTTTTCCGGCGCGCAATAGGCTTACGCCACTCAGAATTACTCGCAAACCGCTGTTTACTGAAGCGAGCAGGCTTTGAGCTGCGTGTCACATTAGGGAAAGGGTTCGTCATGGAAATCGCAAAATGGATTGTCGCATTCGTTGCTGTGTACGGCTTCGGCGGGTTCGTCTTCGATGCCGTCATACCGTCCACGGCGAGGCAGCACCTTTGGAATCCGGCTTGGCCGCCCCACGCTAAGTTTCACAACGGCCAAACCATGCTGATGGGCATCCTGGGCGGTACGTTGTCACTCGTCATCCTCTTCGGATCACGGCCGCTTACATTCCCGCTGTTCCTTATCGCTGTTGCTGTCGCAGGGATGTACTGGATTGCGATGGCGTTTTCGACGATTTTCCCCGGCACCGCCTGGTACGATCCCGAATTTAAGGATTTTACGCCGCGCCCGCTCGGTTTCAGTCCGCAGCAGCTTCTGGGCTACGTTCTTTGCCTTCTTCTTATCGTCGCCGTAGTCTTAGCTGCACAATCGCACTAAGAGCCTATCCCAATTGGCCGGGTATTGCAAATACCCGGCAGGAAAGTGCAAGCGTCCTACGGACGCAAGGACAAGCCCTATCGGGATAGGCTCTAAGTAGCCCGAAGGTCGAACTTCGTAGAAATTCAATCTCAAAAATCTACGAACTTACACCAACGGGCTACTTAGAGTGTGCCGCCACCGCAGATCAACGCCTCACGCAGGTGATCTATGATGATCATCGAGACGCTGATAAAAATCGTGCTGACTCAAAATCCGCGCCGGAGGGCAAACTCAGGGAGAACTCAGATGACTACCGCTAACGGCCGAACCGCCGACTATCCTATAGAACCGATGTTTCTGGAGCGCTGGTCGCCCCGCGCCTTTACTGGCGAGGCGATTAGCGAGACGGATCTGCTGACCATGCTTGAGGCCGCAAGATGGGCCGCGTCTTCTTACAATTCACAGCCGTGGCGCTTCATTTACGCGCGGCGTGACACGCCGTGCTGGGACAAGTTCCTTGGCCTGCTCGTACCCTATAATCGAAGTTGGGCGAAGAATGCGTCCGCGCTCGTCATCCTGGTTTCCAACTCATTGATGCGACCACCAGGAGCGGATAAGGACGTGCCTTCGCCCACCCACTCCTTCGATGCAGGCACCGCGTCCGGCTATTTTGCCCTTCAAGCCTACAAAATGGGTTGGTTCACTCACGGTATGGTCGGTTTTGACAGAGATCGCGCCCTCGCTGAACTCAACGTGCCGGAAGGCTACACGGTTGAGGCTGCGTATACCGTTGGGCGTCTTGGCGATCCGTCTGAACTGCCGGAGGCGCTACAGGCACGGGAGCATGCGAGCGCGCGTCTGCCGCTGACCCAACTCGCCTTTGAAGGCTCTTTTGGAGGGTAAGGGAAGTTCATAGCGAGATATTGATTTCTCCTCATCAAGATTCTGGTGGCTTTCTCCTGTATTCCTATTCCGTTATCGCATGACCTCTTGCCAGTGGGCAGGTACGGGCATGGACTTGTACGCGATGTTCAAGTCGGGCGTGTCGAGATTTACGCCCCCTTTGTAATGGCTTTCCATGCCATACGCGAGAATGCCCGTTGTCAGATACGTTCGTTCGCTGGAGGCCGCCGTCGGCCTGCCGGCAAGATACATCTCTTCCAGCGCGCGGACAGTGGCGGAAAAATGCTTCATCGGAGTGAAAGCAGGAATCCCTTGCGGCATGGCGAATACTCTGTACAGCCCTGTTCCTTGCTGCGTGTGGAAAGAATTGCTATGAACCTGCGCTCCGCTGCGCGTCTCCTGCTTCCGCGTCCGTTGCGCGTGGAGTTGCTGCGCCTGAAACGACTGCCTGCCTGGATTGTGGAAACCCCCTCCATTGCGCGGACACGATTGCCTCCGGCGCAAACGCAGTCGTTCGGGTTTCTGCTGGCGTGTCACCGCTCGCCCCTCAACCGCACGCCCGGTGAAGCGCCGCCGCGCTTGCAGGCCGGCAAGGAGCGCAATGTGACCGTTGCCACCCGGCGCATTGACGGCCTGCTACTCCGCCCGCACGAAATTTTCTCCTACCATCGTACCGTCGGGCGTCCCATGCGCCTGCGGGGGTTCCGCCCCGGCCTGGAACTGCACGACGGGAAACTGTCACAGGGCATCGGGGGCGGGTGCTGTATGGTTTCCAACATGCTTTATCTGCTCGCCCTCCGCAGTGGCATGACGGTCACGGAGCGATTTCGGCACGGCGTTGATCTGTTTCCCGATCATGGGCGCACGGTTCCCTTCGGATGCGGCGCGACCGTGTTTTACAACTACGCCGACCTGCGCTTCGTGAATCCCCTTCCCCATCCGGTACTGCTGCGCTTCCGCGTAGACGAGACGTTTCTGACCGGGGAAGTCTGGACGGAGGCCGACCCCGGCTGGACGGCGGAAATTTACGAGACTCACCATCGCCGCTATCAGCGGGAAGGCGACTGGTACCGCGAGAACCACATTCGGCGGCGGTTCCTGCGCGCGGATGGCAGCCTTTTGCTGGATCAGGAAGTGGCGCGGAACCGGGGGCGAATCTTGTACGCGATGCCGGACGAGGAGTAGGGGGAACCATGCTGCGCGCGAGTGTTAAGGCCGCAATGCTGTTCGGGTTCGGGCGGATGCCGGGTGGCGCGCGCTTTTACCGCGAACTGACCCGCAGCACGCTGGGCACACAGGGCGGGCATGTGGATAAGCTGCGCCGTGTCTGGCCCGGCTATGTGCGCGTGTGGACGGGGGAAGCGTGTCGCCTGAACATGGAGGGACTGGATGTGTGGGTACATGAGGCGGGCTGGACGCCGTTCGCCCTGCTGATGAACTATCTCACGACGGGCAAGGGGGGCACTGTTACCAATTCTCAGGCTCGTCTATTGGATCGCTATTTAGCGCGGGCCGTGAACGGCGCGCTGCAAACGGAACTGCCGCCCCATCTCGTAACCGCCCAACGCCGTGACGCGGTGGAAGCGCTGCGGTGGGAAACAAGCGTCGCCAATGTCCTGACGGCTGTGCAGGGAACATCGCTCGCCCTAAACGCGCCTCCTTCCGTCCCTTTACCGGATGCTTCCTACGATTTATGTCATTCGGGCGGCGCACTGGAACACTACACTCCCGACGCTCTCGCGGCCTTCTTCGCGGAGTGTCACCGCGTCCTGCGTCCGGGCGGCATCGCGTCGCATGTTCTGGATCATCGCGACCATTTGTACCATGCGGATAAGGGCCGCCGGTTTCTCGCGCATCTCGCCCTGCCGGAATCTGTCTATAACTTCGCGTATGGACACCCGCTGACGTACCACAATCGCCTGCTGCCGGGGGAAATCATGGCGCTTTTGGAAGCGGCAGGCTTTGAGCGCGTGGCAGTGCGGCGCATGATCCTGCCTGCGCAGCAGTACGTTCCCGATGACAGGGTGACGGAGGGGCAGGCGGGCATTACGCGGGCACAACTGGCGCGGCGTTTCCAACACGCCTCCGACACCGACCTGCACACTGCCGCCGCGCACTATCTATACCGGAAACCTCTATGGTATTCATCCTAAAGGGTTTGTTATGCGTTCGTACCACAGCAATCCGGCCTGCCATGTAGGTGGGTCTATCCGGCGCATCTGCTCCGCCATTTTGAGATTGTATGCAACACGCTCCTGTTCCCAAACCTCATAATCATCCAGCCCCCACCTGAGTTTGTGAGCAGTGCGCCATTCTATCTTCTGATTCCATAACAGAATAAATTCCGCAAATTGCGATATGCTGGAGTTGAGAAACTTGACCGGATAGTCTGGAAGGGTCATTACATTGACCACCTGCCCATTTGTTTCCAAATCAAGGCAGATAACGCTATAAAAAATTCCACTTGGTTTTTTGCTGTCCGTTCGCTGTTCATCTACTCCTAACATACGATAGCGAGCATAGTCAGCAGGGTACGTCCAACCTGCAATGGCTTGTGGAAGCGGCGGCATAGCGTCGGAAGGATAACCAAAGCGCCATCCACTGAACGCATGTGTTGGCAGTCCCGCCTCAGTAAGAAAACGTCGGCTTGTTTCGGGAAGTGGTAAACTGGCAACGACAGTCTCGTCAAAGCTAACAAGCGGCGGTACACGCCAGATATTCTCTTCCTCTGCATCCAGTCCGGCAAATATTGTTCTATGCCAGAGAGTGACAAATTGTTCCGGGCTGACCATTGATTTCTCTCTTCATTGAAGCTTTGATGAAGTTTACTTGCACTCTGTTCTGCTACCGCATGACCTCTTGCCAGTGGGCAGGTACGGGCATGGGCTTGTAGGCGATGTTCAGGTCGGGCGTGTCGAGTGTTACGCCGCCTTTGTAATGGCTTTCCATGCCATACGCGAGAATGCCTGTTGTGAGATACGTTCGTTCGCCGGACGCCGCTGTGGGCTTGCCCGACAGGTACATCTCTTCCAGCGCGCGGACGGTGGCGGAAAAGTGCTTCAAGCGGGGCAGATCGTCCAGACGGTAGGATGCGGCGACGATTTCCGGCCTGCCCTTCACGCGGTACGCGAACGCGAACTCCTGCGAGAAGCCGTTTACCATCAGCACGGTCATGCGCTGGCCGTCCCGGTACGCGATGTCGAAAGCGTGAACATCATTGGCGTAATCCTGCGCCTTGCCGCTCGGCTGTTTCACCGCCCCGAAAGCGGCTTCGGCAATTTCCTGCGGCCACCGCCCCGCCCTGTGCGCTTCCCAGACCGCCGTCCCGGAAAGAACCTGTACGCTCTTCACGCCCACCTCGCCGCCCGCCCGACACTCCACGATATGCTGCCCGGTTTCCAGCGCATGAAAGCCATACGATTCCAGCCCGCCGTAGCCTACTGCGATGACGTGATCCAGTTTTGCGCGATGCGGCAGGGGAACAAGCGGCTCGAATTTGGAGAACGGCAGACTGCTTCCCGCCATCCAGGGAATACGCATCTCCTGAATAGTTCGCCACATATATTTGGCCCATGTCCAGTTCCAGCTCATGTGTTTATCATTGAAGACAGGCACGACGCGCCCGGACTGCCGAAACACATTGATAACCTGATCGAACAATTCGCGGCGCGGGTACAACTGCTGGCCTTTGGCATTGAGCGGATACGTGCCATGCTCCCCGATAATCACGACGCCATCCACGGCCAGCGTGTCTCCGCCCTGACAGAGCGCAGTGGCTACGGAGGGATACAGCGGCACGTTATGCTTCTTCGCGGTCGCCACGCCAATATCGTCGGCAGCGATTTCCATCAGGCGCATCGCCACCACATCGCACCGCGCCGGTTCAAAATGATCGTCGAACTGCTTGCCTTCCAGAAACTTGGTGCAGTAGCAAAGGCCGTGACTTGTCGCGCCGTACTGCGTCAAAATCACCGCGAGTTTCGGACGCCGGACAGGGGCAGCCTCCTGCGCGTTCGCCGCTTCCATTGCCGACAGGGCGAACGGAGCCATCAAACACCCCTGCATAAACTCCCGCCTTGTCGTTTCCTCTTCCATTCTGTTTCCTATAGGTTTCCTTAACAAGGTCTCACTTCGAAGCTTACTTAAAGCGGGGCAGGGAGGCCGCACTCCGATGCCAGTTTGCGCAGGGCTTGCGCATGGCGCGGGCTGATGGGAATACCCTCCTGTATGCTTCGCTGTTCCCGTTCCCATTCGATTGCGCCGGGTAAAAGCGCCTGCTCGATGCCCGCAAACGGCGTCAGTTGCCGCACCCGGCGCGCGTACTCGTCCATCTCCCGCTTGAACTGGTTCTAATGGAAACAGTTTGCCGATGTCCACGACGATGATAAAACTTCCTTGATTTGCGCCCGGCCATTGGCGCTGCGCCCGCTCCGCATCTATGGGAACGCCGCACAACAGCCCGCCGAGCGCCTGGCAAGCGCATCCCAGCCCGAAACTGCGCAGGACGGTACTGGGCACGAGTTCCAGTATCGGCTTCATCGCTTCCGGCCCCAGATACATATCGTGGATTGCGCCGAAGTCAAGAACAAAAGGCGGTTCACTCCCGGTGGGGATGCCGAAGGCCATTGGCGAGCCGCCGGCTGCCGACATGACGAAATCGCCCGAATGCAGGTTCAACTGGTGGCCGGACGTGACATAGCAAAATAGGTCATGGTCAGAGGGATGCGGGCGTAAATGCCCGCCGCGCCGAAATGTCCATGATTGCGCGTGGTGGCTACGGCAATGCCCGACTCCTGCGCTTTGGCAATCAGGCGCGTGGTGGCCTGGTGACAGGGGAAATAGCCCAAGCCCCCGCCGCCGTCCAGAACCAGCATCGTCGGGGATTCGACAAGCGTGGTGATTTCGGCTGCGGGCGTCAATTCGCCATCCTGAAATTGTTCGACGTAGCGGGTCGTCTGCTGTGTACCGTGACTGAAAACGCCGCGCAGGTCGTTTGTAACCAACAGGTCGGCGAGAAAAGCGGCCTTGTCCGCAGGCATGGCCGCGTGGGTAAACACCTGCGCGATAAAGGAGCGCAATTCATCGGCGGGAAGCAGCGTATATTCGGCGGGTGGGCGGTTCATAGAATTTCACAGACCTTTGCGTGTTATACTTTCAACAAGGTTGGCGCAATCAGCGCGCTCGTTCCCGTTGCAGGGGCGGCACGAATGGCGCGAAGTCGCCGGGAACCACATCGCCCAGATCGCGCTCCGGGAACAGGGGAACGCCCGCTTTGTCAAAGGCAACGGCGACAAACTCGCCACAGGAGTATTTGTTGCGGGGCGTGTAGTTGAAATGGATGAAACGGCATAAGTGATCCAGAATAATCACGCCCACATCCAGATCATCATACGCATCGCCGACCTGTGACTTTGCCCAGGCAAGCGCGGCTTCCCCTTTGCCTTCCGGGGCGGGAGCGACTACAAAATCGTTTTCCCGCCCCCGCAAATCCTGACTCACCACGCCCGGCGTTCGCGCTTCCACCGTTTTGCCCTCCCCGGCGTACAGGGCGGCGTGGTAGAAGGGGGAACCGGTAAAGCCGGTAATCAGCCGGTTCAGCCCCCGCGCTTTGTGAAAGAGGAGTATATCGCCGGGGTTTGCGTTAGGAATGGGAAGTGGCGTTTTGCCTGACGAGCCATTCGTTGTACGGTTTGTCCGGGCGCGTCGCCTGCGAAGATACCAAAGGCTGCCTGCGCCAACGCAAACGCCCGCAAGCAGCCAGAGGGTGGTCGGGCAAATGGCTTGTTAGAGTGAAACGGCACGGGCAATCTCCGGGAATTGGTTTTGGATGTTTTTTCAAGGCTTACTCGGCTGCTTACGGGATACAACGGTATTTACTGTACCCGACAAAGACGGTCATTCTGGCGCCGAAGAACACTGGCGTTCCAAATGGGTTGCTTGAAGAAAGGCTTGTCTCCATCAAGCGCAACTACAAAGCCACCGTATTGCGCGGCGCGATCTTGAATTTGGAAAGATAGGCTTGGAGTTTTGCCACATCCTGCCCCGCGTCCGCAAGCGCGACGTAGCCGTCAGGCCGGATAAGATACAGGGCATCGCGCTTCAATCCGGCCTTTTCCGCCTGCTCGTTCCAGCCGAACTCATGCAGGGCAAGGTTGGCGTTTTGCGCAGCCTCGCGCAGCGCTTGTTCCGCAACCCCGTAAATATGAACCTGCCAGTCTACGGATTGCAGCGGCGCAAAGTTGTCACCCCCATCAGACTGAGCCTGCGGAACCCAGGGCAGGCGATCCCCGCCATGAACATCGCCCGCTTCCCCTTCACTCAACGCGCTCTGGTGGTAGTTGATGCGCGTTTGGGAAACCATGCGGAAGGCGGCGGTACGCGCTCCCGAAAAGCCGAACGCGAACGGCGCAAGGTGCGGGAACAGCGTTTCCCGAAATAGTTGATTGCCTCTGCCCGATCCGGTCATCAGTTGGAACATCTTGTCTGTCGTTGCCACGAGCGAACGGGCAAAAGCGATACGCTCCGGCTCATAGGTGTCGAGGAGGGAGGCATCGGCGCGGCCCGCAACCACAGCGGCCAGTTTCCACGCCAGATTGACGGCATCGCCTATGCCCGTATTCATACCTTGCCCACCGACGGGACTGTGGATATGCCCGGCATCGCCCGCAACAAACACGCGGCCTGCGCGGAAATGCTCGGCGACGCGGTGATGGGCGCGATACGTGGAAAACCAGTTGACTTTTTCCACGCGAATGTCCGCCGCTTTTTCGGCAAACGGGCGTATATCGTCAAAAACAACGTTCTCCCGCCCCTTAAATTCTTCCGGGACAATGCCGATCAGCCGGTTCATGCCCGTACTGCGGACGGGCAGCACGATCAAAAAATCCTGCGCGCCGAGACAGAAGCTGAAGTTACGGCCTTGCGCCGCTTCGCCCGTTGCTTCCACGTCGGCCACGAAGTACGTCTTGTCGTAGGTTCCTCCGGCGAATCCGAGCCGTAAATCTTCGCGCACTGTGCTGCGCGCGCCGTCACAGCCGCAAATGTAGGCGGCGGTACACTCCTCCTGCGTGCCGTCCTTCTTTTGTAAGGTTGCGCCAACAGCCTCGCCCGTATCGCGCAGTTCCTTTAATTCCGTTTCCCACTCCACCTCGATACCCGCAGCCTGGAGGTGCGCGACAAGCAGCCGCTCGTGGTCATCCTGCGGGAAACTGAGTACGAAGGGGTAGGGACTCATGCCCTTGCCGAATTCGGCGATTGTAATCTGCGAAACGATGTGGTCATGCGCCCGCAGGTGAATGGCTTCGATGGGAATGCCCTTGCTCACCAATTCTTCGGCGAAACCGAGTTGGCGGTAGAATTCCAGCGTCCGCGCCTGCACCGCCATAGCGCGCGACGCCTGACCGGGACCGGAATTCTTATCAATAATGCGCGGCATCACGCCGGCTTTGGCAAGAAACAGCGCCAGCGCGAGTCCCGTTGGCCCGGCTCCGACAATCAGAATTTGCCTTGCGCTCATGGGGCTTTCTCCTCCGTACTTCTCCACATTCACCTCTTCCGTTTACAACATATTTCATATACGTTTTAAGACTAAGAAGATTGATTTTCAAAGCGTATCTCAGCGCTTGCAACAGAAAAGCCGCGATTTCGCGGCTTTTCCAGTTCTCCTCTATTGCAAACTCACTGTCGTCTGCCTTGAGTTGGCTTGCACATTAGGCCGATACGCGATCAAGCGAAGGCCGTCCCCAATGCCTTGTCCCCACTGCGGCAATAAACTTCTGGATAGCGGCATCGCGCTGCGCGGCTTCCCGCTCCGAAACGACGCCCATCTGGTTCATAGCCGCGCCTTCCGGCAGGGATGCTGTCAACAGGTCTACGCCTTCGCCCGTCGCTCCAATCGCTTTGGCGTGCTTGTAGGTTTGGGCGACAAAAACGCGGGCGTCTCCCTTCAGTTTCAGCGCCGCGCCGCTTGTACCACCCGGCACGTACACGGCATCGTAAGTGGCCGGGCTGCTGTTGGCAAACGTTTTGTTGGCTTCCACATTCGCGCCGTTTTTGCCGCCAATCGTTCCCAGGTGCGGGCCGACGATGTCACTGGCCGCGCCCGCCGCTTTGAGCGCCTGCTGCATGGCAGTCACTTGCGTCCCATCCACGCCCGCTTCCACCAGTATCGCCACTTTCCGGGATTTCGCGCTGCTTGGCTGCCCTGCCATGCTCAATGCCTTCGACTTTTGTACGCCGCCCGATGCTGTTGTGGGCGTTGTGGCATTGGCGAGGGACCGGGTTTCCTCTACCGAATCGGCGGTTCCACCGGGCTTGGCGGGAGCCTGGCTGCCCTGCGCGGTTTCGCCAATCGCCGCCCCAACCTGCGCGGCCAGCGCGTCGTTGATTTTTACCAGATGGCCCAGCATCCGCTGCCGCACGGCGCGAGTTTCCACTTTGCTCAACTCGAATTGCAGCGCTTTGACGATATGCTCCTTTTCGGGCGGCGTCATGCTGTTCCAGAACAAGCGCGCCTGTCCGTAATGGTCATCGAAACTTTTGCTGCGTTCGCGCACTTTCGGCCCGCTTACCGTCTCCCGGTAGCTGACAAATCCGCCGCGCGGAGGGATCGCTTCGTCAGGCGAATGTCCGTCCAGCGATGCGGGCGAATACGATACGCGGCCTTTATTGATGGTGTGCCGCATGTGGGCGTCGCGCTGATTGTTGGATACGGGACAAATCGGGCGGTTGATCGGCAGTTCGGTAAAGTTGGGACTGCCAAGCCGGCTTAACTGCGTATCCTGATAGGAGAAGTTGCGCCCCTGCAACAGCGGGTCGTCGGTGAAATCAATGCCCGGCACGATGTTGGTGGTGCTGTACGCCACTTGCTCGGTTTCGGCGAAGTAGTTGTCGGGATTGCGGTTGAGCGTCATTTTGCCGACCCGACGCACGGGCAGCAATTCTTCGGGCCAGATTTTGGTGGCGTCCAAAACGTCGAAATCGAATTTACCCTCTTCGCCTTCGGGAATGGTTTGCAGGCCCAATTCCCATTCCAGAAAGCGGCCCTGCTCAATGGATTCCCACATATCGCGGCGGTGGAAATCCGGGTCTTTCCCCGCAATCTGCTGCGCCTCGTCCCACACAAGCGAGTGGACGCCCAAAAGCGGTTTCCAGTGGAACTTGACGAGGGTGGACTTGCCCTGCGCATTGACCAGCCGGAATGTGTGAACGCCAAAGCCCTCCATCATGGCGAAACTGCGGGGAAGCGCCCGGTCGCTCATTACCCACATCAGCATATGCATGGATTCGGGCGTCAGTGAAATGAAATCATAGAAAGTATCATGGGCGGAAGCCGCCTGCGGTATTTCGTTGTGCGGTTCGGGCTTTACGGCATGGATCAGGTCGGGGAATTTAATCGCGTCCTGAATAAAGAATACGGGGATGTTGTTGCCGACAAGGTCCCAGTTGCCCTCCTGCGTGTACATCTTGACGGCAAAGCCGCGCACATCGCGGGCGGTATCCGCCGAACCGCGCGATCCGGCAACGGTGGAAAACCGGACATACACGGGCGTTTTCACCGCCGGGTCGTGCAGCACTTTGGCGGCGGTAATGTCGGCAAGCGATTGATACACCTGAAAATAACCGTGCGCCGCCGCGCCCCGCGCATGAACGATGCGCTCCGGGATGCGCTCGTGATCGAAGTGCTGAATCTTTTCGCGCAGCACAAAGTCTTCCAGCAAGGCCGGGCCGCGCCCGCCTGCCCGCAGCGAATTCTGGTCGGTGCTGATCGGCTGTCCCAGATTGGTAGTCAGCGGCATTTTATCTGTAGTTGTGGCGGTGGCAAGGTCCTGCGCTTTGTCCGCTGCATTGCCGGCAAGCGATTCCCCGGACGCCCCCAGTTCAGGATGCGGTTCCGCCGCGTTCGCGGCGTTTTCCGTCAGCGTCAGTCCCGCCGCCCCCGCAAGCGCAATACCGGTCGCAATGAAGTCTCTTCGAGTGGGTTCCATGTGTTGTGATCTCTCCTGTTCAAGCGGCTATTGGTTAAACCTGCCGCCTGCCTGAAAAACTTACCAACAATTTTACGCTTATCGCGTACAAATGTTTCTGCATGACGGCTCCCCACACTTATAAGGTAAAGGCTTCTGTTCGCAGGTCCTTGCTTGACGCGGCGAAAGAAGTTCTGGTACGCTTTCTACAACCACATCAAGCAGTTCTGCGCCACCTGTGAGCAGCACTCCTCAAGGGGAGCCGCCCCTGCTTTGAGCGCAGGCAGCTGTTCGATATTCTCGTTCACATCTCAAACTGTAGCCCTAATATCTAATATCTAATATCTAATGCCTAATGCCTAATGCCTAACAGGAGCCTGTCATGCCGGAACCCGAATTGCGCTGTGTTGATCTTCACGCCCATACGACCGCTTCAGATGGCGACCAATCCCCGACGCAGCTTGTCGCGCTTGCCAAAGAAGCGGGATTGACGGCGATTGCCGTTACGGATCACGATACAACGGACGGCGTTGCCGAAGCCCTGGAAGCGGGGCGGCGCTTGGGCGTGGAAGTGATTGCGGGAATCGAGTTGAGCGCGGAAATCGAGGCGGTTCCGGGCGAAAAGCGGGGGCAGTGCCATATTTTAGGATTGGGCATTGATCCAAACAATCCCGTTTTGCTTTCCCGCCTGCATGACATTCAGGAAAATCGAGTCAATCGCAACGCTCGCATGGTGGACAAACTGAACAGCCTTGACGAACTGAAAAGCCGGAACATTCACATTACGCTGGAAGAAGTAGAAGCCATTGCGGGCGGCGATATCATTGCGCGTCCGCATTTTGCCCGTGTGCTGATTTAAAAAGGGCTGGTCGGCAGTGTGCAGGAAGCGTTTGACGTGTATCTGGCGGAAAGCGCGAAGGGCAACGTTCCGAAAGAAAAAGTCACGGCGAAAGAGGCCATATATCTCATCCACGCGGCGGGCGGAGTGGCGATTCTCGCACATCCCAACAACTGCAAGCGCGGCTCCTGCGAAGCCACGGAAGCCTACATTTTGCAGTTGCGCGACATGGGCTTGGACGGCATCGAAGCGCGTTACAACCTGCACTCCTCAGAAGACACGGCGCGTTACCTTGATCTGGCCGCGCGGCATGGCCTGCTCACTTCGGGCGGGTCGGATTTTCACGGCCCGTCCGTCAAGCCCAAAGTAAGGCTTGGCGCAGTGGAACGTCCCGACCTCAACGCTCCCGAAGGCAGCCCCGCGCCTTATCATCTGCTGACCGCTATTCGGCAGCATCGGCAGGCAAAGCAAGTTAGGTTTAATCTTGCGGTTACCTCCTCTTTCTGATTATCTGATTAAGCGAAGAACCAGTGGCAGGCTTTTACGGGGAGCCTGCCTTTATTTTTGCGCGTGTTGATAAAATTGAAATGAATAGGCTCTGAACTTCGTAAATCTGTTATCGGGTTTGCCAATGAAAGGTAAAGCCCGCTTCAAAAAGTTGAAAATTAACCCAAAGGATGCTGAAATATGACCGCAGATACAGGTTCACAGACGGGGAATGTAATTCCAACGCGCCCCCTTCCCGCGCGGCAGGACAATGTTGTCGAAACGCTGCACGACGTTGACGTTATGGACCCGTACCGGTGGCTGGAAGATCAGGACAGCCCGGAAACCCGCGCCTGGATTGCGGAACAGGACGCTTATACGCGCCATCTGCTTGCCCAAACACCGGGAAGAGATTTGATTGAGCAACGGTTGAACCAGTTGGCGCGTATTGATTCCATCGGCATCCCCACTGTTCGGCACAACGCTTACTTTTTCAGCAAGCGCCGCGCCGATGAGGAATTGCCCGTCTTGTATCGCCGCGTGGGATTGGGCGGCGAAGACGAGGTTCTGATTGACCCCCATACCCTGAGCGCGGATCAATCAGTGACGGTTTCCATGCAGGATATTTCCGACGACGGTTCGCTGCTCGTGTATGGAATTCGGCAGGGCGGCGAGGACGAGGTTGAAATCCGGTTTCTCAATGTGGCGGATAAGACGGATTTGGCCGACGTACTGCCCCGCGCCCGCTTTATGAGTACCACGCTGACACAGGACAAGCAGACGCTATACTATTCGCTGGAAACCGACAACGGCCCTCGCGCTTACCGACATACGCTCGGCGCGGACATGGCCGGGAATGTGGAAATATTTGGCGCGCGGTACGACAAGGGCAAGTACATCACCGTCCAGATTTCCGAAGACGGACGCTATCTGCTGTTCAACGTCTTTTATGGTTCCGCCGCCACCAAAACCGATCTGTACATTCAACGGCTGAATAAAGACGGAAGCGGCGAAAACCCCATTGTGCCCTTGATTACCACTATTGAAGCGCGGTTTTACGGCGACATTGGCGGCGACAATTTGTACCTGCAAACCAACTGGAACGCGCCCAACGAGCGCCTGCTGACGGTTGACCTGGCGCAGTTGGATTTAACGCGCCCGACAGATACGCCCCTGCCTGCCGAACAATTGCGCGAACTGGTTCCCACATCGCCTGATGCCGTCATGGAAGGGTTTTCACTCGCGGGCGGGCATATCGTGCTGAACTATTTGCAGGACGTGAGTTCCCGCGTCCGGGTTTTCGACGCGGCGGGAACGCACCTGCGCGACATTGAATTGCCCACGCTCGGCTCGGCCAGCGGCCTGTATGGGCGTTGGGACAGCCCGGAAACGTTTTATACTTTCACGTCGTTTGCGGTTCCGGCTGTGGTTACGCGCTATGATATGGAAACGGGCGCGACAAGCGAATGGGCGCGTATGAACGTGCCCATTGACCCGGCCCGCTTTGAAGTGAAGCAGGTGTTTTACACGTCCAAAGACGGGACGCGCGTACCGATGTTCCTGCTGCATCAAAAAGGGCTTGCGCTTGACGGCGCGCGTCCCACGCTGCTGTACGGGTATGGCGGCTTTACGGCCAGCATGACGCCCTATTTCTCCTCGTTTGCGACGTTGTGGGCGGAGCAGGGCGGGGTGTACGCGGTGGCGAACCTGCGCGGCGGCGGCGAATACGGCGAGGAGTGGCACCGGGCGGGGATGCTTGCCAACAAGCAGAACACGTTCGACGACTTTCTGGCCGCTGCCGAGTGGCTGACGGCGCAGAACATCACCAACCCGGATAAACTCGCCATCATGGGCGGCAGCAACGGCGGCTTGCTCGTGGGCGCGGCGCTCACGCAACGTCCCGACCTGTTCCGGGCGGTGATTTGCGCGGTTCCTCTGCTCGATATGGTGCGCTACCATCAGTTTCTCGTGGCCCGCTACTGGGTGCCGGAATACGGCTCCTCCGAAGACGCGGAACAGTTCCAAACCCTGTACGCATACTCGCCCTACCATCGGGTCACGCCCGGCGCGAAATACCCTGCCGTAATGTTCGTGACGGGGGATGCGGATACCCGCGTCGCGCCGCTCCATGCCCGCAAAATGGCCGCGCTGCTGCAGGCGCAGACGGGTTCGGACCGTCCCATACTGCTGCACTACGACACGAAATCCGGCCACATGGGAACTCGTCCGATGGGCAAAGTGATCGAAGACCTGACCGACGAATTGTGTTTTCTATTTGACCAGCTTGGCGTAACCGTTAGGTAAATGTCGGTATTCGGTGTTCGGGATTTTGATGGTTCGATGGTTACAGGGAGGTATAGCCGCGAAGCGCAAAAGAAAAGAATGAAACTCTCTGCGAAGTCGTCCTATATAAGATACAATAAGAATAAATCAGGTATCTCTGTCTGGTACAGACATACCGCTCACAACGACTTGTGATCGCTTCCGAACCAATTTTCGGCGCGGAACCGGCTGACACTGACAAGTGCCCGAACACCGAATACCGAATACCTAACACCGACATTCTGAAAAGAGGTTTTTTGACATGGCAAGAACGACAGGCAGGCCGCGCAGATGGGCGTGGCGCATCATCGGCGCGTTTGTGGGCGTGTGGCTGGCGGGAACCTGGCTGTGGAACATCGGGCAGGCGCATCGGCGTGACCTGCCGCCCGAAATGGGGCCGGTTGTTCTCGCCATGCAGAAAATCGGACAGCTTCATTCCGCGTCGTTCAAGATGAAAGACATCGTGCGGCAGGAAACGCAGGTGGAACCGGAAGGCATGATCGGGAACATGCCGGGCGTGTCGAACGTGGTGCATTGGGCGACCCGCAATCAGGCGCTTGTCGTGGCCGAAGGCACGGTGGAAGCGGGCGTAGACCTGTCAACCCTGTCCGCCAAAGATGTGACCGCGACCAAGAACGTGGACGGCAAAACCGTCTGGCGCGTCCATTTGCCGCCCGTTACGATTTATCCGCCGAACGTCCGGGTGCGCGTGGAGCAGAGCGATCCGGGTCTGGTGTGGCACGACGACAACATCGTGCCCAAAGCGCAGGAAAAAGCCTCGCAGCAGTTTCGGGAAGCGGCAGAGAAAAGCGGCATCTGTCAGCAGGCGCAGGCCAATGCCGCGCAAACCCTGCGCCAGATGCAGCAGACGTTGGGCCGCGACGTAGAGTTCTACTTTTAGTACAAATGTTTTTATTGAAGGATACTACATCAATTTCTGGAAACTTGCTCAAACGATCTGCGATAGTTTGTGCAGAGTGCGCGAGTGTAGTATTTACTGTGTATCTGTATGGATCACGTGGGCTGCCCATGTGCATATCAGGAGACCTCTTTATCTATCCAACAAAGATATATCCTGTATTATCGTCAATGCTTTGTAAAATTCTTTCTGCCTCCTCTTCTGTGTAGTTAGAAGAGATACGAAAGTAGACGTCATCCACACGCTGTGCAGGTTCTGTTAGGTGAGATGTACCATTTATTGGGTTATCTTTCAGGTTTGTAGTTTCGTGCTGGAGTAGATGCATCAAAACGTCAAAATTAGCCGTTAGATGTCCTAAATCATGATCAATGACAATGCCCTTGTGAAGAAATCCTCCGCCCTGACTATTCGGCCAAGTTTGGTATAGCCCGCTACGGCGTAACCGCTCAAGTACGCCCGGAATTTCAGAAAGTGGTATACCCGTCTCCTGCTCTACCATATCAAGAAAGGGTACCCAGAACATGCCATTAAGATTTTGAAGTTCGTCGCAGTTCGGGAGGCGCATCAATGGGTGCAGTACGTTCGTGCAAATCAAGTATCAAGAGAACTTGAAATTCCCGTTCAGACAATTCAGTTACAATCTGTGCGGCCTCTTCATACTCGCTAATACGATCAAAATTGCTCCCATTTGCGAAACTCGCAAATAACTGGGCGAAGCGTCGTATTTTTTCTTCTTGTTGTGTGTTTAAGGCTGCACGGGCTGTGATTGTAAATAAATGTGTGAACTCCTCACGTGAAATGGTATCTTCGCCAAGTTCATGCAGATTTTGTTCCAACTCTTCCAAGTAGGCCTGTGCCCGTCGTTCTTTAGCAAGAGAGATACCGCCAAATATAAGCGCAGCTATAGGCGAACCGACTAAAGGAACTGCTTGCAAACTTGCGTTTGTAAGCAGAAGAGCAAGTTCTTTTACAACGGGATGCTTGTAATTGGAAGAAAGTTTATTTTGCGTTGAGGGAATTGTAAGTTGATCGGACATATCAGCATCCTCCCCAAATAATCACATAGGCCAGAGTATACTCATGTTAAACGCTATTTCGTTCTTGCGGTATAGGGCGTCGTATGTTACAATGGGTTGTGAGGTCATTGCAGACTGACGCCCATTCAGGACGTTGGAAGGCGGCTGGAGCGACGGGTTGCAACCTGTCGCTTTTTGCTTTTCTTCCAGAGTTACTATGTAAAACAGACATTCAGCCTGCCATTTGCTTGAGCTACACCAGTTTGCAGCGTTCAAGCGCGATTTCCACGACTTTGCCGGACACCTCAAATTCACGGGCAATCCATTCCGCCAGATGCGCGACCCCAAACTGATCCAACTCGGTAGTATCAATGCCACGCTCTTCGGCGTACTGTTGCGCCCGCTCCCATGCTTCCGCTAATTCAGCGCGTGGAACCAGCAGCATACCGGCCATGCGATTGGCTTGCGTTTCCATGCGCGTGTACAGTTTGGCGTCCCTTGCGATCAGCCAGCGTTTCCAGTCGGCAATGTTAGCCGGGCAATTTTCCCGTATGTAGTCGCCGTGCAGAAGCAGGTGCGCCAATTCATGCGCGATGGTAAAACGATACCGGGCAGGATACCGCGTCATGACTTTTTCATCAATCATCAAATCCTGCTGATCCGTACTGAGGTAACCAACAACGCCGAAACGGTCGCTGAAACCCGGAATAGGCACAACTCCGACGCGGAAATCCGTTTCCAGTATCTCCTCAATTGGAATGGGAATAACCCTCTGAGGCAGATACTTGGCAAGAAAGGCTTCAGCCTGTTCTTCAAGCATTTCATCTGGAAGAAATGGTATGTTCACGCAATCTAATACTCCCTTCGTATAGTGGCGATTAGCTCATCGAGCAAGGTTTCATCAACGGCATCTCCTTCCAGTGTGCGGAACAGCGCGGGCAGTTTGCCTACCAACTGTTCATCATTAAGTATGCGAGGCGGCACTTCGCCGCGATGAATGGAAGCAAGACGCACCGCTTCACGCCACCGCAAATCATTGGCATCAAGGCACAACGCTTTGCGATAGATGTCCAGCTTCGCAGCATCGGCAGGAGGAGCCATCTTTCCCCGTTCAATTTTGCTGTAATTGCCGGGATCGGAGCCGATAGACTCGGCAAACGCGCGCAGCGAGACACGCTGTTCGAGACGCAGCTCCTTGATGTACTCCCCAAAGGTGGTTGGTGTGGTCAATAGTTGTCTCCTCGTTGGGGTCTAACGCAGGCTCCTTTTCAAGTCTTTAGTTTGAAGAATGGAAGCCGTCGTGGGCTTCCTGCAATGACGCCATCTTGCGCGGATGGTGTTGTATATATTTTACAACATGTTGGAAGATATGTCAAGGCTGTTGTAAAAATTTAACAACCATTTGCCGAGAGTTCTACTTCTAATTTTCGTGTCCTCGCCCAAGCCCCTCTCCTTGTAGGAGAGAGGCTTTTTTGTTGCGGGTAATTTGCCTGTATTTTCCAGTACATATACTAGATTCTACGTTTTTGGCGCGAATTCTCGCACAAAACATAGCAAGAAGGCCGGGCAGTGTGGAAATATGAAGTTGCCGGTGAACATACTATAGGAATCGGCAATCATACCTAACGCTGCATCTATTCAGAAATAAACCATAAGCAGGCAAGGATAATTGAATGAATGTGCCCAAACCCGAGAACGAACCCGTAAAACTAACCAAGCGTGAAATAGAAGTGCTGACCCTGGTAATCGAAGGCAAGTCGAGCAAGGAAGTGGCGGATTTGCTGTATGTGAGCAAGCGCACTGTGGATTTTCACCTGGCGAATATCTACGAAAAACTGCAAGTCTCCAACCGCGTTCAGGCGTTCCGCCGCGCAACCAGCCTGGGACTGCTGCCGACCGAAAAGCCGGCGGAAGCCGAGGGCGAGGAGTAGCCACTTCCCTTTTCACCGATGTTAGAACCGTTTGAACCGTTTGAAGCCGCGCGCCGCGCCCTGCCGGATATATTGCCGGAGGGCGCGGCGCGCTTATCGAAGGAATGTCATAGCTTGCAGGCGGAACAAACTTTGATAGCCAGCACCTCCGAAGGGGTGTTGAAGTCGCGCTCTGCTTGTTTCTGAGGCAGTTAAAACTGCCCAACGAGAACTTGAGTGGAAGGAAGAGGCTTCCTGATGCATGGTTCAGGAAGCCTCCTTTATTGCGTTCCCTGTTGTTCGACAGGATTTTCAGCGGATTAACGTTGCGCTCCTGTCGGTGTGCCAAAAGATCCCTGGGGCCGGCGCACGGGGCTGCCCATGTGGCCGGGACGTTGCGGGTTGGGCGTCCGGCGCGTTCCTGCCGGACGGTAACCTGCCGCCCGCGCTTGCGCCTCACTCCGAAAATACACCGCGTTTTTGGCCGATGGCAGCCCCCCTTTGTCACCGGGCAGGTGGTAGACCTTTGTGTTTTTGTTGCCCACGATCATGCCCCCCATCGGGCGGGATCCTGTGCCGAAGGAACCCGTTGGGCGAGGTGGCGAAGACGAGCGGGGGATGCTGTTCTGCGCCTGCGCCGCAAAGCCCACGCACAGCAGCGCGCCTGCGAGAACCAGTCGGGTAAGAACGGTTGTTTTCATTATGCAATTCCTCCTTCGCTAAAATACGGCAAATAACTTGCAGCGTTCCCAGGACGCCGACAATGTTTCCAACCCGGTTTTGGGAAAGCATTGTTGTGTTATTGTAAGCAGAATCGGGAAGGGAAACCGTTACGGAACGCCTTCCGCTTTTCGTTCCTGGCCGCCGCGCTGCGTGAGGTTGGCGATGGAGATGGGCGGCAAGCCCTGCCACAAACGGTACAATTGCACCAGCGTTACGGAGGTGAGCGCGGTCAGGGGCGCGGCGAACAACACGCCCGTCAAGCCGCTGACCTCGAAGCCCGCGAACAGGATGAACAGCACCAGCACTTCATGCAGGCCGAGCGCCGCGCCGACCAGACGGGGGTACAGGATTTTGGAGCCGACCTCGTTGATAACCACGAACACTACAATCACGATGACGGCGCGGGCAATCGGATTGCCGCCCGGCGTGATGATGGCGGCGGCAACGGCGGGAATCGCGCCCAAAACAGGCCCGACAACCGGAATCAGCGCGGCGACCACGACGAACAGGCCGATGAGCAGCCAGATTTTAATGCCGATCAGGAAGCAGGCCGCGCCCGCCAATCCGCCGATAATCAGGGCGAGAATCAACTGTCCGCGCACGAAGCCGCCCAAAATGCGGTTTACGTCGTCCTGCCATTGCTCCACGTAAGCGCGAAACCGGGGTGGCAGGACTTCATTGGTTCCTGCGCGCAGCTCCTCACTGTAAATAAGAAAGTACAGCGCAATCAGCAGTACGATCAAGCCTTCCACGACATCGCGCCCCGCCAGAATGAAGAAACGCGCCGCGCCCTTCGCTACCGCCTCGCCCCACGTTCTCACATTGGCGGGCGGATGATCCATCTGATCCTGCAAGCGGACATGAACGCCGCGCTCCCGCAGCCATTCGTCCAGATCGTCCAGTTTGGCGCGCGCCTCCGCCTCGTATTCGGCATGATTGGCTCCTAACAATTGAACCTGATGCCCCAATTCCCTGCCAAAGAAAAACGCGCCCAACGCGAGTATTAAGCCAAGCCCGCCGAATATGGTGAATACGCTCATCGTTCGCCCGCGCTTGCCGGGCATGCGCTTGCGCAGCATTTCCACCAGCGGGTCAAGCGCATACGCCAGCAGCCCGCCGAGCGAAAATATCAGCAGCGTGTGTCCGATGGAAGTCATCAGGCGCACCATGACCGCAATCGTCAGCAGGAACAGCAGAAACGTTGTCAGCACGATAAGCAGGCGCTGCCAGCGCTCGATGTGCAGGGTATCGCTTAAATGGCTCCATGCCGGTTGTGCCGCGCTCGCTTGCGCGTCGGCGTTGGTAGGCGCGGAACTGCCTGCTTCCCCTGCCAGCGCGGGCGTCGTGGTCTTGCCGTCGTCTTTGGGTGTTACAGGTTGCACCAATGCCTCCTTCAGCAAAATTGCCGATTGATGTTTGTCGGATGAAAAAACTTGCGAATTCGCGCAATTTAGTTAAACCGAACCCTTCAGTTTGCGCGTCTATTGTGTACATACGGACGAACGAGTGATAAGTCGGTTTCAGGAGCGCAGAAAATATGCCGATAACACGAGAAAGGAGGAAACACAAGGAGGAATCGTTGACAATCTTCGCGAAAAGTGTGATAATACAAATTCATGGCGAAGCCTCGTTGTTTGCGTTTGTTCGCGTCCTCCCTCCTCCTGCATTTGGAATCCGGCTTCCACCTGCGGAACCCGGCAGCGCCTCCAATACGTAGGAAACGCGGAGCGCGGTTGAAACGCAAATAGTGGCGGGCGCATGAGCGTTTTGGTTTCTTGATAGCGACGTTTGGTATCCTTGTAACGTAAGAAAAACAATCGCACCCTCAGCAGCAGTCAGGAGCGAGACATTTCCCTTTGTGGAAGGCGCTTTTGCGCTGATGGTGAGACGGATTGCGCGTCTGCGCGCAGGCTTGCCGACACGGGCAGGCGCGAAAGGAGATTGGCGGCAATGGCAAACCCCTTTGTTCGGGCATGGCGCTATTTAAGAGCGTTGTTAGATGGAAAGCTTACCGAGTGGGAAGACCCGGAAGTCATTCTGACTGAAGCCGTTCGCGAGATGAAAGAAAACCAGATCAAGAACCGCGAACTGGCTGTGCAGGCGATTACCCAGAAGAACAACTTGCAGGCCGAAGTGGACAAGGAAGAGCGGCTTGTCGCCGAGTACGAGCGCAAGGCCACCCTTGCCCTGCAATCCGGCAACCGCGAACTGGCAAAGCAGTTTCTGAAGGAAAAAGCGCTGCACGATAGCACGCTCACCAGCATGCGCGCCAACCTGGCGTCGGCGACGGAAGCCTCGGAAAAGGTGAAAATCGCGATCAAGCAGGAAGAAGAGCGCATCCGCGTCCGCACTTCCGAAGCGCTGGCGATGAAAGCCAACATGAAGCAGGCGCAGATTGCGATCAAAATCAACAAGGCGATGGAAAATTTGCAGTTCACCTCTGTGGATGATTCTTGGACTAAGGCAAGTGAGCGCATCCAGGGCCTGCAATCCGAAGCCAACGCGCGCGGCGAGATTCTCAGCACCAGCATGGACGCCAAAATGCGCGGCATAGAAGTGAGCCAGATGGATGTCGAGGCCGAGCGGCAGCTTGAGGAACTGGAATCCAAGATGTCTCTGGGCGCATCGCCCGCCCACAACTACACCACCAACAACGTGCAGCAGATGCAGACGTTGGGCGGGGGCGTGATGAACGGCAGCAACGGCAGCAGCGCGAATGGCGCGGGAGCCGAAAGCGACATTGACCGGCAGCTGCGCGAACTGGAGTCGCGCCTGAGCGGGCAGAAGTAGGTTGCGCAGAATAGGTTTGTTTGTTCGCCGCGCCGACAGCCAATCTCCGGCGCGGCAACATACGCCTGTTTCCGCGGCTCGTCTTGCCGAATTCTAAAGTTTAATTTGCGCGTCGCGCTTCCATATAAGGGAGCATGGCCGTGAACGTTGTTATGGCGAGCGGAACCATCGGAGCAGCGCCCGGTTTCGTCTCGCCTTTCCCGCGTACTGCGCTTCGCATCAAAATATGTTTGAAGCAGCGTTTTCATTGTAATGCCAATGTGTCCGTAAAAAGCAGGAACTATTTAATGAGTATTCCAGATCGCTTTTATCGCATCGCCAAGCACAAACTTGGGGAAGTCAAGGATTGGTTCGACAAGGTAGATGAGGAAGAGGAAGAGGACGCCCTGCGCAAGCGCCGCGCCGACCCACGCGCTGACGCCCGCCGCGAACTCAGCGACAGCGTGGCGTCTCCTCCCGCTAATAATGCTTCCGGCAGTTCTTCCAATGGCGCTGCCGTCACCCCCTCGCGTCCGGCTGCGTCCCCCGGCATCCCCATGAGTCCGCCGCGAACGCCACAGGATTATGCGCGGGGCGGGCCGGCCTGCCACTTCGGGATACTCCGGTAATGGAGGAACGGGCGGCCCACCGCCCAACACCGGCACAACCTCAAGTTCCCAGCCTGACCCTTTAGACTACCATTATAAACTTTTAGGTCTGGAGTCCGGCGCGGATTTCGCCGCTGTGCAGGCCGCGTACAGCAAACTGTCTGCCCGCAGTGACCCGTCGCGTTTCCCTGCCGGTTCTTCGGACGCGCAGGCCGCGCAGCAAATCCGCCAGCGCCTGGACACTTCCTTCAAAACTCTGCGCGAAGCCCTCGACACCACCGCCGCCCGCTTCGGCCTGCTGGAGTTTGACGATGCGCCGAAAAAAGTAGACGGTAGACAGTAGACGGTAGACGGTAGACAGCCCTGCTTGCAAGCTGTTGCTGTCGCACAAAGCTTTAAATGAACAGCATTTCTACCGTCTACTGTCTACCGTCTACCTCCCCGGAGCCTTCCATGCCCCGTCCCACAAAACTAACAGAATCGGAAATCACGGAAGCGCTGAGCCGGCTTGGACGGTTGGGCGCTGCAGGACGGCAATCTTCGACCGGGCGTTTAAGTTTGCTGATTTTGTCCAGGCGTGGGGATTTATGTCCCGCGTCGCGCTAATTGCGCAAAGCATGGATCATCATCCCGACTGGTGCAATGTATACAACACAGTGAGCATAGATTTGAATACGCATGATGTAAACGGCATCACGCGCCTGGATATAGAACTCGCCCGCAAGATCAATGGGCTGCTTTGAGGCTAGGTATTCAGGTGTTCGGGTATTTGGGTGTTCAGGGAATACAAAAGTACAAAAGCTTACTGCATGGCGTCAAGGCTATCACCAGAATACCCGAACACCTGAACACCTGAACACCAAAGGATTGTGTCATGGATTTGCCGGTTTATTTGGATCATGCGGCGACGACGCCTGTGCTGCGCGAAGTGGTGAACGCGATGCTGCCGTATTATACGGAGCATTACGGCAACCCGTCCGCGCTGCATCAGGTCGGCATGGCGGCGCGGGAGGGCGTGGAGCAGGCCCGCGAAACCCTGGCCGATCTGCTGAACGCTTCGCCGGATGAGATCGTGTTCACGTCGGGGGGAACCGAATCGGACAACACGGCGATTTTTGGCGCGGCCCGCGCTAATGCCGCGAAAGGACGCCATCTGCTGACGGTTCGCACGGAACACCATGCGGTGTTGGAGCCGTTTGAAACGCTGGCGGAAGAAGGCTTTGAGGTCGAGTATATCCCTACCGATAAGGTCGGGCGCGTGTCGCTGGCGGATGTGGCGACGCGCCTGCGCTCCGACACGGTTCTGGTTTCCATCATGCATGCCAACAACGAAATCGGAACCACGCAGCCTGTCGCGGAAATCGGCGCCCTTTGCCGCGCGCATGGAGCGTGTTTTCATACCGATGCCGTGCAGTCGTTCGGACGCATCCCCTTAGATGTACGCGCCATGAAGATAGACCTGCTCAGTCTGACCGCGCACAAGTTTTATGGACCAAAAGGCATCGGCGCGTTGTATGTGCGGCGCGGCACACTCCTGACGCGGTTTCAGGAGGGCGGGTCGCAGGAAAAGGGGCGGCGGGGCGGAACCTTAAATGTGCCGGGTATTGTAGGATTGGCAAAAGCGGCGCAGATTGCCCACGATACGATGCCATTGGAAAACGCGCGCCTGAGTGGACTGCGCGACGATTTCATGGAGCGGCTGACAGAAGCGGTTGCGGGCGTTCATATTACAGGCAGCCGGGAACACCGCCTGCCGCACAACATCCATTTTTGCGTGGAAGGAATTGAGGGAGAGCCGCTGCTGCTGGCATTAGATGCAAGGGGCATTTGCGGCTCGGCGGGCTCGGCGTGTTCGGCGGGGGCAACGGAACCCTCCCATGTCCTGACCGCCATCGGCGTACCGCGCGAATTGGGGCGCGGCGCGCTTCGCCTGACGCTGGGACGCGCTACAACGCGGGAAGCGCTGGACTACACGCTGGAAACGCTGACAGAAGTAATACGCGACCTGCGCGCGCTTTCAGGGCAGTCCTCCGGGCGTTACGTTGCCGCCGTATAACGGCGCATCTATCTCTTGGTATAACAGGATAGATCAGGGCAGATATAGACGTTACGCCTCCCTTCTCCCAAGTTTGGGAGAAGGGCCGGGGATGAGGGCGTGTTGACCGGCGCAAACATTTGACAAATCGGTTCGTATGTAGTAGGGTAAGGTTGTGCAGTGGTTAGATGCAAAGGGGAGCAAAATACAACATTCAGGAGCAAAAGCATGAAATTTGGTCGCAAAAATTAAAATTAGCGAAAAATCATGCTTGACAAATCCGAAAGCCTGCCTTATAATACGAGCATACCGCATTTATTCACTTCTTTCGCAGCTGCTTTGTACACAAAAGAACAAGCCTCGACGCGAAAGCGAGACGCCCCAAGACCATCTCAACCGCCTGCCAAGAGGAGTGGCCTTTTATGAGTAACAATCCCGCAATACTGGATCGCCCGCAGCGCCTCGCTGCTGAAACCCGCTTTGAACCCCGTTCCCTGTCCGAACTGCCCGAAGACGATGCCGAAGACGGCTTCGAGCAGGAACCTAACGATGACCTGCTGCACCTTTATGACAGCAGCATGCCCCAAAATGAGCCTGTGTTTGCTGTTGCCCCCGCCGCTCCGACCCCTGCCGACCTGGAAACCCGCGCTTCCGAACGCATGAGCCGCGACACCGTGAGCAGCCTGCTTGCCACGGACAGCGACAGCCCCCGCAATGACGAAAGCCTCCAAATCTGGATGAGTCGGGCGCGCGGCGCGCAACTGCTGACGGCCCGCGAAGAGATTGATCTGGCGCGTCGCGTCCAAAAAGGCGACAAGTACGCCAAAGACAAACTTACGGAAGCCAACCTCCGCCTTGTCGTCAGCATCGCCAAGAAGTACAGTGTGCGCGGCATTCCGCTTCCCGATCTGATTCAGGAAGGCAACATCGGCCTGATTCGCGCGGTTGAGAAGTTTGACCCGAGCAAAGGCTACCGCTTCAGCACCTACGCAACCTGGTGGATCCGCCGCGCTATCGCCCGCGCCATCATCAATCAGGGCCGCACCATCCGCATCCCCGTGTACGTCGCCGAGATCATCCATAAACTCGTCAAGGCGTCGGGCCGGTTGCGCCAGCAATTGCTGCGCGACCCCACCGTAGAAGAGATCGCCCGCGAACTGGAAGTGTCGGTAGATCGCGTCAACGAAATCATGCGTATCGCGCTCGAACCGTTGTCACTGGAAACGCCCGTCGGCGAAAAAGACAACAGCCAGCTTTCCGACTTCATTCAGTCCCACACCGCCGTCAGCCCGTCCGAAGCGACCCTCAATCTCATTCGCCGCGAACAAATCGAAGAAGTGCTGAACAAACTGACCGGGCGCGAAAAAGAAGTGCTGCGTATGCGCTTCGGCCTCGACGACGGTTATGCCCGGACGCTGGAAGAAGTGGGCGTTCGCCTGCACGTCACCCGCGAGCGCGTCCGCCAGATCGAACTGCGCGCCCTGAAGAAGCTGCGCCACATCGGGCCAAGCGAACTCATCCGCCAATGATTTTCGCGCAATACTCTTGTTGAAATTTGTTGAAAATGTAAAAGCCGGCCTGCGTGAAAGCAGTCCGGCTTTTACGCCGATACACCCGGATATTGTTTTTGGAGGCCAATGGATGCAAAAAGTGAAGTGGGGCGTGTTGGGATGCGCCGCGTTTGCGCGCAGCACGGCCATTCCCGCCATGCTGAAAGCGCAAAACGTGGAATTGGCCGGCATTGCAAGTCGAACCCTGTCCAAATCGCAGGCGTTTGCGGAGGAATTCGGCATCCCCCGCGCTTATGACTCCTACGAAGAAATGCTGGCGGACCCCAATATCGAAGCCGTGTACAATCCGCTTCCCAACGGCCTGCATCCCGAATGGGCGATCAAATGCGCCCAGGCGGGCAAGCACAGCATTGTGGAAAAGCCGTTTGCGGCCAATGTCGAAGAAGCGCTGGAAGTTGCGAACGCGGCTCGGCAGCATGGTGTCAAAATCATGGAAGCGTTCATGTGGCGCTTTCATCCCATGCACCGCCGCGCCCGTGAATTGGTTCGGAAACGGCATATTGGGCGACGTGAAGCTGATACGAACGGCTTTCACGTTCATGCTTGCCCGGCAAAATAATGTACGCCTCGACCCGCAGCTTGCGGGTGGCGGCATGATGGACGTGGGCTGTTACTGCCTGTGCGCCGCCCGGTTCCTGCTGGACGCCGAACCCACGCGAATCTTTGCCCTTGCGGATTTCGACCCGGAGTATCGTGTAGACATGCTGGCAAGCGGCGTTCTGGAATTTCCCCATGCCCGCGTCCTATTCGATACGGGCTTTGCCCTGCCGTACCGCAACGAGTATGAGATTGTGGGAACCAAAGGTCGGCTTGTCGCGCCCAACGCTTTTCTGCCGGGCGAAGTGGGCGAACTGCATATCGAAATTGAAGGCCGGCACGAGCGCGAAACGTTCCCCGCCGTCAACCAATGGACACTGGAATTTGAACATCTTTCCCAGTGTATCCTCGACAACACGCTGCCGGATTATGGCGTAGACGACGCTGTCCAACAGCAGCGCGTTCTGGATGCGACCCTGCGCTCGATGCGGACGGGGAAGGTGGAAGAAGTTGATAGTTGATAGTTGATAGTTGATAGGCGCTGTACTCCTGTCTCTACTGTCATGCTGAGACAAAGAGAAGCCGCGCATGATCAACTATCAACTATCAACTATCAACTTCAACTTGGAGAAACCAATGGCACGTTACGAATGGAAACAGGAAACGCGCGACGGCTTGCAGGCCATTATATTGCGTGACGGGGAGCGGCTGGCGGAAGCGGTCATTTACCCGGAATTGGGCTGTAACTGCGTGGCCTTTCGGACTACGCCGGATGGGGAAGCGCAGGGCGCGAGTGGAGAAGGAGCAGGCGAACGCAGTTCTGCCGATGTGGTAGACGTGTTTGTTCCACCTTCTGATATTCCCGGCCTGCGGCAAGTGCCGTTTACGGGCGGCAATCCGATTCTGTTCCCTTTTCCCAATCGGGTGCGCGACGGCGTGTACACGTTTGCGGGGCAGACGTACCGCATGGACGGCCTGATGGCGCGCAATTGGGATAAGGGCGCGGGGCAGGCACTGCATGGTCTTGTGGGAGACAAACCCTGGAAATTTACGGAAGGCTATGCGCGGGACGCGGACGACGGCAACATGGAAACCGGCGCAAGCGCGCGCTTCTTAATACGCCTGCACGATTTTCCTGACATTGTGGAGCAGTATCCGTTTCCCTGTACTCTGTCCGCGCGCTACGTATTGCGCGACGGCGTTCTCATTATGCAGATAGCCGTCACCAATGAAGGCGTTGCGGAACAGAAAACCATGCCGATGGGCTTTGGCATCCATCCCTGGTTCCCGACAAGCCTGCGTCCCGGCGCAAGCCTGCCTGCCGGCCTTGCCGACATAAGCATGGAACAGCGCGCCCGCTCCCTCGTCCATGTGCCGACGGAAGCCATTTGGGAACTGGAAAAACTGATGCCGACGGGAAATGTGCTGCCGGTGGAAAAGGCGGGCAAACAGTTCGATTTGCGCGAATTCACACCATTGGCCGGCCACTTCTTTGATCACGTTTTTACGGGCGTTCAGCACGGACAGGACGGCTGGAGCGAGGGCGGATTGCGCGACCCGGAATCGGGATTGGAGATGGTCTTGGCCGCCGACCAATCCTTTCGGGAATGGGTACTCTACGCGCCGCTCGACTCGCCCGTCATCGCGCTGGAACCCTACACCTGCCCCACGGACGCGGTCAACCTACAAGCGCAGGGAATAGACGCCGGGCTGATCGCGCTTGCCCCCGGCGAGACATGGACCGGAGAAATTCGCTTCGGCCTGCGAAGAACGGGTAAGTAGAGGAAAGATATTTAGATACTGGATATTTTGCCCGTATGCGAGTTGGACAGCAACGGCAATGTGCAGGCGACAACGACGTTCGGGCTGACGGGCTTGCTGGCGCGGCGGCAGGCGGGCACAAGCAGCAGCGCGTTCTATGCCTTCGATCCGCAAGGCAACCCCGTCTTGCAGTTGGATGGCAGCGACAACGCGAGGGATAGGGCGGAATTGCGGTTTCCTACTCGTAATGCCCGACTTCCTTTAGTTTGTTGTCCAGCAGACGCACTTTATCCGCCGCTTGCGCCAGTTCGCCGTCCTCGTGGAAGGAACTGCTGAACGCGCACAGTTCCACCTTCCAGCCGTGCCGGTGCGCCACCTCCACGAGGGGCACGAAATCCCGGTCCCCGGATGCCAAAACCACAATCCCTTTGTTTTCCGATGTGCAGATATACTCCGTACCCCGCGCCACCAGATCAGTGTCCACTTCTTTTTCCAGATTCTGGCTGTTGACGGGGTGCAGTATGACCTCGAAACTGGCTTTTTTGGCGGCTTTTTCCCACGCGCACTCGCCATGCGGCGGGCAGCCACCCACGACAAGCGCTGCCTCAACGCGCCGCTGTGACGCCAGAAATTCATACAAATGCGTGTAATCCAGCCGCCAGCTATGGTCAGCGGCGGCATGTCCATTCACCTGTCCTTCGATGTGCTTGCAATGCGCCGAATACTGCTGCCCGCCCACAAACAAATTCGTGTTGTCCACCAGAATGATGCAGGTCTCCATCGCGATGTCTCCTTCGGCAACGCTTTCCTGTCCGCATTACGCCCGGAATGTGTTATAGGTTCCTCTGCTGTGTTCCGAGATTCGCAGGCCGTATACGCCCGGTAAACTGCAATCAAATGGCGTTGTGGCGCGTAATAGTTTATGGCGATGGCAGGCGCAAATGCTGCCTGCTGTCAATCTTCAAGCCTGTTGTGTCTCCACAGTTCTTTGAAGGAGCAAGATCACATTAAAAGCCAATTCTTCATTCATGTTGGCTGTCGTATCAGGAAGGAACATTTTCTGTCATGAATTTACCTGTAAAGCGGTTTGTACGTCCCGCTTTTTCAGCGCGGAATTCGCATCGTATCAGCTTGCTGCTGGCTCCGGTTTGCGTTCTCGGCATAGCCGCCTGCGCCCGTACGCAACAAACGCCGCCTGTCGGCAACGCTGCGCTTGTCGGGCATGCTCCCGGCGCGAAATCCGCTCTCGCCCGCGTGTTGACCGGACAGGACGCCCTGGGCGATTGGACAACGGACGCGCCCGGAGTGCGCCGACATTTGACGCTGGCTGACCTGCCGCCGCAATACGCCACGCGCTCGGTTGACAACGGCCCGCACATGGTTCGCCGCCCCGAAAATGCCTGGCCCAAAGCGCCCGCCGGGTTCAAGGTGGAAGCGTATGTGACCGGGCTGGAAAATTGCCGCTACATTCAGACCGCGCCCAACGGCGATGTGTTTGTCGTGGAAAGCGGGCCGGAGCGAGTCAAAATCCTGCGCCCGTCCCCTGATGGCGGCAATCCGCAGATTTTCACGTATGCGACGGGACTTTCCAAGCCCTTCGGCCTGACGTTCTATCCCGCCGGCCCCAATCCGCAGTATGTCGTTATCGGCAATACGGACAGCGTGGTTCGCATCCCGTACCAGAACGGCGACACGCAGGCGCGCGGGCAGGCGGAAACCCTTGTCAGCAACATTCCCGGCGGCGGCAGGCTGCGCGGCGGCGGGCACTGGACCCGCGACGTGCGCTTTTCCAAAGATGGCAAGCGTCTGTTCGTGTCTGTGGGCAGCATCTCCAACGCCCATGAGCGCGACACGGATCAGGATACGCGCCGCGCGGACATTCTGGAATATACGGCGGACGGCAAGAACGAGAAAATCTACGCGGCGGGCATCCGCAACGCTGTCGGCCTTGCCATCCATCCCACGACCGGGCAATTGTGGTGCAGCGTCAACGAGCGCGACGGCCTGGGCGACCACCTGGTTCCCGACTACATCACGCATGTGGAAGAGGGCGGCTTTTACGGCTGGCCCTGGTACTACATGGGCGGGACAGAGGACGCGCGGGCAAAGGGCGAGCATCCCGACCTGAAAAACAAAGTGATAACGCCCGACGTTATTTTGCAGTCCCATTCCGCGTCGCTGCAAATGGCGTTCTATACGGGCAAGCAGTTCCCGAAAGAGTACGCCCTGGACGCCTTCGCAAGCGAACACGGCTCCTGGAACCGCGCGCGGCGCACGGGCTACAAAGTGATCCGCGTCCCGATGAAGAACGGCAAGGCGACGGGCGAGTACGAGGATTTCCTGACCGGCTTCGTCACGCCGGAAGGGGATGTGTGGGGGCGTCCTGTCGGCGTTGCCGTTGCGAAAGACGGCGCGTCTCCTCGTCACGGATGACGCCAGCGGAACCATCTGGCGCGTCTCGTACACGGGCGCAAACAATACGCGCAACACCGCCTCACTCAAACCCTAAGCGGCACACCGTTGATATCCATAATCGTTCGATCGTAAGCGGCCTTTAACGCCAATCGGGGCGCTTGTCACCTACAGACAAGCGCCCCAACTAATTCAACCTGCCCTCAACAACGACAAACTACCGGCAACGCCCTCACGCCGATTTCTTCTGCAAGGTTTGGGCAGACGCAAGCACAGGCCGCTCCGGGTTGATAGGAAAATGCCCGGTCATGTCTGTCTGCTCTACCCCTTCCGCGCCCGCTTCCATAAAATTTAACAACTCTTCGGGCGTCATGTTGCGCAGAAACTCGCGCGCGAATGAAGGCTTCCTTACTTAAAGGGCTAAAAGATTTGTTGTCTGTTTCCATAGTTCACCTCTCCATCAGCAGTATGGAACTTCTATTTGCAAGCAAAATGCTAGGATTTTGTTCCGGCGGTGACGACATCGTGTGAGCGGCTCCCTGAGAGTATTTGCAAATACGCATAATTATAGCACGGCATCTTGATTTTGCGGCAGGAAGGGAATTCGCGCGACAACGGGGAATAGCAGCGCAAGGGACGTTACAAGCGCAAGCACAACGCGTTCCGCTTTCACAACCGGAAGCGAGGCTTAATGAAAATCGGCTACATCGCCCTGTGCCTGATCGTGCCCCTGCTCTGGGGGCTGGCCTCAACGCGCGTGTTCGACTGGTGGCAGGCGCGTTCCAAGCCTCCGGTACCTCCCAAACCGGAGGATGCAGATAATTCGCGCGCGTCCGGCCCGATGTATCATATTTAGATTTGGGATTTTAAGGTTTGAAGAAAAGGTTACAGTGTCCGAGGCGATTACCATTGGCTGCTTTTTGAAACCCACAGAACAATCAGCCACAGGAACCGCATCGCTGCGGCCTGTGGCTGAATTTCGATAAACGAACGGGAAGCACAAGGATGCTTCATCCCTCATCCTTCATCCTTCATCCTTGTCAATTACGGCGTATTCATCAGCGTCCAGTTGCCATTGGCGTCCTTCTTGGGGATGCCGCGCAGGGTGTAGGGGAATGGGTTGGCGGGCGTGGCGTACGGCCCCGCATCGGCAACGACAACACCGTTGAACACGCCCCCGTCCAGCGCCGTGCCAGTGATTTGCGTACCGCCCGCATTGGTGTAGAGTTTGGTATGCAGCACTTTGGCGTGGCTGTCGGCATAGATGGCGTTGACAAGCGTACTATGGCGGGCTTGAATAGGCGCGGTGAGGGGAGGCGCGAAGTTCGCGTTGCCGCCCTGCGTCACGGTCGCATCCGAAAACAGCGCGGTATCGGCGGGATAGTCCAGTGACGGCAGTCCAACAGGTGCTTTCTGATAGGCAGCGGGAACCACCGCCGTAAACACGAACACGCCGTAGTTGGGCTGATACCCGACTTTGGGCAGCGCGGGCGTTAAGGGGCAAACCGGCGGCAAGCCTAAATTCGCCAGCGCTTTGGTCACGTCCAGCGGCGTTCCATCGGACGGACACCGCTCCATGTCCGCGTTCTTCTGGTAGGGAATGATTTCGTGGTACGACAGGATGGTGCAGGGCGTGGCTCCATTGTTGCCGAAGTACAGCGCAATGGGAAATGTCTCGTCATAATCCTGCACATACATGACCGTTGCGGTTCCCTGCTGCTTGAGGTTGGACAGACAGGAAGCGGAACGCGCTTTTTCGCGCGCCTGCGCGAAGACCGGGAACAGAATAGCGGCGAGGATGGCGATAATGGCGATCACGACGAGCAGTTCGATCAGGGTGAACGCCCGGTTGAGGAATTTACGATTGCCGATTGCCGATTGTGGATTGTGGATTGAGTTTCTTCTGTTCCCTGTTCCCTGTTCCCTGTTCCCTGGGTTGAGTGTTCGGTACTGGGTGTTGGGCGTTGAGCGTTGAGCGTTAAGCATGGAACGGCGCATGTTCTCTCCTTTGTGGGCGACAATGCCCGAAGTTAGGGTTTTAGGGTTCTATGGTTCTAGGGTTGCAGGAATTAAGGTAAATCATGCGATCCTCTGCCCCTAAAACCATAGAACCCTAAAACCCTAAAACCTTACTCACGGTTGTACTTGCAAATCTATGGCGGCAAAATGTTCGTGGCCGAACTCTTCGTTGGTGTCCTCGCTCTGGACGCGGATGAGGTAGTTGCCGGCTTCCGGGGCTTTCAGGCGCAGGCTGCCGCTGACGCCGGCTTTGGGCGCGAGGTCCTCGGTCACGCTGTTATCTACAATCCCTGCGTCGCCGGAAGGATCGGGCGTAGGCTTCTGGCCTATCTGATCCTCCTTCACCACGAAGAAGTGGATAGTCACGCCCTTCAGAACGCCATGCGGCGAGGCGTTTTTCATCCGCCACGTAATGCGTACGGGCGTTCCCGGCTTGGCTTTCACAACAGGGCGCTTGTTGACTCCCCCGATGGGCGGCGTGGTGTCCATAAACGCTTCGCCCTGACTGCCGGGCGCGGACACGCGCAGCGTAATGTCGAAATGCTCCGCCCCGGCGGGGCGCGGCCACAAAGCGACACTGCCAACTAGCCCGCCTATTGTCAGCGCGATTGTCCTGCGAACGATCTTCTTCAGCATAATTGTTTCTTTCCTGGTTTCTTTACTTTATGCAATTTGCGTCCATTCGCGTCTATTTGCGGCTAAATTGACCCCTGTTACGTCTTTGCGGCAGGGGAACGGCGCGGTGTTTGCGCATCAGCACCAGTTTACGCGCAATGTCCGTGCCGGGTAAGGGCACTTCCACGATTTGCTCCAGGGTCGCGGAATGCGCTTGCAGAACGGGCAGCGCGGCCTCAAGTTCGGCGGCAATGTCCTGGCTTTTGTACGCGACGGCAAGCCCGCCCGGACGCGCGAACGGCAACAGCCAGCCGGCAAGCGTTGCCAGAGGCGCGACGGCGCGGGCGACAACAAGATCATAACGCTCATCGGCGCTGCAGGTCGCGCGCCAGTTCTTCGGCGCGGGCGTGAAGCGTATGGGCGTTCAAAATCGCTAATTCGGAAAGCGCGCTGTCGAGCCATAGGAGACGCTTGCGCGTACTGTCCATCAGAGTGACGGTGACATCAGGAAACGCGAGGGCGAGCGGCACTCCGGGAAACCCCGCGCCCGTGCCGACATCGAGTACGCGCGCTCCCGATGCGGGCCGATGCGCCACTGCCAGCGCCAGCGAATCCAGAAAATGCAGCGTGACTACATCTTCCGGGCGTATGCGCGTCAGGTTGAGTTGGCGGTTTCCCTCTTCCAGAAGCAAAGCAAAGCGCGCAAAACGGGCCAGGGCTGCGCTGTCCAGAACCAATCCAAACGCTTGCGCGCCCTGCAGCAGGGAAACCTGAACGGACGGAAGGGGTGAGGCATCATCCGCAGTATCCACAGGAACAGCTTTATCCACATTATCAATGATAGCGTTGTCGGCAGGGAGGGTTGAGGACGAAACGGAAACTTCTTGTAAATTCGAGTCGTTCATGCGGCGCGGCGTCTTCCCTCTTTGGTGACACTTCTATCAGCATACAATATACACAGGCATTGTGTCAAGGCACAGCCTGGCAATTCTGCTGCAAATGTATTCGTCTTGTGAAGCATGGAGTTACAAAGCGACGGCTGCCGGTTCCGCTTCGGGACGCGCCGAGACAGGCTCCCTCATGGGCGGCGGCAGGCGCAGGGCCAGCAGCAGGCCGATGGAAACCACGCCCGCCGTCAGTACGAATAGCACGGGCAGGCCGCCCACAGTAACAAAACGATCCTTCTGCACCAGCAGTCCACCCAGGTAGGGATAAATAGCCGAGGGCGCGAACAGCAGATTGAACAGCGCGACAAAGATGGAGCGCTCTTCTTCCCGGACGTGCGCCAGCAGGTAGTGGTTAAACGTAATCCACAATCCCCACCCCAGACTGCCGCCCATCAGCAGAAACACCAGCCCGAACAGCCAGGGCGACCCGCTGCCAAGCGTCAGGGCGACAAGGGGCGTCAGCAGGCAGGCGAGCGCAACGCCGCGTATGGACGCGCCCGGCCCCCGCTTTTCACTCAGCCACGCCCACGCGGGCATCAATGCGACAACCCCAACCGCGCCCATTACCTGATACGTGCCGCCCCATTGATCTCCCAGGCCGAAACGCGACGCTGCGTACAGGACGTAAAACGGCGCGGCGGCGGCTCCAAAGCCGACAAAAAGCTGTATCACGGCTAATTGCGCAAAAACGGGATTGGAGCGCAATAGTTGCGGCAGGCGGCGAAAATAAAGGCGCAGGGGCGGATGCGGAACCGGGGGCGTTGCGGGTGGCGGCGGCTCGCGCAGCAGCAGGACTCCGACAAGCGACACTTGAAACATCAGCGCGGCAATTC
Source organism: uncultured Chthonomonadaceae bacterium (assembly GCA_963835065.1). Lineage (GTDB taxonomy): Bacteria > Armatimonadota > Chthonomonadetes > Chthonomonadales > Chthonomonadaceae > CAWFQB01. Next base: position 98,869 of record CAWIEK010000050.1, on the reverse strand, counting down.
CCGTCAGCAGCGCGTAATTGTGCGGAAACGGCAGGCGCGACGAGGCCAAAATCCCCCGCACGACAAGCGCGGCAATGGCGATACTGCTCAGGCCGGACAGCAATTGCGTGGTGGCGAAGAACCGCCCGCGCGTCCGTTCCGAAAACGAGCGCGCCACAATTTCCAGCCAGGGCACATAGCCCAATCCATCTCCAAGCGCCCAGATGGAAAGAACAATGATTGTCGCCCACAGGCCGACGATACGCGCTGTTGCGCCCGTATGCGCGTTCCACAGCAGGAACGGCAGCAACAGCAGGGGCAGGCGCGTAATGGCCGCAACCCAGGCCAGCGGCGGCTTCTGTCGCGCCCGCCCGTGCGTCAACTGCGACACAAATACCTGAAAGAAACTGAACGCCAGAAACCGGACAGCCGCAAACGCCCCGATCAGCGGTTTGGACGCGCCCAGCCGTTCCATCAGCAGCGGCAGCACGGCGTTGCTGTCAATAAAAGCCATGCCTATCGAGAAAAAGGTGACATCCAGCAGCAGGGCGCGAAAGTTCCAGCGCGCGAGCGAAGCTTCAGGCTCCCCATTAAAACTCGTATGAGAACCTGCATTGAAATCAGAGGACATGCGTAATCGTCATTGCCAAACTTTCCGTAGTGAGCGGACGCGCGAAACCGCCGCATTGCCGCTCCCTGTTTATAGTACACCATACAAGCCCAAATTGGGCGCGTCAACGCGGCGGCGTAATCGCTGTCGCCAAATCTATGCTACAATAAAAGTATCGTGAATTCTTCTGATCCGCGTTACCCACCCATTCCTGAACCGTTCCCGCCGTCCTCGGCTTCCGGCCCGATTTTGGATCCGAACGCGAACGGCGCGTACAGCTACGCCAAATCTCTGCTGGAGCCGACGGCTCCCGGTTCCGGCCCGCTGTTGAACCCGCCTCCACCTGCGCATAAGGTTGTCGTGCAAAGCGCGGCACAGGCGCGGCAGGTTTCGTCGGCAAAGTCGCGCGCCCCACGCCGGTTACGTTCGCCTGCCGACGCGGATATGGCCGTTGTTTCCCGCAGTCCGCTCTGGATACCCCATCTCATAAACGCGCTTGGCAGCCATGACGCGAGTGTGCGGCGCGCCGCCCGAAACGCCCTGCCTGCTTTTGGCGAAGCGGGGATGATTGCCCTGCTGCGCGCGGCGGCACACGCGCATGGAACCGTGCGGGAAGAGGCCGTCGGCTGTCTTGGGGAGTGGGGGGATGCCCGCGCCTTGCAGCCGCTCCTACTGGCATTGGAACACGACCGCCGGGAGCGCAGTATTCGGCTGGTGTTTCGTACCCTGCTGGCGTTAATCGGTACAATGGCGGCGCGGCATCCCCACGAAGCCGAGGAATTGTGGGCGCAGGTGACATCAACAGGAAGCCAATTGCGCATCCGCGCCTGCGCCGCGTTGGGACGGTTAGGCGATGTGCGGGCGTTGACACCGCTGGCAAAAATGGCGCGTTCGCAGGACAGCGGCGTGGCGCTTGCGGCGCGGCAGGCGTTGGGATTGCTGCTGCCGATTGTCGCCGTGCTGCCGCCCGATCAGGCGCGTCTTGTCGGCCCGGAAGCCGTGCCCCTGCTGCTGACGCTGCTGTACGATCTGGACGAACCGCTCGTCCGCCTGACGCTTACCGCCCTGCGGACAGTAGGCGATAACCGCGCCTTGCCGGGCATCGAGCGGCTGGCGGCGGACAGTTCGCGCCCCTGGGTGCAGCAGGAGGCAATATCCCTGCTGGCTTTGCTCCGGGCAAAGACCATGCAGGAACAGGCGCGTTCCACCCTCCTGCGCGGCACATCCGCCCCCCACACCCGAACGCCCGACGCGCTGCTGCGCCCCGCCTTATCGCCTTCCCACGCCTACCCCGACGAACTGCTGCGCGGCGCGCAAACTCCCCCACGCGAACCAAAATAGCGTCCATAACTCCTTGCGCTCTGCCGCGCCTGCTTACGAGTTCGCTTCGGTTTCCGAATGTTCCAACGTACCGGCGCGCAGAAGTTGTTCCGGCGATTCAGGCGTAACGACGCGAGCGGGGCGTAACAGCGTATTGGGAGCGCTCGTCGGCGTATTAGCGGCGCGGAGCAGGGTTCCGTCTACCTCTTGCCGCTGCAAACGGGCTTCCATGCAGGGCGCAAGCTCTTGCGCCTGCCAGATAAGGCGCTGATGTATGGCGTAGGTGTAGACGTACGCGCCGAGTTGCTGCATCTGCCGCAGAGAATTGCGATTTCCGATAAGGGCTAATGCATGCAATGTGTGCAGGGCTAATGCCTCATCAAAGCGTTCGCCCGATCCAAGTCCCGGTATTGCCATGTTCCAGAGCCTTGCCTGCATAGTGGCGTTCAGCAAACCGGCATCCGCTTCAGTAACGTGTTCCAGCAGTCGGCCAATGGCACGTATAATTTCGGGATGGTCGCCCCAGGTAAACCGCGTTGCGTGTATCAGTGACGGGAGGACGCGCAAATCATCGGTTTGCGTCAGGGCGTAGACGGCGTAGCGGTATTGCTTTGCGGCGGAAAGGAACAGGCTGAAAAAGACTCCTTCTCCCATGAAGATGAACAGCGTTGCCTTGAAATCCCCCATACAGATGCCAAATACCAACGCCCACAGCATGAAAAACAGGGTCGTCAGCGCCAGCCTGCGGTGTTCTGTCTCACGAGCAGCGATGTACGCCTGCAATGCTTCGACCTGCACAGGGCTGAGTTGACGCAACATAGGTTCAGCAGGCCAATGGGAACGCCTGCGCGCCAACAAGCGCATCAAGCGTTTGGCTTCTTGGTGTGGTTTCGGTTTGCGCTGCAAGGTGGTTTCTACCCTCATCCGACCTCCGGCCACCTTCTCCCTGCAAGGGAGAAGGCCAATGTGTTCAATGGGTGCGCCGCGTGATAGCTTCATACGATGCGCAACGCTTACAATTAGCCTTCTCCCTTGCAGGGAGAAGGTGGCCGGAGGTCGGATGAGGGTAGAAACTTACGCCTCCCGTTCCTCCCCCGTACTCGCGCGCAGCAGTTGTTCCGGCGGTACGGGCGTAACGACGAGAGCGGGGCGCAGCAGGGTTTCGAGTTGAGATGCAGGCGTATCTGCCGCGCGCAGCAGGGTATCGGGAACCTCCTGTTGTTTCAAGCGCGTTTCCATGAGGGGAAGAAGTTCCTGCGCGACTGCGATAATACGTCTATGCGCGTTCGCTTCGCCAGTTGGCACGTAAGTTCCTGTATCCAGATGAGCGTATCACGATTGCCGATAGCGGTCAGGCGTGTAAGGTTCGCATCGCCAGAGGTTCGTTATAGTAGGATATATGGTCGAGTGGAGGAAGAGCCAATGCCCTCAGTCTGTATTGGGCATCGCTGTTCAGCAGTCCGGCATGTTCGGTTGTCACCTGTTTCAGCAAGCGCTCAATCGCGGCTATCACTTGCGGATGGCAGCCCCAGGAAGAGCGCGTTGCCAAAATCAGAGTTTGGAGGACGCGCAGATCGTTGGTTTGTGACAGCGCGTATACGGCATAACGCAGCCTGACGTTTGGCTTGACTATCATCAGAGGCATAAGCACACCAGAGGAACAACAGGAGCCGGATTGTGATGATAGAGCGCAATACACCCGCAGAATCATAGGCAGCAACATAAAGAGCAGCAATACGACGCATAGTTCCTGACCTGCTCTGCTTTTCTCGTAACGAATGATGTCCAGCAGCTCGTCTGTTGTGCGCGGGCCGATGTTTTGAAGGCCCGGTTCGGCGGGCCAGTCGTCCTTTCGCCGCCGAAGAGCCTCAATAAGCTCTTCGGCTTTCGATTGGTAGGGCGGATTGGCGGGAGGACGCAGCATGGTACTTTTGCTTCTCGGTGCGCGGTCAGTTCTGCCGGAAATACGCGCAAACGGGCTGTTCGTCACAGGTTGGATGGCACATCTTCAAGCCGCGCTTCGCGTTCCAGGGCGAGAAGGGTGTCGCGGCGGTTCCATTCGGCGCGCTCGAACATGTTCAGGCCGGGATCACAGATGATGCCGTCTTCCTTGCGCGGCTCACAACTGTTCAGATACTCCTCGTTGAGCGTGACGCCCCAGCCCGGCCCCTGCGGCAGTTCAAAGTGGCCGGCAATGACTTCCGGGTAGGGGCTTGCCACCTGCTTGATCTGCGAATCCGCGAAGTCGTTGAAGTGTTCCAGGATTTTGGCGTTGCGCAGGCCGAACAGCATGTGCAGCGTGGCGACAGTGGTAATCACGCCGCCGACGTTATGCGGCGCGGCCATGATGGAATACGATTCGGCAGTGGAGCAGATTTTCTTGGTTTCCAGTAATCCGCCGCACTGGTTCAAGTCCGGCTGTATGATGTGCGCGAGGCGGTTTCCCAAGAGGTCGCGGTACTGCTGCGCGTGGTACAGACGTTCCCCGGTGGCAATCGGGATGCTCGTATGCTCCATCACGTAGCGCAGGGCGGGCACGTCTTCCGGGCGGCACGGTTCCTCGATCCAGCCGGGGTTAAGGTGTTCGATGGCGCGGGCAATCTCGACGGCCTGATGCGGCGCGAACCGTCCGTGCATTTCGACAAATATCTGCACATGGTCGCCCGTTACGGAATGAACCGCTTCGATGAGTTCAATGGACTTGTGGAACTCCTTGCGCGACAGTTCCAGATTGCCGTTGCCGAACGGATCGAACTTCAAGCCCAAATAACCCCGCTCGACGACTTTCTGCGCGGCTTCGGCAAACGCTTCCGGGGTTCGCTCGCCCTTGTACCAGCCGTTCGCATACGCGGGGATGCGGTCATGCACCCTGCCGCCGATGAGTTTATACACGGGCAGATTGGCCTTCTTGCCGATGATGTCCCAACTTGCCATTTCCACCAGAGCCAGCGCGGACATGACCACTTCCCCGGGTGAGCCGAAATCCAGCAGGGTAAAGCGGCGGTACAGGGCTTCAATGTCGTACACGTCATGCCCGATGAAATGCCGCCTTGCGTCCTTCAGATATTCCAGCACGGTATGGGTCTTGCCCAAAATACGCGCTTCCCCCACGCCCGTCAGCCCATCCTCCGTTTCCAGAATCAGGTACGTCAAATTGCGCCAGGGCGTGGATACGACGAATGTACGGTAGCCGGTGATTTTCACAAAAAGCCTCCATGAATGGGGTGTTGGGTATTGGGTGTTGGGACAATGCCGCAGCATAACATTGGCTTCTAACAGGAACGATTCCTAACACCCAACACCCAACACCCTTTATTTCGTTTCTCTAAATTGCGTATCTTTCCACGCGGCAAACAGCGGGCGCAGCTTATTGCGCTGGTATTTGCCGGTGGACGTGACGGGAAAGGTGTCGCCGAAGACGACCACTTTGGGCGATTTGGCGAAGGATAGTTTGGCGCGGCAGGCGCGGAGGATTTCGTCTTCGGTAACGCTATGTCCTGCCTCGCGCTGCACATACGCGCCTACTTCTTCGCCATAAAAGTTGTTTTCAAAGCCGACCGCCATTGCCGCCCGGACGCCGGGAATGGCATTCAACACTTCATCTACGTCGAACGGCGACAGGTTGATACCGCCTCGAATGATAAGTTCTTTTAAGCGTCCGGTGATGAAGAAGTAGGGCAGGCCGTCCGCGCCCATGCGGTAAAAGCCTTCATCGCCCGACCGGAACCAGCCATGCGCAAAGGCATCGCGGTTCGCGTCGGGACGCCCAAAATAGTACCGCATAACGTTGACGCCGCGTATGACGATTTCGCCCCGTGTTTCGGGCGGCAGCGAATTGCCGTTCGCGTCGTGTATCTGCATTTCGTTGACGGGAAGGGGGCAGCCGATGGAGGGGAAGCCGCACTCGTGCATCCAGTAGTTGTATTCCGCGTCCGTTTGCTCTGCGGGCAGGAAGCAGGAATAGCACGTCGTTTCGCTCAGGCCGTAACCGTGCGTGATACGCAGTCCGAATTTGTCATGGAAGCGTCGGGCGACTTCGACGGTAAGCGGGCCTGCGCCGCACAAAATGCGCTTGAAGCGGGACAAATCGTACTGCGTAATATCCTCACCGCGCTCCGTCAGAAAAGCGAGAATGGTGGGAACCACGCTGACCCACGTACAGCGTTCCGCTTCCAGCGTTTTCCAGAACGAACCTGCGCTGAACTTGCGATTGATCAACGACGCTGCCGCCACTGACGAGCGGCGTCATCAGTGTAACTACAATACCGTTTACATGATGAAGGGGAAGCACGTTCATGGCGCGGTCTGTGGGTTCGAAGCCTGTCTCATGGGAAGATGGGCTTCACTCATTCCATGAGATATTGAAAAAGTATCCCCGTCCACATGGTACACACGCTGACTGGGATAGTCGAACCCCATCCAGTGGGCTATTGAAAACGCATCGGGCATCAAATTGCCGTGTTCCAGTACAACACCTTTGGGCGGGCCCGGTCGTGCCCGACGTGTATACGATCAGACATTCGGCGTCCTCGGGATGGGGAAATCGGGAAAGTCGCGTAAGGAGGCTCGTGGCAACAGGGGTAGAAACCTCCGCGCTGTCATAGTCGCACAGAGCCGCAGAAAGCGGGCAGATTGTGGGGAAATGGATCGTTCGTGTTCTCGGATGTGGGCGATGCCTGCGCCAATTGGCTCCATTTCTCCTGATTTTCTTCGGGTACGAGCAGGCCTTTGCGCGGGAATGGTGGAGGATGTAGCGAATACGCTCTTCGTCTTCGGCGGGATTGATGGGCACGATAGTTGCGCCCAGTGTCCACGCGGCGAAGTAAGTAAGCACCGCGCGCGGGTCATTCACCATCAGGGTAGCGATCCGAACACCGGATTAATCTCCGTCCTCTGCATCCAATCGGCCAGAAATCTTGCGGCATCTTGACAAACTGCTCGTGGGAATAGGCTCCCGCGCGCCCATTTTCATCGTAGTAAGTAAGCCAATTTGCGTTGGGAAATTTGTCGGCGCTCGCTTGCAGCCAGCGCCGATGTTGCGCTCATACAGGCAAGCGCCAGTGTGCGCATATAGTAGAGGCGTCAGTTGGTGAGGAGAGTTGACGCGCATGGGCGATGTTGGTCTGCGTGTCCGGCATGACATTGAATTGTGCATCCGCGTCATTATCGTTCATGGAAAACTGCCCCCCGCTAAAAAGAATAAGCCTGCGCGCGTCGTTACCATGTACGACGCGCGCAGGCTATTTTCCTTCCGGCAGGGGCGTTGAGGTGTTGATAATTAGCGGTTTAGACGCTGATATCGTTGCCGGTTTCCCTGCCGTCAATCAGCCCAAGCTGCATCAGCGCCATAGACGTGCTGGATGCGGACAGGGGAACGCCGGAGGCTTCGGCGTCCGCGTTGATTTTGCGCTGCAGGTCTGCGGTCATGGCGGCATCGGTAGCCGACATCGCGCGCAGCAGTTTTTTCAGCGCGTCGAGGGACGTTCGACAGGATTGCATGTGAAGATACTCCCAACAAAAACGGCCGCCAGGGGCCAAAAAATAGATACGCGCCGGGCGCGTATGGGAGCAGTAGTGCTGTGCCCATCATGGGACAGCGGTAGTGCAAGACATGCGCGGCAGAACGCATGGCGCTTTCTAAAATTATATCGTCAGAAAGCAGGGAGATGATAAGGGCGGATATAGGATGCGGACGTGGCTAGGCGCAGAAATGTTCCTGCGTTCTCACCATGTTGTATAAATTGTATCGCAAATACGGCAAATGTCAAGGGCTACTTTTGGATTATTTTTGGGTCGGTGTTGGGTGTTCAGGTGTTCGGGTGTTGGGCTGGTAGATGAGGAGGGTTTCGGGCGCGTTTTAGCGGGTTAGGAACGGATTTGTTTTGGACGTGTCAGGGCTATGCCGCCGGGGATGGCGAGCAGGGCGCAGGCGAGGCATTGCAGAAACAGCCCGGTTTGGTAACTGGCCGGTTGGTACGTGAACGCAATGGTATGCGCGCCCGCAGGAACGGCTGCGGCGCGGAAAACGTTTTCCGGGGAGCGTTGCAGATTGGCGGGTTTGCCGTCTATGGTTACGCGCCAGCCGGGATAGTATTGGTCGGCAAGGACGAGCGTTGCGGGCGCGGGAGTGGAAACGTTCAAAGTAACTCGCGTGGAATCATCCTGCTGGAAGGAAACGGAAGCGGGCGCGGGAAGCGGCAGGCCATCCATTCCGAGCAGGCGGGCGCGGCGCATGGCGTTCGGCAGGGGATAAACGGCCATTTCGTTGTCGGCGTCGTAAGCCGCGTTGGTCGGCGGCGTCAGGGTGGTGTGAAACAGGGGGGCCGAGGGCGGCAGGGTAATGGCATACGCCGCGCCAAGCGCGGGAACACCGGAAAACGTAGGGTCTTGAAAGAAAACCATGTTACCCACTTCGACAGGACTGGCGTTTTTGTCGCCGTTCCTATCCGGGCGGGCGAACTGGTCCGCAAAGGCTTTGTACTGCCCCGTCAGCAGCGAATCATAACCCTGCACGTCGCGCAGGCCGTACACCAATGCGGCGTTAGGCGGCAAAACAGCGGGCGGCGGCACATTCAGGTTCCAAAACTTGTTGACCGTGAAAATGTGGTCATGCCCGATGGTTTCCTGCACGAACTTTATACCGGACGTCACGGGGTAGACGGCGGATGCAGGCGCGGTAGGATTGATACGGATACCGACAAGAAATACATCGGCAATGACAAGCGCGATACAGGCAAGGGCAGGCAGGGAAAAAGCCGCCGCGCTTGCCGCGCCGGGTTCCTGTTCAGCAGTGGACGCAGCCGCCTCAGCAGTGGGTGCAACCGACTCCGCAGGCAGCGCAAGCGAGTCAGAAGCGGACGAAACCGAGTCAGAAGTGGCGGACGTTGGCTTAGAAGTGGCAGTTGGCTTAGAAGTAGCGGACGTTGGCTTTACTTTCCATAACAGCAGCGCGACACCCGCCGCCGTGAAAACGAGAAACTGTACCCAATCCGCGCCAATACGCGAAAGCACTTCGCCAAGAACAGGCACTTTGAGTTTGTCCATGTTGGGCAAATTGGCGCGGAGGGCCTGCGAAGCCGAACTCAGGCCAATGGCGAACACAAACCCGAACGCGCCCATAACAACTCCGGCTTCACGCTTGGTCGGCGGCTGTCGCAGCAGGCTGTCCAATCCCATGCCCGCAAGAACAGCGATTGCCAACGCCCACAAAACCAGACACCGCGCCGGGGAGCCGGACTGCGCAAAACCCGGAACGAAAAAATAAAATAAAGCATTGAGGGGCGTTCCCAACGCAAGCAGCAAGGCAAAAACGGCAAGAATGGCAAAAAACAATACGCGCCGGTCAGCAACACCTTTGCTGCCTTTGCTTTTGCCTTCCAGGTTGGCTATAGTTCGCGCCACCGCGAAGAGCGCAAGCAGAAGGGGGAGTATGCCGACATAAACCGCTGTTTCCGCCGCATTGTGGCGCACGGCGAAATCCGTTTCCCCGGCGCGTTTCACGTAAAAGCCGTAATAACCATTGCCGGGGTCGTAATCGTTGCCGAAAAAATTGGGCAGCGTGAGCAGAGCAAGATCGGCAGGCGGGAGAGCATATTCGGCATACAGCGCGTAGCCTGCCGCAGTCGGCTTGCCCGCCCGGTGCGACATGCGCGACAACTCCAGCGCAGGAAGTATCTGCGGCAAAGCCAGCATCACGCCCAAAACCAGCCCACCCATCAGCAGCCCAAGCCGCCCCAACGCAAACGCCGCCCCTGCTTCCCGCGCCCGCGCCGCCAACAACGCTATTCCCCACAAACTCCCCGCCAGCAGCCCATAAAACGCGATCTGCAAATGCCCGGCCAGCAGCATCAGGCCCGTCACGCAGGGAACAGGGAACAGGGAACAGGGGACAGTAGTTGAGGGTTGAGGGTTGAGGGTTGGGGGTCCTTCCCTGTTCCCTGTTCCCTGTTCCCTGTTCCCTTCTCCTTTCCTTCTCCTGTTCCCTGTTCCCTGCTCCCTGTTCCCTAATGCGTAGATTTGCCGCAGCAGCAGGGGGAACCAGCAGGAGGTGGCGAGGAAGGTGGGCAGTTGGAGCCATTGTACCTGCCAGTTGGAGAAAGCGTAGGCGACGCCCGCAAGGAGCGCGCCGACTTCGCCGCAGCCCAGGCGACGGAGGAACAGATACGTAAACCAGCCGCACAGCGTGAGATGCAGCAGGGCGCTGACGCCGAACGCGCGGGCGGTGGGCAGCAGGGTAAACAGGAGATTGGGCGGATAAAAAACGGCGGATTGGCTGTTGGCGACGAACGGCGTACCGCAGAATTGATAGGGGTTCCAGAGGGGAACCACGCCGTTGCGCAGAGTATCATGCGCGAAATTGCGCCAGGGATAGAATTGCGCGATGCCGTCCCAGCGCAGGGGATTCCAGGGCGGCAGGTTGTCATGCGCAATGGCGGAAGTCCAGGGCGCAATGTGTCCGAGCAGGTTGGCGGGCAGAAACACATCGCCGGCAAACGTGGAACGCCACAAAAACAAGGCGGCAAGCAGCAGAAAAAACAGGGGCGGAAACCAGAACGGCAGATTGTGAAAAGTCCGGGTTCGCAAAGGATTATCGCAGGGAAGGATTAAAACGGGAAAAGATTTTACCGCCGGACAGATTTGTTCCAGGTGTTGAAAACGGCTGAAACTTACACGGGATCGGAGAAGAATTGCAGGCTGTCGAGCGCGCGCTTGTTGGTCGGGTCGCGGCGCAATACCTCCTCAAACTCCGATTTGGCCTGCTCGTACTCGCCGAGCATGGAAAATGTCAGCGCCAAATCCACGCGCGGGTCTACGCGGGCGGGCGTGAGCAGTACGGCCTTTTGGAGTTCCTCAATGGATTCATCGAACAGGCCGATGAAGCCGTAGACAAGCCCCAGTTGATGATGCCCGTCACCGGAATTGGGGTCCTGCTCCAAAAACTCGCGCAGTTCGGTGACGGCCTCCTCGTAGCGGCCTTCCACCTTAAACGCAATGCCACGATCCAGTTGACTGTTGCCCTGACTGACCATCAATATGCTTCTCCTCACGGGAGGTACGAAGGCGGAAGTAGAATGGAAGATTGGCTGCGCCTTATAAACAACAATGGAGACTGCCACTTCCCTTTCGCGCAAGTATAGCACGTTCCCAACGGAAAATCAAGCCGTAGATTGCCGGATTAGGGCAGATGTATAGAAATTGCCTGCGTCGGCTGCAGGATAAAGGTTTACAGCGGTCTACGCGGTGGAAATTGTGGCGTCGGCATCGAGGTAGGGAATCACATACGGACCGCGCGGAATGGCGATCAGGGTTGAATTCGCGCCGTGCCGTTCCAAAGCCATGCGAACGCCCTCTTCTACCGAAGCGGCGGGCGTCACGAAGCATTGCGACAGGGTTTCATCCGCAATGCCGTCCGCGATACAGATCACGTTGGCGTGGCGAACGGCGCGGGCGAGTTCCTCGATTTCCCATTCTTCCGGGATAAAAACGCCGGGCTGCGAAATGTGCGCGACAAATTCTTCCAGGTCGGAAGCGGCAAGCAGGGCGTTGGCAAAATCGGGACTGCCTACGCCTTCTGCGCATTGCGACGCGATTACAATGGTTCCGCCGGGTTTCACGACAGGCAACGCGCCCACCATGCCCTTCACGGCCTGATAAAACGTCGTATCAAGTGGGTATCCGGCGCAGGAAGTCACAACCACATCGGCGGCTTGCGGGGCGCGGGCGCGAACGTGCTGCGCGGCAAACGCAACCCCTGCCTTCCACGCCTGTTCCAGATCGCCCGCGTACACGCCCGTAATTTGGTTGGCCTCGTCCAGCGTCACGTCCACGATCATGTCGGGGCGCAAAACGCCGGCAATCGCCAGCGCTTCCTCGTGAACCGGGTTGCCGTCCACAACGCCCATCGTGGCAAGCGGCGATTCAAGGAAACGGGGACAATGCCAGTTTTGCGTGGTTTCCATTGCCGCAACACCGGGCATGACCAATTTGCGCCCGCCCGAATAGCCCGCCATAAAATGCGGCTCAATCAGTCCGACGGTCAGGCGCAAATCGGCCTCGCAATAGGTTTTGTCCAGCCAGATAGGAACGCCGTTCGGGGATTCGCCAAGATAGCGGTGCGTGTCCAATTCCTTGCAGGCGTGATTGACGACGCGGTATTGCGCCGCCAAATCCGCGCCGATAAGCGTTTCCAGTTCCGCGCCCCAATTCGGACGGTGCGTACCCGTTGCGATTAAAATGGTAATGGCATCGCGCGCAATCCCCGCCTGTTCCAATGTGTGCAGCATGGGCGGCAGCAGGATTTTGTTGGGCACAGGGCGCGTAATATCGCAGATCACGATGCAGGCCGTGTCGCGCCCCTGTGCGAGTTCGGCCAGTGGGCGCGTTCCAATCGGCTGCCGCAACGCCTGTTCAATGGCGCGGGCGGGATCGGCAAGGGCGGGCGCGGGCGTCAATCCCAAAACGCCGATTACATTGGCGTCGGGCAGTTCCACTGCCAGCCCGGTTTTACCATAATCCATTGTTACGCGCATAGCTTATTATCCTCAATCTATTGGAAGTTGTGAGTTATCCACAGGCGGGACAGAAGATTCAATTGAAACAGGCAACGGCTTCGGGCTTGCGGAAAGGGACGTGACGGCGCGCTGCCATTCCTCGGCCTGTTTGCGCTGCGGGCTGTTGGGGTAACGCTCCACGAACAGGCGCAGGAAAATCAGGGCGTCGTCACGCCTACTCAAGCGCTGCGCGTACAGCAGGGCGGTTTTCAGCAGGGCGGTTTCCGCTTCGGGCGCTTCGCTGTGTTCCATTCCCAGATTTTGCAGCAGTTCGGCGGCTTGAGTGTACTGCTGCATTTCGTCGAGGGCAAGCCCGATGCCAAGTCGCTGCGCGGGCGTGATATGGGTAACGGATAGTTCGGCTTCGCGCATTTCCACAACCAGCAGGGCCGCCGCCACGCTCCCCTGCTGTTCCAGATAAGAAACCAGGGCCAGCGCGTAATTGCCCTGCGCGTGTTCCTTATCCCCCAGCATCAGCCAGGCGCGGGCCAGTTCCACGCGGGCTTCGATATTGCCGGGGGCGCGCATGAGCAGGGTTTCCCACTTCTTAATGGCCGCGCCGGGCACGCTCTTGCTCATGGCCTGCAAAGCGTCCAGCGACAGGTACGCCCGTTCGCCATGATCCACCAGCCGGAGCAGATACGCGCAGCCCAATCCGAACACAAAGCCGCCGATGTGCGCCCAATGCGCCACGCCATCCCCATTGTTGCCTGCCAGCAGATTCCACAGCCCGCCGCCGATTTCCAAAATCAGGTACAGCGTGACAACCACGACCACATGGGCGCGAAACGGCAGGCCGACAAAGTTGATGGAAGCGCGGTAGTAGCGTACGGCGTACAGGCCGATCAGTCCCGCGCACGCCGCAGACGCGCCCACAATCGGGATCGCCTGATACTCCGGCGGCAAGAGGGTTGCGGTGACAATACATTGCAGCGCCCCGCCCACCAGCCCGCCCAAAAAGTACAGCAGCAGAAAGCGTCGGCTGCCCACCGCCGCCTCGATCCCCGCGCCGAACACCCACAGGAAAAAGGCGTTCACAAGCAGATGTCCCAGGCTGTCATGGAACAGGGGATAGGTAAGCAGGTTCAGGAACCGGAAGTGATCGGGAACAAGGCCGACAAGCGCGGGCAATGGCGCGGCCTCGCCTGCGCCTCCCTGCCAGCCGCAAAGCAGCAGCCACAGCGACAGCGCAAAGGTTGCCGCCAGCAATCCCAGCGTGGCAAGCGGGCGGCGCAGGGTCAAATTGTCACTGTAAGGCAAAATCACGGCGGTCTTTCGTTTCCCGGTTTCTCGGCAAGCGCCAGAAAGTATGCAACTATTCGCCATACGTGAGCGACATTCCTTCTGCGCTGCATGTCAACACATTTAAGACGTACGCTTTGCAGAAAGTCTTTCTGTCTGCGGATAAAGGGAACTGCCCGCAAAGTTGCGACAACGCGCATCCGCATTAAAAGGCCGCTTTAATCAAGACAATAGACACATTAATGCGGCAGAAAATAAATTTATCGAAAAATACGTAAAACACTGTAAATCTTGCAGGAAATCAGGCGCGTATTGCCGTATATTTTGCAGGCGGCGTATTGCAGCCATCCGCTATTGGTACGGCGTGTTCGCGTTGGTTCTCAACTCTCTGCGCTTGGTTGTACTTCTTATGTTGTAATTATTCTCGGAAGGGTCAGATTTACGATGTTTGCAAACTTTGCCGCGTGGCGGAAGCCGCGCCTGCGCCGTCGAGGTTGCCGTCTTGTGGCAGTAAAGCGCGTCGGAACCGTATCGCTGTTGCTTGCGGGCAGTCTGGCCGCGCATCAGGCGCGTACGGACACAATCAACTGGCTGGGCAGTGTCAATAATCTTTTCAACGTAGCCGCGAACTGGTCTGCGAACCGCGTACCGACGGCGGGCGATACCGCTTTCATCAACGCCGCTACCGTGCTGGTCAACGGCATCACCATCAACCCGGACGTGATTGACCTCAACAACGGTTCCGTTCTCGACCTGCAAAACAGCCCGACCCTCAACGTCGCCAGTATCCTTTTCGGCAATACGGGCGCGAATACGAGCGCCAGCAACATTTACTTTGAAGGCGCGAGCGGCACAGCAACGGTTTACACATTGGGCAGTGGCACGACGTTGAGCGGACGCATTGGCGGCCTCGGCAACAGCGCCAACATCAACAGCACTCCCAGCACGCTCAACACTGCTGCCACCATCAACGCCAACGTCAGCGGTAACACCACCACGCTGGGCGGCAATGGCATTGCCGTTACGACGTTCAACAACACCGGCAGCATCACGGCTTCTAATGGCAACAATCTCAACCTCAATGCCGCCAACTTCACCAACAGCGGAACCCTGCGCGTCACCGATGGCACACTGCTCTTGAACACCAGTGGCACTGTCAACGCGAATACGGGCACACTCACCGTAGACGGCAACGGCATCCTCAACCTCAGCGGCAACATACTCACCAACAATGGAACCGCCACCATCAGCAACTTGAGCAGTGACAGTGGCACACTGACGGGCAGCGGTTTTTATACCATCAGCAGCGTCAATCTCAGCGGCAATTCACTTTACTTCAACGGAGCCAGCGTCAATGCGGCAAGCCTTAACCTCAACAATGGCTCCACTCTCAGCATCCGGGGCAAACCAACCTCAACAGCAGCAACATCCTCTTCGGCAACACGGGCGCGAACACGAGCGCCAGTAACATCAACTTTGAGGGCGTGAGTGGTTCCACTGCCGTCTACACGCTTGGGCAGTGGCGTGACACTCTCCGGCAGGATCGGCAACATCGGCAGCAGCGCCAACATCAACAGCACTCCCAGCACGCTCAACACTGCTGCCACCATCAACGCCAACGTCAGCGGTAACACCACCACGCTGGGCGGCAATGGCATTGCCGTTACGACGTTCAACAACACCGGCAGCATCACGGCTTCTAATGGCAACAATCTCAACCTCAATGCCGCCAACTTCACCAATGCCGCAGGCGGCACACTGACCGAAGGCGGCGGCGGTACGTTGCTTCTAAACACCAGCGCCACCAATGCTGCCGGAGCCACCCTCAACATCACCGACACCAGCATTCTCAACCTCAGCGGGCAGCACGCTCACCAACAATGGAACCGCCACCATCAGCAACTTGAGCAGTGACAGTGGCACACTGACGGGCAGCGGTCTCTTACTACCATCAGCAGCGTCAATCTCAGCGGCAATTCACTTTACTTCAACGGAGCCAGCGTCAATGCGGCAAGCCTTAACCTCAACAACGGTTCCACTCTCAGCATCCGCGGCGCAACTAACCTCAACAGCAGCAACATCCTCTTCGGCAACACAGGCATAAATACAACCGCAAGCAACATCAACTTTGAGGGCGTAAGCGGTTCCACTGCCGTCTACGCGCTTGGAAGTGGCACGACGTTGAGCGGACGCATCGGCGGCATTGGCAGCAGCGCCAGCATCAACAGCACGGCCAGTACACTCAACAGCGCCGCCACTATCAACGCGAATGTGTCCGGCAATACCACTACTATAGGCGGCAATGGCACTGCTGTCGCCACCTTCAACAACACCGGACAATTACCGCCAGCAACGGCAACGCCCTGACTGTCAACGCCGCCAACTTCACCAATGCCGCAGGCGGCGTACTGACCGAAGGCGGCGGCGGTACGTTGCTTCTAAACACCAGCGCTGTCAACGCCAGTCGGCGCGACGCTCAATGTCACCGACACCAGCATTCTCAACCTGCACGGGCAGCACGCTCACCAACAATGGCACCGCCACTATCAGCAACCTGACCAGCAGCAGCGGCACACTTACCGGCAGCGGCCTCTACTCCAGCCAACGGCAGCGAGCATCACCGGCGACTTGCTGTACCTCAACGGAGCCAATCGTCAATTCGCACCAGCCTTCAACCTCAACAACGGTTCCACTCTCAGCATACGCGGCACCACCAATCTCAACAACAGCAGCCTTATCTTCGGCAACACGGGCAACGAACACGACTGCCAGTTCTATTTACTTTGAGGGCGTGAGCAACGCCACTGCCGTCGTACACGCTCGGTTCCGGGGTTACTCTCTCCGGCAGCATTGGCGGCATCGGCAACAGCGCCAATCTCAACAGTACGGTCAGCATCCTCAACACTGCCGCCACTATCAACGCCAACGTCAGCGGCAATACAACCACGCTTGGCGGCAAGCGGCAGCAACTATGTCACCACCCTCAACAACACCGGCAGCATTACGGCGATGCAAGGTAATAACCTCAACCTCAATGCTTCTCAACTTCACCAACGCCGCAGTGGTGGCAGTAAACACCGAAGCGGCGGCGGAACGCTGCGCCTCAATACCAACGCTGCTCAACGCTGCAGGAGCCACGCTGAATGTCACCGACACCAGCAGTCCTCTAGACCTCTCAACGGTCAGCACGCTTACCAACAACGGCAACATGCCAACTATCAGCAACTCTCACCAGTGGCAGCGGCACACTGGCCGGCAGCAGCGCCTACTCTATCAACACCGCCACGCTGAACAGCGACACTGCTGTACCTTAATGGCGTTCCCTCCTCAATACGCGGCAGTTTCAACCTCAACAACGGTTCCATTCTCAGCATTCGCGGCGCAACCAACCTCAACAGAAGCATCCATTATCCTTCAGCAACACGGGCAACAATACCACTGCCAGTATCTGTTTACTTTGAGGGCGTGAGCAACTCCACTGCCGTCTACTCGCTCGGTTCAGGAGTCACTCTCTCCGGCAGGATTGGGGGCATCGGCAACAGCGCCAATCTCAACAGCATGGTCAAAGCATCACTCAACACTGCGGCAACCATCAACGCCAACGTGTCAGCGGCAATACAACGGTGCTTGGCGCAGGCGGCAGCAACTATGTCACCACTCTCAACAACACCGGCAGCATTACGGCGAGTTCATGGTAATAATCTCAACCTCAATGCTCGCCAACTTCACCAACGCGCAGCCGGCGGCGTACATCACCGAGTGGCGGCGGAACGCTGCTCCTCAACACCACGACCTGCTCAACGCTCGGAGCCACCCTCAACGTCACCGACACCAGCATTCTCAACCTCAGCGGGCAGACGCTCACCAACAATGGAACCGCCACTATCAGCCATCTGACCAGTGGCAGCGGCACATTGGCAGGCAGCGGTCTCACAACAGCCAACGGAGCGAGCATCACCGGCGACTTGCTGTACCTTAACGGAGTCAATCTCAGTTCCACCAGTTTCGGCCTCAACAACGGTTCCACTCTCAGTATCCGAGGCGCAACCAACCTCAACAGCAGCAACATCCTCTTCGGCAATACGGGAACAAATACAACTGCAAGCAACATCAACTTTGAGGGCGTGAGTGGTACAACGGCGTTTTACACCCTGGGCAGTGGCGTGACACTCTCCGGCAGGATCGGCGGCCTCGGCAACAGTGCCAACCTCAATAGCACGGCCAGCACGCTCAACACGGCGGCTACCATCAATGCTAATGTTAGTGGCAACACTACCACGTTAGGCGGCAATGGCGCTTTTGTCGCCACCTTCAACAACACCGGCAGCATTACGGCTTCCAATGGCAACGCCCTGACTGTCAACGCCCCCACCTTCACCAATGCCGCAGGCGGTACGCTGACAGTTGCTTCCGGCTCTGCGGCTACGGTCAACAGCAACATCTTCCAGCAGACCGGCAGCGGTTCCAAAACCATTGTCAACGGCGCGGTTACGAACGCCAACATCTTTACGGTGCAGGGCGGCGCGGTGGAGGGGAACGGAACCATTACCGGCAATATCAACAATACGGGCGGAACCGTTACGGCGGGAAGTGACACCACTGCCGGGCATTTGTCGCTCATCGGTAATTACACGCAGGGCGCGGGCGGGGCAGAACTGGTGAAATTGGGAGGAACGGGGCAGGGCAGCAGTTACGATCTGTTCAGTGTGTCCAACACCGCCGCGCTGCAAGGCACACTTGACGTGCAGTTGCTCAACAGTTTCAACCCCGTCGTCGGCGAAACGTTCGATTTCCTCACTTATCAGAACCGCGTCGGCGCGTTCGACAACATCATGTCCCTCAACAACGGCTATACCTACACCGTCACCTACAACGACGCAGCAGGCATCGGCACACTTCACGTTGAGGACGCGCCCATCCCCGAAGCCGGAACCGTCGTCACGTTCGGCCTGCTGCTGTGCGGCGCGGGCTGCGTAATCCGCCGCCATCGCCGTCAGGCGTAAAGAGGAAAAAATAAGAAGAGAAAGAACCGCGAAAGACACGAACCAAAACGAAAATTACGGCCAATCTATTAAAAAGGGGGAGTGAGAGGTAGAATAGTTGAAAATACGCGGTATTCCGATGTTCGATAACAGGTGTTTGGACATTTTCATGCGGCAGTCCGTTTGCGCATGAATGCCCCGGTCAATGCGGAAAGGAACAGGCAATGTCTATCGAGTGGCAACATCTCAAGAATCATCCGTATCTGTGTGAGGTCTATCGCGCCAAAGTGCCTGGCGGCTGGTTCGTCCTCCTGCACACGACCGGCACGGTCAGCAGCAGCACCGTGACCTTCTACCCCGACCCGGAACACGTCTGGGACGGCAACTCCATCCCCTGATTTCAGGCTCACGTCGTCGGCAAGCCTTCCTTTAGGCTGCAAGGCTTGCCAACGCTTTACAACACTATAGAGACTGAATAGAGAATGAATTCTGCCGTTCCTCATGCTTGTTTACGCCACTCCACAAAGTTTTATCTACCTGCACGTCTGCCAAAAGATATATTTTGCAGCCATATACTTATTTCCCGGAACTAGCATCTTTGTTCGTCCGTCTTCCTTGCAGAAGATGAACAAGTAGAAGATGTTACTGCTTGCGCTGCGTTTGCACCTCCGACGCTGCTTCACCGAACCATCCCAAACCAACCAACCGGGAGAGACCTGATGCGAAAATGTGTGTTGATTACGGGTGGGGCCGGTTTCATTGGCTCACATCTAGCGGACGAATTGCTGCGACACGGCTATAAAGTGCGCGCTCTGGATAATCTGCTTCCGCAAGTACATGGTTCCAATGCGGCGCGTCCCGCTTACCTGCATCCTGATGTGGAACTTGTTGTCGGCGATGTACGCGACCCGGCGAAAGTGCGGGCGGCCTTGAAGGGCGTAGATGCCGTGTACCACTTTGCCGCGCTTGTGGGCGTCGGGCAAAGCATGTACCAGATCAATGAGTACACCGACGTGAATAATCGGGGCACGGCGGTTCTGCTGGAAGCCTTAGTGGAAACGCCTGTGGAAAGGCTGGTTGTGGCGTCCAGTATGAGTTTGTACGGCGAAGGCTTGTACCGCGCGCCGGATGGCCGGCTCGTGCAGGGGCAGGAACGCAGCGTGGAGCAGTTGAAGCGGCACGATTGGGAAGCGCGGGACGCGAACGGCGACGCGCTTTCTCCCCTCCCCACTCCCGAATCCAAAACGCCCTGCCTGTCGTCCGTCTACGCGCTTTCCAAGTACGATCAGGAGCGGCTTTGCCTGATTACGGGGCGGGCATATAAAATTCCCACCGTCGCCATGCGCTTTTTCAACGTGTTCGGAACGCGGCAGGCGCTTTCCAACCCCTATACGGGCGTCCTGGCGATTTTCGCGTCCCGCTTCCTGAACAACCGCGCGCCCATGATTTTTGAAGATGGCTGCCAGCGCCGGGATTTTGTCAGCGTGTACGACATTGCACTCGCGTGTCGGCTGGCAATGGAAACGCCCGGCGCGGCGGGGCATGTCTTCAACGTCGGCAGCGGGCGTCCGTATGCCATTGCCGAAGTTGCGGAGCGGATGGCGGGCGCATTGAATTGCGAACATCTCGCGCCGGAAATCACCAAGCAGTACCGCGCCGGGGATATTCGGCACTGCTTTGCCGACATCAGCCATGCGCGGCAGATTTTGGGCTACGAACCCCGCGTCACGCTGGAAGACGGCATGAAGGAGTTGGCTGAATGGCTGCAAGGGCAAGTCGCCCATGACCGCATCGCCGAAGCCCACGCGGAACTGGCAAAACGAGGCTTGACGGTATGACAACAAGTTCCAATGTTGCAACAAAACTTGAACATGTCTCGCCTGACAGCAGCATACGGGCGGCTGAACTCAGAAACGACGTCCAACACCCATCTTATGCGCGCCGCTGTTGTTGTGGAGCCGGGGCAGATACGCATTGATAATGTGCCGATACCGGTTCCCGGCCCCGATGAAGTACGCATTAAATTGGAAGGCTGCGGGGTATGCGCGTCCAACCTGCCGCCCTGGCAGGGGCAGCCCTGGTTTACGTATCCGTTCGCTCCGGGCGCGTTGGGACATGAGGGCTGGGGGGGCATTGACGCGGTTGGCGCGGATGTGACGGAATGGCAAACAGGGGATCGCGTTGCGGCCCTATCGCAAAACGCTTACGCAGAATACGATCTTGCCCATCGCCATGCCGTCGTTGCCCTGCCGGACGCGCTGAATGGCAAGCCGTTTCCGGGTGAACCGCTTGGCTGCGCCCTCAACATCTTTGCCCGCAGCGACATTCGCCCCGGCCAGACGGTCGCTATTGTGGGCATCGGCTTTTTGGGCGCGCTGCTGACCCGGCTTGCGGCGAAGGCAGGGGCGCGGGTGATTGCCATTGGACGCCGCCCGTATGCGCTGGATGTGGCAAAGCAAATGGGCGCGATGGAAACGTTTCCTTTGGAAGACCACTGGCAGATTATCGAGCAGGTAAAACAGTGGACGGAAGGCCGGTTGTGCGACGTTGTGATTGAAGCGGTGGGCAAGCAGTGGCCGCTGGATTTGGCGGCGGAACTGGCCTGCGAACGGGGGCGGCTTCTCATTGCGGGGTATCATCAGGACGGGCTGCGGCAAGTCAATATGCAGTTGTGGAACTGGCGCGGCCTGGATGTTATCAACGCGCACGAGCGGGAACAGCGTATTTACATAGACGGCATCCGCGAAGCCGCGAAGCGTGTGGCGGAAGGTACGCTTGATCCCTTTGCGCTGTATACGAACGTTTTTCCTCTCGAACAACTCGGCGACGCGCTGAACGCGACGCGCGACCGGCCCGACGGGTTTATGAAAGCGCTGGTGCGAATGTGAGACACTCTTTCTCCCGAACCCGGCAGCATCTGCCCGAAGCCGGAGCCAACGGCACACCCACAGGCCGCACCGGGCGCGCGCTCCAACGCCGCGTTCAGCCGCACAGCCTGGTCAGCGAACGGGCGCATATCCACCCTCGTCGTATCCTGATGACGGCGGACTGCGTGGGCGGCGTGTGGACGTATGCGCTTGACCTGGCGCGCGGTTTGTCCGCCCATGACGTTGAGGTTGTTCTGGCGACAATGGGCGATTTGCCTTCCCCGCAGCAATCCATGCAGGCGCGGCAAATTCCCGGCCTGACGCTGTGTTCCAGCAATGCCAAACTGGAATGGATGCACGAGTGTTGGGCGGATGTGGCGCGGGCAGGCGAATGGCTGCTGGCATTGGAAGAACAGTATGCGCCGGACATCGTTCACCTCAACGGCTATGCCCATGCCGCTCTGCCCTGGGCCGCGCCTGTGGTTGTTGTCGCCCACTCCGACGTTCTCTCCTGGTGGCAGGCCGTGAAGGGCGAACCCGCGCCCCCGGAATGGAACCAATACCGCGAACATATTACCATCGGCCTGCACTCCGCCGACTGCGTAATCGCGCCCACCTCCGCCATGCTGCGCGCGCTTGACTACCATTACAGCCTTGAGGAAGGCAAAAGGCAAAAGGCAAAAGGCAAAGGGCAGGAGGACTCCTCCTTTCTGCTTTCTCCGTCTTTCTGCGAGGCGAAAGTAATCCCGAACGGCAGGCAACATTCCCTATACTACAGCGCGGAAAAGGAACCGTTTATCCTCACGGCAGGCCGCGCCTGGGATGAAGCCAAAAACATCGTCCTGCTGGAACAAGCCGCCCCCCATCTCACCTGGCCCGTCTATGTCGCCGGCAGTCCGCAGCATCCGGCGGAGAAGGGAACAGGGAACAGGGAACAGGGAACAGGAGGAGAGAAGACAGAAGACAGAAGACAGAAGACAGAACCAACGGATGCCCTATCAACTATCAACTATCAACTATCAACTGGTCCTTCATCCTTATCCTTTCTCGGCGCGCTGTCGCCCGAAGCCTTATCAGGCTGGTATGCGCGGGCGGCGATTTATGCGCTTCCGGCGCGGTATGAGCCGTTCGGGTTGTCGGCGCTGGAAGCCGCGCTGTCGGGTTGCGCGCTGGTATTGGGAGATATTGGCAGTCTGCGGGAAGTGTGGGGCGAAGCAGCGCTGTTCGTTGCGCCCAATGATGCCGACGCTTTGCGGCGCGCTTTGTCGAAATTGATTGCCGAGCCTGATTTGCGGCAGGAAATGGCGAATCGGGCGTGGGAACGGGCACAGTTGTACACGCTGGATGCCATGACGGACGGCTATCTGGATATTTACGGGCAACTGCTGACCACCCATGCCCGCGGTTCCCCACTACAGCGCGGCCCTGTCCTTTCCGCCCGAACCGGAGGAATCGCTGCCGTGAGTGTTCCCGGACAAATCGTTATCTTCTGCCATTCCCTGCTCTCGGATTGGAATCACGGCAACGCCCATTTCCTGCGCGGCATTGTGACGGAATTGCAGGCGCGCGGCCTGGATGTCGTTGTTTATGAGCCGTGCCAGAACTGGAGCCTGCAAAACCTGCTGGCGGATCGCGGCGCGAGTGGCGTGGAAGATTTTTACCGCGCCTATCCGACTTTAGACAGTATCTTCTACGAGCCTGCCCTGTTGCGTCTTGATAAAGTATTGGCAAACGCAAGCCTGGTAATCGTGCATGAATGGAACGACCACGCGCTTGTGAAACGCCTGGGACAGCACCGGCAGGCAAACCCGCACTACCGCCTGCTGTTCCACGACACGCACCACCGCTCGGTTACGGATCGCGCGGGCATGGCCTCCTACGACCTGAGCGGCTACGACGGCGTTCTCGCCTTCGGCAGCATCATCCGCGACTTGTATCTGACGGAAGGCTGGACGCGCCGCGCCTGGACCTGGCACGAGGCGGCGGACGCGCGGGTGTTCAAGCCGGCAAGGGAGCAGGGAACAGGGAACAGGGAACAGAATACAAATACTTCTTTTTCTCAAGCAAGTTCAGCACAGCCAATAGCCTCCTGTTCCCTGTTCCCTGTTCCCTGCTCCCTGAGTGGGGATTTGGTCTGGATCGGCAATTGGGGCGATGAGGAGCGGACAGCGGAACTGCATGAGTTTCTCTTGGAGCCGGTGAAGGCGTTGGGAGTGCGGGCGCGGGTTTACGGGGTGCGCTACCCGGAACATGCGTTTCGCGCGCTGGCGGAAGCGGGCATTGAATACGGGGGCGGATTGCCCAACCACGAAGCCCCGGACGTGTTCGCCCAATATCGCGTCACGGTCCATATTCCGCGCGGGCCGTATGTGCGTTTCCTGCCGGGTATCCCGACAATTCGGGTGTTCGAGGCATTGGCGTGTGGGATTCCTCTCGTTTGCTCGCCCTGGAACGATGCGGAGCATCTATTCACGCCGGGCGAGGATTATCTTGTCGCGCAGAATGGACAGGAAATGCAGCGCCACCTGCAAACCCTGCTTGAAAACCCGGACAAAGCAGACGCCCTGGCGCGGCATGGCCTGCAAACCATCCTGTCCCGCCACACCTGCGCCCACAGAGTAGACGAGTTACTCAATATATACGAGGAAATCGCCTGAACAAAACTTGAGGATAGCCGCGAATGAACGCCAATAAACGCGAATAAACGCGAATAACCATAAGCCAACACACATAAGATAGCTCTATCTCTCATTGTTCTATCCCCCTCTGTGACCCCTCTGTGTCTCTGTGCCTCTGTGGTGAGATCGTATTCGCGCGTTTAAGAGGAAGCCTGTGAACGGTTTGAACATCGCTTTTTTCGGTTCCAGCCTGGTGTCGGCGTACTGGAATGGAGCCGCAACCTACTATCGGGGCATTATACGCGCGCTGCACGGGCGCGGGCATAGCGTCACGTTTTACGAACCCGACGCTTACGAGCGGCAGCAGCACCGCGATATGGAAGACCCGGATTGGGCGCGAGTTGTCGTGTACGCGGGCGAAGGAGAAGACGGCGTAAATAGGGCGTTGGAGCAGGCGCGCGATGCCGATTTGATTGTCAAAGCGAGCGGCGTGGGCGTGTTCGATGAACTGCTGGAAGCGCGGGTGCTGGACGTGAAGAAGGCGGGAGTCCATCGTCGCCTTTTGGGATGTGGACGCGCCCGCCACATTGGAGCGGGTTCATTCCAATCCATCCGATGCGTTTCGCGCTTTGATTCCCCGCTATGATTTGATATTGACGTATGGCGGCGGAAATCCGGTTGTTCGCGCTTATGAAGAATTGGGCGCGCGGCAGTGCGTTCCCATTTATAACGCGCTTGACCCGGATACGCACCATCCCGTTGCGCCCGACCCGCGCTTTGCCGCCGATTTGGGATTTTTGGGCAATCGCCTGCCGGACAGGGAAGCCCGCGTGGAGCAGTTCTTCCTTCACGCCGCGCATTTGCTGCCCGATAAACAGTTTCTGCTTGGCGGCAGTGGGTGGGGCGACAAGGCCATGCCGCCGAATGTCCGCTATGCCGGACACGTTTATACGCCCGACCACAATTCTTTCAACTGTACGCCCCGCGCCGTGCTGAACATCAGCCGCGACAGCATGGCGCGTTACGGGTTTTCGCCCGCCACGCGCGTTTTTGAGGCGGCGGGCGCGGGCGCGTGTCTGATTACGGATTACTGGCAGGGCATCGAAGAATTTTTCGAGCCGGGAAAAGAGATACTGGTGGCGCAGGGGGGCGAGGAAGTGGCGCGGCATCTGGCAGACTTAACGCCGGAGCGCGCGCAGGAAATCGGGCAGGCGGCGTATCGGCGCGCGCTGGCGCAGCATACCTACGCGCAGCGCGTCGTTCAGTTGGAAAGTTTGCTTGACGCGCATTTCATGTCTGCACCCGGACAATCCAGCCGAAAACCCGATTTGGAAACAGGCGCCGAAGCAAATGCTGAAGCGAGTTCAGAAGGAAATGCCGCATTTGAGGCAGGAGGGAGCGCATGACGTTGGCAACCCCTGACCGCCTGAATATCGTCATTCTTGGCCTGTCCATTACCAGTTCGTGGGGGAATGGACACGCGACCACGTATCGCGGGCTTGCGCGCGAACTGTGCGCGCAGGGGCATGACGTGTTGTTTTTGGAGCGGGATGTGCCCTGGTACGCTTCCAATCGCGATATGCCCGCGCCTCCGTTCGGACGTACGGAACTGTATGGCTCCCTCGAAGAACTGCGCGACCGCTTTACCGACGCCGTCCGCAGACGCGGATTTTGTCATTGTCGGCTCGTATGTGCCCGAAGGCGTTTTGGTGGGCGAATGGGTCACGCAAACGGCGCATACAGCGACGGCTTTTTACGACATTGATACGCCCGTTACGCTGTCCAAATTGGAACGGGGCGATTACGAGTACCTTACGCCCGCAACTGATTCCCCGCTACAATGTCTATCTGTCGTTTTCGGGCGGGCCAACACTGACGCGATTGGAACAGCAGTACGGTTCTCCTGCCGCCCGCCCGTTGTATTGCTCGGTTGACCCCGATTTGTACTTCCCGGACGCGAACCGCAGCGCTTATGATTATGATTTGGGCTACATGGGAACGTACAGCGATGACCGTCAGCCGCCGCTCGAAAAATTGCTCCTTGAACCGGCGCGCGCATGGTCGGAAGGCCGTTTCGTGGTTGCCGGGCCGCAATATCCCGCTTCCATTGCCTGGCCGGCGAATGTCGCGCGCATTGAACACCTGCCGCCTGCCGAACATCGGGCATTCTACACTTCGCAGCGGTTTACGCTCAACATCACCCGCGCCGACATGATACGCGCCGGGTACTCGCCAAGCGTCCGTCTTTTCGAGGCTGCCGCCTGCGGCGTTCCCATCCTCAGCGACTATTGGGAAGGGCTGGACACGTTTTTCGTTCCCAACCTGGAAATACTCGTTTCGCGCTCCCCCGAAGAGACCCTGCGCTTCCTCCGCAATCTGCCCGAACCCGAACGCGCTGCGATTGCGGAACGCGCCCGCCAGCGCGTACTCGCCCATCACACCGCCGCCCACCGCGCCCATGAACTTGCCGACTATGCCCGCGAAGCCCTCCGAGCGAAGTAAACATTATTCCGATTGTGACTGATTCTTACGTTGGCATGCTTTCCGGGCATAGAAATCTTACGGTTATGCCATTTGCCTGCAACGCTTCAAGAAAATTACGCCAGTCGCTATCGGTTGCGTTCAAAATATCCGGTTTGTATTGACTGGTGAGCGCAACGGCAATGAATTTTCTATCGGAAGCGTCAAATTTTGCCAGCGCGGGATCGGCAGGAAACTCTATGAAGTCATTGGGATCATTGCTCTGATGATTCTGTACTATCTCTACCCTCTCACAAACAGTAGGGTCGTACAAGTTGGTCAACAACCATGTTAGAAACACGTCACCGGGCAATTGCCCGGTATAGGGAGTCAGTTTGTTGTTGTACTCACTGACAATACGAAATCCATTGTCAACTACTACAAACCCCATGCTGCCGGATTGTATTTGTAGAAGTGTCAGGACACAAATTCGAACGCAACTCAGAGCAGCCTTCTCGTTGTTTCCGTTGGCCGTAAGAAGCACGTTGGTATCTGTAACAACTCCGGTTCCTGTCACTCGGCCTCTCCTTTTTCGCGGCGAGCAAGAGCGGCAAGCATCATTGCCGACCTTTCCTCCAATTCATCGCCAAAAAAGTTTTTAGGCCAGTTCGTAATGAAGCCGAAGTTGTTCATCTGTAATGGCTCCAAATGTGCCGCAGCCGCCTCGCGTTTACAAAAGTAGAGTTGTACGTCGTCACGCGGGATGGCTTCTTCAGCGACGCGGCGCTGCAGTCGCGCCAGCAAATGTTCGCTGTGACTCTCCAGAATGATTTGCAGATGCCGTTCTTTCGCGGCTGCAATCAACATGTCTGCAAGGCCCGATTGCACGGCGGGATGCAAATGCAGTTCGGGTTGTTCGAGAAGGAGGATAGAACCCATCGGCGCATAGTAGCACAAAGCGATTACAGGCAGCACCTGCGAGACGCCGAAGCCTACATCCGGGAGAAAGACATACGGAGAGTCTGCTGTCTTACGTACTTCAACACCATACAAGCCGCTTGATTGGGAGATTGGCTTTACCCGAAAATCTTCAATCAGCCCCAGTTGGCGCAGCCAGTAAGCAACTTGCCCTTCCAGTGTTCGCGCGGTTCGATGTTGTGAGCCGGTTCCTTCTGAAGCCAGCAAAGCGTCTATTGTTCTTTCCCCGCGCTTGCCTACGTCTGAAACGGTTGTACCCGTCCGCCGGTACTCGCGCTGAGGCGCATCCCGCAATGGCCCCAGATAATACATATCGTTAAACAATAGCGTAAAGTACAGTTCCAGAGTATCAAGGTATGAAATTTGTTGGTTGTCAGCAGCGACTTGCGGCGGGAAACCATAGCATTTCACGGGCCGACGAAATCTTGTATTATTAGCCTGATTATCCCTGATGGGCTGATCATTGACAATCAACTGGTACTTGGAATCATCCATGTATTGCATACCTACGCTTTCGCTGCTGCCGGATTTCAAGGTTGCAGTATTGGTACTCAAATTTTTTCGCGCCTACTTCCATACCGATACTCTGCCTCAACTCGCCAACAGAAGCCCCAAAACGAAGCGCATCAATTTCTGTATTTTCATCCAGTACCTGTGTACCGCCCAATTCCCACGACAAACTCCATTCGATGTCAAGCAATTCGCGTTTGAGTGGCTGCTCGGTAATAGTAGGTTGCGCTGTATCACCGTTGGCTGTCCGAAAGACCACATTTTTAAAGCTTCCTAACGAAACAAGCGGTTCCTGATAGTTTCCAAAGTTAAGAACTTCCTGTCTGTCAGGAGACTCAACAGTTTGCTTTAGCATGAGAAGAAACTGCAGAATACTGGTTTTGCCGGAACTGTTCGTGCCGAAAAAGCCCGTAATCGGGGCAAGGCGAAACTCGCCGGTATCTTTCCATGCTTTGAAGTTTGCTATTCGCAGTGAAGTAATCATTGGTACACTCCCTCCTGAATTAGTATAGCACGAACGTCTTTCCTCAATGCGTTCATGGCTTTTTCTTGACACAAGCATCTTTCCTCCGATTTTAATAAATATTTCCTTGTTTAAGTCTGTTGGAGGCATGAAGGGAAGCGCTTCTCATGCCGATAATTCATTATGAAGTGACACTGCTGATTGGCTGCGGCCTTCCTGCCGGTGTTCGCTTAATCTCCAAAGAAACTCTCTGAGAAATTGCTGATGACAACCCATGCGTTTGCCGGGAGCGAACCGTTCCCCGATGTTATCCGGCACGCCGCGACGCTGCTCCAGAAACACGAACTTCAACTCTACCGCCGTATTGACCGCGTGTTTGCCGGCTTGATGCTATTTCAATGGCTTGCCGGCATTTGCGCCGCTTTCTGGCTGTCGCCGCGGACGTGGAGCGGAACCACCAGCCAAACCCATCTTCATGTCTGGGCTGCCATTCTCCTGGGCGGTCTTATTACCCTGCCGCCGGTATGCCTGTGCTTGTTTCATTCCGGCGCGGCGCTGACTCGCCACGTTGTCGCGGTGGGACAACTGCTGATGTCCGCGCTGCTCATTCATCTGTGCGGCGGGCGCATCGAAACTCACTTTCACGTTTTCGGCTCGCTGGCGTTTCTCGCTTTTTACCGCGATTGGCGCGTGATCCTGACGGGAACGGTTGTCACCGCCCTGGATCATATTTTGCGCGGCCTGTGGTGGCCGCAGTCCATTTACGGCATCGCCGCGCCCGAACACTGGCGCTGGCTGGAACACGCGGGTTGGGTTGTCTTTGAAGACATTTTTCTCGTCCTCTCCTGCCTGTCGAGCCACAAAGAAATGGCGGACGTTTGCGAACGGGACGCGCGTATGGAGCGGCAGAAGCTTGATCTGGAAAGCCTTGTGGAAGCGCGAACGGCTTCCCTGCGCGCGACAAATTCCATTCTGGAAAATGTTGTGGACGGCATTGCGCAGTTAGATGCGCAGGGATGTTATCTTTCTGTCAACGCGGCTTATGCCGAAATGCTCGGCTGCGCGCCGGAAGCCCTCATCGGCATGAACTGGAAGCGCAGCGTCTGGTACGGCGATGTGTCCAAGATGGAACAAGCCTTCCGCGAGATGCGGCGGCAGGGCAAGATCGAAGTCGAAGCCCAGGGGCTGCGCGAAGACGGCTTTGTCTTTCACAAACACGTTGTCTTGTACCCGATTTATGATGCGGCGGGCGCGTATGAGGGCAACTACTGCTTCATGAAAGACATTTCCGAGCGCAAGCAACTGGAAGAGCAAATCACCCATCAGGCGTACTACGACGGACTTTGCGGCCTGCCCAATCGCGCCCTGTTCAACGACCGCCTCGAACAAGCCCTCGCCCGCGCCCGACAGTTGCAGAGTTCCGTCGCCATCATGTTCATAGACCTGGACAATTTCAAGTTTATCAATGACAGCCTCGGCCATGAAGCCGGCGACGAACTGCTGGTCAGTGTCGCCCAATGTTTGCAGGAGTGCGCGCGTTCGGGAGACACGGTTGCGCGCATGGGCGGGGACGAGTTCACGATTCTGCTGGAAAATGTTACCGGCGCGGAAGAAGTAACGCCCATTGCCGAGGCTATTCTGGAGCGTCTGCGCGTTCCTATTCCGCTTGCGTCCCGCGAGGTTTTCATTACCGGCAGCATCGGCATCGCCGTCAGCCATTGGGAATGCGCGTGGACGGAAACCGTTCTGCGCGACGCGGACACGGCCATGTACCAGGCCAAACTCAACGGCAAGGGCAGTTACGCCGTTTTTGACAGCGCCATGAATGAGCGCGTTGTCGAGCGCGTGGAGATAGAAGCCGACCTCCGTCACGCGCTGGAAAACGAAGAGTTTCGCGTCTACTACCAGCCCATCATAGACCTGGATAACGGCGTCATCAACGGAGCCGAAGCTCTCGCCCGCTGGCAGCATCCCACGCGCGGGCTTGTGTCGCCCGCCAAATTCATTCCCATTGCGGAAGAAACCGGGTTGATTGTTCCCCTCGGCGCGTGGGTGCTCTCACAAGCCTGTCAACAGGCGAAAATATGGCAGGAACACCATCCCGCAAGCCAAGCCTTTATGATAAGCGTCAACATTTCGGGGCGGCAGCTGCAAAACGAGGATTTATGCCGCGTCGTGGCGGAAACGCTGCGCGAATCCGGCCTGCCCCCGTCCAGTTTGAAACTCGAAATCACCGAAAGCGTGATGATGGAAGATATAGACGCCGCCATTGTCCGCCTGAACGCGCTCAAAGCGTTAGGCGTCCTACTTTCCGTAGATGATTTCGGCACGGGGTACTCGTCGCTGTCGTATTTGCAGCGGCTGCCCGTTGACAATGTAAAAATTGATCGCGCCTTTGTAAGTGTCATGGGCCGGGGCGCGCAGCCCTGTGCCATTGTGGAAGCCATCATTACGCTGTGCCGCGCCATGAACCTCAACGTCACGGGCGAGGGCATCGAAAGTTCCGAGCAACTTGCGCAATTGCAGGCCCTGGGCTGTGATTTCGGGCAGGGGTATCTCTTCGCCAAACCAATCCCCGGACTTGCGTTCGATGCCCTCCTACAACAGCCGCAATGGACAATAGCCGCTTCCGAAGACACCGGCAGCCCTCGGAAAGCAAGCCAAGAAGAGCCAAGCGACCTTCCACAAGCGGCCTGACCTGCCTACCGGATAATGAACGCGGATGCAAGTTCACCACAGAGACACAGAGACACAGAGGGGTCACAGAGAAAAGAAGAAGATAAAGAAGAGAAGAAGATGAGAGGGGAACCGCTAAACATGCGAAATAAACGAAAAACAGAATTAGAAGATTACCATGATGCGCCTCCTCAATCATGGTAATCCGTTAATCCTGAAAATCATGGTTCAAGACAAGGGCACAAGTTACTCACGGCTGTTCCGTTTCCAGGTTTGCGGGCGCGCCCAGAAGGCGTCGTCGCGTCCGTTGTAATAGTCGGACAGCACCGTGTCTATTATTTCCGATGTGCGGGTTGCCGTATGCCCCGTGCTTGGACATTCCCCTTGCCCGTTGAGTTGATTGACGATGGTTTGGATGAGGGGCTGCTGTATGTGGCGCGGGTTGGGCAGGTCTAACGCCTCGTCACCGGACTGCGACTGCACCTGCACCGGCTCATTGCTGAATGTAGACAGCGATAGGCGCCCGTCCGTGCCGGATATTTCTATGACATCTTCGCGGACGTGGCCGGCAAAATTCCACTGCGCCACGCCCAACGCGCCGTTTGTTGTGCGAAACTGCATGGCAACGCTGTCTTCCACAGCGTACGGACTGGCAAGATTGACCGCATTGCCCCGCGCGTCTTGCAGCGGGCCGAGCATGAAACCCAGAATGTCGAGCGTATGGCAGCCCAGGTCGAGAAACACGCCTCCTCCTGATTCTTCCGCAGCCACGCGCCAGGGCAAATGCGCGGGGTTCATGTCCCGGTGCATAGGCGACGAAAATCGGTAGGAAACCCCCGTCACCTGCCCGATACGCCCGCTTTCAATCAGTTCCTTTGCCTTGATAAAGCGTGGCAGGGCGCGGCGATAATAGGCGACAAACAGCGGCAGGCCGGCTTTATCGAAGGCGGCAGTCATTTCCCGGCACTCCCCCGCGCTCCGCGCCATCGGCTTTTCGATATACGCGGGCTTTCCCGCGGCGCAGGACTGGAGCGCGTATTCCAGGTGCGAACCGGGCGGCGTGGCGATATACACGGCGTTGACCTGTGGATTAGCAATAATAGCTTCCGCTTTGTCCGACCAGAAGCCGACGCCGTGCCGTTCGGCGAAATCTTTCGCTTTGGCCCCGTCCCGCCGCATCACGGCTACAAGCGCGCTGCCCTCCACATTCTGAAACGCCGGCCCGCTTTTCACCTCGCACACATCGCCGCACCCGATAATGCCCCATTGTATGGTCATGGAAAACTCCGTTTTGGTTGATAGATAACTCTTCACCACCAAGACGCCAAGAACACCAAGAGAAAACAGGCAACTAAAAAGGCACCGAACCGGAGACGTTTGCGTTCTCGCCTACAATTTCACAACGTCCTTTTTCGCGTTCTTCTTGGTGTTCTTAGCGCCTTGGTGGTGAAGAATTACGTTCGTAGTTAAGGATTGATTAGGTGTTGGGTTGTTCATAGTGCAGGCTCAACGCCTAAACCGGGCGCGTTTGTAGGCGTTATAATTCCCTCAGCGTAGGCCGCGCCTGTAAACGGATCGGGGTTGAGGTTGAGATGGCTGTCGAGATCGAGTTCGTCCACGAGTGAACCCAATTGCGCGGCAGCCGTGATTGCCAGCGAGGTTTCCGACATGCAGCCGATCATCAGTTTCAAGTCGTGGGCGCGGGCGGTGTGGATGATGCGCAGGGCTTCGCGCAGGCCGCCGCACTTCATCAGTTTCAAATTCACGCCGTCCACATACTTTGCCAGTGGCGGAATATCGCGGCACGTGCGAACGCTTTCATCTACATAGAGGGGCAAGGGCGCGTTCTTGTGCAGGGTTTTCAAATCCGCTTCGCGCCCGCGAGGCAGGGGCTGCTCCACAAACAATACGCCCCGTTCGGCAAGCCAGGCAAGCATGTGCTGCGCTTCCCGCACCGTCCAGCCGCCGTTGGCGTCTATGCGCCAGCCGACAGGGGGATGCCCTGTTTCCTGCGCAAACGCCTGCGCCGCTTCCTGCGCCGCTTCCACACTGGCCTTGTCCGCCGCGATCCCCTGCGGGTTGCCTAATTTGACTTTCAGAAACTTCGCCCCGGTACGCGCCAGCAGTTCGGGAACGCGGACGCGGATCACATCGGGCGGATTGATGCCGATGGTGAGCGATGTGGGCGGCAGGGTGGAAACATCCAGTCCGAGCAGTTTCCAGACGGGCAGTTGCAGCCGCTTGCCCTGCCAGTCGTGCAGGGCGCAATCCAATCCGCAAAACGCCGCCCGTTCCCCCTCCTGAACGTTGAGCAAGGTTTCGACGCGCTGCATCTCCCAGGGAGAAACGCTTTCCAGCAACGGACGCCAGCGTTGCAGACAGGCTTGCGCCGTGTCCGCTGTTTCCGGTATCGCGCCGCCGGACGTGGGAGCCATTTCCCCGATGCCCGTAATGCCCTCCTGCTCCACCGTCACGAGCAGATTTTCCGAGCCGGTACTGGTTCCCCGGCTGATGGTCAGCGGATAACGCTTGGTCACAGCAAATCGCTTTATCGTAATGTTCATATTCCCTTGTTCCCTCCGCCAACTTCCTTCCGCCGACGAAGTATGTTTCACGTTGTGGCCTGCCAATTCCTGCCTTAAATTCGCAGGTTCGCAGGTAACGGCACGTCAGGGCGGGGACCTTGAAACGGAAAAAGAAAAAGAGTATGTAGAGGCAGCGTCGAAATCTTGGCAATGCAGCGCTTCCAGCCCGCTGTCTCGTTGTGTCAGGTTGTAGGAGAGAGGCGTCGCGACCTCGTAAGCGTCAGGGCGAACGGGGAGAGTGTACAGGCATCTTCCAGCACCTCCCTTCCGGGTTAGTTGATAGTTGATAGTTGATAGTTGATAGGAACTATGATCTTTCAACGTCCCGCCACCTGGCTAGTTAGCAGTCTCTATTATGTAGACGTGCGTATGTATTTAGACGAGACAGAGACAGAAAAGGTTCGTTATTTGTGCTGTTTATGTAGATATTTTTCTACTTTTATGCGCGTTCTTTTTGGGTTGGTTGTCCCGGAGGAGGGAGCAGGCGCAAACCGGGGGCGAATGACCTACAATAAGAGAGGTGTTGAACGTTTTTGATGCGCCGGCTCTGAACGGCACGTTTGAAGACGAGACATCCGGCGGAAAATGGTGTACAATTTTGACATGAAACGACCTCTTCGCCTGCGAATGATACTGACTGCTTTTCTCGCGCTCATCATTGCCGCGCTGCTGTATCTGACCGTCGCCCTGCCGCGCCGGGAACGCCTGCATACGGGCTTGATTGACGCCACGTATAATGGACAGGAAGCGCAAGCCATTACGCTGCTGAAACAGGGGGCTGACGCCAACCTGCGCTTCGATATTCAAACGCGCAAGCCGTTGCCTGCCGGTGTCGCATCCAGAATCAGCGCGCGGCTGCACGGCAAAACACCTGAAGCCCCGGCGAACAGCGTTCCCCTGCTGGCGCTTGCCGTCGCGTACAGCCGCAAGGCGCTGACCGAAGAACTGCTGGCGCGTGGCGCGAATGTGGAAGCGGCGGACGGCGTGGGCAGTACGCCCTTAATGTACGCCGTTGAACACAACGAGCGCGATATTCTGATTGACCTGCTCAACGCCCATGCCGATGTCAACCACCAGAACCAGCCGGGTAACACCGCGCTGTATCTTGCCGTAAACCAGAAGAATCCTGTGAGTTGCGCTCTGCTGCTGGAGCATGGCGCAAATCCCAACCTTGCCAACGGGGAGGGACAAACGCCGCTGGACGCGCTTGCTGTTCTCGCCGCCGATGTTCATCGCCAATGGCTGGCGGCTTATATGACCGCAATTGCCGCGCCAAAATCCGCGCATCCTGCGGCGCTGCCGACCGCGCCGGGCGCTCCCTTCCGGGCCGCAAGCCCGACGCCGCAAATGGTTACGCGCCAGTTTGGAAGGCAGTTGAAGCCCCTGCAAACACTGGTCAGCCTGCTGGAAAAACACGGAGCCGCGCCTTCCGAAGAAACAAAGCGCCTGCTTACCGACAGTTTTCAACTCGACCCGCAGGAAGCCGCGCAGGGATTAGCGGTTCCCAAGCGGCGGTGATATTGAAAATCAACTCTATTTTTGATCTTGTGAGGAAGAACATTGCCGAAGAAACATACCACGCTTGATGCAAACAACTCTGCGACAGTAAACTCTGCCGGGGAAAACGTTGCCGACGCGCCGGAAGCCACAGTTCCCACTGCGAAAAGCCGCGCCAAAACCGGTGATGGTAAGAAAGTAGGCCGTCGGGATTTTGTGAAGGGGCTTGTGGCGGCGGGGTTGGCGGGAACGGCTGCCACCGCCGGCGGGGAAGAAACGCAGGAAACGCCAACGCCCGCCGCTCCTGCTGATGCAATCACGCCTGCCGACATTGCGGCTGCCGACAAATTGGCGGGACGCGCTTATACGGACAAGCAGCGCGAACAGATGGCGCGTTCGCTGACCGACATTCGGCAGAACATGCAGGCGCTGCGCAAGGGCGATACCGATCCCCTGCTTGCGCCCGCCGTCCGTTTCGACCCGCAATTGCCGGGTATGAAGTTTCCCACAGGGAAAGGTTCTTTTCGCCAGAGCCGCGTTCCTTTGCCCGCTTATGACGGCAATGCGGAAAGCCTCGCGTTTGCAAGCGTGGGGGAACTGTCCAGCCTGATACGCGCCGGCAAGATCACGTCCATGCAGTTGACGCGCATGTATTTGGAACGGCTGAAGCGTTACGGCCCGCGCCTGCTCAATGTCGTGAACCTGACCGAAGAGCTGGCTTTGTCGCAGGCGGAGCGCGCGGATCGGGAAATGGCGGCGGGGAAATACCGGGGCGCGCTGCACGGCATCCCCTGGGGCGCGAAAGACCTGCTCGCCACGCGCCACATTCCCACGACCTGGGGCGCAAAGCCGTATGAGCATCAGATTTTCGATTACGACGCGACGGTTGTGGAGCGATTGGAAGCGGCGGGCGCGGTGCTTGTCGCCAAACTGACGATGGGCGAACTGGCGATGGGCGATGTGTGGTTTGGCGGCATGACCCGCAACCCGTGGAACACCAAGCAGGGTTCGAGCGGTTCCTCAGCGGGACCGGGCAGCGCGACGGCGGCAGGACTGCTTGGTTTTAGCATCGGCACGGAAACGTTGGGAAGCATCGTCAGCCCGTCCGTGCGCAATGGCGTGACGGGTCTGCGTCCCACGTTTGGGCGCGTTTCGCGTTATGGAGCCATGCCCCTGTCATGGACGATGGACAAAATCGGGCCGATGTGCCGGAGCGTGGAAGACTGCGCCCTTGTCCTGAACGCCATTTACGGGCCGGACGGACGCGACACCACTGTAGCGGATGTGCCGTTTCGCTGGAACCCCAACCTGCCCCTGAAAAAACTGCGCGTCGGGATAGACCAGGCCGCGTTCGATGCGGTCGGCAAGGAAACCAAGCGGGCGCAAACGTATGCGGATGCGCTGGCAGTTTTGCACAAACTGGGCGTCACGCCCGTTCCCATTAAACTCCCTAAAAACGCGGCCATGTACCAGCCGATTGCCTGGCTGACCATTGACGCGGAGGGCGCGGCGGCATTCGATAAACTGTCGGCAAGCGGCAAACTGGACGAACTGGCGCAGCAGGAAGACGGCAGTTGGCCCAATACCTTCCGCATCGGCAGCACCATTCCCGCGTCCGATTATTTGCAGGCCATGCGCCTGCGAACGCGCTTGCAGCAGGAAATGGCGCAAACGTTCGCCGATATTGACTGTTACGTGACCGTTCCTTTTCACGGCCCTACCCTCGTTTACACCAATCTGACCGGGCATCCCACGCTGATTACGCGCTGCGGCCTGGTGGAAGGCGTACCGCAGTCCATCGAGTTCGTCGGCAATCTGTATCAGGAAGCGGCGATTTTGCGCCTGGGCTTGGCATACGAACGCGCCACAAACTGGCATACGCAATGGCCGGAGATGCAAGGATGAAGGATGAAGGATGAAGGATGAATCAGATGCTTGTTCACCTTTGGCCGGGCATTGAGAAATTGCGGTAGGGAAAGGAGGGAACTGCTGTGAAAAATCGCTTTCTCCGTCTCCTTCGCCTGCTCCGGCGTTATTTCGTGAGCGGGCTGCTGGTTTGCGGCGTGTTTGCCCTTTGGGTCTGCCACGCCGCGCATCGCAAAACGCTCAACATCGCCCTGCTGAAAGCGGCAGAATCAGAACACGCCGTCGAGGTGGAAAGTTTGCTTCAGCAGGGCGCGGACCCGAATGTACGCCTCTATGCTTATGAGCAAAGTTCCTCAACCGGTGTTTTGGGCCGCTGGTTCAGCCGGGACATATTCCGTCCCTGGTATTTTCGCTCCACCTTACAGGAGACGTTCAGCATGTATCACAGGCATGGTGGACCTCCCGTTATTGCGAGGGCGGCATCATATGAGTGCTGGCCGGTCTTCGAGGCGCTGCTGCGGCATGGGGCCGACGTGGATGTGGAGGACGATCCTGAATCGGATCAGCATACCACTCTGCTGATGCTGGCGGCGAAACGCGGCGACCCGAAAATAATCGCGGCTTTGCTGCTGCGCCATCCGCACATCAACATTCGAGACACTTCGGGCGCGACGCCCCTGCACCACGCCATTTACGGGCATCAACTTGCCGCAACGCGATTGCTGCTGCAAGCCCGCGCCAATCCCAACGTCTGGGACAACTATGGCTACACGCCCCTGATGAACCTTGCCACCTCCCCGGATGGCGACGTGGTAGACATTGCCGCTCTGCTGCTTCAGTACCACGCCGACATCAACCAACGCAACAAGTACCACAAAACCGCCCTGACGATTGCCCGCGAACAGAACAATACGCGGCTCATCCCCTTTCTAATCCAACACGGCGCGCAGCCGTAATTCCTTTGCCCCAGCGCTACAAGTCGGCAGGAAAACCTTCTGCGCCCAATCAATGCGCAGCCGTGAGGGTGACGCCGTTTTCAAGCAACAAAAAGCGCGTTCGCAGGAATTTTCCAGACCAACCAACGTATTTCCAAGAACGGCTTTCCGGTTCGGCGCATCGTCCGACAGTGAAAGCCCTGTAACTGAACACCAGAGCCGAAACAGGTTAGCATTCCGTCTGTGGCGTTTCGCCATGGCTGCTGTATCGCCTGCCATCCAACACCGGACAGCGATTCTACTCAGCGGCAGGGTGCTAGTTGTCGCCGCAACTTCGACGCTGAGAAGACGCGCCCATGCTCGTCCCGGCGACAACTAGCACCCTGCCGCCTACAGTGATCGCCGCCGGTTCCCAACAGGATTAGTAGCTTTTTCGGCACATGCAGTTACAGGAGAAAGGAGAAAGGAAAAAGGAGAAAGTGATCGGCCATGTTACTTTTTCCTTTCTCCTTTTGCCTTTTGTCCTGAATTCTCCGCGGAGTTTTCTGTCAGCATTCCGTCTGCGGCGTTTCGCCGTGGCTGCTGTATTGCCCGTCATCCGTCACCGGACAGCGATTCTACTCAGCGTCCGGGGGACCCTGCCTTTACTCGATTCGGCGCTGAGAGATATAAAATCACGCTAGCGAGTAAAGGCAGGGTCCCCGGACGCCTACAGTGATCGCCGCCGGTTGCTTACAAGATCAGTGGCAGAGACTTTCCGCTTTCATCTCGCTTGTTTGCAGTGGTTTGGTATTGCCGTCGTTTGCGCGAACATTGCCAGCATTGAGCCTGTGGCGCTTCGCCATGGCTGTTGGTTCGCCTGCCATCCATCACCGGGCAGCAATTCTACTCAGCCGGGGATAAAATACAAATTTCATGTTTTTGACGCTGTGGTAACAGGTTCATGCGAGACATGAAAATTTGCATTTAATCCCCGGCCTACAGTGATTGCCGCCGGTTCTTTACGTGATTAGTGGCTGTGTTCGCGGTTGTACCAACGTGCCCTCAACCCCTGACCCCTTCTCCCAAAAAAGCCTGGGAGAAGGGGAACCGCTCAAGCAGGGGTTCTTTGTTAAACCTGAAAGAAACCATTATGGCTCAGGATGAACCATCAGGATTGGGGGCGATTGCGTCCCTGTTCAAACGTTTGTTCGGTGGGGGCGCTGCCGCTCCGACTGCCGCTGATATGCCAACGGCTACAAGCGCCCCACCCGCGCCGATTGCCATTACGGAGGCAAACCGCGCCGAATGGAAACAGGTGGCGCAGACCGCGCCGTTTGCGTATGGCTATTGGGCGCAGGTGAAGCGCTTGTACAAGGCGGCGGAAACGTTGCAGGATTGGGATATTTTGCAGCCGCTTGCGTGTCGGCTGGACGTTCAGCCCTTGCCCGAAACGCCGGAAATGCTGCCGACGCCCCTCACGTCGGCGGGTATCAACAACACTGCGCGGGTGTTCGTATCCGGCAGCCTCGCGTATCTGCTGACCAGAGGCAATCGCCCCGGCCTGCATATTCTGGACATTTCCGATCCTGCGCAGCCCCGGCCTTTGGGCTACCTCAACATTCCTAATCCACAAGATTTGATAGTGGAGAATGGCAAAACGGCCTACGTCCTTGAAAGCGGGTATTACAATCGGCAGACAGGAATGCTGCATATCGTGGACGTGTCCAATCCGGCCCATCCTCAAAGCATTGCTTCCAGTGAGTTGAAATATCCGGTTCGTATTGCCCGCCTGGGCATGAGTGTGGCAGTCATCAGCAACTACTACCGCGAGTGTTTTCTGACAATTCTGAACGTTTCCAATCCTCACTGCTGTTGTAACGGTCAGCAAGACCAAAGTGGACGCGCCTATCGATTTTGCCGTTTTGGGGCAAAAGATTTACGTTCTGTCCGGCGAACGCTACAACAACCGCCAGAAAATCGTCACTTACGATCTGTCCAACCCCTTTCAGCCGCGTCAGGCGAACTCACTGGATGTGCCGGGAGCCACCGACATTAGAATTCAGGATAATCACCTGTTTGTCACTGTGGGACGCGCCAGCTATTATGAGACGGCTGCGGAAAAATTGGGGCTGAACGTGTATCGGCTGGATGCACATGGAATCCCCCTCACACCCGCCACCATGCTGGAATTTGAAAGCGCCAAATCGCTTGCGCTTGGCAAAAATCACGCCTTCGTCAGTTTTGAAGGGCCGGGCTATAACAATGTCAAGCAAAGCGGCCTGAAAGTTGTTGACATTGCCGTTCCCACACAGCCCCGGCTTATGGGCGCGTTTATCGGCGGCATTGTCGGGCCGATAGCCGCTTCCGCCGATGACCCGAACCATGTCTTTTTTGACCTGCAAACCCGGCCTCATCACGCCTCGTCCCTGCAAATCCTGGATGTTCGCCAGCCGGAGCGTCCCTATCTGCTCGGCGCGTTGCCGTCCAACAAAACCTTCGGCTACATGAAACGCCGCGTCCGCCGCGCCCTGCGCAGCCTGGCCGAACAAGACCCCGCGCAGTATGTTCAGCAGGCAACGCAAATGTTGCTGACAACGGGCAAGGATCGGCAGGAACTCGACACCCGCGTACAATGGGTTTCGATGGACATTCTGTACGGCAACTCCCGCCGCTACGAACAGGCATCGCACGGACGGGGCGCGTACCTGCTGCGCGGCAGGCATCTGAGCCTGCGCACCCGCGAAGAGCGCCATCCCGAATTTTGGGATCGCTATCCGCAGCAGGTGGAAAGCCTCGTTGTCACGCCCGAACTGCCCTGGCAAACCCATGAAGCGGCCTGCAAAATGCTGCGCGGCATGAAGCGGCCTTTGCCCAACGTGCCGGATGTCGGACTGTTGTTCTTTTTGCAGTCGCCCTCGCCCCTGCTGGCAACGCTTGCATCCCGCGCCCTCGCTTCCAAACTCGCCAACGGGGAAACCGTAGCCGCAGATATAGCGGCGGAAGTTTTTTTCAAGGGCAGTGGCCGAACGCGCCAGACCATAAAAGATTATATTGCGCGGCAAGCCAATCTGAGCAGCCAATGGATCAATCCTTTCGCGTACCGCCTGTACAAACTGGCAAGCGACAACGCTCAAGACGGCAAACTGACGCGCCGACAGGGGATTGCTTTCGCATACCTTGTCGCGCAGTTCCCCACCGTGCTGAGTAAGCAGGTATCTCCCGCGCTTGCCGTGCAGTTATATGCCACGCGCAGGCCGGAATTGCTGCAATGGGGATTGGACACGCTGCGGCAGGCGTCAATTGCGCAACTGGACGTGTGGCTGCAAAATCTTGAAAACTTGCCGGATGATTTGCGGACGCAAGCCCTGGGCGCCCTGACGGAAAGTATCCGCTCCAAACCGATTCCAACAGCCAAAATGAAGGAACTGGTCAATGCCCCTTCCGAATGGATACGGCGCACCGGATGGGACTTGATTGCCGCCAGTATGACGCCCGACAGCAACTTAATTCCTGTCTGGGACGAACTGCTTGCCGCCACAACGGAAACGGACGCCCTGCGCTCGGCAACCGGTTCCCCGGCTGCCATTGCCCTGTTTAATCGCCTGTCGCTGGATGGAACCCGGCTGCAAGGCTTGCTGGAAACGCGCCCGTTTCTGGTCA
Source organism: uncultured Chthonomonadaceae bacterium (assembly GCA_963835065.1). Classification (GTDB taxonomy): domain Bacteria; phylum Armatimonadota; class Chthonomonadetes; order Chthonomonadales; family Chthonomonadaceae; genus CAWFQB01. Next base: position 57,089 of record CAWIEK010000050.1, on the reverse strand, counting down.
GGCTATTGCCGCAATCCGCACTGCAAAACATTGTGCGGGTTCTGCCCGTCGCCTCCATACTTGGACTGGTGGGAGCGGCAACGGACGCGCAGTGGCCCGAACTGCGGCAAACCATTGTCAACGGCCTGGAACAGGCGGGCCAAATCGCCGCGTTCTGGCAACTGGCATGGAAGCAGGTAGGTACGGCAAACAACCCGGTTCTCATCTTCCCGCCTGCTCGAAGATGAAATCGTCAGCGCCACCTTCCTGACGCTTGACGATCCCGAATTTCTGAACACCGCCAACCCGGTTTACGGCCCGATTTTAGGCCGATGGGTACAGGCGCATGACGCGCTGTTTACCGCCGACTCGCCCGCCCTGCTGCAAATCGCCACGCATATGCTGCCCGACATTCGCGCCTGGGGGCTGGAGCGCGTTGCGCAAGTGGGCATGAGGATGCCGTTCGCCCTGCGCCTGCTGGAGTCCGAACTGCCGCCCGCTGTGGCTATGGGCAAAACGTTCTTTGAGGCCGTGCCGACTAACGACGAACACGCCATTGAGTTCATTACCGCCCTGTGCGACAGCCCCAAAGCCCCGGTTCGCGCTTATGGCCGGCAATACCTGGAAGCGCGTTGGGAAGCCGTTTCCCACGAGGCGATATTCAACCGCCTGTCGGAAAACACCGACCCGCAAATGGAAGCGTTTCTCGCGTCCCGCCTGCTCACAAACCGAGGAACGATTCGCGCAGGCTCCCGCCTTCGACCGTCAGGTACTGCGCGCCCGCAATCAAGGCCGCAAAGCCAAAGAACTGGTCAAGCGCCGCCTGGACGCGGAAACCTCGCAGGACATTCCCCTCCTGCTGGAACTGGCGCGCGGCCGCTCGTCCCGCGACGCGGAATGGGCATTAGGCCAACTGGCAAGGCTGGCGGTGGCGGGGGTGGAGATTGAAGGGGTCGAAGTAGCCAGTAGTCAGTAGTCAGTAGTCAGTAGCGGTCCTACTTATTACTTCTGCAATTACGCAAAACTTTGAGCAGTGCGGCATTTCTACTGACTACTGACTACTGACTACTGACTACTTGGAGTTCAACATGGAAATAACACAACATTATGCGCGCCCGAGCAGCGGGAATATGGCTTCGGACGGGATGCACCTGGATGTGTCCGCCGAGCAGTCGCGTCCGCCCGTGCATCTGGACGCGATGGTTAAGGACAGTCTGGCGTATGCGCGCCTGATGCTGGCCCTGTACGAGGTCGTCACGTCGGACTTGCGCAACGCGCCCAAAGACCATACCGCGTATCAGGAGTGGGTACAGCAGCGGTATCTGGAAGAGTTGGGCGCGGAACTGACGGAACGCGCCGCCACATTGCCCGCCCTGATGGAGCGGCGTAAAGAAGCGCTGGCCGACGTCAACAAGCGTTACAAAGAAGTGCGGGATCTGGAAAATCTGGCGTCCGGGGGCGTGTACTATCAGCACAAGCGCCGTTATTTCGGCTGGCTGCTGGAGCATGACCGCGAAGCGTGGTGGGTGCTTGATCCGGTTGTCAGCGTTCATCCCGACTGCCTGATTTTTGAAGTGTTTTCGCAGGACGAGTTGAGTTACGGGCGCGTCACGGTTCCCACCGAAAGTCTGGACATTTTCGGGCAGGCCGTGTACGGCACGACCAACATTGATTACAGCCGCCCGCTTGCCGATGAAATCCGGCGTATTCGCAGTTATCGCCCCGCCTTTTTGCAGATCGGCGCGGAGGGCGTGACCGTTGCGACCAGCGCGGGCGAGTCGGTAGAAAAGAAAATAGACCTGCCGCCGACGTGGGTACGCGGCTTTTTGCAGGTGCAGTCGGCAGCCGCGTTCGGCACGGTGGATTTGAAACTCAGCGCGGCGACGGTTGCCGATGTGCTTGCCATTCTGCGCCGAAAGCGGGAAAAAGTCGGGCCGCGTTCGCTGCGGTTTGTCGTGAAGCCGGGACAAAAGCCGTCCATTGTCGTGGAGCCGTGGAACGACGTGGTTCAGGAACACGAACACGTTTATAATGGCGAGTATGAGGGCGAAATCCGCATTTGGGGACGGCGGCGCTTGCTGGTGATGGAGTCGCTGCTGCCTCACGCCGATTGGGTACAGGTGCGCTTGCTCGGCGGCGGCCTGCCTTCCTACTGGACCGTATTTCAGAAAAACCAGCGTTTCGATCTGGGCTTGTCCGGCTGGACAAAAAACGATTGGGCGCAGGCGGCGCGTTTCGATTTGCTGGCGTCCACCAATACGGCTCCGCCCGATGTGGTAGAAAAAGCCCTAAAAACCCTGTCCGACAAACTGCACCTGACGCCGGAAACCCTTGCTTCGGAACTGTCCATACCCCGCGATGCCGCAACTTCCGCCTTGCAGCAGTGCTGCGCGCAGGGGCAGGCGATGTATGACCATATCACGGGGCAGTATCGCTGGCGGGCATTGTTGCCGGTTCCCATCAAACTGCCGGAAACCGATCAGGACAAGCGCATGGCGCAGGCGAGGCGCATTGTAACGGCGAAAGGCGTGAAGTGGGCGGATGCGGTAGACGACAGCAAACTGACGTTCGGCGCTCCCGCCAATGGCGGGGAAGACCGGGTGCGCGTTCAGGCCGAAGTACGCGACGATGCGCGGGGCAACAAAACGCAGGACGTGATTTTGGACGTTGACCTGGACGGGCGCGTTCAGTATGCGCAATGCTCGTGTTCGTTCTTCAAGCGCGAAAAACTGCGCAAGGGGCCGTGCGCCCACATTCTCGCGGCTGCCGCCCTCGCGTCCGAACAAGTCGCTTTGCAGCAGGCAAGCAAGGACGCCAAACCCGGCAGCGGCATTGACCCCACGCTGTTCGCAGGCAAAACCTTCGTGTTCACCGGAGCCTTAACCCTGTTCACCCGCGAACAGGCCGAAGACCTTGTCCGGCAGTACGGCGGAACCGCGTCCGGCAGCGTGAGCAAAAACACCACCTATCTCGTCGCCGGCGACAAAGCCGGCTCCAAACTCGCCAAAGCGCAGCAGTTGGGCGTGGCGGTTTTAACGGAAGGGCAGTTTGAAGAGATGATGAAGAAGTAGTCAGTAGTCAGTAGTCAGTAGTCAGTAGAAATCCCTGCTTACTCAAAACCTTGTGCGTTGGCAAAGGTAATGAGTAGGACAGCTACTGACTACTGACTACTGACTACTGACTACTCAAGGATTTCCCATGACCACCGACACCACCGTAACCCCGAACCAGCCCGTGACGCAGGCCAATTGGCGCGACCGGATGCGCGAAATCGGCAAGGAAGCGTTCATCAAAGAAGAGATGGAGCGGCTGGGATTCTGGCCGCCGCAGGCCGGAGTGACGCAGCAGATTGCGGATGCGGAAGCCAAACTGAAAGAATTGTATCCGGGCTTGCAGGCCGCGCGGGCGGAATTGCAGCAGTTGGATAAAGAGATCAATTTAGGCCGTAACATTCCCGCGCTGATACAGGACATCCGCAAAAAGCGGATCGAGCGGGTTCGGGCGGCGCGGGTCGCCAAAAAGCAGCAAAAGGAAGCGGAACAGGCCGCGCGTTCGGAGCAGGTGAAGGAATGGCGGGCGAGAACGCTGCCGTATCTCGGGCATGGCGTGTCGGCGGGACTGCGGTATGAGGGCGGGGATGCGGCGAAAGTAGAGGGCGCAAGCCTGCCTGCGCTGAGTTCGGCGGAAGAACTGGCGAACGCGATGGGCATAGAAACAAAGACACTGGCGTGGCTCACCTACCACCGGGGCGCAACCGTGATTGACCACTACGCGCATTTTTCCATTCCCAAGCGGAGCGGCGGGATGCGGGCGATTTCCGCGCCCAAAAAGCAACTGCGAACCGCGCAATCGTGGGTACTGACGAGCATCCTGAACCGCGTCAACATCCACGACGCGGCGATGGCGTTCCGTCCCAAACGTTCCATTCTGCACAACGCGCAGCGGCATACGGGCAAGCAATTGGTAGTGCGCGTGGACTTGAAAGACTTTTTTCCGTCCATTCAGTTTCGGCGCGTGAAGGGCTTGTTTACGCATTTGGGGTACAACGAGGGCGTAGCGTCCATTCTGGCCCTGCTTTGCACCGAATCGCCCCGCGTCGCCCTGACATTGGACGGGCAAAAACGGCACGTTGCGATTGGTGAGCGCCAATTGCCGCAGGGAGCCTGCACATCCCCCGCGATTACCAACATCCTGTGCCGCCGTCTGGATTCGCGCCTAACCGGGATCGCCAAACGCTACGGCTTCACGTATACCCGCTACGCCGACGATCTTGTCTTTTCCCATGCGGATAAGGAAGCCCCGACCGGCATGTTGTTCACCCGCTTGCGGCACATCATTGCGGAAGAAGGCTATGTTATCAATGAGGGCAAAACCCGCGTGATGCGCCCGCAGCATCGGCAGGTGGTGACGGGCGTGGTGGTGAACGAAACGCCGCGCCTGTCCCGCCGCGACCTGCGCAAGTTCCGCGCCTTTTTGCACCACTGCGAAACCGAAGGGCTGCAAACCATGTCGGAGCGTATCGGCAAGAACGCCCTGCTGTACGCCGGTGGCTACCTGTCCTTCCTCCACATGGTCAACCCCGAACAGGCGCAAAAGATACGCCAGCGTCATGCCTGGCTGAACAAGTAGTGAGAGTGAGAGTGAGAGTATTTGGTGAATGGGAGTAAAATGATAATGACAGAAAACATAATTACCTGCAACGAGAATATCCTGGGCGGTATTGCCGTCTTTACAGGTACGCGCGTTCCCGTCAAGACGTTGTTTGACTACTTGAAAGCGAATCATCCTCTGGACGATTTTCTGGATGATTTCCCAACGGTCACGCGCGGACACGCGCAGCAAGTTTTAGACGCTGTTCAGCAACGGTTGCAGGAACCTGACAACGAGGCGGTGTATGAACCTGTTGCTTGACGAGTGCCTGCCGCGCAAACTCAAAGGTGGTCTGTCCGGCCATGATGTGAAGACTGTGCCGGAAATGGGCTGGGCCGGTATTCAGAATGGCGAACTGTTGCCGCTGATAGCAGGCAAGTTCGATGCGTTTCTCACCATTGATGGCAATATGCGCTATCAGCAGAATATGAGCGGGCGCTCCTTTGCCTTAATCGTGTTGACGGCACAAGACAATACCATCGAAACTCTGCTTCCGCTAATGCCGCAGGTATTGGCTGTGTTGCCTTCTCTTGCGCCGGGGCAGATTGTCAAAATTGCCGCACAACCTGCATCGTGACATCTTCTCTATTAGGACCCGCAGGAGAAAGAGGCATTGGAATGGATCGAATCTGCGAATTTAAAAGGATTGTCCGACGTGTTTTTGAGGAGGTTGGAGAAATGATGCCGTCGGAAGCTGATCTGCGAACCGAACTTATTTGCGATGAAACGACCGGGCATTATCAATTAGGGCAGGTAGGATGGGAAGGCAAGCGCCGCGTGGATGATATGTACCTGCATGTAGACGTGTTGGAAGACAAGGTTTGGATTCAGCGCGACGGAACCAACCTGCGACTTGCAGATATGCTGATGCGGGAAGGCATTCCGAGACAAAACATCGTACTCGCGTTCCATCCGGCAGACTTGCGCCAGTACACCGATTTTGCTGTCGCGTAAAGACTGTAAGACTGACAGGCTGCAAACATTGTGAAGAGATTTAGGCTTGCATCTGTCGGGTAGCATGTGAACTGCTCATTTATGTTTATCGGAGTATGAAGCGAGGCCAGTTTGAAAGGCAAAGGTCGAGTGATGATTTTACAGCCGTGGGCAAAATCCCTCCAGCAAAGGAACAAGACGTGTTTTTGGTTTCTTGCAAGTTGATATTGCAGGCCATAGCTTATTGCCAGGAGCTGACCGGCACATAAGCGTAACTCGGCAGAACTTCCAACGACAGGTTGGTGAAATTCTTGCTTCGCACGGTGCCCAAGAACTGGACTTCGATGGTGATGGGGGAGCCTATCTCTTTCTGATAGATCAAGACGAGGTACTTGACTATATGGTTACGGGCGCGCTTCATATCCAAGCATCTATGCGTCTTTTCAATGCCCTGAAGACACTTAATACTTTGAAAGTGCCGTTGCATATTCGCGTTTCCTGCCATAAAGGAGAGGCTATATGGGACCCGGATCTAAAAAATCTGTACGGAAAGGCCGTAAATGACTTCTTAAAATCGGAAAAAGTTATCGGTCTTGAAAACCGAGTAACTGTTACAGAAGAAGTTTACGGACAACTGGATGAACATCTTCAGAGCCTTTTCACCCCGTATAAAAACCACTCCTACGTCTTGAACAGTCGAAAGTACGAACGAACTATATACGCAAGTCCATCAATTGACACTATTACTCAGGTCAACGAAAATTACAAGGCAGAAGTAACTATGATTAGCCCGGAAGTTTCCGGTAAGGAGATTATGCGTAGTAAGTTCCTCCAGTTCTTCGGTCTTAATGATGCTCCATCTATTGTGGCCGTGTTTCAAGATACATACGCACCTGCGTTTACCATTCGGATACACGACACAGATGATCATCCTACTCCCTTATCAACGCCCGATAAGAAGGAACGGCCCGACCAAGCTGCCGTATTTTGGGACTTGCGGGCGGCGAGTGCTATCGCCGGATTGTGCGCCAACCTGGGCATCCATATGCAGGTTGAGCGGGATGGTTACGAGCATATACGCGATAATCAGCGGATCATCGCCATAGGATTACATAACGGTGCCGCCTACAAAGCACGTGGATTGTGCCCGGAGGGCTTCTTTGACGTATGGCCTGACGAAGAAACCAAGATGGCTAATTTCCAAGTCAACGGCATTGACTTTTTTGCTAAGCCGATACCAGACAGGGGTGTCAAGTACGACCAAGCTCTCATTGTGCGGACGCTCGACGGTAAGGGCAAACCGTACTTTGTGTGCGGAGGACATGATGGTCAGGGTACGTTTGCGGCGGGACTATTTCTAGCCGAACGCTGGCCGGAACTTATGGATATGTATAGCATAGATCACTCATTGGACAAACACAGTCTTTCCGTCATCATCTCGTTCGACCACGACAGTCCTTTGCGCGGTCGGATGGAGATATATGGCAAACCTCAATTGGCATAGAGGAGAATATTTATGATAGTACATCAGCCACGCTACAGTAAAGAGGAAGCTAGGCGGCGCGGTGAGGAGATATACGACCGCGATATTCGCTCTCAGGTGGAACCGGCGCACAACGATGAGATTGTCGCCGTTGACTTGGATACCGGCGCGTGGGAAATAGATGCTGATGAAGACATTGCCGCAGACCGCCTGCAAGCGCGATTGCCTGACGCGCAGATCATGGTGCTGCGTGTTGGCTCACGCTATGTGCGTCGGTTTGGCGCAGGACGGAGCGAGCAAAGCGCATGATGACAGGGGTTGTTACGGCACGGCGCGAGGCTATTTTGAGCCTCACCTTACATGATGCGAATGGTCAGGAACATACGTACAACTCGCTTATAGATACCGGCTACAATGGTACTTTGACGCTGCCGCCGGATGTGATTGCCATACTCGGCTTACGCTGGCACAGGTTTGGGCGAGCTATTCTCGCGGACGGCAGTGAAACCACGTTCAATATCTACAAGGGCGTCGTTTTATGGGATGGTCAGCCGATGACTATCCGCATAGACGAACTGGAAGCCGATTCGCTGGTGGGGATGTCGCTGATGTACGGTTACGAATTGGTGTTGCCTGTCTTGGATGGAGCAACGTTCACACTGCGCCGCATCCCGCCTCCTTAGCCTTGTGTCCCGCTGCAAGGGTTTGTTGGCAAGCCGAGGACGCGCAGGTACTCGCGGTCGAAGGCGGCGGAAATGCTTTCGCGCGGGGAGTAGGGGCCGGGCGTGTAGGCGCGGGAGGAGATGCCAAGTTGACTGAGTTCGCAGACGTGCCAGTCTTCGCGGTTCGTCTGATCCCAGAATTCTACGCCATCATCGGGATGGAAGCCGGGGTGCGTGGCGGCATCCGGGTGGAACAGCCACTCGCACTCAATACGGGTGCGGTCGGGCGCTTCCGGCCAGAGGGTATGCACCATCACATAGTCGGGATGCAGACTGAGCAGCATGTTTGGAAACAGCGAATAGTAGTAGACGCGATGATGGTCTTCGGCGCATAAGTCGCCTACGGGCAGGCTGCAAGAATTGCCGCTCAAGGTCATGCTGCCACTGTCGGGCTTGACTTCCATGTAGCCGCCTAAAAACGCGCCCGACACCAGATCGTTGGCCCCGCTGTCGGCAGGCGAGAGTTTCACCAGCGCGGGATGCACGGGCGCGCAGTGAAAGCACTCCGAATAGTTTTCAAACATCAATTTCCAGTTGGCGCGTACATCGTAATCAATTCGCCGCGCCATCCGCAACAGGGGCAGGTTGTACGGGCGAAACTTGTCCAGCAGGGGCGCATACGCAACGGCAAACGGCTCCGGTTCGGCGGCAAGCGAAATGAAGAGAAACCCTTCCCAACGGGCAAGGGACACGGGATGCAGCGGGTAATCATCCGCCGCAAAGCCCATCACTTCCTCCATTGAGGGCGCGGCAAGGAGTCGGCCATCCAATCCGTACGCCCACGCATGGTACGGGCAGCGAATGGCGTTCTTGAAATGGCCTTCGCCAGCCTCGCACAATTGCGCGCCCCGATGCCGGCAAACGTTGTGGAAGGCGCGAACAGTTCCGTCACGCCCCCGAACGATAATCACGCTTTCCGTCCCGATTGTGCGAACGAAGTAGTCGCCCGGCTGTGGGATGCGCTCTTCCCGCCCCACACAAATCCACTGCCGGAAAAAGATGCTTTCCTGCTCCTGTTGAAAGAGTTCCGGCGACGTGTAGAAACGCCCCGGCAGCGTCATAGCCCCCTGCGCCCCAATCTCCGCCGCCTTCAGAAACTGCCCCATTTAGCATTCCCCTTCAAATAAAAACCAAAATTTTACACTTATTTACGCGGTTTCGAGAGCAGGGTTGCCTGAGCAGGGATGATTGCCGTGCCTCGTCAACAACTATACGTGGAATATGTTGCTGAGGGCTTAGAAATGTCTCAGAGTGAGTATCCAAAATTTTGTGCTATTCTAAATTCGGTATCAGAGATACGAAATCCAGAGAGAAAGCAAGCGACAGGCAGGGCAGTAACAGGAGAAGCGGGATGAACCACAGGAAGGATATTGTCTTGGCGGGATTGGCAGGCGCTTGCCTTTCCCTCGTCTGCTGTTGGGCGCTCACGTCACGGAACACGGCAATACCCGCCCCTGACAGAGACGCGAAATCCGAATACGACACGGTAGGGCAGCAGACTGCGCCGCCCGCCCCGCTTGTTGTTAAAGACGGCGTTCAAACGGCCTCAAAATCGGCTTCGCGTAAACCGGAATCGCAGACAGGCGCAGGAACACCGCAGACGAAATCAGGCAAAACGAATACCGTGTCAGCGATACCGCGCAGGCACAAGCAAACAGCGGCAAATACGGCTCCCCATTTTCCGAACACGCCGGAAACAGCCGCAATGCATGCTGCCCCGGCTCCACCGACTGCCGATGCCAGTGCGCCCGCCCGGACGATTTCGCCGGAGGAAGCGCGTAACGCATTGCGGGAAGTCGGCGCGAACCCTGAAGCGGAAGCGGTTTGGATTGCGGCCATCAACGACCCGAATCTTCCCGCCAATCAGCGCAAGGACTTGATCGAAGACCTCAACGAAGAAGGGTTTGCCGACCCCAAGAATCTGACAGCCACCGACCTGCCGCGCATTGAAAACCGTCTGGCCTTGATTGAGGAACTCGCGCCCGAAGCCATAGACCAGACCAACGCCGATGCGTTTCAGGAAGCCTACAAAGACCTCAAAACCATGCAGAACCGCCTTCAGAAGCCGTAAAGTTACTCAAAGCGGAGGGCTTCGATGGGATGCAGGCGCGAGGCTTTATTGGCGGGATAAATGCCGAAGAACAGCCCGATGCTGATGGAAACGCCTAATGCGGCCAGCACCGCCGTCATGTTGACAATCGCGCTCCAACCCGCCACATACGCCAGGATTTGCGAAATGCCTATGCCCAGGCCAATTCCGATCAGCCCGCCGAGCAGCGAAATAATCGCCGACTCAATGAGAAACTGCATCAGAATATCGCGGGGCGTGGCTCCGATGGCCTTGCGGATGCCGATTTCCCGCGTCCGCTCCGTCACCGATACCAGCATGATGTTCATAATGCCGATGCCGCCCACGACGAGTGAAATAACGGCAACCGCCGACAGCAGCGAAGTCATGGTTCCCGTAATGCTTTGCTGCGACTCCATCAGTTCGGTCTGGCTGCGGATACGGAAATCATCGTTGTCGGGGAACGGCGGCGTAAGGCGATGGCGAATGCGCAGATAATTGGAAATTTGCTCCTGCGCCAGCGGCATCATATCCTGCGTGGTGCAGCGTATGAGCAGGTCGTTGAGATAGTTGCGATTGAGGACGCGCCGCATGGCCGTTGTTACGGGAACCAGTATCACGTCGTCCTGATCCTGCCCCCACGAGGTCGCGCCTTTGGGAGCCAGCATCCCGACAACGCGAAACTTTTGCCGGTTGATGGCGAGGATTTTGCCCGTCAAGTCTGTGCTTGCGTCCCCGGTCAGATGTTCCGCGATGGTTGTCCCGGCAACGCACACCTTGAAACTGCCTTCCTGTTCTTCAGGCGTGAAAAATCGCCCCCTCGCCACATCCGTATTCTTCACGTAAAGGTAGTCGCCGGTGGTTCCGATCACGTCCGTATTCGCGTCTACGCTGTCCAATCGAACCTGAACGCCCGAATCAATCTGCGGCGCGACCCGCTCTACGGACTGCGGAAAGTTTTTCGCAATCGCGTCGGCATCCGCAAGCGTCAGGCGGTTGGGCGCGACGCTGTTGGCTGTCGCGCCGTTGGTGGTCGTGGCGGCGCGGGATGTCACCGTGCCGACGCGCAGGCGGTTGCGGTTGGTGGAAACGGAAAGCAGGTTGGTTCCCAGCGAGTTGACCGTTTCCGTCACGCGCTGCGTCGCGCCCTCGCCGATAGCCACAACGACAATCACCACGCCAACCCCGATAATCATGCCCAGCATCGTGAGGGCGGTTCGCATTTTGTTGCTGGCAAGCCCCCGCAGAGCCACCCGCAACCCTTCCAATAAGTTCATAAGCCTGTATCAGCGTACAAAGGGCTGTTCCACGTCAGCGATGTTAGCGCCATTAGGAACAGCCCCTTTGTTCGCGCGAGTTACTCTTTCTCGCCCTTTTCCCCTTTTTCACCGGCTTCGCCTTTTTCGCCCTTTTCCCCGGCTTCCGGCTTGGCGGCTTTCGCGGCCTTGCCGGTTTTGCCCATCTTGCCGCTCTTTTTGGCGGTTTCGGCCTTCTTTTCCGCCGCTTCTTCTTTAGCCGTGACGGTTTCTTCCGATTCGATCTTGCCCGTGTTGGCGTTGACCATCACTTCATGCATCTTGGCGCCGACTTTCACCATCACGGCGTATTGCCACTTGCCGTCTTCGTTTTCCAGTTCGGTCTTGCCCTGAATTTTGCCGCTCTTGTACTTCTTGAGCGCGGCGGCTTCGGCCTGCGAAGACGACATTTTCGTTTTGGGCGTCTGACCCGCGTGTACCGACATGGTTCCGGCGCAAAACAGGGCGGTGAGAGCGAGGCTGCCAACAGCCCTCTTCAAAGCGCGGTTGAGGTTCATGGAATTGTCCCTTTCAGAAGAAATTCAGAAGAAAATGGAGCGCGTACACAAGGGCGCGTACCGCAAACGTTGTGTAAGGATAGTATACCGGGGAAGGAAGAAAACCGGGCTTAGAATGTGTTAAGTTTGAAATAGTTTGAAACGGCCTTGACAGGCGCAAAGCCGTCAGGGTATCTTCATTACAACATTTCACGAAATGAGAAAACAATGACAAGGCTTGAGGATAACGGACTGGACGCCGCCGCCATGTTCAAAGCGTTGGGAGACCCGACGCGCTTACACATTTTCGCGTTTCTGCGCTCGTGCTGCTGCCCCGTAGCGGTTGAGGAAAGCGGCGATGTGCGCCCGGTTGTGGGGCCGACTGTGGGTGAAGTCTGCTGCCACGTCACGGGCGCGGAGCAGATCAACTCCAAAATTTCTCACCATCTGAAAGAACTGCGCCTTGCCGGACTGATTACGGTTGAGCGCCGGGGCAAAAACATGATCTGCGGCGTGAACCGGGAAGCCGTAGCCGCGCTGGCAGCCTACCTGAGTGGCGACGTTGTAGACAAGAACGAAAGCGGCTCCTGCTGCTGAACAACAAGGAAAGAACGACAATGGCGGAAACAATCAAGCTCACGGATAGAAACGATGTGCGGAACCTTGTGCGCGAAAAGTACGGCGCGGCGGCGCTGACCGTTCTCAACGGTCAGGGCGCGGCGTGTTGTGGCGGGAACACGGGCGGCGGAAGCGATTCCTGCTGCGATGGCGACACGATTACGGGCGGTCTTTACGATGATGTTGAAGCGGCAAGTATCCCGGAAGCCGCCCTGCTGGCCTCGCTCGGTTGCGGCAATCCGACGGCTCTGGCGGCGCTCAAGCCCGGTGAAATCGTTCTTGATTTGGGTTCCGGGGGCGGTATTGATGTGCTGCTGTCGGCAAAGCGGGTCGGGCCGACAGGCTTTGCTTATGGGCTGGACATGACCGACGAGATGTTGGCGCTTGCCGAAAAGAACAAGGCGAAAGCGGGCGCGGAAAATGTCCGGTTTTTGAAAGGGCATATCGAGGAGATTCCCCTGCCCGATAACTCCGTGGATGTTATCATTTCCAACTGCGTGATTAACCTTTCCGCCGACAAAGACGCCGTGATCCGCGAAGCCTTCCGCGTCCTGAAACCCGGCGGCAGGTTCGCGGTTTCGGATGTGGTTGTAGACGGTGAACTTCCCTCCTGCCGTACGCGCCGACATGGAAGCGTATGTCGGCTGTGTCGCTGGCGCGCTTGAAAAGAGTGACTACCTAGCCCGCCTTGCTCGCGTCGGCTTTACGGAGGCTTCGATTGAGCCGACCCGCCGCTATACCTTTGGCGATCTGGAAGCGACAACATGCTGCTCGCCCGAAGTGGCGGCGTTGCCTGCCGAAGAAAAGGCCGCGCTCGATGGGCGCGTTATGGGCGCGTTCATCCGCGCCACAAAGCCCGCGCCCTGCTGTGGAACCGACTGCTGCCAATCGGAAGCGACTCTCGGAGTTGACAAAGAAGCGAGAACAACGATGGCAGAAACCATCACCCTCATACCAAGAAGCAACACACCGACAAACGACAGGAAAGAAAATGACGCGAACGAAGAAACCGGCACTATGAAATTCAGCGCGTTCAAGGGTCTGCTCGAAGCGCACCGCGAAAAGCCGTTCCACCTTGTCCTTCCGAATAAGAACGCAGTTCCCGTTTGCTTCCACATTACCGAAGTCGCTTATATTCAGAAGACGTTCATTGACTGCGGCGGCAGGCTCCATACGACGCATACCTGCCAGTTGCAGGCTTGGGTATGGACGGATACCGAACACCGCCTGCTTGCGGGCAAAATGGCCGACGTGCTGAACATCGCGACAAAAGTTCTGCCGGAAGGCCGGGACCTGGACATTGAAATCGAATATGAAGATGTGACCATTTCGCAGTACCCGGTTACGGGTTACATGGTCACAGCGGAGGCGGTAACGCTCACGCTCGGCTATAAGCATACGGACTGCCTGGCAAAAGACGTGTGCCTGCCAACGCTGCCGATGGCGCAAGGAAGCGCGGGCGCGGGATGCTGCGGGTCGGGTTGCTGCTGAGGCTGTGAGGGAGAAAACACCTGATGAAAACGGTTCTTTATGTCTGCGTTCACAACGCCGGACGTTCGCAAATGGCCGAGGCGTTCACGAATACCCTGGCAAAAGAACGTGGACTTGCCGTTCGCGCGCTTTCTGCCGGAACCATCGCCGGGGAGGAGATAAACCCGGCTGCGCTTGCGGTTATGCGGGAAGTGGGAGTTTCAATGGAAGCGCAGACACCCAAGCAGCTCACGCAGGCAATGGCCGATAGCGCGGACCGTGTTGTGACGATGGGCTGCGGCGTGGACGCGGACTCTTGCCCGGCGCGCATTCACCTGAGCGAAGATTGGGGGCTTGACGATCCCAAAGGGCAGCCGCTTGAAAAAGTGCGCGCTATACGCGACGAAATCAAAGCCCGCGTGGAAGCACTGCTTTCAGAAATGGGAGGGTAGGCGTTGGAAAACGCTATGCTCCGGCGCTGCGTGGCGGAATTTGTCGGCACGTTCGGCATTGTCTTTCCGCCGGTTGCGCTGTCGGCGGTTGGCCGCTTTCCCGGCGCGGACAGCAGCCTGATGGCGGCTGCGTGGGTGTCGGGATTGGCTGTCCTTGCCATGATCTACGCGCTCGGCCACATCTCCGCCGCGCATTTCAACCCGGCGGTGACATTGGGCTTCGCTGTCGCTAAACGCTTTCCCTGGAAGTATGTGCTGCCGTACTGGATTGCGGAGTTCCTGGGCGGCATTGCGGCGGCTGCCCTCGTGGCGCTGTTGTTCGGGGGCGGGCATGGCGTCCACATTCCCGCAAGCGGTCCGCTTTTGCGCGCAGTCGGCGTGGAAGCCGTGCTTACCTTCTTTCTCATGCTCGTCATCATCGCCGTTGCCACCGACAAGCGCGCAAACGGCGCGGTTCCGGGATTGGCGATTGGGCTTACCGTTGTCTTCGACGTGCTGATTGGCGGCGCGATTACGGGCGGCTCCATGAACCCGGCGCGTTCGCTTGGCCCGGCGCTGTTCGGGGGCGCGACTCCGCTTGCCGTTTATTGGGTCTATGTCGTCGGCCCCGCCATTGGCGCGATTGCGGCTTCGCTTTGCTACGAAAGCATCCGGGGCGGGGAACACCACGCGCAGGGAGCGCCCAACGAGTTAGCCGACGCGCTCGAAGCAATTGAGGGAACGGCATACGCCGCAAAATAAAGGAGCGGGAACCGGCAATGGAAAATGAACGCCATTGCCGGTTTCGTTTTGGCAGCTATTCCGAGGGATGGGGTCAGCGCTCGTCGCCGGCTTCTTCGCGCTGCACTTCTGCGGCGCTGTGGCTGATGCCCGCTTCTTCCAAACGCTGTTCAGTGGGATGCCGGAGCGTGGTGGGCGGGGCGATGTCGTTGCCGGTTTGATTGCCTTCCCCGATGCGGAGGCCGCTGTCGCGTTTGACATGGTTATTGGCGGCTTCCTCATCCTCGTCCGCCTCCGCCTCCGACGCGCCGTTTGCGCTTGCCATTGCTTTGCGCGCTTCCAGGGGCGCAAGTTCCTCCAACTGCCGCGCCATCTCCTCTTCCTGCGCCAGATTTTGCTGCAGCAGGTTTACCACTTCCGGCTTGCCCATCAGCGACGCTTTGGTAATCAGGCCGCGATAGCAGGCAATCTCGAAATGCTCGGTTTTCAGCGCCGCGCCCATATCGAACAGGACTTGCGCGGCGGCGGACGGCCCTTCCTGCGCAAACGTGTCATGATCCTGCTTCAGCCCCGCCGTAACATGGCAGACGGCTTGCCGGGGCTGAAAGTTGAGCAGGCTGCAGCAGGACTCCAGATTTTCGATTTGTTTGCGCGTCTGCGTTGCATGGTGCGTGAAGCCGTTGCGCAGGAGCGTATCGTCGCTTTCTTTGGCAAGTAAGGGCAGCATTTCCAGTATTTGTTTTTCGGCGGCAATCATCACGCTCAGGTCGTATTCCAGCAGGTCGCGGGTGTCTAGCAGTGACATTCTTGTGGTTCCTTCTTCTGCCTTGAAGTCAACTCTGCTTGGATGTTCAAGACTATTCAAGGCGCTTTCGTGTTTAATGAAGTATTCGATTCAGGTTACAGGCGCTTCGCTTATGTCGCCTGCCTTTCCGCTTGCCTCGCGCCGTTCGATTTCCTCGATGACGACGGCGGGATTCACATCCATTTTCGACTCTTCGATGTCGGGGTCGAATTGCTGCCGGATGCCCATCTGCTTTGCCATCGCGTCCACAAGCGTCAGCACCTGCGTAACCTCATGCTCGGCCAGCAGGTTGATTTGCAAATCCAGTTCTGCGCGCCGGTCTGCCGCCGCCGCCATGCGGTTCTGACTGATCAGCACGAACGTAGACAGGAAAATCGCTTCCAGCGAGCCGATCATCGTCAGCAGGCCGAAGGGATAGGGGTCGAACGGCTCTGCGCCCAACATCCGTCGGCAAATCAGGTTGTAGATGACCCAGCCTCCGAACCAGATGAGATGCGCGTACACGAACATCATGCTGCCCGTAAAGCCTGTGATACTGTCCGCCGCGCGCTCCTGAATCCCTTTGGCGCGTTCGCTTTTCTGGCGCATGGCGATCAGGGTAGCGATATTACGATCCATGACATCGGCCAGAGGCGCGTGGGAAGCCTTTTCACGAGCGGGGCGCGAACCGGCAAGCGACATTGTGATTGCCTTCCTTTCGTATGAGCGTCTTCATTTCGCGGTTTGCGTTTTGCGCGCGAACGCCACAATAGCCCGATGTGCAATGTCGAACTCCAGTTGCGTTCCGAAGGGAAATGGAAACGCAAGACTCAGAGGACATTATGACGTGGCCGGTCATTTGTTTACTGAAAAAGGAGGAGCAGAGTTGCCTTACAGGAGGCGGAAAGAAGGACAGGCAGAAATAACACTTCTAAAGTTTAGGGCAGGGTACAACCGGTTACAGAGGCAAAACTATATTCCGGCTGCGGAACAAGACAATTGTTCGCTTCCTTACAGGAACGGTGGAGCGCGCTGCTGTTTCCGTATGTTGCGCCCGGTCATTGGCTGCAAGGCGCACAACGCGTGAAAGACGGTTCGGAAGATCGTTACTGAACGTAGACGCGGACGACACGGCCTTTGCGGTAGCCTTCGGGCAGTTTTCCAGAGGCGAAGCCCCAGCATACGCCACTGCACCCGTAGACCCCTGCCGTATCCCTGTCCGGCAGGTGGGCCTTGAAGATCATCTGATCCACTCTGCCGCTCAGGGGATTGCGCTGCTCATCGGCAAGCGCCACGCGGACGCTTTTGCCGTAAGGGTCGGGGACTAACAGCGCCGCAAAGCCCGTTCGATTGCCGGCAAAGAAGGTTACAGTGAATTCGTTGCCGTCCACGCTGTCAATCCAGCCCGGCACGCCATGCTCTTTGACGAACGCCGCGTGTTTTTTGCGCTGCTGTTCAGTGGCGAGTTTGTGGGTATCCGCTCCAACCCAAATGTCGGTACAGCGGCCCCGGCTTGTCGTTGTCCGGGCGGCAAGATTGACGAGCAGTTCATCGCCCGCCACAAGGCCACTGAGTTTGATTTGATGGTCGCCTTTCCAGACGCGGGTTTTGGCATCTACCTCAAGTTCAATACGGCCAAAGTCCGGCGCGACTCGCGGTTCCAGTATGTAATCCACCTGCACGGGCGCGGGGTGTCGGGCTATGACCAGCTTGCCCTCGTCAAGTTGCGCTGTTTCAAGGCGGTAGGTCAGCGTGTTCCCGGCGAGGTAAGAGTATTCATCCATCGACGACGCCGGCTCTGGTGAACGCGCCTTTTTCGTCCTTGATAGAGAAAGAAGAGGCAGCGCATCCCCAGGGGCAAGTCCTCCAATTCGGCATCGGCATTGCAGATACAGGACGGAGCCGAACGGCGGCAGGGTGAAGTTTACCAACTCCCCGGTGCGATCCATGCGGAATTGGCCGGAGCGGTGGGCGGCGTCCACCTTCACCAGTTCGCCGCCGACACGGTGTTCGGAGTGGTCGGGGGGAAACACGCCGGGCTGAAGCTGATACCAGGGCAGGTTTTCGTTCCCGAAATCCATGCGGTAGGGGAAGTCTGCGGGCTGGAGTTCCTTCGAAGTCGGCAGGTTCCTCATCGTGTCCTCCGGCAAACAGCCCCTCGCCAAACGGCATGGCTTCGATGGGCCAGGAAGGAGGAAAGAGACGGACGATGCGGCCTTTGCGGAAGCCTTCGAGCATCAGTTCGGGCTGAATGACGCAGCGTATGCCGCTGCACCCGTAACCGTCTGTCGGGACGCTTTGAAACTCCTGCACCGTCGCGCCCCGGTTGGTCACGTTCGGAAGGTAGGTGCGCAGGTGTTCGTTGGCGACGGCGACGGCAATGCGGCGATGCTCCTTTGCCCACAGCGCGGGGTCAATTCTTTCCGCTTTGAACAGGGCTTGCAGCGTGGCGGGATCGCCGCTGAACAGGGTGACGGTGAGTTTATCGCCCTCCACGCGGTCTATCCAGGCGGGTACGCCGCGCTCTTTGACGAACGCCGCATGTCGTTTGCGCTGCTGCTCGGTTGCGAACTTGTGGGTATCCGCTCCAACCCAAATGTCGGCGCATCGGCGGGGCGTTTGCCCCCAACCGCCCGTGAAGTTGAAAAGCAGTTCATCCCCCGCCGCCAGATCGTTCAGCGTACCCTGCTTCTCGCCTTTCCACACGCGGGTACGGTTATTTACCCGTATTTCGTTCAGCGCGGCCTCCGGCTCGCTCTTCCCTTCATTTGTTAATTCGTTCTGCGCTTCGTTCTTCGGTACGCTCTGCCGGGTGATGAGCAGTTTGCCCTCCGCCAGCCTTGCCTCATTCAACCGATAGCTGAAGCCATGCGCGGCGGTCAGGGTATACTCGTCCTGCATCGTAGCCGCTTGCGTAAAACCGCCTTTCTCGTCCGGGTAGAGGAAGAACTGGAAATACGTTCCGATGGGCACATCCCGCAGATCGGCCTCGGCGTTGAGGTAATACACGGAACCGAACGGCGGCAGGGTGAAATTCACCCGTTCGCCCGTGCCCTCCCTGCGGAACACGCCGCAGCGATGGATGTAATCCGCTTCCACCAGTTCGCCGCCGACCCGCTGTTCGGAGTGAAGGGGCGGAAATTCACCGGGCTTGAGCCGGTAGGCGGGCAGGTTTTGGTTCGCAGCGTCGGCACGAACGGGAACTTTCGCGTCCGTCTGACAGGCAGGCGCGAGTTTTGCCGCCTGCGGGACAAGAGCGGGTTTCGCGCCCTGTGCCGCAAGAAGCGCGATCAGAAACGGGAGGATAAGGGCAGGCCACGCTCTCATCCAATTACCTCTGACACCGGCCCCAGGCTGTCCACGAAGCGCTCCGCGTTCACTTCCATCTTCTGCATCATGGTGAGCATGACATTGCTCAAACGCGCCTTTTCGTCACGGGGCTTGCCGCAAAGATCGCGCCACTCGTCATAACTGAGCGTATACTCGCCGGAAACGTGCGGCTTGTTGTAATCAATGTGCTGGCCGTGCTTCAGTCCCAGGCCGCGCCCACCCGCAAGCAGGATAGGCAGATTGCTGTTGGAGTGGCTGTGCCCATAGCTCATGCCGCTGCCGAACAGCACCATCGTGCGGTCAAGAAGCGTTTCCCCGTCCTCGGTTTCGGCCTGAAGACGATCCAGGAAATGCGCGAACTGCCGCATGATAAACGCATCGCTGTGCGCGAGGCGGGCAAGGATTTCCGGGTCGCCGTTGTGGTGCGACAGGTTATGGCGCGACTGCGTGATGCCGATTTCCGGGATCGCCAGCCCGTTGCCCTCGCTGCCGTTCATGTACGTGACCACGCGGGTCATGTCGGTGCGCAGGGCGAGTACGATCAGATCGAACATGGTGCGCCAGTATTCCCCGGCCTGCGCTTTGGAAACTTCGCGCTGGAACGGAGCGCCATCCACTTTGGGTTTGGGCACATCCAGCCAGGCATCCAGCCGTTCCGCGCGCTGCTCGACATCGCGTACCGAGTGCAGGTATTCATCCAGTTTCGCGCGGTCATTAACGCCAAGCCCAAGACGCAGGGATTTCGCGTCATCGAGTATGGCATCCAGCACCGAATGGCGTTTGTTCAAACGGGCGCGCTGCGCCGCCACGCCGCCGGACTCTGCGCCGAACAGCCGGTCGAAAATGTTGCGGGGGTTGTCTTCGGCGGGGAGCGGCACGCCGTCACGGGAAAAAGCAAGCGTCGTTGAGTTGTTCGGCTGCCCGGTTCCCGAACTGATGGACAGTTCCAGCGAAGCGAAGCGCGTATGCTTGGAGGTGACTTCGGCCATAAGCTGGTCGCAGGAAACCGTGTTGTGGTACTGCCGCGCGCTTTGCGCGTCAATCTTCGCGCCCGTCAGCCAGGTATCCGCGCACACATGCGCCTGCCCCAGCCCGTTCGGGTGGTGCAGGCCGCTGAAAACCGTGAAATCGTCGCGGTGCTTTTCCAGCGGCTTCAACGAGGGGGAAAGTTCATACCCCCGCCCCGGCTTCGTGACCTGCCAGGCCATGCCGTTCACGCCGTTCGGAATATACACAAAGACGCTGCGGCGCGGCTTGGAAACCGCGCTTGCCCCGGCAAACAGGGGCGTCATCGCGTCCAGGAGCGGCAGGGCCATTACAGTCCCGCACCCGCGCAGAAAGTGACGGCGCGAAAGAAGCCAGTTTTGAGTAAGAATGTTGCTCACAGATTGTTGTCCTTTGACGTCAGGCGGCTATTGTCTGCTCCTGGGAAACCGGGGCGCGGCGGCGGATTAACCGCTTGATTTCCTCGCCGATTTGCTCGGTGGCAAGGTCAAGTTCGTAGCTTTTTTGCAGGTTCATCCAAAAGGCTGCTTCAACACCGAGCCATTGTTCCAGACGCAAGGCTGTGTCGGCGGTCATAGCGCGTTTGCCGGCAATCAGCTGATACAGGCGATTCGAGGGAACATGCAATTCGCGGGCCAGTTCGGCAGGTGACATTTGGAGTTCGGCTAATTCATCCGCCAGGATTGCGCCGGGATGGATGGGGTAGACGGGTCGTTTTTCTGCATAAGATTGCATGGCAACCTCCTCCTGCGGTCATAAAACTTGGATATGGGTCATCCGCTCAAGAATAAGGAGTTCTCTGGCCTGACTCGCCGCGTCTGGAAGAAGGTGCGCGGAAATTGCGTCCAGGAATCGGCTGCTTTCCAGGAGTACGCGAAATTCTGAAGCAACGTATGCGCGTAGGGCAGGTTCTGAAGCCGCGAGTTCGGCTATAAGTTCTGGACGGCCATCAATCAATTGAATGATGTCATCTATGTCCTGGCTGTCCTGATAGTTTCCTGCTCCCCGGTCGCCAAAGGTTTCCAATTTAATGGCGACGAAGTAAGGCGCTGTTACATGGCGAATCCAAAGCCCAGGTTCAAACTCTACATGCTGCGCCTGCTCGATAGCAGCCGGAGACCAGCGATCTTTATAGGCATTGATGCCTGTCCCGACCGGGATTACATCCACCAGACAGTCCTCAATAACCCATCGGCAGATTGGCGCCCCCGGGTCCATGCAGTGTTGAAAGTCAAGCGCCCTCAATTCTTCATCCAGCCGCACCGTGTCAGAAAGCGAGACGGTTTGGACAGCAATGTCCACGTCCTTTGTGGGACGAACATCGGGCGCAGCCGGGTCCGTGATCAGGAGCGCGGTAACGGCTCCTCCCAAAAACACGGCTCGTTCCCGTAAATGGCCCAACTTACGCGCAACGCGCAGGATATTCTCTCTGGCGATTTCCCGGTTGGTCATGCGCCCTGTCCTAATCGCTCGTTCAAAATACCGACAGCAAGATTTGTCTCCCTGGGGCGTCCGTCTCGGATCGCGTCTACCAGTACCAGTAGCTCATAGAGTTTTGAATCCTTAAGCGCAGCCCTGGGGGCGCGCTTATCCAAAGGCTCGAACTCATATCCTCTTTGTGTGCCCTCGGCATGAGGCCATACGGGAGGCGGCGTATCCGGCTGCACAATAAGGTCGTGGAGAGGGGAAGCTGCATAACTTGTTACAATTCCGCGCGTCAGTCCTCCCCGCTCAGGAGGAAACGCATACTTCACGCCATGAATAAGAAACTCCGCAAGCGCCTGCCGGGAGAGGCGTTTCGACACAGAGGAAAAGAGACGTGCCGCTTCCGCGCGTTTTAACGCGGCGTGTACCTGCGATTGTGAGACACAGAGTTCGTTAGCAAGAGAAGTTTGCGTCCACTGCTCAGACTCTAACGCTTGTATCTTAAGAAGGACAAGGACATCTATAGTGTTCAGTTCCATGCCTCCATTATACCATTATCTAGATTTCAGATAACAGATTTTTCCATTCGACTTCGCTGACTGGCAAACTGCCCATGAACTTACGCCGCAGTAAACTAGCGGCCTTGAAAAAGGTCGCTTGTGACCAGGGTTTGAACCAGGGACGCGAGTTTGTAGCCGTTCGATTTGCTTTGTACGGTGATGCGCTGCAATCTGGCGCGATCCGGGAAGGTCATGGCGCGGCGCAGGGCATACGTGGCGAGTTTCTCCGTGAACGCTGTGGCGAACTTGTCCTCATCGGCAAGCATCAATTTCTTCAAGCCCGCGGCATCGGCGAATTTGCGGCCATCGGGCAGAACGCCGCCGGGGTCAAGCGCGGGATTTGCGCCCGCGCCATCGGACACGGCCTCCACTGTGCGCCAGTGTCCAATCGCGTCATAATTGTCGAAGGCCAGGCCGAGCGGATCGATTTTACGGTGGCAAGCGGCGCAGTTGGGGTCCTGGCGGTGCGCTTCCAGCTTGGCCCGCAGCGACATTTTGGGCTGGTTGGACGCGCTGGACTTGAGGGCCGGCACATTGGCGGGCGGGGGCGGCGGCGCTTTTCCCAGCATGGACTCCAGTATCCATTTGCCGCGATGCACGGGGCGATGCCGCGTGCCGTCCGAAGTCAGGCTGAGAATGGAGGCTTGCGTGAGCAAACCGCCGCGATGGTACTCCGGTTTCAAGGCCACGCGCTGAAACGCTTCGCCTTCCACGCCCGCGATGCCGTAGTGTTCCGCCAGCCGCCGATTGAGCATTGTCCAATCCGAGTCGAGGAACTGCCCGATGCCCAGATTATGTGTCAGGACTTCGCGAAAGAAGGCGGTGGTTTCGTCCACCATGCTCTTTTCCAGATAGTCGTCATAGTTGGGATAGAGTTTCCGGTCGGGCGGGAACATGCCTACGCGGCGCAATTGCAGCCATTGGCGCGGAAAGGAATCGGCAAAGGCCGCGCTGCGCTTATCCGCCAGCATCCGCTGCGCTTCCGCGCGCAGAATGGCCGGCTGATGCAGTTTGCCCATCCGCGCAAGTTCCAGCAGGCGCGCGTCCGGCATCGTACTCCACAGGAAATAGGAAAGGCGCGACGCGATCTCCCAATCCGTCAGCAGGGATGGTGGCCGCAATGGCAGTAGATTTGAGCGGTTTGGCGGTTGCTTTAGGAGCGGGCGGGAGGCTTACGGTTTGTATTCGCGCCGCGTCTGGCGGTGGCGTTCCTGTGGCCGTATTTGCCTGCCCTTCCACGAGATAGATAAAACTCTTGGAGCATAGCGCCGCAAGCAATGCCGTCCGCACGGAAGCCTCGAAGCTGTCCCCAAGCTTTTGCGAGTTTTCAAAAAGCCTGACGAGGCGTTCCACTTCCCCCGGCTGCGCGGGACGCCGATACGCGCGTTCGGCAAAGCGGGCCAGTATTTGCCGGGCGTACGCGCTATCCTTTGTCGCGCCTTCCCCGCGAAAGAAGATTTGGCGATAGGCAGGCGTCGGCCAGGACGGGAGCAGCGGACCTTCCCACTCCACCGAGTCGAGCAGGATGGACGGAACCAGGGGCTTGAAATCGTCATCGGTCAGCTTGATCTGCCAGGGCTGGCGGCGGCGCAGATCGGTAAAGGGATGCGCGCCATCCGGGCGGGAAGAACTCGCTTCCGGGTTCGGGCCGGGAACGGCATTGAGAATGCGAATCTGATGCGCCCCGGCGGGAAGATGCGTACGGAACTCGATGGTGATGGGCTTGTCTTCCGGCGCTTCCACATCCTGCTCGAACAGCGTTCGTCCCAGGTCTGCCGCATACACGCTCACGCGGGGCGGGATGCCGCCGGGAGGACGCAGGCCGCTCAGTTTCAACCGGACGCTGTACTCCCCGGCAGTTTTGATGTTGAGCAGTTGATTTTCGCCGGGTGTGCCGTTCGCGCCATTGTTCGGCACGATGTCGGCGCGCGTTTTACCGGCGATTCCTCTGGCAATAAACTGATTTCTCACCGACGACCCGCGCAGGTCGAAGGGCGTCCAACGGATGCTGTCGCGTGGGGGCTGCGGGCCGAGCGGCAGGGCTTCGTTCAGGGCGGATTCCGCAACGGCCAGATATTTTTCGATGTGCGCGGGCGAAATGGTCAGCACGGAGCCGATACGCTCGAACCCCTGCCAGTCCGGGTCTTCCGGCAGCCCGGCAGGGTCGGTCACATCTACGGTAACGCCAAGCAGGTCGCGTACCGTGTTGCGGTACTCCTCGCGGGTCAGCCTGCGAAACGCCACTTTTTCCCCCAACCCGGCTTTCTGGTCGGCATCCGCTTCCTTGAGCTGCGCGGTAATCCAGTCGGCGATATTCGCCACTTCTTTCGGCTTCGGCTGCAAGGAGCCTTTCGGGGGCATTTCCGCCGCGTTCATGCGCTCCATAATATCGGCCCAGTGCATCGCGGTGACAGGCGTGGAAAAGTCGTGACTGAGCGTGTCCAGGCGAATCCCGCCGCGCTGGAGACTTGCGCCGTGACACGAAACGCAGTATTTCGTGAAGAACGGCTTCACCACCTTCTCGTACTCGGATGGCGGTGGCGGGGCGGCAAGGCTGGCGGATACCGCCGACAGATAGCCCAGCAGCAAGGCGGGAGTTGCCAGGCAGCCGACTGCCACCCATAACCGGCGGGTAGCCCTTGAATTTGCGCGGATTTCGGAGAACGAGGTAATCTGTAAAATATACAAAACTTTTTCTTTCAATTTATACGGAACTTCCTGCCGGTAGGTGTTGAAGCCGCTCATTAGGAGGGTTCAAGCCCAGGCGTATTCTCCTTGCCTTTGGCTTTACGCTTGCTCACTCGCTCGGTCGCTGGCTTGGCAGCACGGGCGTATGTTTCCTTGCCACTATTGAAGCGCAGCAGCTTCTCCCAATCAATTCCGCCGTTTACGTCCGCAAACTCGTTTAGAAACTCCAGCGTGAAGCGATTAACTGCTTTTGCGCGTTCCTGTTTGGAAACAGGTCCTATCTGTCTGTCCTTGTTATAGCACATTAAGGGTCTGTAAAAGAACAAGTTCCTGAAACATGCGTAGGGGCGTGATTCATCATGCCCGCGTCACGGGAAGTGATAGATTTACAAACCCCAGACAAGCGCCCTCCCCGTTCCTCACACGATGCCAACAGCAACCATCCCGCAAAAATAATCCAAATAAAAGACAGAAAAAAGAGCCAACCAATGCGAAAAAATGTGAACCCTTTGCCCATCGCAGCCGTCTAACAGTGGTACGAACGTCTACTTTTCAGACGTTAAACATAAAGGAAGGGAGGTGCAAGCCTATGTTCCGCCTCTCTCGTCCGCCCTGACGCTTTGGAGGTCATGATGCCTCTCTCCTACAACTTGACACAACGAGACATCGGGCTGGAAGCGCTGCATTGCCAAGATTTCGACGATCTCTCTACATATCTTTTTTCTACATGCCTTTTTTCCGGCGCTTTCATCCTTCATGCCTCTCCTTTGCTTCCCCACTTCCCGTTGGCAAAGGTCGCGCTCCCCGCCGGTTTGGGAAGTTAGAACCTATCCCAATAGGCGCGGCATTTGCGTCCGTAAGACGCTTGTACTTTCCTGCCGGGGATTGCAAACCCCTGGCTTATCTAGGCAGTGGGCAGCGGAAAGGTGATGGTGACGAGCGCGCCGCCCTGTGGGTTATTGGCGTAGGTGACGCTTCCCGCCAGATCAAGGCGGCTGATGTTGGTGATCAGGTCAAGCCCGGTGTTGGCGGCTTTTTTCGGATCGAAGTCGAGAGGAAAGCCCGGCCCGTCGTCGGCTACAATCAGGGAAACGATTTCTTCTATAGGCGTGTCCGGCGTGTTTTGCCGATGGTCAGGCTTTGGAGGCGCGTCCTCGGTTGGCGCGGGATTGCGGCGGTTGGGCGCAGCCAGAAGGGAAATGCGCAGCGCGTTGCCGCCGTGTTTGACGGCGTTGCTGACCAGTTCGCTGAGGAGCAGGCACAGCGACGCGCCCATGCGAATGGGCAGGCGAACGTCCGCGATGTCCGATTGCAGGGCGCGCGGCCCAATGGTGGCTTGCAGCACGGGCAGCATTTTGCCTAACAGCGCCCGTGAAGAAACGGTTGTGGTTTCAAACGAAACTTTCGCCTGATCCGTCAGCAGGTCGTGCAGCGTAGCGAGGGCGCGGGCATGCAGGCCGATGCGTTTGAGGGCGTCGGCGGGAACCTGCGTAACGCCGGGGTCGGTTTGCAGTTCCACAAGCGCGGAAATCACTTGTAAATTGTTTTTTACGCGGTGGTGGGTTTCGGCCATTGCCCGCTTCAAACGCGCGTTGAGGTCTTCGATTTCCGCAGCGACAGCGGCGGCGGCATCGGTAAGACGGGCACGCTCCATCGCCTGCGCGCATTGCTGCGCCAGAGCCGTGATAAAAGCGCGTTCCTCAGCCTCAAAAGCGCGTGGATGGTCAAAGCCGAAACTGATTCCCCCTAGAACATGCGATCCTCAACGTTAAGCGGCAGCACGGCATACGCTTGCGAGGAAGTTTGGATGCGCTCCAATTGCGGGTAGCGCGTATTGCGCTCTTCCAAATCGTGCAGCCAGATCGCTTCCCGTTTTCGAACCACGTCCGCCAGAGGAATCGGCGCGTTCAGATCGAACCTCTGCCAGTTCTGCACCGTTGCGGGCGCGTAGCCCATCGCGCGCGCCACTTCCAATTGGTCACCGGAAGGAGAAAGCAGGGCCAGGACGCCCCGATGCGCGCCCAGCGCGGACGTTCCCTCGCTGATGATAACCTCGCCCACCTGCGCAACGGAAACGGCCTGCGCCAGCCGGGAAGTCACGGTTTGCAGGCGGGCCGTCCGCTCCATGGCTTGTTCCGCGATACGCCGCGCCGCCTGCTCCGCTTCATACAATCGCGCCCGTTCCATCGCCTGCGCGCACATTTGCGCCACGATCTGCATAAAGGCGCGGGCATCGGCATCGAACATCTGCGCCTGCCGCCAATCCAATTCCAGCCCGCCCAAAACATGGTCATCCGTCAGGAGGGGCAGCGCAACCTGCGCGACCAATGGTTCCGCGAAGGGGATTGACGGCATGTTCAAGGCAAAATTGGCGTCTGTATTTGTGGCTGCTTCTGCCGCAATTGCGGCAACGGGCGCAGGCGTGGAGGAAGCCTCCGCGCGGCGGGTG
Source organism: uncultured Chthonomonadaceae bacterium (assembly GCA_963835065.1). Taxonomy (GTDB): domain Bacteria; phylum Armatimonadota; class Chthonomonadetes; order Chthonomonadales; family Chthonomonadaceae; genus CAWFQB01. Next base: position 29,961 of record CAWIEK010000050.1, on the reverse strand, counting down.
GTGACAGCCTCCAAAAACAAAGGCTGCCGGGCGCGGATCGCCAATGCTAAGGGCGAAGCGGCGTCTGTGGAAGGAAGCAGCGGCGCATACGGCGCGGAGGAAGGCGGGTAGCCCACAGCGCGCGCAAGGCGAAAACCATCCGCGTCTGCATCACGCAGATAAACCGCGCCCGATGTGGCGTTGAGCGCGGCAAACCCTTCGGTAATCACGACGTTCGCGGCCTGCTCCACCGTGCTAACGCCGGTCAGCGCGAGGGCAAGGCTTTGCAGCCGAAGCAGGCGTTCCGCCGCGCGTTCCATATTGGGAGCGGTTTGTACCAAAGCCTCCAATCCGGGCGAACTCGGCTTGGCGTCAGACATAAAAAATTCCTCTCGATCCTCAAAGCAAAAGACATGCTTGACGGAGCGACAGGACTCTCGTTTCAGATGGCGTGGCGTTGGCGCAGAATGTTACAGCGTGGAGTATTCTCTTTATAGACGCGGATTTTAAGCGCAGGTGTCACTAATTTTACCCGGCGACGGAGCGTTTCTGTTGAACTTCGCGTTTGTCGGGCAAAAACCCGCAGTTTGGCGTAGACGCAGGTACGCTCTAACAGGTACGTTCTAAGAGGCAAGGACAAGATGCGTGTAAAGCGCAATTCCCATAACAACAGCGCGTCCGCAGTACGCTTGTTTTGCCCGGACGGGAATTTTCAATCCCCGGCACTCCGGCAAATGGTAACAGCGCAGAACTTCTGAATTTGAAACGCGCCCTGTAAGCGTTTTTGTGCAGGAAATTCACAGCGCGTTGGCGAAAACATAGCCGTAACAAGCGCAGCGCAATGCGGCAGACAATCATCAGGGATTGGGCGGAATACCGGGGTGGCAGGAATGGCGGATTTGACGGGGCGGGTTGCCATCGTTACGGGCGGGTCGCGGGGGATCGGCGCGGCGATTGCTCGTCGGCTCAGTGACGACGGAGCGCAGGTTGTAATTGGCTACAGCCGCAATGCCTCTGCCGCCCGGCAAGTAGTGGCGGAACTCAACAGCCGGGGCACAAACGCGATTGCGCTACAGGCCGATGTCAGTGATGTGGCGCAGTTGGAGCGCCTGTTCGCGCAAACGCTGGAAACGTTCGGCAAATTGGATGTTCTGGTCAACAACGCGGGCGTGTCGGGTTTTCGCGCTTTGGAAGACACGGACGACAAGTTTTATGAAGAACTATTTAGCGTCAATACGCGCGGGCCGCTGCTTGCCATGCGGCTGGCAGCCAAACATTTCGGCGCGGACGGCGGGCGCATCGTCAACATCTCGTCCAGTATTACCCGTTCGCCCACCGCGCAATGGGCCGTGTACGCCGCAAGCAAAGCCGCATTGGAAACCCTGACCGCCTGCATCGCTATGGAACTCGGCCCGCGCGGCATCACGGTCAACGCCGTCGCGCCGGGCGTCACCGAAACCGAAATGCTACAGCAAGTGATTCCCGCCGACATACAGCAGCAGATGGCGAACGCAACCGCGCTGCGGCGATTAGGCAAGCCGGAAGACATTGCCGATGTAGTCGCGTTTCTGTGTTCCGAAGAAGGCCGCTGGATTACCGGGCAAACCCTTGTTGCCAACGGCGGCTTGAAATGACCGGTTAAGCAGTTGATAGTTGATAGTTGATAGTTGATAGAGATGCAGGAGCCGCGAACTTTCAGCGCCCCACTGCTTAGAAACGGAATTACCGACGCGGTAAGGACATAATTACCCATGACTGCCGATGGCACACAACTGATTGCGCTTGACCCCTGGCTTGCGGCCTATACGCAGCCGCTTCGGGAGCGGTTCGCGCAGTATTTGGCCTTCAAGTCCCGGCTGGATACGTCAGGCGGGCTGCTTGGCGCGGTCAGCCAGAGCCACCATGTTTTCGGGCTGAACCGGGGCGAACGTGAGGGCGAACAAGGGGTGTGGTATCGGGAATGGGCGCCCGCCGCGCATTATCTGGCGCTGATTGGCGATTTCAACAGTTGGGATCGGGGCGCGAACCCTTTGGAGCGCGACGAGTGGGGCGTGTGGTCCTGTTTTCTGCCCGATTCGATCTATGCCGAACGCCTGACGCACGGCAGCCGCTTGAAAGTCCACGTGTACGCGCCCGAAATCGGGGCGCGGGATCGCCTGCCCGCGTATATCCGGCGCGTGGTTCAGGAACCCAACTCTTCTCACTTCATCGCGCAATACTGGCAGCCGCCTGACGCTTACGTGTGGCGGCATCCCGCGCCCCCGCCCTTCGCGCAGCAACCCGGCGGCCTGCGCATTTATGAAGCCCACGTCGGTATGGCGCAGGAAGCCGAGCGCGTCGGCACATTTGAAGAGTTTACCCGCCACATCCTGCCCCGCATAGCCGCGCTCGGCTACAACGCCGTACAGTTGATGGCGGTCATGGAGCATCCCTATTACGGCTCCTTCGGCTACCACGTCAGCAACTACTACGCCGTTTCCTCCCGCTTCGGTACGCCCGAAGAACTTAAAGAACTCGTGGACACCGCGCACGGACTTGGACTGCGCGTCGTCATGGATGTCGTCCATTCCCACGCCGTGCGCAACATGGATGAGGGACTCAACCGTTTCGACGGCACGGACAATCAGTATTTTCATGCCGGTGAGCGCGGCCTGCATCCGCTCTGGGACTCCCTCCTCTTCGATTACGGCAAATGGGAAGTGCAGCGATTTTTGCTGTCCAACCTGCGCTTCTGGCGGGAAGAATACCATTTTGACGGTTTCCGCTTTGATGGCGTGACCAGTATGCTGTACCACGATCACGGCATCGGGCGCGTGTTCCGCAGCTACGACGATTATTTCGGCCCAAACGTGGAAAAAGACGCCCTTGCCTATCTCATGCTCGCCAACGAACTGCTCCACCAACTTGATCCCGCCGCCGTTTCCATTGCCGAAGACGTGTCGGGAATGCCCGGACTGGCCCGCCCCGTTCCCGAAGGCGGATTGGGTTTCGATTACCGGCTGGCGATGGGCATCCCCGACTATTGGATCGAACTGATTGAAGACGTGCCCGAAGAACAATGGAAATTGGGAGAAATTTACACCCGCCTGCTGGACCGCCGGACAGGAGAAAAGCACATCGGGTACGTCGAATCCCACGATCAAGCCTTAGTTGGAGATAAAACCGTCGCGTTTCGGCTGATGGACAGGGAAATGTATCAGGGCATGAGCCGTTTCGCGCACAGTCCCGTTGTGGAGCGCGGCGTTGCCCTGCACAAACTGATACGCCTGCTCACCTTTTCGCTTGGCGGCGAGGGCTACCTCAACTTCATGGGCAACGAGTTCGGCCACCCCGAATGGATTGATTTTCCCACGCCCCAAAACAACCAATCCTACCAGAACGCACGCCGCCAATGGTCCCTCGTAGAAACCGACCACCTGCGCTACCGCGACCTCAACGCCTTTGACCATGCCATGCAGCAGTTGGACAAAACCTATAATCTGCTCAACGATTCGTACATCGAACAACTACTGCTGCACGAGGATACCCGGCAACTCGTGTATCGGCGCGGCCCGCTCGTGTTTGTGTTCAGCTTTAACCTCTCCGAATCGTTCTTCGGCCTGCGCATCCCTGTCCCGGATAATGTTGATTATCAGGTGATTCTCAACACAGATGCCCCGCAATTCGGCGGGCAGGGACACGTTCAGCCCGACATGGTTTATCCCGTCCAATCCGTACCCATGTACGGGCGCGGCCAGAGTATCCAACTGTATCTGCCCCCGCGCAGCGCACAGGTGCTTGCTCCCGTTTCCCTGCGCAAGCCCTGAATTCCGGGTAACTCTTCACCACCAAGACGCCAAGAACACCAAGTAAAGCAGGTACTATCAAATTTAGAGTGTGTTAAGTTTACAATATCTTCTTCAATTTTGTAACGTCCTTCTTCTCATTCTTCTTTGTGTTCTTGGGGGCTTGGTGGTGAAGAGTTACAATTCCGGCAAACCTTGCACGAGTTACCGCATGACGAAAACACGACCCGTCACAACCTCCGCTTCCTTTACCGTTCCGTTCGGCCTCGCCGCGTTCAGCCTGCTTGTCGGCCTGCTGACAACGCTGCTCGGCTGGCGGGCGCAGCATTTTGTCTCCACGCATCCCGACCCGTATGCCTATGAAGCGATGGGGCGCAGTGTGCTGCATGGCGAAGGCTTCCGGGCGTATGGCTCCGTCCTCAACCGGCGCGGGCCGCTGTATCCCCTGTTTATCGCCCTGATTTACTTTGTTTTTGGCGAGAAGGCGTTTGTGCTGCAACTGGCGCAGTGCGTGTTGTTGGCCGGAATTTGCGTGTTGGCGTGGGATACGGGACGCCGCATGTTCAATCCCCGCGCCGGTCTGATTGCCGGGCTTTGCTGCGCCCTGCATCCGGCCCTGCTCCGCTACGTGCCGGACTTCCACGTGGAGATTTTGCTGACGTTCCTGTGGACGCTGACCATCTGGCGAACCGTGTTATTTTTGGAACGCCCAACAGCAGGACGCGCCGCTTCCATCGGGATTTGCTGCGGCCTTGCCGCCCTTGCCAAAGCCGTATTCGTGCTGTACCCGCTTGTGTTCGCCATCGCCTGGCTTGCCTTTCCGCGTAAGCCCTCCAACACCCGGACATGGAAAGAGAATTCCTCCGACATAGAACCTGCGGACGCGAGTACGCCCGAAGTAGACTCTGCGGAAGTAAACTCTACGGAAGTAAAACCTGCGGGAGCAAAACCATCCGATACGCCCAATTTTACGGCGAGAGATTATGGAACGCGCGAGTGGAAAGAGCGCGCCTGGCTGCTTGCCTGCCTTTTTGTGGCAATGGGCGGGGTCGTCCTGCCCTGGACGCTGCGCAACCATCGCGTATCCGGGCATTGGGTGCTGATTACAACGGGCTTGGGCGACGCTTACCTGCGCGGATTGATCTTTTCCAAGCCTGCATACGCCACCCTGCGCTTGCCGCCCTATACCGACGCGGAAAACGAGTGTAACGCCTATTTTCGCGGTTTGTGCCGGGCGCAAAACACGGTATGGGAGCGCAACGACATCGAATCGGATCACATTCTAACGCAGGCCGCCAAAACCAGCCTGCTGACCGACCCGGCGGGATTGGCGCGTAAATTCGTCGTCGGCCTGTTTACCTTCTGGTATCAGATGACCAGCCGCGCCAACTCGCTCGTGACCGGATTGCTTGCCCTGTTCTTCGGCCTGCTGGCATTGCTCGGCTGGCAGCGGGGGCGGCGGGAACACAAACCTGTCTGGCCGCTTGCCCTGCCCATTTTGTACCTCAACGTGTTACTGGCCGCGCTGCTCGCCCTGGGGCGCTATTCGGTTCCGGTTCTGCCCTGCCTGGTAACGTTAGCCGCTTATGGGATGGACGGATTGCTGCCGCCTGCCAAATTCAAGGAAAACGACAACTTATGAGCGATATAAATGCTGCCGGTACACCCGCCGTTGTTCATAAAGCAAACCCTACTTTGCGCGGGCATGTGCGGATTGCGCGGCTGGATCACTGGGTCAAAAACGTGTTCGTGTTTCCCGGCATCATTGCCGCTGTGGGCATTGACCGGGCGCACGTCGCGCCGCATCTGACGACGCGAATCCTGCTTGGCCTGCTGGCTATCGGGCTGGTGGCGTCGAGCAATTATGTTCTGAATGAGGTTCTGGACGCGCCGTTTGACCGCCTGCACCCCATCAAATGCGCCCGCCCCGTTCCCTCCGGCGAGGTCAGCGTCCGGTGGGCGTATGCGCAATGGCTGCTGCTAATGATTGCGGGCGTGGGATTGGGCCGGCTTATTTCCACGCCGTTTGCCCTGACCCTGCTGGCGCTATGGGTCATGGGCTGCGCGTACAACATCCCGCCCGTGCGCAGCAAAGATTTGCCTTACGTGGACGTACTTTCCGAAGCCGTGAACAATCCCATTCGCATGTTGGCGGGCTGGTTCATTGCCGGAACCGCGTCGGTTGCGCCCGCGTCCCTCCTGCTCAGTTACTGGATGATCGGCTGCTATTTCATGGCGATCAAGCGGTATGCGGAATTCCGCGAGTTGGGCACACCGGAACTTGCCGCTTCCTATCGCCGCTCATTTCGCTATTATACGCTGGATAGGCTGCTCGTCAGCATCGTGTTCTACGGCTCGTCCGCCATGCTGTTTTTAGGCGCGTTCATTATGCGCTACCGGCTGGAAATGATCGCCTCGTTTCCGTTCGTATCCCTCGTGATGGCCGTGTATCTGTCCCTCGCCTTTAAGCCCAACAGCGCGGCGCAGAACCCCGAAAGCCTGTACCGCGAACGCGGCCTGATGCTGGCTGTGCTTATGTGCTGCGTCGTGGTCGTGTTCTGCCTGCTCGTAGACATCCCCCTGCTGCACACCCTTTTCAGCCCCACCGCGCCCACCATCGCCGGAGCCGGGCAGTAAACAGAAGGCATATTGTTAAAATAAAACAGTACGAACAAGGAACCCGAACCAGCCTCAACTCTCAACCCTCAACCATTTACCTGTTCACGGCTGCGGCGTATCGGTGGATTTCGGAGCCGTGCCGGGCAGAGCGGGCTTCAGCAGCTTCACATACATATTCTTGAAACTGGCGATTGTGTTGGGGCCGTGACACAACTGAAAGCCGAGCGGCCCGGAAGCGTAACCTTCGGGGTCTTCCACATCTGCTGTTTTCACGCCGTTCAAATACATCACGACATGCGGGCCGTTCATTATAAAATAGTAGTGGTTCCAGTCGTTTTTGTGGACGATCTTGTCCGCTTCGGCCTGGGGATACTCCACGATTTTCTTCTGGCGGTGGTGTTCGTCCCACAAACAGCCCCAATAACCTTCCGCCATATCCACCTGATAGCCGGGCACGTCGTCGAAATCTTTGGGATGGATGCGGGCGCACACGCCGCTGTTATAGCCGACCAGTTTCACGTCAACGTGACATTCAAAGTCCGCATAGTCCTTGTCGCTGAACATATAATGGTGGTGCGGCGTATCGCCCTTTTTGTCGCCCACAATCGCGCCGTCCTTCACCTGCCAGTAGCCTTTTTCGTAATTCCAGCCGTTGAGCGTTTTGCCGTCAATCAAGGACTTCCAGCCCTTGCCAATCGGCTTGCCGTTCTTTACTTTGCTGTCCATATCCGCAGCCTCGCCCCACGTCATGGTTTTCCCTTTTGGCGTAATCAGGTCGGGCGTTTCCGCCTTGCTTTCCGGTTTTGCGCCCTCCTGCGCCGCCCCCGCCCGCAAATCCATTCGCGCCGTTCCCACCAGCGCCAACGCGCCAAGCGCCAATCCAATCCGTATGCTCTTTGTCGTCATAATCCCTCCTGAAAATGTCGGTATTCGGTGTTCGGTGTTCGGACAATCCGGCATGTTCCTGCTTGAAGGTGAACGTCGTTCATGCGGACTGTCCTGAAAACGTCGGCATTGTTGAGAAACGCCCGACGTTTGTAATAGTTGAAAATAGCGGTACGGCGGGGAAGTTCACCAAATGCGCGGCATAATCCTGCCCAAACGCGCATCGGGACACAGCAGAAAACACAGGATGCCGCCAATAATAGGTATTAGGGTGTTATGATTTTAGGGTTTCAGGGTTTTCAGGTGTTCGGGGTTGGGTCTGTGTCGGGATGACTTATATCTTATATCTTATATCTTATATCTTCCTTACAGGCAACAGGCGGCAGGCAGGCTGTTGTGTCACTGTCTTGTTTGCGCTGATGCTGCTGTTGTCACGGCGGGGAGCGGGCGATCCGGGGGAAGCAAACACGGCTGCGCTTGCGCCTCCCGCTGTTCATGCGGCGGCGGCCATTGTCATTAATCGAGATACCGGGGCTGCGCTGTGGGCGAAAAATCCTGACCGCCGCCTGCCGCCCGCCAGCACCACGAAAATTGTGACCGGGTTTCTCCTGGCGCGCGATGTTCCGCCCGAAACGCTGATTTCCACCTCCCCGGACGCGGCGCGAACGCTCGGACACGCGCTTGGCATGACGCCGGGAGAAACCTTCCACGCTCAAGATTTGTTACGGGCTGTTCTGCTTGCCAGCGCCAATGATGCCAGCGTCGCCACTGCGGAACATGCGGCAGGCCGCGAAGAAGCGTTTGCCGCGCAGATGAACGCCTGGGCGCAGGCAAGCGGCGCGGCAAACACGCATTTTGCCAATTCCACCGGCCTGCCCGCGCCCAATCACTATTCCACAGCCCGCGACCTGGCGCTACTCGCCCGAACCGCCCTGCAAAACCCTGTTTTCGCGGATGTGGTACAAACGCGAACCTATTCCCTGCCCCGTTCCCATAACCGCCTGCCCACGTTGCTGACCAACGAAAACGCGCTCTTGTGGACGGTTCCCGGCATGGAAGGCGTGAAGGCAGGCTGGACGCAGGAAGCCGGCTTTTGTTTTGTCGGCGCAGTCAGCCGCAACGGAACCCGCCTGATTACCGTCGTCCTCAACAGCCCCGATTGGCAGCGCGACACCGTTGCCCTGCTGAATTATGGCTTTGCGTTAGAAGGGAACAGGGAACAGGGAACAGGGAACAGAAGAGAAGAAGAGAAGAAGAGAAGAAGAGAAGACAAGAATGTAGGGGCGCAATTTATTGCGCCGGCCATGAACCATGCGCTCACAACGCGGAATATGTCTGCAACGAATAACGCGCTCATAACGCCGAACACGTCCGCAACGCCGAACACATTCCAATCTACTGTTTCCGGAAACAACGCGCAGCCGCCGACATCCTCTGACAACCGGCAGTCATCAGTCACCAATCCTCCCTCCTCAATCGAAGATCGAAAATCGAAAATCGAAAATTCCCCGGACTGGCAACTGCCCGAATTGCGCTTGCCCCACAACAGCAGCCGGGACACTATCACTCAGAACAGCGCGGCGATGCCCGTGTTAGCGGCGGGCCAAAGAAACAACTTACAGACAAGCGCAGACGGTATTACTCCGCCGACCCCGCCTGCCGCGCCTTTGCCCTGGCGCGCGCTCGTATTGCTGCTTGGCGCGTTGCTGGCGATTGGCCTGTTCGCCGGGCGTATGGGATATATTACGATGCCTGATTTTCTGTTGGCTTTGTTCGGCAAGCGCCGCAAATCGGAATCCTCTTCCGGCCTGGAAGCGGGAGGCACGAATCCAATGTTGGCGCGGCGGATGCCTGTTGCCGCCGCGCCGCCGGAGTTTCGTTTCAACGCGCCCGTTTTGGAACGGCGCAGTGGGCGCGGCTGGCTGGAAAGCGTTCTGGATGCGCCCACGCGCCTGCTGGAACCTGCAGTGCGGCGGCAGGCCCGCGCCATTCTCGACGCCGATCCGCGCGCCTGCGAAAGCAAAACGCTGGCGTTGCTCCACGCGCCCAATATACGGCTGCGGCTTGTCGGCGCGGAGTTGATTTCCGGCCATGCGCCGCGTCTTGCCGAAGAAACCCTGTTGGGAATCATCAAAGACGAAACGGTTGGAACCGATGCGCGAACAGAAGCGGTTCAGTTGCTTGCCGATATGAGCGGGGATCGGCACGAGCGCTTGTGGCTGCAAATGCTGCTGCGGGATGGTTCCGCGCCCGCCGCTGCGGTGCTGGCCCGCCTGCCGCGTCTGGAAGAAGCCAGTGTGCAGGCGCTGAAGCATGTGCTGACGGATGGGAGCGAAGCCCGGCCCGGTGACGGCGACCTGAAACGTGGCCTGCGAAACGCGCATATCGCCTGCGTCCTGGTGGCGCACGGCGTCTTTACCCGCGTGGACTCTGCGCCCTTCCTCAACGCCATTCCTGCCAATCACGGCGAACCGATTGTCGTATCCACCCTGCGCGGAACGCAGCAGACCGAAGGCGTGGAATGTCTGGTGGAGCTCGCCCTGCGCGGTCATGCGTACCCGGCATTGCAGGCGCTGATGGAAACCGAGCCGCGTATCATACGCCCGATTTTAGAAGCGCATGAGCCGGAATTGGATCGAGCCGAGCGTACCCGCGCCCTGATACTGAAATGGCTGCTGTGGGGCGAGGGCAGTGAGGAGCAGATACAGGCGTTGGCGACAGCGGGCGATGACCTGGCGCGGGGCGCTTTGCAACTTTCGCGGATGCACCGCCACGACCCCGCGCTTGCCGCCCCGGACGCGCTTCTCGCCGCCACGCAAATCTATTCGCTGCGCTTGGGCTTTTCGGAACACGCCGCCGGGGACATTGCGCTCGCGTTTCGCAAGGCCGCTACGGATGGCGAAGCGCAGTCCCTGTCCCTGCTGCCCCCGGAACTTCAGCCACTCGCGCAGGTCTACGCGCATCCCGACGTGTACGAGGCCGCGCAGTTCGCCATGCACGCGGAAGACGGATTGGGCGCGATGCTTGCCACACTTGCCCGCAATCCCGCCAATCCCCAGTACCGGCGCGAACTCGCCTTCTGGTGCGACAAAGTGGGGAGCGAGCATCGCCTGCTGCTGACAAACGCCCTGTGCGGCGCAACGGAAACGACAGAGGAAGAAGACATGCGAACCGCCATTGAATCCCGCGCCGCCGACCCCATGCCACTCACGCGCGATCTCGCGCTTCGCTGGCTTCACGCCCATCCAAACTACGCGCCTTCTCCTAAAACGCCTCTGGAATCTAATGAACAAATCTAATGAAGACTAGGTCTTTCGCCTCATGCGTTGCGGGAGCAATGCGGTTAAACTGATCCTCTATGGCGCTTTCCGGCTGCGTTTTCAAGAAGCAGGAAAACACGTTTTTGCGCTGTAATGGAGGGTTGCAATGCGCCAACCTCGTTTTTGTATCAGGCATGGTTTGCAGCGGGTTCCAGCCGGATTGATTGGGCTTCGCCTGCTGCTTGGGCCGGTTTTGTACCGGCTTTGCGTTTGCCGCGTCGCAGGCGGCTGGATTGTTGCGGTCCTGACTCTGGCGCTGTTGTCGGATATTTTCGATGGCGTGATTGCGCGGCGGCTGAATGTGGCAACGGAGCGGCTGCGCGTGGCGGACAGTTGGGCGGACGGATTTTTCTACGCCTGGGTTGTGGCGGCGGTTTGCGCCGTCGCGCCGCACGTAATCAGGCCGCTACGCGGGCCGCTCCTGCTGGTGCTGGCAATGCAGGGTTGCTCCTACGGATTCGACCTGCTCAAATACGGGCGCATTGCCTCATTTCACGCCCTATCCGCCAAACTATGGGGCATTGCTCTGTTTGTAGCAACGATTGCATTACTCGGATTTCACGCGGGCGGAATCTGGCTGTGGCCGGCGATCATCTGCGGACTGACGAGCAATCTGGAAGGTTTTGCCATGAAGCTCGTGTTGCCCACATGGACCCACGACGTAAAAAGCCTGCGTCATGCCCTGCGACTGCGACAACTACTTTATGGACAAACCACTTGAACTTTGCACAATCTCACGTCAGCAGGACAATTGGCCGAAGGTCTAATAACCGGCAAAAGATTAAAATAGTTATAATCCGGCTGTACACAGACCAGCACGATTGTACAAAGCATCAGGCGAAACGGTGAAGCAGGTGCAGTACAATGGCAATCAGGGAAACAAGCACAAGGGCAATCAAAACGGGATACAGCAGGAACAGCCAGGGCGAGCCGGGGAGAATCGTGATGAGCAGCAGGCCGATTCCCCCAAGAATAATTCCAGCGACGGCATAGGCGAGAATGTGGCCTGTAACGCGCAATGGTTTTAGACGGGAGGTGGGCGAAGCGTCCGGTTCGTTTTCTTCTTTTCGGGGAGGGCGGTGCGGAGAGGTCATGCTGGCGCTTCTCCTTCCGCTTTCGTCGTTTCCGATTTTGCGGGAACGCTTTCCGCATTGTGCGGTGACGCAGACTGTGGGCTTGCTTCCGTCAGGGTACGCAGGCGGGCGCGCAGTTCCAGCAGGGTTTCCTCGTACACGCGCAGTTGCCCCGCCTGACGCCGAAACCGCTCCGAAACGCTGCCGCCGTAAAACGCAATCGCCCAGAAGGCGAGAAACTTCAGCCCTTCGCCGCCCTGTACCGAGGTTTGCGAATCGGCGGCGGACGCCAACCCCAGAACCATGGCGTACAGAATGTTGAACAGCAGCGCCACGAACAGGCTCATGCGCAGGCCATAGCGCAGGCAGTTGGAGATCAGGAACACGAAGTAAACAAAGAAAAACGGACTGCGGCTTGCGCCCGTATCAAAGATGAGGACGGACACGAACGCCATATCTCCCGCAACGGTGACGTACTTGAACCAGCGCGGTATGGTCACGCAGCCGGGACGGTACAAATACCACGCTTCAGCCAATGTCATTAGAGCCGCGCCGACAGCAAGGCCAAACAGAATCCGGTTAGTAATCGCCGTTCCGTTTGCGTGACCGCGCAGCCAGAACGCGGTTCCAAGCAGTATGAAAATTGCCATCACGCGGATGCTGATTTTGGCGCGTTCCGTATCGCGCTCGCTTTCCCAGCCTTCCTGCACAATCGGCGAATTGCCTGTGTTGTTTTTCGGTTCCGTGTCGGCCATAGTGTTTGGTGGTTGGTGGTTGGTGGTTGATTGATACAAGAAAAGAGTTCATGCGACAATGTTGTTTTCTAAGTTTGGTGATGCTGCACACAAGTATAAACACATCGGCGCGGATTGTCAAGAACCTTTTGGGAGTGGCGGGAGTGGCGAGGAGCCGGGACGGGGAAAGCCATCTCCCGGCTTGATCGGCGTCGGGCTGCTGCTGGCGGGCGCGGGATGGGCGGCGGGAACGCTGGCGTATGCCTGGCTTGCCACGCATCCCGCGCGCCTGCCCATTCTGCACGGCAAAAAGGAAAACGACCCGGAATGGCAGGGCGTCACGTTTCCCACTTCGGACGGCCTGAACATTGCGGGCTGGTTCGCGGCTGCCAATCCTGCGAATGGCCCGGCGCAGGGCGGCGTAATTTTGTGTCACGGCCACCCGATGAACCGCGTGGAAATGCTGCCCTGGGCGCGTTTGATGCACCACGCGGGCTTTCACACTTTGTTGTTTGATTTTCGCGCCCTGGGCCAAAGCGAGGGAACGCTGTGCAGCATCGGGTATCATGAAGTGAAGGATTTGCTCGGCGCGGTGGCGTATCTGGACGCGCGCCCGGAAATGGACGGCCTGCCCATCGGCGCGTATGGCATTTCGATGGGCGGAGCCGTGTGCCTGATGGCTGCCGCGCAGGAGCCGCGCCTTGCCGCCGTCGCCACGCACGGGGCGTACGCCAGCCTGGATCGCGCCATTGACCAGCGCGGGCGAGCCGTTTTAGGGCCTGCCGGGGTCGCGTTTTCCCGTCCCGCCGCGTACTGGGGCAAGCGCTGGATGAGCGCTGACCCGGCAACGGTTTCGCCTTTAGCCGTCGTGTCCCAAATCGCGCCGCGCCCCGTCCTGCTGATGCACGGCGCGCGGGATCGCATCGTCAACCCTGCCGACGCCCGCGCCCTGTACGAAGCCGCGCAGCAGCCCAAAACCCTGACGCTGTGGCCCCGCTCATGGCATGTCCGTATCCACCCGGAAGAACGCCCGACCTACGAGGCCACTCTCAAAGCCTTCTTCCAATCCAACCTGAAAGGAAAATAAACCACCCGCTGCGCTAGAGACACAGAGGCACAGAGGAAAAGCCAATGCGAGAAGAGGAGAAGAGGGAACCGCGAAACACACGAACCAAGACGAAAAAAGGAAAAACAAAAGAATAAACCACGGATGAAACAGATAAAACGGATGGACACGGATAAGAACAGCAGAGAATTAGTCTCTCTCTTGTGTAATCCTGTTTAATCCTAAAAATCCTTTTAATCCTGTCTGTTTTCCGTCCTCTTTTCGTTTATTTCGTGTGTTTAGCGGTTTCTATATTCTCCTTGTCTCCCCCTCTGTGTCTCTGTGTCTCTGTGTCTCTAGCGCAGCGGGTGGTGAAATTTCCGTATTGAGGAACGCTGTCTGTGTCTATTTTGAAAGCCCCACCCGGCTCCCTGACTATCATTTGCGGCAGCATGTTTTCCGGCAAGACCGAAGAACTGATCCGGCTGGTGCGCCGCGCCATGCATGCCCGCAAGCGCGTACAGGTATTCAAGTCCGCGATGGATACGCGCTGCGACACGACCGTAATTCGCACCCACGACGGCATGACGTTTACGGCGCTGGCCGTGCCCGACTCGCGGACAATGGAAAGCCTGCTGGAACCGAACGTGCAGATCGTCGGCATCGAAGAAGTACAGTTTTTCGATGAGGGCGTGATCGGCCTGTGTCAGCGCTTGGCGGATCGGGGCGTGGAAGTGATTGCGGCGGGACTGGATCAGGATTTTCGGGGGATGCCGTTCAGTTTTATGCCGCAGTTAATGGCGCTGGCCGACAACGTGATGAAGCTTCACGCCATTTGCAAAGTGTGCGGGCAGGAAGCGAGCCGAACGCAGCGGTTGGTCAATGGCCGTCCGGCGGGATGGGACGAGCCGACGATTCTGGTGGGCGCGGACGAAAGCTACGAAGCGCGCTGCCGCCGCTGCCACCAGATACGCAACGTGCCGCCCGCCTTCCGAACCTCCCCAAAGCGCGGCAGCAACGGGAAGGCCGCAACGTCGGAAGCGGGAACAAGCCGCAAGCCCCGCGCTACTGCCAGCACCCCGCAAAAACACGCGGCAAACGGCAAAAACAACAAAAACGGCAAGCACAGCGCGGGCGAACAAAACGCCCTGCCACACGATGAAACGCAACTGGAAATGTTTCCCGACCTGCCCGATGAGGCATTAGGCATTAGGCATTAGATGCAAGCCCGCAGCCATGTCGAACACTCTGAGTACCTGTCCTAATATCTAATATCTAATGCCTAATGCCTAATGCCTAATATCTCCATGCTCCACACCGTACTTCAATTTGGCCTGACCGCGTTTGTCACCATGCTGGTCATTGTGGATCCGCTTGGGATGCTGCCGCTGTTTACGGCGCTGACGACGGGAATGTCGCTGCCGGAACGGCGGGGCGTGCTGCGGCGGGCGATTGTCACGGCGTTTGCAATCGCCGTGTTTTTTCTGCTCGTGGGTGACGCGGCACTGCGCTACATGGGCGTGAGCGTTCATGCGTTTGCCATCAGTGGCGGCATTTTGCTGTTTGCGACCGCGCTGCCCATGCTGTTCGGACAGCGGGGCGGCCTGCAATCACCGCAGCAGGAGGAGCAGGGCAATCCCGCGCCCGATGTGGCGATTTTCCCGCTTGCCATTCCCCTCCTGACCGGGCCGGGGTTGATGACCAGTCTGCTGCTGCTCACCGCGCAAACGCATGGGCAGGCGATACTGGCGGGCGCGTTGTTTGCGGCAACCGTGTTCGTATTTGCCCTGGCATGGATCGTCATGTGGCTCGGCGAGCGCGTGATGGCGCGGATTGGGGAAGCCGGGGCGCATGTGGCGACGCGCGTCTTGGGCGTAGCATTGGCGGCATTGGCGGTGCAGTTCGTCCTCAACGGCTTTACGGGCTACTACCATGCGCTGATCGGGCGTTGAAAGCGCGGCAGGCAAGACGAATTTCTTTGAGCAGCCTTAAACCAAGCGGGCAGGATTTGTTCCTTTGAAAATTGACTGACAAAAGCTTCTCGGTGAGATTGCAGTTCGCCGTCAGCCGTTCGCATTGCTATAGGAGCGCATTGTAATGGATGTGAACAAGCGTATTTTGTGGGTGTTCCCTCTGGTTTACTCATGGGCTGTCTTGTTTCCGTTTGCAGCACACGCCCGCTTCCTGCCCCACACCCCTCCTGCGCCGCTCCCCGAAGTGCAGAAATTGCTGATGAAAGCATCAAGGCAGAAAATACCAGTAAACCGAGGAAAGCCTGCGGCGTTACCAGACGATAATTGCCAGAGCGCATACGCTTGGCGACAAAGACGGAGAAGCGCTTGCGTTCGTCAGCGTTGGCCGCATGTATGAGGCTATGAAGCAGTCTCAACAGGCTGTAGAGGCTTTTCAGGAAGGGTCGCGTCTGTTCCATGAGGCAACCGATACCGAATTGGAGGCTGATGCGCTTATTAAGATGGGCGACATCTATCAGCGTACCAGGGCTGCTTCAAAGGCGCTTGGTTTGTATCAACAGGCCCTGCCTCTGTTCCGCGCAATCCATAGCAAGCGCGGAGAAGCTGTTGCGCTCAATCAGATAGGCTCTGTTTATAGTGATCGGGAGCCGGTGAAGGCGCTGGAGTATTATCAGCAGGCGCTGCTGCTTCTTCAGGAAATCAAGGATCAACCCAATGCGATCATTACGATGACAAACATCGGTGACGTATACGCTGTAATTGGGCAACCGCAAAAAGCTCTGGAGATATACCAACAGGTACAAGCCATCATCGGTACGCTCCACGCCCCGGAAGCGGAAGCGGATGTTCTTGTCAAAATAGGCGCAGCTTTACTCCGATATAGGACAGCCGCAGCAGGCTCTCAAGTTTCTCAATCAGGCGCTTCCTGCGTTGCGAGCAGCGCGAAACCAGGATTCCGGAAGCGTATACGCTTGTGCAGATTGGAGGCATTTATTCGGAGGGTGGAGAGTTTCAGCAGGCGCTCACGTGTTTTGAACAGGCGCTTGCCCTGCGCCGTTTGACCCATAACATTGGAGGCGAAGCCTTTGCTCTTTCCAACATCGGTGGTGTTTATCTTCGTACTGGACAGCCGCAAAAAGCACTTCAGTTCTTCGAGCAGGCATTAGCCCTGCATCGCGTTGCCGAAAGCAAGCGGGGGGAAGCGCTTGAATTGAGCAATGTCGCCAATGCCTGTGCGGCTCTCGGACAGACCCGGAAGGCTCTGGACTACTTTCAGCAGGCGTTATCGATGCAGCAAAACCTGCACAACCCGGATGGCGAAGCCTTTGTTCTGAATCGTTTGGCGGCGATCAGCTTCGATCTCGGTCAGATACCCCAAGCTCTACACTACTATGAGCAGGCATTGGCTTTGTACCGCAGCATCCACAACCAACGCTGGGAAAGCATTACCCTGACTGGAATGGCATATGCCTTCGCTAACATGAAGCAGCCAGAGAAAGCGCTGGAACTTTTCCGGCAAGCGCTTGTCATAAGTCGGAGTACCCGAAATGAGATTGATGAAGCGACTACTCTTGCCAACATCGCCGATGTGCAGGAAATGCAGGGGCAACTTCTATCGGCAGAGGCCGATATGCGGCAGGCGCTTCATCTTTATGAGCGAGTACGTGCTAACATCAGCGGCTTAACGGATAGCAAAGTCAGCTTCCTTGCAAAATATCTGGGCACTTACTATGCCTATATTCATCTGTTGCTGAAAGCTAACAAACCAGCGGAGGCGTTTGCCTGGACACAAAAAGCCAAAGCGCGCGCGCTGTTGGATCTTGTGAACAATGGCCGGGTGGATATTGCCGCCCGTTTGACGCCGGAAGAAAAACAAAAGCAACGCGAACTTTCCCAACATTCGGCGCGGATTTATGCGGCTGCCATTGCGCAATTTCAGCAAGCTAAACCCGATCCGGCGAAACTGGCGCTTCTTAAACAGCAGCAGCAGCAGGCTGAGAATGCCTTGCAGACCTTTGCGGACAGCCTGTATAGCAAATACCCCGGCTTGAAAGACAGAGCGGCGGCAGCTACCGTAACCCTGCACGACATGCCCCTGCTTCTCTCGCCTGACACGGCGTTACTGGAATATGTCTCTTTGCATGCTAATCATAACGACCGGGCTGTTTCCCTTGAACAGACCGTGTTATTTTGTGTGACGCTGGAGGCGGGTAAGCCGGTTTGCAGGGCGTATCCACTTGCGAAGTCGAACCGCGTCCTGGCGGCGCGCGCCAATGCTTTCCGAGATGAGTGCGCTGTTTCCGAAGGCGAGTATGCGCAGAAAGGACAGGACCTCTACGCCCTGTTGCTCCAACCGGCGCAGCAGCAGCTTGCCGGTAAAAAACGGCTGATTGTCTGTCCCGACGGCCCTCTCTGGAACGTACCGTTTCAAGCGCTGCTCACCCCGTCACACAAATTTCTGACCGAGCTATACGAAATTGATTACGCCTACTCCGCTACAACGGCTCTGGCCGCACGCCGCATCAAACACAATTCTGCGCGGCGCCATGCCACTGCTACAATGCTGGTCTGCGCAAATCCTGATTTTGGAGGCGCAGACCGCTTCCAAGAGAAGGGGGAGACCGTCGCGCTGTCGGCAGAGGGTGAGGTAAAACAGGCTCCAAAAGAGTTAGAAACGAGAAGGAGCCTGCAAGATAAACGCCGTCGCGTGTTCACGCGAGGCCGTGGGATCGCGCCGCTGCCGGGCACACAGGAGGAAGCCCGCGCAATCCAGCGCCTGTTCCCCAATGCCACTCTCCTCACAGGAAAGGAGGCGCAGGAGACAACCATAAAGACGATAGCGGGTAACTATAAGTACCTGCACTTTGCAACACATGGCCTCATCAACACGGATGCGCCGATGCTTTCTTCCCTGGTACTGGCGCAGCCCCCCGCCAATACAGAGGCGACGGGCTTTCTGACCGCCAGGGATATTTTCGCCATGAACTTGTCCGCCGATCTGGTCGTGCTTTCCGCCTGCGAAACGGCGCAAGGGCAGAAGCAGATAGGCGAGGGCGTCATCGGCTTAACCTGGGCGCTCTTTGCGGCTGGGGCGCCTACGTCCATTGTAAGCCAGTGGAGTGTAGACGATCAGAGTACCGCCCGATTTATGCAGGTCTTCTATGCCGGCCTCACAACAAAGAAACTGCGCAAAGGCCAAGCGTTACGCCAGGCTATGCTGGCCCTGATGCATGACAAAGCCTATCAGCATCCCTGCTATTGGGCGCCCTTCATCCTCATGGGGGATTGGCAGTAGCATAAGGAACTACACAGGAAATTGAGAAATAAGGACAAGGCATGAACCAAAAACCCTGCTGCCTCCTCTAACCAAATAGCCTTCCTTATGCTTCGCGCCCACTATCCTGATCAGGCCGCCTGCTCCATTTCCTGGCGAGGAATGGGCGGTCAGGAGAGGGGATTTCCACGAGTGGACGCCCGGCGTGAGATACTTTCAACTTTGTTGCGGAAGTGGGAAAACAATGCGCGGAAACACAAGAACGGAATGGAAACAGCTTATAGCAGTGGCGGCAGTGGCGGGCGGCGCGGCCATGGCGCTGACGGGATTACGAGGGCAGGCGCAAAATCGAGGCCGTTCCGCCCTGCCGCATTATGTCTGGTTGGCGAATGAAGCGATTGTGGCGCAGCCGCCCCACGTGGTGGCGGGACAGGTGGATTTGGCCGCGTGGTCGCCGGATGGCCGGCGCGTTCTTGCCGTTTGCGCGGATATTCCCGATGCGCGTCCCAATGCGCAAACGCTGGAACTGCCGCCTGTGGAAACAAGCGTGGTTTTGTGGAATCTGGCGACAAAACGGGGCGTGACCGTGTGGAAGCATCGCAGCCTGCCGCCCTCCGAAGAACGCTCGACAGTGGGCAGTTTGTCATGGCTGCCCGCCTCGCAAACCGCCGTGCTGACGCTTGAATGGCTGGAAACGACGCAGCAGCCGGACGCGCAGAATGTGCAAAAGATAGAGGTAACGTCTCACCACGCGCTGCTGCTGATTGACGCCCTCCGCGAACAAGCGCGCGAGGTATCGCTCCCCTCCTGGCTGCCCTTCGTCACTTCGCCCACGAAGCCGCAAATTGTGCTGCATGATATGAAAGAGCAGACCGCGCGTATTCTGGATAGCAGTGGCGTGGCCGGACCTGCGCTTGCCCTGCCGAAAGAGCCGACGCTTGGCGTGGAATGGATGCCCGACGGCAGCGCGCTGCTGCTGCATTGGTTTGAAAAAGTGGCCGGTGATAAAACAACTGACAAAACCGGCAACGCGGCAGCGATTGCCGACAAGGAGGTACAACGCTTCGCGCGCATGGATGCCGCAACCGGCGCAATCACGCGGATGGACAAAATGCCCGCTCCCTTAATGGAAAAAGCGCCGAGGGTCGCAGTCTATGCCGGGCCGCTCCATATTCGCCAAACGTCGCAGGTGTTGAGCGAAGGCGCGGCGCGTCACCATACCCGTCCCCTGTGGCTGGAATGTGACCTGAAAAGCGAACAGGCGCGTACCTTGCTTTGCGCGGACGGCGTGAACGCGCAAATGTCGCCGCGTGGCGACGCCGTTTTGTATCTGTCGCAGGGCGTCGCGCTTGTCACGCCCCTGGCCCACCTGCCGCGCGAAGCGTTTACCCGAACCCTGCGCGACCTTGTCCTGCGCAACGCCAAACAAGCCGCGGTTTCACTGCTTATGTACTGCCAGGATTACGACGAAGTTTTCCCCGCAACCGCTGACGTGACTTCTCCCTACCTGAGAGATGACAGCGTTCTGGATGGCCTGAATTACACCTACGGCGGTGGCGCGCTCAAGGACATCGGCAAACCCTCCGAAACCATTCTCGGAACCTACCCCGGACCCGGCGGCGTCGCCATCCTCTACGCCGACGGCCATGTGAAGTGGAAAGACAAATAGGAGGGAGTAGGGAGTAGGGGGTAGGGAGTAGGCAATGCGCCTGTTAAACTTGCTTCTCCTATCCCTACCCCCTACTCCCTACTCCCTACGTTTATGACCAACATCATCCTTGTCAGCCTCGATACCACGCGCGCCGACCGGCTTTCCTGCTACGGGCATTTTCGGCGTACCAGTCCGCACCTTGACCGCCTGGCGGAAGAAGGGGTGCTGTTTACGGACTTTTTCAGCCCGCATATCCCGACCTATCCCGGCCATACGACGCATGATGACGGGCAAGGATTTGTACGCGCACCAGATTACCAGTCAATCGGGAACGCCTGAACCGCCGCCTGACATCAAAATGCTGGCGGAACTGCTGCGGGAGGAAGGGTATTATACGGGCGCGGCGGACAATTTAGGGCGCTGGTTTGCGCGCGGTATAGACCATTACGAGGGGTATGGATGGGATACGAGCGCGCCCCGCGACTGGCGCAAGGGCGAAGCGGTGGCACAAACCGCGCTGAAAGTATTGAGCGAAGCCGCCGCGCAGGATCAGCCGTTTTTCCTGTTCTTCCACTTTTGGGACCCGCATACGCCCTATCTGCCGCCCGCGCCGTTCGACCGCATGTTTTACGCGGGCAATGAAAAAGACCCCACTAACCGCAGCATGGAGGAAGTGTGGGCGTTTGAAAATTTCCGGCGGTATTTTGCCGAGTGGATGCCCGGCGTCACGGACATTGAATTTCCCAAAGCGCAGTACGACGCCTGCATCGCGTATATGGACGCCTGCTTTGCGCACATCCTGACGCATTTGGAAGAACTTGGCCTGGCTTCCGATACGCTGGTTGTCGTCACTGCCGATCATGGCGAAGAACTGGACGAACACGGGCACTGGTTCGACCATCACGGCCTGTACGACACCAACATCCACATTCCGCTGCTCATGCGCTGTCCCATCTGGAAGCTGCCACTCCGTGCAACTTTTCTCACTCCCATCGCCATACCGGGTTCTCGCGTTCCTCCGGCGTTGACTCCTGCGGGATGTCCGGGCAGCCGCACCCAGCCGGGGTGGTTGGCCCTGAACCCCAATAAATTATCCGTCATCGCACAGGGCGAAATAACTCTCTGCTGGAGGCTGTGGTGCTGATCTGGATAATCCTTCGCACGCTTCGTCACCCAACTCCGGTTATTTCCCAAGCGCCTTGCGAACATCGGTGGCCATTACGCCCACCTTCTCAACTGTCTGCTTAAGCTTTTCAGGGGTCACTCCAAGCTCCTTTGTCCAATATCGGAGTTCGTAGTCTTCGTGGACATTGATCCGATCGCGGTCCCGGTAATCGCGTTTTGCGGTGTCGTCGGCCATAGTGCAACTTGTTTCGCCGTTGGAAGGGCGACGGATTCTTCAGAGCTTGACCACATGTACTCTAATGAACACTGTCAGGCCATGACACCCCGCGAGTTGCAGAACCTGCTGGACGAAGTCGAGGCATCCAGAACGTCCAGACGCCGCGCTTAGGAAAACCTTCAGGAATTCCGTTGGGCGCTAAAAGAAATCTGCAAACATCGAGTTGCCGCCGCCAGCGAGAAAGACTGTCGATCTGGAAGGCCGCGTTGTTAAGGACGGCGTAAATAAGGCGCTCAGAGATCGGACAGACGCTTTGAGTGAACTTGTGGATGCTGTCCGACTGTACCGGAAGCAGACCGACAGTAAACCGCTCACGTTACAAGGCAACGACTATGCAAAGGCCGTCGAGCGACTCAACGCGGCAATTGAACGGGCGGATGGATTGGTGTCCCAGTGAGTTGCATATATCGCGAAATCACTGCTCTGAATCCGAATCCGCATTCGTGCTTTCATCGAGACTGCTTTCCTCAGTTGTCTTCTATCGATACGTGAAGTGCGATTGGTGCCGTAAACCATAATCCGAACCCAGACCCGGTCGTCAGAATCGCCTCATCACCGACGCTCCAAAGTGTGCTACCGGCGTTCCACTCGACCTTGTACCGAGTTCCGTCTTCTGCTTCAACTAGATAAGTGTCCGCTTCCTCATCGAGGATTGTTCCAAATATTCTTTCCTCGGCTTTAGATGTCTCGTTGGTGCAGAGCAACGCCGCGATGAATATAGAGAAACTGAAAAAAAGCCTTGGGAGGAACTTCATCCTAAGGTGAGATTGCTGTTGGACTGAGCCGTGCATCTCTCGATTCTCGCGGTCGTTCTCATGCTGGCGACTCCAGACCATTCCCGAAACCATGAGGTTCTCGATCGTACAGTGTTGAAATTGGCCGCTCGAAATCTTCACCGGAACAAACTCTTTAAGATTCCAGACTGTTCTAGAGTAGTTGTTATATTATATATTGTATTTAAGGTTCATTCTTGTTACTAATTAGCGCGTTTCGTGCGAAACAATGGCTTTTTGGTGATTATTGCAGTGAGACATTTTGCGAGCAGATTGCCGCTCCCGTCGCGAGCAAACGGTCGGCAAAACTGAAGCGTCAGAGGTTCTGTACTCCCAACTTGCGAAGCGCATTCTTCGAGAAATCGCGAAAATTGAGCTGCGAGGACAGGTGCGGTTCTACCAGGAAAGGGTATTTAAGGGAGCAGCAGTATCGCCACTGGTCGTGGCGGATGCTGGTGCTTCCAGGTTACGGAAATCTGTCAGGACCATTCACTTGGCCGTTCGAGAGGTATTCAGACTAGTAGGAATGCCAACCGACGGCAGAACGCTTAAAGGTATCCGACGCGTCGGAGGGAGATATTGTCAAATGTTGTGTATCGAAGACGGGCGCATCCTTGTTGAAATGATTGATTAAGCGGCCTGTTGGGTTTGTTCTTCACCATCGACGAAACGGACACCGGTAACTACCTTTGGAATTAGTTCGAATCCCTGCAGCCGGCGCCAATGCTTTTGGGCTTCCAGACCAAGTTTGAAGACCATCGTCAGGGTCGCGATCCGTGAACCGCAACCTTTTGTTCGCTGAGTTCGTAATCGGACGGTAGCAAAAGTGGATTCGATGGGATTGGTGGTCCGTAAATGCGGCCAATGTTGGGCTGGGAAGTCGTAAAAGGTAAACAGCACCTCTTTATCTTTCGCCAGGCATTCGCAGGCTTTCGGGAATTTGATTTGGTAACTGGAGATGAACTGATCGTAGGCTGCCAGAGCGGCTTTGCGGGTCGGCGCCAGGTACATTTCATGGATCAGTTGCTTCGCTTTGCCCTGAACACTCTTAGGCATTTTATCCAGGATATTGGCGGTCTTATGGACCCAGCAACGCTGCTCTGGCGACCGGGCCATATTCTTCCTGCAGAGCGATCCAGAAGCCCAGCGATCCATCACCAATGGCCAGCTTCGGCGCGGCCGATAGGCCCAGGCGCTTGAGCTGCCCAAGCAGTTCACGCCAGGATTGGGTGCTTTCGCGATAACCGTCAACCACTGCTAGCAATTCTTTGGTGCCATCCTCGGTGGCTCCGATCAAGACCAGCACACAGGTCCGCTCTTCGTCGAGTCGAACGTTGAAATAGACTCCGTCGGCCCACCAATAAACGTAACGCTTTTGACTCAAATCACGCTGACTCCAAGCCTTGTAATCAGTTTCCCAACTGCTCTTGAGTCTGACGATGTTGGTGGCAGAAAGCCCACTGGCTCCTTCGCCCAAAATGGCGCTCAATGCTTCGCTGAAATCTCCGGTAGAGATCCCTTTGAGGTACAGGGCTGGAATCAAAGCGTCCACACTGGGAACCCGACGCATATACTTGGGCAGAATCGCACTGGAAAAGCGACCCTTGTCCCGGTGCCGGACCCGTGGCTGACGAACTGGTATCGGGCCCGCTCCACTGACCACCTCCCGCTCCGGCAGGTGCCCATTGCGTACCACCAGCCGTTGCCCGTTCTCATCCACTCGACCCTTGTGGAATTGGATATAGTCGAGCACTTCGTTCTCGATCGCTGCCTGTAACAGCTTCCTGGCTCCTTCCCTCAGTAACTGCTCCAGAAACGGCTTTTGTTCTTCTTTTGCTCGCTCTTCAAGCGAGATCACTTTACTCTCTGGCACTGGTGCATCCTTTCTTTTTTGGCGTCCTCGAGTGAGGCAGCCTTGTTTCTTTTTCTGATTGAAAGGATGCGCCTTTCTTTATCTCCTCATCCACAACTTTCGGTTATAGCTCCGCTAAGAGTGGGAGTCGCCGAAAAGCGACACGTTTCGGCGTGAGGCTTGCAGTATTCCGGGAAACAGTTCAGGGTGCCGACGCTTTTAGCGTAGCGGAAGGGCAATACGGCCAGGCGCGCTAGTGTAAAGTCGCAAATTATTTGCGAATATGGGCTGCTCCGCGCAAATTGAGCGCGAACGGTAGCACATTATCTGCGAATGGAGACGGTCGCTCGGTCATCCCCATATTAACCACCGGGAAATCGCAAATGGCTAGCCAAGAGAAGCTTACAAAATTGCCAACAGACCCGATTCGGCTACTTTCAGGCCGCCTTTAACCGCTCTTTGCCAGAAGGCGAGCGTTCCTGCTATGCCTCCTGCCGTTCATCTCTACTGCTTCAGTTTGGCAGTCTTCTCAGTTCGCAAATAATTTGGGAGATTCAGTCGCATTTAATTTGGAATTTGACAACGCCACGCCACGCGTAAGCTTTCGGGGAGTTTGGGAGCGAACGGCACATCCACGCTGCCATCCGGCTCGAAACACGTAAAAGGTTGTTTTTATGGCAGAAAATCCCCTCGGTCGTTCATCTTCCCCTGCCTCAGACCCACCCGACGCTGTAGGCCATGTGCACGAGTACGAAGACGCCACACACGACCCGAACCTTGCTCCTGACGGTGCGGTGCCAGGGGTGGAATCGCCTGACGACACCGCTTCGGTGCACCTGGGCAAACGGTTCGAGGCGGCAGCGGGTCTGCCCGCCGTCTGGCAAACGCTTCGGTACGTCTGGGGCAACATCGGCGTCTTCCAAGGCACCGAGTCCCTGCTCAAGGTTAACAAAGTGGACGGGTTTGACTGCCAGAGCTGCGCCTGGCCCAGCCCCGATAAGCACCGCAAGGTGGCGGAATTCTGCGAGAACGGGGCCAAGGCGATCGCCGACGAAGGCACCAAGGCAAGGGTTACCCTGGAATTCTTCAAGCAGCACAGCGTCGCCGACTTGCTGGCCCGGACCGATTTCTGGCTCAACAAGCAAGGCCGGCTTACCCATCCGATGGTTATACGGCAGGGCGCCAGCCACTACGAACCGATCACGTGGGATGAGGCGTTCCGCCTGGTGGCTGAGGAACTCAACGGCTTATCTTCGCCGGACGAGGCCACGTTTTACACGTCCGGTAAATTGATGAACGAACCGGCTTACCTTTACCAACTTTTTGTCCGCGAGTTCGGCACCAATAACCTGCCCGATTGTTCAAATATGTGCCACGAATCCAGCGGCACCGCCCTTAACAAGGTGATCGGTATCGGTAAGGGAACGGTGACGCTGGATGATTTTCTCCATACCGACCTGATTTTTGTCATCGGGCAAAACCCGGGCACCAACCACCCGCGCATGCTCAGTTCCCTGGAAGCGGCCAAGGAACGAGGCGCGAAGATCGTCAGCATCAATCCCCTGCCCGAGACCGGCAACTTCCGGTTTGAGGATCCGCAGAAGTTCAAGAACCCTTTGAAGGGGGTACCGAACCTTCTGCACCACGGCACCAGACTTTCGGACGTGTGGCTGCCGGTAAAAATCAACGGCGACCTCGCCCTGTTCAAAGGGATCATGAAGGAAATGCTGGCCGAAGAGGAGAAACGCCCGGGCAGCGTTTTTGATCATGACTTCATTCGCCGGTACACGGTCGGCTACGACGACCTGATCGAAAGCCTCCGGTCGGCCTCTTGGGATCAAATCACGACGGTGTCCGGGCTGAGCCGGGAACAGATCCGTCACACGGCGGAAATGGCGATGCGATCCAAGGCCACCATTTGCTGCTGGGCAATGGGATTGACCCAGCACAAAAACGCGGTCGAAACCATCCGGGAAGTTCTCAACTTCATGCTGCTGCGCGGCAACATCGGGCGCCCGGGGGCAGGGCCCTGCTGCGTGCGGGGCCACAGCAACGTGCAGGGCGATCGCACGATGGGCATCTGGGAACGTGCCCCCGCCGCCTTCCTGGATGCGCTAGAGGGACGGTACGGCTTCAAACCGCCTCGTGAGGAAGGTAAAGACACCGTTGACTCGCTCATCGCCATGCATCGCGGCGACATCAAGGTTTTTGTGTCCCTGGGCGGCAATCTGCTCGGTGCCGGGCCGGACACCAATTTTATTGCAGAAGCTTTGCAGCGCTGCAGCCTTACGGTGGGCGTTGCCACCAAGTTAAACCGGTCGCATCTGGTGACTGGCCGTAGAGCCTTACTGCTGCCGTGTCTCGGGCGAAGCGAAGTCGACTTGAAGCCGGACGGTACCGTGCAGTTTGTGACGGCGGAAGACAGCATGGGCATTATAAATCCGTCCCGAGGACACCTGCCGCCGGCTTCCGAACACCTTCTGAGCGAAGTGGCGATCATCGCCGGGATGGCCACGGCCGTTTTAGGGAAACGATCGAAAGTCCGCTGGGAAGAACTGGCCGCCGATTACGACCGCATCCGGGACGAAATCGCTGCGGTGATTCCGGGCTTCAAAGATTTCAATACCCGGATCAAGAAGAGCATTTTCTACCTGCCAAACCTTCCGCGAGAACGGCGGGAGTTCCCCACGGAAGAAGGGAAAGCCGTGCTGACCGCCAACCCCATCTGTCCGTTTGAAGTCGGCTCCGGCGAGTTTGCCCTGATGACGATGCGTTCGCATGACCAGTTCAACACGACGATTTACGGGCTGGACGATCGTTATCGCGGGATCTTCAACGGACGGCGGGTGCTGTTCATGAACCCGAAAGACGTGGAAGCGAGCGGTTTTGTGGCTGGCCAACCAGTCGATATCACGAGCCACTTTGCGGATCGAACGCGGCATGCCGCCCACTTTTTGGTGGTGCCGTATGACATTCCGCGGGGTTGCGTTGCTACCTACTACCCGGAAGGCAACGTCCTGGTGCCGATCACAAGTGTTGCCGACAAAAGCAATCAGCCGACTTACAAATCCGTTCGCGTATCCCTGCAACCCAGCCCCGATCCCAAGAAGGTCGGCGCTCAGATCCGGGCCCAAGCTTCCGCATAGACCGGCGATGAAGCGGGCTAGGGTCTGTTCACAGTTAGATTATCTCAGGGCAATGCCCGCCAGACATAGCACGACCAAGCCGCCAAACATGCCATCGAGCTTGTCGTAGCGCGTGGCCACGGCCCGGAACTGCTTGAGGCGGCCCACCAAACGCTCGACCCGGTTGCGTTGGCGGTAACGCTCCTTGTCATAGGCGGATCGACTTGGTTTCCGTCCTCCGAGGAGAGTCTTCCAGAAGTCGAAAAGCAAGTCCGCGGCGTAAAAAGGCGGGGCTGTAAAAGCCGTGAACCCTCAAGCGAAAGAAAGCGGCGTATTCTGCAAACTCCAGTTCACCGGGGCAACCACCGGCCACGTGTCTGGCGAAATAGCAAAGTATGGTAAACATTTCCATCCGCTCCCCCGCGATCATCGACTACGTGACCGGAAGGTTTCTGATTTTGTTGGCTTTCGTTAGTCCGCACCTTGACGCTCCGGATGAAAATGATTCGGCTCTGAGCCGGCCGAGCAACTATCGCTGGCGATAAAGAGGCCTGAGTATGCGCGCCATGCTCATCATCAACCCGGTTTCAGGCGACGACGAACCGAATGAGGAAAAGGTCCACACGATTCAGAAGGGGCTGACATCGGCGCCGTTCGTCGCGGAGGTCTGTTACATTACAGAAAAGCGCGGCGCTGGGGTGATAGCGCGGGAGGCCGTGGCGGCAGGTGTCGAAGTGGTGCTCGTCGGCGGCGGCGATGGGACGGTAAGCGAAGTCGCGCGCGAATTGGTTCACAAGCCGGCAACGCTGGGCATCTTGCCGATTGGCACTTTCAACAACATCGCCCGCAGCATCGGCGTGCTGGCGGATTTACCTGTCGCTACGAACATCATTGCCAAGGGACATGTCAGTGAGATCGACGTCGGGCTTGCGAACGACACCCACTATTTCTTTGAAGCTGCGGGTGCTGGACTGGATGCGACGCTGTTTCCCCTTGGCGAGGAAATCAAAAGCGGACGCTGGACGCGTATTGTGCAGGCCGCGCGGCTCGCGCTCCAATACCAGCCCCAAAAGTTCAATATCACTTTTGACCGTCCACTCTCCGAGGTGCTGCCCGCGCCAAGCCAAGCGCGGATGAGCGCGGGCGCTCTTGCCGGAAAGACTATCCACCGCAAGGCGCTGCTGGTGGTAGCAGCCAACGGTCCTTACTACGGCGGCGGGTTCACCGTGGCCGCCGGCGCACGCATGCGCGACGGGCGACTGACGCTTTCCATCTATCGGCGCTTTAGCAAATGGGAGCTATTTCGTCATTTCCATTCGATCTCCCAAGGGCGCTACCGCTACTCGCCGAAGATCGAGACCTTCTCCGCTGCGGAGATGGAACTCGCGTCGCCGAACGTCATTGCGGTGCATATCGACGGTCGGCCGCTGGGTAAGACGCCGGTCAAGCTGCGCGCCCTGCCTGGCGCTCTGAGAGTCTTTGCGCCGAAACATCCCGTGGTGGAGACCTGAAAGAGGAGACACATGCCTGACTCGCACGACCGCACCGGAAAATCCGATAACGATAAAGCGCAAGAGAGAGAGCGCGCGGCTCTCGAACGTGGCGTCGAGGAAATCAAAACTCCCGATCAGGCGAGGCGTGCGCTGGATTCCCTTGAGAAGACCGCAGGAGATTTGCGCGAAGAAGATGTCGCCTGCGCAATGCCGGACGCCTCGCCGGAGCAGCAGGCTGCAGCCATGGAGGAGGCCGGGGACCTTCCGGCGGCGGCGCAAGCGGCCAGCGTGATCGCGACCGCAGCCGTCCAGTCGGCGAATGCCGCACCCGATGAAAAAGCGATCGTGGACGAATCCGTCTCCGAGGCTTTGGGCGGCGGAGAGGAATCCGAGGCGCCGCCTTCGGACGTGCGTCGGGGCCGCCGTCATTTGCGCCAAGAACTGTTTAAGCGGCTCGGTCCTTTGCAGGCAGTGGATACCTTCGCTTTCGTGCAGATTAACGAGCTTCCGCACACGCGGCTGTCGGATCGCTTCATGACTCGCCTGAGTTGGGCGATGACGGGTGGCACCGGTTGGCTGCTGTTCCTCCTGCTCGCAACGCTCATAGATCGTCAGCGTGGCTCGAAAGCGATGCGAGCCGTGGTGCCTGCCCTTTGGCTGGCCACCACGACCGTTGAGCATCCGATCAAAAAGTGGTTTCGCCGCCGCAGACCCTTTGTCTCCTTGGTGGAGGCAATCATCGTGGGGCGTAAACCGGGCAGCTATTCCTTTCCCTCGGGCCACAGCGCCGCGGCATTTGCTGGCGCGCTGTTGCTGGCACGAGAATATCCTGGCAGTGCGCGCGGCTTCTTCGGGCTGGCATCTCTGGTCGCCTTCTCACGCATCTATCTGGGCGCGCATTATCCCGGCGATGTCATTAGCGGTTCGCTGCTCGGAATGTTTTTGGCGCGAATCTACTCGAGCGTCTTGCGCAAGATC
>CAWIEK010000049.1:0-793145 GCA_963835065.1 uncultured Chthonomonadaceae bacterium | reverse complement strand
CTTCGCGCGTTGCGCATCCGACGCCTGACTGGAAATGCCCATTTCCGCAATCGCAAGCGGGATGCCTTTGTGTCGTGAGCGGGACAATACATTCATCCAGGGTTGCGCGAGTTCGGCAAAGGAATACGGTTCGTCGCCATTTTCGCCATACGCGCGGCGGGGCCGGGAGTACAGGTTCAGGCTGAAAGCGTCTATGCTGCCGGGGGGAATGTGGTTCAGCGCGGCCAGAACTTCGCTTTGACGATGAACGCCATGCGCGGCAAGCGGACTGAAAATAAACAGCGCGTTTGTCGCGCCCTCCTGATTAAAAACGCGCCGCAGCAGCGTCCACGCAGCCGCGAAATCTTCGAACGTGTTGCGGTGCGCCGAATTGCCGAATTCCCAGGGCGTGTTCAGCGTGGCGTCGTTCATTTCAGAAAACGGGCGTATAAAGAACCACTTGTTTTGGGGCTGATAGCGGGCGATTTCCGAAGCGAGCAGGCGTATGGTCAAGTCAAGCGGGCTGCCGCGCCGTCCCAATTCGCGCGTAAACGCGGGCAGGCTGAGACGCTCGGTTTCCAGCGCGATTTGGGGCGCAAAGTTCCGGTTGACGCTGGTTTGCAGCGCCGCCTGTACCCGCAAATCGGCAATCAGGGCATTTACGTCCATGCTGTCCATCTTGAAGTAGGACAGGATCGCCGTGCGGCTGCCGGGATACTCCTGCAAGTAGTCGGCCATGTGCAGCAGCTTCCCCATGCCGACAGCCAACCCCTTCAACTGCGAGGCGCGCGTAATAACAGGAGAAGCGCAGGCAGAGAAAGTAACAAACGCCGCAAGCCAGGCAACAAACACAATCCGAAGCGCCCAATGAATTCTTAAAACAATCCGCATGAATTACCTATGGGTGGGTGTTGAGGTGTTCAGGTGTTCAGGTATTCGGGAATACAAAAGTACCAACGTTGACTTCAGCACAGCAAAGTAATTAACCAAACACCTGAACACCTGAACACCTCAACACCCTCCTCTACGCCTCTGCGGGAAACGTGACGACCACACGCCCGCCGCCATCCGAGTTGTTTTCGTAGCGCACTTGGCCGCGCAAGTCCCAACGCGCCGCGCTGTCAATGAGTTCCAATCCAGTATTGGCGGATTTGCGCGGGTTGAAATCGGGAGGGAAGCCGCTGCCGTCGTCGCAGATTTCCAACTGCGCCATGCCTTGTTCGCAGGTAAAAGTGATAGACACGTTGCCTTTGCTGTGCTTGATGGCGTTGCTGACACACTCGTTGACGAGCAGGGTGAGCGCGGCTGCTTTTTGTAAAGGCATGCGCAATTCTTCCAGGTCGGCGGTAATGGTACGCCCGCCACTTACGTCCTGCAGTGTGGGCAGCAGGCGCTCCAGAACGCTCTTGATGGATACCTGCGAAACTTCGGCGTCGTCCTTTACCTGAAGCGTAAGCATGTCGTGGATCACGGCAAGCGCGCGGGCGTGGCGCTTGATGCGCTGCAAGGCCGGGTCGTCGCCAGCCTCGTCCTGAATCTCCACCAGCGCGGCGATGACTTGCAGGTTGTTCTTCACGCGGTGGTGGGTTTCCTGCATGGCGCGGCGCAGGCGGGTGTTCAAATCTTCGATCTGCTGCTGCCGCTCTTCCAATTCCTGCCGGTACTCCGCCGCGTCCGTCACGTCCAGCGCGGCTCCGACCATACGAACGGGCGATCCGTCGGGCGCAAACTCGAACCTGCCGGAAAACTGAATGACAAGGATACGGCCATCAGCCCGTCGTACCCGGCAGACGGCGGCGAAGTTGCGGCCCGATTGGGCGCTTGCCGCAATGGTGCGTATGAGTGATTCCGCATCGTCGGGATGAAGAAAATCGCGCAGGAACTCCTCGCGGTTAATCGGGCCTTGCGCGGGGTTGCGGCCAATCAGGGCGTACATCCGGTCGTTCTCGAAATAGCCGCGCCCTTCCGCCATGTCCCAGGTGAACAGTCCCATCGCGGCGGCTTCGGTGGCAATGGAAAGCCGGGTATCACGCTCGCGCAACGCGGTTTCGACGCGCTTGTGTTCCGTCACATCACGGGAAAGGCCAAGCAGTCCGATAACCTGCCCCTGCGCATCGGTAAACGGGGTTTTAGTGGAAAGATAGGTGCGCGGTTCGCTCCCCGCCGGAACGATCTCTTCCACTTCCTGCGCATGTCCCGTGTCCATAATGGCGAGATCGTTTTGGCGAAAGGCGGCAGCCGCTTCGGGCGAAAAAAACGCGGCATCATCGCGTCCCAACACCTGATCCATAGGTACGCCGATAAGGTCCGCCAGGGCGCGATTGCCCACTTGAAACACGCCCTGACGGTCTTTCAAATAAATGGGGTCGGGCAGTTGGTCCAGAATGGCGGTTAGCAGGCGCGTGGTATCGGCCAGCTTCTGCTGTTCCTCATGTTCGCGTGTCCGGTCCCGGAAAATCTTGACATAGCCAGTACGCCCCTGCGGATTAAGCGGGTACATCAAGCCGCTGCCCCAAAACCGCGACCCATCCCGGCGAACATGCCAGCGCTCGTTTTCGGCGCGTCCCTGTTGGCGCGCTTGATCCGCTTCGCGTTCAGGGTCGTCCTTAACGCGGTCTTCGGGAATAAAGAAAATGTCGGCGACTTGGCCGAGGACTTCGTGTTCGCTCCATCCAAGCAGATGCTCCGCGCCCCGGTTCCAGACGGTAACGCGGCGTTCCGCATCCATCAGCACGATAGCATGGTCGCGGGCATTGTCCATGAGCAATTGAAGTACATTCATTTGTAATTCGGAAATGGGTTCGGGGATGGATACACTGGTCATTCTGCGTGGTCAAACCTCCGAATGGAGTATATCACACGCGCAGACAGCCTGCCAAACGAAGAGTATAATTGTGTCGAAAGAGGTAGAGTGGAAGGGATTGCAAAGGGATTGCCACGTATGTAAAGAATGATTGCCCGTTTGGGACCAGCAGGACACATTTACGCTGGCGCAGTATCTTGGCTGCAAAGTTGAGGTTACATTCCGATACAGCGAAAATGACAGGCTGCCAGCAGACAAGCGCGGCAATCGCGGTATTTTTACGCTGGTCGCCTTGAACACAATTACAATACGGGCGATAAACAATCCTGCCGCAAATAAAGCAGGGTTCAAGAGGCTTTTGCCAGCGTTTCAGAAGACTGCTGATGGACTTCGTTGAGCAACTCTTCAAAAGTCGTCTCGTCAACAATCCCTTTTTCTACAGCAATGCGCCGCAATGTCATTAGATGCTCAACGCGCGCATAAGGCTCTTTGCCGGCGGCAGGCAGAAACTGAACAGCATCAAATTCCGGGTTCTCGAATACGCGCGGCCCATTACCACTATCAGAAGGCACGAGATGGTAACCCAATCGTTCAAACAACCGCGCGAATTGTTCTGTTGTAAGCGTTTTAGACATCATAATGGATTCTCTCCGGTCGTTGACTCAGAACATTAACCTTGTAACGCGCAAACAGGCGCATAGTGTCGCCGCTGACAACATTCTCTTGGCTCAGGTAGACTGTTGTGGTATCACCGGCCAGCGTCAAATCAAAACTGGATTGATGCTGAAAGTACGCCTGCAAATATACCCAATAGGCCACATCCTGCGATGCATCATAAACAATCAAAATGACGGGCAGAAATTCTTCCAGCCAGTAATCCAGATCGGAATGAGAAACGAGAAAGGGTATTCTTTGCCCATCCTGAAGCAGGGTCAGATTGTCTGTCGCTTTCAGTTGGATTTTTACCGTGTCGTTTTCAATCTCACCGTCATCATTGTAAGTATACAACAGCAGATCAACGCCATAGTCATGTGCCATGCGTTCTACCGTATAGCCGCACAACAGCGCATGACGTTCTACGTGGTTGGCGCTCAAGTCGGCAATGATGTGGTTGCGGGTTCGCCGTTTTCTCACGCCGTAATTTTCTCCTCGTTTTTGTTGTTTGCTGTCAAAATCGTGGGCAACCTATGCAGCAGAAAGTTGTTATGAATGGTCATTTTCATGAAGTTGCTCCGACAGCAACGGCAGTTTTCTGCTCCGCTTCCAGCCCACGCCGCAGCATTGCCAGCGGTTCCAGCGCGTCTTCCGCGCTCCAATCATCAGGATGATCTTGTAACCACTGCCGCAAATCCTGCGCCGCCGCTTTAATCTCCGGCAAAGTACGCGCCGTCAGTGCCCGGTCAATGATTTGCTCACGTTCCGAATTGTTTGCATAATTCATTGGATGGCATCTTTCTACACCTTTTATGCTGTCGCTTCTTGATCTCAGTCGTCCGGCATATATGGCATTATCCATTGCCGTATTCATCCTCTGCTTCAATCCTGTTCGAGGCGACTCGCTTTTGCAGCATTTCGATGCGTTGTTCCATTCGCGTCAGCCTGTTCAGAACGGCTTGCTGTTCGAGGCGCTCTTGCTCTCGTGAACGCAGGTCACGCCGATGCTCAATGAGTTCGCTGCGGTTAAGGCGCAACTTCCGAATGTGGAACTCCCCTGTTTCGGTGAGGGAAGCCAACGTATCCTCATTTGTCAATGCGACATGCGCGGCAATGTTGTCCCGCAAAGGGTGCAGAATACGACGGGGCGAATTCGGCTGCCAGTAGTCGCCTTTGAACTCATTGCAGGCGTGGCAACAATACACCAGATTATCGGTTTCATCTCCGCCGCCCTGTGAGCGCGGCTGAAAATGATCTACCGTCAATTCGGCTCCTGCATCTGTTTCACGAATGTCGCAGTAGCCGCATCGAAAATCATAGCGTACACGCAGGGCTTGCCGTTACGTCGCACGCACTATCGCGCCGCTTCCGCAGTGCCAAGAATGGCGGAGAGTTCCGCATTGATCTTTTCTCGCTCCATCGCAGATAAAGCCAGCACTCGTTCAAGACGATGCGCCAGACGTTCGCGTCGTCGCAGCAGAATTTTCAAGGCTGCTGTTTGCGCTTCCAGTTGAAGCCGTTCCTGCCGTATGCGCTCGTTGGCAGGACGCAGATATATTGCTTCTTCCGCTTCTATCTGTTGCACGAACGCTTGAAGTTCCGCCTGCTCGGACGGCGCCAATGTTCCCTCGTCTTCACGCTGCTGCAAGGCGTGGAAACGTTGTCTTTGCGGTGCTGTAAACATGCTTTGTACCTCCGATTTCTGTACCGCACCCTACTTATTCCGATTTATCCGGCATGTTTTTCTTTGGGGCGTCGCGCTGCGGCAGTTTCACGCTGCCGGCAATGCGGGCTTTGCCGGTTGCGGTGTCAATCAGGCGTACATTGACAACCGCGTATTCGCCCCGGTCCGAAATGCTGCCGATCATCACAACCCGCGCTCCCACTTGCTTGCCCAATTTTTGAGCGGTCGAACTGTCGAAAATATCTTTTTTGGCGAGTTTCAGTTCTTCCAGCGCCTTGTCTAACTGCCCGCGTTCCACCACTTCAAACGCTTCGGTATCAATCAGCGCGGTGCTGAGGTCTTCGCGCATGTTATTGGCGTTGTCCGAGGAAAGTGTGTCCGCCGGAATAAGTTGAAACGCGGCGATGGCGAGCGTTGGCTTGGCCCGCGCAAGGTCGGCATCTTTGGCGACTTTGGCCTTCAATTCTGACGCAAGTTCTTTGATTTTATCCGGGTCAATCCGCAGCGTTCTTTTGCCGATTGCTTGCGGGGGCGTCGGCTCAGTACCTTTGTCTTCGTCGCCGGGATTAGGTTTTGGCGGCTTTGGAGCAGGGGAGTTGCCCTTAATCACTCGAGCATCTCCCCACCAAACATCCCCGGCATGAAAATCACCATGCCCGTGTATCAACAGTTTGAGCCGACCTATATCTTTGATGGGAATGTGGATGTGTACAGGTTTGCTTCCTACGCCGACGTCCGCTTCCTTGCCGGATAGATACAGTTGCTTGTCATCTCCGACAATTTCCACATTGATTTTATCCTGTTCATGTGGGTAGTGATCGTCTATTCCTACGGTTGCTTCCAGATAGTCGTACTTGCCGGCTGTGAGGAATACAGTCATACAGTGTCCATAGTCGCGTCCGAAAGAAATGCTTCTGTCGTATTTGTGTCCCTGAAACGTACACTCGCCGTTTTTCCAATAGCGACTCAGGTAGTTTTTATCAGGAACTCGTTCGTTTATTGCCGCAGGCGCTAAGTCGGCAAGGTAAGTCACATTGGATTGCCTGACCGTTCCCTCGGCAGTATTCTGCGCGTGAACACCGCAATGAATGGAGGTTGCCGCAAACAGAGCGGCGGCGGCAACGGCAAAGGTTCGGCGTAGCATATCAGGCTCCCTGTCAATCAACGTTTCTTTACTTCAACCGACTCGGCAATGGTGGACTCGCCCGTTTCCGTGTTAATCATGCGGACGTTCACGGTGATGTACGTTTTATCGTCGGAGATGCTGCCGACAAGCACGGCGCGGGCGCTGGTCTGCTTGCCGATCTTCAACGCGGTTGCGCTGTCGGAAAGGTCGGACTTGCTGCGCTTGAGTTCGTCCACGATTTTGTCGATCTGAGCGCGTTCGACGACGCGGAACGTTTTCGTTTTGATGAGCGCGGTACTCAACTGCTCACGCACCTTGCGGGCGTTATCCGGCGACAGGCTTTTAGGAATCAAGTCAAAGGATGCGATAGCCACAAGCACGGGCTTCGTCTTGAACTGGTCTTTGTCTTCTTCCACCTGCTCTTTGAGTTTCTTGGCAAGGTCTTCAATGTCGCGTATCTCAAAGGTAAAGGTTGGGCCACTGGAAGTAGGTTCATCAGAAGATGAAGTATCTGAACTGCTGTTACCCTCTGTGCCTTCCTGCTTTTTACCGGCTGGCGCGGAAGCGGAAGGATTGCCTTTAACTAGCCGCGCGTCACCCCACCAAACAAAGCGCGGCGGAATATTATCAGTGACAATTTTTAAGGTAAGTTCCGTGACGCCTTTGATAGACACATGTAAATGAGTGCTGGAGGAATCCTGCGTTTGTAGCGGAGTTGTTTGCAGACGTTTATCCTCATCTCCAAGTACAATATATCTCACGCTATACTGACGATCCGACTGTTTCTGCACACCAATCGTTGCGTCAAAATAATCGTAGCCTTTTACGTAAAATGTAGCAGTGCCGCCGTCATAAAGTTCTCCAAACGATATGCTGTGTTCATACTCCACACCGTTTAGTATACATTTGTCAGGACGCCAACCGTTTGTAAGCCTGTTTTCGCTTGGTTTTCGACCATCCAATTTTGTTGGAATCATGTCGAATAGGTGTGTTGTGGTTGCCTGCTTGTTCACTGGTTTTGCATCTTCTTGCGCTTGAACGATGCAATGCCCGAAAGGAACGAGGCACAGGGCGGCAATGGCAGCGAGAGAAAAGGTTAGTTTGCGCATGTCAGGCTCCTTTTGGAGTTGGGAACGTGCCGGAAATGGTTACGGCGTGGTGTCGTTGGAAGTGAGGCGGTAGTCGCGGCTTTGCTGGATGCGGGCGGCGAGGGCGACGGGCTTTTCGCGGCTGATGAGACGGAAACTTGCGCCGTTTGCGGTTGGGGCGCGTTCCACGCTTTTTACGCCCGTCAAGCCGCGCAGGAAGGTTTCGACTTCTGCCGCCTGTTCGGGATTTTGCAGGGGAATTTGCACGGTGACGGGGTACTCGTCGAAGTGGCTTTCCAGTTCGTCGGGCAGTTCCTTCGCCACCTTCTGCGCGAGGGCTTCCAGCGACTCCCGCGCCGCCTGCGCTTTGTCCTGCCCGAAGCCTTTTTCCGCGTACTCCCGCGCCGTCAGGATTTGCCCCGTATCGGTTTTGATCACCCGCAGGTTGGCCGATGCCCGGTACGAGATAATGCCGCCGTTGTCCTGCGAAAATTTGGTTTCCACGCGCCCCGCCACGATCACGTTTGCCAGAAAGCGGTTGCCAAGCTGCACAGCCGCCTCGTTCTGTCGGCCTAATGTCGCGCTGACAAGGCTTGCCAGCGGCCTGCGCGAGTTGACAAAATTCCAGTCGTACACGCGGAACTGCTTGTCCGACAATGCGCCGATCAGCGCGGTTTCCACTTTGGGCGCTCCGGCGCTCTGTCCGTCTATGGTTTCCGGCAGCAGCGCGACCATGCGAAAGTTGGACAGCGAAGAGCGCTGCAAGTCCTGCGCCAGTTCGCCCGACGTTTGCGCCAGTTCCACGTCTACCGTATAGCCTTCCCCGGTTTTTTGCGTACTCAGGATTTTGGCTTTGAGGTTCTTGATTTCCGAAGCGGCGTCCGCCATCTGGTCGCGCAGTTGGGCAAACTCCCGCAGCGACACGCCCACATTGCGAACCGAATGGATGTACACGTAGCGAACGGCGGCGCGCTGCGCGGCCTGCGGCGTTCGCGCTTTCACAATCACGGTTCCGCCCGGTTTATTGCTGCGGGACGGCGACACCTCCCGCGTGACAACCGGAGCGGGCTGCGCCTGATCCAGACGCTGCAATCGTATCCGAATGGCCTCCATAGTGGGCGTTTGCGCAACACAGGCACAAGCCGCTATTACCGGCAGCGCTCCCCACAGGGCTTTACGCAAGGATGGACAGGACAATCCCGGTTTACTCCCCTCAACGAACGCGGCTAATGCAGGCGCGAAGTGGCGATTTCCCGCTGTTCCTGACTGCTGCCGTGATGTTTCGCAACAATGGCGTAGTGGTTCCGCGCCGACGAGCGCTGTCCCAAACTTTCCAGCGCAACCGCAAGCCCCAACTCCGCTTCCATGTCATCGGGATCAATTTCAACCGCGCGGGTGTACTCATTGGCGGCAGAGGAAAGACTGCTGCTCTGACTGCCGTTGTCCACGCTGCCGTCGGTCATATAGCAGGCGGCCAGCAGTTTATGCGCTTCCCGATGCGTCGGCTGCAGCATAATCGCCTGCCGCGCTTCCTCTTCGGCCAGCGGGCGGTTGTGCTGATCTCTTAGCTGTACGGCTTTCTGGTAATGCGCTTCCGCCGTGTCGGACGGCGCGGCAGGCGTGGATTTGAACAGGGGAAGAATAAAGGCCAAAACGGTGCAAATGGAGGCAATGAAGCCAACGATACCGGAAACAAGCAGAAATTTACTCATGGCGGGCTACTCCTCGTGGGAACAGGAAAACAGCGACCATATCAAAACAGCATGGCAGGGATACGCAGGCGCATAGTTACTCAACCACGCGCCATTTTCCTGCTTTGTGACGGCGTATGCTGAAATTTTATTGCCATTTTATTTCTGCCGGGAAACAAAGCGGGGTTCAAGAGGCTTTTGCCAGCGCTTCGACAGGCTGTTGATGAACTTCGCTCAACTTTTTCTCAAACGTTTCCGCGTCCACAATCCCTCTTTCCGTAGCGACTTTGCG
This sequence comes from uncultured Chthonomonadaceae bacterium, assembly GCA_963835065.1. Lineage (GTDB taxonomy): Bacteria > Armatimonadota > Chthonomonadetes > Chthonomonadales > Chthonomonadaceae > CAWFQB01. The sequence continues at coordinate 783,828 of CAWIEK010000049.1, read as the reverse complement.
CAGCGTGATTAGATGGTGTGGACGCGCGGTTTCTTCACTGTTCGCGCAGGGCAAAACGCTGATGGCGTCGTACTCCCGATTTACAAACACCCGCGCCTCTTCCTGTGTCGGCGTTTCCTCGTAGCCAAGTTCCGCCAGCAATCCCTCCAACTACGCATACGTAAGTTGTTCAGTCTGGATAGTCCGTACTCCTCCACAAAAAGAAACAGAAAAAAGACCGAAAAACGCTGAAAACAACGAACCCTTTGCCCGATACAGCCGTCTAAACAGTAGAACAACGTCTAGTATTCAGACAATTACGATCCATACAGGAAGGGAGGTGCCAGTCCTATGTTTCACCCCTCCCGTTCGCCCTGACGCTTTCGAGGTCACGACGCCTCTCTCCTACAATTTGACACAACGAGACATCGGGCTGGAAGCGCTGTATTGCCAAGATTTCGACGATGACTCTACATACTTCTATCTCTTATCCCTTATCCCTTGCTTGCGCCACTGCCGCAACAGCGTTAATGCACCTGTTGGGCGCGGAGCGTGGCTTGCGCAATCGTGGAACCGCCCAGGCGGGAGCGCAGAAAATCAACGGCAGAGTGTAGCTGCGTGTCGTTGAGTTTGTCGTTCCAGTCTTCGGGACGCCACTTGGGGGATTGCTTCACTTCGATGTCGGGCAGGATGCCGCCCGTGCCGTCAATGCGGCTGCCGTCCTCGTCGCGCTTGAAGTTGATGTCATGGTGTTTGGGCGGGTAATACAACTGCGTGGTCAGGCGCAGGGCGGAATTGTCCTGCAGGGGAATCAGCGTTTGCACCCGGCCCTTGCCGTATGTGCGCTCGCCGATCAGTGTAGCAATGCCGTAGTCCTTAATGGCTCCCGACACGATTTCTGAGGCCGACGCGCTGCCGCCGTTGACCAGAACCGCGAGCGGAACCTTATGCGTGTACGTCGTGTCTACCGCGCCGAGCAGCCGTTTTTGCTCATTGCCCGTTCCCTCGCGCATCCACACAACAACGTTATGCAGGTCGGCATTTTTGTTTTCGGGGATGAACACGCTCGCCACATCAATCGCCGAATCCAGCAGGCCACCCGGATTGTAGCGCAAATCCAAAATCAGCGCGCGCATCCCCTGCGCCTGCAATGCGTCGAAGGCTTTGTTCATCTGGTCCACGCTTTTTTTGTTGAATTCCTTCAGCAGGATACGGCCTATCTTGGCCTGATTGTCCTCCATCCAGTATTTCACAACGAGGGGTTCCACAAGCGAGCGCGTCATGGTCATATCCAGCGTTTGCTTGCCGCGCAACACCGTGAGACGCACTTTCGTGCCGCGCTTGCCCTTGATATGGCGCACCACTTCGTTCAAGTCCTGCCCGATCATGTTTGCGCCATCCACGCGAGCCACCACATCGTCGGCATGGACGCCCGCTTTGTCCGCCGGGCTGCCTTCGACGACTTCTACAATCCTGACGTCATTGGTATCCCGCGCCAGAATCGCGCCGATGCCTTCAAAATCGCCTTCGGTTGTCGCCTGCATCTGCGCCCAATCGTCCGGGTCCAGGAAACTGGAAAACTGGTCTTTGAGGCTGCCCACCATGCCCCGAATGGCTTCATAGGTCAGCTGCTGCTCTTTGCGCTTGTCTATATTCGCGCCATAATAGTTTTTGCGCAGCAGTTCCAGAGCCGTTTTATAGTCTTCAACGGGATCTGTGGATGCATCGCCCTCATTCCGGCCCTTCTTACCCCCGTCGTTTTGCTCCTCGTCGCCCGGATTGCTGATACGCCGCGTAGACGTTTTTGGGTCAAAGCGCACGACCTGCCGTTCCACCGCTCTGTCAACGCGCATCGAATGGCGATTGCTGGCATAGCCCACCAGAATGGGAGCCGTCACCATAATTGCCCCTACGGGCAAAATCGCCGCGCGCAGCATGGTTTTGGAAAGCAGTCGTTTCATTGGGGTTGTAACCTCTCCGGGCATTAGGCATTAGGCATTAGGCATTAGATATAAGGTAAAAGATACAAGCCCGAACCCGAATTTTCAACTGAGTACCTGATGCCTAATGCCTGATGCCTAATGCCTAATGCCTAATGCCTCTTCCAGCGCGCGGGCAAGAGCATCGTCCTGTGCGCCCGCATTGATGACAGATATGTCCGGGTCCAGGCCGCGCGCTAAATCTACGCCATGCGCGGTAAATAGATGGGCGGTGGTCAGTTCGACGCCCGCGCCGTTTTTGAGCAGGGCGAACAGTTGCAGGACGTTATCGCCGAACGTATGTTCGCCCACAAGCCGCGCTTTGCCCGCGTCGCGCAGGGCGGAAGCCGTCAGTTCCGCTAGATTGGCCGTTCCGCCGTCCACCAGGACAACAAGAGGAAATTTGGGATGGACAGCCGAAAGCGGGAGGAGCAGCGTTTCGCGTTGTTTGGGCTTGCGCTCCAAAACAGCGACATTGCCGCCCCCGGTCAGACGGGCAATCAGTCTTTTCGCGGACGTATAACCATCCACGCCGGTACGCGCTTCCGCCGTGACGCCGCCGGGGTTCTGCCGCAAATCCACGATCAGCCCTCTGACATTTTCAGCCTTGCTCAACGCGGCCTCGAACTCGTCCGTGGCGCGGCTGTTGAACTGGCGGATGCGCAGATAGCCGATTTTACTCCCGACGACTTTGTATTCCACCGGGTCAACCTGCGTTTGCGCTGTCATTATGGAAACTTTCAGGGGATTAACCTGCCCCGCCCGTTCCACCGTCAGCGCGTATGTTTTGCCTTCGCCAAGTTCCAGCCTGTCCAAAACGCGGGACAACGAAATCCCGGATTTGAACTTCTGCTCAACCTGTCGAATCTCCTGATTGCGGGCCGTCTCGTCCTTGTTCTTGTCGCGGGAAATGCGGTCCGCGTCGGCATAAATCGTGTAATTGATGATCCAGTGGTTGTCAATTTCGGTGATGTGGTCGCCGGAGCGCAGCCCCGCTTTTTCCGCCGGGCTGCCGGGCATAACATCTACAACGGTAAGATGGCTGTAATCCACATCGGCTTTTTTGGTGCGCGTGACCGCCAGGGTCGCGCCGATACCTGCGTACTGTCCAGACAGCGCATCCTGACGCGCTTTGCGCCGTTCCGGGGTGAGCGCGTGAGTTTTGGGGTCGCCAAGCGCGGCGTACATTTGCGCGATGGCGCTGTTGTCCAGCTTGCCGGGAGGAAGGTCGTTGATCTCGACAAAGTTGCGCTGCACGTTCGATAGCGCTTCCTCAAACACTTCACCAGGCGGCACATCAGAAGCAGTGTCCTGCGAGTTGGGGGGGTTGGGGATAATGCCGAGCGGAATGGCGGCGCGCTTGCCGGCGGCAACCAGGCCATGCAGGAGAGGCGTGGAAGGATTATTGGCTCCCAGTGTGCGCCCGACGAAAAACGCGCCGGAAACCACACACACCAGCAGCAGCAGCGTCAAAATGCGCTTCAAAGATTGCGCCACGATAAGCCTCCACGGGTAGGCATTAGGCATTAGGCATTAGGCATTAGATACTCAGTTGGAATTCAGGTTCAGGCTTTTATCTTCTACCTTGTATCTAATGCCTAATGCCTAATGCCTAATGCCTCTTCTGCCTACTCGGAAACGAAATACAGCGACGGCACAGGGCGGCGCGTCGCTTGCATAATTGGGGCGCAGCATCTGCGCGCGGAAAACATTGCGAAATCAGGCGAAGTGAAAAGTAGGTGGTTGCATTATACCAGAGGAGCCGGGGCGTGTCAAACATGCGCGCAATTTCCGGTACTTTCCTGTACTTGCGTACTTTCAGGGTTGATAAAAGGACGGCCTCCGATGTGCAGTAGGCCGTCCACGCGCTTATATCTTCATCCGCTTCTCAGTTGGGCGGCGGTTGTTTGGCCGCGCCCGGAGCGGGATTAGGGGGAGGGGTATTGTTGCCGTCCGGCGTCTTGGGGCGTATTTGTGGCGGAAGCCAGCCCGTAGTCGGATAATCCAGGCCGTGCGCGTCGGCCATGCGGTTGAGGAAGGAGAAGATACCGACTTCCAGGCAAACTTCCCATATTTGCTCGTCCGTCCAATTCGCGTCGCGCATTGCCTGCACGTCCGCATCCTGCGTTTCGGCGGGAGTGAGCGTCAGCAGCTTCACGAACTTCAACAGCGCAAGGTCTGCGGGAGAGAAAGTAACGTCTTTGGTGTTTTTGATGTTGCCGGTTCCAATGGCATCTACGAACGCTTCGTTCGCGCCGAGCCTCCGCAACGCGGAAGCATGGGAACCCACTCAAAACTTGCACTTGTTCAGCGCGGAAACGTAGGCGGCTACCATCTCATGTTCGCGCCGCTTGAGAAACCCGTCGCTGAAGTGGATTTGCGACATAATGTTGAACATCTGGTAGGCGTCCGGGCGCAAGGCCATTGTCTTGACGATGCCGGGTATTCCGCGCTGTATTTGCGCGGCGGGCATGCCATACACTTCGGGCGCTTTGGGATCTTCCTCGTCAACCCACTTGATTCGCGCCATCAGTTGCCCCTTGTGAACGGCGGCGCGAATTTCGTCCGGCTGCGACGTTCGGGCAAGCGGGCGTCCGAAGCGGTCATATACCAGCGCAGTGGGCGTGGCTTTGATGTCGTACTGCTGCGCGGCAGGGGCCGTCATGTCTTTGATCTTGACGACATTGAGCGCCACTTTGTCGGCAGGCAATTGTTTTGACAAATCGGCCAGGAACTGCTGTTCCATCACGCTGGTATCGTTGACGAACAGCAGTACCGTCGTGCCTTCCGCCTTCAACACTTTCTTCAATTCCACGCGGCTGCCGCTGGAAACCACTGTCGCTTTGTTGTCAGCCCGCGTTGTGGCAGGAAGAACAAGAGCGCACAGCCCTGCGCTAAGTACGGTTCTTTTTATGGTGTGGAAGCGCATATTATAAAACTCCTTTCGCGTGTAATTTCGATCAATCCTCCCGGAACCAGGCTTGGGCGTTGGGAGCCAGCGACTTCCTCCAGGCCAGGCCCGACGTGCTGCGCGACCGCCAGGAGTTGCGCGGCCCGGCGAACCATTTGGCGTGGCCATCCGCCAGAATGGAGATCGTCCCGCCATTGTGACGATAGCGCGCGGCGCAGTAAACGCCGGCGTTGGTGATGGCCTGATTGGGAACGGGAGGGAACCCTGTTTCCGCGCCCGTACAGCCGGATGTCCAATCGTCCCCGGCAATCGCCGGGCGAACGCCCATGCCATGCGTCGCCAGCACCACGGAAGCGGACGACTGAATGGAAGCCAGCCCGGTAATGGAGCCGGGGAACGGGTTGGGCAGGGGCGAATAAAACATCGGCATGACATTGCCGTTGGTAACGTAGCTCATGCCGGAGTCAAGCTGCCCTGCGGGAAACGCGACCGGGGCGGGATCACCCGGCTGCATGGGAACAGCGTTGTTCTGGAAATCCGGGCACACCCAGAACGGCGCAAACGCGCGCCCCGCCGGGCCGGAAACAGGATTAAACACGCCTTTGGTGGAGGATTTCACATAGGGTTCCACCAGATCGTACCACATTACCAGCGGCAGTCCCGTCGGGTTAAGCGCCGCATAGGGCAGGGTTTCATCGTAATCCTGCGCGTACATCAGAACCGCCAAGCCGATCTGCTTGTTGTTGGACAGGCAGGAAGTCTGGCGGGCTTTGGCGCGAGCCTGCGCGAAAACCGGGAACAGAATAGCCGCTAAAATAGCGATAATGGCAATAACCACAAGCAGCTCGATGAGAGTGAAACCGCTGCGCAAACGTTTCATAACGAGGATTCCTTTCGCGCTCCAATGCGCCAAAAAGCAAAACGTCTTCGGGCGAACCAAAAAGTTCTCCGAATAAGAATGAGGATTGCAGGCGAACCGAGTGTTCTCAGGCATTATAACACGGTTTCAAGCAAAAAACAATCTATGCGCAAAGATTTGTCTATAAATTTTTCATGGCAGGAACTACAGGCTTGTTGAGGTGAAAGATCAGGCGAGGTAGGATTGAAGAAAAGCGTCCAGTTCTTCGGGATCGAAGCCGTAGGGACCTTTGCCGCCCTGATACGCGACTTCGCCTGTGGGCGAAACAACATACAAGCGTTCCGGCCATCCGTTGAATGCAAGGTCGGCCTGATTGTCCAGTGTGTCTATGAGGGTGGGGATGGACAGGCGCAGGCCGACGACGCAGGCGTTTGCTACGTCCCGGCGCTGTATAAACGTCTGTGTCTGCGCATACAGAACTTGCTCTTCCAAATTGGACGCCAGTTGCCAGCCATCGGTGGGATGCGCTTCGCGGATGTAAACCACGTAGAAGTCCGCTTGATGCTTGAATTGCCGGTAGAGTTGTTCCAGGCGACCTGCCTGACGCCGAAAAGGGGGTCACGTATAGCTGCCGAAGATCAACACCGTCGGCAGCGCGGCGTTTGGATTTCCGATTTCGACAGTCTCATCTGTGTTGAGGCTTTTTAGATGGAGGCGTGGCGAAGCGTCTCCTGTTTGCAGGCGATCCGGCTGAAAGTAGCCGATTTCCTGCAAAAAGGCGGCGGCTTCCGGCGGGACACCGGGCGGCAGGGAATTGCTGTCATTTTCGGGTATGGACATAAGTTGCGCCCTGTTACAGGGTTGTAGCCGCCGATGCTCCTCTGCATGAACACAGAAGCATCCGCGGCTTTGTCATTTCCGCGCTATTTTCCTACCATTCGGCAGGCGGGGCAGCCTTGCGCGGGGCAACGGCCTCCGAAGTAGGCGTACACCGCCAGAGCGCCGTATACAAGCCGCAGCAGAATGGCTTTCGTTTTTGTCGTCATGTCCGTCTTTTTCCTTTCGGGTTTGAGAATAGTGTTCTCTTGTTTGCAAGCAGCCTTATCTCGGTTCAAGGGGTGCGCTGAAAGCCAGTTTACGCCCGTTGTAGTAAGTTTCCATGTTTGCGTTGGCAGTCTGAACGGAAGCCAGATGCCCACAGACCGCTTCCCAATGCTGGCCGGGAATGGCGAGATACATTTCTTCATCCGGCAGTCCCGTAAACGTGCGATTGCCCTTGCAGCCCAGAGACAAAGCCGCCCCGCCGCCGTTTAGCGCCATCGGCAGAACCGCGCAGCCGGGACGGCCAAGCAGGTCCATCACCGCGTTGCCAACGCCAATTTGAATAGCCGCCTCATAAATCAGCATGGCTTGTCCGGGGCGGGCGGCCACAACCACAACATCCGGTAGAAACGGGGCTGTTTCCGCCGGGGCGTAGGCGATAAAAGCAGGAGTTTTAGAAAGCGTAGGGATGCTGGGCACTTCCGCAAGCGCGATGTAATCGTTGGAAACCATGAATTGCACCGTTTGTTCCAACTCCACGCCGCGTTCCGGTGGCAGGGCAATATGATGCGTATGCGCTCCAACCGCGCAATTGTAATGATCGGCGGCAGCCGTGCAGAACGTTTTACCTTCCTGCGCTTCCTTCCAGAAAACGCAGCCTGCCGCAACGGGCGGGCCATTCCAGGGCGGCACATCGGCGGGCGGGCTGTCAAAAAAACCAACCGCGACAGGAGAACGCTGCAAGCCTAACTGTGTTTGCAAGTTATAAGGCGTCGTCATTGCAACCTCATCAATTAACTTTAGAAAAGTCGAACGAATTTGGAAAAGGCGAAATGCGCGATGCAAGCGAACCGACTCAAAGTTTCCCCGCCCGCGCCGCCTGACTCATGTCAATGTTGGCGGGGTGGATGTCGGCAGGGATAAAACTGCGATCCAGCAGGTCACTAATAGGCGTTCGTTTCGTCAGCATCCCTAGCTGCAATCCCATGTCCATGATTTTTTGCAGTTCGGCGTCCGTGGGGTTGAGCATCCGGTAGCTGACGCGGGTAGGGGGCTGCGTGAGAACATAGTTGACCAGTTTTTCGTTCTGCTGGAAGTAGGGCGCGACGATTTTGGCGGCGTCGGCACGATGGGTTTCCGTCCATTCCCCCGATTCGGTAATGCCACGCACCAGGTCCCGGACAATCTCAGGATGCTCCTTGATTAAGTCTTCATGCACGATCAGGGCGCAGGAAATATAGTGCGGCCAGATGTCTTTGGCAAAATAAAGCACACGCCCCGACCCGTCCAATTCGGCTTTGGAGCAAAACGGTTCCGCGACCACAAAGCCGTCAATCGCTCCCGACGCCAGCGCGCCGGGCATATCAGGCGGGGGCAGAACGACGAACTTAATGTCGTCGGGTTGCATTCCCTGCTGTTCCATCAGCTTGCGCACAAAGAAGTTTTCGTTACTAAGCGGACTCGGTATCGCAATGGTTTTGCCCTTCATATCTCGCAGGGTTTTGGCCGGGTTGTCCTTGCGAATGGTCACTTCCGACCCATCTCGGTGTCCCAGGCAGCAGATTTTAATAGGAAGCCCCTGTTCGCGCAATTTCATGGCAAGCGGCACGGTCAGAAAGCCCGCCTGAATTTTCTTGCCGCGTATGCCTTCCACAATGGTCGGAAATTCCGAAAAGCGCAGGGCATCGAAGCGCGTGCCTGTCGTGCTGGTTTTGGAAGCAAAGTCCGTGACCGGGCAAGTGAGATGGCAGGTAACAGGCACATACGCCACTTCCAAACTTTGCCGCATCCCCTTCTCAGGAGTTGTGCCGATATTCAAATCGCTGTTAGCGCTATGCTGCCAGGGTTTATAGCGAAGCAGTCCCAGCACGGCAAGGCCGCCGATGACAGCCAGCACGGTTCGCAAGGTAGGAGAAAGAGCCATGTAACTATTCTTTCCAGTATGACAGTGTGAAGAATAAATCCGTCGTGTGAAGAAAACATGAGAGCGCGAACGCAGGGCAAAAGGCAGTTCCTGCCGCTTTCCTGAAAGAGTATAACACAAATCTCAAGCAGAAAACAATCTATGCAGGAAAAATTCACTCTGCGCTATCGCGTTCTTCGGGCGGCAGGACGGCGAAGGCTGTTTCGCCCGTGCGGAGCATTGCCGCCAGATACGGGCGGCACAGGCCACAGCCACTGCCACAGCCGACGGCGCGGCTAATCTCAGCAACAGTGGTCCATCCCTGCGCGTCCGCCAGCGCCTTCAACTCCACAAAAGCGCGTGGATAGCACAAGCAGGCGCGCACGGGTTTGTTTTCAGACATGGCATTCTCGGTATTCAGGTGTTCAGGTGTTCAGGTGTTCAGTATTCATGCGAGTCATACGACATTACGCATTTACCGAACACCGAACACCTGAACACCTGAACACCCTCCTATTTAATCCCGCGTAAACATCGCATCGGTGACGACGGACTGCTTCAGCGCTTTGACGTGGCCGTCCGCCCACACGACATCGGCGAAGCCCTGATGCGTGACGGTTTGCTTGGCGGCATCCAGAACCTTGCGGTTGTCCACATGGCGGAAGTCCATCGTGGGGTTGCCGTACCAGCTTTTCGGGGGGTCAATAAACGGCGTTTCCACCACGTCGCCACTCCCGCCATACCAGGGAACGTCCACGTAGCCCGAATCCGCAAACAGGATTTTGGAAGCGGGCGCGGACAGCGACGCCAGCGACGCCGGATTTTTCAGCGTCGGCCAGGTGGAGTAATCGGACGTAACGCCCAAATCCGAGCCGATGTAGCCCCAGTTGTAGCCGTACCCGTTGCCATCCCCAAACTTCGCTTTGCCCGCCCAGCTTGGGCAGCGTTGTATCTGATGATTTTTGGTGTAGGGATAAAGCAGCCCCAGCGTTTTGTCGTAGGTCGTCGTTCCGCCTGTTTTGTCTCCATGCCCGAACCAATATTGGGTTCCCGTCGGGTCGGCGTACTGCGCGAGGGGATACGTTTCGTCGTAATCCTGCGTGTACATCTGCGTGGCGATGCCGATCTGCCGCAGGTTGGATTGGCAGCCCGCCTGCCGCGCCTTTTCCCGCGCCGAGGCAAAGACCGGAAACAAAATGGCCGCAAGAATCGCGATAATCGCGATCACCACGAGCAACTCGATGAGGGTAAAGCCGGTGTTGGGTGTTGGGTGTTGGGTATTGGGACTTTGGAAGGATGAAGGATGAAGGATGAAGGATGAATCTTCTCCTGTTCCCTGTTCCCTGTTCCCTGTTCCCTGTAGTCTGTCTACCATGAACGTTCGCTCCTGAGTGGGGTCGTGAGACGGCGACGGAGCGGGAGAGGAGAGGAAGCGCAGGCCGACGCGGATGTTCGGCAGCGCAAAACGCGCTTGCTTGCCGCGCGGCCAAAACCGGCGAAAGCAGGCACCAAAAAACCATCCAATGAAGTAGTCATGGATGGCAGGTGCGGACGCGCAGAGTCGGTACGCAGGCTGCCAGGCAGCCGCGTCCCGGCAAAGTTCCATCACCCCTTTCTCTCGAAGGGCCTCCAGTGATGCGTCGCAGGCGGGCATTCGGACTCGGCGATTTTCGATTTTCGATTTTCGATTTTCGATTAGGAGAATTCTCTTAATCGTCAATCGTCAATCGTCAATCGTCAATCGTCTCACCGCAGCGGGACTGTGCCGGAATTACGCCGGGCTTCCCCCATATTTCAGCCGCGCTTTAGATCGCGGCTCCTGCGAATAAACGCTATAAAGTTGTGAGGATAGTGTAGCAGGTTCTGCGGAGTGTGTCAAGCCGATTGAACGTGAAAACTACGCGCAACCCCGGAGAACACCTGTATTTGGATGGCCTGCGCTTACTTTCGCCCTAAAACAGGGCATACCCTGTCGTATTTAGATCGTTTTAAATTCTATCCATACCATCGTTTACCGATGCTCGGATATTTTTCACGATTCTGAAAAATAAAGAAGCAATTTGGCGGTATCAAGCGTCTATAAAAATGGTACTATTACTGTGACGCGGGCTTTGGCTCGTTTTGCGGCAACCCCTTTCAGTTGGCGGCAGTGCCGCTTCCTGAAGGAAATGTTTGGAGGACAGGAGGCGTGATGGATATGGGACGATGGACATTGGAAAATCGAGCCTGGCAGCAGATTTTGACGCACTACTGCGACCACACACGCTCTGGCGACAGCAATCAGGTGCTGCGCCAGGACATCGGCGGCGGGTACATTCGCTGTGAGCGCTGCGGCGGAACCTTTCTGCCGGAACTCGCGCCGGGCAATCCGCGCCTGCTGCTGCGCGTACTGCGCAATGACACCCCGGACGACAGCAGAATCCCGAACAAGGACACCTCGGAACGGGCAGCGACGCCCTTAGAACTCGTTCACAGTTGAACAATTTGCACTCTTGCCGTCCGTAAACCCTGCATTTACGGCTCCATTCTGCTAATAATGGAAAGCAATGCCCGTCCATACAAGGTATACTGCAAGGTATACTATTGGGAACGGGCATTGTTTTGTTTACCACCGCGCAATGAAATTGATTTTAGGGGAGAATGAATGGCTCAGGTACTACCGGCAGATTTGGCGCAGCGTCCCGCAGTACGCCAGTTCGTCAAGTTCTGTCTTATCGGGCTTTCCAGCACCATTATTGACATCGTGATTTCCAGTATGCTGATTTATCACTGGAACTTCAACGCTACGCTGGCAAAGTCCATCTCGTTTTTGTTCGGCGTCACGAACGGCTTCTTCTGGAACAGCCGCTGGACGTTTCAGGGCATGGGTTCGGGGCGGCGGCATGAGATGTACGTCAAGTTCGTGATGGTCAACATCGTGGGCTTTTGCCTGAACATTTTCCTGTTCAAGTCGGTGCTGTTTCTGTTCACGGGTCGCTTCATCGGGCAGGGCAAGCCGGACAAATTGCATTTTATCATTGCCACGCTGGTCGCAACCGGCTGCGTAGCCTGCTGGAACTTCGTCGCCAACAAATTGTGGACATTCAAAACGCCCGTACCCGGCGCATCTCTGGAAAAGCAACTGGAAAACGCCTGAGCCATGCCATGAGGAAAATAGCCGCGAATACATCTCACCACAGAGTCCCAGAGACACAGAGGCTTCACAGAGAAAGATAGGAAGTAAAGGTTAAGAAAAAACGATAAACTCTGCGTGAGAAGCTTGGCATTGTAGAAGGGCAAAATCACGAGATGCGCGTATTTGTTGGCGGAATGTTAATGTTAGTGCCGCAGCACGGGCGCGTAGCGACGGCGCTCCGCGGAATTTGAGAGGGGCTGCTTGCAGGAAGGCACACCCTGAAAGAAATGTTGGCGGAACTGCGACGAAGGCGCGAAACCGATGGCTGACGCGCTCCGCTTGTTTTGGGACAGCAGCGCCATTTGAGGCACTAACTTTCCTGTGAACGCAGGATAGCCTCGGCTTGCTGAAACAGTTCCTCCGCGTCTTCGTCTCTTTCCATCAGTTTGTACAATTCTGCCAAGCCTTTGAGGTCTGCGGCAAATTCGGGGCTGTTCTCGCCATGCACTTTGCTGTCTATTTTCAAAGCATGTTTGAAGTGTAGCTGGGCCTTGGCGTAAGAATTGAGGTTCTGGTATAACAGCGCCAGATTGTAGTGAGTGATAGCGGTATCATTATGTCCCTTGGGATTTATGCGCCGCTGTATGCATAGCGCCTTAGCATAAAGCGGCTTCGCATCCAAAAAGCGCTGTTGCGTACGGTACAACTCTGCCATGTTTTGGATGCTGGCAGCGGCATAATTGGAATTGGGGAACTGACGCCAAATATCCAGCGCTTGTGTGTAGTATTGTTCGGCCTGAGATTTATTTCCGCGTTGATAGTGAGATAACGCAATATTCTGAAGTATGATTGCGATGTGCGGATGATCGTTGGAATGAACTTGCCGTATAGCCGTTAACGCTTCCTGAAACATTGCTTCTGCCTCTGCATAGCGTGTCTGAGTATCGTATAACTCTGCCAGATCATTGAGGCTTTCCGCGCAATTTTCTAACAGTGTCGTGTCTGAGGGATTATGAGAAAGGGCCTGTCGTCTAATCTCCAGCAGTCGCTCAACAAACGGGATGGCAAGAGCATAGCGGCCACGTGCATACAAGTATCCGCTTAACTTATACTAACGGCGGGTGATAAGTTCATGGTGTAAAATAAAGGGCATGAAACGCCTTCTTACCCTTACCGACGACCAACGCGCCGAACTTGTTCGCCGCTACAAAACCGAAAAGAATGTGCGGCTCCGCGACCGCCTCCAATGTGTTCTCTTGAAAGCGGACGGGCGTACCAACCGCGACATTGCAGCCGTCCTCTTTACCAGCGAACAGAGCGTACATGATTGGCTCGACCGCTAGGAGAGAGGCGGACCAGACGCTCTGTGCGCGTGGGACGTGGGAGGTTCTGAGCCTCACCTCACTCCCACGCAACTCGAACAACTCTCTGAGGAAGTAGACAAAACCCACTTTCAGACGGCCAAGCACGTCTGCGCGTGGGTGCAACACACCTTCGGCGTGGGCTACTCGGAACGCGCAATGCGCGAGTTGCTCCACCGTCTGGGCTACTCCCGTCAGAAAGCGCATCTGGTTCCTGCCCAGGCCGACCCGGCCGCGCAGGAAGATTTTTTAAAGGAGTATGAGCAAGCCAAGCGCGAGCGAACGTCAGACGCGCAAGTGCTGTTTGCCGATGCGGTTCACTTCCTGCACAATGTGCATCCGGGCTGTTTGTGGGCCAAGCGCGGAAAGCGTCCGGCCTTATGCGCCAACTCCGGTCGCTCCCGCTACAGCGTGTTGGGCAGTTACTCCGCTGTGGACGGGCAGTATGTGGGCGTGGCGACGGCGGGGATGATCAATGCGCAGACCGTCCTCACGTGGATAGACGCTTTAGAAGCGGCGTTTCCCGACGCCTCTACCATTACGGTGTATGTGGACAATGCCCGCTACTTTCATGCCCGCCTGGTCAAAGCGCATCTGGTGGGCAAACGCGTTGTTTTGGTGTACTTGCCGCCCTACTCGCCCAACCTCAATCTGAGTGAGCGCTTGTGGAAGTTTTGCAAGAAGCGGGTCTTGTGCCACTTCTACCAGACGTTCGCGCAGTTCACCGAGGCGATTGAGGCGTTTTTCGCCGACATTGGACGCTACAAGGAGGAATTAGCCACTCTGATGACCGAGAACTTTGAACTTCTCACCTGCCGTTAGTATATCCAGAACAGGTGAAATGGTTGCTGATGTCATAGGTGTCTCTCCTAAAGTTCTTGTCTCTATTATACAACAAATCCAATATTAGGATAGAAGGGTGTACTCCTTATGTTAAATTCATTGCGAAGCGTATACCGCTGCTTCCAACTAATTCAGGAAGCCGTTGACCGTTTTGTTGCCGAGCAGGAGGAACGTCAACTCTTCGACGCCTTTACCGAGTTAGGTTCCGACCCGCAAATGAGCGATGTGTCCTTTGCGTTTGAGGCGCAGGCAGAGGTAGCGCTTCGTAATTGATTTTACCCCCGGCCCTCTTGCCTGCAACTCTCTCCCCATAAACTATTTAGTAGCCGAGCATAAAAAATGCGCGTGGTTGCGCAGGAATCTGTCTTCCGAAGCATAATCTAACCTTAACACTTCTGATGGCTTTTGCCATTAGGAGAGTCAAGGCTTGTTTCTTTCTCGTAAGGAGAGTAACCATGAAAAGCTACGGAATTGAGGCGCTGCGAAATGTCGGGCTATTTGGGCATCAGGGGGCGGGCAAAACGTCGCTTGCCGAAGCGTTGCTGTACACCTCTGGTGCCCTTGACCGCCTGGGCCGTTCCGATGAGGGAACCGCCACGACTGACTTTGAAGGGGAAGAGCAAAAGCGGCGCATCAGCATCAACGTCGCCCTCGCCCCGTGCGAATGGCACAACACGAAAATCAACATCGTGGACGTGCCGGGCTACCTGGACTTTGTGTGCGAAGTGAAAAGCGCGCTGTGCGTGGTCGAGGCGGCGATTCTGGTCACGCCTGCGCAGGGCGAGCCGGAAGTCGGCTTTGAGATCGCGTGGGAACTCGCCGCCGCGCAAAATCTGCCCCGCGCCGTGTTCGTCAACAAGATGGATCGGGAAAACGCCGATTACGCCCACGTCGTGCAATCACTGCGCAAGCGCTACGGCAACAGCATCGCGCCCGTGCAGTTGCCCATCGGGAGCGCGGACAAGTTTGTGGGCGTGATTGATCTGGTGGAAATGAAGGCGTTTGTGGGCACGGGCAAGGACGTGGAGTGTTCCGAAATCCCCGCCGACTGCCTGCCGGAAGCGCTGCGCTACCGCGAATTGCTGGTAGAATCCGCCGCGGAGGGTGACGACGAACTGATTGAAAAGTTTTTGGGAGGCGAAACGCTGACCCACGATGAAGTGGTGCGCGGCCTGCACGAAGGCATTGACGCGGGCAAGGTGATCCCTGTTCTGTGCGGCTCCGCGCTGAAAGACATCGGCATGACCGACCTGCTGGACATCATCGTTCACGAATTCCCCAACCCCGTCGAGATCGAACACATTCACGGCAAGCACCCGCAAACCGGCAGGGAAGAAACGCGCCACGCGACGGACAAAGACGCCGTATGCGCCCTCGTATTCAAGACCATCGCCGACCCGTTTTTGGGAACGCTCAACTATTTCCGCGTCATGTCCGGCGTTTTGAAAAACGGCGTGACGCTGCTCAATGCCAGTCGGGGCCGGGAGGAGCGCATCGGGCAGATTTATTATGCGCGGGGCAAGAATCAGGAAGCCACATCCGAAATCCACGCGGGCGACATCGGCGTCACGGCGAAACTGGCGGATACGCGCACGGGCGACACGCTTTGCGACCCGGCAAAACCGATTGTGCTGGACGGGCTGGAAATCCCCGAACCGATATTTGAGCAGGCGGTTGTCGCCAAAACCAAAGTGGATGAAGACAAAATGGGGCCGGCGCTGCAGCGCGTTGCCGTTTCCGATCCCGCGTTTCGGTTCCATCGGGACGTGGAAACCGGGCAGACGATACTTTGCGGGGCAGGGGAAACTCATCTGGCAATCGTGATCGAGCGCTTGAAAAAGTTCGGCGCGAACGTGGAAGTGGTAGACCGCAAAGTGCCCTACCGCGAAACCATTTCCATGAAAGCGGAAGGGCAGGGGCGGCACAAAAAGCAGACGGGCGGCAGGGGGCAATTCGGCGACTGCTGGATACGGCTGGAACCCAACAAAGAGGGCGGCGTGGAGTTCGTAGACGCGATTGTCGGCGGCTCCATTCCGCGCCAATACATCCCCGCTGTGGAAAAGGGCGTCCGGCAGGCGGCGCAAACGGGCATACAGGCGGGCTACCCGGCCGTAGACTTGAAAGTGACGGTTTACGACGGTTCATACCATGACGTAGATTCGTCCGAGGCCGCGTTCATCATGGCGGGTATTCTGGCGTTTAACAGCGTGGCGCTGAAAGCCGGGCCGATCCTGAAAGAACCGATTATGAATCTGGAAGTGACCGTTCCCGAAAACATGATGGGCGCGGTGATGACCGACCTGACGGGCAAGCGGGGCCGCGTAATCGGCACGGAAAACATCGGACACGGCAAGACCCATTTGAAAGCAACGGTTCCACAGGCCGAGATGCTGCGCTACGCCATTGACCTGCGCTCCATAACGCGCGGACACGGCACGTTTACCGCCTCGCTGTCGCACTACGAGGAAGTTCCCGCGCATCTGATGCCGGCCATCATTGCCGGCCACAAGAAAGAACACGTGGAACACTGAAAAGCAAGGATGAAGGATGAAGGATGAGGGATAAAAGATGCTTGCTGACTTCGGCGGTTGTTCCCATGTTCTTCATGAAAAATCCATCCCTTCCCTGAATTCGGGCAGGGGAATGGAGTATCTTGTGCACTTTTCGCAATATCCGCAGCTAAGAATGTAAGGCTGCCCGTTCTCCATTGCAGTTTTGTCGTTTCGCAGGTACTATATCTCATAGTGTGGAAACACTGCTACGCATCAAACGGCATACTGAAATTTGGCATCGGACGTTGGAGAGAGTGGAAGATGGCAGAAAAGGTGGAAAACTGTGAGTGATACCAATGGAATCTCGGATCCGAGCATAGATCATGACCGTTTGTTCAAGACGCTGCTGACGACGTTTTTTGTGGATTTCGTAGCCCTGTTCCTGCCCGAAGTGAGCGCGAAAATGGAGCCGGACAGTCTGGAGTTTCTGAGCCAGGAGTTTTCACCGACATCCAATCCGGCGAAAAACACATTGTAGACGTGCTGGTCAAAGTGAGGCTGGCAAGGCGAGGAAACATGCCTGCTGATCCATGTGGAAAACCAAGCGTCCTCGCAGGCGGAGTTCGCGCGGCGCATGTTTACGCTACTTTGCCCGGCTGCACGAGAAGTACGGCTTGCCCATTCTGCCGGTCGCGCTCCTGTCATTCGACGCGCCCAAGCGCGCCGAACCGAACAAGTACATCGTGAACGTTCCCGGCTTGCGCGTACTGGACTTCCGCTTTCGCGCCATTCAACTCAACCGTCTGCCGTGGCGGCGCTTTATGCAGCAGGCCAACCCGGTTGCTGTAGCCTTGATGACGAAAATGAAAGTTGCGCCGAGCGACCAGAAGCGGGTAAAACTGCAATGCCTGCGCCTGCTGCTCACGCTCAAACTTGATCCGGCAAAGTCAGACTTGATTTTCCTGTTTATGGAAACGTATTTGAGACTCAATACAACCGATGAACAATGGTATCAGCGGCAGGTAGCCGCGTTGCCCACAACGGAGAAGGAGCAAAGTATGGAACTGATGAGCAGTTACCGTCGCCAGGGCAGGGAGGAAGGCCGTTTAGAAGGCCGTTTAGAAGGACTGCAAGAAGGCCGCCAGGCCGGGCTGCAAGAAGGAGTAGCGACGGTCGTATCACGCTTGTTGCAGCATAAGTTTGGTCCTGTACCCATTGCGTTGCAGCAGCGCGTTCAGAAGCTTACACCTAAAGAGGCAGAGGTACTGGCTGAAGAACTGCTCGGCAATATCACGCTTGCCGATGTGGAAGCATGGCTGCAACGCTTATCCTGAAACTTAGGGTATATGCTGCGTACAGTTTAAGAGTACGTCAGGACGCTTGCTGTTTTTTGAGGGCAATGAACTCGGCGAGGGATTGCTGCCAGGGTGGTAGGTTGTCGCGGCCTTGCAGTTCGAGGGCGTATCGGCGCATCACGGAGTACGCGGGGCGCTTTGTCGGCGATGGGTACTCGCTGGCCGGAACAGGGTGAACCGTGACATGCCCGACGCCCGCGAGTTCAAAGGTGCGCTGCGCCAGTTCCGCCCAGGAACACTGCCCCGCGTTGGCGACGTGGTAAATCCCGTACATGGGCGAGTGCAGCAGCATGATGATGGTACGCGCTAAATCTACGGTATGCGTCGGGCTGCCGATTTGATCTACCACGACCTTCAAGTCCTTGCGGGTTTGCGCCAGGTTCAGCATGGTGGACGGGAAGCACTTGCCATGGACGCCGTACAGCCATTGCGTCCGCACAATGTAGTGTTTGCGGCATAGTTGGGCAACGAGTTTTTCCCCGGCCAACTTCGACGCGCCGTAATGACTGAGCGGATTGACGCTATCGAATTCGGTGTACGGCGTTGTTTTTGTGCCGTCAAAAACAAAATCGGTGCTGACATACGCTAAGGTGATGTTGTGCGAACCGCACACCGCCGCCACATTCCACGTGCCTTGCGCGTTGAGCAGGTACGCCTTGTCCGGGTCGCGTTCGCAGCCGTCCACGTCCGTATACGCGGCGGTATGGACAACGGCATCCGGCTGATGCTTCAAAATCACATCGGCCACATTTTGCGGATGCGTAATATCCAAAGCTTCCCACGAGCCGACAGGAACGTTTTCCCGCGCCCCCACATCCGTGCGCACCACGTCATGCCCGCCCGCTTCGAGCATGGCGCACAAGTCCGTGCCCAACATGCCGTTCGCCCCCGTCACCAATACGCGCATAGCAACCTCCGAGGAAATGATGAGTGATGAATGATGAATGATGAGTAAATACTGCTGGATGCTTTATCGTTCAACGCGCAAAGCCGCCTCTGTTTCTTCTATTCATCATTCATCACTCATCACTCATCATTTACCGCTGTATCGCCGACCACATTCCGGTATCGAACTTGAATATCAGCATCACGACGAGGAACCAGACTACGATTGTCGCCTGTAGGACGCGGTCTTTTTGCAGCACTTCGTCGGGAGCGCCGCCCCAGCCCTTCTGGTACACCAAATACATGTAGCGGAACAGGGCGTAGATGACAATCGGAACCGTGACCCATAGATGCGGGTGCAGGTGCGCCGTGTCGGATTCCACGCTGTAAACGGAATAGCAGACAATCGTGACGCCGACCACGATGTTGATGATCTGATCCAGCAGGGGCTTGCTGTACTCGTCAAGATTGGCGCGGTGCTTGCCCGCGCCTTCGCCAAGCAGAACGATCTCCTGCCGACGCTTGCCGAACCCTAAAAACAGCGCGAGCTGGAGCGTACACAGCAGCAGCCAGTGCGAGAAACTGACGTTAATTACCAATGCGCC
Organism: uncultured Chthonomonadaceae bacterium; assembly: GCA_963835065.1. Lineage (GTDB taxonomy): Bacteria > Armatimonadota > Chthonomonadetes > Chthonomonadales > Chthonomonadaceae > CAWFQB01. Next base: position 764,500 of record CAWIEK010000049.1, on the reverse strand, counting down.
CGCAACTGCCCGCAGCACGAAGCCCATCGCAATCGTAAACACGTCAATCAAAACAACATGCTTTAATTTCAGGCAGTACGCGATTTGCAGCGCGACATACGCCAGCAATGCGAAGCCGAAGCCGGGGCGCAGCCAGAACGCCGCGCTTAAACTGCCGACCGCCAGCACTGCCAACTCCGCCCATGCAACGCCGATGGGCAACGCGCCGGAGGCGATGGGACGCCTGCATTTGGTAGGGTGCTGCCGGTCCTGCTCCACATCCAGAATGTCGTTGAACAGGTAAACGCTGCCCGCCGCAAGGGTAAACAGCGCGAACGCGGCAACCGTCAGAGCAAGCATGTGCCCGTTAAACAGTTTGCCCGCAAACACCAATGCGGCGAACACAAACAAATTTTTGGGAGCCTGCTTCAGTCGCATGGCTTTCACCATAGCGGGAAGCAGACGCGCAGAAGAGTATCCAGTCACGGCATTTACAGGCACAGCATTTACAGGCGCGGGAGTTACAAGGGCATGGGTTGGTTCGCCATGCGCCACAGGCGGCATTTCATTCGTCAGCGGCGGATTGGATAAAGGAGCCTTCATGGCTGGTTATTTCGCTTCCATGCGTTCAATCAAGCGGCTTGTAGAATGGTCAGGCACAAAGGGCAAGGCAACGACCTGCCCGCCCCACGAGCGTACCAAAAGTGTTTCCGGCATGGCTTCCACATCGTAATCGCCACCCTTGGCATGAATGTCGGGACGCACAACCGCAAGCCATTCATTCGGTGTCGGCTCATCAAAGACGGTGACGTAATCCACGCAGGACAGCGCGGCCAGCACTTCCATGCGTTCAGCCTCCGGCACAAGCGGGCGCGAATCCCCCTTCAAGCGCCGCGTACAGGCGTCGGAATTCACGCCGACAACTAAGGCGTCGCCCAACTGCCGCGCCTGCCGTAAATAGCGCACATGCCCCACGTGCAGCAGATCAAAAACGCCGTTCGTCGTAACGATACGCTCACCCCGCTTACGCCGTTCTTCTATCAGTACGCGCAAAGCGTCCCAATCCGTTTCTACGCGGGCCATGCAAACTCCGTAGGTTTCAGGTTTCAGGTTTCAGGACAATGCTACTGTTATGTACAATATAGAAGAAATGCGTTCCTGACACCTGACACCTGACACCTGATACCTGAAACCTTACAAATCTTCCCCCAGATACTTGCCATAAAACCGCTTGACGAAATCCTGATAATCCGAGGTGGCGATGATGTCGCGCCACCATTGCTGATTGTCTACGTACCAGCGAACGGTTTGCTCCAGGGCGGTGTCAAAGTCGTAAGCGGATTTCCAGCCAAGTGACTTCAACTTGTCGGCGTTGATGCTGTAGCGCTTGTCGTGGGCGCCGCCGCGTGGGTCGCCGATGTACTTAATCAGGCTTTCGGGTTTGTCGAGCAGTTGGAGCAGGCGCTGCGTGATCTCCATATTGGTACATTCGCCGTCCGAGCCGACGTTGTACGCTTCGCCCAACGTGCCGTAATGCAGCACATGGTCAATGCCGGAGCAGTGATCCATGACATACACCCAGTCGCGCACCTGCTGACCCGTGCCGTACAGGGGAACCTTCTTGTCGTCAATCAGGCGCGTGACAAAGAAGGGGATCAGTTTTTCCGGGTACTGGAACGGCCCGAAATTGTTGCCGCAGCGGGTGACGAGCGCGGGCGTCCCATACGTGATACGATGGGCGCGTACCTGCATTTCGCCGCCGGCTTTGCTTGCCGAGTAGGGCGTGTTCGGCTCAATAGGCGATTGTTCCGTGAATTGGCCGTCGTCAATCGTGCCGTAGACCTCGTCCGTAGACACATGAAGAAGTTTGTCTACATGATTGTGTTTGGTGGCGTCCAAAAGGGTGAACACGCCGTACACATCGGTTTGGATAAAGCTGCCGGGTTCCAGAATGGAGCGGTCATTGTGCGACTCGGCGGCAAAGTTGACGATGTAATCTATCTTTTCCGCCTTGATGATGCCATTGATAACCGTCTCATCCTGAATTTTGCCGGGATAAAAGCGGAAGCGATTGGCGGTTGCCGGGTCATGCTGCATGTCGGCCATTGTGGACAGGTTGCCCGCATACGTCAGGGCATCCACAACAATGACGCGGTAATTGGGATGCTTTTGCAGCACGTAGCGACAATAATTGCTGCCGATAAAGCCCGCGCCACCCGTCACGAGAACGGTTTTAGCGGCGTTGGCGTCCACAGATGCGGGCGCAGTGGCCGGCGTGGAAGTTGAATCACTCACAGTTTGAACTCCGAATCGATTTCTTCGTGGCGGATTTCGTCCACCGGCTCTTTTTTGCCCCATCCGGCGTACAGTTGGTCCGGGAAGTTGAGAACAGTGGCGTCCTGTTCGCCGACGTTGCGATACGCATGTACCACGCCGGGCGGCACAACCAGAAAGATAGGATTGTCCACGCCCACCGTCAGCACCTGCTTGACGTGTTCCCTGCCTGGCCGATTTTCCCACAGCGTCACTTCATAAGTTCCCGACAAAAACACAAAGCCGTCCGCCTGATCCCGATGCTCATGCGGACCGCGCGCCACGCCGGGATGCGTCAGGGAAAGATAGCCCATGACCGGCTTAAAGCCTTCGGGCAGTTCGTCGTCACGATACAGTTCCATCAGCCAGCCGCGCGGGTCGGTAAACTTGCGCAGCGGCTTCACAATCACGCCCGGAATGGTAACTTCCATTTCTAATGTACTCATATTTTAGCGTTGTCCTTGATAAGTCGGTATTCAGGTGTTCAGGTATTCAGGTGTTCGGGTGTTCAGGAAATACAAAGGTATAGTCGGTTGCTAAGGCGCGGCAAAGTCAGTAATTTAGTGCGTGAACACCTGAATACCCGAATACCTGAACACCTATTCCCCTGATGTTCGGGGCAGATGCTTTTCCGCGATTAAACGCACCAGATATTTGGCGTATTCGGTTTTGCCCAGGCGGGCGACTTGCTCCATTACCTGATCGGCGGTGATCCATCCGCATTGGTAGGCGATTTCTTCCGGGCAGGCCACTTGCAAGCCCTGACGCTGCTCGATGGCCTCCACGAAGTTGCTGGCTTGCAGCAGCGACTCGTGGGTTCCGGTATCCAGCCAGGCGATGCCCCTGCCGAACAAATCGGCGTGAAGCGATCCCTGCTCCAGATACACTTTGTTGACATCCGTGATTTCCAGTTCGCCGCGCGCCGAAGGCTTGATGGACGCGGCAATATCCGTAATCTGATTATCGTAAAAATACAGGCCCACGACGGCATAATCGGACTTGGGATTGGCGGGCTTTTCTTCCAGCGAAATGACCCGTCCCTGCGCATCGAATTCCATGACGCCGTAGCGCTCCGGGTCTTTCACATAGTAGCCGAAGATAGTGGCCCCGGTCGGACGTTTGGCTGCCGCGCGCAGTTGTTCGGGCAGGCCGTGTCCAAAGAAGATGTTATCGCCCAGAACCAGGCAGGCCGGGCCACCGTTTACAAACTGCTTGCCGATGTGGAACGCCTGCGCCAATCCTTCGGGGCGGGGCTGCTCCGCATACGATAGATTGATGCCGTACTGGCTGCCATCCCCTAACAGACGCTCAAACATCGGCAAATCCTGCGGCGTGGAAATCAGCAGAATGTCGCGCACTCCGGCAAGCATCAGCGTGGACAGCGGATAATAGATCATCGGCTTGTCGTAGATGGGCAGCATCTGCTTGGAGATAGCCTGCGTCACCGGGTACAGGCGCGTTCCACTCCCGCCCGCCAGCACAATTCCCTTCATAACGTGTTCCTATCGTTCTTGTAGCCGTGCTTGGATTTAGGGCGCGTTGTGTTTGCGTCCCACTGCGTTTATTTGCGGCAGAAACGGCGTAAAACTTTAGTAGCGGCGGTGCTGTTCCCAATTCCAGGCGGTGGCGATGATTTCTTCCATGTTTTGGAAGCGGGGCGTCCAGCCGAGTTCGCTTTTGGCTTTGCCCGCGCTGGCAACCAGGCGAGGCGGATCGCCGGCGCGGCGCGGGCCTTCCATGACGCGAACCGGTTTGCCGGAGACCTTTTCGCAGGCCGCAATCACTTCCCGCACCGAATAGCCCTGCTCGCTGCCGAGATTGTAAAACGCGCTTTCATGCCCGTCGCGCAGGCGCTTCAGAGCAAGGGAGTGCGCCTGCGCCAAATCCAGAATGTGGATATAATCGCGGATGCAGGTTCCGTCCGGCGTGTCGTAGTCCGTGCCGAAAATGCCGATGTGGTCACGGGTTCCCGCTGCCACCTGCAAAATCAGCGGGATGAGATGTGTTTCCGGTTCATGGCTTTCCCCGATACGCCCCTGTGGATCCGCGCCCGCCGCATTGAAGTAGCGCAGGGCGGTGAAGCGCAGGCCGTAAGCGTGGTCGTAGGCTTTGAGGATATGCTCTACGAAAAACTTGCTTTCGCCGTAAGGATTGATGGGAGCCTGCGGGTGCTTCTCGTCCATCGGCACGTACTGCGGGTTGCCATACGTGGCGCAGGTCGAGGAGAACACAAAATGCTTGGCATTGTGGCGGCGCATGGCGTCCAGAACGGCGAGGGCCGCGCATGTATTGTTGTTGTAATACTTGGAAGGGTCCGTCACCGACTCGCCGACATACGCATACGCGGCGAAATGCACAACCGCATCAATGGAATGTTCGGTAAAGATTTTGTCGAGCAGGGCCGCGTCGCCCATGTCGCCATCCACAAAAGGAACGCCTTCCGGCACGGCTTCCTTATGCCCATACGCCAGATTGTCCAATACGACAACCTGTTCGCCCTGCTCCAAAGCATATTGAACATAATGGCTGCCGATATAACCCGCGCCACCCGTTACCAGTATCATGTGGAACTCCCCGTAAGGGGAAGATAAGAGATAAGAGATATAAGATAAGAGTGCATACACCTTCTATTTACAGTTGGCAGAATATTGGCAACATGTGCCTCTTATCTCTTATCTCTTATCTCTTATCTTCCCCCTCCTAATCCGTAAACTTATACTTCAAGATCGTCCAGATGGCTTGAACGCCGTCACGCCAGCCGATCTTTTTGCCTTCTTCGTAATCGCGGCCAGAGTAGCTGATGGGCACTTCGTAGATGCGATAGTGTTTTTTGGCGACTTTGGCCGTGACTTCGGGTTCAAAATCGAATTTGTTGCAGCGCAGGGTGATGCTTTGCAGCACTTCGCGCTTGAACACTTTGTAGCACACTTCCATATCGGTCAGGTTCAGGTTTGTCAGCATATTGGACAGCAGCGTGAGCAGGCCATTGCCGACGCGATGCCAAAAGAAATGAACCCGGTGCGCCCCGCCACCCAGGAAGCGGCTGCCGTAAACCACATCCGCCCGCCCATCCAAGAGTGGTTCCAGCAGAGTATAGTATTCGCGGGGATCATACTCCAAATCCGCGTCCTGCACAATCAGGTAATCGCCCGTTGCCTGCGCAATCGCCGTGCGTATCGCCGCGCCTTTGCCCATGTTTTGTTCGTGATAAAACACCTTTACATCGGGGAACTGGCCTTCGATTTGCGTTCGCATCAGGTCGCGCGTCCCGTCCGTGCTGCCATCGTCCACCAGAATGATTTCTTTAGTGATTTCCACATCCCTTACGCGGTCAAGAAGTTCCAGCAGCGTGTTCACTTCGTTGTAAACGGGAATCAGGACGGACAGCGTGTATTCGCGCTGTGTCCGCGCCAGGCGGGAAAGGCGGCGATTGACAACCGGCGTCGCGGTTTCGGCGGCGGCAGGAACAGAGGCAACGGGCGCGGCGGTAGGGGTAGGGGATAAGTTGGGATCCAATGCGAAAACTCCTTGAAACAAAACACAGCATCTTTTTCAGTATTCTGTCGGCAAAGAAGGGGCAAGCGCCGCCTGCCGCCGAAAGGATGAAACCACAGCGATACGCAAAAACCACTACCATTGTACCACGCTTGCGCCGCTTTGCCCTGCAAACCGTTCAGGAAAATTCTCACCAATGTTAGTTTTCTCTCGTGTTTTTTCTTGTATTTCTACTCGCTAAGGGGCAGAGCCGAACTGCCCCACGCCTGCCGCGTCATGTCACGTTTTGTGGCAAGGTCGCCGTCACGATACAACTGAGTGCGATTGTCGGTGATCAAAAGTTGGCTTTGATCCCCGGAACGAAATGTGCGAGTTTGCGGCCATTCCTCCGGCGCAAACGCCCGCCCCTCTTTATCCACCAACAGAACGTCGAGGTTCCAGCCTTGAATCTGGCGCGTCATGCTGTGGAAGCCGTGTTCAAAGTGGTAGGCATCCTCTTTGGTCTGAATAGGCGGCAGGGACAATCGCAGCATGGTTTCTCGCGCCAGCAGGAAGCCGGTGGAGCGGATGTGCGGGTTGGGAAAGGCGGGCCAGCGGCGATTATGCAGGCGATAAGCCAGCCAGGTGCGCAGATTGCGCAGGGGAACCACGATTTGCCGCGTTTCCCACGATCCCGTCGCGCCCACAAGTCCGACGGATGGATTGGAAAACGGGTTGTACAATTTTTGGAGCCAGTCCGGCGCTTGCAGTTCGCTGTAGGAGTTCAGGAAGCAGAGATAGTCATGCGAAAATGTACGCGCGGCGGCAAGGTAACTCGCAATATCCTGCTGCGGCGTTTCGATGGAATGCAGTAAATACGGCATGTCCTGAAGCCGCTCCTGATAGACAGCAAGCTCCGACACGTTCTGATACCCGTTACAAACGACAATCAGATCGTGCGACAACCCGGCGGGATAATGGCGGTAAGAGGCGAGGAAGCGTTCAAGGGGCGGCAATCCGAGCGGAACCCAGGCTAGATAAATGACGCCGATGGCAGGCATAAAAGATAGGTGTTCAGGTGTTCAGGGATCGGTATCAGGAATGCAAAAGTACAGCAAGTTCTTCGCCCGGTCAGTCAACAACCGAGTACCTGACTACCTGAACCCTGACACCTGACTACCTAAATTGTCAATGCGCTCCCGACCCTTTGAGGACGGCGGGAATGGTTTTCAGCACGATTTTGACATCATTGGTGAAGGACATGGTTTCGATGTACAGCAGGTCCAGTTCCACCCAGCGCTCGAAGGAAATGTTGCTGCGCCCGCTTACCTGCCACAAACAGGTCAGACCCGGACGCACGGCCAGCCGGCCACGCTGATAAGCGGTGTAGGTGGATACCTCGGAAGGGAGGGGCGGACGCGGGCCGACAATGGACATATCCCCGGAAAGCACATTGAAAAATTGCGGAAACTCATCAATGCTGAGTTTGCGAATGAAGCTGCCGATGGGCGTAACGCGCGGGTCGCGCTTGATTTTGAAAACCGGGCCGGACGCTTCGTTGAGGTGCATCAACAACTGTTTCTTTTCTTCGGCGTCCACGCACATGCTGCGGAATTTGTAGCACCAGAAATGGCGGCCACTCTGTCCCACGCGCACCTGCTTGAAAAACACCGGGCCGCGCGAGGTCAGTTTAATCAGCAGCGCGGTCAGCAGCAGGATGGGAGAACACACAAGCAGAAAGCACAGCGACAAAACGATGTCGAAAAAACGTTTTACGGTTGCGTAGGGAACGGGCTTGCAGGGAAACAACGGGTCTGCGAAGTCACGCTTAAATCGGTTTTGTAAACTGGGTGTATCCTGATAAAGCAATGCCGTCTCCGTTTGACTGGATTGATGAGGCAGATGCGTTGTAATGGGCAAATAGGCCGCCGGAACAGTCGGTACAGGCGCGCTTCGCTCCGAAATCATCCGTTCGGCTGCGCTTTTATCCTGCAGTCGGGAACCGGGTTCCTGTTCAAGCCCGACAAGAACAAGGGTGGGCTGGCTTTCGCGAAGAGTTTCCATGGGAGACATGCTCCTTATATCCATCTAAAAATTGATCCTGTTTGTACAGGTTAAGGAACTGCTCGGCGAAAAGCAACAATTGACGAAACCGACTGCGCCTGCGAGATGGGCTGGAAACGCTTCCTCAATAGTAAGTATTGCAAGTTTCATGCCAGAATCGAGTTTTTGACCCGAAAACGAAAATATTTTTGAAAATTGTCACGAACTCCGCCGCGCCTCAGCGACAGGAGGCAAGTGGGCAATTTCCACGTACATTATAAGGCATTTTCGCAGGAAAAGCATCGTCAATCTTACTGTAAATCGGTCAAAACAGGAAATATATGCAAACTTGCTTTGGGAACTTCCCTGCCGCGCTCACGAAAGCAGTAAGCGGCTTACGCGCCTGACTTTGCTTCAGGAACGACAGCCCGCGATTACAAGCGTGTACTCGCCACGAGAACAATTTCTGAATGTGTTAGCATGAATGGCTGCAAGCGCCGATTCGATTGTGCCGCGCAGCCAGGCTTCACTCGGTTTTGTCAGGTTGTAAGCCAGCGCTATTGCGCGCTGCGAACCAAGCGCCTGTTCCAAAGCAAGCAGGGTGGAAGGGAGACCGGCGGGGAACTCATACAGCACAATGGTACGCTCTTCCTGCGCGAGACGATGGAAAAAGTCGGTACGCTGCGCGGCATGGCGGGGCGGAAACCCATCAAAGACAAAGCGGTCTGTCGGCAGCCCGGAAGCGGTCAGGGCAACCAGAACGGCGGAGGGGCCGGGAAGAGATGTGACCTGCAAGCCCCGCTCAAGAACAGCGCGAACGAGTGGCAGGCACGAGTCTGCGATTCCCGGCGTACCGGCGTCGCAAATCAGGGCAACGTTCCCGCCTGCGTTCAGCGTTGCTATGAGTTCTGTGACTCGCTGCCCGGCTTCCCTGCCTCCATAACGAAGCAGGCGGGCGTTAATGTCCCATTCGAGTAACAGGCGGCGGGAAACGGCGGGGTTTTCTGCCAGAATGGTGGCTGCCCCGCGCAAAATACGCAGGGCACGCAGGCTGATGTCTTCGGCATTGCCAATCGGCACGGGAATCAGGTAAAAGGTTCCCGGCGAGGATGGCGCGGAAGAAACATCAGTATCGGATTCGCCTGCCACTTGCTTTTCAGGAGTGGCAGGCGAACGCTGAACAGGAACGCGGCGCATTTCGGCGTCAGCGCTTCACGCCGCCCGATGGTGGGACGGGCTTGGCAGGCGCGCTCCCCGTCGTGGCAGGAGCGGAAGCGCCCGTCCCACCTGTCGGCGCTCCCGTCGGTTTCAGGTTCAAATTCAGCCCGGAACCGGATGGAGCAGCAGGCGTTGCGCCTGAAGCCGGGGTCTGCGCCCCCGGCGTTGTCGGCGCGGAACCCGGTGAGGGCGACGGCGTGATGGTTATTGGCGCTTGATTGTCGGCTCCGGCGGGAACGGTTGCGCTGCCGCCCGGGGGCAGGGTAATGGTGCTATTGGGCGAAATACCCGTACCCGTTTTGTTCTTGCGCTGCTCCTCGGCCTCCTTGAGCTTTGCCATCGTGATTTTCTGCTGCAAGGCGTCGAACGTGTTTTTTTCCTTGTCCGCTTCTACGGATTGGTTGATGCTCCGGTAGCCCTGTTCCAGCTTCCTATGTACCTCTGCGGCAGACTGCATGGAGTCGGCGTCATACGTCGGGTTGTAACTCAGCAGTTTGGCGATGCGGTCATATTGCACCTTAGCTTTGTCGTACTGCTTCTTATCCCGGTATAATGTGGCGAGTTCAAAGCGCCGGTCCTGATCGTCACTCAGCTTGAGAATGGCCTCGTCCATCTGAATCAAGCGATCCTGCGCGCCGGGTTCCAGCATCTTCTTCGGGTCGGCTTTGAGGTTGTCGGCGACGATAATCATGGCGTTCACATCATCAGGATGCCGTTTCGCCAAATCCTCGAATTCTTTGTTGACAACTGCCTGCTTTGCCTCAGTTTCGGCTTTGTCTGGCATGGGCGGCGTTACGCCGCTCATCATGTCTTCGATGCTGGGCTGATTCGCGGAGTCCAATTCCGCGAGATCGTAGTAGGCTTTCTTATCCGGGTCTTTGAAGTTAATTTTGGCGGATTTGGTGAGCGATTTGACCAGTTCGCCAATCTGAGTGTTGGCGCGTTGCTCGGCAAGCGCGGCCATCGCTTTCTTGACATCGAAATCTTTTGGCGTGTTGATGGTTCGATCCACCAGGCGGGCGAAACCGAACGCGCGCTGTGGCCCGCCAAGTTTCACGACGCCGGTCAACTGCCCCTTTTGCAGTTTGTGAACGGCTTCGGCCAACTCCTTGCCATACAGGAGTTGAAGGTTCATCGAAAACTGGCCGGATGCCTGATTGGGATACTCGGCAACGGTTCCAATATCGCCGGCTTTCTTGGCGCTGACCTGGTCCGGGGCGTTGGCGGCAGCGATTTGCGCCATGTTCGCGCCCGCTTTCACTTTGGCAAGCAGGTCGTTGGCCTTCTTCTGCGCTTCCGCTTCGGTGGGCAGTTTGGTTTTCTGGTTGGGAAGGACCGGCATGGCCGGGTCTTGATAGGCCACTTCCACCAGCATCAAATGCGCCTGCGCGTACTGGTTACGCGCTTCCGCTTCCGTGACTTTTTGTTCCGATTTGAGGCTGTTGATGAGCGCCTGCGGAATCAGGTCTTTGGCGGTCTGTTCGCGCAGGTCGGAACCGGTCAGGTTCCGACTGGAAAGAAATTCGTCCCATTCCGAATCCGACAATTTGGCTTTGTTCTGGTTTTGCGCGACAGCCTGCCGCAGTTGGTCAATGGAGCGGTCAATATCGGCTTCCAGTGGGCGGGCGTTGCGGCGCTGCGCTTCCTGCCGGACCACAGCCAATCTAATCAACTGCTGCATCACCTGCCCCTGCTGTTCCGCATACCCGCGTCCGGGGGCGGCGCTGCCCTGGCGCTGCGCCATGCTTTGCTGCATTTGCCGAAACTCGGCCTCAGTTATGGGCTGGTCGTTGACAGTGGCAATCTCCGTATCCCCCGGAAGCATTGGTATTATTGCGCAGGGCGCGGTTGCCCAACTGGTTGCTGCTGAAATTGACAATCAGCGGGATAGCAAACACAAGTACCAGCACCAGCGCGCAGCCACTGCCGAAACGATTGAAAAACGTTCTCATTCCACCAACGGAAAACATGGTTTATTCCTTAAATGCAGGCATTAGGCATCAGGCATCAGGCATTAGAAAAGACAGAAGAGGTTTGTGCCTCTTCCCTAATGCCTAATGCCTGATGCCTAATGCCTTACTCAAATAGGCCAAACACGGACGGGAGCCTTCTTCGGGAGTGCCTTTGCCGTCCGGCCCCGAACCGACGGCGGGGCGGAAATGGGTTTCCAGGGAAAGCCAGCCGTCATAGCCGTCTCGCTGCAGGGCAGCGAACTGGCCGGGATAATCAATTTCGCCTTCGCCCACGACGCACCATTGCGGCTGCAGGCCGTGATCGGGTGTTGCCACATTGCGGGCGTCCTTGATGTGGACGTGGGCAATGTAGGGCTTGACCGCTTCGTAGCCATCCGGGTAGGGCCGTTCGCCGAGCGAAAACGCATTGCCGGGGTCCCAGCAGGCGCGCAGATGCGGCGAATTGACACGACCTAAAATGCGCGCGGCTTCCACGCCTGAACCGACAAAACAAGCGTGTTCGTTTTCCAGAACCAGCGTAACGCCCTCCTGCGCGGCTCTGGCAACCGGGGCTTCAAAAGCGTCTAAAATGCGCTGCTCAATGTCAGGCGTCATTACATCCTTGCGCCAGAAGGCGAACACGCGCAAAAAGGGCGCTTCAAAAAAATGCGCCAGGCGGAGGCAGCGTTCCAGCAGTTCGGCCTGCTGTTCCATCGTTCGCGCCTGCGCCAGGTGCATCGCGCCCGCTTCCTCGCCGGGATTGGGACTCTGCATGTTCAAATCGCATTTATAAAACGGCGTGGACAGGCAGGGAACCGTTAAATTGCGTTCGCGCAACGCCGTTTTCGCGCGCTGCGCCTGCTCTTCGGACAGGTCGGCGATATTGGTTCCCCACAGTCCGCGCAGTTCCGCCCCCGTCGCGCCATATTCCAGCAGCACGTCCAGCGCGTGTTCAAATTCCTGAGAGATTTCATCGGTAATCGCGCACAGTTTCATAGTTGTTGCCTACTATCAGGGTTTTAGGGTTGTATGGTTTTAGGGTGATAGGGATAATTGTAAATACGGAATGTGGCAACCAATCAATGCAGTGTACAAGCAAAAGGGGCGCGTTGTCAATCACGCCGCCTGTCATGGGGCAAACAGGCGTACTCCAACACCTGAAACCCTAAAACCATAGAACTCTAAAACCCTGACGAACCCTACCCAAAGTGGTGCATGGAAGACGGCAGGGCGTACACCGCCAGGGCAAGCACCAGGCCGACTAAAAGAATGTATTGCAGGCGGACGCCGCGCCAGCCTAATCCCAGGCGAGCGGCAAGGTAGACCACGTACAGCGCCCAGGCCACGAACGACAGGAGCGTTGTCGGGTCGGCAAACCAATGCGTGGACGTTTTTGGACGAACGCCGCTGTAGATAAACACGATGCCGAGCGTCAGGCCGAGCGTGAGCAGGGGCAGAGCAAACGCCACGCTGTGATAAGCGACGCCATCTAAGGTGGAAAGCGAAGGCAGGCGGCGCAGGGTGTCGGGTACATGGGGCGCTTTCAGCAGGTGGTTTTGCACCAGATACAGCGTGGCGCAGCCGAAGGCAAGGGCAAACAGGGCGAAACTTGCCAGAATCGCCAGTACGTGCAGGCTGACCATCTGGGTGTTGATGTACGCGGCGTTTGCCAGCGCATTCTGCGCGTGCAGGCTGCCCCAAAACAGCACCACGCAGGCAACCAGCAGGGCAATTGCGCCGACCAGTGGCAGGCGTCCGCGCCAATCCACCGCCAGGTAGGCAAGGGCGATAATCCACGCGAGGACGGACATGGTTCCATACGTGCTTGCAAAGGGCGAATGATGCGTGGACACGCACCACAGGCCGATGGCGACAAACTGCGCCAATAATCCCAATCCCAACAGCGGGCGGCTCCAGCGCGCGACTCTGAACTCGCCAGCGTTTGTCTGCGCCAGAAGGGGCGCGGCGGGCGCGCGCAAAAACAAAATCGCGCCGCTGCAAGCCGCCGCCGCCAAATACAATCCAAACGCAATCGCGTTCCAAAAGGCAAATGTCATGGCAGCGCCTCCGCGTCCAGCAGGGTTGAGGGGGAGGAAAGTGATGAGTGATGAGTGATGAGTGATGAATTTGCATCCCATTCATCACTCATCATTCCGCGTTCAGCATTGCCTTCTGTTCCCTCTTCTGTCTCCTTTTCTCCTTTTCTTCTCTTCTTCTTTTCTTCCTCTAATCCGAACAACTCTCGCGTCGCTTCCAGCAGGTCGTATTGGGCGGGTTTGGGCGCGTCGGGATGGGGCGTCTGCATGGCGCGTTTGAGGCGGCGGGTGGGTTCGAGGGCGACTTGATCCATCAGGGCGCGCATTTGGGTTTCGATGATTTGCCAGTCGCGTTCGTTGACGGTTCCCAGGCGGGCGCGCAGAATATCCAGCCGTTCCTGAGTCATGTCGTCCAGATGGGAGCGCAGGCTGGCAATGATGGGAACCGCGCCCCGATGCCGCAGCCAGGTTAAAAAGGAAGCGGTTTCCGCCGTAACGATCTGCTCCGCCTGCGCCACTTCCCCGGCGCGGGCGCGGGCGTCCTGCGCCATGTATTCCTGCAAATCGTCAATGTTGCGCAGGTACACGTTTTCCAGGCCGTTCACATCCGGGTCAATGTCGCGGGGCAGGGCGATGTCAATCAGGAACAGGGGCTTGCCCCGGCGCTTCTTCATCACGGGAGCCAGCATCTCGCGGCGCAGAATGGGGTGGGGAGCGGCTGTGGAAGAGATTACAATATCGGCGCGTACCATCTCGTCTAAAAACTGATCGTACTGTATGGCCTGCCCGCCCAATCGCTGCGCCAGCGACACGGCTTTGTCAAAGGTGCGATTGGCGACAACGACGAATTGGACGCCATTGCGCTTCAAATGCGCGGCGGTCACTTCGCTCATTTTGCCTGCGCCCAGAATCAAAACGCGGGCGCGGGAGAAATCGTCGAGTATGCGTTGCGCCAACCCCACTGCGGCATGGCCAATGGAAAAGCCGCCTTTGCCCAACCCCGTTTCCGCCCGGATGCGCTTGCCGGCAGCCAGCGCGAACGTAAACAGTTTGGAAAGTATCGGCCCGCACGACCCGGCGGTTTGCGCGGCTTTCAGCGCGGCTTTCACCTGCCCCAATATCTGCGGTTCGCCCAGCACCAGCGAGTCCAATCCGCCGGAAACCCGTAAAAGGTGCGCGGTAGCGTCAGCCTCAAACTTGCAGTACAATCGCGCTTCAAACGCGGCTTCCGGTAATTTATGAAACGCGGCAAGGTGCTGTGTCAGCGCGTGGTAAGCGTCCTCCACATTCGCGCCGTGAACCGCCGCGTACACTTCCATGCGATTGCAGGTGGACAGTATCACGCCCTCCGCCACGCCGGGGCAGCCGGACAAATGCGACAGCGCTCCGCCCAGCGCATGGGGCGCGCAACTGAGCCGCTCGCGCAGTTCAATCGGCGCTTCGTGATGACTGATTCCAACCAACACAAGATGCAAACTGCTGTCTCCATTGACTGATGTGTGACCTGCGCGGAGTCGGGCATATCAAATCTTATCGTTACCCATAAGTTCGTGACAGGTTGCGGTGCGCCGGAATAAATTCCTACGCTGGACAAAGCGAGTGGCTGCTGCGCAGGCACAAACCTGTAATAAGGAACCTTGTCCGCAGGACAATCGTTTTTTGCAGCGCAAGAATTTATTCCGGCGCACCGCAGAGAACTTGTGGTAATGATGAGATGTTATATACTGGTCTCTCACAGGCCTGCTGTGTCGTCTGTCAGCGCCAAATTTACAATATCTTCCGCAAGAGTTCGCGCTTCCTCAACATTGCCTGTTTGCAGCAGGGCGCGGAGTTCGGATTCGCGCTCCACAAGCTGCGACAGAGCGTGTCGGCGCTGATCGGGAACGAATGTCCTTGATTTAACATAGCCTCGCATCTGCCCCAAAAGTTCCACAAGCAGGCCGTACTCCGGCCCGTACTGCGCCTGCAACTCCTCTGCTATCTTGCGGGCAAGCAGGGGATTGTTGCCTCCCGTAGATATGCTCAGGCACAAATCGCCGCGCCGTACCACGGTTGGCACGAGAAAACTGCCCTCATCGGGCGCATCCGCGACATTGACGAAACAATGGCGGTCCTGCGCGTCCTGCGACACTTGCGCGTTGACGGCGCGAATGTTGGTGGCGGCAAACACAAGCCAGGCTTCATGCAGATGTTCGGGCGCATACGGCGCGGCCTTCCATTCGAGCAGGCCGGATTGGGCGTGTTGCTGTATCATCGGCGTTGCGTCCGGGCTGACCACGCATACCTGCGCGCCCGCCGCCAGCAAATCCGCCACTTTGCGCGCGGCAACCGCACCGCCGCCAACAACTACGCACCGCTTGCCTACAATGCTGGCATAAAGTGGAAAGAGAAGCGGCATGGGTTACACCGTATCCGCCGCGTCTGTGGACGGTTCGGCCTCCGGCCTTGCGTCTTCTATATGAATGGGAAGGGGGTTGTCCGCCGAATGTCCGTTATTGGCGGCTGTGCCGTTGGCGGGCATGACATAATTATCCCCGCCCGGTTCCAACAGATGCGCGGACGAATTGGGCGGCAGCGCTCCTGAAAGATGGTACGACAGCACGGCCAATTCCTGCAAAAACGAGACATTGCGCACGAACACGTTTCCGGGTACGCGCAGCAGGACGGGGGCAAAATTCAAAATGGCGCGGATGCCCGCTTCCACCATCTGATCGGCCACTTTCTGCGCGGCAGGGGCGGGAACGGCAAGAATGGCGATGCGCGCGCCAAGCAGTTGATTGGCTTCCTGCAAGCGCTCCACGTCCAGAATTTGCAGGTTCCACATCGGCTTGCCGATTTTGCCGTAATTGTTGTCGAAGACGGCAACCAGGTTAAAGAGGTGTTCCTGTAAGCCGGGATAGCCGACCAGGGCGGAGCCGAGATTGCCCGCCCCGACCAGAATCATGCGCTGCTCGCGGTCAATATGCAGAATCCGGGTGATGCGCGCCTGCAAATCATGCACGTTGTAGCCGACGCCGGGCTTGCCGGGGTGCTTTAGATAGTACAGGTCTTTCCGAAACTGCGCCGCGTTGATGCCGGTTTGACGTTCCAGTTCCGCAGACGTGATGGTGTCTACATGGGACTGTTCCAGATCAATCAGGAACCGCAGGTACGTTGCCAGTCGTTCCAGGGTGGGAATAGGAGGCAGAGAATCTTTTTTCCCTTTAGCCGCTTGAGTCAAGTATGCACCTCGTTGCGCGCAAAAATCGTATGGATGGCAAAAAAGGTTGACATAAACAACAGTCACACCGAAAACCGGCGAGTACAGAAACCAAATACAGCCCTGCGCCAATGTCAATAATACGCAAAAGGCAACCGACCCTGTTCCATTCAGACAGGCCGATTGTCGTAGATTGCAGTATACCAGACATTTCAGTATACCAGTCCGCGTATACAGCGTCAAGGCAGGCGGGTAGTCTGCGCAAAATGTCACAAATTTCCAACTCCGCGCTTCTTCTTAACATTTTCTTAACAATTAGTGGGTAAAATAAAGGAAGTTAAGAAAAGCGGCAGCGCCACAACATCGGAGCGCCGTACAGCGGCTATGACCGCGCCAGAAATCATCCACCATGTTCTGCGAGTTAAGAAGGAGCCGAACGCATGTCTTTAAGAAACCGACGTTTTCCGCAACGCAGTGGTTTCACCCTGATCGAGTTGCTCGTCGTGATCGCCATTATCGCCATCCTCGCCGCTATTCTCTTCCCGGTCTTCGCGCAGGCGCGCGAAAAAGCCCGTCAGTCTACGTGCGCTTCCAACCTGAAGCAATTGGGAACCGCGTTCCTGATGTATTCCCAGGATTTTGATGAGCAGTTTCCCACGCCCGGCGGCATCGGCGGCATCACCGCCGCATGGGACACGCTCGACAACTTCGGCAACAGCCCCGTACTCGACCCATACCTGAAAAACCGGGGCAAATCCCTGGCGCAAGTCTTCAACTGCCCGGACAACCCTTTGAAACCAATGGGCACACTGCCGGTTTCGGGCGCAAGCAACTACTACCTGAACTTTCCGCGCAGTTTCGGCATGAACGGATTGCTGCGCGCGGCGGGAACGAACACCAAAAATGTCGCCGTTGGTGACGTGGATGCGTACAACTATGCGGCTCCCGCTCCCGGCGGGCCGACCGGCTATACCGTTTTGAACTACCTGCCCGGCGGCATTTCGCAGGCTGCCATTGGTTTCCCCGCAAGCACCGACCTGATATTCGAGGGAATTCCCGAACAATCTACGGATTTGTACAACGGCTACACAGGCCGCGCGGGAACATGGGAGTCCGTCGGCGGCTTTTATAACACAGACGCCACCTGCAAGGCAAAGTTCTATGGCGGCAAGTACGATTGTGATGTGCATGGCGCGGCAGGCTGGCACACCACTCAATCCAACTACCTGTACTGTGATGGGCATGTGAAGTCCAAGAAGCCGCAAAAAGAGGGATGGGTTCCCACTGTCAATGATCCGGGCGAGTTCCTGGTCGCCCATTGCCGCACTCCCGGCGCGGCCTGCCCGTAAGTAGTCCTGATTGGCCCGTAACAAAGGATACGGCGCGAAGCAATTTGCTTCGCGCCGTATTTATGTTGGCATGTTTGCTGCGCAGGCAGGATTTACCGCCGCCTTTGTCGTACCTCATTCCAGAAAGTTACTGCGGATTTGAAGGGAGGAAGACGGCATGTTGAAAGTGGCGCTGGTGGGGGCGGGCGGCATGGCGGGGATGCATGCGGGCTGCTATGGAAAGATCGCAAACGCGGAACTTGTCGGCGTCATGGACACGCGACTGGAAGCGGCGCAGGCATTGGCAGGCAAGCACGGCGCTGCGCCCTATACCGATTTTGACGCGATGCTGACGGAAACGCGGCCTGATGTTGTGGACGTGTGCTGTCCCACGCCCTGGCATGTGGATTATGTATGCCGGGCGGCGGAGCGGGCAGGGGAATGGGGGTTGCGCGGCATTTCTACGGAAAAGCCGATGGCGCGAAGCGTAGAAGAGTGCAAACGCATGATTGCCGCGTGTGAACTGGCGAACGTGCCACTTTTTGTCGCCCACGTGCTGCGCTTTTTCCCGGAATACGCGCTTGCCAAACGGGGCGTTGAGGGCGGGTATGTGGGACAGCCTGCCGCCATCCGAACCCGGCGGGGCGGGGCGATGCCGCGCGCCTGGAACGACTGGTACGCCAAATTCGATTGGAGCGGCGGCTGCATCCTCGACCTGATTATCCATGATTTCGACTGGCTGCGCTGGACGTTCGGCGAAGTGGAGCGCGTGTACGCCAAAGGCTGCGCGTCCACGAAACTGCCCGGCTACGATTACGCGCTGGTCACGCTGCGCTTTGTAAGCGGGGCTATCGCGCATGTGGAAGGCACGTGGAACGATCCGAGCGGCTTCAAAGTGGGACTGGAAATCGCCGGTGACGCGGGATTGGCCGAATACAACTTCAACCAGCCGACGGGCGTACCGTTCCGCATGGCCTTGAACGCGACGGAAGCCGACAGCGACACGCCCCGCCCCGGCGTGGCCGTACCCGAAAGCCCCACCAACCTCAACCCCTATCAGGCCGAATTGCAGCATTTCCTCGATTGTCTCGAAGCGGGCATCACGCCAAGCATCACGCCGCAGGACGGCATGGCCGCTGTGCAAATCGCGCTGGCCGCCCTCGAATCTATCCAAACCGGCCAGCCCGTCACATTAGGAAAATAAACCGCAAAGCAGCAAAGCAGCAAAGAAGAGAAGAAGAAAAGAAAAGGAGATTGGGAACCGCGAAACACACGAACCAAGACGAAAAAAGGAAATACAAAAGGCCAAACCACGGAGGTAACGGATACAACGGATGGACACGGATTAGAATAGCAGAGAATGATTCCTTCTCTTGTGTAATCCTGTTTAATCCTGAAAATCCTTTTAATCTTGTCTATTCTCCTTTTCTCCTTTTCTCCTTTTCTTCTCTTCTTCTTTTCTTCTGATTGGAGGTTGGTATGGATTGTCCGATGTGCCCGGATAGGGATGGCGCGGATGTGGTTGCGGAATTGGCGAGTGGGCGCGTCCATTTGAAGAACGATGCCGATTACCGGGGATATTGCGTTCTCGTGTTTCGGCGTCATGCGACGGAATTGTACGATCTGACGGCGGAAGAGCGGGGGCAGTGGGTGGAGGATCAAGCGCGAATTGGCAGGGCGATTGCCCAAGTCTGTCAGCCCATAAAGCTGAACTTGAGCATGTTGGGCAATATGGTTCCGCACTTGCACTGCCATTTCATGCCGCGCTATGAAACCGACCCCGAATGGAAAGGCCCGCCGAGTTTTGTGGAGGGGGCGCATCGCGTTCTTTCCCCGGAAGAATATCAAAGCCTGAAAGAAGCAATTGTCAGGGCGATTGGCGCGTAAAAAAATGGAGGAGCGCGACATTGACGAACATTGGAGAGCGTTTGCGCGCCGCCCGCCACCAGCAATGGGTGGGGCGAGCCGAGGAAGTCGCGGTTTTCCTGTCCATTTTGGAACCCGAAGAGCTTGCCTGCTGCGTTTTGCATATTTACGGACCCGGCGGCGTGGGCAAAACCACCCTCCTCAATGTGTTTACCGCGCTGTGCAAAACGCGCGAAATTCGCGCCATCCGTCTGGACGCCCGCAACATCGAGCCGACTCCCGCTTCTTTCCTGCAAGCCCTTGCCCACGCGCTTGGCCTGGAACCGTCCGGCGATCCTGTAAACGCGCTCAACGCCCTTTCCTCCCGCGCCGTCTTGTTTGTGGATACGTATGAGGCGCTGGATGGCCTGGATGGATGGATACGCGAGATTTTCGTGCCCGGCTTGTCCGGTGACATACTCGTCGTACTTTCAGGACGGATGCCGCCCACGTCCGGCTGGCGCAGTGAGTTGGGATGGCAGGAGATGCTGCGGACAATCGCCTTGCGGAATTTATCCCCGGAGGAAAGCTGCGCGTACCTTGAGCAGCATGCCATTCCTGCCAATCAACAGGCCGCCATTTTGGAATGGACGCACGGCTTCCCGCTTGCCCTTTCCCTTGTCGCCGATGTGTTCGCGCAGCGCGGCAGCCTGCGCTTTGATAGAGACAGCGCCCAGGATGTTGTGACCACCCTGCTCGAACGGCTCCTCCAAAAAGTGCCCGACGCCGACCATCGCGCCGCCCTGGAAACCTGCGCCCTTGTGCATCTCACCACCGAGTCCCTGCTCGCCGAACTGAATCCCGAAGCCGACGCGCCGACTCTGTTTCGCTGGCTGCGCGGCCTTTCCTTTATGGAAGCCGGCTCGCGCGGCCTGTTTCCGCATGACATAGCGCGTGAAGCCTTGCTTTCCGAATTGCGCTGGCGCAACCCCGAACGCTACGCCGACCTGCACTCCCGCGCCCGCGCCTATTACACGGCCCGACTCAAGGAAACGCAGGGGCAGGAGCAGCAGCGTATCCTGATGGACTATATCTTTCTGCACCGCGACAATGCCATCGTGCGCTCCGCCTTTCAGTGGCACGACAATGCCGCCTTTGCAGAACTCGCCCGCCCGGAAGATAAGCCTGCCCTCATTGCCATGACGGAAAAGCAGGAGGGGTTGGAATCCGCGCGCATTGTAAAGTATTGGCTCGGCCAGCCCTGCCAGCAAACCATCGTGTTTCGGGAAAGCCTCGAAGCGCGAACCGTCACGGAACCCCTGGGCTTTGTGATGATGGTAATGCTTGACAAAGTGGACGCGCAACAGAAACAGCAGGACCCCGCCATTAAAGCCGCCTGTCATTATCTGGAAAAATCTGCCCCTCTCCGCCCCGGCGAAACCGCTCTGTATTATCGCTTCTGGATGGCCCGCGACACTTATCAGGACGTATCGCCGATTCAAAGCCTCATCGTCGTCAACATGGTGCGCCACGACCTGACCACGCCCCATCTCGCCTTTACCTTTTTCCCCTGCCGTGATACCGAGTTCTGGACGCCCGTTCTCGCCTACGCGCAGAAGCAAGCGCTGCCACAAGCGGATTTTGTTGTCGGCGAACGAAAGTACGGCGTGTTCGGACACGATTGGCGGACTCTGCCCTTGACCGTGTGGCTGTCTATACTCGCGGAACAGGAAACAGCGGGAGAAAGACAGATTGCGCCCCCTCGCGGCGAAACGCTTCTCGTTCTCAGTGAGCCGGAGTTCGGAGCCGCCGTCCGGGAAGCCTTGCGCCACCTGCAGCAGCCGGAATCGCTGCGCCACAATCCCCTGCTGCGCTCCCGCCTCGTTCTGGAACGCGCCCAAAGCAACGCGGATGATTCTGTTAAGGCCAACGCTCTGATTGCGCTTGTCACGGAAGCCGCCCTGTCCTGCCAGTCCTCCCCCAAATTAGCGCGAGGCTATCGCGCCCTTCACCACACCTACCTCAACCCCGCTTCCACGCAGGAACAGGCTGCCGATTTGCTCCAACTCCCTTTCAGCACCTACCGCCGCCACCTGCTCGAAGGCATCGCGCATGTCGTCGAACGGCTCTGGCTGAAAGAAATCGGCGAAACCGGCAAAGATGGACAAAAAATGAGCAGTTTTTAGTCTGGAAAACATCGTTACGCCTGTTCCATACTGATTTACAGGGATGCTTTGACACAAGGCACATGGCAGCGCTCCTTATAACTGACGTATTATACGTGCATGTGCTGACAAGCCCCTATAACTCGCGTACTAGGAAAAAGCAATCCCGCCGGATTGCCGGTTGCTCACTCCACCCGAAAGAGTCAGAGGTGTCTCTGCGGGACTTTCATTTCCATGACGAAAGCAGTAAGAACAGGAGAATCGTTCAAATGGGTATTGTACAAGAACTACGCG
This sequence comes from uncultured Chthonomonadaceae bacterium, assembly GCA_963835065.1. GTDB lineage: Bacteria > Armatimonadota > Chthonomonadetes > Chthonomonadales > Chthonomonadaceae > CAWFQB01. Next base: position 742,654 of record CAWIEK010000049.1, on the reverse strand, counting down.
ACCTCGTAGAAGAGCGCCGCGTCAGCCGCCGCGCCATGATCCAGCAACTCAGCCTCGCCACCCTCAGCGCCGCCGGTGGCTTCGGACTCGCGGCCTGCGGCGGCGGGCACTCCACCAGCAACGCGCAAAGCGCCGTCACCGACGCCGACGTACTCAACTTCGCCCTCAACCTGGAGTACCTCGAAGCCCAGTACTACCAATCTGCCGTGACCGGCAGCGGGCTGTCCGCCACGGACCTGGGCACGGGCGCAGGCGCGACGACCATCAAGAGCAATCCCAAGGTTCCGTTTCAGACCCCTGCCTTCGCGCAGTACGCAGCGGAAATCGCCGCCGATGAACTCGCCCATGTCCGCTTCCTGCGCTCGGCATTAGGAACCGCAGCCGTTTCCGCGCCCAGCATTGATCTGCTGAACTCCTTCAACGCGGCGGCAACGGCGGCGGGCATCGGCAGCACGTTCGATCCGTTCGCCAGCGAAGTGAACTTCCTATTGGGCGCGTTCATCTTCGAGGATGTGGGCGTGACGGCCTATCATGGCGCGGCCCCCCTGCTGACCAACAAGACGTACCTGTCCGCTGCGGCAGGTATCCTGGCGGTGGAAGCGTACCATGCCAGCGAGATACGCACCATCATCTACGGTCTGGGCGCGACGGCGCAGGGGATCGCGGGGAAGATTTCGGCGTTGCGGGCCACCGCCAGCGGGGCGGCGGACGATCAGGGTGTGGTGGATAACAACGGCAACGCCAACATCGTTCCGACCGACAGCAACGCCATCGCCTTTTCCCGCAACACCAGCCAGGTGCTGCGGATTGTGTACCTCAAGCCGCAGAGCGTCAGCAGCACGTCCAGCAGTGGCGGCTTCTTCCCCGCCGGCCTGAACGGCAACATCAAAACCGCATCGTAAGTAGTTCCCATTCGCATAGTTGGCGAACAGGGGGCGAACTGTCAATGATGTCAACAGCCCGCCTAGCAATAGTGCGGGTTGTTGACCAAAACTGTAAATTCGATCCATTTACAGGAACGTTGTTCATTGGCGGGCGTAGGCTATGTTGAGAATTGGCTGCCCGGTAGATTTATTGCCGGCATTTTCAACATGGGCAAAATGTGGGAAAGGAGAAATACGAGAAATTTGACAGTAACCGCATTAATTCTAAATACCACGCAACGCACTTTTCGAAAGGCTGCAAGTATGACTCGACGCATGCAGTACAAACTCACGTTTGGCATAGCCGGCGCGCTCTGCCTTACAATCCTGCCTGGTTTCGCCCGCGCGCAGGTAACGGTTACTCCCACGGTGACGCAGATAGCGAATGGCCTGTACCATTACGACTATACGATCACCAACGCCACTGCGAATGATCTGTTTGATGTGACCATTCAAGTGTTGCCTGGTGTCGCTACCGCTTTGAATGTGACGGCTCCCGTAGGCTTTCAAGGTTTTTATACGGACAATGTTCTGGGCCTGGTGGATTACACTGAAGACAGCGCCTTCTTCACCGCAGCGCCGTTAAGCGGTTTCACTTATGACAGTTTAGTCGCGCCCCAATCCAGCGTATTTACCGCCAGCCAACTCGATCTGGTCAACGGCGGCATTGTCACGACAACGGATACGACCCTTGCGGCAGTTCCCGAACCCGGCAGCATGGCGCTGCTTGGCTCCCTGGGCGCGGCAGCGTGTTTCGCAATCCGCAGACGCCGCAGCCGGGGTAAGTAACCCCACCGTCCCCACAGGACTGACGGCGATAAGTTTGCTTCTGGTTCTAAACGGCAGGGCGGTGAAAGTTCGTAGTTCCTGTCTTGCTATCAACTACGAACTATCAACTATCAACTGCTTGGCGCTGCTTTGTTCTCGCTGCCATTGCTATCATTGCAACACAGGCAGATAAAGGAGACAGTCATGATGCGTTTTTGGAAACGCGCCGCCCTGATGCTGGCGGGCGCGGCCCTGGTTCTTCCCGGCACACTGTCGCAGGCGTCCAGCCACAGCGACGCGCCGCTCATCAAACTCGATCCGCAGGCCAACCTGACGGATGTATACGCCTTCATCCGCAATCGTCCTACGGCAAACGGCGGACTGGAAAAAGTGCTGGTCTGTGAAGTCAGCGTCCGTCCCTTCTCCGAACCCGGTGACGGCGTTTTGTATGAAGCCTTCGCTGATGACGCGCTGTACAGTATCCACATCGCCGACCCGAATACGGGCATGCAGCTGCAGCGCTATGACTTCAAGTTCTCGCCCGTAGATATAACAGGCAACTACAAGAACCTGAACACGATTTTGCGCTATGGGCGGGGCGCGAATGTCGGCGGCCACCCGGATGCCGGCCCGATTATAAACGTGGACGACAACCACCAGAACTTCACGCAAACCTATACCCTGACCCGAACCATCGGCAGCGCAACGACAACGATAAGTTCGGATGTGAATGGCGCTTCCATGAAGGTTCCGCCCGCCAACGCTGGCGCGCGCACGACGCCCTTCTACAACGATACGGGCGGAACGCCCGCAACCAATCCCAACTACGGTTTTGCCATATCTGGAGCCACTTCGCGCGCCACGCTGGACCGCTATACGCGGCAAACGGTGTACGATCTTCCCGGCAGCCTCACGACTTTCTGCGGAACCCGCGAGGATGGCTTTTACGCGGATACCCCCGGCATCTTCGACTTTCTTGATCCGCGTATCTTGCTGCCAACGCCGTCAGGGACTTTCGGGCAGGCCGGCAACGGCGTGGATGGCTTCAAGGGCTTCAACGTCCTGCATTACGCCGTTGAAATTCCCGTCTCGCAACTGCCGGCTCCGCTCACGTACCAGGCTCCGTTTACCGGCGGACAAGCCCTGCCCGGTATTGGCGCGCGCATGGGCGTGGGCGTTTATGCCAGTGTCAGCCGCCCGCGCATTACCCTGCGCAGCACGTCCGGCGCGAATTCCAATTCCGGGCCGTACATCCAGGTGAACCGCGAAGCCAATCCGCTGTTCAACGAGGTGCTGGTTGCGCTGGCGGACAAAGACAACTACAACCGTGATTCGCCGACCAACGACGCGGCGCGCTACAAAACCTACGCGCTGAATCCCGAAGTGGCTGTGCTGATCAACGCGGTGTACGGAACCAACTTCGCAACCACAAATCGCGTTGACCTGGCGCTTGTCTACATCCCGGATGTCATTCGCGTGGACACGACGACAGGACCGGCGCGCGCTGCCGGCGAAGCCTTCTTCAGTCGTCTCGGCTTCATCGGCGGCGACACCATCACCAATGGCGCGGGCGCGTCCATTCCCGGCGGCTGGCCGAACGGACGGCGGCTTGGCGATGATGTCGTAGACGTTGCGCTGACGGCGGTTGCCAGTGGCCCGTCCTACTCCCCGGTGACTCTGGTTGGCGATAACATAGACCACAACGATCAGATTTACAACACCACCTTCCCGTATGCGGGTACGCCCCATGCGGGGGCGCGGAACCGCAAGGACTCCGATCCCGCCCACTAGGAACGTTTGCCTCCGCTTTCGTAATGCGGTTTTACCTGCGAAAGCGGAGGTGAAAAATTTAGAAACGAGTACGCAATGAAGCCGACCGTCACTCCTGTCAAAATCGGATTGCTTTGCCTGCTGTTGAGCGGCGCGGCAGTGGGAACCTGGGCGGTAAACCATCATCCGCCGCAAGCAAAAGCCGCAAGCGCCGCCCCGAAGGACGCGGGCGTCGTGGCCGGCAATGCCCTTCCCGCGCAAAACGCCCCTGCCACGCTCCCGGTTCCGACCGGCAATAGTTTGTCGGATCAAATGATTGCAAAATGGGTTGCCGTTGTCCGTAAAAGCGACAAGGACGATATGGCCTGGGTCAATCTGGGCGATTCGTACATGCAGAAGGCGCGCGAAACCGCCGATGTGACGTACTACGCCCACGCTGAAAAAGCCTACCAACAGGCTCTTGCGCTCAACGCGAAAAATGTGCCTGCGCTGAATGGCATGGCATGGGTAAGCGGCGGGAAGCACGAATTTGAAAAAAGCATTGAATGGGCGGGGAAAGCCATTGCCCTCAGCCCGAAAGACAACGACGCTTACGGCTTGCTTGGCGACGCCGACGTGGAAATGGGCAATTACGATGCCGCGTACACGCATTATCAGCAGATGCTCGACATACGCCCGGATACCTCCTCCTACAGTCGGGGCGCGCATCTGATCTGGCTGACGGGCGACACGCGCAAGGCTTTGTGGCTGATGGCGAAAGCGATCAAAGCGGGCGGGCCGTATGCGGAAAATACCGCGTGGTGCCGCGCCCAACTTGCCATCATGCTGATGAACACGGGCGCTTTGCTCCCGGCGGAACAAACCCTCGAAGACGCCCTGAAATACGCGCCGCATAATTATCAACTGCTGTCCGCGATGGGCAAATTGAAGGCTGCGCGCCGGGACTACCCGGCAGCGATCAACTATTACAAGCAGGCGGTGGAGGTCGTGCCGATACACGACGCCCTGGCCGCGCTGCATGACCTGTATCGGATTACAGGCAAGCCGGAAGAAGCGAAGCAGCAATTTGCGCTTGTGGAAGCCACGCATCAACTGCTGAAAGCCAACGGCGTCCGGGGCGACATGCAGATCGCGCAGTTTTACGCCGACCACGACCGCAATATAGCCGAAGCGGTACAGGAGGAAGAAGCGGAAATTAAAACGCGCCCGAACGTGTATGTGGCGGATACCTTAGCCTGGTGCTATTACAAAGCAGGACGCTATCAGGACGCGCAGGCCATGATCGAAAAAGCGCTGGCGAAGCACACGCCCGAAGCCCTGTTCAAGTTTCATGCGGGCATGATCGCAGTCAAACTGAACCGGCAGGCGCAAGCGCGGAAGCTGTTGTACGAAGCCCTGAACGATAACCCGAATTTCAGCCTGATTTACGCTCCCCTTGCGGCAGACACGCTCCGGGAACTCGGCTCTCAGGTAACAAAGAACCTCACCCCCGACCCCTCTCCTGCCCGCGCAACGCGCTAGGAGAGGGGAGGCTGTTGCATGAAACCTAACTGTAAAATTTGGCGTGTCTGCCTGTTGAGTTTGGCATGGCTGTTGATGGCGCGGATGGTGATTGCGCATCCGATGGGCAATTTTTCCATCAACCATTACACGCGGCTTATAGCGCAGGCGGATCGTATCGAAGGGCATTTCGTGCTGGACATGGCCGAAATCCCAACCGTGACGGAAATGAGTCGGCTGGACGCCAATCAGGACGGCGTTGTTTCGGATGCGGAGCGGGCGGCTTACTTGCGCCAAATGTCTGTGCAACTGAGCGGGCAATTGACTCTGACGATTAATCAGCAGCCTGTTCCGCTAAAGGTAACGCCGCGTGATGCGATTCTGCTTCCGGGAGCGGGCGGGCTGAAAACCCTGCGCGTCACGCTCGACTTTACCGCCGATTCTCCGGCTTCTTCCCCGCCCAAAATCCCGCTTGCCGTCACCTACAAAGACTCAAACTATCCTGTTCGTACCGGCTGGAAAGAAATCGTCGTGACAGGCGACCTCTCCACCCTGCGCGATTCCTCCGTTCCCGCCACCGACCAGAGCAAAGAACTAACCACTTATCCTGCCGACCCCACCATAGCCCCGCCGCAGGTAACGGAAGCGCGATTTACATGGGTAGGGGAAGAAAAGGAGAAGAGGAGACAGGGAACAGGGAACAGGGAACAGGGAACAGAAGGAAATGCTGAACACGGAATGATGAATGATGAACAGAATCCTCACTCATCACTCCTCACTCATCACTCATCACTTTCCCCCCCCTCAACACCCAACACCCCGCGCGATCAGTTTACCCAGTCTATTGCGGCGGTGGGGTTGACGCCGGGGCTGATGGGGCTGGCGCTGCTGTCGGCGTTTGGGTTTGGGGCGCTGCATGCGCTGTCCCCAGGGCATGGCAAGGCGATGGTAGCGGCGTATTTGATTGGGACGCGGGGCACGGCGCGTCATGCTGTACTGCTTGGCCTTGTGGTGACAATAACGCATACGCTGGGCGTGTTCGCCTTGGGGCTGATTACGCTGACGGCTTCGCGCTGGATCGTGCCGGAACATTTATATCCGGTCATCAGCGGCCTGTCGGGGCTGGCAGTGGCCGGGATGGGCGCGGGGCTGTTGTGGCATCGCGTGGGCGCGTGGCGTTCGGAGCAAAGGCAAACTGCACAGGACGAATGTTCGGCGCAAGCGGCGAACGAATTGGACGCGGATACAGAAGAGTTTTACACGCAGCGGCGCGGAGCATCAGGGCCTTTGTCGCTGCGAACGCTGGTCGGATTGGGAATTACGGGCGGAGCCTTGCCGTGTCCGTCCGCTCTGGTCGTGATGTTAAGCGCAATTGCCCTGCATCGAATCGGTTTTGGCCTGCTGCTGATTGTGGCGTTCAGTCTGGGGTTGGCGGTCGTGCTGACGATTTTAGGGCTGGTAGTAATGCGGGCGAGGGGCTTGATGGAGCGCGTATCGCCGGGGGCAAAATGGATGCCGGGCTTGTCCGTTTGCAGCGCCGCAGTGGTTACGCTGATCGGCCTGCTGCTCATAGCGCGTTCCCTGACCGGACGCTTCTAACAATTCTTCCTTTTCACATTGTACGGACTTTGGCGATCATGGCGAGGTAGGGCGGCGTAAAGGGAAGGCGAAGCGCGTCCACAATCCTCTCGTCCGCTTCGGCGGGATCCTCGGCGACAACAATCTGGTTCAATTTGCGCGTAAAGCGGACGGGGAAATGCTCGTCCTGACGGGCGACAAGACGGGCGTCGAGAATAGTCAGCGTGTTCTGGCCGGTGGTGGCGTAAAGGTCGGCAACCATCGCGTCTATGCCCCGCTGGTGCATGACGCTGCGCATCTCGCGCTTGCTTGCGGAAAGTTTATAGCGACTGCGCGGCAGCAGACCAATGAGATTGCGCGTTCCCCCGCTGTACCAGCGCTGAAAATGATGGCTGCGCAGTTTGCACGTTGTCAGCAGTATCCGCATGTCGGCCTCAACCCAACAGGCCGGCAGATAAAACCCTGCCTCGCGGAACGGCTGGGGGTTCGGGTTCGGCGCATAAATTGGTTCCACCGCTTCAGCATCCTCAAACCGCGCATTGGCAAGGGTGTCCAGCCCGTGCCGGGACGCCATGCCGCAGATAGATTGTCCTCCGACTCCCCCTTCCGTCAGCGCGATATTCACGCCTGAATTCGCCTGATATATCTCCTGCACAACCTGCGCGACAAACCCGCGCGAAACCGCAAAAGGGTAGGGCAGATCATACGCGCACGACACTTTGATGCACACGGCAGCGTTGGCAGGCAGGCCGCGAAACCGCTCTAAATGCCCCGTCAGAATGGAAGCAGGCAGAGCGGGTTCCGGGGCGATGAGCAGGTGACGCAGGCGGTTTTTCCAGCCAGGCATAAAAGTGTTACTCAACCCCGTTCCTCACACGACGCCAACAGCAAACAGCAGCCATTCCACAAAAAAGACACAGAAAAAAAGCCAAAAAACAGCAGAATAACGCGGAAAAAGCGAACCTTTTGCACAACATACCCGTCTAAAAGTACAAGTGTCTACTATTTAGACAAGAAAGTTGAACGTTCGAGTTCGTATCAACTATCAACTACTTACTCAGGAAGGGAGGCGCAAGAAGATGCCTGAACACTGCCATCCGCCTTGACGCTGCTGAGGTCACGACGCCTCTCTCCTACAATTTGACACAACGAGACACCGGGCTGGAAGCGCTGCATTGCCAAGATTTCGACGATGCCTCTACATATCCTTTCGGGATATTATTGATTTACGAACCCGAAGAATGAGATGGCTGCAAATCGGACGGCGCAGGCAGCGGGTCAGGAAGGATTGCAGAAACCGCGTCCGCGCGCCATTGATGTTCCAGTTCGGCAAGCGAAATCCCATAGACATCCTGAACCGCATGGGCAAGCTGCTTGCCCTCGTCATTGTCCGGGTCATTGTCGCGGCCATGCAGGGCGTAGCGGCAATACAGATTTTTGAACTTTGCCATGCCGGAGCGTTTAATCAGATAGGCGGTCAGCGATTCGGCGGCGCGGTAGTGCTTCCAATCGGCTTCTTCGTCCTCCACGCCTTTTTCGTGCAATAAATCCCAGTCGAAAAACACTTCCGGGCGGGCAAGGACGCGCAGGGGCAGGGCTGTGGCGGGCGTGGGGGAAAGCGCGTCAGGGTCTGCTGTTACCGTATGCGCGACATACTCGCACAATCCTTCATCCAGCAGGCCATGCACCTTGTCGGTCAGGCGGTTCGCCAGAATCACATGGCAAATCTCATGCGCCATTTGCGGGCGAAGGTTCTCCCAGGTGTCGTAGGAAAAAGTCACGCAGTCGAAGAAGGTATGGGCGGTGTCGGTGGGTTCTTCCGCAGAGCCGGCGAAATGCCGCTGCTGCAAATCGTCGTCAAAGCAGAAAAAGTCTATTTTGAAAGGCAGGGACGATTCTCCAAGCGCGGCGTCGTCTTTTTCGGTCAGCTCGTCCAGTCCCTGCGCCAGCAAAGAAACTTCTTTCGGGCTTTTTCCCGGCAGCATGAACAGGCGAACATGCCTGCCTTCCCATTGCTCCCACCGACAGGCCGCGCGAAAATTTGTGGGCGGGGCTTTATGCGCCCTGACACCGATGGCCCATAGAATCAGCAGGGCGGGAAGACTGCACTGCGCGGCTTTGCCGAGCGAAGTATTCAGGCAAGCCTGAACGCCCATACAAATGAGAATAGATACCCACACAATGACGAAGATATTCAGCCCCTGCCATACATGCAGGGCCGTCCAACTCAAATCGCGCATTGGAAACGTTAGCGTGGTGAGCAGGCACGGCGCGGAAGCAAGGCAAAGGACGGTGAGCAGGGAGTCGAAGCGCAGGGTTTCACGCGCCAGTCGCGCCAGCGCCCAGGTGAGCAAGGTTGCCCACAGCACATCGGTCAGGCAGAACCAAACGGAGAAAAACACGGCGCGCTTCATGGGGAAATCGCGCCACCAGTCCTGCCCCAAGCCGGTTTTGCCTTGCAGGGCGGCGTAAACGCCTGTAACGCCCGCCAGAATGCCCAGCATGACAACCCACATCAAGGCCGAAGCCAGCGCAGAGCCGTCCAAAATGGAAGCAAACAAAAGACGTGGACGCCGCAGCGTGTCCAAGTAGATAGATACGGTTGGTGGCAAAGAATGGCGCATGTGTATCCGGGTTCGCGAACATGTCTCAAATCTTCAATAGCATTGATGTCAGCAAATGAACTCTTCGTCAGAAAAATTAAAAATTCTCATGTTAAGAATACCACTAATCTAATCATTAGAGCATGACATGATAAAATCCTGCTAAAATAGCCGAGCGTACGCAAATGTTCAGGTTTTCGCAAGGAAAGTATCCAAAGTATGCAGGACGCATGGGGTTCCTGCGCTTATGGACGCAGTGAAAAGCGAAATGTTCAGTTGGCGCGAAGCGAAAAATATAAGTTTGCATGTCTCCCGCGTTCTGAGTACAGGGACGGAATCAAAAAACGAATTGACAGGCCGCGTTCAGTCTGCTATGATTGTGTTTACGTTTTCAAGGCAGCGCAAATTTTGCTTTGTTGGCGCATCGAACGGCCTGCGCAGCAAGGCAGGTGAACACGCTGCTGTTGAAAAGCAGAAACATAGTCAGCAGAGTGGCTGCTGTTAGAGGAAAGGGCACGAGTTATGGGGACGGCGTCCCTTCCGCAAAGTGATCCGCAATTGTCTCCCCTGTCGCCATCTCCGGCGCAGGCGACGTGGGTGCAGCGCTTGTCCAGCACGCTGGCTCCGCTCTCGTTTCTGCTGTTACTTGGGATTGTGCTGGCGTTGCGCGTCCCGCATTTCGCGGAACGCGGCAATCTCAAGAATATCGCCGTTCAGTCCGCTGTAATTGCGATATTGGCGTGTGGGCAGACGGCAGTGATTATTTCCGGCAATATAGACCTGTCGGTAGGCGCGGTGATGGCGTTTGCCGGTGTTGCCGCCGCGGAAGCGATGGCGCATCATGGCGTGGGCGTGTGGCCCGCCGTGCTGCTGGCGATTGTATCCGGCCTGGCGGCAGGAACGCTGACCGGTCTGATTACTGCGTTCGGCAAAATCCCGTCCTTCATTGTGACATTGGGCATGATGGGCGTGGTATACGGCGCAAGCGGCCTGCTGTCGGGATCGAAAAACATCGGCGGGCTTGCGCGGGGGTTTGAGACGTTCGGGAATGGCGAATTGTTCGGTGGTCCGGCCAGAGACGGTATTCCTTATGCCGTGCTGATTATGGTGAGTGTCGCCGTAGCGATGAGCATTCTGCTGACGCGAACGCGCTGGGGCCGGACGATGTACGCGCTGGGCGGCAATCGGGAAGCGACGCGGCTGTCCGGCATTTCGCTGAACAAAGCCGTGATTTCGGTTTTCGCTTTGTCGGGCCTGCTCGCGGGGATCGCTGCTGTCGTCAGCATTTCGCGCACCGGCAGCGCTCCGTATGATGCGGGCAACAGTTATGAATTGTATGCCATTGCCGCCACTGTTATCGGCGGCACCTCCCTGTTTGGCGGGCAGGGCGGCATACCGGGAACCATCATTGGCGCGCTGCTGATGTTCACCATCCGCAACGGCTGCGCCCTGAACAATGTCAGCCCGGATTTACAGCGCGCTATCGTCGGCGCCATCGTAATTCTGGCCGTGCTGTACGACCGGTTCGGGCCGGGGAGAAAACGGGGGAGTAGGGGGTAGGCAGTAGGGAGTAGTCAGTAGAAATGCTTATCTACTCAAAGCCTTGTGCGTTGGCAAAGGGAATGAGTAGGACAGATACTGACTACTGACTACTGACTACTGACTACTTTCCAAGGAGAAACCATGCGAGCAGTGCAAAAAATGGGCGTGTTGGCGTTGAGTGGGTTGTGCGGCGTGATGCTGTGGGGGTGTCCGAAGGAGAATAGTGGCAGCGGGGGCGCAGCCTCGGGAGGAACTTCCACGCATTCGACAGCCGGGGGAAATATGGGCGGGAGTGGGGGTGAGGGCAAGAGTTTGCGGATTGCCGTGATTCCCAAAGGCACGGCGAATTCGTTTTGGCTTGGAGTCAAGGCGGGCGCGGACGATGCGGCAAAGAAACTGGGCAATGTCGAAATTATTTGGCAGGGTCCTGCAACGGAGAACGATGTCACGCAGCAGGTAGACGTGGTATCCACGCAGATCAGCAACAAGGTAGACGGCATCGTCTTAGCGGCAGTGGACTCGGAAGCCCTCGCGCAGCCGGTCACGGCGGCGAAAACAGCGGGCATTCCCACGGTGACGGTTGACTCCGGGCTGCTGAAAGGCAAGGATGATTCCGTCTGCTATATCGCTACCGATAACGTCAAGGGCGGGCAGCTCGCGGCGGACAAACTGGCCGAAGCCATCGGCAAAAAGGGCAATGTCGGGATTCTGATTTTCAAAAAAGGTTCGGCTTCCAACGATGAGCGGGAAAGCGGCTTTCTGGAAGCGATGAAGAAGTATCCCGACATCCACGTGGTTTCCAATCTGGAAGGCGGCGACCCGACCAAAGCGGTAGACCGCACCAACGACATGCTGACCGCCAACAAAGACCTTGCGGGCATTTTCGCGGCCAATCAGCCCAATGGCGAGGGCGCGGCGCAGGTGCTGAAGCAGAAGAAATTGGAAGGCAAAGTGAAACTGGTCGCCTTCGACAGTTCCGAAGATGAAATCAAGGGCTTGCAGGAGGGAACCATTCAGGCGCTGATCGTGCAAAACCCGTATCAGATGGGCTATCAGGGCGTGGAAACCGTCCTCAAAGCCATCAAGAAGGAAACAATTGACAAAAAGCTGCAAGACAGCGGCGTGATGGTCGTCACCAAAGACAACCTCAACACGCCCGACGTGCAGAAACTTCTCAAACCGGGTTCCTAACACGGCATGTCCCTCAAGTTTGTACAGGATAGCGGGATGCAGTCTAAATTGATGGGAACGTTATTGCTGCTTGCCGGGGCGCTGACCATGACGCTGCATATCGCGGGAGCGCATAGCCTGCATCGCGCCGTCAGTTTTGAATTGGCGGAAGGCAACCCGATGGCCTGGGGGCTGATTGCGTCGCTATGCGGCGTAATCGGTATCCTGGTTCGCAAGTTGTTTGCGAAAGGCTATATCGTCCGTTCGGTTTTGCTGCTTTTGCTTGTGCCTGGACTGCTGGCAGTGGGAATGACGCCGCCTGCGAGCAGTCTGCATTTGGAACTGTTTGTACTCGTCTGCCTGCTGGTGTGGGGATGGTTCGGCGTGATGGCCTTTGACAACTTCAACACGTTTCTTATCATCCTCAGCGGCAGCATGGTTGCGGTTCCTATTCTGTTTTTAATGTCGCCGGGATTGGGCGAACGCGCCCTGATTGGGTACGCGCTCACCTCGTGCGGCTTGGTCTACTATCATCTCTGAAGAAGACACCCCTGTTCCCTGGAAGACAGAACAGGTAACGGAAGCAGAAGATGTATATTCCTCTGCCTTCCCTGCCGCTGCGGATTTCACTGGTTTCCCACATCTGCCCGCCCCGTCCACTCCCGCCCCTCTGCTGTGGAAGGAGCCGGATCAGAATTGATACCATAAAAGGCGTCTGAGCCGCTGAACACGGAAGACTATGACGTTTCGTAGCGGAAAGAAAGCGCAGGCAGCACGAAGGCATGGAACGCGACAGCGACGGCGAAACTCCTCCCCTGACAATAAAATTGTTCGGCGCAATGGACGCGCGGGTGAATGGCTTGTCCCTGCCCAAACTGCGCTCGCGTAAGGAGTTGTGGCTGCTGGCTTTGCTTGCCTTGCGGGGAGGGAAACCAGTCAAGCGGGCGTGGCTGGCGCAGGAACTATGGCCGTTTCCTGACCATGCGGTAGATCAGGCGGCGTACAACCTGCGCCGCGGGTTGACCAATCTGCGCAAGGCATTGGGAACGCAGAGTTTTCGCCTTCATTCTCCCACGCCGGACTCCCTGTGCCTTGCTATTGAAAACGCTTCTGTAGACGTTGCGGAATGGGATGCGTTGTGCGCGCGGAGTGATGCCGCGTCATTGGAACTTGCGCTGGCCTGTTATACGGGGCCGTTGCTGAAGGAGTGTACCGAGTCGTGGGCGTTAGCCGAACGGGAAGCGCGGGAACAGCAATATCTGCAGGTTTTGCAGGCGCGAAGCGCGATGGCGATGGCGGCGAACGAATGGGAAACAGCGGTACGCTGCCTGCGGCGTGTCATGGAAGTGGATCCCCTGCGCGAGTCGGCGCTGCGCGGCCTGATGGAAGCCCTGGCGCAAAGTGGCAATGTGTACGCGGCTTTACAAACGTATCAGGAATTCAGCCTCAAACTGCACCGTGAGCGGAACGCGCTTCCCGGACAGGAAATCACAACCCTGTATCAGCAGCTTCGGACAAAATTGCGTGATAAGCCGCGCCCAGTATCGGAAACAAAAAACGAAACTCCGGTGGAAACAAGCGGGACAAGGGAAGCGGAAGCAGAACCGGCTTCTTTGGAACCAGCGTCCTTAACACCTGCGTCACCAGATACTGCCGTAATAGAAACCGCTGCATTGATAATTGCTTCATCAGATACGGCAACAACGAAAACCTCTGCATTGGAGTTCCCAAACTCTCCGCGCCTGCGCCGATTGCCTGTTCCCCTGACGGCCCTTATCGGGCGTGAAAAGGAAATGGAAGCGATTCTAGCGCGGCTGAGTCAGGCGCGTTTGCTGACGCTCGCCGGGGCGGGGGGCATTGGCAAAACCCGGCTGGCAATACAACTGGCCGAGGAACTGAGCGGTAACTTTTCGGACGGCGCGTGTTTCGTAGATTTGTCGGCCCTGACGGATGGAGCGCAAATCGCGCAAATGATGGCGGCAATGCTGGGCGTAAGCGAAGCGCCAGATCGCCCACTGCTGCAAACCCTGCAGGAATTCCTGAACGACAAACAGCTGCTGCTGATACTCGACAACTGCGAACATCTCATTGAAACATGCGCGGATTTAGCCGAATCTTTGCTCCAACAGTGCCGCGCCCTGCGTATTCTGGCGACAAGCAGGCAGCCCCTGGATGTGCAGGGCGAAAGCGTGTGGCGCGTCGCTTCCCTTACGCTGCCGGACGCGAATTTAACACCCATTGACAGGGCTTCCCTCGCGGACTTCCTCCATTCCTACGCGGCCATTCAACTCTTCGTCGAGCGCGCGACACAGGCGCAAGCCGATTTTGTTTTGACCCCTCAAAACGCGCCTGCCGTCATCCAAATCTGTCGGCAATTGGACGGCATCCCCCTCGCTCTGGAACTGGCCGCCGCCCGCGTGAAAGCATTGCCGGTAGAACAGATCGCCGCCCGCCTCAATGACCGCTTTCAACTGCTGACAAACGGCCCTCGCACCGCCTTGTCCCGTCAACGGACGCTGGAAGCGGCGATGAAGTGGAGTTTCGACCTGCTTTCAAGTGAAGATCGCGCCATGCTGCACATTTTATCTCTCTTCGTCGGCGGCTGGACGCTGGAAGCGGCGGAAGCGACCTGGCAGGGAACAGGGAACAGGGAACAGGGAACAGAAGAGAAGAAGAGAAGAAGAGAAGAAGAGAAGACAGAAGAACAGGAATTAGGCAATAGGGAACAGGGAACAGGAGGAACCCAATCGGCAATCGGCAATCGTCAATTGACAATAGATGGCCTCTCCCGCCTGGTGGATCGGTCCCTGGTGATTTATGAACAGGAGGGTGGGGAAGCGCGGTATCGGCTTTTGGAAACGGTTCGGCAGTACAGCCGGCAGGAACTTGAAAATGAGGCAGGGGCGCAGGAAGCGCGGGAACGGCATCTGGACTATTATTTGCGGCTGGCGGAGGAAGCCCATCCGAACTTGCAGGGGAAGCAGCAGGCATGGTGGCTGAATTGGCTGGAAAGGGAGCATGACAACCTGCGTGCAGCGCTGGAATGGAGTTTGGCGCAGCCCGAAACGGCAGAGCGCGGCCTGCAAATGGCTTCCGCCTTGTGGCGGTTCTGGCACAAGCGCGGCTATTTGAGTTTGGGACGGCAAATTCTCGCCAACGTTTTGGAACGAACCCGGCCTTTGGGAAACACGCCGACGCGGGCGGAAGCTTTGAACGGCGTGGGAATGTTGGCCTGCTTTCAGGGCGACCATGCGACTGCCCAGGCTTATTTTGAGGAGAGTCTCAGCGTGGGAAACGAGCGCGATGATCCCGCGATACGCGCTAATGCGCTGCACAGCCTGGGACAAATGGCCTGGAACCGCCACGACTATGCGCAGGCAAGGGTATATTTCGCGCAGGCGCTTGCCATCCATCGGGAACACGCGGGGGCGACTCAGGTTGCCGTCACGCTGAATTATTTGGGCGTGGTTGCCAGTGACGAAGGTGACCATGAAGCGGCGCAGCGTCACTTCGAGGAAGGGCTGGCAATCGGCACGGAACTTGGGGATAAGAGTTTGATTGCCGGAGCGCTGCATGGTCTGGCGCACCGGGCTTTTTACCGCAAAAACTTTTCGGACGCGCGCCGCCTGTACGCCGAAGAACTGGCGCTTGCGCGCAGCCTGCATGACCGCGAATTGACCGCCAAAACGCTGCACCGATTGGGCTGCGTAGAGCATGAACTGCGCAACTACAACGCGGCCCGCATTTTGTTTGAAGAAAGCCTGACGCTTGCCAGAGAATTGTCGTATCGGGATTTATTGTCCGCCGTGCTGTACAGCCTGGGGAAAACCGCTTCCGCGCAGCAGGATTACAGTTATGCGCGGCGCTGCTTTGAGGAACGGCTGACAATCAGCGTCCAATCGGGGGATAAGCCGGGCCTGTTTTACACGCTGGATGCCGTTGCCGCCATGTTCGCGGTACAGGGGCAGGAGCGTCGCGCCGTGCTGTTGTTCGCCGTCGCGCAAACCCTGCGCGAATCCCTCCTGATGCCCATGCCGCCGGAAAATGTCGCGGAAACACCCCGCCTGCTCGCCGCCCGCGCCGCTTTGGGAGAAGAAGAGTTTACGCAAGTGTGGGAACAGGGACGCGCGCTGACGCTGGAAGAAGCGATTGAACAAGCCATGCAATAACATCGTAATGTACAAATCAACTACTGGCCGGGGATTGAAAATCCCCGGCAACAGACAGGATACGCTTCTGACGCTTTGAGCCAAAGAAAAACTATGAAATTTCGCGCGTTCCTGATTATCACGGCATTGCTTGCATTGGTATTGCTGCTTGGCGTCGGGTGGCAACTGCATCGGCAGCGGCAGGGCAGCGCGTTGTGTGACGCTATTCGACACGGCAACACGAAGCAGGCTCTGGCTTTGCTGCGCGAGGGCGCGGACCCAAATACGCGCGAACCTCTCTACCCGGATACCACGCCGATGCAGGCGTTAAGGCGGCTCTGGAATCATTGGCGCAGTCCGCAGAAAACAGCGAATCAAGATTACGGCGCTTCCGTGCTGCAACTGGCAGTGGAAAAAGATGATACAACCGTTATCAAAGACCTGCTGGAACGGGGCGCGAGCGACATCAACGCGCTTGCCAAACCTGAAGAGAATTATCCGATTGAAGACCCGCGCCCGCTTGTCGTTGTGGTTGCCGCGTACAAGCATCCTGATTTAGTGTGGATGTTTTTGAAGCGGGGCGCGGCGCAATCGCTGGTAGACAGAGAACACCTGTTATGCGCGGCAGCCTACGCGGACAATATGGAACTGGTTCACTACTTGCTGGAGAATGGAACTAATGCGGATGGCGGTGCAAAGTGGGATGAAGGCAACTATCCTGACAAGCTTCCTCCCATAGTACATGCCGTTCAAAACCGAAATGTTGCGATAGCAACCCTGCTGTTGGAACATCATGCCAGAACCAATTTTATCTATGAAGCCTCACTTGCTACGGTCATGACGGTGGCTGCGGGAAACGGCGACAACGCCATCATCAAACTGCTACTTGGCGCATGGTACAAAGGTAGACCTGGAGCAAAATTGGGAACGCCCCTGTGCTTTGCGGCTTATAACGGGCATCTGGATGTGGTGAAAACGCTTGTGGCGGCGGGAGCCGATGTCAATCGTAATGGCTATGGCGGTTCGGTGCTGACACAAGCCGAAGGAGCGGAAATTCCTGAAAGCAAGCGTTTGCCCATTCTGAAACTGCTGCTGGCAAAAGGCGCGAAAGTAAATGACCCGGTGAAAGGCGATTGGACGGCGCTTTTGTCGGCGGCTTCTGCCGGCGAGGCAGAAACCGTCAAACTCCTGCTGCACTACGGCGCGGATATAAACCATTACGACAGGGAATGTAAAACGGCGTTGACGCTTGCTGTTGAGGAATAATCATTTGCATACTGTTCGCCTGCTGCTGTCACGGGGAGCGAAAATCAGGATGATCGGCTACCCGGATTACGGAGACACTGCCAGACCAACCGCTTATTGACGCCATGAAGAAGGCGAAAACGCCCGCAATGAAAGCGTTGCTGCGACGCTATGACAGGCATTAGTCCGTTCTTCCGTTCGACAGGGGCTTTCAACGCCCGGAACAAGGTGTCTCGAACTGAGGAGCAAGGCCGGCGTATTTAAAATGCTCAACACGTATCCCATCGTAGGTACATTCGCCCCCACTGTTGCGCCTGCGTCCCTCCTCCAGGTTGCCCAAGCCAAAAAGAACACAAAAAAGTAGAAAAATATCGGATTAAACAGCAGAAATAACGAACCTTCTCTGCCTCCATCATCGTCTAAAACTATACATCAAGTCTACTAATTAGGCTGCGAACTAGCCAGGTGGCGGGATGCTGAGAGTTCATAGTTCCTCTCAACTCTCAACTCTCAACTAACCCGGAAGGGAGGTGCAAGAAGATGCCTGTATACTCTCCCCGTTCGCCCTGACGCTCACGAGGCCACGACGCCTCTCTATTCACAACTTGACACAACGAGACACCGGGCTGGAAGCGCTGCATTGCCAAGATTTCGACGCTGTCTCTACATATCCTTTTTCTTTTCTCGTTTATATGCGCCGGTCCTGAACTGAGAAGGCTTTGCTTTTCAAGGAACGCCGAAAAAAGAGTATACTAGTTAGGCAGGTGGTCATGGAAGGGACACCTGAAATGTGGAGGGCACTATGACGGCAACCGTTGCGGCAAAAACCGCTTCCAAAATCAAAGAACCTTTCTACCCGACCAGCGATGGAGAGCCGATGGCCGAGACCGACTTACATTGGGATGTGACGGCGTACTGCTGCAAGGCCCTGCGCTCGTGGTTTGCTCCCCAGCCCAACGTGTATGTTGCCAGCGATAACTTTCTCTATTACGAGCAGGGTAAGCCAAGTTCGGTTGTTTCGCCGGACTGCTATGTGATTTTCGGCGTGGAAATGCGGATGCGCGACTCGTACAAGTCGTGGGAGAATGGCGATCATTTCCCCAGTGTGGTAATCGAAATCACGTCCAAAAGCACCCGCAACGAAGACACGCAAAGCAAGTACCGAAAGTATCAGGACGTGCTGCGTGTTGCGGAATACTTTTTGTTCGACCCGACAGCGGACTACATTTCCACGCGGCTGCGCGGCTACCGTTTGGGTGAAAACGGCTACGCGCCCATTGAGCCGGACGCCGATGGCCGCCTGCACAGCGAACAATTGGGGCTGGAACTGACGGTACAGGGCAACCGCTTGAAGTTCTTCGACGCGCAGCGGGGTGTGTACCTGCCGGATTATAACGAATTGGAAGTCGCGCTGGAAGCGCAGTCCCAACGCGCCGAGCAGGAGTCCTTACGGGCTGAACAGGAAGCGCAACGCGCGGAACAAGAAACAAATCGGGCCGAGCAGGAAGCGCAGCGGGCGGAAAGCGCGGAAGCGGAAATCGCGCGGTTGAAGGCGGAACTGGCAAGACTGCAATCCAAAGAATAACGCCTGCGCGGTAATTTACTGTCATTCACTGGACGCTGCCTAACATATTCAGAGCATTTCTTCTGTAAGAGGAACAGGCTGGCTGGACATTACAAGCAAGGAAGTAACTATTATGCCGGTTTGTGTCGGCGTCGCGTTCAAGCGCGTTGCCAAATCGTATTGGTTCGACCCGGATGGGCTGAATTTAGAGGAAAGTGACCGCGTGATTGTGGAAACCACGCGGGGCGCGGAACTCGGAGTTGTGAAAATCGGCTTGCGCGAAGTCGGCATGGACGAGATACAATCGCCCCTGAAGCGCGTGATGCGATTAGCCGAAGACCGCGACCTGGAGCAGGAGCGCCAAAACCGCATTAAGGCGCGGCAGGCGCTTGCCCTATGTCAGGAGCGCGTGAAATCCCATGAGATGCCCATGAAGCTGCTGCAGGCGGAGTACAACTTCGATGGCAGTCAGGTGACGATTTACTTTGCGGCGGAAGCGCGGGTGGATTTCCGTGAACTCGTCCGGGATGTGGCGGGGCAGTTGCGCTGCAAGGTACAACTGCATCAGGTCGGGGCGCGGGATCAGGCCAAAATGATCGGCGGCATCGGGCCGTGCGGCCTGACGCTATGCTGCGCTACCTTCCTGTCCGACTTTGCGCCAATTTCCATGAAGATGGCGAAGGATCAAAGCCTTTTTCTCAATCCCGTGAAATTTTCCGGCGTGTGCGGCAAACTGATGTGCTGCCTGCGCTACGAACACGACCCGGACAGTGAGCCGAAGATACGCTTGCCGCAAATCGGTGAAATCGTGATGTCGTCAAGCGGGCAGGGCAAGGTTCTCGACCTGAACCTCAAAACTAATATCGCGCTCGTACAGTTGCTTGATGGCAAGGCCGAACTGGAATTTCCCGCAACGGAACTGCGTATCGAAAAGACGGAAAAATGCCACGACTGCCGGGGGTGCAGCGTGGAGCAGTTGCAGGAAGACGCCGAAGAAGCCGTGACGGTCAATGCCGATACGCGCCGGGAAGCGCTAAACGTGGCTTCCGAGCGGGCCTCCGACCTGGCGGCGGAACTGCTGGCGCTGGCGCGTAATTTGCCCGAAGACGATTTTGCGGAAGGAGAGGACGACCATGCCCATCTATGAATTTATGTGCAAAGATTGCCGCAACGAGTTCAAAACACTCAAACGCGCCGACCAACTGGAACAGGTAACATGCCCGACATGCGGCGCGGCCAAAGTGTCGCGCCTGCTTTCCGTGACCGCCCGAACCTCTGCCGACGGCAGCGCAGCAATGGCGGACATGCAGGACTGCGGCAGACCCGGTGGCTGCTGCATGGGCATGGGCGGCTGCGGCATCAATTAGTGGCGGGTGGTTGGGGGGTGGTGGTTAGTTGAGGGCCTCGCGCTTACTTGCATAGACGCTTTATGAACGAAATTTGCGAATGGGAGAGTACCATTGTCTGATTTAACTGAGGGCAACCCGGATGTTGAAGCCGCCCGTTCTTACGGTACGGTCAATACGGGCGCAACTTTGGCGGGGAATGAACCTGTCCTGATCTTTACCGCGATGGACAACGAAGAAGCCGACATTGTTCGCGCCACTCTGTCGGCTTCCGGCATCCCGGCGATGCTGCAAAGCGCCAGCGTGACGACGGTAATGGGCGCGGTAGACTCCGTAACACGCGATACGCACAACCTGGGCATTTACGTCGCGCCGTCCAATGTGGAAGCCGCCCGCGCCCTGCTCAACGCGCCCGCCCTGTCGGAAGAAGAACTCGCCGCCGAAGCCGCCTCCGATCCCATGACATTGGCACAGGCCGAAGCGGAAGTGAGAAATGCCTAGAGAAGTAGACAGTAGTCAGTAGTCAGTAGAGGAGCGCGTTGTTATGGAGGATGAGTACATTCCGCTTTTCAACGCGCAAAACTGTGCTTGCAAAACTACTGACTACTGACTACTGACTACCCTTGCCATGAAACCCTACTACATCACCACGCCCATCTATTATGTCAACGGCCTGCCGCATGTCGGCGCGGCGTTGACGACGGTTGCCTGCGACGTATTGGCGCGTTACCAACGGCTGCGGGGGCGGCAAGCCTTTCTGCTGACCGGAACGGATGAGAATGCCACCAAAGTGCAGGAAGCGGCCGAAGCGGCGGGCGTACCCCCCCAAGAGTTCGTGGACGAACTTGCCGGCGCGTTCCGCGAATGTTGGGATCAATTGCACGTCGCTTACGATGTGTTTATGCGGACGACGGACCCGCGCCACGTTGAAACCGTACAGACGTTTTTTGCCCGCCTGCTGGAGCGCGGGTACGTTTACAAAGATATTTATGAGGGCTGGTACAGCGTCAGCGACGAAACGTTTTTCCGTGACAGCGACGTGATTATTCAGGATGAGGAGCGGGGAACGGCGCGGGAAACCGGCAAGCCCGTGCAGCGCGTGAAAGAGGAAAACTATTTTTTTCGATTGTCCGCGTTCGGCGACCGCCTGCTCGCCCACATCGAAGCCAATCCAGGTTTCCTGCTCCCGGAATTTCGCCGCAACGAAGTGGTTGCTTTTGTCAGGGACGGCCTGCGTGATATGTGCATCACCCGCGCCAACAAAGGGTGGGGCATCCCGTTCCCCGGCGACGACAGCAAAGTTATCTACGTCTGGTTCGACGCCCTGATCAATTACCTGACGGCGACGGGCTGGCCGGACGCAGATAAGGATGAAGGCGGAAGGATGAAGGATGAAGAGAAGACAGAAGCGAATACGCTATCAACTATCAACTACCAACAATCAACTCCTGATTCATCCTTCATCCTTCATCCTTCATCCTTTGCCCTCTGGCCTGCCGACGTACACTTGATGGGCAAGGAGATATTCGTGCGCTTCCATGCCACACTGTGGCCGGCGATGCTGATGGCGCTGGACTTGCCGTTACCCAAACAGGTGTTCGCGCATGGCTGGTGGACGCTGCCGTCCGAATGGAAACTGCCGCCGGGAGAGAAGGCGGGCAAAAGCACGGGCGGGCTGCCGCACCCGACGCGCTTTTCCGAGTTTCTGGCCGAGCGCGCGGGCACGACATTTGATTTAGGCGCAGACGCGCAACGGTATTTACTGTGCCGCGAAATGAATTTCGGCATGGATACCGAATTTACGGTAGAAAACTGCCTGCGCCGCTTCAACACCGATCTTGCCAATGATCTGGGCAACCTGCTCAATCGCACCATCAACATGATGGTGAAGTATTACGAGGGCGTGGTTCCCGAAACGACAGACCATGACCATGAAATCGCCGCCCTTGCCTTGCAGGTGCAGGAAGATTATACCAAAGCGTTGGCCGAGTTCCGCCTGAATCTTGCGCTCGAAGCCGTGTGGCGGCTTGTCGCGCGCATGAACAAATACATTGACGAAAAAGCGCCCTGGGCGCTGGCGAAAGCGGCCAATGGTGGCGACGAGGCGGCAAAAGAACAGCTTGCCCTTGTGCTGTATACCTGTCTGGAAGCCACGCGCATTACTGCCCTGCTCGTGTCGCCGTTCATGCCGTTTGCCGCTGATGCCATTTATGCGCAACTGGGGCTGAATTTGTCGGAACGCGCCGCGAATTGGGACGACCTGAAATGGGGCGGACTGCCGGCAGGTACCCGCGTCGCTTCTCCCCAACCCATTTTCCCCCGCCTGCAAGACCTTACTGTTGACGCCACCGCCCACGCGCGTTTGGGAAGCTTCCCGGCGCAGAGGGGGGCAGACGGGGAGACGGGGAGAAGAGGAGAGAGGGAGAAGACAGCAGGACAGGGAACAGGGAACAGGAAACAGGGAACAGAAGAAGCCCAATCGTCAATCGAAAATCGAAAATCAAAAATCCAACAACAGGAGACTACGAACGCTGTGAGCGATACAACAAATTTGAGCCAGCCACCAGCCACCAACCACCAGCCACCAACCACCGTTCCGCCCGGTACGCCGGTTGCGGCCCCGGCTGCCGCGCCGGAAAGCGCGCCGATTACGATTGATGATTTTATGAAGGTGGAACTGCGGGTGGGAGAGGTGCTGGCGGCAGAGCCGGTTCCCAACGCGACAAAACTGCTGCGGTTGACCGTGCAGCTTGGCGAGGACGATACGCGCACGATTTTGGCGGGTATCGCCGAGTATTATCAGCCGGATGCGCTGGTCGGGCGCAAAGTGGTTGTGGTCGCCAACTTACAGCCCCGCAAAATGCGCGGCATCGAGTCGCAGGGCATGTTATTGGCTGCCGACGTGGAAGGCCGCGCCATCCTGCTCGCGCCCGATACCGATGTTCCCTCCGGTTCGCGCGTTCGCTGACGAAAAAATTTGAACATTCGTTGAAAGTGGCGCGTCTTTTCGGCAGTTACCTGCCATTTCGGGGCAGGCTGTACAATTGATCCTGACGTCAATTGGAGAACAAATAGCCATGATGCGACACAACAACGGCAAAATATTTGGATCAGTGGCACTCGCGCTGATCTGCTCGGCGGGAATGGCTTCGGCTCAAAACGCCAATCCCGATGTAGGCAAACAGGCCGGAACGAACAGACCGGCAAACTCCAATACACGGGCGCAAACCAATGAGAATGAGACGGGCGCAGAACCGTCGGTTCAGGAGTTGGCAGGGGCGCGAAAGAATGTGGATCAGCCGCAAACGCTCGATACGAGCAAGCACTTGTCCGATATGTCCGTAGACGTGATAGATACGAAGATGAAATTGAGCGCGATGCAGCGCGAACAGATACAGGCGATTTTGAACCGGCAGAAGACGCAGATGCAAGCGCTTGTGATGTCACCGGACAAACAGGGCGAACCGGATGCCGTGCTTGCCATGCAACAACAACGCGCCGAAGTATCGCGCCGAACTTCGCGTGACATCGCCATGACGCTGAACTCCGAACAGAGGAATCAAATTGCAAGCCTGATGACGCAGGAATATAACCGCGCCTTAGCCTTGCAAACCAAACCCGGCAATGGGGAAAGTTCCGATCAGCGCATGAGCCAGAGTCAACAAGTGGAGCCGAAACGCTACCATCTGCATCGGCAGCATCGCGCTTCTCATAACGCCCAACCTTAGAATTAAGTTCTCCATAACTGTAAATCAACCTCTACGCTCCTGTAAATACGCTTCCTGCGCGTTTTCGAAGTGCAGGGGTTGCCAGCGTTACGAATTATTTTTCACAAAAATCGAATCAAGAACATAACTTTTCGGAACCGTAGGCGTCTATCAGTCGGCACAGAAAACATGAGTAGGGAGGATGCACCCTCTATTCACGCGCACTCACTATTCACCTATTTCAAGGGGAGGATGTAACGAATGAAACGCAACACATTAGGGCTGCTGAGTCTCACCGCATTGGCATTGACCTGCACAGGCATAGGCGCATGGGCACAGGGGGCTCCGGCTGCTGGCGGACAAGCGCCTGCCGCTGGCGGGGGTCGCCAGGGACGCGGACAAGGCGGTTTCGGACAGTTCGGCGGCGTGACGCTGGCGAGCCTGTCTGTCGGTACGATTGACACCGGCCTGACGCTCACGGCGGATCAGAAGTCGAAAATCAAGACGATTCTGGACAAGAAGGATGCCGATACCAAAGCCTTGCCTGCCCCGCCCGCGTTCACGCCGGGCCAGCCGCCCGCCGATCCGCAGGCGATGCAGGAAGCCTTCCAGAAGCGCCGCGAAATCAACACCAAAGCCGATACGGACATTCAGGCGGTCCTGACGGATGACCAGAAAGCGAAACTGCCGGCCTTCCTGCAAGAATTGACCGCGATGCAGCAGGCGGGCATTCCTTCCGGCGTTCTTGGCGACCTGAAGCTCACCGCCGACCAGAAGAAAAAGATTCTGGCGCAGGCGACCCAGAGCCAGCAGGAAATGCGCGACAAGCGGCAGGCGGCGCAACAGTCCGGTCAGCGCATGTCCCGCGAAGATATGATGGCGATGCAGAAAGACAACCAGGACAAAGTTTCTGCGCTCCTGACGCCCACGCAACGCGCGATGGTGGAAAAGTACACCCGTGACCATCCGCAGCCGGCCTTCGGCGGCTTCGGCGGTGGACGCCGCAACAACGGACCCGGCGCGGGCGCAGGCGCAGGCGCGGCGGGCGGCACACTGTAAGACAAGGATGAAGGATGAAGGATGAAAACATTCCTGCTGCCTCACCTTCATTTTAAAACAACCCCTTTCCAATGCTGGAGAGGGGTTGTTCTTTGGTATATTATAAATTGAAGTAAGGCAAGGAAGAAACCAAGTTCATCCTTCATCCTTCATCTTTCATCCTTATCTTCCGTCCTTCATCCTTGTCTCTTCATGTATTCATCCACTGTTGCCAGGGCGAACTCGTCGCCGCGCTGTCGGGCTTCGAGGGCGATGGCAAGGGCGCGGGCGGTGTCGAGGCTGGTCAGGCAGGGAACGCCCGCTTCAACGGATGCGCGGCGGATGCGCGCGCCTTCCCGCTCGATGCGCTTGTCGTTAGAAAGCGTGTTGATGAGCAGGTTTATTTCACCACTGCGAATTAAATCCACGATGTTGCCTTCGCCGTCATGCAGTTTTTTTACGGTTTCTGCGGGTATATCGTGTTCCTGTAGGTAACGCGCCGTGCCGCCCGTTGCGAACACGCGGAAGCCCAGGCGGGCGAAATCGCGCACAATCGGCACGGCTTCCGCTTTGTCGGCATCCGCAACCGTGACGATCATGCTGCCGCCGTTGGGAACGCCGATACCTGACGCCACCATTGCTTTGTACAGGGCGAGCGGGTACTGCGCGTCCATTCCCATAATTTCGCCCGTGCTTTTCATTTCCGGTCCCAGGCTGATGTCTACTTTGGCGAGTTTCTGGAACGAAAACACGGGCGCTTTTACGGCGATACTGCCCTGATTGGGGTACAGGCCGGATTGATAGCCCTGCGATTGGAGCGACTCGCCAAGCATCACCTTTGTGGCGACTTTAACCATCGGGACGCCGGTAATCTTGCTTAAATAGGGAACAGTACGGGAGGCGCGGGGGTTTACTTCCAATACCTGCGCGGTTTCCGTCGCGTGATCCACGACAAACTGAATGTTCATCAGGCCACGCACTTCCAAACGCTGCGCGATACGGGTTGCGCTGCGAACAATCTGCGCGATAATGTCTTCAGAAAGGGATTGAGGCGGATACACGGCCATGCTGTCGCCGGAATGAACTCCCGCGCGCTCAATGTGTTCCATGATGCCGGGCAGAAGGCAATCCACGCCGTCGCTGATAACGTCCACTTCCACTTCCTTGCCCAAAATGTACTTGTCTACGAGGATAGGGGCTTTGGGCGAAACGTCTACGGCGTACTGCATGTAGCGGCGTAAATCATCGGCGTTGTACACGATTTCCATTGCCCGCCCGCCAAGCACATAGGAGGGACGGACGAGAACCGGGTAGCCGATTTCTTCCGCCACCACAAGCGCGGCTTCCACATGGGTAATGGCGCGACCGGCAGGCTTGGGGATTTCCAGTTCGTTCAGCACTTTTTCAAAGCGATCTCGGTCTTCGGCCAGATCAATGCTGTCATGAGACGAGCCGAAAATCTTGATACCCGCGTCATGCAGCGGTTTGGCTAAGTTGATAGCCGTTTGCCCGCCGAACTGCACGATCACGCCTTCCGGCTGCTCCCGATCCAGAATGTTCAGCACATCTTCAGTCGTAAGCGGCTCAAAAAACAAGCGGTCGGACGTATCAAAATCCGTAGACACGGTTTCCGGGTTGTTGTTGATAATCAGCGCGGCATAGCCCGCTTCCCGCAACGCCCAAACGCAATGCACGGAGCAGTAGTCAAACTCAATCCCCTGCCCAATCCGTATCGGCCCCGACCCAATCACCACAATTTTCCCGCGCTGTCCATCCCCGTTCAAAAAGAACTCCCTTCAAATCAGGAAGTGATGAATGATGAATGATGAGTGATGAATGGGTATTCTGTTCATCACTCATCATTCATCATTCATCACTTCTCCTCCTCACTCCCCATGCAGCGTCAGCATCTCCTGCACGGATTTTTCTACCGAGGATGCCATTTCCGACACGGATTGCTGAATATGCGTGACGTGCGGAACCGTAGCCTGCACCTGCGAAACGTGGCTGTGCGTCAGGGACGATTGCACGAGGGCAAACGTCTGCTGTATCACTTCGCGCTGCGCGTCCAGGCGTTTCAGGCTGGTTTCGAGCGAACGGGCATTGTTCAGGCGCGTTTCGCACAGCGTCAGGCTTTGAGACAGGGCGTGGCGGACAACCGAGTCTTCCGCCTGCGCCAGTTGTTCCGCAATGCTGTGCTGTTGCGCTTCCAGATTGGTCACGCTGTCGTTCTGGATGGCTTCCTCGATCTGCTGCTTCTGCCGCTCCATCTGTCGCGCGTTCGTCAGCAGTTTATTCAAATCATGCAGGGTGGCGCGGAGAGAATTTTCGTCCGCGTAGTGTTCCCGATTGACGAGCCACAGCAGCGTGTTGGCATACGTGCGCTCGAATGAGGACAGTTTCAGCAGGGGCACCACGGCGTTGAGTTCTTCCACATTGACCGTCCGGCGCAAAACGTTGGCGGGACGGCGATACGCGATCTGGTGCGACGTGGACTGCAAAATCAGCAGCCAGGTAAACAGGGCGAACATGATGCCGATGATGGGCGTGACGGAGGCGACAAGCGAACCGGCAATCGCGGCCAGAAAGAACGCGAGGAAGCGGGCGCGGGCGACATTGCCCTGCACATTGTCTCGTTCCAGGCGATGCTCGAAGGCGCGGCGCTCTTCTTCTGTCGCGTCGCGCTCGTTCATGCCGCGCACAAAGCCGGGAATGTTGTAGCGCGTGGACATGCCGAAGAAAATATCGTCCTGTAGATAGTGGTGCAGGGGCGCGGCCAGGCGCTCCTCCATCTTCGCGGCGATTTGCGGATCAAGATCATCTAAGCCTATCTGCATCAGGGTTGCCTTCCGGTAAACGTTATCCAGGGACAGTAAACTTTATTGATTGAGCGGTACAGTGTCGCTGTTTACATTCCATACGCGAATCGAGGGGCAGTTTACGGCAAAAGCCACCACCTAATTATGGCTTAATCACGCTTGAACCTCGTTTTAATTAAAGGCTCGCAAGGTTAAAACTTCTTCTACGGCGCTTTCTACGGCAATAGTCTGCTGGTTCATCTGTGTTACGGTTTCCGCGATGTCGTTCATGGCAAATTCGGGGCGCGCGTCGGCAGTCAACTGCATACGTCCAAGCGCGGACAGCGTAGACGACAGGGTTTGCGCAATTGCTTCCTGCTGCGTGTTCAGGCGTTCCAGGCCGGTTTGCAGGCTGTGCGCGTCGTCAATGCGCGACAGCACCATGCGGCGGCTTTGCTCCAGGGAGGCGCGGGTAATCTGGTCGTTGGCCGCGTCCAACCGTTGTTTTAGACGGTCGTATTCGGCTCGCAATTCGGGTACGACATTGGCTCCGAGCAGGGGCAGCAGACTCAGACGCTGCTCTTCCAATTGTCGGCTGCTTTGCATCAAGTCATTGAGTTGGCGCAGCGTTTCGCGCATTGTCTGTTCGGTTTCGACATTGGGCTGTGCGCGAGAAAGGAACTGTAGTACGTCGCAGTACACGCGCTCCGTTCGTGTCAGGGATAAAGAACCGAAAACGTCCCGCAGGTTTTCCGCTTGCAAGGTGGTAATGCTTTCTCTTTGAGGCGCGGTGTTCAAAGCGATGTGGTTTCCCACTAGTGCGGCAGGCAAGGAAACTGCCAGCCATACCATACAGAAAGCGAAAAAGGAGAAGCCGGTAACGGCTCCGGCAAAGGTTATGGCAGCAGCAAAACCCAGTGTGGGCGCAACAAGCGCGTTGATATACGTTAAAGCGGCAGAACGACGCGAAGCAAGCCGCCCCTTCAGCGTCACGCGGCATCCCAGGCTTGTACCTATTGCCCAGGTTCCAAACCATACAATCCAGAACAACCCATGTATACTATAGGAAAGTTGTCTTTCTACAAAGGTAGCAAATTGCGCGCCGAGTATAGGTGGCGCGACGAGGGACGCAACGAGCGCCATGTGCCTGCGGCGTGACAAACGCGGGCGCTGAGGGCGTCGCGGCGTCGCGTTCGCGGGCTGCGCGGGAGCCTTGTCCGCATACAACGCGGCGATATGCGGGTCTATTTCGTCAAGAGCAATACGCATGTATAACCTTTGGAATTTCTCACCACAGACGCACAGAGACACAGAGGAATTACAGAAAAATTCCAGGGGGAAGAACCGCGAAATATACAAACCAAAACGAAAAAAGAAAGCGAAAATAACCGCAAAGAGGCAAAGGGGGCAAAGAAGAGCCAATCTTCACAAGGTTCTCTCACGGCTTTACTCTTTTACTTTTGGTTCTGTTTCGTTTATTTCGTGTATTTCGCGGTTCCCTCTCCTCCTCTCCTGTTCTTCTCTGTGACCCCTCTGTGTCTCTGTGCCTCTGTGGTAAAATCAATGTTCGTCTTCCGTGTCGTAACATGAGTAGAAGTAGGGCGTGGCGGCCTCGAATTCCGCCGCGCAGGTATCTACCATCTTATACGTCGGCACAATGCCAAGACGCTTCCGCGCCGCGCGCAGTTTCATTTCCGGGACATCAGCGATCTCGGCAAGGATACGGTCGGCAAAGCCGGCGCGTTTCGCTTCGCGGAGTAAGTTGATAGTTGATAGTTGATAGTTGATAGTTGAAGATTCCTCTCCACCTGTTCCCTGTTCCCTGTTCCCTGTTCCCTGTCCTGCTTCCTCAACAAGCGCGGCCAACGCTTTGCACTGTTCTTTTAGACGTTGTTCCAGGCGCACGAGGCCATTTAATTTTCGGAGGAACCAGGGGTCTATGTTGCTCAGAGCGTGAATTTCTTCGATCATCATGCCCCGGCGCAGGGCTTCCGTGATCGCCCACAGCCGTTCGTCGTTGGGAACGCGGATCGCTTCTTCCAACTGCATGTCGCTAAACTGATGCGCGGTTTTGTTGGACAGGCCGTAAATGCCGATTTCCAGCGAACGTATGGCTTTCATCAGGGCAGGCTCGAACGCGCGGTCAATCGCCATTACTTCGCCTGTCGCCTTCATCTGCGTGTTGATTTGCCGATCCGCAAACGTAAATTTGTCGAACGGCCAACGCGGGATTTTCACGACGCAGTAATCCAGCGCGGGTTCAAAGCAGGCCAGCGTTTTCTTGGTGACGGCGTTTTCGATTTCGTCCAGACGCAGGCCGACGGCGATTTTGGCGGCAACGCGGGCAATAGGATACCCGGTCGCTTTGGAAGCCAGCGCGGACGAGCGCGATACGCGGGGGTTTACTTCAATGATGTAATAGCGGAAGGAATGGGGATCGAGGGATAACTGCACGTTGCAGCCGCCTTCGATGCCCAGGGCGCGAATGATTTTCAGGGACGCCGTTCGCAGCATCTGGTATTCTTTATCCGAAAGCGTTTGCGAGGGCGCGACAACAATACTGTCGCCCGTATGGACGCCCATCGGGTCAAAGTTTTCCATGTTGCACACGGTAATGGCGGTATCGTTGGCGTCGCGCATGACCTCGTACTCAACTTCTTTCCAGCCGGCAAGGTAGCGCTCCACCATCACCTGATGCCGCATGGACAGGGCGAGTCCGCGCCGGGTAATTTCGCGCAGTTGGGCTTCGTTGTGCGCAATGCCGCCGCCCGTGCCGCCCAAAGTGTACGCGGGACGGACGATCAAAGGCCAGATGCCGGATTGCAGGGGCGCTTCCAAGTGCGACTCGTCGGTGACAATCCACGATTCAGGAACGGGTTCGCCCAGTTCGCGCATCAGGTCGCGGAACTCCTCGCGGTCTTCGGCTTTGCGAATGGAAGCGAGGGGCGTTCCCAACAGCCGCACGTTGTACTTTTCCAACGCGCCCGCTTCGGCGAGCAGGGTAGCGAGGTTCAGGCCGGTTTGCCCGCCAAGCGTGGGCAATAAGCCGTCGGGACGTTCGCGCTCAATGACGCGGGTGGCGAACTCGACATTGAGCGGCTCGATGTACACCCGGTCGGCAATCTCAACATCCGTCATAATGGTGGCGGGGTTGGAATTGATAAGGACGACGGACACGCCCTCTTCGCGCAGGGCGCGGCACGCCTGCGTTCCCGCGTAATCGAACTCCGCCGCCTGCCCGATGATGATGGGGCCGGAGCCGATTACCATGACTTTCTTTATTGTCGTATCTCGTGGCATAGACTCGAAACAAACTCCTTATCGCTGCGGCGGCTGCGCCTCGTACAGCGCAAGGCGAAATTTGCCGAACAGAACGAAATGATGCAGGCAATGCTGCGGCGTTATCCATTGCGGGTAGCGTTTTGACCACCAGCCCAGCGGGTAGGGACTTTCAAACACAATGATGTAACACGGACGATTTGTCAAAGGCTTCCAAAGGCTTGTTGTCGTTACACAGGCCGGGTATAACGGGAACGGCTGTGATATGGCTGCGCAGGGTCAGGCCAGGCGCGGCATCCCCAATCAGTACAGCGTTTGCGGGCAGGTGCTGTTGCAGCCATTGGTCGCAGTCGCGCTGCGTATGCCGAATATGCCCTGCCCAATCCAGCAGCCAGCCCCCGTTGACTGCCGCCCACATCAGAATAATCGCTAAGGGAAGCTGGGAAGACTCACGTTTTTGGCTTGTAATATCCGGCATATACCATCTAAATCTCTTGGCCTGTTAGTTACGCCTGCGGCCAATTGTCTCGTAGATGGGAGAACTGTCTGTATATTTAGGCTGCCGGTTATCGGCTGCTGTGGTAATGGCTCTTCAATCGGCTGTGTCGGCAGGCTTGCGAATGGATTGGCATGATTGCGCCATAACATGAAACCGGCTGCAATTGTCAGGCCATACAGCAGCGCCTCCGCGCCGATATTACGATGCCGCAAAACGGCTTCTGCCAGATGGTAAACTACAAACGTTCCCAACAGGGTACGCCGTATACGTGACGCTGCGAGGATTGCCGCTGCCTCCCCGACATGCGTAAACGCCAACGCCGCGATTGCCGCCATAGCCGGGTAAAACAGCACGTAATAACGGGGCGGCGAATAGCGCACCAGGGCAAATGTTGTTAGCATAATACCCACCCACAGCATCAAAAAGCGAATCGCCTGCGCGTGATTTCCTGCGGATGGATCGTTTGAGGCTTTCAGGCGCAGGCGCAATTCCGGCCACGCCAGCAGCCAGGCCAGAGCAAGCGTCCATTGCGCGGGAGAATGGCGAAACAGATACGCGGAAAAACCCCGTTCATTGCCGAACAACGAGTGCCCGATGTTATGGCGAATTTCGGTCAGGCTGTGGGGCATCAACTGCTGCCCGACATAAAAGTGGTTCACGGTTTTCAGGGCGGCATAATTGGGCAGATACCACGTACAGATGTACACAACCAGCCCGATACCAAGCCCCAACATCAGCCCGGCAAGTGGCAACCACTTCAAATAAACGTTCGTAGGGGCGCAATTTATTGCGCCCTCTGCCGAGCCATCTATCGCGCCCTCGCCCGTAATTGCGCCCTGTCGCTTCGGCCAGCACAGGAATAACAGCGGCGGCAGAACCAATGCGCTCAGGCCGCGAATGGCATACGCCGCCATTAGCAGCAATCCACATAAAATCATCCAACCTGTGCGGTTAGCACGATAAGAGGCATCATCTGCTGCGCTGACTGTCTCATTAACATTGGGCGCGGCGGGAAAGGCGCGAACGAATGTGTAAAAGCAGGCAACAAGGAAGAACTGCGCGGGCGTGTCCATCAGCGCCATGCGATTGTACAGCAGGTTGATATGGTCGAAGCCTAGCAGCAGCAGCGCGATAATCGCCACCCGACTACCGAATGCGCGGCGGCATGAAGCGTAGAACAGCGCCAGTGTCGCAAAACTGAAACATACCGAAATCCAGCGGGATGTGACAAGGCTGAAACCGAAAACGCGGAACACGCCGACTTGTATCAGGTGCAGCAGGGGCGTAATCAACGAATTGTGAAAATTATCGCCGGTCACATGGACACTGCCCGTCAACAGGAGATTACGCGCGTCGTGGCAATAAAAGGCTTCGTCCGTCACCAGTTCACTGTTCCACGTCAGGCCGGTATACGCATCGCTGTCAAGCCAGAGGACGCGCAGCAACGCCAGCAAACCGACCAGTACAACAATACAAACGATACTGGTTAGCCGCCGGCGTTGTGAAACAGACATAGATTATTCTCACAGATTATTTTCGCCGTGTCGGATAAACCGATTCCGTCACGTCGTACTTGCTTTCATGGTACAACACGCGCACCATCTTGCCCATGACATTCTGGCGCGGCAGCGTACCCCAAAAACGCCCGTCATCGCTGTTGCTGCGGTTGTCGCCCAAGACAAACAATTGACCGGGCGGAACGCGCAGGGGTTTATAAACCGCGTAGGGAAATTCGTATCCCTCGCTGGCGTCAATCGGAACAATACGGTAGTTTTCCTGAACCAACTGCCCGTTTACATACAGCGCGTTGTCTTTCAGTTGAACCAGGTCGCCAGGCAGTCCGACAACCCGCTTGATGAGAATCTCCGGTTTGCTGTTTACGGCAGGCGTCTGATCCGATTCATCCGATTCATCGGCTTCGTCCTCCGCGCCTGACGATTTCATGGTGTTTCTGCGCGTGGCGGCATCTACCACGCTGTTGGGCGGAAGCGCCGAGTCATTGGCATGAGGCGAGTTCGGCATGCGGAAAACAATGATGTCGCCTCGTGACGGCATGGCCCCGAAGGGATAGGCCAGCCACTCGCGCATTGTAAGAATATGGTCGCCGGGACGCAAATTGGGTTCCATAGACTGCGATGGAATGAAATTGTGCGTAAACGCGGCGGCAAAGAACACGGTAATCGTCAGCAGCAGCAGTAAGAATGCCTGCCGAATTTGCTGGCTCCGCGAATGGATTATGTTATTGTCAGGATGCGTTCTAAGGCGTATCCTTTCTGTTGTGTTGTGTGGTACTCGCACCGCTCTCATTGTCCGCTCCCCTGATCTTTGTCAGGACGTCGACAAACTCGCGAAAGAAATACGCGCTATCGGTTGGGCCGGGTGACGCTTCCGGGTGGTACTGAATGGAGAAAATGGGCAATTCCCTGTGCCGCAGTCCTTCGACCGTGCCGTCATTAAGATTGACGTGCGCCACTTCCATTCCGTTTTGCAATTTATCCGGGTCAACAGCGTAGCCATGATTTTGGGACGTGATGTACACTTTGCCGGTGCGCAGGTCTTTCACCGGATGATTGCTGCCCCGGTGTCCAAACTTCAGCTTGAAAGTCCGACTGCCGAAGACGTGTCCCAAAATCTGGTTGCCCAGACAAACGCCCATGATGGGCTTTTTGCCGACCAGTTCGCGTACGGTTTCGACCACATAGCCTAATTGCGCAGGATCGCCTGGACCAGGAGACAACATAATCCCGTCGGGGTTTTCACGCAGGAGTTCCGTCGAAGTCGCTGTACATGGGTATACGGTTGTCTCACATCCCAGGTTAGCCAGGCTGCGCACAATGTTATACTTCACGCCGCAGTCCAGCAGGGCGATCCGAAAACGGGGTTCCGACGGCTGGGTTCCGGCAATATCATCGGCGGATTGCGCGGTTGTTTGGAGAGGAATGGGCTGTAATCCGTGCGCAAGCCAGCGGTACGGCTGTTCCGTCGTCACCTGCCGGTTGAGGTCAACGCTCGCATACCGTTGAGCAGACTGCAAACGCGCCCGCGCTTGTTCCACGTTTTCCTCGGTTGTAATCGTGCCCATCATCACGCCCCTGACGCGCAGGGCGCGCGTGAGGGCGCGGGTATCCACGTTTTTGATGGCGACAATGTTTTTGGACTTCAAATAAGCGTCCAGGTTCTGCGCGGAACGCCAGTTGCTCGGCACGTCTTCGCACTCGCGGACGACAAACCCCTCCACCTGTATGCGGCGCGACTCGAAATCATCGGGATTGATGCCGTAGTTGCCAATCAGCGGATAGGTCAGGGTGACGATCTGCCCCGCATAGGAGGGATCGGTTAAAATTTCCTGATAGCCGGTCATGCCGGTATTGAAGACCACTTCGCCGGTCGTCCTCCCGGACGCGCCGAGCGACTCGCCTTCAAACACGGTTCCGTCTTCCAGTACAAGGAATGCTTTCAATTCGGCTCCTGCTTGTGTCGGCTTATAAAAAGCCGGTTTCATGGCCTGCGGTCAAGCGTCCTGTTGACGCCAATTCATGAACTAAGGGCAATGCCGCTCTATTTAAAGCGTCTTTCACCACAAAAACAAGGCCGTAGGGACACAATATGTTGTGTCCGCGCTTCGGTACCGTGTCCGCGCTCTCCATTGCCATTGCTTTTAAACGACGCGGGAGGACACAACATGTTGTGTCCCTACGGTCTTGTTTGAACGAATTGGAACTAAGAGAACTATCAACTGCTTATTACGCCAAAACGTCCTCGCCGTACAGACATTCGCCGCCAACCCATGTGGCTTCTACTTTTACATGTTCCCATTCAGCAAGGGGAGTTTGCGTGGGATCGGCGGAAAGAAGAACGAAGTCCGCCCATTTGCCGGTTTCCAGACTGCCCCGGTCCCGATCCGTGTGCGTGGCGTACGCGGGCGCGGCGGTGTAGTTGTACAGGGCAATGTCGGGCGCAAGAATTTCGCGGGCATCGAGAACATGGCCGGACGGCGTTTTCCGTTCGATAGCCGCCCGCAGGCCGTCCAAAGGCGCGCCCGGCACGACAGGGCAATCGGAACTGAACGCCTGCGCGACATTGTGACGGTCTAAGGTGGCGTAGGGCGACAGGCGGTTGGCGCGTTCTTCGCCCAACGCCATGACATACGCATCGCCCAATTGCGATAGAAACTCCGGCTGCCCGATGCTCCATACGTTCTGGCGACGCAAGCGGGCAATCAAGTCGGGATTGAGCAACATACAGTGTTCGATACGATGGCCGGGACGGAAGCGGGTGTTTTCGCGCTGCGCGTCGGCATACGCGGACAAAACCAGATCAATCGCTCGGTCGCCGATGGCATGGGTAGCGATTTGCCAGCCTGCGTTGTGCGCTTTGCGGATGTACTCGCGCAGTTCGTCCGGCGGGTGCAGGGGGATGCCGCAATCGTTGGGCTGACCGGCCATGCCCTCGAACGGACTGGTCAGCCAGCAGGTGCGGGTGGTAATCGCGCCGTCGCTGAACAGTTTCGCCTGCCCGACGTGGAACTGATGCCATGTCACGCCCTGCCAGCGCGACTGCAAATCGTCCGGCGTGGGGATTGCGCCCTCGCCGACATGCTTCATAATCTCCGCCCAGCCTACCATGCCGTTCGCCCGCACTTGCAGCGCCTTATCCGCAACGGCGCGGGCAAACATGGCAATGTCGTTTTGCGCGAGATTGGCGTCTGTCGCGCTGGTGATGCCCCGTTCCAAAAGATACCGGTTGGCGCGTCCAAGCGCGGCAATCTGTTCTTCGGGCGTCACGTGGGGCAGAATACGCTCCAGATCGTTCCAACTTGCGGTTTCCAGCAGAACGCCGGTTGGCTCACCCTGCGCGTCCCGGACGATTTCGCCGCCAACAGGGTCGGGCGTGTCAGGCATAATACCGAGCATTTGCAAAGCGCGGCTGTTGACGACTGCCGCATGGCCCGACGTATGCACGATGCGAACGGGCAGGGTCGTGGACACCAAATCCAGATCATGCCGCGTCAGATGTTCGGGCGGCGAGAGTTTGTTCTGGTCGTAGCGGTTGCCCTGTACGCAGGTCAATTCCGGCTGCGCGTCCAGACGTTCCCGCAACAGCCGAATAATGTCCTGCTTGTCCTTCACGGGCGGCGACGCGAGATTGACATGGCCTAAATTGATGCCAAGCCACAATATATGTAGGTGGCAATCGAAAAATCCGGGCAAAAGCGTGCGCCCGCGCAAGTCAATCTGCCGCGTACCCGCGCCTGCCAGATGCCGTATGTCGTCGTTGCTTCCCACCGCCACAATACGCCCGTCACGGCCAATCGCAACCGCCTGCGAAGCGGCCTCTGCGCCCGTCATGGTCAGCACATTGCCGTTATAAAGGATTGTCGCCGCTTGTGCCATAAGAAACCTCGGAAAGAACTTCGATGATAAACCGCGAAACACGCGAACCACACGAAAAAAGACAAAAATAAAATGGAGATTTGGTTGCGTTGTTTCACGGCTTCTCTTATCAAGTCTATACAAAGGCAAAAATAATTCATGCCTTCACCCCTGCCCCTCTCCAAAAAGCATGGGAGAGGGGAGACCTGTATCTTTTGAGATGAGGCTGAACAGTTATCAGTATTACGAATCTGTTGATAGATGCTGTTCAAACGCTTTCAGCGTGGACTGTTCGGCGCTGAGGTCGTAGATGGCGAAAACCACTTCTGCAAACGCATTTGCGAATTCGCCGCCGGGACAAAGCACTTCGGCAAACAATCGCGCTACCATTTGCGGGTCATTCTGAAATACGCCGCAGCCCCATGCGCCGAGTACGAGCCGCTTGTTTCGCTGCGCGTGAGCCACCCACAGCAGTTTTCGCATACGTTCGCGCAAAGTCGGCTCAATTTTGCCACTGTTTTCCGGTTCGTTCTGCCGTACCGCTCCGGCATTGGGAGCGGGAGAGACAGAGGAACGAGGCCAGATAAAACTCTTCCAGCAGATTGCCCGCATCATCCCGAAATACGGGCACACCGGGCGCGTAAATCATGCAGTCAGAGTACAGGCACGAATGTTGACCGCGATGAAAGTCGTAAAATGCCTGCATTTGTGTCAGGCAGGGATACAAACCACTCGAACGCGCAAGGGCTTCTTCCTGCGCCTGACTGCCGCCCAAAAATCCGCCGCCGGGATTTTTAGCCGACGCGAAATTCAAGCAACAGGGAACGTCATCAGAGTTTTCCCGCGTCAATCGCCACGCCGCTTCCAAAGT
The DNA here is from genome assembly GCA_963835065.1 of uncultured Chthonomonadaceae bacterium. GTDB lineage: Bacteria > Armatimonadota > Chthonomonadetes > Chthonomonadales > Chthonomonadaceae > CAWFQB01. The sequence continues at coordinate 704,933 of CAWIEK010000049.1, read as the reverse complement.
GCTTTCCGCAGTTACCGAAATACGAGTTGCCTCTGCATTTCGGTGAACATCTGCGGTCAAGTTCTCAGGAAAATCCGAGAGTTGATACAAGCGCGTACCCGCAACAGCGTTCGCAAGCGCATCGGCAACAGCAACAACGCGCTCGGACGGAGCCGTATACTGCCCCGCCTCCAGTATCTGCAAAGTCTCCTGCGCCACTTTTACCCGCGTATCCCTGTTCATCCTCCCCCCATATCCCCGTGTTCCTCGTGTTCCCTGTGGTTATATCTCCTGTGTTCGTCTCCGTGCCCTCCGTGGTTCAACTCTATTTGAATTCTTTTTCGTGTGCTTCGCGTGTTTCGCGGTTTATAATCGTATCATGCGCCCGCCGACAAGCGTAAACGCGGCTTTGCCCTGCACCTGCCTGCCGTGAAAGGGCGTGTTTTTGGATTTCGACTGCACCTTGTTGCGGTCTATCGTCCATTCTTTTTCCAGATCGAACACGGCAATGTCGGCAGGAGCGCCCGTTTGCAGTGTGCCGACACCGGCGGGCATTTTCAGGACGCGGGCGGGAACATGGGTCATTTTGGCGATGGCGTCCGACAGCGACAGGATGCCCGGTTTTACCAGTGTCGTATAAACGAGCGGGAAGGAGGTTTCCAGTCCCAAGATGCCGAAGGGCGCGGCGTCGAATTCCACTTCCTTTTCGTATTCGGCGTGAGGCGCGTGATCGGTGACGATGCAGTCAATGGTTCCGTCCGCCAGTCCCTGCTTCACGGCCTCGCAGTCTTCCGGTGTACGCAGGGGTGGGTTCATTTTGGCGTCGGTTTTATAACCCATCACGTCCTCGTCCGTCAGCGTCCAATGGTGTGGGCAGGCTTCCCCGGTAACGTTGATGCCGTCCGCTTTGGCGCGGCGCAGCAAGGCGACGGTTCCGGCTGTAGAAATATGCAGCAGGTGCAGGTGGCAGCCCGTAAGCTGCGCCAGCAGGATGTTACGGGCAACAGCAATGTCTTCGGCAATGCGCGGCATTCCGGGGATGCCCAAAACGGTAGCCGTATAGCCCTCGTTCATCGCGCCTTTTTCGGTAAGCTGCTTGTCCTCGTTGTGCGTCATCAGGCACAGGCCAAGCATTCGGCAGTATTCCATCGCGCGGCGCATGGTTTCGGCGTTTTGCAGGGGAAAAGCGTCGTCGGAAATAGCGCATGCTCCCGCCGCCTTCAGTTCAGCCATTTCGGTGAGCTGATCGCCCTGCATGGCGCGGGTCGCGGCTCCGATGGGATGCACTCTCGCGCTGCCAACCTGCTCCGTTCGCTCTAATATCTGCCTTACAACCGCAGCGGTGTCAATGGCCGGGTTGGTGTTGGGCATACAGCACACGCGGGTAAAGCCGCCTGCCGCCGCCGCCCGCGTCCCGCTTTCAATGTCTTCCTTGTACTCCTGCCCCGGCTCGCGCAAATGGACGTGAATATCTATCAGGCCGGGCGTGACCACCATGCCCCGCGCATCCAGCCGTTCCGCATCATCGTATTCCGAACCCGCCGCCCCCGGCTCAACAATGCCCGCAATAGTCACGCCGTCAATCAGCACATCGGCAACGCGGTCAATCTGCTGCGCCGGGTCAATTACGCGCCCACCTGAAATTATTGTTTTCACGCACATTCCCTTTGTGTAGAGCCGGTTGATTTATGAACGCTTATGGTCATAGGTCGGCGGGCGTCAACCCGGTATCTTTTCCGATACGCGCCAACATGCGCGGGCCGATTTCATCACCGTCATGGAAGGCAAAAACGTAATCAGGCCATCCCTTGCGCTCTAAAGTTCGGTGTGAACCGCTTGTTCCGCGCTTGACTTTCCAGCCGATCTTCTTCAACGCCGCCAATACTTTACTTGCTTTTCGAGAAGGCCATTGACTCATGCGGCTACCTGAAATACATCGACCATCGCAGGGATCGGTTCGCCATGCTCCAAACGCTCTGCGATTACGCGCAAGGCAAGCGCTTGTACCTTCCGTATGGCGAGTTCACGAGTGGAGCCGTACACCTGCGTGCCGGGTAGTTCCAAAACGGCTGCAATCCAGCGTCCATCTTCTTCCTGTTCGGTTTCAATGTTGAGTTGCATCCTACTCTCCTCTTGATTAGGAATCCGCTCCCGTTGTGCCTTGTGTGCCCATGAGCGTGTACAGAACTGCCATACGGACTGCGACGCCGTTTGTCACCTGTTCTTCGATTGCGCTGCGGATGCCTCCCGCGCCGTCGGCAACATCGGCGGATATTTCCACGCCCCGGTTCATGGGGCCGGGATGCAGAACTAAGACATCGGACTTGGCGGCTTTCAGGCTGCTTGTGGTGACACCGAACAAGCGGCTATATTCGCGCAGGCTTGGCAACAATCCGCGCTCCTGCCGCTCGGTTTGCAGGCGCAATACATTTACCACGTCCACGCCTTCCAGTCCGGCGCGTAGATCGTCAAAGACCTGTACGGGCAGTTTTTCGGCGTCCGGCGGGAGGAGGGTTCGCGGCCCGACAAGGCGGACGTTCGCGCCCATTTTGGTTAGTCCCCAGATATTGGAGCGGGCAACCCGGCTGTGCGTAATGTCGCCGACAATTGCCACGTTCAGGCCGCCCAACTCGCCCTTGTGCTGCTGCATGGTGAGCATGTCGAGCAAGCCTTGCGTGGGGTGTTCGTGCCGCCCGTCGCCCGCGTTGATAACCGGGATATTGAGATGCTCGGCGGCGAACTGCGGCGTTCCCGAAACCGGATGGCGCATCACAATGCAGTCGGCTTTCAGCGCTTGAAGCGTGAGCAGCGTATCCTTGAGACTTTCTCCCTTGGCAACTGAGGACTGCGCCACCGCGATATTGATGGCTTCCGCCGACATGATTTTGGCGGCCATTTCAAAACTCGTGCGCGTACGGGTGCTGTTCTCGTAGAACAGCGTAATCATAGCCCGCCCGCGCAGAGTAGGCACTTTTTTGACCGGACGCGCCAGTATCTCCTGAAAGGCAATCGCCTGATTCAGCAGGTAGCGTATATCGGCAGAGGAAGTTTCGCGCAGCGTGAGCAAATGTCTCATAGGATTTTCGATTTTCGATTTTCGATTTTCGATTGGGGATTGATAGTTCCTGCTTTGTACGTGTTGAACAAGCGGAAACTTCAATCGGCAATCGAAAATCGAAAATCGTCAATTACCGGGTTTGCGTATCAGAACGCCGTCGTCGCCGTCTGTTTCGCGCACTTTTACCTGCACGTGTTCTTGGAGGGCAGTGGGAACGTTTTTGCCGACGAAATCAGGGCGAATGGGCAGTTCGCGGTGGCCCCTGTCCAGCAGGACGGCAAGCTGTATGTTGGCGGGACGGCCCAAATCCAGCAGCGCGGAAATGGCGGCGCGGACGCTGCGCCCTGTAAACAGCACATCGTCCACAAGCACGATGCGCTTATCCGTCACATCAAAAGGAATGGCGGTGGGCGTAAGCGGCGCGTGTCCGGCAGCGCGGCTGCCGTAATCGTCGCGGTACATGCCTATGTCCAGCTTTCCGACAGGAACTTCTACATTTTCAATCTGGCGCAACAGCGCGGATAAGCGAAGGGCCAGCGGAACGCCGCGTGTCAGGATGCCGACCAGCGCCAGATTCTGCGCACCCTGATTTTTTTCCACAATCTCATGCGCGATGCGCGTCAGGGCGCGGCGTATGTCTTCCGACTCCATCACGCTGACGCTTTGCCATGTGGAAGGGGCTGCTTCTGTTCCTGACTGAGTCATGCGCGTACTCCTGCGGCCCACGAGCCTGAAAACGAATAGACCGTATATGCCAAAAACGCCTCCCCACAGCACATGTGTGCCGACTGGCGGAGGCGTACATCAGGAATGTGACAGCAGGCAAACGTGCGGAAAGCGCGACCTGCTACTGCTAAATTCCCTGTTACTGCCCTTTGCCAGCCTCACCGGACCAACTTAAAAGGACGTGTTTCAAAATCTTTAATCTTACGATGAGTTTAGCACACACTGTACGGCATTGTCAACAGCAATCGGCGCGTTAATTGGCGAAGATGGCTTCGACGGTGACATTCAAGCTGGGAAAAATGATAGATTGAACGGATTCGCCCCTGCCGTAAACTCGAACCGACTCTGCCCCATTGCAAGACAGGCGCAGCACTTCCACCGTTTGCGTGTCGGGCATGACTTTCCAACATTCCCTTACGTTTACATCGCAATAATCGGTTATCTTCGCGGTGAAGCGGGACTGCGTTTCACTGTCGGAGATGACTTCGACTACGAGTTCCGGCGCGGCAGTCATTGGAGCCGGGTCGTTGGATGCAGGATTAAGGGCGCGGCGTTCATTGCTGATGAAAAACACATCCGGCTGGCGTGTCCGCAACGGAACACGGGTTATCAGAACGTCGCGCGGAGCCATTCGCGCCTTGCCTAGCCTGTACTGTTGCTCGAAAGTACGTAATAAGGCAAACAGATTGCCTTGATAATCCTGATGGTCGTCGGTTACTCCGGGCATACAAACTTTCTTTCCGTCAAGAATGTCATAACGCCGCATGTCGGTTTCTTCCGCCATGTAGGACTCATACGTCAAGATTTGGGACGGCGAAAAGGCTGTCGTCACAGCAGTCATGGTCTTGCTCCTGTCTTGTTGGCAACGCGCCTGTAGAAAATAGTCGTGTGACCTGTTGCACTCGAAAATAGACTTCCACGCTCTTTGTGCATTTAAGAAGTTAGAACTGCGTCAGCAGCATCGTCAGAGTATCATAAACATCGGGACGGGGTTCTTGCAGTATCCATTCGGCTTGCAAAGTCAGGCCGGGCAGCGCGGCGAACGTGACTGGCCCATCAGTAATAATCGTTTCCGCGTAGCCTTCTTCGCCACGCCGCAACAGGCGGATTTCCTGTTTGCGCAAATGGATGAAAACCAGTTCCGGGACGCCGAGCAAGTAATACTCGGCTTCCAGTTCCCGTAAATGCGAGGGGCGGTCATTGGGCGAAGCAATTTCAATCACCAGATCAGGAGCGCCACGAACGGCTTGCTGCTGTACGATTTCCATGCGTTCCTGCCGCACAAAAAGCAAATCAGGCATTCTGCCGCCGAACGTGTCTGTCTTGACCATGATCCGCGAACTCAGCATCTCTCCTAATCCGAGTTTATTCACATAAGGCCATACGACGCTGTAAAGCCAACGCGAACAGCGTTCATGATCCAGTTGTATCATCGGTTTCTCCACAATGACGCCCTTCACCAATTCGACGAAATGGCCTTCCGCCATGCACAAAAAGTGGTCAAAGGGAATAGGCCGTTCGCCAACGTGGACAATGCGGGCTTCCACATTTTGTTCGGTTTCACATTCCAGTAAAAGGTTTGCCATGATGTTTCTCCCGGTAAATCGCACTACAGCAACATGAATATGCTCAATGTAAAATCCTGTCAGGAGCCGTGCTGAAACGCCTGCCAGTGCCCGTTGCCGTCCGAGTTGGCTTCCGCAGCAAGCTGATAATGTTCGATGCTGCCGCGCGGGTTGGGCAGGTAGAAGCGGACGTGGCGAAACCCGTAGGCATACGCATAGGGATTGACGACGCGGGTAAGCAGGTCGGTAATGATGGTATTGTCACGCCGCGTTGCATACAATACCAGTATGGAGCGGTCTTCCAGCGCGGGCCGGCCTTCGATGACAATATCGCCGCATTGCTGCCGCAGCAGGGTATAAAACGGCGCGCGCTGCGCTTCATAATCGTTGACCGCTTTTTGTTCGGGCGTTTGTACAGGCGCGAGGTTAGGAAGGGCGCGGGTAGAGGGATTTTCAACTGCCGATTGCCGATTGCCGATTGTGGATTGAGCGTCTTCTGCCTTCTGTCTTCTGTCTTCTGTCTTCTCTTCTGTTCCCTGTTCCCTGTTCCCTGTTCCCTGAACAGGCGCGGTTGGGGCAGGAGAGTTGCTTGATGGAAACAAGCGGGGCGCAATCAGCCACAGCACCAGGGCGCAGGTGCTTCCGGCGACTACAATCAGCATGAGCATGCGTCCCATGAGCGACTCCAGAACAAGGATGAAGGATGAAGAACTAATCATCCTTGACTATGGTTTTTGGCAGCCCGCTTTCTATTTATCCGAAGCGATGTTGCAAGGAAAAGTAAATTTCATCCTTCATCCTTCATCCTTGTTGAATCGCGTTCTCCCCCTCAATCCAAAACGCGCCATCGGGACACACTTCTCGTTTCCAGATCGGCACGGTTTCTTTCAGCGTGTCAATGCACCAGCGGCAGGCTTCGAAGGCTGCCGCGCGATGGGGGGAGCCAACGCAAATCACGATGCTGGCCTCGCCTAATTCAAGGCGTCCGATGCGGTGCTGCATCACGACCTGACAATTCCAGCGCGTTTCGGCTTCTTCGGCAAGGCGCTGCATCTGCTTTTGCGCCAGCGGCACGTAAGCGTTGTATTCGAGGTAGGCTACTTCGCGTCCGCGCGAGTTGCGGCGCACCTGCCCAATGAAGGTACAGACCGCGCCATTGGCGGCATCGGCCACTTGCGCTTCCAAGGCGGCGGTATCAATAACTGCTGCTTCAATTCTTGCTTCAGCCAATGAGAAACTCCTGCAAATTGCGCCCATGCTTAGGGTTCGTTAAACTATAACTTCCCACCATCTTGGGCGCAGCAAGCAACGCCACTACCTATATTCGGGAACTTGTTCTTTTACGAACCCTTACCAGCCACCAACATTAGCCACCGCTCATCGGAGGAAGAACCGCAACCGTGCTTCCTTCCTGCAAGAGTTGGTCTAAGGAGGCATATTCCTCATTCACGGCGAAGCGGCAATGGGACGCGAGGTTGGACAGGCGCGTATCGCGTTCGGCAAGGGCTTGCGCCAGGTCGCGCACTGTTGCACTGTCGGCAAGCGTGATTGCAAAGGGTTCGTCGTTGGAATAGTCGCTGTAATGGCCGAAAAAAAGGACATTAATGGTCATGCGCTGGCCTCCGTTGGTTCCGAAGCGGCGGCTGTAATGGCGTTGGCGCTGTTGTCGGCAATTATAGGCGTTTCGCCGCGCGCCAATTGCTGCAAGCGGGAAAGGTTGACGGCATGCATGGTTTCCGATTCGGGCGTTTCCACGAGAACGGGAACATGCCGCAAACGCGCGTCCGTCACCAGACTTCCAAACGCTTCCATGCCGATCTGCCCCTCGCCGATATGGGAGTGGCGATCCACGCGGCAGCCGAGTGGTTTCTGGCAGTCGTTGGCGTGGATCACCTTGAGATTTTCCAGCCCGATCAAGCGGTCAAAAGCCGCCATTGTTTGCGCGTAAGCGGCTTGATCGCGCAGGTCGTAACCGGCGGCAAAGATATGGCATGTATCCAAACAAACGCCCAGGCGCGGGTTCGGCCCGACTTCGCGCAAAATACGCCCTAACTGCTCAAACTGCCAGCCCAATCCCGTACCCTGTCCCGCCGTTGTTTCCAGCGCGATGCCCACCGTATAGCCCGCTTTTTCCGTATCTTCCAGAACCTGCTTCAGGCTGTCCACAAGCCGCGTCATGGCTTCGTCTTCGCCCTGATCCAGATGCGCCCCCATGTGCGTCACGACCCAGGGAATGCCCAAAAGATGCGCGCGATCCAGTTCCGCCCGAAATGCCGCGCGGGATTTAACGAGCGTTTCCAGAGTGGGCGCGGCTAAATTGATGAGATACGAGTTGTGCGAAACCGTAGACGCAATCCCGGTTTGTTCCTGCGCGTTGCGGAAGGCGGCAATGATTTCATTGCTCAACGGCGGATGCTGCCATTGTTTTGGGTTGGCAGTGAACAACTGCACCACATTACAGCCGATTTTATGCCCGCCAAGCAGACTGTTGTGTAATCCGCCGGTTGTAGGCATGTGCGCGCCAAGCAAGCGAGCGGGAACGTGTTCATTCACGAGTATTTGGGTTTCCTTGCCAATGTGTTTAGAACAAATATAAGCGGGCGATTTTATTAACGCGTTTGTTCAGCAGGTTACGGAGCCAAATAGCCCGGCTTGAAGCGCGTCCTGCATCGCGTCGGCGCTGATTTGGATAGGATGAACGTTTTTTACTTCATGGCCTGCCGCCATGCGCGCGGCGTGAAGGGCGAGCGTATTGTTCTTGTCCCGGACGCCGACAATCAGCGTTTCCCCCTGAACCGCCAGGCCGATAATCTCGTGGGCGCGGGCGATGTGTTCCGGGATCAGGGAAGCGGCGCGCGGGTCAATCAAAAAACCGTCCGCCCACACGGGCGCGCGTCCGCGCAGGGCGCGTTCCCCCTCCACGAGAGCGCGGAACAAGGCGGCTTCCGCCAAGGGCGACGTTTGCCGCGCCAGAAATAGATGCCAGCCGATGGTTTCGTTGCTGTAGCGCGTCCAAAACTCCACATTCCCCCACGCCAGCGCATCCCGCAGGTTGTCCACGCGATCCGCCAGTTTCACCAGCCGCACCCACGCGCCCGCCTTGCGAAGTTCGGCGAAATAACGCGCTTCGCGGGCGGCCTGCACTTCGCGCGGGCCGGCCATTGGCTTGGTCAGCGTTTCGACCGCGTGGTAAACCTCTTTTCCGGCTTCCCGAATAATATCCTGCTCATACGTTCCGCGCCGGTCTCGCGGGCAGTCTTCCAGAACGTCGTGAAGCAGGCAAGCGGCAATCGTTTGCATATCGGGACGCTGCCACTCTTCCGCCACAATACGCGCCACGCGCAAGGGGTGCATGATGTAGGGCGTAGCAACCGCTTCGGTTTCCGCCGTTCGGAACTGCCCCGCATGAGCGCGGACAGCGACAGCAAAAATTCTGTCCAGCGCAGCGCCGTCGGAGGCAGGCAGGAAAGCGCGCAGCACATTCAGATGCTTCTGCGCATCGAAATGATCATGGATAGGTGACTCCACATCACGTCCTTCAAGGGATAGTAGGTGAGACATCATTGTCGTAGGATATTCGGTGTTCAGGTATTCGGGTATTCGGGTGTTCGGCTTCTGTCTTCTTTTCTTTTTTTCTATCCTTACCCCTTCCTCACGCATTATCGCGGAAGGCTTCGGGGATGGACTGCTGCGGGACGGCGAGGGCGCGTACCAGGGCGGAAAGCATCTGCTCCTTGTAGATGCTGTTGAGCGCGAGGGCGGCCTGCGTTTGCGCGTAGCCGAACGGGATGCCGATGTCGTGGCGTTCGCCTACGGCTTCAAAGGCAAGGTAGCGTTCGCCCGACGCGCGCAAGCGCTCCTGCGCGCTCGTAAACTGAAACTCGCCCTTTTCGCGCAGGTCGTTGTCCATCGCGTACTTCAAGCAGTCGAAAATCTGTGGCGTCATAATGTGCATCCCGAAGAAGCACAGGTACATGCCGTGCAATAGGCCCGCCTGCCGCAAATGCTCCTCGGCGTACTGTGGCGTCGGCTTCTCGTAAATCGCTTCCACATCGTAAACGTTCTGGCCGTGTTCCACGCTTTCTTCCAGACGCTGCCCGCATACCGTGCCGAACAGGTGCAGCAGTTCCGTGGGCGTCTGCTGTACGGCGGAAACGCTGGCCTGATATAACTCATATACGTCTAAAATCTGCCGAGCGCACCGCTTGCTGCCGCCTGCGGTAAAAATATGGTCGCCCAACATCACTAGAAACGGCTCATCCCCCACAAAACTCTGCGATTGGTAGACCGCATGGCCGTAACCTTCCGGGCTTTCCTGCACCACGAAATGCAGGCGCGACGCGATTTGCTGGATTCGCGCCGATTGCAGCAGCGCCCAATCCTTGCCTTTGAACAAGCGCAGTTCTTCGGGCGAAAGCGGCGCGAAATGCTGCTCGATCTGCGCGCGATTGTGCGGATTGACGACGAGGCACACTTCCTCAATGCCGCTGTCAAGCGCTTCTTCGATGATAATCTGGATCGCCGGCTTGCAAATGCCGTCCCGATCCATCACGGGCAGCATCTCTTTTTGTATGGTCGTGGTGGCGGGATACATCCGCGTACCCCGTCCCGCTGCCGTAATCACTGCTTTGCGTATCTTGTTCACATCAACCTCCAATACGTATTAACCACGGGGAACACGGGGAGGAGAAAGGCAAGGGGAGGGAGGAACCGCGAAATACACGAACCAAAACGAAAAAAGGAAAATCCAAAAGATCAAACCACGGATGAAACGGATAAAACGGATGAACAGGGATAGGAACAGCAGAAGCGTACCCCCTCCTGTTTGTAATCCTGTTTAATCCTGACAATCCTTTTAATCCTGTCTATTTCCTTTACACGTTTCTTTTCGTTTATTTCGTATCTTTCGCGGTTTGTCTTTCCTGTTCCTCCCCCTCTCCTCCCCGTGTTCCCCGTGTTCCCCGTGGTTTACTCTTTTTTTATCCTCGCATGATTTGCCGCGCGCCGAAGAGGATGGCGCCGGGCGAGCTGCCGACAAAGGCGCGGGGCGTGATGTCGGTGCGGGCGTGGTACTCGCGGCAGATTTCCACAAGCGCGGCGTCCACATCGGGCGAATTGTCCGCGCACAGGACGGCAACCGTGCCGCCCGCGCCGCCGCCCGTGATTCTTGCGCCGTACAAACCGCGCGCTTCGCCCCGTTCGCGTATCAATTCTACCAGCAGGTCGGTTTCCGGCGAACCGAGATGGAGCCGCTCACCGTAGGAGGCGTGGCTGGCGTACATCAACTGTCCCGCCTGGCGCAGCAATTGCGGATCGCCGTGCAGGGTGTTCGCGTGAAGGGCGTCAGGGCGCAGTTGCGCGTCGGGTGCAGGAGCCATTTCCGTTGCGGCTTCCTTGTTGTCCTGTGTCGCGCCGCGCGGCGCTTCGTTAAGCTGTTCTTCGGCGCGGAGGCTGGCGATGTGCATTAAGGCGATGAACGTGCCGACGCGCTCGTTTTCCAGTATGGGATGCTCGGCGCAGGCGCGGGGATGGTACGTCGCTTCAGGGTCAACGCGGGTGACAAGATCGGGCAGGCGGCCATACAGTTCATGGTACTCCGCGCCCGTAATGGTTTCAGGAATCAGGTCGCGGTACTTTGCGAATTCATCCGGCTTCATTTTGCACAGGTAGTTTTCCAGCAATTTGCCGCCGCTTTCCAGTTGGATTACCTTCAAGCCCATAAACGCGCCTACCCGCGCCTGCGTGTAGTGACTGCCCCCGACGGAATGTTTCACGCGGCTGTCAATGCCGACAAGCCGCCAGCCGGGCGGAAGCTGTTGGTTGCCGAGTAAATCGTGGGGCTGGCAGCGCAGAGCAAGGAGCGCGTTTTGGCGGCCAAGCGCGGACGTGACCTGATCCATGATGCCGCATGGAGCGCCGACAATGGTGTTTTCCACGCGCTGACACCATGAGGCGAGAGTCAGGTCGCTGGGATGGATACCGGCGGCTTCGCTCAGGGCGTGCATGGTGGCGACTTCGAGAGCGGCGGATGATGACACGCCCGCGCCAAGCGGCACTTCGCTCCATATTAAGATGTTTGCGCCCGATTCGCCCAAACGCGCGTCCTCGCGGGCGGTTGTGGGCGCTTTGGCATAGGCGGCAAGCATGACGTAAAAACAGCCGACAACGTAACTGGCCCAGCGCGTTTGTGGATCGCCGGTCAGTCGGGCGCGAACGTCTTCAGGGGCGCGGGGCAAGCCATCGTCATTCAGCAAGTCCGTGAGAGGAACCGTAACATCCTGCGCGAAGCCTTCCGCCGTCGCGCCCAAACTGCGGACGCGCAAAACGCGATCACTGCGCCATTGGATCGCGGCGCAGCAGGCATGGGCAATCGGCATTTCCAGCACCAGGCTGCCGGAATAATCGGCTACGCCGCCCATCACGTCCAAACGTCCTGGAGCGCGCGCCCCGGCGATGGGGCCGACGCCATCAAAAAAGTGCTGCGCGTCGTTCTGCACCAGTTCTTCAAAACGCTGCCAGTGCGTTTCCGCGTTCGGCACGGGCGCAAACAGCGATTCTAAATTGATTGGGTCGGTTTCCGTCGGTTTTTCTTTTCTTTCCGGCTCACTCATAAACATACCTTATTAGATGCAGGCTTGCTGCCTTAAACGCAGGCTTGCTGCGTGTTTGTTGTCGGCTTCGCGCAGGTTCGTTGCAGGCGAGGCGCAGGTTTGCTGTTCCTTCGCCGCATCAACGATTTCGCTTTGCTATAATAGCCCGAATTCCGCTTCATGTCAATCAGCCGGACGTAAAGAGTTGACGGCAACAGTCTCAGGAACACCAATGTCTGCTCGTAAATATCTTCTCTATGACAAGTACGTTCAGGGCGCATGAAAATTGTTTTAGGAATACTGAACATTCCTTTTCGGCCTGCGTCGAAGATTGTGAACGGTGTTGTAGGGCAATACGCGCAATTCTTACCAACATCGCTCATCGAGCTGCTGCATTGTAAAAACGAACAAAGTGGAGAAAAAACAACCATGTGGAACAAAACATCCAAAACCATTACGCTTGGCACGGCGGGGCTGCTGATGCTGAGTGGAGCGTTCATCATCCCGCAAATCACCCCGGCTTCGGCACAGACGCCCATTCCGGCTCCGCGCAAGGGCGGGGAACGCCACCCGGAAATTCGCAAAGCCATGCGGAATCTGGAGCAGGCCAAAAACAACCTGCAAAATGCCGCGCATGATTTCGCCGGGCATCGCGAAAAGGCGATGGACCTGACGCAGCAGGCTCTCGCGGAGTGCAAACTCGCCCTCGAATCCGACAAGAAGTAACATCGGCGAGAAGTAAAGCCGAGTTGAAATAGGCTTGCGTTTGTCGGCGGCAGTCCTGACGCTGTTGCCCCATGCCTGCCATTTTGTTGACCACCGCGCGCCGGAAGCGTCGGGATCAAAAATGGCAGGCATTTTCGTTTGGAAGCCGCGCTAAATTGCCTGAAATCCGTGTATAATGCAATCAGGACTGGATGCCTGTGTTTACAAACAGGCAAGTTCTATTGCAGCCAATGGCAGCCCTGCTGCATGTCATCTGAGAGAAAGATACGCGCTCGCGCTGTCACCCTCCCTACTTGTCTTGTGTAAGGAATCAAGTGTTGATGCTAAAACGCTTTTTTGCTGCATGGCAAACGCTTTGTGCCGGAAATATCCTGCCGCGCCTGACGCTGCCGCTTCCTCCCGCTTCCACGCCGCCAAAACCCGTGCAAATGAGAACGCGCGTTGCGTTGTTCACGTCCCTGCTGCTGATCCTGAGCGTTGTCTGCATGGCATCTTCGCAAGCCTCGTTGAAGGTGCGGGAAGACGCGCCCCATGCGGAGCAGTGGTTTCGCCTGTACAACGAACTGCCGGACGTGTGGAAGACGCGCCGCGACATCAAACTGCGGGAACTGCCCCCCCGCGAAATGGAGCGCTTGATTGCCCGATTGGAAGGCGACGAAGCGGACCGCAACGATGATTCGGTTGTGGACGGCTGTTATCAGAGCGGGGATGAGGACGACGATACGCCCATTATTACCCTGTGCGACAGTTTGCGCGGCGAACAGGCGGGATTGGTGTTTACGCATGAGTACGGGCATTTCGTGTGGGGTGAAATGCTGACGAACCGGGAACGCGCCCGCTATACGCAAATCTGGCGTTCGCAAAAGCGGGCGCATCGGCTGGTAACGGAATACGCGGGCGATTCGGACGAGGAAGGTTTTGCCGAAGCCTTTGCTTATTACCTGCGCAAGCCTTCGCAACTGCAAAAAAAAGATTCTGCCTCCTCCCAATTTTTCCACGATTACCTTGCCAGTCGCACCTCCGAATCCACGCCGTCAATACGTCAAGAAGATGAACGGTAAGAACGAAGCGTTGAGCGGCAAGCGATGAGCGTTGAACGTTGAGAAGAAAAACATTCGACGTTGAACGCCCGACACTTTTGGAGACATGCTGTATGTTCGCATTTTTGAGCCACGCAAAATCAGAACCTTCCCGTATTTTGCCTGTAATTTCCTGTATGCTGCTGGCGATTTTAGGATTGGGAAGCGGGCAAGCGGCACAGGCGACGGCGGAGTACGCGCAGAAGGAAGGCCGCGCCTGCCAGTATTGCCATGTCAGCGGCAGTCCCGGCACGATTGATGACAAGACGGGCAGGCGCGAGGCGCTGGATGTCAATAAGCGTGGCGCGTATTATCAGGCGCACAACCATTCCTTTGACGGCTACGTGGAACCCCGCGTTCGTCCCAATGCGCCCGCCGCCCTGTTTCGGTTCGTGGCGCGGGAAATGCTGCCGGACGCGGCGCGGCGTATTGCCGTTGCGGATGTGGCAGGCGATCACATTCCCCGCCTGATTACGCTCAATGTCAAGCCGGACACCAAAGACAGCAGCGTCCTGACCGTGAAAAAATGGGACGGCAAAGCGTACATCACCGAGTTCACGGGGGATACGCCCGGAAGCGCGGAAAAATTGGCGGCAGGCAAGTTTACAGCCGATGGCAAGACCGTGATCGTGACCGAACGCTCCGCATGGCAATGGAACGGCAAAACCTATATTCGCAAGGACGCCGCGCAGTCTTTGAACATTGTGGGCAGCGTCCGCCTGAAAACGGACAATACGGAGCGCGTACTGGCGGCGAGTTCGCCAACCGATATGAAGGCGTACCGGCTTGATTTCAACAATCCCAGTTTGCTGATTGATCCTATCCCGACGCCGGACGGACAGGTGGCGCAACTCGACATGCGCGACACGCCCGAATTTTTCGACAAAATCGGCTGGCCGGCGGAACTGACGCGGGGCGGGCTGCTCGGCTTATGGACAGCGGCGAAACTGAACAAGCAATTGCTTTACCATGTGGACTTGGATCAGGATATTGACGTGAAAAACGATCCAACCGGCCTGACGAAGCCGAAACTGACACTGGTAAGTCAGGGCTGGAAGGTGGGCGTCGTCAATCCCCGCGAACCGAGCATGGCAAACCAGTTCTTTACGCCGCGTCTGGAAGGCGACATCTACGACGTAGTGACGGAAAGCGCGCACGGCGATGGAACGCCCGGCCTGCTGATTTTGACCAGCAAAACGCCGGACGGCAAAGGCCGCAGCCTTTACTTTTTCGCTCTGAACACCACGCCGCAAGCCGCTGTGACTACTTCCTCTGTATCAGCAAAGCCTGCCGAACAATAACATTGTTCCTGTCCACAGCGTATTGGCTTCTTCTGTTTGTTGCCAGGGGTTGAAAACCCCTGGCTGGACAAAGCAAGCGTCTTTCAGACGCGCCCCTGCTTTCGGAAAGTTGCGTCTGCAAGACGCTTGCCTTTTCCTGCCGGGTGTTTTCAACACTCGGAACGCTCTTGTCGGTACCCGGCCTCCCATTTCACAGCAAGCGTTGAAAACACCCGGCAGACGTGAACGCACTGTAGCAGAGAGAAGGAATAAACCGGGTTTTACGGCGCTTGTTCAATTACGGTTTCGGATTGGCGGTCATCGGGCAGGCGGAGCGGCAACCGAATGTAATAGCTTCGCACCGCGCCGTGATTCCAGTTGCACATCAGCATGAGTTCGGCGTCCTTGAAACCGCTTTCGGGGGCAGGAGAGCGGTCCGAGTTTACGGCGTCCACGCGGAAGAACTTTATGTCTGCAAAGGCAAACGGCTGTAACTGCGCGTTCAGGAACTCCAGCAGCGCGTCGCGGGCCGCTGTCAGGCTGTCACCCTCCACAGAGTAAATCGCGGATTGCGTTCTGCCCACCTTCATCGGCTGGTGATACAGGGCGCTTGTGGCAAGCTGGCGGTCCAGCAGCGCAAGCAGTTCCGTTGCGCCAACGGCTTCCACTTCCGAATAGCTGTAGTTCTCGCCCTGATAAATGCTGTTCAGGCCGAGGATTTGCTGGGTGGTCAGTTGGCGGGCGCGTAAAAAGTCGGCAAGCGTGGGCGTGTTGTTTTGCGCGGCCAGATGTTTCACCGTTTCATGCAGCCAATCTTCAGGCGCTTCGTACAACTTCTGCTCGTACCAGTCCCGCTTGCGGAACAACAGTGTGCCATCCGCCCGCATCCACCACAGATACCCGGCTTTTCGACAAAAATCATCTAAAGCGGCAATGTTTTCTGTTGCGGCCTCCTTTGTCTTCGCGCTAATTCTTCCCTTCGCATCAGGGCTGGCTTTGGCGGCGGGAGCGTCATTGCCGGATTGGCTTTGTGCGGCAGGAGGATTGTCAGGGGTGCCGGCATCAGGATTTTGCTCGATGGGAGCGGCGTTGATAGGCTGGCTGCGGTAGAAGTCCGCCACAACGGGCTTTCCCGTAAGCGCGGCAAGGGAGCGCAGTTGGTCAAGCCATTGTTTTTCCTGCGTGGCCTTGCGCGTTTGTTCGGCTTCGGCAATCGGAGGGAGCAGGGCAGGGGAGGGCTGAACGTAAGGGTTGCCGTGTGGCGGCAATGTCCACTGCTTGCGCGCGTCGAGTTCCGCGAACAGCGAGCCGTGCATCGAACCCTTGCCGTAAACGTAGATCGCAGGAGTCACCCGTCCGCCGCAGGAATGAATGGCAAATTGTATGCCCTGACGCTCATAATCGGCAAGGGTTTCCGGCGGGTTGTTGGCGTCCGGGGGCCGAAATCTGGCGATAGCGGCAATGCTGGCTTCATAGAGTTTGCGGATGGGTTCGCGCATCTGCGGGCTGATGGTGTTGGGGGCAAAGTTCATCACGCGGCGGGAAAACAAAACGTCGCGCTGTTCGGGCGAAAGCGCGGCATAAACCTGCGTGGCGGTTCGATTTTCCGCTTTCGTAAGGCTCTGGCGTATGGGGTCATTGGCGGGCCGCTTTGCCAGTTGTTCGGGCGTTTCGGCTAAGGCGTTTACCTGCGCGTCAAGCTGCGCCATCAGGCGATTGCGGGATTTGTTGAGGAGCGTTTCTTCGAGCGCGGAAGCGCGGAGGCTGCGGGTGAGAAGGTAGCGGGGCTTGCCGTCGCTTGTGGTTTCCCGCCGCCAGACATCGTTGAACAGGGCGGCAACATCGGCAAGCGTCGCCTGCAAAGGCCGCGCGGGGCTGAAAACAATCACTTTGTCTTCGGCAGTGATTTTGTCGGCGGTCAGCATCACGCCTGTTGTCGCTGACAGCCGCGCCAGCAAATCCTTTACGGCCAAACCGGGCGCGTGTACCTTCACATTCTGCCGTAGCCGCGTATCCTGAGCAAACACATCCGCAGGCGGGGCGGGGCGCGACGATTGCGCCCCGACATTCCCCGGCAGCGCCAGCAATCCACACGCGAACAATCCACACGCGCGCGTCAGCCAAAATCCGCTTGAAATCGGTAAAGGAAGCAACCGGGCATTACCTTTGCGCATAGCCATGTCTCCATCGAAAGAAATTTAGGCTTTAGACGCAGCCCGCGCCGGATACGTTACGGGTACAGTCAACAACAAACGTCCTTAAAATGAAAGGATATGTAGAGTCATCGTCGAAATCTTGGCAATGCAGCGCTTCCAGCCCGATGTCTCGTTGTGTCAGGTTGTAGGAGAGAGGCGTCGTGACCTCGTAAGCGTCAGGGCGAACGGGAGGGGTGAAACATAGGACTGGCACCTCCCTTCTTAGTTGATAGTTGATAGTTAATAGTTGATAGGAACTGCGAACGTTCCGCCTTCCTGTGGGTATAACATCTGCATAGTAGACTGTGTTCTACTGTTTAGACGGCTGTGTGGGGCAAAAGGTTCGTTTGTTTTACGTTGTTTGGCTTTTTTTCTGTCTTTTTGTGGGATTGTTTTTGCGGAGGGTTGTTGTGGGATGATTGCTGTAGGCGCTGTCCGAGGAATGGGAAGGGGGAACATGCGAGAAGTTCATTGCATATATTGCACTTAGCATGGTACACTGTTCAAAACAAAGGAATGGAGAGATGATACGATGGCTGCCACGATGAATGAAGCGGTAAAGGCGTTTACGCTTTCCGAGCAGGAGCGCGAAGACGCCCGCGAAGCCGGCAAAGAAATTGAACACTTTATGAACGGCGAAAAGTGTTACTGTCTGGAACTATCCTGCGAGGGAGAAAAGCGGGTTGCGATTAAGGTTCCGGCTCCCGCCCTCTCCCTGCTCGCCTCCATTCTGGCCGAAATGGGCAACGGCAATGCTGTAACCGCTCTGCCGCTGCCGGTAGAACTGACCACATTTGAGGCGGCGGCGATTATGGGCGTGTCGCGTCCCTACCTGATTAAACTGCTGGATGAGGGTAAAATCGCGTTCCGCCTTGTCGGAACGCATCGCCGTGTTCGATATGCGGACTTGGCTGCCTATATGGAAGCGGAACAGGAAGCGCGTAAAGCGGTACTGGATGAGATGACTGCTGAGGCACAGCGGCTTGGACTATACGAATGATTCCAACAGTTGCAGTATTAGATGTGTGCGTTCTCTACTCCGCTCCGTTGCGCGATCTGCTTATGCGGCTTGCCGGTAGGGGGTTGTATTCGCCTCGCTGGACAGAACAGATACATGATGAGTGGATGGAAAACGTATTGGCAAATCGCCCGGAACTTAGCCGCGCAAAACTGGAGCGTACTCGAGTCTTGATGAATACTCATGCGGCGGGTAGTCTTGTGGAAGGTTACGAAAGTCTAATTGAGAGCCTTGTCCTGCCCGATGTGGATGACCGGCATGTGCTGGCAGCTGCCATTGTAGGGAAGGCTTCTATTATCGTGACGTACAACCTTTCGGACTTTCCAGCATCCGCGCTCGCGCCCTATAGAATCGACGCGCAGCATCCAGACCTCTTTATCAGTCAGCTCTTAATCACAGAACCGATAGGGTTTATGCGCGTGATTCGTGAAGCGCTTGCGGCTTTGCAAAACCCACCAAAAACGTTTGACGAGTTCATAGAAACGTTGCGGAACAATCGGCTTGTTACTACGGCGGACCAACTGGCAGCCTACAGAACTGAAATCTGATCTGAGGAAACGCAGCAAACAATTCTCAAGGAACCCTAACCCATCCTGCTTTAGCAGGACGTTCAGTATCCATAAAAAGCAGCCTTTCGACACAAGCGCTTGTGTCGAAAGGCTGCTTTTTGTTGTTAAGAATTACAGAGTTTGTGTTGCGTAGACCTGCCTGTAGTCCCCGGCACATACCATCTAAATTCTTTGCCGGTTGCAGGAAGAGGTCGGGTTGCAACTTCCCGCGCCCTCAAAGCCAGCACCACCGAACTTCGTTGTCCGAGTTTCAATCCCCTACGGGGAAGAGGTCGGGTTGCAACTCGAATCTGCACAGGACGCTTGCCGAAGACTGGGAGCATGGTTTCAATCCCCTACGGGGAAGAGGTCGGGTTGCAACACCATGTTCAAAGTAATCACCAGCGCACAAGGCACGCAAGGTTTCAATCCCCTACGGGGAAGAGGTCGGGTTGCAACAAACTGAACTTTTGCGGGCACTCTAGCGCGCTCAACAACGAACATGTTTCAATCCCCTACGGGGAAGAGGTCGGGTTGCAACAGTACGAGCGTAGCAGCTACAAGCTGGTGGTTCATCCTGTTTCAATCCCCTACGGGGAAGAGGTCGGGTTGCAACCACGTCTGCGGCTGACCGCTCCACCTTCGAAGAGGTGCTACGGTTTCAATCCCCTACGGGGAAGAGGTCGGGTTGCAACCTAACAATCGGACTACTAACTGTTATAGGACGTGAAACGTTTCAATCCCCTACGGGGAAGAGGTCGGGTTGCAACTCGGTTCAGCCCACCTCACTGCGCACCAAGGTGTATGCCGTGTTTCAATCCCCTACGGGGAAGAGGTCGGGTTGCAACTTTTCATGCCCGAGCATGACCCCAAAGCCAGAGACAAGCAGATTGTTTCAATCCCCTACGGGGAAGAGGTCGGGTTGCAACCCACTAAAGATCGATTCCAGTGCCGGAGGAAATGCTGGGGTTTCAATCCCCTACGGGGAAGAGGTCGGGTTGCAACAACTACTTGACACGTTGCTGTCAGCCGTGAAGAAAGAACCTGTGTTTCAATCCCCTACGGGGAAGAGGTCGGGTTGCAACAGTACGAGCGTAGCAGCTACAAGCTGGTGGTTCTCCTGTTTCAATCCCCTACGGGGAAGAGGTCGGGTTGCAACCGTCCCCATATCCAAGATGTGGAGGATCACGGAGATCGAGCGGGTTTCAATCCCCTACGGGGAAGAGGTCGGGTTGCAACTCGACCTGGACACCGCTACCACCGCCTTTCTCCTGGGCCGTTTCAATCCCCTACGGGGAAGAGGTCGGGTTGCAACACAAGGCGCGTTATTACTTCTACAAAACCATTGGGAACGGTTTCAATCCCCTACGGGGAAGAGGTCGGGTTGCAACTGAGTGCCATGCGACATAGTGAGCTGGGTATGAAGGCTGTTTCAATCCCCTACGGGGAAGAGGTCGGGTTGCAACCGACGAGTGCGCGACCGGACCCATCATCGCCAAGGGGCATGAGTTTCAATCCCCTACGGGGAAGAGGTCGGGTTGCAACCACGGCAATGCAACCCATCGCCACCACCGCCCTGGAGCCTGTTTCAATCCCCTACGGGGAAGAGGTCGGGTTGCAACCGGTTCATCCTGAACGGCCCGCACCAGATCAACGTCATCGTTTCAATCCCCTACGGGGAAGAGGTCGGGTTGCAACGAAGTCAACGAGTCTTGGCGTACCGAATGTCCAGGTCGAGTACGTTTCAATCCCCTACGGGGAAGAGGTCGGGTTGCAACTCAAGGCTTCGCCGGAGTACGAGGCCGGGCAGCGCATTACCGTTTCAATCCCCTACGGGGAAGAGGTCGGGTTGCAACCGCATTGACGGGGCTGAGGCCGACTCGATTGAGGAGTTTCAATCCCCTACGGGGAAGAGGTCGGGTTGCAACAAGGGCACAGAAGAACCCCTCCTCCCCAAACCGCTCCCGTTTCAATCCCCTACGGGGAAGAGGTCGGGTTGCAACCACTGGAGACCATGCAGAGTTTCAAAGGCTGATCGCCGTTTCAATCCCCTACGGGGAAGAGGTCGGGTTGCAACTCAATGAGTTTCTGGTGGCTAACAGCCTCAACCCGGTCACCTTCTGTTTCAATCCCCTACGGGGAAGAGGTCGGGTTGCAACAGCGGCATCAAGGCATCAGCCTCTCCGAGCTGGGATCCTCAGTTTCAATCCCCTACGGGGAAGAGGTCGGGTTGCAACCCTCTATCTCATGTTTCCTTCTCATCGGCGCTAACCTCGGAAACATAGAGCCAGTATAGCGTATTTTTCGTGTGTTGTCAAGCATGTTGAGATTATTTTTCCGGCGCTAACCTCCCTATTTTGGCGTTTTGGAGGTTAGCGCCGACGCTGGCTTACCCTTGTCTTTGCTGCTGAGGCATATGTCACTTTTTCTTTTAGACTTGAGCAAGGTTTGCGCCGGTTTGTCGCGTTGGGCAATATCGTCATGCGGCCCGCCTACCTGAAATTCAAACGGCGCGTAGGGTTCCTGATGTAAAATCACGCGCCGCAAGTGGGTTGCCTGTGCCTGCAACTCGCGCCGGAAACTGGTCGGCTGTCCCTGCCGGTTCCGAAACGTCGTCTGCATCCGCCGGCGGTAGTGCTTGAAGTACGTGGTCAGGGTTTGTCAGCTCCCCCGTTTCAGGTTTCTCGAAATGCTCCGCCCGCATCACGCCCAAATTTTCAGGTGTCAGCGCGGACTTCCGAAACCGGAGCGCGAAACATCTCCAACACGTCTTCAGCAAGCACCGGCATGCGCCCCCGCGAACTGTGGAAGAGGCCGATCTGCGGGTCCAAACCTGCGCCCGTCAGCGCGCCGATGATTTCCGCCGTGAGCAGGCCGTAGCCCAAACTCAGCAGCGCGTTCACCGGGTCTTTGGGCGGGCGGCGGTTGCGCCCATTAAACGGCAGGGAACGGCGCAGGGCGGAGGGCAGGGCGTGAAAGTAGGCGCGGGCGGCGCTGCCTTCCTGCCCCATCAGTTCGGGCAGGGTTTGCGCGTCGGCAATGCGGTTCAGGCTATCGTTCAACTGCGCAATGGCGGCTGTGATGGGCGGTTGCGGATGATTGCGCCCGCACCGCCGCAAGACGCCGCGCTGCGCTTCGATCTTTGCGCTTACAATCGTTTTCGACAGGCACAGCCGCCAGGCCACATCTTCCAGACCCCGAAACTGCGCCAGCCGCAGCGCAATGTCGCGCCGCCCGCCCGATTCCAGCCGTCCTTTGTACTGCCCCTCCTGCGTCAAAAACGTGACGGGGATGCGCTTTTCCAGCGCGAAGTTGAGAACGCCTGTTGTCAGGCCGACGCTGCCCAGCAGCAGAATGCGCTCCACCTGGTTTTGTGGAATCTTCTGCATGGCCTGCTTCTGCTATTCCGCCACGATCTGCCCGCCCACGCAGCGCAGTACCGCTCCTTGAGTTGTGACGACGAGGCTTGACATAGGGATTAAGGATTAGGGATTAGGGATTAGGGATTAGGTGTTGGGGCGCGGCAGTTAGTATTGGGATTGCGCCTAATTCCTAATCACTCCCTAACCCCTACTCCTATATCAGATACACGCTTTGCCAGCCTTCCCGTTCGGCGTCGGGCGGGACGGCGGCGTCCGGCTTCCTCCCACGCCTGCAGCATGGCCGCGCCCACAGCGGGCAATTGCCGGCCCCGCTGCCGGGCGCGGCGCAAACGCAGCAGTTCCTCGCGCAATTGCGCGTGGGTGGCGGTCAGCGGCGTCACGACGGGCGCACATGGCGGCTCGTTGGGCGCGCGGACGGGCGGGCGTTCGCCGTAGCCGAACGTGTAGCGCGGAAGTTTGCCCGGACGCTCCACTTTGTGCAGCGGCAAAATCAGCGAGCCGACCAGCGATGCGCCCAGGTACTCGAAACCCTGTATAAACGTGCCCACCCAAGCTTTTTCCGGGTTACTGTGCAGCGCAATCGCGCTCAGGGCGGTATCGGCGGCCTGCAATCCGCGCCTCGCTTCCCGTTCCGAGTGGGCAAGCAGCACGAAATCATCGGCATAGCGAATCAGCGCATACCCCGCCCGCAGCAGGGTTTCATCGAACGCATCCAGGTACAGGTTGCAGAGCAGGGGCGAAAGCGCGTCACCCTGCACCACGCCCGCCCCGGTTTCCTGCCACTGTTCGCCATCCACCACGCCCGCGCGCAGCCAGCGACTGAGCAGTTCCTGCACATCCTTTTCCGGCACGACGCGGCTTAAAACCGCTTGCAGCCGGTCATGCGCCAGGCTATCGAAGCACAGGCGAATATCGCCCCGCGCCGCCCAACTTCGCCCGCCCTGATGCAGCGCATCCAGAGTGGACAGCGCCTGCGCCACGGAGCGGCCCGGACGAAACGCATACGAGCAGGCTTCCAACTGCGGCTCAATGCGCGGCTGCAGGAGATTGAGCAGGGCGCGCTGGACGACGCGATCCCGTACGCATTGGATGCCGATAGCCCGCGTGCCGCCCTTTAGTTTGGGGATGTTGAGGCGAAGCGACGGCCAGGGATGGTACGCGCCCTCGCGTACTTCTCTCGCCAGGCGCGGCAGTTCCCGGTCTAAATGGCGTTCAAACTGCGGCAGCGTCACGTCATCCACGCCGGGTGTTTTTCCGCCCCGGCGCACCTGTTCCCAGGCCATCGCCAGCGTTTCCGGCTGCATCAATTGCGCAAAGAGGGGCGTTGGCATGGCAGGAATACGGAATCGGGAAGACAAAATCCTGTCTTTTTCACGTCAGAATGTCGTCGGGCGGCGGGGGCGTTATGGGCGCGCCCAGACAATGCGCTTGTTCCCGGCACGACTCGCACAGAAGGTAGATGCGCAGCGAGTCGGTTGCAGGCTCAATCAAGGGCCGCGCCCGGCGCAGGAGATCTGCGACCTCCCGATCCGAAAGCCAGCCCTCGAATACGCTGTCCTGCACTCGCTCGGCAACGGACTGCGCCAATTGCTGCATTTGCCTGCGGCGGCGGTCACAGGCAATGTCATAAGCGATTATCCGAAACCAAGTCAGCATGACAATCGTTCCCTGTACAGATCAAACGCTTCACAGGCGCGGCTAATGGGGGGTCATAGCAGGAGGCGTCCGATTAGATGCGACGACTGCTTGCGAATGGAGAGGCTGTATGCTGTAGTCCAGCGTAATTTCCATAGGATCAAGCGGTATTAAAGCCTTCATGTTCGGATTGGATACGGCGGGTGTATATTGCAGCGGAAGGTGTGTTTGCAAACATGCCAACACGCAACCTACGGATGCAATTGAGGTCATGCCTGTAAAATCCAGGATAAGGTCATCAGGATTAATGTTGGCTGTAGTCGCTCGCTTGCTGATTTCTGTAACCTTCTCCAGAAATTTGATAGGATCATACACGTCATTTACTAACTCCAGACACGCATCCTTGCCTTGCGCAACCAATTCCTCTTCCAGAATTCGCGCATTTGGAGCTGAAAGAGGAGAACAAATCAGCCAGCAGTTTTTCAGTTCCTCGCCGTGCCATTCGATAGCTTTCCGCAATGCCTCCAGGTTGTTACTTACCAGTACAATCAACCCGACGCGCGCTCGTGGCGGACGTTTGCCGATTACGGCGGAATGGTTTCCACGGCGCAGAAGGCGCGTCAGTGTCCAAGCGCTGAAACCTAGAACCAGTGCCATGCCAAACGCAATTCCAAACAAAGCTAAACTGTTTGCGCCAAACCAGTTGGTGAGCAGTCCGTAAATTGCATTGCCCAGTATGGACAGCGCCAGACTGCCGACATAAAGTACTAATCACTTCGGCTGAAAACGTTCGTTGCTACCAGCGGATAACTGTGTCTTGCGTATCATTTGTTACTCCTATAAGAACTCAAGATTGGGCTTGTTGCCTTCCTGTTCGGCTATTCCTCGTTTGTTTGTGAACCTATTGTAACATATATTCACAAAATGTAGTATATTGGTTTTCATCGCTGTTCCCGAGACTTGTCACGGACGGTTTGCAGGCTGATGATTTCCGCCACTTCAAAGCGGGGCGGAAGCGCGTTGGGAACGGGCGCGCCGGAGGATGGCGGGGAAATAGCCACAGCGCCCGTGCAGTTCCGCCAGCAGCAGCGCGGCAATCGCGTTGAAACTCGGCAGGCTGACCAGCAGGGGCAGCGTTTGCCACTCCTCCGTTGTCAGGCCGGTCGCTTCCGGCAGCATTTGCGCCTGCTCTGCATAGGGCTGCGCCGCGTCGAACTGCGTTTTCACGTCAATCACGCGCTCCACCGCCTGCCCGCTTTGCCGTTCCACCTCCGCGCGCTGTTCCACCGTCAGCGGATGCGCAAAATTCACAATAATCATGCCTTTCCCCGTTCCCTGTCAAAGTTCATAGCAAACAAGCATCACCCCTGAAACCTGAAACCTGAAACCTGAACCCTAACCCCTCACCCGCGTTTGCCCCATCCCCATGCCCGTTTTGCGGCCGGTTCCGGCGTAGAAGGCGAACTCGGCCAGCACACGGGCAATGTGACGCTCCGCGTCCGTCAGATCGCCCAGTTCAAATCGGCACTCCCCGATAAATCCGGTTTGCGCCACGCCTTGCAGGCGCGCTTTGCGGGTTTGGAGATGATACGCGCCCAGGCGGATGCGATCTGCCGCTGCAAGCAAAAGGTCTTCGGCAATCTGCGGAACGGCAGGGGGAGCATGGGCGTTCCAGGCGCGCGCCCAGGATTGCCACAACAGGCGCGAATCGGGCCAGCAAACATCGCGGTCATGGGAACGGAACGCGGTGGGCGTGACAAAACTCAGGGGAAGCGCGTCGGCGGGCGGCGTTTCTGTCCACAAATCGGCGAAGGAGGCGCTGCCGGCTGCGGGGTGGAGGGCGGACGTGGTAAGCAGCGTGTCGAGCGCGTACCGCGCGCTTCCCAGGCGCAGCGGCGCAGTCCCGGCCTGCCGCAGCAAGCCGTCCACAAACGGCGCGAACAATTCTTCGTCCAGCAGAGTGATGCGCAGGGCACAGTCTGGATTTTCGATTTTCGATTTTCGATTTTGGATTGAGGAATTCGGGTTGGGCTTGGGTGGGGTGGCGGGTCGGCAGCATAGGCAGGCGGGAACGGCTTGCGGACGTTGGCGTCATGCAGGCGTTCGGTCAGGCCGGCATCGCAGCGCGCCAGCAGGTCGTAAAAGGCGGCGTGAACCACATCCCCTGTGTTGGCAGGCAGGGGCGCGTCATTCAGGCGGCGGAGCGTGAGCAAAAAAGCGTTGGGCATGGGCGTCCTGTCGTGGGTAAGGTTGCGCCGTTTTCCTTATGAGGCCGCCTGTTTCCTGCCTGATTTAGCGCTTGCCGCCCGCCATAGAAAGAACCTGCGGAGTATGACGCGAGAGGAAATTATGATTACTCTATCCATAGACCTACGAATTGTGGTATACTTCATCGGCCTCTTACAATGGCTGTGCCCTTTTTGCCGTCTCCGCAATGTGGCGCAACGTCGTGAGACGGCCTGAACCCGTTGCATCCGGCTGCAAGACCGGATGAGGATTGAAAGAAACCGAACACGGTCGCGAACCACAAGAAGGAGCGCGGCGCAGGATCGTTTTTCGACCTGCAAATTCTTGGCTGAGGAAGTAGTCAGTAGCCAGTAGTCAGTAGTCAGTAGAAATGCCTGCCTGCTCGACGCTTTGCATAGCAGTAGTGGCTTGAAGGAATGGGTTTTCTACTGACTACTGACTACTGGCTACTGACTACTCCTTCAAGACATCGAAGGAGTGTCGTATTGGCAAAACAAGCCTTGATTGAAAAGTGCAAGCGCAAGCCCAAGTTCGCGGTGCGCGCTTATACACGCTGCAACGTCTGCGGACGCTCGCGCGGCGTGTTCCGCCGCTTTGGATTGTGCCGCATCTGTTTCCGGGAAATGTCGCACAAAGGACTGATTCCGGGCGTCACCAAGTCGAGCTGGTAAAGGAAAGGAGAGTTCTCTAAATGGCTTATACAACCGATCCTGTCGCCGACTTGCTGACCCGTATCCGCAACTCGAATCGCGCCAACCACGATTCGCTGGAAATTTCCTCTTCCAATTTGAAGATCGAAATCGTCAAAATCCTGGTCGCCGAAGGCTTCCTCAAGGGTTACGACGTGATCAAGCAGGCTCCCCAGGACAAGATTAAAATCACGCTCAAGTACGGCTCCAAGCGCGAAAAGGTGATTACCCAACTGAAGCGCATCAGCAAGCCCGGCCTGCGCGTGTACTGCAACAAGGACAACGTGCCCCGCGTTCTGCGCGGCCTGGGCATTGCCGTCCTATCCACGTCGCAGGGCGTGATGACCGACCGCGAAGCCCGCAAGCGCGGCGTCGGCGGCGAAATTCTTTGCTATGTGTATTAGGAGGTAGTCAGTAGTCAGTAGTCAGTAGTCAGTAGAAATGCAACGGAAAGTCTTTGCTGTCACTTACGGCAGGAAGCGCGAACAGCAGTGTTCTACTGACTACTGACTACTGACTACTGACTACTTGGAGTTCATCCATGTCTCGTATTGGAAAACGCCCCATTCCCGTGCCGGCAGGCGTGGCGATTACGCCGAGCGAAGATGGGACTGTGACCATCAAAGGTCCGAAGGGAACGCTGACGCGCCAGTTCAGTCCCGATATCACGCTGCGGCAGGAAGACAGCACCCTGCACGTTGAGCGGCCTACGGACGGCAAAGAGCATCGCGCGCTGCACGGCCTGACCCGCACCCTCGTCGCCAACATGATCGAAGGCGTGACGACGGGCTATACGCGCCAGTTGGAAGTGCAGGGCGTCGGCTTCCGCGCCGCCGTCAACGGGCAAACCCTGACGCTCAACGTCGGCTTTTCCCATTCCATTGAAGTGCTGCCCCGCGAAGGCATCGCGTTCACCGTCGCCAACGACCCGCAATCCCGTAACCCGGTCATCACCATCACGGGCATTGACAAAGAGCGCGTCGGCCAAACGGCTGCCGAAATCCGCAAACTGCGCAAGCCCGAACCCTACAAGGGCAAAGGCATCCGCTACAAAGGCGAAGCCGTGCGCCGCAAGCAAGGCAAGGCCAGCGGCAAGGGCGGTAAGGGTAAGAAGTAGGCATTAGGCATTAGGCATTAGGCATTAGGAACTTCCGTTCTTGTCTACATGCTTATGAAAGCATAGTGATTGGCAGGCGTTTTTCCTAATGCCTAATGCCTAATGCCTAATGACTCTGCCGAGCGTTGGGTCGGAAATCCAGCGCCAGAGGAAAACACAACCATTATGAAACCTGATGAGAAGGAAGCGCTGCGGCGCAAGCGCCACAAGCGCCTGCGCTATAAAGTGACCGGAACTCCCGAACGTCCGCGCCTCAATGTGTCGCGCAGTTTGCAGCATATCTACGCGCAGTTGATTGACGACGTGGCGGGGCATACCATTGCCACCGCGTCTACGGTGGATGCCGGCCTGCGCAGTACGCTGAAAACCGGCGGCAACGTGGAAGCGGCTAAAGCCGTCGGCAAGCTGATCGCCGAGCGCGCGCAGGAAAAAGGTGTCACCGCCGTCGTTTTTGATCGCGGCGGCTACAAATATCATGGCCGCGTCCAGGCGCTCGCCGACAGCGCGCGCGAAGGCGGACTGAAATTTTAAGTAGTCAGTAGTCAGTAGTCAGTAGTCAGTAGAAATGCAACTGGCTACCTTTGTTGATTATAACAGCACAGGGCAGGAACAGTGGTTTTCTACTGACTACTGACTACTGACTACTGACTACTCCTCAAGGAGTTTCCATTGGCGAGAATCAATCCTGACAAATTGGGCGAGTTGGAAGAGCGCGTGGTGCGCACCAACAAATGCCAGAAGACCACCAAGGGTGGCCGTAACATGAGCTGGAGCGCCCTGGTGATCGTGGGCGACCGTAACGGACACGTCGGCGCGGGGCTTGGCAAAGCGCGGGCGATCCCCGATGCCATCCGTAAGGGCGTGGAAGCGGCGAAAAAGAACATCATCGAAATCCCGATGATTGCCGGGACGCTGCCGCACGAGATTTTCGAGTCCGAAGGGGCGGCGGAAGTGATGCTCAAGCCGGCCTCGGCGGGAACCGGCATTGTGGCGGGCAGTTCCATGCGTACCATTCTGGAATTGGCGGGCGTCCATGACGTGCTGGGCAAATCCCTCGGCTCGTCCAACGCGACCAACATTTGCTGGGCTACCATGTCCGCGCTGAAGAAGCTGAAGCGCGTGGAAGACGTGGCGCGGCTGCGTTCCACGACGGTAGAAGCGCTGATGCCCTGGATGAGCAGAGTGGAGGGCAACACGCATGTCGGCTAAACTGAAAATCACGCTGAAGCGCAGCCCCATCGGCTACGACAAATCGCAGGGCGCAACGGCCAAAGGCCTGGGCCTGAAGAAAATCAACCAGACAGTGGAGCAGGACGACAACGCCGTAATTCGCGGCATGGTCCACAAAATCCAGCATCTGGTGGAAGTGGAACAGGTTGTTGGTGGGTAGTAGCTACTAGCCACCAGCCACTATTTTCTGAAACTGTTTGCGGATTGGCTTCGTTTTAGGTATAATACGTCCTAAAGCCGATCCGCAGGCATCTTCGTTTTTATATAGGAACCTACAATGCCTATCGGATTGCATACTCTGAAACCTGCCGACGGCTCCACCCACCGGCGCAAGCGCATCGGGCGCGGCATCGGATCGGGACACGGCAAAACCTCCACGCGCGGCCACAAGGGTAACAAAGCGCGCGGACAGATCAACCCTAACTTTGAAGGCGGGCAGACACCCCTGCACCGCCGCTTGCCGCAGTTGCGCGGGTTCAAGCCCGTCAACAAAAAGATATACGCGCTGGTGAACGTTGACACCCTGCAGGAGCGCTTCGATGAGGGCGCGGAAGTGACGCCGGAAGCATTGCTGGCAAGCGGCATTCTGCGCGACATTCACGACGGCCTGAAAATCCTGGGCAACGGCGAAGTGTCCAAGAAGTTTACCGTGCGAGCGCACAAGTTCAGCGAAACCGCGCAGGAAAAGCTGACGGCGGCGGGCGGCACAGTAATCGTGCTGGCACCAGAGAGGAAAAAGTAAGACCATGTTACAGGCAATGCAGCGGGCGCTGGCGATCCCGGAGCTGAAGCGGCGCATTCTGTTCGTTTTAGGAATGTTGGCGCTGTTCGCGTTGGGAGCGCATATTCCCGCGCCCGGCATCCGCGACCCGGAAAAACTGGCGAAACTGCTGCAAGCCAACTCGGGCAACCTGCTGGGATTGATTGACGTTTTTTCCGGCGGCGCGCTCAAGCGCATGTCTGTCTTCGCTTTGGGATTGCAGCCGTACATCAACAGTTCCATCATCATGCAGATGATGACTATCGCTATTCCGCAGCTGGACGCGATGCAAAAGGAAGGCGAGTCGGGCCGCAAGCAAATCGCCAAAATCACGCGCAACATCACCGTGATCCTGGCAATCGTGCAGGCGTTCGGGCTGACGTTCCTGTTTGCGCGTTTGGGACACCCGTTCTCCCTGGGAGATCGGCTGATGCTCGTGGTTTCGCTGGTAGCGGGCGCGAGTTTCCTGCTGTGGCTCGGTGAGCAGGTGACGCAAAAGGGTGTCGGCAACGGCATTTCGCTGCTGATTTTTGCGGGTATTCTGCTCAGTCTGCGCGGGCAGGCCAATCTGGTGATTGCTCAGATTACCAACCATACCGTGCCCTGGTTCAACCTGATCTTCCTGTTCGCGGCGTTCTTCTTGACCGTTCTGGCGGTTGTTTACGTGACGCAGGGTACGCGGCGAATTCCCATTCACCATACCAAGCGGGTTATCGGGATGCGGCAAACACAGGCGGGAACGTCGTATCTGCCGATCAAAGTGAACTCGGCGGGCGTTATCCCGATCATCTTTGCCATTTCGCTGATGCTGTTCCCTGCCACACTGGTCAATCTGCTGCCGGGGCAGGCGGGCGAGCCGGGCTTTTATGGTTCGCTGAAAATGGTGATGCAGAACCTGAGTCCGGGCGCGACCTGGTACGCGACGGCGCTGTACGCCCTGCTTGTCATCGTGTTTACCTATTTCTACACGGCCATTGTGATGAACGTGCAGGAAATGGCGGACAACCTGAAGAAGTACGGCAACTACATTCCGGGCATCCGTCCGGGAACGCCGACATACGAATATCTGGATCGCGTGATCTCGCGCATTACGCTTGCGGGCGCGGTGTTCCTCGCCCTGATCGCGCTGACGCAGTACATTATTCCAAGCGCGACCAAGTTTACAAGCGTTACCCTCGTCGGCGGCACGTCGCTGCTGATTATCGTGGGCGTGGCGATTGAAACCATGCAGGCCATCGAAGCGCAGTTGCTGATGCGCAATTACGAAGGCTTCATCAAGACCAAGACAGAGGAGTAGTCGTAAAAGGGAAAAGGGAAAAGGGAAAAGGATGAAGAGCGATAACAAACTTATGCCCTTGTTCACATCGAGAATGGTACACGTCTGATGCAGGCTGACTTTTCCCTTTTTCCTTTTTCCTTTTTCCTTCTGCGAGCGGCGGGCTTACGCGCATGATCGTGATACTGCTCGGACCGCCGGGAGTGGGCAAAGGGACGCAGGGTGGGCGAATTTCGATCCACTACGGTGTGCCTACCATTTCTACGGGAGCCATGTTTCGGGACGCCGTTGCGCGTGGCACGGAACTAGGCCGCGTGATTCAACGGTATAAGATTGAGAAGGGCGAGTATGTCCCTGACGACGTGGTGATACAGGCGGTCAAGGCGCGAACCGGGGAACCGGATTGCGCGCAGGGCTTTTTGCTCGATGGCTTTCCGCGCACCATTCCGCAGGCCGAATCTCTGGAAACCATGCTGGCCGAGCAGGAGCGCAAGCTGAATTGCGTGTTGGATTTTGAAGCGCCCATTGTAGATATTGTGAAACGGTTCAGCGGGCGGCGGGTATGTCCCCGCGACGGCTCTACCTATCACGTAGAATTGCAGCCGCCCCTAATTGCCGGATTGTGCGATTTGTGCGGTACGCCCCTTGAACGCAGGCCCGATGATGACCCGGATGTGGTACAGCGCCGTCTGGAAGTGTACGCGGAAAAGACCGCGCCCTTAGTAACGTACTATCGTGAGCGCAACATGCTGTACACCATTGACGCCGATGCCGCGCCGGAAACCGTGTTCAGTACGGTTGTCGCTATTCTGAACAAGCAGGGGAAATAGCGGTTTTGACCTCACCCCCGGCCCCTCTCCTTGCCGCGCAACGCGCCAGGAGAGGGGAGGCTTTAGAATTGGGGATGGTTTACGAAGTTGACAATGTTCAGTGTTCAATTTAAGATTGTTGGATAGAGTATTATGATCACTTTGAAGTCGCCAAAACAGATTGCCAAAATGCGCGCTGCCGGACGGGTTGTAAACCGCGTTTTGAAGGACAACGGGGGCAGCGGCTGTTCCGGGTATAACAACGGGCGAACTGGAAGATATGGCGGCGCGTATTATCTCCGAGCATGGCGGAACCTCGCCGTTTTTGGGTTACGCGCCGGGCGGGCATCCTCCGTTTCCCGCATGGACGTGCATTTCGGTCAATGAAGAAGTGGTGCATGGCGTTCCTGGGCGGCGCGTATTGCAGGAAGGCGATATTGTCACGGTTGACTGTGGCGTTGAATTGGAAGGCTGGATGGCTGACAGCGCGTGGACATTCGGCGTCGGCAAAATCTCGCCGCAGGCTGAGAAATTGCTGAGAGTAACCGAAGAAGCGCTTTACAAGGGTATCGAAAAAGCGCGAAACGGCAATCGCACGGGTGATATTGGTTATGCCGTGCAAAAGTACGCGGAAACGCATGGGTTTTCCGTTGTGCGCGAACTGACCGGGCATGGCGTCGGCACGGAACTGCATGAAGAACTGCAAGTACCCAATCATGGGGCGCGAGGACGGGGCGATCTGCTGCGCTGCGGCATGACGTTCGCTATCGAACCAATGCTCAATGTCGGCAAGCAGGATATCAAGTACCATGACGATGGCTGGACCATCGTGACTGCGGACGGCAAACTGTCCGCGCATTTCGAACACACGGTCGCCATCGTGGATGGTGGCGTCCAAATTCTTACGAAGGAATAGGCATCAGGCATCAGGCATCAGGCATTAGGCATTAGGAAAATGCCTCCTCATCTTGAATGCTTCTATAAGCACAAAGGTAGTCGGGTATCTTCCTAATGCCTAATGCCTGATGCCTAATGCCTGATGCCTAAACGGAGACTGAATGCCACCACCCAAACGACCGGGAGGACCCCCGCGCCCAGGAGGCGCAGGCGGAAGCGGACCACAACGACGCGGGCCGGGCGGACCACCACGCGGCGGCAGTGGCGGCGGAGGCGGCGGGCCGCGCAAGCCGCAGGCTCCCGCTGAAGACAACAGCGGCAAGGAACCCGGCATTGAGGTAGAGGGCTTGATTGTAGAAGCCCTGCCCAATGCGATGTTCCGCGTCGAAATTCCTGTCGGCGAACAAAAGAAGGTTGTGCTGGCGCACGTTTCCGGCAAGATGCGGCAAAACTACATTCGCATTCTGCCTGGAGATCGCGTATTGGTGGAACTTTCGCCCTACGATCTGGAGCGCGGACGCATCCGCTATCGCTACAAAGCCTGAGCAGTTGATAGTTGATAGTTCTTAGTTGATAGGGAGGCAAATTTTGCTTCCCGCGTTTTCACGTTTAGGCAAAATATAGGGTATACTAGAACGCGCTGTCTGGAAACGCTTCGGTTTGCCGGACGGGGCATGTTGTGTCTGCTGATACGGCAATTTTTACGCCGTAACATTTGGTTGGCGTAAAACTTACAAGTAAGGACAGAACGGAGGAACACTATGAAAGTCCGCGCGTCCGTAAAGAAAATTTGCGAGAAGTGCAAAGTCATCAAGCGCGAAGGCGTTGTGCGCGTTATCTGCGTCAACCCCAAGCACAAGCAGCGGCAAGGGTAGGCATCAGGCATCAGGCATCAGGCATTAGGAAAATGCCTCTTCATCTTAAATGCTTTCACAAGAACAAAGGTGAGCGGGTATGTTCCTAATGCCTGATGCCTAATGCCTAATGCCTCCTCGCAAGGAGGAGCGGTTTGGCACGTATTGCTGGCGTGGACCTGCCACGCGACAAACGCATTGAATATGCGCTCACCTACATCTACGGCATCGGGCTGACCAGCGCCAAAAAGATCGTTGAGCGGGCGGGCATCAACCCGGTTACGCGCGTTCGGGATTTGACCGAAACCGAAACCGGTAAAATGCGCGAAATCCTGGAGCGCGATTTTCGCGTCGAGGGTGACTTGCGCCGCGAGTTCGCGATGAGCATCCGGCGTCTGATTGAAATCGGCTGCTATCGTGGCCTGCGGCATCGGCGCGGCCTGCCGGTGCGCGGCCAGCGCACCAAAACCAACGCCCGTTTCCGCAAGGGTCCCAAGCGCGCCGTAGCCGGCAAGAAGAAACCGAAGAAGTAGGGGAGAATCGCATGGCGAATAAACAAACGACAAAGGGCAGCGCAGGCAAGCCGAAGTCGAAAGAGAAAAAGAACGTTGTGGCCGGCATTGTCCACATCCAATCCACGTTTAACAATACGCTGGTGACGATTACCGACATGCAGGGCGCGACGCTTTCCTGGGCCAGCGCGGGCAGCGTGGGCATGTTCAAGGGAACCCGCAAGGGTACGCCGTTCGCGGCGCAGATCGCTTCAGAGCGCGCATCCCGCGCGGCAATGGAGCATGGGCTGCGGCGCGTGGAAGTGTATGTCAAAGGACCCGGCGCGGGCCGCGAAACGGCTATTCGCGCGCTGCAAAATGTCGGCCTGGAAGTCAGTCTTATCAAAGACGTGACGCCCATTCCGCACAACGGCTGCCGC
Organism: uncultured Chthonomonadaceae bacterium; assembly: GCA_963835065.1. GTDB lineage: Bacteria > Armatimonadota > Chthonomonadetes > Chthonomonadales > Chthonomonadaceae > CAWFQB01. The sequence goes on along the minus strand of CAWIEK010000049.1, from coordinate 670,341 downwards.
CCGCCCAAGCGACGGCGCGTGTGACGATTTTGGATTGAGGATTTTCGATTTTGAATTATAACCATCGGAAGTCTTGTCCATAATATAGTGTGAAATATTTGTTGCCTGTTTGATAAATAGGAGTTTTGTTGCGGAGTTTGGGAATAATCCAAACTCCAAAATCGGAAATCCAAAATACGATTGTGATGTGCAGGTGGAGGAAGCGTCAGGCCATTTACAAGAACAATGGCCGCGTGTAAACACCCTGGAGAGAACCTGTATACCGGATGAACGGAGATTGCTTGATTGAAGAATGGATTTGTCATTCATCATTCATCACTCATCATTCATTACTCTCTCCTGCTGTCACTTGGTGGCAACTAGCAACAGACCACAAGGAGCATCTGGTTCGTTATGGCTAATAATCATGATCCCCGGTGTCGCCAATGTCGCCGCGAGGGATTGAAACTGTACCTCAAGGGCGATAAGTGCTTCACCCACTGTACGCTCGACAAACAGAGTCGGGACGGGAAAACCAAATGGCGCGACAAGCCGCCGGGAATGCACGGCGCTCCCGCCTTTCAGCGCAAAATTACGGAATACGGGCAGCAGCTGCGCGAAAAGCAGAAACTCCGCCGCGTGTACCGCGTTCTGGAAAAACAATTCCACAACTATCTTGACGAAGCCCTGCGCCTGCCGGGCGTTACGGGTGAAAACCTGCTGCGCCTGCTGGAGTCGCGCTTCGACAACGTGATTTATCGTTTGGGACTCGCCGCCAGCCGCGCGCAGGCCCGGCAGATGATCACGCACCGCCACTTTACTATTAACGGTCAGCGCGTCAACATTCCTTCGTATATTTTGAAGCCCGGTGATGTGGTCGGCGTCCATGAGAGCGCAACCCGTACGGGCGGCATCCGCGAAGCGCGCGACCGCGTGATCCGGCGCAGCCTGCCCATCTGGCTTCAGTTCAACACTAATGCCATGGAAGGCCGCATCGTCTCGGTTCCCACGCTCAACGAACTGAAAGAAAGCGGCGACATCGCCCATATTCGCGAACAGCTCATCATCGAGTTCTATTCGCGGTAGGAGGTAGGCATTAGGCATCAGGCATTAGGCATTAGGAAATGCCTGGTTGCTTTGTGCTTACGAGGGCGCGAAAGCATTAAGGTAGGTGCCTAATGCCTAATGCCTAATGCCTGCGAAGGAGAGTGAGAAATATGGACCTGACCCTGCCGAACATCCAGAAGCTCGACTCCGAAACGAACTACGGCAAGTTCATTGTGGAGCCGCTGGACCGGGGGTATGGGGTGACGCTGGGCAACTCCCTGCGCCGTGTGCTGCTGTCTTCGATTCCGGGGGCGGCGATTACGTATGTGAAAATTGACAAAGTGCTGCATGAGTTCTCCACTATTCCGGGCGTGAAGGAAGATACCACGGAATTGCTGCTGAACCTCAAAGATGTGTTTGTCAAAGTGCATACGAATGGCAGCGGCGAGCGGCACGAACCCGTCACCATCAGCATTGATCGCAAGGGCGAAGGCATTGTCACCGGCGCGGACGTGCATTGTCCCGCCGATGTGGAAGTGGTCAACCCGGAAGCGTACATTGCGACGATTTCGGACGAAGACGCGCGCTTGTTCGTGGAAATGACCATTGAAACCAACAAGGGCTACGTTCTCCCGGAACGCCAAGAGCGCCGCAGTCAAATGGGCATCGGCGTGATCCCAATGGGAGCCGCGTTTACGCCCGTGCGCAAAGTAAACTACACGGTTGAAGCCACGCGGCAGGGATCGAACACGAACCTGGAGCGGCTGATACTGGAAGTGTGGACAAACGGCACAATTACGCCCGAATCGGCGATCAGCGAGGCCGCCAAAATCCTGGGCCAGTATTTCGGATTGTTCGCCAGTTTCCGGGCGGGCATAGGCGGGTTAATAGCCCCCGGCCCGATCCTTCAGGACAACGGCCCCGAACCGCCGTACCTGCGCATTGAAGAACTGGATTTTTCGGTTCGCACTTACAACTGCTTGAAGAAGGCCAACATTCTCACCATCAACGAACTGGTGCAGTTTACGGAAGCCGATTTAATGCAGATTCGCAACTTTGGCCGCAAGTCGCTGACGGAAGTCCGCGAAAAACTTGGACAGCTTGGCTTATCGCTCAAAGGCGGCTCCACCGTCAATCTGGACGAAGAAGACCCCGACGCCGAAGGCGAGAACGATACGGAGTAGGGGGAAGATAAGAGATAAGAGATATTAGTTCAGGACTAGACCTCAGTTCCTTCCGCTTCTCGCAAAGCGTTGAGCAAGATATAGGTTTTACTAATATCTCTTATCTCTTATCTCTTATCTTCCCCCTTTCCGAAGGAAAACAAATGCGTCACCGCAAAGCCTATCGAAAGCTTGGATTGCCAAGCGACCAGCGGCGCGCGCTGCTGAAAAGTTTGACCCGCAGCCTGCTGCTTAATGACCGGATTGTCACGACGGAAACGCGCGCCAAAGAAGTGCGTCCTATCGTGGAAAAGCTTGTCACCATTGCCCGCAAGGGCGGCGTGGACGCGCCCGTCGCCATGCGCCTGCACACGCGCCGATTGGTGCGCCGGTGGGTAGACAGCAACATTGATGAGTTTGTGCGCGACCAATCCAACAAAGGACCGCGCGGCGGCGCGAAGATTGCCCGTAACCCGTACTATGTCGTGCCGCGCTTGTTTGAAGAAATCGCGCCCCGCTACATGGATCGCAACGGCGGGTATACGCGCATTACCAAAATCGGCTTCCGACGCGGCGATGCCGCGCCGATGGTGCTGCTGGAGTTCGTTGAAGGCAATGAAGTGCCCATCCCCGAACCCGACGCCACCCCGGTAACGGCCACCGTCACCAGCGATGGACGACGCGGCCTGTTCGGATTGGGACGGAGAAGGAGTTAGTTGATAGTTGATAGTTGATAGTTGATAGGAGGCGTGAGGAAGTCGCTTCCGGCTGTATGCCGCCGATACCTGAACGCTAATATGTCATGGCGAGTCAACTATCAACTATCAACTATCAACTATGAACCATTTCAAAGCCACAGTGGAATACGACGGCACGAACTTTTCGGGCTTTCAGTGGCAGCACAACATCCGAACGGTGCAGGGGGTGCTGGAAACGGCGCTTAAGGAGCGGACGCGGCAGGATGTTCGGATTACGGGAGCGGGGCGGACGGACGCGGGCGTTCACGCATTGGGGCAGGTTATCAGCTTTGAATGCGAGACATCAATTCCGTTTGAGCGTATGGCGATTGCCTTGAACAGCGCGCTGCCTTCCGATGTTACCATTCGGCAGGTGGAGCGCGTAGACGGCGATTTTAATGCGCGGTTTTCCGCGTCCTCGCGCTTGTATGCGTACCTGATTCTGAACCGGAGTACGCCGTCCGCGATCTGGAGCCGTTACAGCGCGCTGCGCCCCGGACCTCTGGATGTGACTGCTATGCAGGAAGCGGCGCGATACTTGCTTGGCGAACAGGATTTTGCCTGCTTCACCAATGAACTGATGGCGGATCAACCCACAATGCGCGATGTGATGCGCTTGCAGGTCGGACGTTATCATCGGTTCGTGCTGGTGCGTATCGAAGCCAACGCTTTTCTGCGCGGCATGGTGCGCAACGTCGTGGGAACCCTGCTGGAAGTCGGCTTTGGCAAGCGTTCGGCGGAAGATATTCCCCGCTTGCTACAAACCCGTGACCGCAGGCAAGCCGGCCCCTCCGCGCCGCCGCAGGGCTTATGCCTGCTCAAAGCGCGATACGGCGTCCGCAAAGACTACAAAGCCGAACACGCCGAGCGGCTTGCGCTCGATCTGGCAAATGGCAGTGAAAGCGAAACATAGGGAACAGGGAACAGGGAACAGGGAACAGAATACCTGATACCCACTACCGAGTACCCAATACCTGAATACCCGAACACCTGAATACCGTGTTTTGGGCGGGAAATCAACTAATGAAAACCACCAAATCGGCTCGCGCCGAGGATATGGAAGCGCAGCGCGTCTGGTATGTGATGGACGCGACGAACAAGCCGCTTGGACGGCTGGCGGTAGACGCGGCCAAAGTCCTGCGCGGCAAGCACAAGCCCATTTTCACGCCAAACGTGGATACGGGCGACCACGTTATTATCATCAATGCCGACAAAGTGATTTTGACCGGCGCGAACAAGCCGGGCGAGCCGGTGTACCACCACACGGGCTGGCCGGGCGCGCTGAAAAGCATCAAGCGGCAGGATGAACTGACGAAGAAGCCTGAAGAGGCCGTTCGCCGCGTTGTGCGCGGCATGATTCCGCACAACAAACTGGGCGACGCCGTTATCAAGAAGCTGAAAGTGTACAGCGGCCCGACACATCCGCATGAGGCGCAAGGCCCCATCATCTTTACGGGCGGCGTACAGGCCGATCCGACCAACAAGGGAGAGTAAGCGTGGCAGACGCAAATCGCTTTTATGGAACCGGCAAGCGCAAAAACGCGATTGCCCGCGTATGGCTTGCGCCCGGTTCGGGCACGGTGACGATCAACGACCGTCCGGCGGAAAAGTATCTGGGACGGCGCGTACTGTCGCGCTTGATTCAACAGCCGTTCGAGATCACGGAAACCGAAGGCCGTTTTGATGTAATCGCGCACTGCAAAGGCGGCGGCATTTCGGGGCAGGCGGGAGCCGTTCGGCACGGCATCTCCAAAGCCCTGCTGGAATCCGACCCCGAATTGCGTCCGCGCCTGCGCCGCACCGGACTGCTGACCCGCGATCCCCGCGTTAAAGAGCGCAAAAAATACGGACGCAAGCGCGCCCGTCGCGGCTTCCAGTTCAGCAAGCGGTAAACGCGCTTTGTTTGCGCGTGGTGAGAATTGTAGTTGTTTTTGTAGGTTCTTTGTGTTGGCGCGATGGGCTGAACCCCGTCGCGCTAACGCTGAAGACAAATGGTTTGAACCGCACTTTGGCGGCAGGTTATGCCGTCTTTAGGATTGTATTGCAAAATCGGCCCCCTCCTGCCGATAATGAACCTTGTCGTTCTGTGTTTTATCCCCTGCTGTTGTTTTCCTGAAATCTGCTTCACATCGGCTTTGTCGGCGCTGCAAGAATAGCGCTTGCGAGGTGCAGAGGAGGTTCCGCGTTGCTCCATTCCGCTCACTTGACCCGAAATGTCCGCGCGTCCGTTTTGGCGCGTACTTGCTTATTCGTTCTGCTCTTTGGCCTGAAAGGTTCCTGCATCGTTCGTGCCGATCAATCGCTGACGCTGGAATTGCCGCCGTCCAAAGAAGCGCAGGAGATGCGGGCGCAGGAAAAGGCGCGTACGCGGGCAACGGCGGCGCGTACCAATGTCGCGCCCCGTTCCGGTGACGCAAGCCTGCGCAGTCAGGGACGTTATCATCCTGACAGGGGCGCCTTGTCCTCGCGGGGGCAGGCAGGCAGCGACCGGGTTGTGGGCCGCTTGGGGCAGATAGACCATGCCACGCCCATACGCCGGACGCGCAGCGAACACGGGGCGCAGTTAATCACGGCAGGGGCGGGAACCTATATTGCCATTGAAGACGAGCAGGGGGAATGGTACGGCGTTTTGATGGCGGACGGCTCAATGGGGTGGATACATCGCGCAGCGGTGCGGATGCTGGATTATCAGGTGGTGTCCAATGGGCAATGGCCGACGCAGCAGGCTTCCCCCGACATCAGCAACGGCAGCGCTCCCACAGGCATTGGCGGCCCGGACGTTTACCCGCGAAGTGACCGCCCGTACTTTACCGCCAGCCCGCAGGCGTTTTCTGAACGAGGCTTACAAGTATCTGGGCGTTCCCTACGTGTGGGGCGGCAATACCTATGGCGGCATTGATTGCTCCGGTTTCGTCAAGAACGTGTACGGCGCGTTGGGCTTTCCCCTGCCGCGTTTAGGCTCCGACCAGATGGCGTATGGCGTTCCGGTTCCCGTAGACCAGCTGCAGCCCGGTGACCGCCTGTACTTCACGCCCCGCACCGAGCGGCTTGGCGTCCACCACACGGGTTTTTATGTCGGCAACGGCTACTTCATCCATGCGTCTTCCGGCAAACATCAAGTGACCGTCAGCCACCTCAGCGAGTCGTATTACCGTAAAAATTTCGTGTGCGCCCGCCGTTAAAGAGAGGTACTGGATTGAGCGGTATTGCTACTGAGAATACTCTGCACGTAGGCTTCATCTCCGGGATGCGTGGCGATTGCAAGTACAATGCCGCCTTGATGCAAACCCTGTTCGTAATGGGCGGCGGTGTCTTCGGGAATCCCCGCGCCTACCAGCCAGCCGACGACAGAGCCGGTTACGCCGCCCCCACCCACAAACAGCGCCGCCAGTGCGCCCGCCGCAATTAGCCCGATACCGGGAATGGCAACCGCGCTGATAGCAAGCAATCCACCAAGTAACGCCCCAACTCCGCCGCCAATTGCTGCAGTAGAAGTTTCCGCCGCATGTGTGCCGGAACTTTCACTGAGCGCCTGCGCTTCCTGCGCATCCTTCATAATCACGCTGATCTCGTTCGCCGTATACCCGTGCTGCTTCAACTGCGTAATGGCGTTTTCCGCGTCGGCGTGTGTATCAAACAGCCCCGTAATCAATTGGGACATTGGCAATCCTCGCTTTATTCCGTATATTAAATCATCTTCAGGGGAGTGTGCGGCTGTAGGGGAGCAAGTGGCTTCAAGCAGCCGCACACCTCTATGACGGCCTGCCAATCGCGCATTGTTCCGCTTTTTCAAACTGCCTCTTCAAACGTTGATAGGAGTTATGCAGCCGAGCTTTATTGTCACGGCTGTTACTGTTTTGAGCCATGATTTCTGATTGACAGAACGCTCATACAACCATCTATCACCTATGGCGTAGACGCAGGTAGGCAGTTATGCCAGTTCGGTTCGTATAGCGCTTCCTGTGGAAACAACCGGGAACAAAGCATTTTCGACAATCGTTCTGACACGTGTTCGGCTCGCGCGTTTGCGCTGACTGCCGCCGGTCACCTTCGCGCCTGCACATTATATCATCTCGCCTTGTTGCGAGCAAGGAGTTTGCCATGTCTGATAGCCAGTTGGGGAATCCCCCTGCCATGCCGCAAGACCCGGATGACCATTTTAACCACCCTGATCCCGGACCGGCGGAAAGCGCCGCCGAAGCCGCCGCCATTATGGGCGTTACGGACGCGGGCAGCAGCGCCACTGCCCCTATTTCCGGTAGTACGACAGAATCAACAACGAGCGCGCCTACAAACGGCGCAAGTACCCCAAGCAGCGTTGCCAGTGTCGCCGCGCCCATTGTAGATCAAGCCAAGCAGCAGGCGCAGAAGGTCGTGGAGCATACGCAGCGCAAAGCGGGCGAAGCCATTGACCAGGCGCGCGTTCGCACCAAAGGCTGGATCGAAACGCAGTTGGATGCCGCCGCCGATGGACTGGACGGCATTGCCGGAGCGGTCAAAGACACGGGCGATCAATTGCGCGCGCATGATCCCAACAACATGGGACAGGTGGCGGATGTGGCTGCCAGCGCCGCAGATACGGTACGAACGGTGTCCTCCCGTTTACGCGATGCAACTGTAGATGACATCATCCGCGATACGGAGCAGTTTGCCCGCCGCCAGCCCGGCTTGTTCATCGGGGGCGCGTTTGTGTTGGGCATTATGCTGGCCCGCTTCCTGAAAAGCACCGGCGGTTCGGCTGGTTCGTCCGGGTACGCGCCTTCCACGGATCGCCTGCTGCCGGTTCCTATAGAAACGCAGTACGATTCGCCGTTGGGCACAGGAGGCTAATAACAAGCCATGACGATGTATCAAGCTCCCCAACAAAAAGAAGACAGTTCGCTTGGCGAATTGCTGGGGCGGTTGTCGCAGGACACAATCACGCTGGTGCGGCAGGAATTAACACTTGCCAAAACCGAAATGAGCCAGAAACTGGCAAACGTCACCAAGAATATCGGCCTCTTGGTGGCCGGCGGCGCACTGGCGTATGCGGGCGTACTGATGCTGGTGGCTTCCATCGCCTTGCTGTTGGTTGAAGTGTTCCATTTACCCGGCTGGGTGTCTGCCTTGCTTGTAGGGGCGGTAGTTACGGGCATTGGCGGCGCGTTGGTGATGAAGGGGATTAGCGCCATAAAGGGAGCGGATTTGACGCCGCACCAAACTATAGATTCGCTGAAGGAGTTGAAACATGGCTGATCTTCCCGTTGGAATAGACCAGGCCGCAACAGATCGGGCGGGGATCAATGCCGCAGCAGGGACGCATGGCGGCGAGGATGAGACGGTCGAGATCGTTGCCATGCGCAGCGACATCGAGCATACCCGGCACGACATTGAGGAAACGCTGGAAGCGATCAAAGAAAAACTGAATCCGCAGGTTGTGCTGGAGCAGGCCAAAGAACATGTCAGGGACGCTGCGGTTGACGCGCTGGATGCCGCCCGCGATAATGTCAAGGAAAGCGTCAGCACGGCGGTTGAAAACGTCAAGGATACGGTTGGCGACGCGATGCACAACGCGGCGGATGCTGTCAGTAACGTAGTGCAGAACGTCAGCGATACCGTCAGCAACGCGGTACAGTCGGCCAAAGACAAAGTGGGCGAAGTATTCGGGGGCGGCAAGGAAGAGCATAGCGTGGATACCGCTATTGACTCGCTGCGCGGCACAGTTCCGACCCCGCCCGCGTATACTCGCAGAAACACAGGAGGCGTTATGGCAGGAGTGAGCAGCGCCGGAACAACCGCGCTGGACACGGTGAAGCGCAATCCCGTGCCCACCGCGCTGATTGCCGTAGGCGCGACCTATCTGTATCTCAAACACCGGGACGACAACAAGGTTCCGACCTATGGAACCCGTAATGCGGGCGACTACGATTACACGGATTACGATCCGATGTTTCCCACGTCGCAGCCTGTCGAACTGATGCCGGTGGAAGAAGAGATTATCATTATCGAAACCTCTTCCGATGGGAATGGAATAGGACGAAGCGTAAGCAGTAACAGTGGCAATGTGGGTTCCTCGCTGCTGAACACGGTCAGCCAGAACCCGCTTCCGATTGCCGCTGCGGTGTTGGGCGCGACGTGGCTGATAATGCGCAGCCGCGATAATGGCGCGACTACGAATTACCGGCGCGATGATTACGCTGACTATCTGCCGTCGGATATGCCTTCCACAAGTGTGGGCAGCAAAATCGGCGACGTGGTAGATTCGGTGAAGGACAAAGCGGCGCACGTTGGAGACGCTGTTACCGGGGCCGTCGGGGACGCGAAGGACAAAGTATCGGACGTTGTTGGCAGCGCCAAAGACAAAGTAACCGACGCCGTTGGCAGCGCCAAAGACAAGGTTACGGATGTGGTCGGCAGCGCCAAAGATAAGCTGTCAGACGCAGCCGGCAGCGCGAAAGACAAGGTTGGCGGTGTCGTGGACACCACCAAAGATAAGGTGAGCAGCGCAATGGGTACAGCCAAAGACAAGGCGGGACAGGCAAGCGATGCCGTCAGCAGCGCGGTGAGCGCGGCGAAGGATAAGGCAACACAAGTGACCAGCCAGGCGCGGGACAAAGCCAGCCAGCTTGGTTCGACAGCGATGGAGCAGACGCGCAAGGCGCAGGGCGTGGTATCGGACACGTTCCACGACAACCCGATGGCCTATGGTTTAGTGGCGTTGGGCATTGGCGCGGCGGTGGGCCTGTTGCTTCCCGCCACAGAGCCGGAAAACCGCTTCATGGGCCAGAAGCGCGACGAACTGTTCAATCGGGCGCAGTCCGCCGCTTCCGACATCGCCACCAAAGTGCAGGCGGTTGCGGAAGAAACTCTCGACGCGGCCAAAACAACCGCTACGCAGGAAGCCAAAAATCAGGGATTGGCGACCGAGTAACCCTCCTCAAACCCTGGCCCCTTCTCCCAAGTTTGGGAGAAGGGGTTCGCCGCGTATTCCAGCGTTGCCTGTAAGTCTTTCTTCTCCAAATCGGGCATTTCTTCTAAAATCTGCTCGGCGTTCAGGTTTGACGCGAATAGGTTCAGAACATCCACAACTCGTATGCGTATTCCCCGAATGCAGGGACGGCCTCCGCATTGTTTGGGATTGATTGTGATTCGACTGTTCTGCTCGCGCATTTTAGGTTACTCATTATCCTGCAAAGTTAAACCAGGCCCCATAGCCGGAGAATGGATAAAATTCCAGGCAACGGGTTTTGCCAGAGCCAATTGACGTTGATCCACAATCCCGGCATGGCTGAGGAGTGATAGATGCCGTTTTCGTCCGGCTGTATCTGAAGGTAAGTTCCATCCGCCTGCAACAGACGAAAAATCGCCTCCTGTTGCATGGGGTCCAGCGTCCAGTACTCTGGTACGCCACCCTGCCGATACTCTTCAGTTTTGATTCTTCTGTCGCGCGTCTGGCTTTCCGGGCTGACAATTTCAATCACCAAATCCGCAGGGCCGTCCAGATAGTTGCGCTGGATACGATGCAGATTGGCAGTGGCGATAAACAAAATGTCCGGCTCTCGTCCCGGCAGATGAACACCGGTTTTCATTATGAAGGGCTGGCCTACCACTTTGCCCAACTGGCGTACCTCAGCGAGAAGGCGCAGCAAAGCGGTCAGGAAGCCAACCAAATCCTGATGCTGAAAAGAAGCCGGACTCATAAACTCAATCTCTCCATTCACCCATTCCGCATGAACATCCTCGTCCGCCCATTCAAGGAACTCCTCGAACGTCATGCGGCGCGGCACAGAAGCGGTTAGCGCTGCGACTGTCATGATGTTTCCTTTACGATTTTGTTTAGTGTACCCAAACTTCGTGAAGCATGCTTATGAAGTTAGCGCGGAACAATGACACTGGCGGTGATGCTTTTGCCGTCCGGTTCGTTTTCCAGCGTGAAGGTTCCGTTGAGATCGCCGCGCACGAGGGTTTCCACGATGGACAGGCCCAGGCTGTCGCTGCTTTTGAAGGTGAAGCCGGGGGGCAGGGTTGCGCCATCGTTGGTGACGAAAACGCGCAGTTCGGTTGACGTTTCACCCAAAAAGATGTGGATGCGCCCGTCATTGAGCGTTTTGAAGCCATGCTCCACCGCGTTTTGTACCAGCTCGTTCAGGACGAGCGCCATAGACGTGGCTTTGGCGAGCGGCAGAATGAAGTCGTCGCCTTCCACCGTCGTATAAATCGTTTTGCCGGGCGGCACAACCGATTGCTGTGTGGCGTGAATGATGCTTTCCGCCACTTTTTTCATGCTTACCGTGTCCAGATCGTCGCGTGTCAGCAGTTCATGGACGCTGGAAATCGCCAGTATACGGTTCAAGGTATCGTTGAGCGCGTCTTCAACCGTCGTGTATTTCGAGTAGCGCATTTCCAGGCGCACCAAGCTGACGATCTGCTGCAAGTTGTTCTTGACGCGGTGGTGCATTTCCTGTATCACGGCGGACTTCACCATCAGTTTGGCATGGTCAATGGCAAGCGCGGCCTGCGTTGCGAGCGCCTGCAAAATTGCAAGTTCTTCCATCGTGAAGGTGTGGACTTTTTCCGTGTAGCAGTTGAGCGCGCCAATGGCCTCGCCCTTCATCATCAGGGGGATGCTGGCAAGCGAGCGGACGCCCGCTCGCTGCGCAATGTCGGGGAAGTTGTAATCGGGGGCTTTCTGCACATCGGCAAGAGTGATGATGCGCTTTTCCGCCACAACCCGTCCCTGCAACGCTTTCCCCGACTTTGAGATTGGGCTTTTGCGCGTATTCATTGCTGTCGGCCTGCGTCGCCTTGATGACCAGTTCGCGCTTGGTTTCGTCTACAAGCATCACGGTGCAGATTTTATACTGCATCGTGCGGGCGGTCAGGCGGACAAACAGTGACAGCAGTTCCTCCAGATACATATTGGAGGTAATCGCCTGACTCACTTCCGAGAGGGTATGCAGCTGCACGGCATGGCGCTCCAACTGCCGAAAGCGCCGGGATTTTTCAATCGCGCCCGCCACTTGATTGGCGATCCCCGACAGCAGCCGCACCTGATTCTGCGTGTACACATTGGGCTGGCGGGTTCGCACATTGATAACGCCCAGTATTTCACCCCGCGTCACCAGAGGAACCGACAAAATGGACTCGTACTCGCCCTCGTGCATTTCGGGAAAAAAGATAAAGCGGTGATCCTCATACGCTTTGTGGCTGACCATGACCGGCTTGCGCTCGCGGGCGACCCAACCCGTGATGCCCTGTCCCATTTTTAAGCGAATTTTGCCGACCATGTGCGAAAAGCTGGAGTCCGCCGCGCGTAAAACCAATTCATGCCGCGCTTTGTCTATCAAGTACACCTGGCACGAGTCTGTTTCCGTAATGCGAATGGCGATGTCGGCTGTGACCTTGAGCATCTCTTCGGTGTCAAAAGCCGACCCCATAGCTTCGCCAACGCGCCGCAAGGCTTCGGCTTCGCCCTTTTTTTCTTCCAATTCGGCGCGGAGTTGCTGTTCGGACAGCGCCATATCGCGTATCCGGCGGTCACGATTTTCTAACTCCTGCTGAAGCAGGGCGACATCCGGGTTGTCGCTGCGGCGCAGCGCGGATGTCAGGCGGCGCGAACGCCAGGAAGCGGGTAGGCGAGGGTGTTTCATAAGACAAGTAGCCAGTAGTCAGTAGTCAGTAGCCAGTAGAAATGCCTGTCTCCTCAAGACGTTGCATTTCAAAAGCAGTTTACAGGAAGGGTTCTTCTACTGACTACTGACTACTGGCTACTTCTCAAACGTTATGCGCAATGATGATAGCTTCGGCGATTTCGCGCATGGACTTGCGCGTGTTCATGCTTTGCACCTGGATGCGGCGAAAGGCTTCCTGTTCCTTCAAGCCGTACTGGTCCATCAGGATGCCTTTGGCGCGGTCTACGGATTTGCGAGTTTCCAACTTGTCTTCCAGATCGGCGGCCTGCTCTTCGATGCGCTGAAACGCGCCCCACCGGGCAACGGCCACTTCGATTTGCGGCATAAGGTCGGCCTCTTTGAAAGGCTTGACCAGATAGGAAAACACCCCCGCTTCTTTGGCGCGGTTTACAAGGTCAAGCTGGCTGTACGCCGTGAGCAGCAGGACCGGAGCAATTTTTTCTTCCGTAATGATTTTGGCGGCGTCAATTCCGTCCATTTCCGGCATTTTGATGTCCAGAATCATCACGTCCGGTTTGAGATTGCGCGCGGCGTCCAGCGCGCGGACGCCATCCCCGGCCTCGCCTACTACGTCGTACCCGCAATCTTCCAGCATTTTTTTCAAGTCTAAGCGTATGATGGGTTCGTCATCGGCAATGACGATACGCAAGGGTTTGTCGTTCACAATGGTTCTCCGTAGAAGTAAAGCATCAGGGTTTTAAGGTTTTAGGGTTTTAGGGTTCTATGGTATTACGTTCGGTGTTCTCAGAGTTTAAGAGTTCGCGTATAGGAGGCGCTCTTGCTTTTGCGCCTTTACTGTTAATGTTGCAGTCTGAAACAGGTGGGCAGCGCGCGAAGGGAGAGAAAAGAAAACACGCATCCGTCAAGCCGAAGGGCGGAGGGGCAAAGCGCGGAAGACGTTTGGGGCAAAATGAACAAACGCCAAACCATTTCAGCGCCGTTCATTCCGCGAGCGAGGCGGGGAGCGCATACAAACCGGCAACAGCCGTCAGCCGCTTTTAACGCGACTGAAAGGCAGGCGCAGGGCGAATTGCAGCACCGCGGAAGCAAGCTTGTCGGTAAAGCAAAGCGAAAATAACGCAGCGGTTTCAACGTTGGAACCGCGCGGGTTGTGCAGGAACAGCAAAAAAGCCGGATAGAGCAGGAAAGTATCAGGTCGAAAAGAGAAAACGCGCCTTGACGCGGATACTAAGCTATTATATAATATCCGAACGTGATTTGTCAAAGCCTGCCGCGTGTTTTTGTTGCGCGTACAGGCTAAAAACGCATGAAATTGCATAAAGCCCCGTAACGCTGCAAGAACTGCGGCAGTCGGGCAGCGCATGGATTAATTTAACGAATGACTAACACACCTTCAGAACCCGGCGATACTGTGCCAAACGATGTTGCACCCAAAGCCTCTACCGCAATCTCAACGGAGGAGTATGCGGCGCTGTATGCGGCTCCTTCTGCTGAAAACGGGAAAGCCGACGAGCAGGGAGATTGGATAGCGGCCAATCCTCCCGCGCTCAAACCGAATAACGAGGGCTGGTACGCGATTGCCACCGCCCTGCTGTATCTTGTCTTTTTTCGGGTTTCCACCCTGCTGCCGTTCAGCGTCACGTCAACGGTTTTCGTCACGCTGGCGGCAATGGTGCTGATGCTTGTGTTCACGGTGCGCGTGGCGCGGGCGCTGGTAAGGCCACAAACTCTTATTCTGAATTTCGCGCTGGCGGGTTTGTTTGCGCTGCCGATAGTGGGCGTTCCGGTTTTGTTTGCGCTGATACCCCGTTGGAGCGGCTGGCCGCAGGTGGGGCCGGTGTACAGGCAATACACCATCCTCCTCGCGCATGTGTTGGGGCTGAAAGAACTGCTGGTGATGTGGCTGGCGGCGTGTATTGGGGTAGGGATTTCGCGCTTAATCAAGGAGATGAAGCTGTTGATGCCCGCCGGCGTGGTGCTGGGACTGGTAGACATCATGGCCGTGTTCAGCAGTGTGGGCGTGGTGCATAAAGCCATCAGCGGGCAATCGCCGCTTGCGCAGGTCGCCATGACCAGCCTGACCGTGCAGATCCCGGCCACGCATGCCGCCAGAGGGTCGTCGCCCTTGCAGCTTCAAATCGGCTTTGCGGATTTTCTGTTCATGGCGCTGTTTTTCGCGTGTTTCAAGCGCTTTGGCGTTCCCGCGTGGAATACGTTCGTGGTTCTGTGCGCCACGCTGTCTTTGTATATGCTGGTGGTGGCGTTTACCGCGATTGCCCTGCCCGCCCTGGTTCCCATCGCCATTGTGGTCATCGGCATGAACCTGCGCCAGTTCCGCTATGACCGCAGCGAAGCGTTCGCCCTCTTCTACGCGACGGTGATTGTAGGCGTGGCAGCAGGCGCGTTCTGGCTCTTGCAGCATCGGTAGCGCAGAACGCGCCGCTATTTCGGCTTGATAATGTCCATCTTTTAAGTTACTTTCAAGGTACTGTCTCTCCCGCATGAAAGAGCGCTGATAGGAAAGGCTCCTGTACACGGCCGGGACCGTTGAGAAAATAGTCGGCAACATCGGCCTGAAACGGTTCGGCGCGTAGTACAGCAATTTCCTCGCGTAATTCCACCTGTGAAAGCGTTCCGGCATGGAACTTGTTCAGGGCGTCTTCCATATTCAGACGAAGCCGACGGAAGCGGTGTTGGCGCTTCTTCTGGACGTTCTCCCTGTTAATGCCAACCACATCGCAGGTACTCACAGCGCGAGGCACATAAGCGTTAAGTTTAGTGTCAAACTTTCGCAGCAAGCGCCCGTTTTGCTCGCTGAGGAAAAAGTAGTCCCATACATTATCCTCCAGTGGGTTCAATATCTGTTCTCCCGGCTCCGTATCCGGCGGAAATCGTTCGCCTTTATACGTTCTGTTGCAGATGTCGCATGTCCAGAGGTAGTTTTCATAACGAAACGCCTGCTCTGGAAAAGTGGATAGCGGACGGTAATGTTCTACCTGTGACGGCTCATTGGAACTGCAATACATACACAGTTCGCCCTCTCCGCACAGGCTGCGCAAAGCGTCTACCACCGGCTTAAACCATTGGGTTTTGCGGGTGGCCTCGTAGGTATTACGCGCCCTCTGCTTTTTTTCCTTTTGATCCGTTATGGCAAGAATATGATTGCTTTTCTCCAGCAATAGCGTTTGAACAACGGGTGCAAGAATCGGGCGAGGCGGAAAGTTACGCATGAACTATTTCTTCCGGCAGGTCATCGAACACGATTTCCACCTGATCTGATAGCTCTTGGTATTCTTTCTCCTCTTCCGGCGGCAGGCTCCCTCTGGCGTCACGCTGTGCGGCGAGGCGCTCCCAACTATCAACAAGCCGTTCCGCGCGCGGACTCCAAGTGTGTTTGAGTCCGAACGCAGCGCCAAGAAGCACCTTTTCTGCACTGCCGAGCGTAATGCGCTTCTGCTCATGCGGACTGAGGCGGCGAATACCACGCTTGGAAGTTATCTCATCGGGCAGAGGCAGAACAAACAAACCTCCTTCATCAGCGGCTTGTGCAATGAGCGGGCTGTGCGTGGTGAGGAAAAACTGAACCTGTGGAAAGCGAGTTTTCAGCCATTCGCAAATCAGACGCTGCCACGAGGGATGCAGGTGCGCTTCGATTTCATCAATCAGAATGACGCCCGGTTTATTGACAACCATGCGCCCCTGTTCGTCCTGTTCAAAGATAACTTTGCCGGGATAGGCTAACGCCATGCTGTGTATGATGTCCAGCATCAGCGCAAACGCGCTACGGCAGCCATCACTCAGGTCACGCATGGGCAAGTCGCCGCCGTTCGGTGTTGTCATGTATACATGATCTACGGAAACTTTTGCAATATGGAAACTTTTGGGAAGCAAGCCATCGTTGAGGAATGCCTGGACCTGTGCAACGAACGGAGAAGGAATACGGTCTTGGCTTTGCTGCTCAAGTGCACGTGCATACTCCTGTTTAAGCCAAGTTTCACTTTCGCTGAGGGCAGCATCCTCCCGAAAAAGTGTGACACAACTCGCCAGTTTGCCCCGCCCTAGCTGATATCTAAGCGCTTCAGTAGAACTACCGGTTAGACGACGCATAGGGCCATAAGCTCCGAGCAGCCAACCCGTCGTATCTGCATTCCACGGGCCTCGGTCTGCCGAAATAAGTTTCGTGCGTCTGGGAGTGTAGTAATCTTTTGACTTCAATACGGTAGCAGAAGCATCCTGCTCAGTCTCGAAAGCCAACCCAACGGAAAAGCCATCTCCCGCAGGCGATTTACCTCCACCTCGTAGCGAGTCGTATACAGGGTCCCAATGCACTTTTAACTCGATTACGCCACGCTTGGCCCCCCTATATATCCAGCCTGCAGGCGTGATCAGTTGCTGATTGGCGACTGTTGGACCGGAAATCGCCATTGCCATAGACTTGAGCAGAGTGGATTTTCCCGATGAGTTACCGCCTACAAATACGTTCAAACCTGCATAAGAAGAACCATAGTCTCTTTGGTGTGTGAATTCAATGTCTAGTTTATCAAAGGCTTTGATATTTTCTAAATGCAGGGATTGGACGTACATCGCAGGCAGTTCACCTCTCTTGCGCAACAGGAACAACGCAGGGAAAGATATATTCGTCGTGGCTATCGGGCACACTTGCAAATTAGATTCTAGGTTTCTGCTTCTGATTCCTGCTCATTTTACAGCGCCTGCACGACTCCGGCAATGGACATGACGCCTGCATAGGCAGATCGGTAAACGAAAACATCGCGCGCCCCTTGACACAATCGCCTGCGTTTGCTACAATGAGGGTGTGCTTGCTGCGTGAATGCCACGCTGCATATTCGGTTTCGCGCCCTTTTCCCCATCCCGGCGCATTAACCCTCGGCCCGGTTCCCAATCGTCTTCCCAAAACGCAGGATTGCGGAGCCAACCCCCTCGGCCCTTCTTCCCGGAGGATTTACGCTTGAACGGATTTCCCTTTCGCGCCCTGCGCGTGACCGCCGCCCTGTCCTTGTCGGCGTCCGCATTGGCAGCGCCAACGCTTACCCGCGCGCAGCAGCCTTACCACAATGTCATCAACCAGCGTTTTCGTACTGTAAGCAACGGCCCGCAGTCCGGTATCATCGTGGATGTCAAGGATGCCAGCGATACGGCTGCCGTACAGCGCGCCGTGAAAACCAAAGTTCGGTCAACCTTGAGCGCCCAAACCACCATTTTGGCGCGCGAAATTGACCAGATGCGCCGTCGGCATCTGCTCAAGCCTACCGGCCAATTCCCGCTCGTGCAGATGGTGTATTTAAGGCAAAACGGACGGTTGGTGACGCCGCAGGCAAAACGGAGCGTATCCCGCGATGTGCCTGCCGGCAATAACCTGCAAATCAACATCGTCACGCAGGGAACAAATGCCTTCGACACCAACAGCAAGACGTACCGCTCCCTGAGCGCGTTTTTGCAGAATGTCAACGGAACGCCTGCGCTGTACGGGGAACTCAAAAAAATTCTTGGAGCGCCGTTTTCCAATTTTACCGTCAACATCAACAATTTCGATCCTGATATTGCCACGCAGAATCAGAGCGTACGCGGCGCGATTATTGTGGTGGACGCGGCCAACAGCGTTATCAACATTGATATGCCCACGTTCAGCAGCGATCAGGATACGTTTCTCGCCCTCGCGCAAACGCTGGCGCAATGTTTTTACGTGCCCAAAAACTTCGGCTACGATGTATGGAATCAGGGCATTGCGCGGGCGGCAGCCACCATCGCCGCGCAGGACTTCAACGCAAGCAACTTTTTCAACAGCATCAGCGGCCTTGACCCTGTAGACGCGGTTCCCGGCTTTTACTACACGCCCTACTACGACCTGCTCAATCAGCCCGCATTGGGCAACCCGGTCTTTTTGCCGGACGCGCTGAAAGCGCAACCGGTGGGCGGGTTGGCAGGCATGTTCGTGCCGCGCCTGCAAATGGCGTCTACCGTCTTCACCAAGTGCTACATCGAAGACCCCAACTTCTTCATCAAATTCAACAATCGCTATTATGATGCCGTAACTGCCGATGGCACAGTCAGCATGGATACAGGTCGTCTGCGCGACCTTGCCGCCGGCGTCCTGCCGAACGTGGAAGGTCAGCCGTTTGTCAACTGGTACATGCAGCAGTACATTTTCGATACCAGCATCACGCCCGGTCCCAAGCTGTTCGCGTATCCCGCGCCTACTTTCCCCGATTCCAGCGGCAACGCGGGCGCGTCCATTCTGCTGGCGTATTACGGCACGGACAAGAGCGGCAACGAAACGCCCCTGAGCGGCGTCGCCAATCCGGTTTACTTCGATTACCAGTATGCCAACCGCCTGATTTTGTCCAACGGCAACGCGCAGGAACCCATCACGAACGGATTGGGCAGTATCTCGCCGTTCTTTACGGGCGTCGGCGACCCGGCAGCAGGCAGTGACCGGCAGCGCGTCGCCATTGATTTCCCTGTCAGCAGCAGTCAGGCCAGTTCCGCGTTTGCGGGTGGCAACGAGTACACGCGCATTTATTTCCCGGCGAATGAGGAAACGCTTAACAACGCGCCCTCGGATTTTTCCGGCGTTGTGATTGGCGCGCAGTCAGGTACGCTGCAAACGCTTTTCAATGGCGGCGGCGGCAACGTGAACGCGCTATTCAAATTTGGCGCGTTCGCCGGGCAAAGCACGATGGGCGAGATCCCTACCGGCTTCAGCAAAGCCACGCTGACTTTTATCCCGGACGGGAGTAATACGCCCATTGTATTTCAGCGCAACACGTTCACGCGCAAGGACAATCCGAACCAGACGCTGATTCCGGGCGTGTCGCCCATCTTCGTGCTGAACACGGGCTTGAATCAGGCGACGCAGGCGCAGCTAACGCACTCGTTCAACAACGGGCCGCAAATGATCGCCCTGCCGCTCCAGCCCTATCAGCCCTACAACGGCAACCTGCCCCTGCTGTTCAGTTCGGGAACCGGCACTCCCGACGCCAATGTGCAGCTGATTGCGCAGTACCGGCAGGACGCGGACGCCAGCGTCGGCAAGTACACGCGCTATCCGTCCCTGCCCCTGTACCAGCCCGGCTACAGCTTCTGGACGAACTTTGCGGGCGCGATCAGCAATCTGGATTTGAGCAAGATTGGCAGGCAGGTAAACGATCAGGACTTGATCAGCGTGCCCCTGCAATTCGGCTGGAACATGATCGGCAACCCGTATACCGCCGACCTGACCTTTCAGGACAACGCCGATACCCCCGGCATCCAGATACAGTACCAGAACGGCGACGCGCTTACGCTGCAGCAGGCCGTTAATACGGGACTGGTGGCGACGGGCGTGTTCGGCTACAATCCCGGCACGGGCGCGTACCAAGACATTACCCAAGCTCCGACCACGACGGGTACAACGGTCAGCGGCCCGACGCAGAATCAACTATCGGCGTGGACAGGGTATTGGATTCGCGTTCTGGTGACGGAAGGCGTGACGATAAGCTATGTGAACCCGACGCCCGCAACGGGAACCGGGCGCGCATTGGCGGCAGGCAAGGCGCGAAGCCGCGCATTAAAGCGGACGCGCGCCAGCAGCGGCACGAGCGAAGTGGGCGGGTGGCGATTGCCTCTGATTGTGCGCGACAGTCTGGGCAATGGATCGGGCGCATTGCTCGGCCAATCCCCCAAAGGCAGTGACGGCTTCACGCCCAGTCTGGACGCGGCCAGCCCACCGCCGTTTACGCGCAATGCCAGCCTGAGCGTTCGCTTCCCCCATGCGGATTGGGATACGGGCAAGGGCAGCAGCAACGTGGGCGAGTTCCTATCCGACATTCGGCGCAGCGGCAGCAAAGCGCAGTGGGATGTTACCGTCAATACGCCCACGCCCGAACAGCCGTACACCCTGACGTGGAACAGCGTCAGCAAACTGCCGCGCGGCATGCGCCTGACGCTCGTGGACACGGAAAACGGAACCAGCCGCGTGATGAATTCGGCCAGTTCCTACACCTTCACGCCGACCAAAGGCACGACTTCGCGCAAGTTCCAGATCAAGGCCGAACCCCGAACGGCGGGACGCCTGCTGATTTCCAACATGCGCGTGGATGCCCGCCTGTCGCGGGGCGTGGCTTCCAGCGCCCTTGTCTCCTACGACATATCCGGCGCGGCGGAAGTATCCGTTGACATTATGAGCGGAGCCGGGCGGCATGTGCGCCGCCTGGCGACCGGACGCGCCGCCACCGTGGGAACCAATCAAGTAACGTGGGACTTGAAGGACGATCAGGGCCGCGCCCTCCCGACAGGAACCTACCTGATTCAAGTGAGCGCGCGCACGTCCGAAGGCGAAACGTCCCGCATGGTTTTGCCGCAACCGATTACCAGGTAATTGGTTGAGGGTTGAGGGGCAGGATTTGTTTGTAGTTGGAGAAAACAATGATCATTGATAACCATAAAATAACCCTTAAAATAGGGGAGGGGAATGGACGGATGACGCGGCGCGGTTTCGCGTGGCTGACCGTTATGGCTTTGCTGACCGCGTTTGCCGGGCTTGCCGGATGCAGCAATGGCAGCGGGGGCGGGGGTGGGGGCGGCACGGCGACGAGCGTGACCGGGCGTGTTTTGCGCGCGGAAAACAACGCGCCGGAAGCGGGAACCGCCGTTAAAATCGGCGGGCAGTCCACGACATCGGCTTCGGACGGCACGTTCACATTGTCGAATGTGGACGCGAACACGAAAACGGCGACGATTACGCCCGCTGCCCCGGCGAAAGCGCGGACGCTGACCCTGTCGCTGACGGCGCACAGCGCCAATAGTCTGGGCGATGTGTACGTTTCGGATACGGGTTACGATGCCACCGCGTCGGGAACGGTTGTCGGGCAGATCAACGGGGCGCAGCAAGCGGTGGGCGGCGCGACGGTGACGATAGCGGGATCGCAGGTGAAAACCGGCACGGACGGCACGTTCAGCATCCCCAACCTGCCGATTGGCCTGGGAACCGATCCCAATGCGTCCATTGGCACGATTTCCGCGCCTAATTTCGAATCAAGGCCGATCTTCACGCAGTTTGTGCTGGCAAGCGGCAACAACGCGCTCGGAACGCTGCTGCTCGGCGCTCCCGTGTCGGCGACGCCGCCTTCGCTGCCGTACACCATTTCCGGCACGGTCACATCGGGCGGCAAGGGCGTGGCAGGCGCGTCCGTTTCCATTACGGCGACGGCAGGCGGGCAGGTTTTGGGAACCGTAAGCACGGATCAAAGCGGCAATTACTTCTTCTGGGTCGTTGCCGGGCAGTACACCATTTCCGCCACTGTGAATAACAACACGCAGACCGTGCCCGTCACGCTGCAATCGCTGGATGCGCCCGTAGCTGCGCCAGCGATCAATTTCTAGGGAGTAGGGAGCAGGGGCAATATCCTGTTGAACCGGGGCATTGTCCTGATCCCTAATCCCATCCGTTATAAGCCTGTCAGCGCCGCATAAAGCCGCCACGTCGTCACGCCTGCGCCTGATACGAAATATCGTTGCAATACCTGCAATGCGCGAACAGGCTAAAGCGCGCGGTCATACTCTGAATAGCGTAGGTTACTTCTGCTGCCGCAAGGCTTCGATTTCTGCGCGAAGACGCGCCAGTTCCGCTTCGGCAGTCTCAGCCCGTTGTTTTTCACTTTCGGCGCGTTGGTCCGCCGCTTCCGCGCGGTGCGCTTCTGCCTGAGCGCGTTGCTCCTGAGCAACGCGCTGCGTTTCCGCCTCTTTATAGGTCAGCAGCCACTTCTGCTGTAGCGGATCATAGAAGCGCAAGGTTTTGCCCTCAATGACGAGTTCCAGTCCTAACTGCTCACTGAACATGCGGTTGTTGGTGAGTTCTATCGGCTTGTACACGCCCTCATGCAAGCGCTGTCCCTGCAAGCGTGGCTTCAAGTAATCGCCGGTTGGGTCGAACTGAAAATACTCCTGCACCTTCAACACCTGTTCGTAGAGGGGCTTCTTGATCGTCACGTCTTCCTTCTTCGTCTTTTTGGACGTGAGTTCGATCACGACTGAGGGCGCGATGCCGTTCTCCTCCCATATTTTGTAGAAGTGCCGTATCTCTTTGGGTTCCACGCCGAAGGCTATATAGCAGTCGGGAGACACGCGCGCTTGCGGATTGCCTTCTTCATAGTACAAAAAGTCGTTGCCCGCTACGCACACGTCAGGACGCGGAGCAAAGTGGAATTCGAGGGACTCACAGCAGTAGCTCATCAGTTTGCGATGCAGCACGTCTTCGGCCATCGGCTTGCCGTCTCCTGTCGGATAGTAGATCGCTCGTTTGGAACGGGGTTTGCTGTCGCCCGTCTTGTTCGCGGCCTTGCTCTTGTCGTGTCCGTTCCTGCCCTGCCCGTTCCGGTCCTGCTTGCCCGAAATCGGCGCGTCACTGCCCGGCAGGTCGCTGTCCAAGCCGCTGTCCAATACCTTGTCCAACACACTGTCGCGTGGTACGCTTAACGTTGCCATGATGGTTTTCCTCCTGCCTCCGTTTACACCAGCACTCCCACAGTATAGGCTAAAACCGGAAATGCGTCAAGCCTCGTTTTCAGTGCAGCGCAGAAGCCGTTTGAACGAGAACAGGCGAATTGGCAGCAGGAAAATTCCCGTGTTGAGGCTAACATAAGCAAATAGGCGCTGTTGCAACGAAAAACGTTGATTTAAGCAGGGGAAAATGAATAAACTGGGGTTGCCCGCCGAAAGAACGACTGCGCATGGGAAATGCTTCTCCTGAAAACCGGCGCGAAAGCCCCGTCACATCCGGGGCGTCGGCCTGGGAAGAGTGCCTGCGCGAAACCGGGCGATTTTTGCCCTGCGCCACATCGGAGGAACGAGAAGAATTCGCGCGCAGGCAGCTTCGGGCGCGGCAGCGGCTGACGCGGATGCTGCGCTTTTATCGCGCCTACCCCTGCCTGATGGCCCGTACCCACCTGCTGACCGCCTGTGCCCTCACCCTGGGACGTTTCTGCGGCTACTCCACCAATTTTGACCGCATCGGCGAAGTCGTCACTCCCATTGCGCCGGACGGTACGCCCCGGACGCTCGCCTGGCAGCAGTATATCCACGCCTGCGAACTTGAGCGTCCCTGGGAAGTGGTGGAGGAGTTGTGGGTCGCCGCCCATGTCGCGGATTTGGAAGTGGCCCGCGCGGCAGGCGAACTCGAAGCGTTTACCCGTGACGCCGACCTGCACCCGAACGACCCGACCTGGCAATTCCTGCGCCTGCATCTGGAAGTCACGCTCGGCGCGCGCTCCCACGACGCCGACGCGCTGGCAGGCCGCGTTCCCTATGAAACCGCGATGGCTGAAACCATGCTGCGCAGCGTTCCCCGCTTGCTTACGTCCGGCTGGCCGCTGATGGGGCGCTATGCCCGCGAAACCGCCCGTGCTTTTCTCACGCCCGCGCCCAAAGCCGACAGCGCGGCCATTGGATACCGCGCCTGCGCCTGGCAATTACTGCGCTATACCATTCTGGCCTGGATGGCGATGCGCGTGTATCGGCAGGGAATGCGGCAGAAAGAGCGGGGACGGCTCACGCAGGAAGTCCGCTGGCCCTTGCTGACCTCCGTGCTGGGCGAGCGCGTTCATGAGGTGCATCCGGCTATTGACCGCTTCTACCAGAACCCTTCGCGCTACGACGTGACCGCCGCGCTCGATTTGCGCACACGCCCCGCCCGCCTGCTGTCGCGGCTGGCAACCTTCCTGACCGGGCAGGGATTATACGAGCAGGGACAGGATACTATAGCCGCCCGCTTCCGCGTGTTTCGCCGTCCCGATGGCTCCATGCGCTTTCTGCGGGAACTCTACTGCGGCAGCCGGCTGCGCGTCTTCGACGCCGATTTCGCCATACGCCGGATACAGGGACAGCCCACCTTTTGCGAGGTTTTTCCGCAGTTTCGCCTCGTGATCGCGTTTACCGTGACGCCGCTTGCTGAAGGCGGGCTGCTGGTGCGTTCGCGCGCCGCGTATTGGTGCGGCCTGCGCCTGCCGATGTGCGGCCTTCATGCGGAATTTGAAAGTCAGGCCGGCGTTGGAGCAGACGGTCGAGAGGAACTGCGCTTTACCGGTAGGCTTCTGATGCAGCCTTGCGCGCGTTGGGGACGTTTTCTCGCCTATCGCATCCTGCGTCGCCCCCAAACCCTCGGCTGCCTGTACTATACGGCGCGTCCCGGCCTTTCTGAATAATCCACAGAAGGAATTTCCTGGGCGGCAGGATAATAGGTACGCGCTGATACGGACTATGTGGATAGGGCGCGAATCCTTACCGCCGTTCCTGAAAGGTTATGGAAATGGAGATGCGACAGGCGCTTGCGGAGCAGTATCATGCGGGGCTGGCGATGCTGGCAGAGTGTGTGGCAAAGTGCCCGGAAGACCTGTGGCTTGAGGGCGAGTATCCCCGCGCGTTCTGGCGCATCGCCTTTCACGCCGCTTTCTTCACCCACCTGTACCTGGGGCAGAACGAGGAGGCTTTTCAGCCCTGGCCCGGACGAAAAGAGGGCATCCACCACGGACTCTGGAAGCCGCCGTTTGCAGTGGAACCCTACGAGCTGCCCGCAGAAGCCGAAATCTACCGGAGCAGCGAAATGCTCGACTACATTCGGTTCGTGGACGCGCTTGTCGGCCCCACCGTCGCTCAACTCGACCTCGACGCCGACGCAACGGGCTTTTCGTGGTACAAAAATATGAGCAAACTGTCCCACCAACTCATGAACCTGCGCCACCTGCAGGGCCATGTCGGGCAGTTGTCCGAACTGCTGATGGCGCGGGGGATTGATACCGACTGGGTCGCGCGTTCCGGTGAGCCGGGTCATTAAGGGCGACGGTAAGGATTCGGCAAAGTGTGCGTTGCGCGAATCCTTACCGCGCTTAGATTCAAAACGTCGTTATAAAGGAAAGTGGCGGTTCATTTCTGTTGGCGCAGGGCTTCGAGTTCAGCGCGCAATCGCGCCAGTTCCGCTTCGGCAGACTCGGCGCGTTGCTTTTCACTGTCGGCGCGTTGGTCAGCCGCCTCAGCCCGCTGCGCTTCTGCCTGGGCGCGTTGCGCTTCTGCCTGGGCGCGCTGCTCCTGGGCAAGGCGCTGCGTTTCGGCCTGTTCATACGTGCGCAGCCACTCGCCGCTTGCGGGATCATAGAAGCGCAAGGTTTCGCCTTCCATGACGAGTTCCAATCCTAACTGCTCGCTGAACATGCGGTTATCGTTGAGTTCTATCGGCTGGTACACTCCCTCATGTAAGCGCTGTCCCTGCAAACGTGGCTTCAAGTAATCGCCTGTCGGATCGAACTGGAAATACTCCTGCACTCTTAATACCTGCTCGTAGAGGGACTTCTTGATCGTCAGGTCTTCTTTTTTGGTCTTCTTGGACGTGAACTCAAAAATAACAGCGGGGGCAATGCCGTTCTCTTCCCACACCTTGTAGAAGCGCCTGCGCCCTTTCGGCTCCACGCCCAACGCCACATAGCAGTCGGGAGACACGCGCGCTTTGGGGTTGCCCTCTTCATAGTACAGGAAGTTGTTGCCGGCCACGTACACGTCAGGACGGTTGCGAAGGCGGTAGCGCAGCGCGGGAATGGAGTAGTTCATCAAGTTCAGATGCGGCTCGTCTTCGGCCATCGGCTTGCCGTCTCCTGTGGGATAGTAAACTGCTCTTTTAGAACGAGGTTTGCTGCCTGCTTGCGGTTTGCCGACTTGCGGGCTGCGGAGTGGCGTGTTGCCGTCGGGCGCTGCCTTGTCTTGCTTGCTGCCCTCGGATGTTTTCGCCTCTTGTAAGGGGCGCGGTATGCTCAGAGTTGCCATGATGTTCCTCCTGCTTGCTTTTCGTTGCCACTCCCACAGTATAGGCCAAAACCGGAAATGCGTCAAGCGTCAGAAAATCAAGTGGATTTTTTGCTTGTAAGCGCGTATACTAAAAGCATGTTCAAAATTCAGGAGTCACACGAACCCATGCGCTGTAAATTCAAGTTTAATCCCTCTGCCGGGAGTTTTCTCGCGTCTGCGTCAGCGTTCGCGGCTGTGCTTGCCTGGGCCGGCGCGTCCGGCGCGGATACGCCCGCCAAAACCCGGCCCGCCGCCCAACCCCGTACCGCTCTGGAACAGCAGTTCGCCGGCACGGTTCGTCCCTTCCTGCAAACGTACTGCGTTTCCTGCCATAGCAGCGTGAAACCGCAGGCGCAGCTTGACCTTACCGCGTATGCGAACATGGATTCCGTGATGCGGGACGCTCCCCACTGGTCCCTGGTGCTGGACAAACTCGCCGCCAAACAGATGCCGCCGCCAAACGTCGGCAAGCAGCCCTCGGACGCGCAGCGCAATGCGGTCATCGCCTGGGTTCGCGCCGCGCGCAAAGTGGAAGCGCAGCGCAATGCCGGCGATCCCGGCCCTGTCCTGGCGCGTCGTCTGAGCAACGCGGAATACGATTACACCATCCGCGACCTGACCGGCGTGGACATGCGCCCGACCCGCGAATTTCCCGTTGACCCGGCCAATCAGGAAGGCTTCGACAATTCCGGCGAGTCGCTCACCCTATCGCCCGCGCTGCTGAAGAAATACGTGACCGCCGCCAAAGACATCGCGGATCGCATGGCGCTGACTTCGACGGGGCTGGAATTCGCCTCCCATCCGGTTCTGGCCGAAACGGATCGGGACAAATTCTGCATCCTGCGCATCGTGGATTTTTACAAGAAGCAGCCGACCGACATCGCGGATTATTTTCAGGCTGCCTGGCGGTACCGGCATCGGGCTGCCCTGGGCGCTCCCAACGCCACGCTGCAAACCGTTGCCGCCGAAACGAAAGTAAGCCCGCGCTACCTGGAATTGATATGGAACACGCTCAACGCGCCCGGTGAAAAAGTCGGCCCGATTGCCAGACTTCAGGCGCAGTGGAACGCGCTTCCCGCCCCGGACAAAACCCATGCGGACGCGGCCGGCGCAGGCTGCGCGGCGATGCGGGATTGGGTTGTCACCCTGCGCAAGAAAGTGGCGTGGAAGTTCGCCAACCTGCCGGTTCCGCGCGGTTTTTCCAGCGGCGGCCAGTGTTTCGTGTTGTGGAAGGATAACCAGTACGCCTCCCACCGCCGGATGCTCTATCCCGACGCTCTGCAAATCGGCGGTAAGCCCGCAACCCGGACGATCCCCGGACGCCGCAACGGAGGCCGCAGACAACCGGATCAAACCGTTACCGATCCCGTAGACGCCGACCTGTTTTTGCCCCAGGACGAAGCCGCCCGCGCGCCTCTCATGGCGTCGTTTAACCGGTTTTGCAGCGTGTTTCCCGATGCGTTTTATATTGCCGAGCGGGGCCGCATGTTCGTGGACGATCCGGGCGACAAGGGCCGTCTGCTGACCGCCGGGCTGCACAACTCGATGGGCTACTTCCGCGACGATAAGCCCCTGATGGAATTGATACTGGACGAGAACGGCAAGCGCAAACTGGATAGCATGTGGCTGGATTTCGATACGGTCGCTTTTGTCCCTGAGCGCATGCACTCGGAGTTCTTCGTGTACGAGCGCGCCGAAGCCGGAACCATCACCGATCCCGAATTCAACTTTGCCCGCGCCGAAGACAAAGAAGCCCTGTCGGACGCCAAAATCAAGCTGTTGGGCGACCTGTACCTGGCGAAAGCGCGTAAAAACGGGGCGGAACCGCAGACGCTGCAGGCGATTGAAGACCATTTCAAGTGGGTATCGGTCGACATCCGGTCTGCGGAAAGAGCGCGGCTTGCCGCCGAGCCAATTCATCGCAAATCCCTGCTCGACTTCGCCGCCCGCGCCTATCGCCATCCCCTGACAACGGCGGAACGTGCCGACCTGCTGGGTTTCTACCAGACCCTGCGGCAAAAGGAAGGCTTGACCCACGAGGACGCTATTCGGGACTCCGTTGTCAGCGTCCTGATGTCGCCCAAGTTCCTGTTTCGCATGGATTTGGAAGCCTCGGAGGGTGATTTTAAGAACGCGCCCCTTGCGAGTCCAAGTTCCGGGGCGCGAACGGCTGCTTTCACGCGCCATGCCGCCCCGCCGCCCCATAGTAATACGAACAGCAACGGCAGTTACAGTAACAGCAACGGCGGCGGCAGCGTACAGCCGCTCCCGGATTACGCGCTGGCAAGCCGGTTGAGCTATTTCCTCTGGTCGAGTATGCCCGATCAGGAACTGCTTGCCCACGCCGCCGCCGGTGATTTGCACCGCCCCAACGTGCTGGCCGCGCAGTCCCGCCGGATGCTGAAAGACCCGCGCGTTCGCGCCCTGGCTCTCGAATTCGGGGGCAACTGGCTGGACTTCCGCCGCTTTGAGGAGCATAACGCCGTAGACCGCGAGCGGTTCCCCGGCTTTAACGACGAGCTGCGCGAGGCCATGTTCGAGGAGCCGCTGCACTTCCTGATGGACGAGTTTCAGCAGGGTCATTCCGTGCTGGATTTGCTGTACGGCAAATACACCTTTGTCAACGCGCCCCTTGCGAAGCATTACGGCATGACGGACGTGAAGCCGACAGCGAATGAGTGGGTGCGGGTGGACAACGCCGACCATTATGGCAGGGGCGGATTGTTGCCGATGGCGGTTTTCCTGACCAAAAACTCCCCCGGCCTGCGCACCAGCCCGGTGAAGCGCGGCTACTGGGTCGTGAAGCGCGTGTTGGGCGAAACCATTCCCCCGCCGCCCGCCAACGTTCCCGCGCTGCCAAGCGACGAAAGCAAAATGGGCGACCTGACGCTCCGGCAGGCGCTTGCCGCGCACCGCGCAAACCCGGCCTGCGCGGGCTGCCATGCCCGCTTCGACTCCTATGGCCTTGTCTTTGAAGGCTACGGGCCGGTTGGCGAACAGCGCAGCAAGGATTTGGGCGGCAAGCCCGTAGACGCCAAAGCGTCGTTTCCCGGCAACAAGGAACTATCCGGCGTAACCGGCTTGCAGGAGTTTGTCAAGGGACAGCGCCAGCAAGACTTTCTTGACAATATGGGCCGCAAACTGTTGTGCTACGCCCTGGGGCGCACCCTGCAGCCGTCCGACGACCCGCTGCTGCTTCAAATGCAGCAGAAATTGGCTGCCAACAACTACCGTTTCGGAACGCTCGTAGAAAGCATTGTCACCAGCCCGCAGTTCCGCAACCGACGCGCCACGCCCACGTTGGCAAAGAACCAATCGCTTTCCGCAAGGAATTAAACCGGCTATTCAGAATACACGGAGGAATAACACCAATGACGAACGAAGAGCAAACACCAGATCAGAAACCGACTCGCCGTCTTCCGCTCCGGTTTCCCGGCGCATTTTCCTGCGGGGCGCGGGCGTCGTCATGGCGCTGCCCTGGCTGGAATCCCTTCCGGTGTGGGGAAGCGCGGCGGAAGCGCCCAAAGCGGCCAGCGCGCCGCCCCGCCGCTTCATCGTGCAGTTCATGGGCACGGGCATCAACCCGAATCACTGGTGGGCGAAAGGCGAAGGCGCGAGCATGGAGCTGAGCAAGAGCCTGCAAGCCCTGGAGCCGTTCAAAACCAAACTCAACGTCATCAACGGGCTTTTCAACAAGCCTTCTACGGGCGTGGGAATTCATCCCGGCATGACCGGCAACATTCTTTCGGGCATGCCGCTCACGCGGGGGGCGGTGCTGCATGGCGGCGTCAGCGTAGATCAGGTGCTTGCCGCGCATCTTGGGCAGGACACGGTTCAGCCCAGTCTGGTGCTGGCCTGCGAACAGCCGCTGACGGGCTACCACGAAACGAACTTTTCGATGGCCTATAGCTCGCACATCTCCTGGCAAAGCGCGGATTCGCCCGTTCCCTGCGAAGTTTACCCCTCGCTGGCCTTTGACAGCCTGTTCGAGAACAGCGGCAACCGGCGCATGGAAAGCATTCTGGATCGCGTCAGCGCGGAAGCGAGCGGACTGCGCCGCCGTATCAGCCACGATGACCGCGCCAAATTAGACGAGTACCTGACAAGCGTTCGGGACGTGGAGCAGCGCGCGCAGCGTATGCGCGGCGATCTGGGCAAGGCCGCTGACCGCGCCAAAGACAAGGGCAAGCCGCTCGTCGGCATGAAGCGCCCCGAAAACGGCCTGCCGGAAGACATCCGCGAACACATGCGCCTGATGTGCGACGTGGTAGCACTGGCGATTCAAACCGACAAGACCCGTATCGCTTCGATGCTGATGTGCCGCGACCTTTCCGGGCTGTTCTACCCGTTCCTCGGTGTGCGCGACGCCCATCATCCCGCGTCCCACCACGACACGTCCGACGACTATCTGCGCATCACGCAGTTCTACGTCGGCCATCTCGCCTACCTCGCCGGAAAACTACAGGCGATGCCGGAAGGTGAGGGCACGGTTCTGGACAGCACCTGCCTGCTGTGGCTTTCCAACATGTTCTCCGGCTCCAACCACGACAACTCAACCCTGCCCATCCTGACAATCGGCAACATGGGCGGCAAACTGGAAACAGGCCGGGTGCTGAACTACCGAGACAAGGGCGACGAGAACCGCAAGGTGTGCAGCCTGTACCTGTCGCTGATGGACAGAATGGGCGTCCCGCTGGAGCATTTCGGCGACGCCAACGCCCGCCTCGCCGGAATTTACGCCTTTCACGCCGCTTTCTTCACCCACCTGTACCTGGGGCAGAGCGAGGAGGCTTTTCAGCCCTGGCCCGGACGAAAAGAGGGCATCCATCACGGACTCTGGAAGCCGCCGTTTGCAGTGGAACCCTACGAACTGCCCGCAGAAGCCGAAATCTACCGGAGCAGCGAGATGCTCGACTACATCCGGTTCGTTGACGCGCTTGTCGGCCCCACCGTCGCTCAACTTGACCTCGACGCCGACGCAACGGGCTTCTCGTGGTACAAGAACATGAGCAAGCTGTCCCACCAACTCATGAACCTGCGCCACCTGCAGGGCCACGTCGGGCAGTTGTCCGAGCTGCTGATGGCGCAGGGGATTGATACCGACTGGGTCGCCAAATCCGGCGGGCCGGGGCAGTAAGGGGCTGAAAAGAACAAGTTCCCAAACGAAGGGGCACAACATGTTGTGCCCGCCCACAAGCAAGCGCCCCTCCCGGTTCTCAGCGCGGCGTGAAAAATACCAAAAAGAAACAGAAAAAAGAGCCAAATAACGCGAAAAAACGAACCCTTTGCCCCTTTCAGCCTGTCTATAAGGTACAAAGTCTACTATACAGATGTTATACACAGGAAGGAGGCACCCATCCATGTTCCACTCCTCCCGTCCGCCCTGACGCTTTCGAGGCCACGACGCCTCTTACTTTTACAACTTGACACAACGAGACACTGTGCTGAAAGCGCTGCATTGCCAAGATTTCGACGCTGCCTCTACATACCCTTCTGTTCATTTCTGCTGCCGCAGAGCTTCGAGTTCAGCGCGCAGTCGCGCCAGTTCCGCTTCGGCAAACTCGGCGCGCTGCTTTTCGCTGTCGGCGCGTTGGTCCGCCGCTTCCGCCCTCTGTGCTTCTGTCTGGGCGCAGTTGCTCCTGCGCAAGGCGTTGCGTTTCGGCCTGTTCATACGTGCGCAGCCACTCGCCAGTTGCAGGATCATAGAAGCGCAAGGTTTCGCCTTCCATGACGAGTTCCAGTCCTAACTGTTCGCTGAACATGCGGTTGTCGTTGAGTTCTATCGGCTGGTACACTCCCTCATGTAAGCGCTGCCCCTGCAAGCGCGGCTTCAAGTAATCGCCGGTCGGATCGAACTGGAAATACTCCTGCACTCTTAATACCTGCTCGTAGAGGGACTTCTTGATCGTCAGGTCTTCCTTCTTCGTCTTCTTGGACGTGAACTCAAAAATAACAGAGGGGGCAATGCCGTTCTCCTCCCACACCTTGTAGAAGCGCCTGCGCCCTTTCGGCTCCACGCCCAACGCCACATAGCAGTCGGGAGACACGCGCGCTTTGGGGTTGCCCTCTTCATAGTACAGGAAGTTGTTGCCGGCGACATATACGTCAGGACGGTTGCGAAGGCGGTAGCGCAGCGCGGGAATGGAGTAGTTCATCAAGTTCAGATGCGGCTCGTCTTCGGCCATCGGCTTGCCGTCTCCTGTCGGATAGTAGATTGCTCTTTTAGAACGGGGTTTGCTGTCGCCCGTTTTGTTCGCAGCCCTGCTCTGTCGTGTCCGTTCCTGCCCTGTCCATTCCCGGCTTGCTTGCCGGAAACCGGCGCATGACTGCCTGGTAGGTCGCTGTCCAAGCCGCTGTCTAATGCACCTTGTCCAACACACCGTCGCGTGGTACGCTCAACGTTGCCATGATGGTTTTCCTCCTGCCTCTGTTTACACCGCCACTCCCACAGTATAAGCCAAAACCGGAAATGCGTCAAGCGTCACAAAATCAAGTGGATTTTTTACTTGTAAGCGCGTATACTAAAAGCATGTTCAAAATTTAGGAGTCACACGAACCCATGCGCTGTAAATTCAAGTTTAATCCCTCTACAGGAAGTTTTCTCGTGTCTGCTTCAGCGTTCGCGGCGGTGCTTGCGTGGGCCGGCGCGTCCGGCGCGGATACGCCCGCCAAAACCCGGCCCGCCGCCCAACCCCGTACCGCTCTGGAACAGCAGTTCGCCGGCACGGTGCGTCCGTTCCTGCAAACCTACTGCGTTTCCTGCCATAGCAGCGCGAAACCGCAGGCGCAGCTTGACCTTACCGCGTATGCCAGTATGAATTCCGTGATGCGGGACGCTCCCCACTGGTCCCTGGTGCTGGACAAACTTGCCGCCAAACAGATGCCGCCGCCCAATGTCGGCAAGCAGCCCTCGGACGCGCAACGCAACGCGGTCATCGCCTGGGTTCGCGCCGCGCGCAAATTGGAAGCGCTGCGCAATGCCGGCGATCCCGGCCCTGTCCTGGC
Organism: uncultured Chthonomonadaceae bacterium; assembly: GCA_963835065.1. GTDB lineage: Bacteria > Armatimonadota > Chthonomonadetes > Chthonomonadales > Chthonomonadaceae > CAWFQB01. The sequence continues at coordinate 636,951 of CAWIEK010000049.1, read as the reverse complement.
GCGACGCCTGAGCAACGCGGAATACGATTACACCATCCGCGACCTGACCGGCGTGGACATGCGCCCCACCCGCGAGTTTCCTGTAGACCCGGCCAATCAGGAAGGCTTCGACAATTCCGGCGAGTCGCTCACCCTATCGCCCGCGCTGCTGAAGAAATACGTGACCGCCGCCAAAGACATCGCGGATCGCATGGCGCTGACTTCGACGGGGCTGGAATTTGCCTCCCATCCGGTTCTGGCCGAAACGGACCGGGACAAATTCTGCATCCTGCGCATCGTGGATTTTTACAAGAAGCAGCCCACCGACGTTGCGGATTATTTTCAGGCCGCATGGCGGTATCAGCATCGGGCTGCCCTGGGCATTCCCAACGCCACGCTGCAAACCGTTGCCGCCGAAACGAAAGTAAGCCCGCGCTACCTGGAATTGATATGGAACACGCTCAACGCGCCCGGTGAAAAAGTCGGCCCGATTGCCAGGCTTCAGGCGCAGTGGAACGCGCTTCCCGCCCCGGACAAAACCCATGCGGACGCCGCTCGCGCCGGCTGCGTGGCAATGCGGGATTGGGTTGTCACCCTGCGCAAGAAAGTGGCGTGGAAGTTCGCCAACCTGCCGGTTCCGCGCGGTTTTTCCAGCGGCGGTCAGTGTTTCGTTTTGTGGAAGGATAACCAGTATGCCTCCCACCGCCGGATGCTCAATCCCGACACGCTGCAAATCGGCGGTAAGCCCGCAACGCGGACGATCCCCGGACGCCGCAATGGAGGCCGCCGACAGCCGGATCAAACCGTTATTGATCCCGTAGACGCCGACCTGTTTTTGCCCCAGGACGAAGCCGCCCGCGCGCCTCTCATGGCGTCGTTTAATCGGTTTTGTAATGTGTTTCCCGATGCGTTTTATATTGCCGAGCGGGGCCGCATGTTCGTGGACGATCCGGGCGACAAGGGCCGTCTGCTGACCGCCGGGCTGCACAACTCGATGGGCTACTTCCGCGACGACAAGCCCCTGATGGAATTGATACTGGACGAAAACAGCAAGCGCAAACTGGACAGCATGTGGCTGGATTTCGATACTGTCGCTTTTGTCCCTGAGCGCATGCACTCGGAGTTCTTCGTATACGAGCGCGCCGAAGCCGGAACCATCACCGATCCCGAATTCAACTTTGCCCGCGCCGAAGACAAAGAAGCCCTGTCGGACGCCAAAATCAAGCTGTTGGGCGACCTGTACATGGCGAAAGCCCGTAAAAACGGGGCGGAACCGCAGACGCTGCAGGCGATTGAAGACCATTTCAAGTGGGTGTCGGTCAACATCCGGTCTGCGGAACGAGCGCGGCTTGCCGCCGAGCCAATTCATCGCAAATCCCTGCTCGACTTCGCCGCCCGCGCGTATCGCCATCCTCTGACAACGGCGGAACGCGCCGACCTGCTGGGTTTCTACCAGACCCTCCGGCAAAAGGAAGGCTTGACCCACGAGGACGCCATTCGGGATTCCGTTGTCAGCGTCCTGATGTCGCCCAAATTCCTGTTTCGCGTGGATTTGGAAGCCTCAGAGGGTGATTTCAAGTTCGCGCCGATTGCGAGTGCGAGTTCCGGGGCGCGAACGGCTGCCTTCACGCGCCATGCCGCCCCCGCGCCGCCCCATAATAATACGAACAGCAACGGCGTAAGTTACAATAACAGCACAACGGCGGCGGCAGCGTACAGCCGCTCCCGGATTACGCGCTGGCAAGCCGGTTGAGCTATTTCCTCTGGTCGAGTATGCCCGATCAGGAACTGCTTGCCCACGCCGCAGCCGGTGATCTGCACCGCCCCAACGTGCTGGCCGCGCAGTCCCGCCGGATGCTGAAAAACCCGCGCGTTCGCGCCCTGGCTCTCGAATTCGGGGGCAACTGGCTGGACTTCCGCCGCTTTGAGGAGCATAACGCCGTAGACCGCGAGCGGTTCCCCGGCTTTAACGACGAGCTGCGCGAGGCCATGTTCGAGGAGCCGCTGCACTTCCTGATGGACGAGTTTCAGCAGGGTCATTCCGTGCTGGATTTGCTGTACGGCAAATACACCTTTGTCAACGCGCCCCTTGCGAAGCATTACGGCATGACGGACGTGAAGCCGACAGCGAATGAGTGGGTGCGGGTGGACAACGCCGACCATTATGGCAGGGGCGGATTGTTGCCGATGGCGGTTTTCCTGACCAAAAACTCCCCCGGCCTGCGCACCAGCCCGGTGAAGCGCGGCTACTGGGTCGTGAAGCGCGTGTTGGGCGAAACCATTCCCCCGCCGCCTGCCAACGTTCCCGCGCTGCCCAGCGACGAAAGCAAAATGGGCGACCTGACGCTCCGGCAGGCGCTTGCCGCGCACCGCGCAAACCCGGCCTGCGCGGGCTGCCATGCCCGCTTCGACTCCTATGGCCTTGTCTTTGAAGGCTACGGGCCGGTTGGCGAACAGCGCAGCAAGGATTTGGGCGGCAAGCCCGTAGACGCCAAAGCGTCGTTTCCCGGCAACAAGGAACTATCCGGCGTGTCGGGCTTGCAGGAGTTTGTCAAGGGACAGCGCCAGCAAGACTTTCTTGACAATATGGGCCGCAAACTGTTGTGCTACGCCCTGGGGCGCACCCTGCAGCCGTCCGACGACCCGCTGCTGCTTCAAATGCAGCAGAAATTGGCTGCCAACAACTACCGTTTCGGAACGCTCGTAGAAAGCATTGTCACCAGCCCGCAGTTCCGCAACCGACGCGCCACGCCCACGTTGGCAAAGAACCAATCGCTTTCCGCAAGGAATTAAACCGGCACTGCTTTTATGTTAGAATACAGCTGAAAGAGGCGATCTGCAACACAAAACAATGACGAACGAAGAGCAAACACCAGATCAGAAACCGACTTCGCCGTCTTCCGCTCCGGTTTCCCGGCGCATTTTCCTGCGGGGCGCGGGCGTCGTCATGGCGCTGCCCTGGCTGGAATCCCTTCCGGTGTGGGGAAGCGCGGCGGAAGCGCCCAAAGCGGCCAGCGCGCCGCCCCGCCGCTTCATCGTGCAGTTCATGGGCACGGGCATCAACCCGAATCACTGGTGGGCGAAGGGCGAAGGCGCGAGCATGGAGCTGAGCAAGAGCCTGCAAGCCCTGGAGCCGTTCAAAACCAAACTCAACGTCATCAACGGGCTTTTCAACAAGCCTTCTACGGGCGTGGGAATTCATCCCGGCATGACCGGCAACATTCTTTCGGGCATGCCGCTCACGCGGGGGGCGGTGCTGCATGGCGGCGTCAGCGTAGATCAGGTGCTTGCCGCGCATCTTGGGCAGGACACGGTTCAGCCCAGTCTGGTGCTGGCCTGCGAACAGCCGCTGACGGGCTACCACGAAACGAACTTTTCGATGGCCTATAGCTCGCACATCTCCTGGCAAAGCGCGGATTTGCCCGTTCCCTGCGAAGTTTACCCCTCGCTGGCCTTTGACAGCCTGTTCGAGAACAGCGGCAACCGGCGCATGGAAAGCATTCTGGATCGCGTCAGCGCGGAAGCGAGCGGACTGCGCCGCCGTATCAGCCACGATGACCGCGCCAAATTAGACGAGTACCTGACAAGCGTTCGGGACGTGGAGCAGCGCGCGCAGCGTATGCGCGGCGATCTGGGCAAGGCCGCTGACCGCGCCAAAGACAAGGGCAAGCCGCTCGTCGGCATGAAGCGCCCCGAAAACGGCCTGCCGGAAGACATCCGCGAACACATGCGCCTGATGTGCGACGTGGTGGCACTGGCGATTCAAACCGATAAGACCCGCATCGCCTCCATGCTGATGTGCCGCGACCTTTCCGGGCTGTTCTACCCGTTCCTCGGTGTGCGCGACGCCCATCATCCCGCGTCCCACCACGACACGTCCGACGACTATCTGCGCATCACGCAGTTCTACGTCGGCCATCTCGCCTACCTCGCCGGAAAACTACAGGCGATGCCGGAAGGTGAGGGCACGGTTCTGGACAGCACCTGCCTGCTGTGGCTTTCCAACATGTTCTCCGGCTCCAACCACGACAACTCAACCCTGCCCATCCTGACAATCGGCAACATGGGCGGCAAACTGGAAACAGGCCGGGTGCTGAACTACCGGGACAAGGGCGACGAGAACCGCAAGGTGTGCAGCCTGTACCTGTCGCTGATGGACAGAATGGGCGTCCCATTGCCGCATTTCGGCGACGCCGACGCCCGCCTCGCCGGAATTTAGCGAAGGTCAATGCGCAATGCCTGAAATTCCACCTGTCCTGAAATCTTCACTCGCTGTTTGCCGGGCGCATCGGGCTGACAGCCAGTGAAGGGGGGCATCTGGCAGAATGTGCTATCGTCTGCTACGATAAGTGTGGAAAATCAGGCTTGCCAACTCTGCGTGTTACAGGGCAGCATGATAGAGAGTTCACAGTAACCGGCCCGGCAATTACGCAGCAGATGCGCCGCACTTATGCCGATTTACAGGAAGCGACCGAATACGGTGCGTGTGGCATGGCTGTATTGGTTATGGAAGCGTGTGAGGAACTCACTATTTTGGAACGCGCTCCAAAAGGCAACGGCGGCTTCGACTATTATGTGGCTCCGTTGCGCAAAGACATCGAAGTAGATACCGACAACTTTTTAGCCGACGCAACAGCAACTCTCGAAGTTTCCGGTATTCTGGAGGGAACCGAAGTAGATTTACAATATCGCCTGAACGAGAAAATCAGGCAAGTTCAAAATCGCGGAACCCTTCTGCCCATTTTCCTTGTAATTGTGGCGTTTAGCATTTCGACTGTCAGAATAGAAAAACGATGAGTCAAGTACGAACCATCCATCATCAAGCCATGCAGCAGCTTGACAACGCCAACGTCGCTCAGATGCGCGGCGACCTCGAACAGGCGCGTCAATTCACCCGGCATGCCTATGAACTCGAAAAAGAGGCTGCTGCCCTGCTTGCCGATACGCCGCAGCACGAACCAACCCGCGCTATTCTCTATCGTAGTGCCGCCCTGCTTGCCCTGGACTGTGGCGAACTAAGTGAGGCCGAACGGCTGGTTGCACAGGGACTTTCCGGCAATCCCCCTGTTGCTCTCGCCAACCAACTCCGCGAATTGCAGGCGCAAATGACACCACCCCTCGTCACTGCCTCCTGACAACGAAGCAGGGACGTTCGCTAAGCGCCGAATCAAAGCCTTGTCTGCGCTTGCGGATATGCGACAGACTGATCTTGACACGCTGATGCGTGAATTAGGTCTGGCGCGGCGTGGCTAGAGGAACCGTTCCCCGGCGTCTCAAACAGACAGTGGCAGAAAGAGCGCGTCATCCGTGTGAGTTCTGCCGCAGTCGTGAAGACCATGCGGTAGACCCTTTTTCTGCGGAATAAATTATTCTGAAAAGTCGGAATGGCGCGACAGATTTGGACAATCTAGCCCTCGCCTGCCAGACCTGCCAAACTCTGCGGAATGCCGCTTCCGCGCCGTTGACCTTGAGCAACCATCCCGTCATCCTCGAAATTTCAAGGCGTCTTATTCGGCAGTAAGTACGATGCAGTCCAGGCCGAAAAGATATTTCACTCCCACCGCCTTCGGATTGGTTCCCACGACTTCAGCGTGGAGTACGAACGCTCCCTCCTGCGCGGCGAACGTGCCCAGGTCTATTGGGCCGAAAGGCGTTACATTGGGCGCATAGCCGTCGAAGTCGTTTGCGACGCGCTGCCCGTTGACCCACAGGCGCACGATGCCGTAATCCGCAGCCTTTGTCGCGTACAGCGTAATGCGCCGTTTGCCCGTTGGTGACAGATGCCTGCCTGCCTGTGCGGGTATCTGCAATTCTACGAAATCGCCAACCTTGCGGCCTTTTCCAAGCAGATGCGCGTTGTTGCTCCACTGGCCGGGAAAAGGGCGCGTGTCCTGTATTTCTGTGCCGAAGCCCTCGCTTTGCGCGATTATTTTGCAGTTTTCGCACTCCACGCTCTGGGCAATGCGGAACGTAGGCGGTAAGTGAGACAGGAGGCGCAGGGCTTCTTCCGGCTGGGGTGCGCGGTTGCTGCGCGCGTTGGGGAAAGCATACCAGTAGGTTGTCGCGGCAATGTCTATTTTGGGGTCCTGCCAGTGTTCGATTTCCATGTCGAACTGCAGGGATTTGTGGAACGGAATGGCGTCCAGATTGCGGCTGCGGGTGTACGTATTGTGTCCTTCGGAACGCGCCGCATCCACGCGCGGGCCGTTGGCAAAGGGCGTCTGGTACACGGGCGTCGGCGCCCAGGAAGCGTTGTAATAATCTTCCGTTCCCGTGCCCAAATGGGAGGGAAACGCTTCGCCATCCACCCAAATCTTTTCGTTGCCTTCGCCGTACCACGCAGGCACGGGATTAAAGACGGCCAGCGTGTCGCCCACCAGAACGCCCCGCCCTTCCACGCGCAGGAAGTTCCAATCACTGTCGGGCTTGGTCGCCACTTGCGCCTGCTGCCGCCACCCGGCGTGAAAGCGCATGGAACGCGCATCCCACTTCCAGTTGCCCACTGTTGCCGCCAACTGCGCCCGCACCCGTTGGGTTCCCAGGTTCAGGAGCGTGATTTGCGCGGCATGGGCATAGGGCATGACCCACCGGCACGTCATTTTACCGTCCGCATCCACGCGCCGATACCAGCTTTCTAAAGGCCAGGTTCCCACGCCGCTGCCGGCGAAATCACTGACGGGACACCAGACGGTTTCCTCGCCATCGAAACGGATACGTACAATCATGGCCCGCAGCGCCTGTTCCCAATCCCGTTCCTGCTGCGTTTCGCTTGAATCCGCTTTGCTCGCGTCCGGCTCAATGGTGAACTGCATTGTCAATTGCCGTATCGCCTGCGGGCCGTTGGGAAGTTCCAGCGTTGCTTCACTCCTGCCTTCGATGGTCTTGTCCAGCGACAATGTTTTGTCGCCGGTTGATGAGGCCGTTGAGGCAGAAGTCACAGGGGCAGCAGAAGAAGTCGCTGAGGAAGTTACGTAGGAAGCTGCAGAAGACGTGAGAAAGGGAGGATGTAGCAGGAGGCGGTTGGCTCGGGCAATGGCTGCTTGCGCGGCTTCCAGCACCGCATGGGTAAAGGTTTGGACGCGAGTTCCCGAATTATAAGTACGGTAGTTGATCTGGTAATAACGCGGGCCGCCGTTTTTGGGATCGGCTTCCTCCCAGGTCACTTTGCAATGGCGGGCGTAGGGGATGGGCAGATACAGCGTACTGCCGCCCCCGCCCATCGGATTATAACTCGTGTGCGGGTGCAGCAGCGGACTTGCGGCCAACTCGCTGAACATCAGGTCGTAGCTGTTGAAGAGAAGGACGGGCTGTTCGGCGCGATCCAGGTACACGCGCAGGGTTCCCGCCCTCTTGTCGTTGCTCGTCAGCCAGAACCGTACAATCGCGCCCGGCCCGTCCACGTCCAGCATCACCTGTTCGCGCCGCCCCGCCCGCTCTTCCACCCGGACGAACTGCGAATGGTCGTTGTTGGCGAACCAGTCGGGCTTGTCGGGACCTGTACGGCGGCGGTCATAGCTGCTGGCCTCATAACTTGTATATTCCGGCTCCGGCCACCGGGCCACCACGTCCACATCGGTCAGTTCCGTCAGCAGGGATTGCAGCGTGACCGTTTTGGACGCGGCGGACGCGCGCAGCAGGGAAGCCGCGCCAAGCAGCCAGCATAGCAGGAACAGCAGCAGGCAGGCGCGACGACTGATTTGCAGGTAAAGCGCGTAGGGTACTGTTTGAAATGTCATGAGCATGGTAAGTATTGGGAATGGTGTTCTCCAGACAGAGCAAGGATGCCGTCCGGGTTGGGTGATGTATTGTTTGGGAACATCGGCGTGTCTGCCGTGAAACAACGCGCCAATCCCCTGAAAACGCGCGGTTTGAAAATGCGTAGTTTCAGAAGGCTTATTCACCATTTGCGCCTGATTATACTCCCTGCCTTCACACAAAGGCGAGAGTTAAATTCAGGCAGGGCGCGTCTTTAGGGCTTGCGAGGCTCAGCAATTCCTGTCTGAACAAAACAAGCGTCTTTCGGCAAAAACCGAGTCACAATCCCGGCAAAAACAGCGTATAATAGAGGAAGTTTCTTCCACATTCAAAACTCTGAACTTCGTTCATCCCCGCATGTAAATGCCCTCCTTCCCTGGCGTAATGAAGCGCGGCGGCTTCGCAGTAGCCGCGCTTATTGAAACTGCGTCAGGGAGAGGGCCGTGTCCACAAGTGGACGCCTGCCGGGGTATTTTTCAGGAATATAACCGTTATGAAGGTCAACCGCAATCAATTTGCTTGTTTTTCACGCAATGCCCGTCTGACGCGCCGGACATTGGGCGCGTTTGGAGCCGCCATTCTTGCGAACAGTCTTGCCGGGTGCGCCGGGTCCGGGTTGGGGGATTATAACCGCAGCCTGGGCGGCGACATCAGCAGCGGCTACAACTCCTCCATCGCCGGACGCCAGAATGACCGCAATACGGGCGCGACCAGCGGCCTGGGAAGGGGTACATTCCCCATGCTGTCCACCTCGTTTCAGCTTGCCAGCCTGCCCGGCGATCCGTTCGATTACGAAAAGGTGAACGTGCAGGTTCAACTGCGCAAGCCGGACAACAGCACTGTTGACATTCCCGCGTTTTACGACGGCGACAATACGTGGCGCGTTCGCTTCACGCCGACCTCGCCCGGAACCTACGCCGTTGCGTCCGTTAAACTGAACGGCCAGATCGCGCATGAGGAAAAGCTGGAAAAGAAGGATTGGAGCGTGAGTGGCGAAACGCAGCCCGGTTTTGTCCGCCTGGATCGGGGCGACCATGCGCGGTTTGTGTTCGACAACGGCGCGCGCTATTACCCGCTCGGCCACAATCAAGCCTGGCACAGCGACAAACTGCCCGACACTCCCGAATTGTTCGCCAAGATGCACGAAGCCGGTGAAAACTGGTCGCGCGTGTGGATGACGCATTGGGATGGCAAGAACCTAGATTGGCCCGCCAACGCCCCAGACGCGCAGGCAGGCAAAGCAGCGGCTTCCGACAAGACGGACAAAAGCGCAAAAACCGAAAAGTCGGTCAAACTTGGCGACATTGATCTTGCCGCCGTGAAAAAGTGGGACGCCATTGTAGACGGGGCGCAAAAGAACGGCATTTATTTTCAATTGGTCGTGCAGCATCACGGGCAGTATTCCACCAAAGTAGACCCCAACTGGAACGCCAACCCCTACAACGCCAAAAACGGCGGCTTTTTGAACAGCCCGGAAGAGTTCTTCACCAACCCGCAGGCCCGCGCGCTGACAAAGCGCAAATTGTACTACATGCTGGCGCGCTGGGGGTACTCGCCCAACATTCTCGCGTTTGAATTGTTCAACGAAGTGGAAGGCACGGACGCGGGACGGAGCAAACTTAACCGATCAAATCGCGCTGTGGCATCGGGAAATGGCGCTGTTCCTGCGTCAGTACGACGGCTACCGGCATCTGCTGACAACGAGCTCCGCGCCTGCCATCGCGTATGACAGCCCGATATGGGAAACGGTAGACTATGTGCAAACGCATACCTATCCCTCCGACGTGCTGACCGCATTGGGCGCGACGGAAACACCCGATACGTATGGCGCGACGAAAACAGCCAAAAGCAAGAAGCCGCAAAGGCCGGAATTCATCGGCGAGTTCGGGCCGTCCGGCCTGTCGGACGCGGAAGGCGTCGGATTGCATCAAGGCTTGTGGTCGAGCCTGATGCGCAACGGGTCGGGCGCGGCGCAGTATTGGGATTGGGTAAACGTGGAGCAGCACAACCTGTATTCGCACTTCAAAGCCGCGTCAGGTTTTGTCACGGCGTCCGGGCTTGCCAATCACGGCTCACTCGTCAATACCACCCTGCCTATCGAAACCAGCCAGAACGCGGCCTTGCGCTTCGGGCCGGGCGGCGGGTTCGTGAAGGCCGCGCAGAACGAGTTTGTTGTCGGCAAGGAAGGCGCTCCGCAGGGAATGGATCAGTTCCCGACCTTCCTGCAGGGCGAAGCGCACCGCGACATGATGCCCAAACCGCTGACATTGCACGTTCAGTATCCGCAACCCGGCACGTTTACCATTGACGTGAGTAAAACCTCCAAAGCGGGGGCGCATCTGAAAATCACGGTTGACGGCAAAACAACCGAGCGCGACTTTGCCGCAGCCGAGTTGGATCGCGCGCCGAAAGCCGACGAGCGCGCGGTGAAAGTGGACGTGCCGCAAGGCTCCCACGCCATCACTGTGGAGAACACGGGCAAAGATTGGCTCGTCGTCCGCCAATTCGCCCTGAGCAACTACACCGGGGCGCTTAGGCTGTTCCGCCCGCGTCGGCAAGGATTTCGCCGTCGCGTGGGTCTACCATCGCGGCAACATCTACGAAGCGCCGTCCAAAGACGCCAAAGCCGCGCCGCAGGAAAGCGCAAGCGGTAAAATCCTCGTCACGGGCTTGCAGCCGGGCAAGTACCGCTATACGTGGTGGGACACCTACGCGGGCAAATCCCTGGACGCCAGCGACGTTGCGGTAGACAAGGCCAAAGACGGCATCGAATTGCCCACCCCGCCCATCACCACCGACGCCGCGCTGTACATCACCAAAGCCGCTGCCGCCGCGCCGATCAAAACTGCAAAGAAATAGAACCACGGAGGACACGGAGAACACGGAGGGGGAGGAAAGAGTAGAGGATAAGGAACCGCTAAACACGCCAAACAAACGAAAAGAGACGAACAGGAAATAGACAGGATTATCAACAGACAGGCGCGTCAAATTGTTCTTGAATCCGCGTTTATCCGTTTCATCCGTTATATCTGTGGTTTGCTTTTTGTCTTACTTTCGTTTGTTTAGCGGTTCCTTATCCTCTACTCTTTCCTCCCCCTCCGTGTTCTCCGTGTCCTCCGTGGTTCTATTTCTCCTCCGGTTTTTGCGCCACGCAGAAGATGGTGACGCCGAACGGCAGATTTATGGCGCGGGCGAGGGTGTTTTCCAGCGTGAACAGGCCGGTAAGCAGGCTGTTGACGGGGGCGGGGAACAGGGGCATGGCGGCCTGCGGCGGATCGTGTGGGGGTTGTTTCGCGTTCAGGCGGCGCTGTAAGGACACGACCGGGTACAGCGTGGTCATGGTGTGGGACAGTTTTTCGATGTGGAACCCGGCAGCCTGAAAGCGTTCCGAAACTTCGGAGCGGACGTAGCGGCGGTGGTGCATCAGGGCAATGTCGTGTTCGCTCCACAGGTGCTTGTATGCGGGAATAGTGGCGATCACGCGCCCGCCCGGTTTCAAAACGCGGAAGAACTCGCGCATTGCCGCCTGGTCGTCCGGCAAATGTTCCAGCACGTCCATCACGGTAATCAGATCGAAGCGATTGGATTGCAGCGGCAGTTTCATGGCATCCGCGCCGAGCAGATGTTTCAAGCCGCGCCGCCGCGAAAACTGCAGCGCAAGCGGGGAAAAGTCCATCGAAACCACGCGGCCCCATTGCGTCAGCCGCGCCGACATCGCTCCCGTGCCGCAGCCCACGTCCAGAATAGTCAGCGGATGCGCCACAGGATCGGCCTGCCCGTAACGCTGCTTGATCAGTCCTTCCGCCAGCCGATGCCGCCCGACAAACCACCAGTAGGTGTCTTCCAGCCGGTACATCCGTTCGTATTCGCCAGAATTCATAGTTAGGCATTAGGCATTAGGCATTAGGCATTAGGCACGGAAAATTTGTCCTGATGCCTAATGCCTAATGCCTAATGCCTTCCTTTAAGGCAGTCGCAATTCCGCCGCAGAGGAGGGAGGGTCGTAATGGGTGAGACGAATACGAAACACGGTTTTCAACATGCGGTAGGCGTCGCGGGCAAAGCGCACTTTCGAGCCTTCGATATGCTGCCAGCGGACGGGAACTTCCGCGATGCGATAGCCGAAGACGCGCATGGCGAGATACAAAACTTCCACATCGAACGCGAAATGGTCTACCTGCGCGCGCCCGAAGATGGAGAGCGCGGCTGGCCGCGTAAACAGCTTGAAGCCGCATTGCGTGTCGTGGATGCCCGGAACCGCCAGCATTTGCACCAGTTTGTTGAAACTCTTGCCGCCGAACTCCCGCGCGAGCGATTGCCGCTTGATTAACTCCGAACCGGCCACATCCCGCGATCCGATGGCAATTTCATACCCTTCGTTCAGTTTTGCCAGTAACTTTTCCACTTCTTCAATGGGCGTCGCCAAATCCGCGTCACTGAACAAAATACGCTCACCCCGCGCCCGCAGCATCCCGAACCGAACGGCGTAGCCTTTGCCGCGATTGTCCGCATACGTCAGCAATTGTAACTGCGTTCGGCGGGCAGCGATATGCTGCACGATTTCTTCGGTTTTGTCGCTGCTGCCATCGCTGACGACTAAAATCTCATACGAGTACGGCTGCGCGTCGAAGTAGGCCAGCATCCGCTTCAAGGAATTGCCGATACGCGCTTCTTCATTATACGCAGGCACGACAATGGACAGCATCGGCTCGGACGAAGCGCCGCTCCAATGCTTCGGATCGCCGGCTTCTTCGCGGGCTATGCTGTTTCCGTCGTCCTGGGCAGGGGAGGGCGGCAGAACGGACTCGGAACTCGCATCAACGCTCAAATACTTCTCCTTCGCAAATACCAACCGCAGGCCATTCCACAGCCTCTATTTTCGGTACGCAAACGCTTGAAAAATCGTTACCGAAGCGTCAGATAGGCGGGGTGGGGGCTGAAAACTTTGCCGGATGATTATAGCGCGTCCGGTGGAGAATGTCAACAGACAAAAATCAACGCTTTTTTGCCGTCTGCCTCTTGACAGAAAGGGAGAAAACAGTGTACAGTAAACAAAAGTACGTCGTATATTTTGCGTACAGGAGGAGCAACGACCATGACCCGTGGATTAACCGATAAGCAGGAAAAAATTCTCGCCTTCATTATGGAATACGTCAACGACAAAGGCTACCCGCCGAGCATCCGTGAAATCGGCAACGAGTTCGGCATTTCCAGTCTGCGCGGCGTCACCGTGCATCTCGATGCCCTGGAGCGCAAAGGCATGATCAAGCGCCTTAGCACGTCCCGCTCCATCACGGTCATCGGCAAGACCGGCGCCACATCCCCCAATCGCAATGTCAGCTTTGTGCCGCTTATCGGAACCATCTCTGCCGGTGTGCCGATCACGGCCAACGAAAACGTTGAAACCCAGATTCCCGTGCCGCAGGAGATGATCTACAACGTGAAGAAGCCGTTCGCGCTGCGCGTCAAGGGCGACTCCATGATTAACGCGCATATCATGGATGGCGATTACGTGGTACTCAAGGAGCAGAACACAGCGGAAAACGGCGACATGGTGGCCGTGCTGCTCGGCGACGAAGCGACCGTGAAGCACATCCAGTTCACGCAAGACGGGGCGCGCCTGCTCGCCGCCAATCCCGCCTACGCCCCCATCGAAGTGAAGCGCGAAGACAGCAAGATCATGGGCAAAGTAATCGGCCTGATCCGCAACTACGACGCGAATTACAGCTTCTGAGGAGTTGATAGTGGTTAGTTGATAGTTGATAGTTCAGCGTACATCCGAAAAAGCCCCTGCAACGAACTTGTTGCAGGGGCGTTTTCGTATAGGTTGGCAATAGCAGGTTAGAGCGACTCAAGACAAAATAGTCGTTCCAGTCCACGCATGCAGGACATAACCTCCGAGGCAGGAAATAACATGTTATGTCCCTACGTTATCACATCCGCGATTTTCAACGCGCGGATGCGGTTGACTATCAACTATCAACTAACCACTATCAACTTCCTAACCCGCCGGCTTAATTTCGATCTTCGCGCCTTCGGCCTCGAACTTGGCCTGCAAGGCTTTGGCTTCGTCCATGTTGATGCCTTCCTTCACTTTGGCGGGCGTAGACTCGACCAGGTCTTTGGCTTCCTTCAGACCCAGGCTCGTCACTTCGCGGACGACCTTGATGACGTTGATCTTCTTCTCGCCAATAGCGGTCAGAACGGCGTCAAAGCTCGTCACTTCCTCGACAACCGGAGCGGGTTCGCCCGGAGTGGGACCACCGGGACCGGGCGCATACGCGACGGGCGCGGCGGCGGACACGCCAAAGACTTCCTGCAAGTCTTTGGACAGTTGGGACAGTTCCAGCACGGACATGCCTTTGATGGCTTCGACAATCTCTTCACGGCTAAGTGCGGGCATTTCTTTCTCCTTGATTACAATTCAGGTGTCAGGTGTTAGGTTTCAGGTGTCAGGCCGCAGGTATTCTATCCTGATACCTAGCACCTGACACCTGAAACCTTTATTACGCGGCGGCTTCTGCGGTTTCCCCGCCGCCACCCTGTTTGTCGGCAATCGCCTGGATGGTACGGACAAAGTCGCCGATGATGTTATCCAGCGTACCGACCAGATTGCTGGCCGGGGCTTGCAGCGAACCGAGCAGCTGCGCGATGATCTGCTCTTTGGGCGGCAGTTTCGACAGCGCCGTGACTTGCGCCACATCGTAAACGCTGCCGTCAATATATCCACCCTTGAGCTTGATGTCCGGCTTCTTCAGTCCGGTCAAAAAGTCAATCACGGCTTTGGACGTAGGCACAACGTCGCCTTTGGCGAACGCGATGGCTGTTGGGCCGGCTAAGAGCGTGTCCAGTTGCGCGCCGGCCTGTTCGCCCAGCGCAATTTTGAACAGCGTGTTCTTGACAACGTGGTACTCGGCGTCCACGTCGCGCAATTTCTTGCGCAGGTTGGTGACTTCCGCAACCGTCAGGCCGCGATAGTCGGTGAGAATGGCTCCCTTGCTTTGCGCCACAATGTCGCGCAGTTCGGAGATGACCAGTTCTTTCTGTGCGTTGGGCATGGCGAACTCCAGGTTTCAGGTTTCAGGTTTCAGGTTTCAGGGATACTCTTCCCTTCCTGGCTGCTATCCTATCAAGTGTTTGGGTAAAGAGGGATTTCCCTGAAACCTGAAACCTGAAACCTGAAACCTCCAATGAAAAACCCGGCCATTCGCTTCGTTTGCGCGGGCGCAGACAAAGGCGAATTCCGGGTTACAGGGGGTGGCAGGCGCAGGCGCAAGCCAACTCTGGTATTGGGGAACTCGACTCAACCTCGGCGGGCTTCCTGCATGGAATTTAAGCGGGCGCGTTTACTTTCCAGAGTTCTGTCGGAAAGAAGCGCGTCAACACCGGCTGTCTGCGGCGAGCAAAGAGTACAAGCGAAATGTTTAATTGTTTTCGGTCAATGCGAAAGCAGTATGGCACGGTGGAGGGCTTGCTGTCAAGAAAAAAAGCCAAAATCATCTGCGGAGCCAATAGTACGCGACAAGAGTACACTGGTTTAAGTACCGGCAGAGGGAGTACGCAAAAAGTTGTAAAAAAATTTCACTGTTTTCAACAAATTCACCGAAATTCGGGCGAAATATGTTGACACGCCGCCGGGCAAATGTTATACTTGTCCGGCTGAGTTCCCCGCTCAGCATGTACATCCAGTAAGGAGGACGTTCGGACATGCAATCAGGTAAGGTGAAATGGTTCAATGACGCCAAAGGTTACGGCTTCATCGAAACCAACGAAGGCAAGGACATTTTCGTCCACTACTCAGCCATCCAAAAAGATGGCTTCAAGACTCTGGCGGAAGGCCAGGAAGTCTCTTTTGAAGTTGTGGACGGCGCAAAAGGCCCTCAGGCCGCCAACGTCACATCCGCGTAATAGCAATCCCCCGGCTTACAATTTTTTCCGTCCTCCCGGTTTTCCGGTGCAAAGACGCATTTTTCCTAATCCTTTCTTCCCGCATCCTCGGATTCTGGCAGAAAAATACTCGTAAACACATTCGGTCTCTGAACCGCGCACATTTCTAAGCAAGCTGACAATGGGGCTTATCACCGGCACGTCCGCCTTTCGCGCGACGCGCCGGTTTTTCATATTCGGTATTCGGGTGTTCAGGTGTTCGGTGTTCGGCTTCTGTCTTCTGTCTTCTTCCTAATATCTAATGCCTAATGCCTAATGCCTACTATCTAATGCCTTCTTCCCTTCTCCCACCACCAACCACCAACCCCCTAACGGGAACTTCCGCCAAAAGCGGTACGTAGGCAACAACAGAAGGCTTTATTGGAAGAGGGAAGTCTGCCGAAAACAGGCCGGATGGCGCTGTGGCGGCGGCTTTCATTTTCATAACAGCCTATATTTCACCGGGAAGCGAGTATCGCGTTTGACAGTACGCAGCGTGGGGATAGCACACGGCTCACCGGGCAGTCTGCCAATCCTATTCCGCTTAGGGGCTGGGTTACGCGCATACTCAGGGGAGGAACGTTAATGAGCAACGCTGTTGCAGTCACATCGAGCGAGTTCGATGAACAGGTGCTGAAATCCGATGTGCCGGTCGTTGTAGACTTTTGGGCTGTCTGGTGCGGCCCCTGCCGCATGATTGCGCCCCATCTGGACGCGCTGGCAACCGAATACGCCGGGCGCGTGAAGGTCATCAAGGTCAACATAGACGATGAGCGGGAAGTGGCGGATCGCTACAACGTTCAGTCTATTCCCACGCTGTACTTCTTCAAGGACGGCAAAGTGGTGGATCAGGTTGTCGGCGTCGTTCCCAAGCACATCATCGCCGGCAAGTTGGAAACCATGCTCTAACTCAGAAGCGCCAGTTTGTAATGTCGCGTGAGTGAACCATTCACGCGATTCCAATTGCCCAAACAATGCGCCCGCTCTGCTGTGATAACAAACAGCAGAGCGGGCGCAAGTTTTTGTCGTAATGCCCTAAGCGAAAGAATGCTGAAAACTCGCGCTTCCTGCATCCCTATCAACTATCAACTAAGAACTATCAACTCTTTGCGGTTACTTCGATCCGGGTGCGTTGGTGGAAGCGGTTTTCGCGCCTGTCGCCGCGCGCATCTCTTTGAGTAGGGGCACAATGCGCGGCACGGTAAAAATCGCATCCGTGACATACGAGGCGAACCACTGCGCATCCGTTTTTTGCAGGGTCGCCGGCACTTTTTTCAGCTTGATCTGCGCGTTCTTGTCCAGCATGGCCGCTTGTTTAAACTGTTCCGCCGTTAGTATATCTTCCAGCGTACCCGCCAGGAGGATGATCGTATCTTGATCCAGTTTCACGCGGCTGGTAAGTATCTGCTTTTCCGCCGCCTGCGCATACGTGTCGAATTCTGCCGGTATCGGTTCACCCTTGAGCGCTTTTTGCTTGACATCATGTATCTGGTCGGCCAATTTCGCAAGCGCCGGCCCGGCGATGGCTTTGAGTTTTTTGTCATACGCCGCCTGCGATGCCGTAATCGCCGCCGCCATTTTGTCTATCTGCTCCGGCGTGAGTTTCAGCGGAATGAGCGGGCGCAGCGAGTCAATGTCGCTCATTTCGGAAGCCAATTGGCTGAGGTCAGTGCCGGCTTTGTCTTTGTCCGGCGCTTTCTCTTTGTCCTGCGCATAGGCGGGAATTCCCACATTCAGCGCAATTGCCGCCAACGCGCCCAAAAGCAGGAACCGGATAGGCCGAAGAGGAATATAGCCGCGAAGGAACGCGAAGGAACGCGAAGGAATGTTCCGTTCGTTGGTGTTCTCAGATATAAGGGACGCGGGAAGCGCGGTTTGTTTTCTAAACGCAACGGATAAAGAATTCATTGCAAAGACTCCTATCGGGAAAAGTCGGTATTCAGGTGTTCGGTGTTCTGGTGTTGGGTAGTGGGTATTGGCTTTTGCCTAATATCTAATATCTAATGCCTTCTGCCTTCTTCTCTTATTCCTTCCCCGTATTATATCGCATATTGAACGGTAAAACCAAACTGCTGTAGGAGAGACAAATCCATGCCTCAATCGTTGCCTGATTACCTGCGCAAGCGCGCGACGCGGAGTTTTCGCTATTTGCGGGAACAAATACAAGACGTGACGCCCGAACAGGCGCTTGCTTTCGGGGCTGCGAACTGGCCGGGGCAGCCGTATGGCATCGGGCAAAACGGCAGCATCGCCGGCATCGTCTATCACGTCGCCGCCTGGAAGCAACTGACGCTGCCCCTGTTCCTGCCCGACGGCAAAGCGGGCGGGATCGCGGACTTCGACGCGGGAGCGGCTCCCGACAGCAGCGATTGGCCGGGAATCGTGGCCTGGATGGAACGTATCGGCGCGGATTGGCAGGCGCAGTTACAGCAATTGCCCGACGCGGAATTCGAGGCCGAGCGCGATTGGGAGGGGGCAACGATTTCCCTGACGGATTACGTATCAGAAATGCTGCAGCACGACATTCAGCACGCCGCGCAAATCGAGTACCTGCGGCAGCGTTTGTTGGCGCAAGGTGTTGTATAATACAGGTACGAACGGATTCAGGTACACTCTTACAAACCAATACGCGCATCTGTCGCCGTGTTCCGCATTTGGACGCGCGGACAACGCTGCGGGTTACATTCCGGGAGTTTTTTCTGCAATGAATAGATCGCTATCCAACCTCCTTACTATGATTTTCGCGTTTGTCGGCTGTGGCGTCGCCCTGATGCTGACGTTCGGGGAACATGCCGCCGATGCCGCCGGGGGCTGTTTCAAGAACGGCGCGGGTTGCGCGTCTACAACCGGCAGCGTTTACGGGCATTTTGGTCCCCTTCCGACCTCGCTCCTCGGCCTGCTGATGTATCTCGCGTTCATCTGCCTGTGCCTGGCGCGCGGCAAACAACTGCGCCTGGCGCGGGAGCGGGAAACTACGCGGGCGGCAGCGTATGCGTCTTCGGCCTCCGCTTTCGATACGCCCGGCATGGAGGAGGAATTGCCGCGCGGCCATGCGGCTCCTGCCGAACCATCGGAAATTGGAAGCGGCGCCGGCGCATCGGGCGGCAATCCTGTGCGAAAACTGGACATGGCAATCTGGGGATTGGCGCTGCTCGGCTTTGGCATCTCGATATGGCTGCAGCGCGTCGCCATCTACCAATTGCACAGTTTTTGTAAATACTGCTTTGCGTCGGCTGCGCTGGTGACGCTGATTTTCGCGCTGGCTTCCCGCGATTATCTGCTCGACGGGCGGAAACTGACCGGCGAACAGAAAATGATTGGCGGCGTTCTCGCCCTGATTGTGGTTCTGGGCAGTTTCATGGTCATCCCGGACATCATGCTGGTTCTCCATACGCCGCCTACTCCTGTCCCGCAGTCGGTTCCCGATGCGCGCGGCCCGCTCACCGCGTCCATGCTCCATACCAAAGGCGATGCCAACGCCAAATACACTCTGATCGAGTTTGCCGATTACCAGTGTTCGCATTGTTCGGACGCGGCTAAAGAAGTGGAAGCCGTTTACAAGCAGCATCCCAAAGAGATACGGCTTGTCTTTCGCAACTTCCCGCTTGGCAATCACCGGTGGGCAAAGGAAGCGGCGGGGGCGGCGGAAGCGGCAGGCGAACAGGGCAAGTTCTGGGAGATGCACGATCTGTTGTTCCAGCACACCAAAGACATGGAAGCCCCTAACTTCGACAGCGTCCAATTTGAAGAGTATGCGCAAAGCCTGCACCTGGACATGGCAAAATTTAAGAAGGATCGCGTGTCCAGCGCGATGGAAAATCGAATCAGGGCAGACATGGCCGCTGGAGAAGCGGGATATGTGGAATTCACTCCAACGTTCTTCTTTATTTCGCCACACCATGTCACCAGTCTGCCCGGCATGACGGAGTTGGAAAAATTCTTTGCCAAGCCGAAGAACGAGGATTGGGACTGATTAGGTGTTCGGTATTCGGTGTTGGGTGTTGGGGAGGATGCAGGCGAATGGATACGCTGTTGCGTATATTAAAGGAGGCCGCTTTAACGCTGCGGTTTGCGCCTGCGCTACTGTCAACGGTTGATATTTTCTCATGGGTTAAGAGCGATGCCATTTTCACTTTATGCAAAACCTCGCTTCCTCGCTCGGCCTGCCAACCGCAGGCTTGAGCATATAGGTTTGTTGCTTGCTCCGGTGATGTGGGGCAGCGTACTGCTTGCCGCGCCGCGCTCTGCCTGCGCGGAACAACCGGTATGGGCGACGGGACGCATTTTGGACGCGAGTAACCGTCCTATGTCCAACGCCTTGGTTGCCGTGTACGATGACAACAACAAGGTCGTGGATTACGCGCGCACGGACGACAACGGCGATTACGCGCTTGCCGTGCCGAAAAACGCCCTGCACTTGCAGGAACGCCATTCGCCCGGATTTTTCGCGGAAGTGTTCGGAGGCGTGACGCGCTTTGTCGGCAATACGGTCGGGTTTGTCGCCAATCCCATCCGTTCCGGGCTGAAAGCCGTCACGTCCAGCGAGGCCGCAACCTTCGGCAATCCCCTGACAAAAGGCGGCATTGCGGTTGGCGGCGCGGTTGTGGATCAGGCGTTGTTTGCCGTCAGCCCCAAACCCCGGCGTCCCGCCGATCTGGAAGCGCGTAAAATGCCCGGCGCATTGTTTATCAAGGTGATTGCGCCCTCGCGTAACGATCTGGTCGGCGTGACCCGCGTGTACTGGGTGCAAAAGGAAACGTTCAAGGCGAAGGGCCGGCAGACGCAAACGCTTGCCGCGTGGCTGGACCCTGTACAATTGACAACTGCCGACTCCGATAAGCCGTCCGCGTTCCAGACCACGTACCTCAACTTCACGTCCGCCCGCATGGAGCCGAGTTTGGCGCAGCCTGGCGATACCGTCCGCATCATGGCAACCCTGCTGTCGCCACCCGAACCGTCCGCGCATGTCATCGTGGTCGCGCGCAACAACCGGACAGGGCAAAAGTGGGAATTGCTGCCGCGTGGCAACGGGCGCTATGAGGCCGAGTTCGCGATTGACAAAAAAGCGCCCCGCGACGATCATAAAATCACGATTCTGGCGTATGCCGCCAGCGAACTGAAACCGGGTCGTCGCCCCGATGTGGAAAAAGGCATTGAGGACGCGGGTCTGTGGAACCCGCAAAAGCCCTATATCTATAATCCCCTGCTGGCCGTAAGCCGCAATCGCGCCGAACTTTCCCTCACCATCCTCGGCCCCAACAAGCGCAATCGGGATTAAGAACGCGCCCTGGATAAAGGCGCGTTTGTGGAAGGATACGAGCGGTTATGATCGTCGAAGTGGACTATCTGGTGATCGGGAGTGGATTGGCAGGGCTGACGTTTGCGCTGAATGTGGCTTCCAACAGCCGCGTTGCGCTGCTGACGAAGAAAACGCGGGCGGACGCCAACAGCAGTTGGGCGCAGGGCGGCATTGCGGGCGTACTTGCCGACGATGACAGTTTTGAACTGCACGTGCAGGATACGCTGATCGCAGGCGCGGGCTTGTGCCATGAGGACGCGGTAGAGATACTGGTGCGCGAAGGCCCGGAACGAATCCGCGAACTGATGGATATGGGCGCGCAGTTCAACATGGAAACCGATGAAGCGGGGCAGGAAGTGCTTTCGCTTGGGCGCGAAGGCGGCCATTCCCGCAACCGCATCGTGCATACCGCCGATTACACGGGCTGGGAGTGTGAGCGCACCCTGCTGGAAGCCGTCAAGCGCTGCCCCGAAATCGAGGTGCTGGAACACTATTTTGTCACCGACTTAGCCGTTGAGGACGGCCCGAACGGACGGCTTTGTACGGGCGCGCATGCCCTGAACGGTGAAACGGGCGAGCAGACTACGTTCCGCGCCCGCGCCACCCTGCTGGCAACGGGCGGCTGTGGGCATGTGTATCAGCATACGACCAACCCGCTTGTGGCGACGGGCGACGGCGTGGCAATGGCCTGGCGGAGCGGGGCGGTTGTCGGCAACATGGAATTCATTCAGTTTCACCCCACTACGCTGTATCATCCCGACGCCCGCGCCTTTTTGATTACGGAAGCCCTGCGCGGCGAGGGCGGCATTTTGCAGCACGGCGACGGCGAGCAGTTTATGGAACGCTACCACAAACTGCGCGAACTCGCCCCCCGTGATATTGTTGCCCGCGCCATCGTGACGGAACTGAAACGCCGCAATGTGCCATGCGTGTATCTCAACGTCACGTATTTAGACCCCGTCATGCTCCGCTCCCATTTTCCGACCGTGTACGAAAAATGCCTGAGCGTCGGCATTGATATTACCCGCGACCCAATTCCCATCGTGCCCGCGCAGCATTACCAGTGCGGCGGCGTCGTCACCGATCTGAACGGCGCAACCAACATCGGGCGCTTGTACGCGGCGGGCGAAGTGGCCTGCACGGGCGTACACGGCGCAAACCGGCTCGCTTCCAATTCCCTGCTCGAAGCAATGGTATACGGCTATCGCGCCGCCAACCACGCCCTGCACCATGCGGAAGCGCCAACCCCAACGTATGCCGCCAACACACTCCAACTGTACCCTGATAGCGCCACATCCACGAACGCGGCTTTCTCCTCCCCGACACCCGACACCCAACACCCAACACCCAACACCCTGCCCACTATCCGCCAGCGCGTTCAGAAAACCATGCAGCAGGATGTCGGCATCATGCGGACAACCGCCGAACTGACGCTGGCGCAGCATACTCTGCGCGAATGTCTGACGGCATTAGGCTCCACGCCCCTGCCCACGCCCGATTATTGGGAAACCCGCAACATCGCGCAAGTCGGCGCATTAATTATCGAATCCGCCCTGCGCCGCCACGAAAGTCGCGGCCTCCACTTCACCCTCGATTATCCCGAAACCCTGCCAAGTGAGCGGCATGACACGCTCCTGAGAAGGATGAAGGATGAAGGATGAAGACAATGCTCCCTTCCTAAAATCCTTTCAGCCGGTAAAGCTTGTCAAACAAAAATAGTTTTTCATCCTTCATCCTTCATCCTTCATCCTTTGTGTTACTATCCTTTCGGCTTTTGGCTGTCTCTTGTCGTTGGAAGGAGCCGGAAGCATGGCGATGGCGCGGCGATTACAATATCTCAGCGATGCGGAAGTGGTGGGCATTGCGCAAATGGGCAGTCTGGAAGCGTGTGACGAACTGGTACTCCGGTTTCGGAGCGCGGTTGTATTGGTGGCGCTGCAAATCGTGAACTGTCGGGAAAGCGCCCACGACATTGCGCAGGAAGCGTTTCTGCTGGCATTTCGCGCCCTGCCCCGCTTGCAGGAGCCGGGAAAGTTCGCAGGCTGGCTGTACGCCATTACCCGCAATCATGCCCGCCGCTTCGGAACCCGCGCCGCCCGTTATATGCCCACGGACGATGCAGCGCTGGAACAATTGACGCTGCGGGAAGACCCGCAAGCGGCAAACGGACTTTTGGAGCAGGTTTTGGAAACGGAGCGCGAAGCGGCTATTCGCGCTATGCTGTCCGACCTGCCGCCGGATATTCAGATCGTCCTGCGCTTGTTTTATTACGAGCAGTGGCCTACGACGCGCATCGCCGACTTTCTGGCCCTTCCTCTCACCACTGTCAAATGGCGGCTGCACGATGGGCGCAAGCGCCTGTCGCCCCGCCTTGCCGAACTTTTGGAGGAACCAACTCATGCCCGACCGCAATCCGAAACAGGAAATCCGCCGGATTCGCAACCTGCTGCTGAAAATGGCCGAAACCGCCGAACACGCGGAACAAACCGGCAGCTTCGAGAGCGGCGTCCGCAACTATGTGAAGCGGTATAACGCCATCGTGGAGCATCTGGAAGAAGAAGACATTCTGCCGGAAGAATTGTTTTCCGAATTGGATGAAGACGAAACGAATTTCGGTCAACTGGGCGCAGAATCCACGCTGCTGGCCGATTACATCAGCGACATTGTGGAGGAAACGCCGGTGGAAAACGCAAAACGCGAACACAAGGAGGGGCTTGGCCCGCTGATTGCGCTGGCTCCGTTTCTCGGTTCTTCGGAACTGTCCAAACTGGTGCGCGAACGATTGGGAGTGACGGTTACAACAACGTCCGCGCCAACCCCGCCGCCACCGCCGCATGGCCCGGATTTGCAGACCATCATCGGGCTTGCGCCGCATGTGGATAAGGAAACGGTCGGGCAACTGGTACGCGCCGCCCTTGCGCAGCACAAAGTCAGCGATCCCAGCCTGCTTGTCGCGCTCGCCCCGCACATGGACAAGGCCGAATTCAGCCAACTGGTGCGCGAACAACTGCCCGGCTGGTTCAGCGCGCAGCCCGCCCCGGACAACGCGCCCAAACAGGAAGCCACTTCCACAAGCGGTTTTACTGTGTCGTGGGGAGACAGTTTCGCAAGCAGTTCGGAAACGCCGCCGGCCCCGCCTGCGCCACCCACGCCGCCGTCACCGCCGACGCCTCCCCACGAACTGCGTTAGATCCAATACCGTTCAAATAACAATTTGTACGGGCGCAATAAATTGCGCCCGTACAAATTGTTATTTTATTTATAATTTCGTGTAGTCGAATAGACTGGCTTGGAAAAATTTGCGTTGGGCGTTTGACACAGCCAACTTTTGGCGGGAACCTTTTGCCTGCCCATGACAGTATGATAAGCACGATGGCTTTGCGAAATGTGAACAACCGAAGATGGATAGGCTGGCTGCTGGCGTTGGCGCTGATTGTTTTGGCGTTGCCGTCCGGCGCGTCCTGGCAATGCCTGGATGGTACGCCATGCCCTGCCAATTGCCCCATGCTTCGGAGTTCAAGTTCTCGCATGGCTTCGAGTGCGGCTTCCTCCGGGATGCGTTGCTCCCTGTGTGCCCCTCGTGCAACCGCAGCCGTAACCACTTCGAGATGCGGTGGGCATAAGTCCTGCGCGTCCTCTAAGTGCGTTGCGCGCGTTGCGGAACAGCCTGCCTCTACCCTGCAGCATGGGGTCGAGTTTTATATGCCGTTGCTGGCGTTGCCGCCTCCTGCCGCGCGGTTCACGTTCGTTCTCCCGGAAACCACAACTCCGGTTTCCTTCCCGACTCGCTTTCCCTTTTATCCGCAACGCTTTCTGCGGCCTGCCTCCGGTCGCGCTCCACCCTTTTCCGTCTGACGCTCCTGCCGCGTAAGGCACAGACGATTGGCCTTTGCCCACGTCTGTCCACTCCGGCACATCTGTACGCCATCCCTGACAATAACTAAATAGTGTGATTCTGTCTCATGATTTTCTGGCGACTGTCCTTATTGCCGTAATTATGGGGTAGCCGGGGATTAAAAATCCCCGGCAGGAAAGTACGAGCGTCCTGCGGACGCGGGAATCTTTGTATAGGGTTGCGTCCGAAGGACGCTTGTTTTGTCCTGCCGGGGATTTTTAATCCCCGGCTACCCCACGCGGCACACAACGCCCCAAAGAGGCAGTGTACATAATGCGATATAGAAACAAATTTCAACGGAAAATAGCGGCGGCTTGTTGGGCACTTTGCCTGCTTGTTCCCTTTCCGGTCGAAGCGCAGACATTGGGCGCGGACAGGCCCGAAATTAAGGGGGCGTTGACGCTGGCTCAGGCGGTGCAAACCGGGTTGCGCGAAAACCTGATGGCGCGGGTGGCGCGGGCAGACATCAGCGCGGCGGCAGCGGAAACGCAGGGCGCGCGCAGTCAGACGCGCCCACAAGTTTCGGCAAACACTTACCTGTCGGCGGGAGATTCCAGCAATATCCTGTACACAGCGGGGAACGTGATGCCCGCGAACTACCTGAACGTTCCCTCGCAGGGCTTCGCCGACCAGAACTTTATGCTCATGGTTCCGATTTTTACAAGCGGGCGACTGGAAAACGGGGTACGGGCGGCTTTGCAGCGTGAAAGCGCCGTCACTTTCGATGCGGGAAGCGTTCAAGCGGATATTTCTTTACGAATCAAAGACGCTTATTACCGCGCGCTGCTGGCAGCCGAAACCGTGAAAACGGCGCAAGCAAGGATAGACGCGGACGCGGAATTAGTGAAAACGACGCAGGCGCTTTTTGCGGCAGGCAAGGGACTGGAATCCTCGGTACGCCGCGTGGAAGCGGAACAGGCCGACGCGCAGCGCCTGCTCACGACGGCTCGGAACACGCAGGCCAAAGCGCTGCTTGATCTCAAAGCCGCGATGGGCGTTCGCCTTGCTTCCGATATTGCTCTCAGCGACGCGCTTGTGTTTACTCCCCCTGTAGGCGACCTGAACGCGCAATTAGCAGACGCCGCCAAAACGCGCCCGGAACTGCAAGCCGCCAGAGCGCGAACAACGGCAGCCGAAGCGCAGACCCGCTCGGTTCGGGGTTCGCAGGGACCGCAGGTGTATGGCATGGCAATGGCGGACGGCTTCACGTCCCATCCGCAGGGAACGCGGGAAGGCTACACGGTTGGCATTGTTCTCAGCATCCCCCTTGTTGACGGAGGACAGCGCCGCGCTGAAACCGCGCAGGCGCGGGCGCGGCAGGAACGCGCCGACGCGGAAGCCCGCGACATGGAATTGCGGGTTGCCGTCGAAGTGCAGGAGGCATGGCTGGACGCGCAAACGGCGGCGGAAAACTATCGCGCGGCGCAGTCCGCGTTGCAGTCCGCGCAATCCGCGTATGACGTGACCGCGCTGCGCGTTCAAAACCAGAAAGGCTTACTTGTCGAGCAATTGGACGCCCTCGCTTCCTTGACGCAGGCGCGCGGCAATGTGGCGCAGGCGCTATATGACCATTCCATTGCGCTCGTCCGGTTGCAGCGCGCGGTCGGGAGGCCATGACGAGCATGAATCGAAATATCGAATTTTTCTTGCCCTTGCTGGCAGCCGGAGCCGCTCTCCTGTTCATCATCTACCGGATGCGGCGTACAGACCAACGTCTATCTTTGAGAAATGTAGCGAACCGCTCTGTTCTTGGCGGGATGGCGCTGCTCGGCCTGATCCTGTGGGGGGCGATGTATGCGGTCAGCCACTTCCGCAGACCGGGAGCCATGACGCCTTTTGAAGCGCAGAGTATGGACATGAACCTGCCCGCGCCCGCCGGAACCGCGCCTGTCGAACTGGCGACGGTCACAAGCGGGCAGATCGAAAGCACTGTGCGCTACACCGGGCAGGCGGTGGGCTTTGTGGAGCAGGAGGTGACGCCGCGCATTACGGGCACGCTGCTCTGGATGCCGTTGTACGCGGGGGATAAAGTAAGGCGCGGGCAACTGCTGGCGCGATTGGATACCAGTCAGTCGGCTCCCCTCGTTGCCAATCAGCGCGCCAGTCTGAACATGGCGGCGCAGGGAGTCGGGGTGGCGCGAAAAGAGTATCAGCAGGCGCTTGCCGCGATCAACGAAGCCCATGCCGAAGTGGGCATGAAAACCGGGGCCGTGGAAAGCGCCCGCGCGGATTGGACGGCAGCGCAGGAGGAGCGGGCGAACGCGCAGGCGCAGCTCGATGCTGCGCAAAGCATGAGCGGGGATGCGAACGCGCAGGTTCAGGCGGCGCAGGCCGACCAACAATACTGGCGGGACGAGATCAGCCGGGAAGCCTCCCTGCTCAAAGCGGGCGCGGTCACGCAGGAAGAATATCAGCGCGAAAAAGCGCAGGCGGAAAACGCGGACGCGAAAGTCCGGCAGGCGCAGGCGCGTATCGCGCAGGTACAGGCGCAAATCCGCGCCGCGCAGTCCGCCGTTCGCAAAGCCGAAGCCCTGATCGCGTCCGCAAAATCGAAAGTGGAACAGGCGCAATCGGAACTGAACTCGCATTACGCGCACGTGCGCTCCACGCAGGCGGCGGCAGACTCGGCCAATCAAAAAATCGCGCAGGCGCAGGCGGGCGTGGAACAGGCGAAAGCGACGCTGGCAGGCGCATCCGCCGCGCAGGGCTACAGCGAAATACGCTCGCAAACCGATGGCGTAGTCACGCAGCGCATTGTCAGTCCCGGCGTTCTGGTCAATCCGGGGCAAACCCTGCTGCGGATTGCGCAAATCACGCCGATCCGCTTGCAGGCCAATGTGAGCGAATCCGATTTAGCCAAAGTGCGGGTTGGCAGTTCCGTTCTGGTCAGCAATCAGGACGAAGGCAGCAAGCCGATTACGGCGCAAATTACGTCTGTCGCGCCCTCGGTTGACCCAACGGCGCGAACCGGCATTGTGGAAGCCGTTGTACCGAACAAAGACAGCCGCTTCCTGCCGGGGCAGTACGTGACGATGGACATCAATACAGGACAGAACGCGCATACATTGCGCATTCCGACGCGCGCCCTGCGCTACCATGCCTCTCCCTCTGAAGGCGTGGTCACGACACAAACCACGCCTTCAGTGTGGGTGGCGCAGCCTGTCGGCGGGCAGGAAGGCCAGTACACCGTTCAAGAGGTTGAGGTAAAAGTGGGACTGAGCGATGAGAAAAGCGTGGAAATCCTCGCGGGTTTGCAGGCAGGGCAGAAGGTGGTTGTTGCAGGACAGGATTACCTGCAAAACGGCGACACCGTAGCGCCTGTAAATACAAAGGTCGCTTCCAACAGTTCCGTTACGGCGGGAGCGATGAACGGGATGGCGGGAACAGGCATGGGAGCGGCGCAAAGGAATTCGGGCAGAACGCCGACTACGGGAGCGGTAGGCAGTATGCCGACTACAGAAGGAGCAGGCAGAACGCCGACTACGGGAACGGCAACCCCATCTTCATCCCGCATCCTCTACACCTGCCTGATGCACCCCGAAGTGGTTCAGGATCACCCCGGAAATTGTCCCAAGTGCGGCATGACGCTCGTTCCCAGGCGGGCGGGAGGCGGGCGATGAAACAGCAATCTGATAACGGCGCGTCGGCTACGCCACACGTGGGGCGGAGTTTGAACGCGCTGCATACCATTCACAAGTGGAGCATCGAGCATCCGTATGCCATTATCGCGTTTTATGTGGCGATGGTGGGATTGGCGTGGCTGACCGTCAGCCAAACGATGCCGCGCCGGTTCGCGCCTTATGTGGAAAGTCCCATGCTCGGAGTCGTCACGATGATGCCCGGCCTGTCCGCGCAGGAGATGGAACTGTATGTTTCCAACCCTATCGAGCAGCAGATGGTTAATGTCAAGAGCATCCGTTACGTGCGCTCTACTTCGCAGAACGGCTTTTCCCTCGTCACGCTGGAATTCCCATACGGCACGAACATGCAGCGCGCCCTTGTAGACGTGCAATCCCTCCTCAACGTCACCCAATCGAACCTGCCGGCAACGGGCGCGAACCTCAAGCCCTCGTGGGTCGTGCCGATAGACCCGCTCAACTTGCCCATTCTAACGCTCAGTGTGCGCGGCGACGCAAAGCAGGGTTGGGATGCGCTGCGCGTCCGCGAGTTTGCCGACAACACTATCATCAACCGGCTCAAGAGCGTGGAAAACGTGTATTCCGTCGTGCCGTTCGGCGGCTATCGGCGGCAAATGCAGGTAATCGTTGACCGGAGCAAACTCGCGGCCTACAAACTCTCTATTCTGGACGTGAAGAACGCCATTGACCGCTTCAACGTTACCCGCCCCGCCGGTACGCTCACGAACGGGGCACAGGAAGGTATTATACGCATAGACACCCGCGCCCGCAGCGCTCAGGACGTGCTGAACTATCCCATCAAGAGCGTAACGGCAGGAACGAACGGAACGGCGGCGAGTTCCGTTGGCGAGAGTGGCGGCAGTGGGGGTGGGGGAATGGGCGGCATGGGAAGTGGAGCGGACACATCCACTCCTGCCGCTCCCGTTTCCTTACCTGCGACAAGCGCGTCTTCGCGTTCGCCAAGCGTAGTCTATGTTCGGGACGTGGCGCGAGTGGTGGATTCTCACTTTGAGCGGCGCAGCGGCTACCACTATCTTTCGCATGAGCCGGGTACAAAGGCTGAAGTCATTCCCGCCATCGAAGTGTCCGTCATTCAAGACCCCAGCGCCAGTTCCGCGCAGGTCGTGCCCGCCGTGATGAAGGTCGTGAAGCAGTTGGAGGACGAAAACCCCGGCCTGCATTTCGATGTGGCTTATGACAACGCCCACTTCGTCAATATCCTGTTTCACAATGTCTGGGAGGAACTGGGGGTTGCCGTCCTGCTCACCGGGCTTGCCGTGCTGTTGTTTTTAGGTGAATGGCGCGGTACGCTGATTGCTATGATTACGCTGCCGACTTCTCTTGCCATCGCCGTGCTGATGATGGTTCCCTTCCACATGACGTTCAACAGCGGCACGCTCATCGGCTTGCTGCTGTCCATTGGGCGGCTCGTGGATGACTCGATCATTGACATTCATGCGGTAGAGCGGCACATACGCATGGGCAAGGACCCCAAAACCGCGACGATTGACGGCATTGCCGAAGTGCGCGTTGCCGTGATCGCGTCCACGCTGATGATCGTCCTCGCGCTTGCGCCCCTGCTGTTCGCGGGCGGGCTGACGGAACTGATGTTTGTCGAACTGGTATGGCCGCTGATTTTCGGCCTGCTGGCTTCCATGCTCGTGTCGTTCACGCTGACCGCGCTGCTGTGCGCCAATCTGCTGCGTCCCGAAAGCGCGCGCCACGCCGACCGCAAGCATCCGGTTTTATGCTTGCTGTACATCGTTCTCGATCCGTTTCAGCATTGGCTTGACCGGCTGGAAAAGGGGTACGGGCGCCTCATTCGCTGGATGCTCAAACACCGTTTCGCCAACCTTGCCCGCGTGTTCGGCACACTGATCATTGGCCTGACATTTTATTACTTCATCGGGAGCGAGATGATGCCGCTTGCGGATGTGGGGCAGGCGAGCGGCGTTTTGGAAATGGCTCCGGGAACCTCGTATGCCGAAACCGAACGCGCAGTCGGACAACTGGAGCGCATCATGGCCCGCTATCCCGAACTGGAAAAGGCAAGCGTGGAAATCGGGGCCGAGTGTATGTTCGAGTCGTACAACCCCTACTATACCGGCTACCAGATGCCGCAGGTGAACGGCGCATCCCTGACGCTGACCTTTTCGGACAAGGACGCGCGCAAGCGGACGATTTTTCAGATCATAGACGCCATTCAAAAAGAGGCGCTGCATACGATTCCCGGTATCCGGCGCTTGCAGATCAAGGAAATGGGCAGCGATGTGATGGCGACTTCGGCGGCTCCCGTGCATCTCAACATCTACGGCCCGGACATAAACGAGTTGGATAGATTGGGGCAGCAAACATTAGCCGTCGCGCGCAAAATGCCCGAAATGGCACAGCCGGCGACAACGTGGACAGCGAGACTGCCGGACTTTCAAATCAAAGTTGACCCGCAGCGCGCGCAGGAAGTGGGATTGTCACCGGAAAGCATCTCGCAGCAGGCGTATTACGCGCTTGGCGGCGGCCTGACGAACGAGTTTTTCCGCCTGCCTAATCTGCGCCAGAACACCATTCAGGTGCGCTACGAGGAAAAAGACCGGGCAACGGTTCAGAACCTCGAAAACCTGACCCTATCCACGCCGGACGGGCGGCAGATACCCTTGAAATCGGTGGCAAGCATTCAGCATGGTAATGCGCCGACCGTGATTGAACACGACATGCTCCGCCGCGTCATTGGAATTACGGGCTATTATCGCTCCAACAATCTGCCCTCAATGGACGTGGTCATGAACCTTGTCGCCAACACCTATGCGGGCAATTCGAAATTAGGCATACAGCCGGTGAATTTTCCGCCCGGTTACGGCATGGTGGCGCGGGGCGATATGCTGGAAATGATGGCGGCGTTCCGGCGCATGGTGTCGGGATTGGCGCTTGCCCTCGTGCTGATGTATCTCGTCTTGGTGGTGCAGTTTCGGGGGTTTTTGCAGCCCTTGCAGATGCTTGCCAGCCTGCCGTTAGAACTGGCGGGCGTGTTTACCGCCCTGTGGCTGGCGCATCAATCGTTTTCTACCGTATCGCTCCTGGGCATCATCGTGCTGACGGGCATGGATATAACCACAGCCGTACTGCTCATTGATATGGTAATGAAACATCGGGACCGGGGCGTTCCCCGCGATGAGGCTGTGGCGCGAGCGTGTCCGCAGCGCCTGCGTCCCATTTTAATGACGGCGGGCATTACCCTGCTGACGATGCTGCCTGTTGCCCTGCATCCCAAAACAGGCTTGGACGCCTACCAGCCGCTTGCCACAGCGGTTGTCGGCGGGTTGCTCATCGGCACGATTCTTTCGCTGTTCGACATCCCGATCACGCACACGCTGGTAGACGACCTGACCCGCTGGCTCAACAAAACCTTCCTGAACCGCGATTACCACTGGCCCGTCACCGAAGCGCCGGAGCCGATGGAGACGCCGCAATTTCCTGAAAGAGAGGATGTTTAGTACCCTTCGCCGTCAGGTTGGGGGTTGTGGCGACGAGCGGAACCCCTGCGCTGTATGGCGTTCCGCCCTCGCGTCGGCATTTTTGCCGCCGGAAAATTGCGCGGGATGGCAATAGATTTGCAACAGGAACGCCCTTCGTGTATTATAATAGAGCAGGAAGTCGTATATCGCTAAGAGAACAATACCCTGGAAGGCAGAAATGCGCGGGATGCTGCGCCGGCATCCTCTTCTGCACTGTTTTTTATCCACTCAGGAGAACAACGCTGGCAGCCAACGTTTGTTCTTCCGCACACCAAAGGACAGCAACATGAGTCAGCAACAAAGTCGTCGCGAGTTTCTCCGTACTGCGGCGGTCACGGGCGCGGGCGTGTGGATGGCCGACAAAACGTGGGCCGCTTCCACGCCGCAGCACCGGATCATCGGAGCCAATGAACGCATCAACTTCGCCAGCATTGGCGTAGGCGGCAAGGGCGCAGACGATATTCGGACGACGGCCCGCTTCGGAAACATTATCGCGGTCTGCGACGTGGACGACAACACGCTCAACTCCGCCGCGCAGCAGTACAATGTTTCCAAAAAGTACAACGATTATCGCAAGTTGTTCGATGAGATGGGCAAGGACATTGACGCGGTGACGGTCACGACGCCCGACCACCACCACGTTCACGCGGCCTCGCTCGCCATCATGCGCAACATCCACTGTTTCTGCCAGAAGCCGCTCACGCACAGCATTTATGAGGCGCGGTATCTGGGCGACCTGGCGCGCAAGCACAAGGTCGCTACGCAGATGGGCAATCAGGGCACAGCCGAAGACACACTGCGCGCCAACGCCTTCAAAGTGCGGGCGGGCGCATTAGGCACGGTCACGGAAGTGCATGTCTGGACCAATCGCCCCATCTGGCCGCAGGGCGTCAGCCGTCCCACACCCGAACCCGTGCCGGCCAACGTGCATTGGGATTTGTGGCTTGGCCCCGCGCCGGAGCGCCCGTTCGTGAGCGGCAACGGCCGCAAGGCGGGCTACCACTCCTTCGCGTGGCGCGGCTGGTGGGACTTCGGCACGGGAGCATTGGGCGATATGGCCTGCCATACCGTAAACCTGCCCTACATGGCGCTGGACCTGCGCTGGCCGACCAGCGTGGAAGCGACCTCGTCGGGAACCAACAAGGACAGCTATCCCAACTCGTCCAAAATCACGTTCCAGTTCCCGGCCATTAAGACGGCCAAATATTCCCGCCCCGCGCTGACGATGTACTGGTACGACGGCCACAACCTGCCGCCTGCGGAAAAAGTGTCCGGCGACCCGTTCCCCGCCGCGGACTTGATCGAAGACAACAAACTGTCTGACAGCGGTTCACTGATTATCGGCGACAAGGGCAAGCTGTACACGCCGGGCGACTATGGTACGCGGGGCAGGATCGTTGCGGGCGTAACCGTGGAAGCGCCGTTCCCGAAATCCCCCGGCCACTTCGAGGAGTTCGTCAATGCCATTCGCACCAACAACGCGGAACCGGCCATGTCCAACTTCCCCGACTACTCAGGGCCGCTGACCGAAACCATTCTGCTCGGCAATCTGGCCGTTTGGGCGGCGGGCACGACGGGCGAAAAAGGCCGCATCGAATGGGACGCCAAGAAACTGCATGCCAAAAACGCCTCGTCGGACATTAACGACATCATCAAACCCCACTACCGCTCCGGTTTCTCCATCTAATGTAGTGGTTGGTGGTTGGTGGTTGGTAATATGCGATAGCCCTTCCATGAGAACATCATGGAAGGGCTTTGTTCCGCAGTTCATTCAGTCTTTTGCGTTGCCGAGCGCTGCCTAAAGAAAAGCAAACCTTTGATTGAACGCTATGAGAATTTCGTGAACCGTTTCCGCTTTTCTTCATTGGAAAAAGCGGAGGCACGAATACGAGATAAAACATCCGGCGAAACGGTAGTCGCTTTTGATGCGCAGGGAAAGTACCTGTTCAGCCTCTCTTCTCCAACGCCGCGCATTGTGTTCCGCACGGAAGAAACCGAACGTATGAAGGGCGCTGTTGTCACGCACAATCACCCTGCGGGAACGCCGTTTGGTGACACGGATATAAAGACGGCCTGCGAAGCGCAAGTGCGGGAAATGCGCGTCGTAACAGGAGAATACACCTTTTCCATGCAGCCGCCGCCGACCGGATGGGATGCGGCATTGTGGACGCAAGTGGTCAATCCGGCCCGCGTGGAAGCAGAAATTGCTGCCGCTCGCGGCTTGCGAAAACAATTGGATACTTTCACATCTGAAAACGAGTACCATGCCGCGCTGTTAGATAGAACCTGGCAAGAGGTTGCAAATCGCACAGGAATTGTTTATAATAAGCGGAGGAGGTGAGCAGAATGCTTGTCATTGACGATACGCCGCGGAGGGCGCGCTTTATCAGCCCTACCTGTTCCACATGCGTTCATCTTAGATTGGTGACAACGCCAAGCTGTGATGCGTATACCGAGCCGGACAGCATCCCGGAAGAGATATGGAACGGTGACAATGATCATCGGGAGCCGTTTCCGGGCGACCACAACATCCACTACGAACATTTTGCCGAAGCCCTTTCAAAGCAGGCTTAACGCGCAATTCGAGGGAGAAAAGGAGAGTGGGAACCGCGAAACACGCGAACCAAACGAAAAGAGGGAAAAAGAGAAAAGGAAATAGACAGGATAAACGGGATTAGAAGGATTGAACAGGATTACGAACCGAGAACGGAAGCCTGTTTGTTTGCAACCTTTGACGGCATCTGTGGATTTGCCTGTATTCTTTTGGTTCTTTTTTCGTTTACTTCGTGTGTTTCGCGGTTCCCACTCTCCTTTTCTCCTATTCTCCCCCTCTCCTCATCTAGTTTTTGCAGCGGCGGGCGAGGAAGCCTGCGCCGGTTATACTCATCCCGATGAGAAAAGCGACCGTGCCGGGTTCGGGAACGGGAGAAGCCGTTAAAACAAGGGATAGATTATCGGCATAGCCGTCGTTATAAGAACCATCCACCCGCACCATATTCAGGGTCAAGTTAATGGTGCGGACGCCGGTGGGCAGGAGTCCACTGTTGCCGCGTAACAAAAGGCCGGTCAAGCCATTGCGATCTGCCTCCGACACAGGCCCAATGCTGGCGGTTCCCAGTGTCGCATTGGAGCCATCGAGGAAGGTGGCTGTTAGCGTTGCATTATCACGCTGACCGTCGAATCCACCCAGGTATCCTGAGAGATTGTAGGTAACGTTGCCTAAATCAATCGTGGTCGCGCCAGTCGCAACGTTGATAGACTGCGTTGCGAACGATCCCCCGTTAGCGGGGCCACCGGCAAAGAAGTTACTGCCGCGATTCGCGGGGCTGGGGTCTGTGGAAGCAGGGAAGCCCCCGCCAATATCATACTGTACAACTGTGAAGTTGCCCGATGTCGTCCAGCCAGGTACGGTCTCGATGTCATTGCCGGTTGCCGATCCGGTTCCGGCTTCCGCGTCGGAATTGACAATGAGATTAGTGGAGAATTGGGCATGTGCCGCGCCAGAGCAGGTCAAGGCGATAGCAGCCAGCAAAAAGGTTGTTCGGCCATAACGCATAGGATGGTCTCCGGTAACAAAGTGTGAGGCAGTAATGTTCAACAACATACTGTTAGTTCTACTATTGCAAGAATCATGCCAAACATACTTCTGGAACCTCCTTGGTATCAAATTAATTGTTTTTCATTAAATTCCGGCAAAATAGACAGGGTGCTTCTATCATTACAACCCTTGTCTTGTTAGCACAGAGCTGTTCGGGAGGAAACAGCGACTTACATGGCGAACGCACAAGCATCTTTGATTAGGAGAAATGAACTCTGTGGATGTGTTGAAACCGCTTTGTGAAACCTATTTGCGCGAGAGGAAAACCTTCGTCCCAGAAAAATACAAGAAACATAAAAAAGAGCCAAATCACGCAAAAACAGTGAACCCTTTGCCCAATGCAGTCGTCTAAATAGCAGAACAACGTCTACTTTTCAAATGTTAGACACCGGAAGGGAGGTGCCAGTCCTATGTTTCACCCCTCCCGTTCGCCCTGACGCTTACGAGGTCACGACGCCTCTCTCCTACAACTTGACACAACGAGACATCGGGCTGGAAGCGCTGTATTGCCAAGATTTCGACGATGACTCTACATATCCTTTTCTGTAATTTGAACATCCAGTTCAGAACAAACAGGCAGCTCATCTCGGTTCCTAATCCTGTTTAATCCTTCTAATCCCCTTAATCCTGTCTATTTCTTCTCTTCTTCTTTTCTTCTTTTCTTCTTTTCTCCTCTTTCCCTCTGCCTTTTTCGCGGGGCATAAATCTACATGCTGGTGATGGCGAAGGTGACGCATACGCGCCCGCCGCCTTCGGGACGGTTGCTGAAGGCGAGGTTGCCGGTCAGGTCGGCGTTTGTCAGGGTTTGTATCAATTCCAGCCCCGTGTTGGCGGCTTTGCTCGCGTTGAAATCCGGGGGAAAGCCCGCGCCGTCGTCGCACACTTCCAGCATGGCGATGTTCCCCTGCACCACGAACCGCACTTCAATCGCGCCCGTCGCATGTTTCACCGCGTTGCTGACCAATTCGTTGGCGATCAGCGCCAGCGCGGTTCCGTGCCGGGTGGAAAGCGTCGCGTCGTCTATTTGCTGCCGCAGCGCGCGGTTCTGGTGCGCGCGCTGCAAGGTTGTCAGTAAGTGGCGCAGCAGGGCGCGGGCGGAAAGCGTTTGCGCGTCGCCCTGTTCTTTGGCTTTTTGCGTAAGAATTTCGTGGATGGTTGCCAGGGTGCGGACGTGCTGGCCCAGGCGCAGAAACTCGTCGCGGGGCAGGGTGGGCGTGTCCTCCATCGTCTGCATGTCAATCATGGCCGCGATCACTTGCAGGTTGTTCTTCACGCGATGATGGGTTTCCGCCATTGCCAATTTCAGCTGTCCGTTCAGCGCCTCGATTTCCCTGAGATGCGCGTCGCGTTCCTGTTCCGTCTGCTTGCGCTGCGTGATTTCCTGCACCACGCCACTGAACAGCGTCTCTCCCGTATGCGCGTTGCGCAGGGCTTCGCCCCGCGTCGCCAGCCAGTGAATGGATTTGTCCGGCCACACCACGCGGTACTCAGCGTCGAAAACCGCCTGGTTGTCCAGCGTGTTGCGGATGGCGCGCATCACATACAGTTTGTCCGCCGCATAAATGCGTTCCAGCAGGCCCGTATTGGTCAGCGTGGTTTGTTCGGGCGGCAGTCCCATCACCCGCGCGCCCGCCGGGGAAAGGGTCAGTTCCCCGGCTTCGGGGGAATAGCTCCACACGCCCATTCGCGCGGCGTCGGCGGCCATGCGCAGGCGTTCCTCGCTTTCAATGCGCCGCGACTCGCTGGCGCGCAGAGCGTCGGCGGTGTTTCGCGCCTGCTCCGCGCTCGCTTCGGCGCGCGCCTGCGCCCGGCGCAGCGATTCGCTGAAGAGGATATTCGCCAAACCGAGAAACACAAAGACCACGAACCCGATCAGATCGTATACGTTGGTAATGACAAAGGTATGGTAGGGAGGCACAAGGAAGTAAGCCACTTCCAGATAGCCCACAATCATCGCAAACAGCGCGGGACCAAACCCGCCGTACCATGCCGTCAGCGTGATTGCGAAATACATCAAGGCGTAGGGAAAGCGCGCTTGCACTGCCGGCATAAGCAGGATACGAATGATAAGCGCGAGGGTAGTGGAAATAATCGCGCAGCCATAACGCAGCAAGAATTGCCGGTTTTTCGCCAGAATCGCCGCGCCGGACGGCTTGTCGGCT
The DNA here is from genome assembly GCA_963835065.1 of uncultured Chthonomonadaceae bacterium. Lineage (GTDB taxonomy): Bacteria > Armatimonadota > Chthonomonadetes > Chthonomonadales > Chthonomonadaceae > CAWFQB01. The sequence goes on along the minus strand of CAWIEK010000049.1, from coordinate 599,190 downwards.
GTGCGTAGGTGTGCCCCTGTATTCTCTGTCCCCGCGATCATCCGCGCTCCTTGCCTGAAATGCCGGTGTTCGGTGTTCGGTATTTGGTATTCGGTGTTCGGTCACTCCGGCATGTTCATGCTCCAGGGTGAACGTAGTTCATGCAGACTATCCTGATACCTGTGTTTCAGGCTGGACTTTCATCGTAAGCGGCTCAAATTCCTCCTTCTTCGACAGCCTGTTCTATAGAAAGCCTGACACAAAAGCCTGGCAATGAGCATTGCGGCTCGCTGTCAGGCTCTTTTGGAAAGGGGTTGGTGAAATTCAGATTAGCCCCTCTCCCAGGCTTTTTGGGAGAGGGGTTGGGGTGAGGGCTTGAATAGCTCGTTTAATGCTTCGCCAGGGCCGCTTCAATAGCGGGCGCGAGATCCTCGCCCCGCGCTCCCACAGCGGCGATTTTTCCGTCCGTGCCGACCAGGAGGGTAAAGGGGATGGACTGTACGCCATACGCTTTGGCGTTTGCGGCTTCCCAGAATTTGCCGTCGTAGATTTGACGCCAGGGCATGCCCTTGGCCTGCGTAAAGGCCGACACTTTCGGCCCGGCATTGGCCTGATCCAGCGATACGCCCACGATTTCAAAGCCCTTGCTGTGGTACTTCTTGTAGGCGGCAATCACGTTCGGCAGTTCGGCCACGCACGGCCCGCACCACGTCGCCCAAAAGTCAATCAGCAGCACTTTGCCTTTGTACTGATCCAGGGACACGGGCTTGCCCGCCATGTCGTTGCCGGAGATTGCCAGCGGCATAGCGCCGACTTTGAGACGCGGATCGTACATAGGCCGCTCTTTGGGCGGGTCGGACGCGACAGCCCCGGCAGGCGGCGTGTACTTGAACGTGTCCGTGTTCACATCCGGGTGCAGGTTTACCTCCGAGTACGTTTCCACGATAGTCGGCTTGGCTCCCTCCGTGGCGGGGCCGATGGAGAGTTGGCGCAGCAAATGGTCCTGTTTGGCAAAGGCGAACTTGAACAGCGACTTCTGCTCACCATCTCCAATGACAGCGGCGATGACATCACACGCTTCGCTGCCGATGGTTTCGTCCGCCGCAATCTTCAGGGACGTCGGCTTGCCGGGAATCAGCTGTTTTTCGGCGGCAGGACTTGTCAGCAGAATCGGCAGCAGTCCCACCCCCGCGCCGCCATTTTGCGCCAGCGCATTCACGGCGTCGCCCAGTTTGGCTTCCGGCTGATGAATGTATTTGGTCTTATCGCGGGTAGTATCGGTGTAAATCGTCTTGCCGTCCGCCACGACATGGCTGCGATCTGTACCCACGACGATCTCCGCCGCGAGTTTGGACGGCTTTTGCAGCGTGAGATGCGTTGTCACCTTGCGCTGCGCCTGCGTCATGTCTAACGTGGCGGAAAACGTGTCCAGGCCGCGATAGGCGGACGCGACCTGGCTGATCAGGCTGGTCACTTTCGCGTCGGAAGTCTGCGCGTAGTTGGCAGGCGCGGCAATCGCCACGCCCAGCGCTGCCAAAGGAACGGTGTAAAATTTCATAAGGTGGCCTCATTCTCCTGAACCGGCGCAGTTCCTGCCTGCGCGCTGAAGCAACAATCACATTGACACTTGCTTATAATACCTTTTAGCGTACCCTGCAAGCAAGGAAAATGTAACTATTTTCGTTGTACAGGGCGAATGTGGCTGTCAGCGTTCGTCCTTCATAGGTTCGCGGGCGCTGTAATCACGAGTTCGGCGGCGTACCGGCAGCGTCAGAGGGAGTGTCCTGGGCATTAAGCTCAGAATGTAAACGGCGCGCGTTTGCAAGCAGATACAAGCCGATCAGGATGCTGATGATCGGTACGATTTGGATTGAGCCGGTCCCGGCCAGCGCGTGAAACACGGATGCAGCGAGCGCAAGCGCGCTGAGACCAACAAGTGTCCAGAGAACTCCCTGTACAAAGCCCATGTCCGAACGCAGCTTGGAGGGAAGCGTCGCGCCAAGGTAAAGCACAACCACATTGAGCGCCAGGTCCACGAATCCAAGCCCCCGATCCAGAAGGGACAGCCGTGTCTCGCTCATCACAAGAAGATTGGAGAGTATGCCGAGGACACTCACCACGTAGAGATAGATGCGAAATGAACCAACGGTTTCTTTCATGTCATGACCTCTTTCCAGCCCTCCAGGGTGAACTCATGCCTGTATCTTCTTAACCAGGCATTCCACCGAAAAGTTCCATAATGCAGCCTCCTGTAGAATAAGCATGTATTCCCATCGGAATGTGCTGACAAAATGTACCGGTAGTAGTATCTCAGTTCATAATGGTTCCGCACAAGCCCAACATACACAACGCGCTTACTCTGATTCAATCTGGTTCGACCTGACAAGTTGATGGAGGTTCGGAAAAATGCCAACCAGCAGTCGCAGCAGACAACTGACACCGGAGGGGGTGAAAAAGATAAATGAACAGATGAGCAATAAACACTGTACGCGCGAGGCGCTACGGCGGGGTACGAAGATCGCGAGAAATACGATAAATGCGCTGCTTAAACCTGAACCGGTTCTGGTACATACGTTGGAAGAAGTTTGTAAGTACCTGGACATAAAACTGGATTATGAGACGCATGTGGAACCGGTAAGCCGACCCTGGCGCATGGAAAAAGGTACTTTGACATCTATCGCCGATTTCCCCATGCCTGAGTGCATGGCGAGAATAAGGCAGGCGAAGCGTGTCTTTTTCTTGAGTACATGGCTGGTAAACAAAGAGAGTCTGTCGCAGCCTCTGGTGAGCAACGCAATGGAACGTTCGGGCGAGACGCGGATACTTATTCTCGATCCTTCCTCCCCTCATGTGGCACATCGCGGCATTGACCTGAGCTGCAGCAAGTTGGCCGCGCTGAAGGAAAGCGACGCGATTAAAGCGGCAGAAGAGGAAGCGAGAGAAAGCGTTCACGAGAATATCACGAAATCATTAAAGGAGATTTCTATCCTGGCCTCCCACCTGGAGAACTGTGAGCGTCTTGGAGTCCGTGTTTTCGATTCAACGCCCACAATGACGCTGCTCATCGTGGACGGATACGTTTGTCAGGGCTTTCATTGGCGGGATCATCAGGGATCAAGCATGCCGCACATAGAATACACGCAGGAGCAGAATCCCCGCTGGTATCAAGCCGCTACGGAGCATTTCAATGCCATCTGGAACAGCAGAACGACGTCTCGGTATGACATCTGCGCAAGAGAAATCGTGAGAGAACCTTAAGTCACAGGAAGTAACCTTATTCCGCCACATCCAGGAGCTTGCCCGCTCCCTGCCGCACCACATCTACTGTCGGCAGGCCGGTTTCCGCCTGCGTTTGTTCCACTGCGCGTTGTGCGTCCGCATCGTTCAAATGCCCGCAGTTCAGGGCGATGCCGACAACGCGGGCCGGTGGCTGTGTGCCTCCCCCGGCGCATACCGTTTCATACAATTGGCAGACGACAGGCAGCGGGGGGATGGCAATATCAGGGTAACGGCTCAGACCTTGCTGTCCTGCCCGATGCACCAAAATCAGATGTGTGGGACACGCGCCCCGAATTAACGGCAGCCAGGCGGTGGAAGCGGGATGCAGGAGGGAACCCTGCCCCTCCACGTGCAGCAGGCCATAGTCGTGTCCGTTGCGCATCACCATAGATTCCACAGCCCCGGACGCGAAATCCACCCGAACCGCATCTAGCGCAACACCGGAAACAAGCGGCGTTCTATCTCCCGTGATGCAAATACCGATCTGCCCTGTCGCCAGGAATTTGGAGCGCAGTCCGCGTTTTTTCGCTTCCCGGTCCATCTCCAGGCTGGCGGTCATTTTACCGATAGCCATGTCCGTGCCCACTGTTAAGATGCGCTTGCACGGCAAAGTACGCGCCGCGCCGCTGCCGTTTGGCAAGCCTTCCGGCTCGGTTCGAACATCCCAAATCCAGCGTCCGGGATGCAGCAGGGGCGTTAGTTCGGGATCGGTTTCCATGCGCAGGTGCAGGCCGTTTACCAGAGACAAGCCTTCGCCCAATCCTGTTTTGATGTCCTGCCACCAATCTGAGGGCAATACCCCGCCCGCAGGCGCGACTCCAAGTACCAGTGTGTCCGCGCCCAATGCAATGGCTTCTTCCACTGTCGCCACAATCGGAACGGAACGGGGAATGTTGGTCACGTCCCGCGCGTTCTTCCCTGCGTGCTGCCGGTCAATCACGGCGGGAATGGCGGCGTCACTGTAACGCAGCAGTCCCAATCCCATCTTCCCCCATCTGCCGGTCAGGTTATCGTGCATCAGCAGAGCAAGACGAGACTGGTTGAGGGAGAAGCCGGTGTTGGGTGTTGGGTATTGGGTGTTGGGTGTCGGAGGATTCATAATGGTTCTGCTCCTTGTGCTTGTAGTTCGCCGCGCATTTTGATAGGAAGTAAAATCAGCATTGCGACCATTGATATATACGCTGCAACAACATCTGTTCTGCATACTTCGTACTGACAAGTATTACAGACTTGTTGGCGGAACGCAAGGGCCGCCTTGATCAACTTGGTCACTCTCCCTGCAATGAATTCAACTTGACTCAATTTGATTTAGTTGACGCAACTTGACACAGCCTGACCAGGGGGATGGAAAATTGGAAGAGGCTAACCCAACATCGCCGCAGAACACAGACCCAGGAGGAGTAAAAGGCAGAGGAATAGATAAACAACGACTTCAAGGCGAGGAGCAGAGTGTTGGAGAAAGGCTGTCTATTTATTAGTACATAGGCGTGAAAGAGATCATACAGGAACGCAAGACTTTGATAAGCCTGGCAAATGACAGGGGAGCAGCGAAAACGCCTGCTCCCCTATCAACTATCAACTATCAACTGCTTAGATGCCGCCGCCGAGGAAGAAAACCAGCCGCCAGATTTTGGGGTCTTCCAGAGCGTCGTCCAGCGCTTGTGATTCTTTGCCTTTGTACTTGCCGGCCATCCAGCCTTTTACGGTGGGCGAGTTGGCTCCGGGAATCATGTCCGTCAGCGAATCATCGGCGTTCTTGCTGTCCGGCTTATCGCCCTTTGCGTCCTTATCGGCCTTTGTTTCCTTGTCGCCCATCGTCAGCAAATCCGTAATATCTGAAGCATCATCGCCATCGTTGAGGAACATACTTACGAGGCCGCCAATGCCGGCCAGCGTGTCATCTTCTTCCTTTGGATTTTTCTCCGCCACCGGTTTTGGCGCACTGCTCGCGCCTTTGTCGGCGATTTGCTCCGGCGTCTTGTTGGCAGGCGGTATCGTCGGCGCGTCCTTTGTGGGCGAGGGCGCAGGCGCGGGTTTGTCCAGCATGTCAAGAGAATGTTCCGCGCCGGACAGGGCTGCTTTTGCGCCGTTCTGCGCGCCCCGCGCCACTCCGACAACTTCTTTCTGCGCCGCTGCCTGCACTTTTTGCGCGCCTCCGAGCGTGCTGTCTACCACGTCGCTCGCCACGTTCAGGGCGCTATTGAGGAGCCAGATGCCGCCGACAATCACGACGCCCAAAAGCGCCGCCAGCGCCAGCAGCGCTTTGCGAAAACGTTTCATGATGTTTATTATCTCCCTGCTTGTCCCGATGATTTCTCGTTCCATGCACTAGACGAACTCCACGCCGTCAGGTTCCATAAGAGTAGGCTGGATCCAAGCGGATTAATAATTTTGAATATTTTTATAATCTTGACAAAAATATGAAAGTGTCGTATACTTGTTTTCGACGGAAGATGTATTTCCACAATGCAGTGTAGATATACATTAAGCCCCGTCGCAACGGATTGCAAGGAGGATGACTACGATGGAACAGGAACGTGGTTCCGTGAAGATGCTGCGCGAACGACTTGGCGCGCACCCCAATGTCCAGGACAAACACCTCGAACTCTTTTCGCGCGTAGCGCAAATTGAGAACACCGCGCTGAAAAAGATTTTAACGCGCGGTATCCCGCCCGTTTTGGAATATGTGGGAACCTACCACACGACCCCCCAATCGCTGGGCCATGTCGTCGGGCCGCTTACCCAATATGGCGGACACCTTCGCCTCTTCCCCTATGGCATCCCGGTCATAGACGAAATCGCTGTCGAGTTCGAGATTCCGGCGGAAGCGCTTCATGCGCAAACGCTGCATCAGGGATAAACAATGCCCCCCACCGGTGAAACCAGCCGCGTCATTCAGATACACCCGACCCGCCGGTGTAATCTGCAATGCCTGCATTGTTATTCATCGTCCGGGCCGGAGGAGCGCGGGCAGCTTGACGCCGCGCTCCTCTGCGAAGCCCTGACGGATGCCGCGCGCGAAGGCTATACGACCGCCTCTTTTTCCGGCGGGGAACCCGTCCTCTACAAGCCGCTTGGCGACCTGCTGCGCCATGCCTGCGCCTGCGGCATGAAAACCACTGTCACCTCGAATGGGATGTTGCTTGACGCAAAACGACTGGAACCTTTGCGTGAGTGGCTCGACGTTCTGGCGATCAGCCTCGATGGCGTTCCCGCTTCCCACAACCGCAACCGCGCTTCAGAACGCGCTTTTGAGGCGATGCAGGCCAACTTGCCGAACGCGCGCGCAAGCGGGGTTCCCTTCGGATTCATTTTCACCCTGACACAGTACAATTTAGATGAGCTGGAATGGGTGGCGGATTTCGCTCTGGAACAGGGCGCGGCGTTGCTGCAAATTCATCCGCTTGAAGAAGCAGGGCGCGCGCAGGAGCGGTGCGCGGGAAGCTACCCGGATACGATTGAAGGCGCTTATGCCTGTTTGGAAGTGGAGCGAATTCGCCAGAAGACAGCGGGACGAATGACGCTTCAGGTAGATTACATCGGACGCGAGGCGCTGCGCCAGAATCCCGACGTGGTTTATGGCGGTCCCGCCTGCACGGACCCGAAAAACCGGCCTCTGTCCGCGCTTCTTTCCCCGCTTGTCGTGGAAGCCGATGGCATGGTCACGCCGATACAGTACGGGTTTGCGCGGCGATATGCGCTCGGCAATCTGCATGAAAAACCCTTACGGGAACTCTCAATCGCCTGGCGCAGCGAACGGTATGCGGACTTCAGCGCGTTGTGCCGCCGCGTCTACGCCGATCTTTCCCTGCCGGACGCGCTGCCCATTGCCAACTGGTATGAGGTCATGGCGCGGTACGCGGAACGCGAAAACGCTGCCATGACCATGACCGGCTAATCTGCTTTGCAAATGCTTTTGCAGGTCTACAAATGCTTTTGCAGAAACTCCCACGCGGGCGCGTCGAAGAACTCGTGCCCGCCCTCGAAGACTTCGAATTGAAAAGCCTCGCTTCGCCCTAACTTCTTGTAATACTCGGCGGCAAGCGGAGCCTGACGGACGCCCGGATCGCGGTGGTCGCTGTCGTCATGCGAACCGGCCTGTATCTGGAGCGGGCGCGGGCAGATCAAAGCGACGATTTCGGGGTCGCGCAGCAGGGTGAACCGATCCTTGAACTTGAAGTCGGACGGTACGCCCAATTCGTCCCGCTCGTAACGGCCTTCCTGTACGCCGAAATAACAGCTTGACACCGCCACTTTGATGCGCGGCTCCAAAGCGGGCGTGACCAGCGCATAATAGCCGCCATAGGACAGCCCCACCATCGCAATACGCTTTGCATCCACTTCCGGGCGCTTGCACAACACATCCAGGCTGCGCGTGATTTTGGCGATTTCTACGGCTGTGAGGCTGGTTCCGACCAGGCGCAGGCGCTCGTCCATCTGGTTGCGCACATTGCCGGGATAGCCTTCCGCGTTGAACAGGTGCGTGGGCGCGAACACCACATAGCCCCGCTTTACGCCGCCCCGCACCATGTCATGGTAATTCGCGCCGCCGTGAAACAGGGCCACTTCAGGCGAGCCGCCCCCGCCGTGCATGGCAATCACAAGCGGCGCGCGGCCTTTCAAGCCTTTGGGCACGATGTAGATGCCCACCGCGTGAACGCCCGATAGGATGGGAATATGGACGCGGTAATACGTGCCGAGCGCGTCTTCCCCGATCTGCTTGAAATCCGGCGCTTCCGTTGTTGTCCCTCCGGGTGGCGGATACCCGATGCTGTCGGCAAACGCCTGCCGCAATTTGCGGGTGGACGCTTCATAAGCGCGAACGGAACTGTAATCGGGGGTAAACAACTGATTCAGCCGCTTGCGGTCATTCTTCAAGCCGACAATATAAGCGTCCAATTCGCGCGCCTGTTCGCTTCGAACGGGATTGGACGCGGACACTTCCTCCTCATACAAAGGTGGCTGCGCCTGCCCCGGCTTTGCAGCCCCATTGGAATTCTGAGCGGTCAGGGCGCGGCCCGCCAACAGGCACAGCGCCGTGCCGCAACAGGCAAGCCCGCGACGCAAATAGGATGGCATAATGGTTTTCTCCTCGTTTAATTTGTAAGTTGGCTGTTAGTTGTTGCCTGACCGCGCTTTTTCCTGCTGCAAGCAAAGAAACATTTTCTATACTCCCGCAAACGAAATTCTCTTTACTGTCCGTACTATCGAAAGCGATATAGGTGTTGAGCCATTCTGGAAGCGCGAATTAAGGACGCAGAACTGCCGGAAAAAAGATTATAAATTAGGTGAAACCAATGGGGCAGAAGGGGTGTCTATGTAAGTGAAGATGCACAAACCGCGCATTTTCTTGCAGACATAGACAGCGCAAGCAAGCGAAGCATCCCCAAGCCACTTTCTGACGCGCTGAAACGTATATATCTGTAGCAGTCCAGCCAACGGGACACAAGAACGCAAACATGGGCAACAGCCAAATACCGATAATCTGGTGGGAAGTCCGGTTCGCATACGCGGACCGCCACACGCGAGGCGCGCGAACAACGTGATGCCGTCGGGGTACAGCCCCCGTCGCCATAACGCTTACCATGTTGCGCCCGCCCCCGGAACCCTGTTCCCAGGCGGGTTTTGTTTTGGAAACATTTGCAGACAAGAACTTGAACGCTGTATCGCAGGTGTCACGAATTTAGATGTGTCACAAAGCCAATGAGCAGACGTTCATGCAAGCAGGAAAGAATACGGTCACGAGGCCGCACACTTTCCGGGATCCATGAGGAGAATTGAGTGAATACTACATGCCATCTTATCATTAAAAGCGCGGTACGCCGCGCCGGCAAGCGCATCGGAACGCCGGAAACCGGCGAATTGCGCATTGAAGTTGGGAAGCGAGTGCAGAAAGGAAACGAGGCCATGACTGCCATGTTGATGGAACGGAAGTGCCAGATCAGTCAGCACAATCAAAGCAAGCAGACGGTGGAGCCGACCCGCGAGGAAGCGCTGGAGCGTCTGGTTCACCTGCTGGAAACCAATGCGGGGGGCTACGCGCACCTGCATGTTGAAACCGCGCTGGACGTGGAAAGCGACCTGGCCCTGAGCCAGATGGCCCGCCTGAGCGCGGCCCACGCTTCCTACGCGCTGGCAAACAACAGCAAAATGCGCCGCATCAGCCAGGGCGCGTGGCTGCACGAGCGCCACGCCCGCGCATAACCAAATCGGTGTTCGGTATTCGGTGTTCAGGTGTTCGGAAATCCCGTACCTGAGCGCCGGAAATCGCCACCGCATATTTTACAAGGGAGAACGTTCATGCTCCCACGCAATCAACCCCGTCCACGTCGGCGGGGTTTTTGCTGTTTCAGGTGTTCAGGTGTTCAGGTGTTCAGGTGTTCGGCATTCGGGGTTGTGATTGCCGATTGCCGATTGAGATTCTACTGTCTACCGTATTCCGTCTCCTCTTCTCCTTTTCTCCTTTTCTTCTTTTCTTTTTTTTTCTTTTCTCCCCTTTCCCCTTCCGGCGTGGTGAAGGGAGTATCAAGGTAACAGGGACGGAACGCCGAGAGCGGCGCAGCCTTTCCCCACCAGCATACAAACCGTACCAACTGCGCAGCATCAGGCAAGGAGACAAAGATTATGTGTAACGCAAGCGTCCCGTTGATGAACATCGTGGAAAATGAAGTATTGCAGCGCATGCAGGCGAAAGATACCTTTACCGCGCTGGATGTGTCCAACGCGCTCAAGATCGCCAAGTACCCCGTCCGGCATCGGGATGTGGCGGAAGTGGTGCGCGACATTTACAATTCGGGCGCGATGGCGTACTACGATTATGACCGGCAGTTGATGGATGTGACGACGGACGGCGGAACCAAAACGGCTCAGGCGTACCTGTATCATCATCAATCGGCGCGGGTGGGGGATTACGCCGCCTTAAATCAGGACGCTTTGCCGCCCGTTCCCGCCGATCAAGCGCGCGATATGTCCGATTGCGTGGCTTCCGACCCCCTCGGCCTGTTGACCCGCTCCGTAAAGGTTAGCGCGACGAACAGACAAAAGAGTTCTACGTCTTTCCAACGCTCCTCTGCGGGAAGGCAGGATGGCGCGCTGGCGATTTCCCGCTGTATCATTGCGCAGTTGGGCTGGTCGGATGGCGACGCGCTGACGGTTCGCGCCGAACAGGGTAAACTGGTTGTGGAGTTGTCCGCCTCCCATACGGCAACCGCAAATACGCAATCGCCGGTGGTGCGGGTGTGGAGCGGCAGGCGCGTTCGCATCTGCAAGACCAAACTCAATCTCGGCGCGCTGGCAGCGGATGGCGTTACGGTTTCCATTACGGGCAGCAGCCTCTGTATCGCCGCGCGTTCGTAATACGGGAAATATCAACAAGGACATATCCTTATGCAGCCGAAACCGTTTGAACAGAGTTTTTGGGTCAAGCCGGGACTGCTCTGCGCGGGGCAGTATCCCGGCGACGTGGACGAGGCCAAGCGAGCAGCCAAAGTACGTGGGCTGGTGGCGTGTGGCATCCGGCGCGTTGTCAACCTGATGGAAGAAACCGAAACTGGATGGGACAGGAAAACCTTCGTTCCCTACGCGCCGCAATTGACGGAAGCGGCAACCGCGCAGGGCTTGCAGGTGGAGTGCCTGCGGTTCGCCATCCGCGACGCCTGGGTTCCCGCGCCTGCCGACATGAAGCAAATTTTGGACGCGATAGATGAATCCGTTCAGACTAACATTCCAACGTATGTGCATTGCTGGGGCGGGCATGGACGCACAAGTACGGTTGTCGGCTGCTGGCTGGTTCGGCACGGCATGACCGGACGGGAAGCGATTGCCCAGATTGAAGACTGGCGCAAAGACCTGCCCAAACACCACTACCCCCTCGAAGACGAGCAGGAACACTTTATTTTGTGCTGGAAAAATGGGGAGTGACAGCAGGAAACGTATCCAGAAGAAGGAGAACAGCACGGCAAGGCGGAACTAACAGCCGCGCGCCTTGTCATGGGGATCGTAGCTTAAACGGAAGAGCGCGGCAAACATATCCGAGGTTGAAGGTTCGATCCCTTCCGGTCCCCACACTCTTTCGGTGTTCAGGTATTCAGGTATTCGGGTGTTCAGGTAATAGCCTTGCAGCCGCAGAGCAAACTTCGGTGCTCTTGCATTTCCCGAACACCTGAATACCTGAATACCTGAACACCGACATGAACATTCCTCCGCAGGAACTGGAAATCTGCCTGAGCGTGTTGCAGCGCATTGCCGACGATCCCGGCGTTATCAGCGACGATGCGCGGATGAAGGCATTAATCGCCAAAATCCACAAAACGGGCAAAAAGGGTGAGCGGCAGGCGAACCGGGAAACGCTGCGGCAGGAAGACCGGCAGGCAAAGGCGGATACGCAACTTGTGCAGGCGCAATCCGGGCGGGCGCAGACAGGGCAGGGCGATGCCGACAATACGCCTGTACTGATTGCCCCTGCCGATACCAACGCCACTGCTGAAGCCGATATTCCCGCCCATACCAGTGCTTCTGCTGAAGCCAACACTCCTGCCGATACGAACATTCCTGTTGACGCCAATGCTCCTGCTCGGAACACCCTCCATAAAGCGACCCGCTGCTATATCTGCAAGCGAATGTATACGCGGCTGCACTTCTTCTACCATCTGTTATGCCCGGATTGCGCCGAACTGAACTATGCAAAGCGGATGCAGCGCGCCGATTTGACGGGACGGATTGCGCTGGTCACGGGCGGGCGTATCAAGATCGGGTATCAGATAGTGTTGCGGCTGCTGCGCGACGGCGCGACGGTGCATGTCACGACGCGATTTGCCCACGACGCGCTTGTCCGTTTCCACGCGGAGCCGGATTGGGCGGAGTGGCAAGCGCGTCTGCATGTTCACGCGCTGGATTTGCGGCATTTGCCGAGCGTGGAGGCGTTCGCGCAGCATCTTTTGGAAACGCTTCCCTCTCTTGATATTGTCATCCACAACGCCGCGCAGACCATCAAGCGCCCGCTTTCCTTTTACCAACACCTGCTGGAAGCCGAACAGCAGGCCGCAAATGCGCCCTTGTCCCTGACCGAAGCAACAAATGCAGGTAGGGACTTGCCATACGCGCCCGAAGTTACTACAGCAACCGTCACGCCTGATTCCCTGTTTCGTTCTCCTTTGCTGGAAACACAGGCGGGGTATGCCGGACACTTGCCGGGCAATATGAGCGCGTACTTTCCGCCCGATGTTTGGGATGCGGACGGGCAGAGATTGGATGCGCGCCCCGTCAATAGTTGGGCGTTGCGTTTGCACGAAGTTAGCGCCGTCGAAATGCTGGAAACGCAGTTGGTGAACGCCGTCGCGCCGTTTTTGCTCAACAGCCAACTGAAACCGCTCCTGCTGCGCTCGCCGTTTGCGCGTCGGTTTATCATAAACGTGTCGGCAATGGAGGGGCAGTTCGGGCGCGAAACCAAAACCGTGTTTCATCCCCATACGAACATGGCAAAAGCCGCCCTGAACATGATGACGCGCACGTCCGCCGCCGATTACGCGCAGGACGGCATTTACATGAACAGCGTGGACACGGGCTGGATTACGGACGAGAACCCCCACGCCAAGAAAACGTACCTGCAGGAAGAAAGAGGCTTTTACACGCCGCTCGACATCCTCGACGGCGCGGCGCGTCTCTATGATCCCATCGCGCAGGGCGTCAACGCGCCCGAAACTCCCGCTTTACGGCCACTTCCTAAAGGATTACGCGCCCCACGACTGGTAAGGCAATTGGGAAGAAGGCAGAAGACAGAAGGCAGAAGACAGAAGGCAGAAGATAGAAGATAGAAGATATAAACCTGCTATCTAACATGGGATTTAACAATGCGAACCTCTCTGGACAACCTGCAAAATGAACCGGTGCGTATTCACTGTCCGATTCGGGGCGTGATTGAGGTTGCGCCGCCGGATTTGGAGGAGATTGCGCCGCTTGTCGCGCATTTACAGGCCAATCATGCGGTTGACGCGCCCACTGTGTTTCCTCGCGGCACGATTTTGGCAGACGGGCGGCTGGACTTGTGCAAGCAAAGCCTGGGCGCGTTGGGCTGCCGCCTGGTCACGGACGCGCTTGCCGATAATACGACTATTTCCAGCCTGCTGCTCGGCACGGACGGCATCGGGGATGGCGGCGCGTCCGATGTGGCGCGGCTCATAGAGCGGAATTCATATCTGGAAATCGTGTACCTGGGCTGCAACTTTATCGGGGAAATCGGCGCGGCAAGGTTGGTCGAGTCGCTGACGCATAATACGTCCGTGACCGGGCTGTGGCTGAAACGTAATCATCTGGGCGCGGCAGGCGTCCGGCCTATTGCCCACATGCTGCGCCACAACACTACCCTGCGCGTTCTCGATCTGGTCAATACGGAACCCGGCGAGGAGGGCCTGTCCCTGCTAATGGATGCTCTGACGCATCATAACTGCGCTATAGAACGTCTTTATCTTGGCGGAAATCGCATTACGGCGCAGGGCGCAAAGCAGTTGGCAATGCTGCTGCGCTTCAATCCCCATTTGAAAGCCTTGCTGCTTAATGTGAACCATTTGGAGGATGAGGGCGCGGCGTCTCTTGCTGAGGGACTGCGGCACAACGACACGCTGGAAGAACTCGGAATCGGCAGCAACCATATCGGCGCAGCGGGGATTGCCGCTTTAATGCCCGCGCTTCACGCCCATCCCGCGCTCACGGTTCTTGATTTGGGCTACAGCGCGTCCACGCAGATTTTAGGCGCGCAGGCAAACCACATCGGCGATGCAGGCGCAGTTCTGCTTGCCGATTGGCTGACCACGAACCCGCCTTTGCGCCGCCTGAACCTGCGCGGCAACGGCATCGGCCTTGCGGGACGCGCCGCCCTTCGCGCCGCTCTGGAAACCAATACGCGCCTGCTGTACCTCGCCCTCGATACCAAACACGACGCGCACACGGACGCGCTGAACACCTTATTGGAACGCAATCAAACCCAGTCGCCCAACCCGGAACCCCCGCCAATGCGCGACGTAACCCTAATCAGAAGCGTGTACCGTACTGCCCCGGCATAAATTAGCCCGCACATACCAACTATCCTAAACCACAGGAGAACGCCATGACACTACAACTCTTCGCAGCAGGAATTTTGGTCGGCCTGACGCTGCTGGCACAGACAGGAGACGCGCAGCAGGCAACACAAACGCCCGCTACGCCGCCTGCTGCACCCGCCTTGCGAACGCCGCCAACGGGCAAAATACCCGACAACGTTCCGCCCGCCATTGCCCGCTTTCTCAAACAGCGCGACGCGGCCAAAACTCTGTCATTTCGAGCGCAGATTTGGTTTCACAGGCCGGATGATGTGGACAAAATCCACGCCGGTCAGATGTTCGATGTTCAAATTCGCAGGCCGAACTTGTTCGCCGTGCATGTTACGCCGTGTGAAAAATGGGAAACACAAACGCCATCCGGCCTCCACATAACTTATATGGGCTGTATGGAATCCGCCAGCATCTCCGATGGCAAATCGCGTCTGACGCTGCTTTCTACCCGCGTTGGCGAAGCGATTTACTACGTCAAGCCCACCTTCCCAACGTACCGCGAGTCAGATGCTGAATCGCTGCAGCGTATTATTCCCGATGCCGCTCTTGTCACGAACGCGCTGGCGGATTTTGTGCCCGCGCCCGATGAAACGATTGGCCTGACGCCCGTTGTCGTATACATCCGCGACATTACTCTTGCCCGCCAACCCAAAGCGCACGAGGATGACGAAGTGTTGTACTTTGCCAAAGATACGGGCGAACTGATACGCTGGTCATTGTTCGACCCAGGCCCAGACGGCAAGCGCACGGAATATGAGCGCGTAGAATATGGCGACTGGAAATTCAATCCGCATCTGCCTGCTTCCACGTTCAGCACAAAACCGCCGCCTGGCGCAATTCTTGCCAAATAGCCCGCAAATTCAGGAACTCTGCCCGCGTTTGGATTGTTATAACCATACATCACTTCTCTGAAATATGTTGTTGGGCCAAGCTGCCGATGTATTTACAGGGAAATAGGGTTTAAAACCTACTAATCGTGGTCGGCCAGGATGCCGGGAGAAAACACATGGCTATTCGCGTGGTTGTTGCGGGCGCGACGGGCTGGACGGGTAGCGCAGTGACGCGCCACCTGATTTAATCTCCAGAGTTTGAACTGACGGGAGCGATTTCGCGCCACCCGTATGGGCGCGACATGGGGGAAGCGCTGGGACTGCCTCCCATTGGCCTGCCCATTGTGGCGACGCTTGCGGAAGCCCTGCGCGTCCCATCCGACGTGCTGATTGACTACACCGCGCCCGATACCGTCAAGGCGCGCGTACTGGAAGCGCTCGACAATGGCCTGCGCGTCGTGATCGGCACGTCCGGGCTGACAGCGGCGGATTATGCGGACATCGAAGCCCACGCTGTGACACAGGGGTTGGGCGTGATCGCGGCGGGGAATTTTGCTATCACCGCCGCGCTTGCCAAACACTGCGCGCTGCTGGCAGCCAAACATCTTCCTTCATGGGAAATCATTGACTACGCCCATGCCACCAAGCCGGACGCGCCCTGCGGAACCGTCCGGGAATTGGCCGAAGCTCTGCAAGGCGTAGCGCAGAACACCATTGAATATCCGGTTGAGCAAACGTTTGGCGCGAAAGAAGCGCGGGGCGCAAGGGTAGGCGGCACACAAATACATTCCCTGCGCCTGCCGAGTTATACCCTTGCGTTTGAAACCATCTTCGGCCTGCCCGACGAGCGGCTGACGATTCGCCACGATGCGGGCGGGGGCGCGGAACCCTATGTCGGCGGCACGCTGCTGGCGGTTCGTGAAGTGATGCAGATTACAGGATTGGTACGCGGACTGGACACCCTGCTGTTTCACTAACACTGCGCATTCCTGATAACAAAGCGGCATTTGCGTCCGCATCGGCATTGCGTCCGTGAGACGCAACTCTGTACAAAGACTCCCGCGTCCGCAGGACGCTTGCACTTTCCTGCCGGGGATTTTCAATCCCCGGCCAATCGGCATAGATTCTAAGTTGGCTGGCATTAGCGCTCGTGTCCGCCCGCTTGTTCCAGCAACGCGACGATTTCGGACTGTTTGTGTCGGCGCGCAAAGTAGAGTGGGGTATGCCGGAATCTGCCTTCGCCATCCACTTTGGCTCCATGTTCCAGCAGCAGCCGAGTCGCTTCTACATTGCCCGTCTGCGCCGCCAGGATCAGGGGCGTTTGCCCGGCTCCGACAATCGCGTTCGGATCCGCGCCCCTGTCCAGCAGCAGCTTGACGGTTTCCGCGCCCTGCCCCAGCGCTTCCACAAGGGGCGTGGTATCACCATGGTGGGCATTGACATTCGCGCCCGCGCCCAAAAGCGGCACAATCAAATCCTTGTGTCCAAAATGAAGAGCGTACCAGAGCAGGCTATCCCCCATCAGACGGCTATTCGGCTGGGAGGGGGTTTCGTGTACACTGGCTCCGCGCGCAAGCAAGATGGGAACGAGATCGGGCCGAAACTCAAGTGCTGCTTTCAAAGCGCCCCATCCCGGCTTGCTGCCCTGACGCTCTATCTCCTTCAATAACGGCGTCACCAGTTCAGGATGTTTGTTTTGCAGCGCCGCGCTCAAAGCCCAATCGCCCCACGTTCCCAATTTTGCCCCATGCCGCAGCAAGTCCGGCACTAATTGCGGCATCGAAGCGCAAGCCACGAGGATCGGCGAGTTCGATGTTGCCGCAGGAATGTTGACGTTGGCTCCCCGGTTCAGCAGCAAACGGGCGATTTCGATTTGCTTGCCTGCGATTGCGCCCGTTAAGGGCGTGTACGGGAAATCAGTCACAGAATTGATGTTGGCGCCATATTCGAGCAGCATGAGGACGGCATTGGTACTGCCCGCCTGCGCCGCCAACGTGAGCGCCGTTGGGCCTTTGTACGAACCGTTGAAGTTGGGGCTGGGCTGCGGAGAGTTCTACGGGCGTACCCATATCGAGATTGCCGCGCAGGGAGTCCGTATCATCTACGAGGGCCGCCTGCCACATATTCACACGCGCGCCGCGTTCGCACAGCAACCGCGCCATCTCGCGGCTGACAGGGCGACGCTGCTGCCGCGTTGCTTCTTGTTGAGCGGAGGCTAAATAGGGGGCCGGGGCCGAGTAATCAATCGCTAAGTTCAGAGGAGTGCGCTTGGAGGAGTCCGGCAAAGTTGGATTTGCGCCGTGTTCCAGCAGGCAGCGCACAACCGCGATGCTGCCGCTCGCGCAGGCAGTGGGCAGGTACTCGCCGCCGTTTAGTTTTGTGATTGATGCGCCGTGCTGTATCAGCAGGCAGGCTATCGCTTCTTCATCAGGTGTAGCAGTCGCGCCTGTGCCCATTACCAGGTTTAACGCCGGCGCTCCGGTTGAGGACCGCGCCGGGACAGGCGTACGGCTGTCGGGGTCAGCCCCTCGCTCCAGCAGGGCGCGAACGGCAGCCACATTCCTCGTTTCCACAGCGGCAATCAGGCGCGCGTTGAGGCTGCGTTGATAAACGTTTCGTCCGATGATGCCGAGCAGCACCAGGGAAAACAGGGCGTAGGCGAGGCGACCGGCGCGTTTTGCGGGCATGTAAGTGTCCTCATGGGGGGAGGAAAATGGAAGCGCGAATATCAGGCGGAACCACAGCGTTCGGCTAATTGAGGCCAAGAAATAAATAACCGCGCCGGCATAAGTATAACAGCATTGCCGACACGTGTCAACCGCGTTCCGGCATTGCTGTTTTGGCGGCGTATTTTGGGGTATGCTGTTGACACTACGCTGCAAGGAACACCCGAAACGCCATGAACCGCAACGCTCTAAAGCACAATGCTACGAACCGTCCGAAATCGCCCGCCCTCGCGCCCGTCGCGCCTGCCAATCCCCGGCTCCGCGCCCTGCTGGAACAGGGACAACATGCGCCCGAAGACGCGCGGCTTGCCCTTCTCAGCGAACTGCAAACGGCTACGCTGCTTGTGCCCATACGCGAACCCGCTCCCGCGCCCCGCGCAGGTCGCCAGGCCAATGTGCAAATCGCCGTGCTGGAAAATCGGGACGGGCAGATGCTGGCCGGGTTTACGGACATGGACGCTTACCGGCAATTTCCGCCCGTCCAAAATCTGGGCTACGCGGCGATTGCCGCCACCGACCTGTGCCGGTTTGCTCGGCAGGGCAACTTTCGCGCCGTGCTGCTCAACGCGGGCGGGCCGGTCAGTTACGCGCTGGCTCCGGTGGAATATCAGATGGTAGCCGAAAAACTGCTGCCCGGCAACGATGAGGAATTGCTGCTCAACCGCGAAACCATCGCCGTCGTTGGCATGCCCGAACAGCGTCCCGATGAGGAAACGCTGAACGCCATGCGCGCCGTTGCGCAGCAGTCGGGAGCTCAGGAAGTTTACTGGTTCTGGCTGGCCTTCGCGGGCGGCATCCCGCATCTTGGCCTTGCCGTCGCGCCCCATGACGCCGGTTTGATTCGCGCTATCGGCGATCAAATCCTGCCGCTCTGGAAAGCCGCCCGTCCCGAAAACTCCCTGCTCGACATTCTCCCGCTCACCGACAACGAACTGAGTCAGACGATACGTGAGAAGGGCGAAACGCTTTTGTAGGTGTCAGGTGTCAGGGAAATTCACCGCTTGCACGGTAAAGTTGATGCGAACGGGAGTTCCTGACACCTGACACCTGACACCTGACACCTGAAAGAACACATGCCTGATTTTCAAACCATTCTGGCGCGTTATGCCACGTATTTGGATGCGGAGCGGGGCGTTACGCCCAATACATCGCGGGCGTATCGGCAGGACGTGGAAGATTTTCTGCTGATTGCTATGCAGCGGGGGGCACGGGAACCGGGCGATCTTATCGAGTCACACGCGCTGGCCTATATCGCGCAACTGGACGGCAGGGGGTTGCGGGACGCCTCGATTAGCCGCAAAATCAATTCGCTGCATAGTTTTTCCAAGTTTCTCGTGATTGATGACATGCGCAGGGACGATTTTATGGCGGGTATTCGGGGGCGCAAGCATCCCAGGCCCCTGCCGCGCACCCTGTCCGTCGCCAAAGTAAAGCGCCTGCTCAGTCAGCCCGACCCCGGCCATCCCCGCTCCCTGCGCGATAAAGCCGCGTGTGAACTGCTGTACGCGACGGGCTTGCGGGTCTCGGAATTATGCGGCCTGTCCATAGACGATCTGGATTTGGAAGGCCACACTCTCAAATGTTACGGCAAGGGACGGCGCGAGCGCATGGTTCCCGTCGGTAAAGTGGCATGCGAGTACGTGGCTCTGTATTTGGATCAGCGCAAAATGCTGGTCAAGGCGCAGGAGCAGGGACTGGAATCGCCCAAACCGGCCCCACCCAAGAAGCGCGGGCGGCGCGTTCCCAAAAATGAAGGCCCGACCTTAGCGGAAGCGCGCAGCCCTTTTTTGTTTCCGAGTCGCAAGGGTGGCCCCATTTCGCGGCAGGCCATCCGCGACATCGTGAAAGCCAACGCCGCCAAAGCCGAATTGACGGAAAATGTCACGCCTCACGTTTTGCGCCACTCGTTCGCCACGCATCTGCTGGCGCATGGAGCCGACCTTCGCACTATTCAGGAATTGATGGGCCACAAAAGCATTTCCAGCACGGAAATTTACACCCACGTCACCAACGAGCGGCTCAAGGACGTGTACCGAAAGTGCCATCCAAGAGCGTGAGAAGTGATTGGTGATTAGTGGCTGGTGACTGGCGAACTGCGCCCAATCAGGTATAAAACAGGAGCCAATCTGAAATTCAGATTGGCTCCTGTAAAGTTCACCCTGTAAAGCAGGAGTTTCCTGCCGGAAAACGTCAATTTTAGTGATCCCTGTGGTACGTTCGGTGCGCGCGGGCGGTAGACCTGCCGTTGCGATAACCTCTGCGGTACGCCTGCTGCCGCGCTCGTTCGCGTTCGCGCTGATGGCGCTTGTTGATGTCATTGTTCAGGGAAATGCCCGAATACAGCGCGCCCGCGCCGACCAATGCGCCCGGAATCTTGTTCTTTTGGGTCAGCAGCAGGGCTGCCGCGCCCGCGCCCAAGCCCCACGTGGTGTTGCGCTTGCCTTCTTCACTGGCCCGCGCCATCATCGGGGCCATCAGGGACGTTCCCATAAACGCAATCAACGCGCCCACTGCCAACACGCCTTTGTTCGTATTCATTTCGTTTGCTCCCCGAACACAAATGTGTTCGTCGTATTATGTGTGTCAGGTTGGGCGAACGCTTCACGACATTCCGGCTCCAACCTCTTAATGTACAACGTTTATCCCTTAGAGGACGATGCATTTGCGAAGTTTGTTCCCCAAACGCCATACTGTTGGCACTTATCCGGCACTTTTCGCAGGCAATGCGCCCCATCACGCTCTGTAATCTATAGAAACGCAACGCTCTAAAAGACGTGACAGGGGCATGGCAGGCAAAAGCGCCGATTGCGTCAGCATTTGATATTCAGCCCAGGCAGGAAATACGCCGTTCTCTTGCGTATTACTCTTCTATATGTTCTGCTCTATACGTACTGCTATGCCGGGAGGACGCCTTGCTCTTTCTTTTTGGACAGAAAAGCGATTTTGAGTTGATCGCCAAGACCGGCACGGAGTGTCCGCTGTGCCACAAGCGCGACGGCGGCCTGTATTGGGCGTCGAAAAAAGCGACGGTCTACCTGCTGCCCATCGCCACCATGAAAAAAACGTATGTTGTCGGCTGCCCGCATTGTAAAGAATACTGGGACATTGACCAGGAACTCGGACAGCGCCTTCACGCGCAGATGCAGGAGGGCGGCAAAATCAAGGACGGTAAGGAAATAGGGGCCGTCAAAGACCTGTCGCCTGCGCGCAGCGAAGCGGAAACCAAAAACGAATGGTTTCAGGCCGCGCAAAAAGGGGATGAGGGCGCGATTAAATCCATGCTGAAGCGCGGCGTGGATGTAAACAAGCGCGATGGGTACGGCGAAACCGCGCTGCATATCGCTGTGGAAGAAGGCCATGCCAAAACCGCCCGGCTATTGATTGACGGCAAAGCCGACATCAACGCGCGGGATAGCACGTTCGGCAAAACGCCCCTGCTCAAAGCGATTGAGGCCGACCAGAAACAGATCGCCCTGCTCCTGCTTGAAAAGCGCGCGGACGTGAACCTTGCCGACAAAAATGGCTGGACGCCCTTAGCGATGGCGGCGGAACACGGTCATTTTGAAATCGTACAATCCCTGCTGGCGCACGGCGCGGATGTCAACGCCCGCACTTCCAACGGCATGACGCCCCTGATGCATGCCTTCGTGCGCCACCACACCGAAATCGTGGACCTGCTGCGCGAAATGGGCGCGACACAATAAAAATGAACCACCCGCTGCGCTAGAGACACAGAGACACAGAGGAAAAGCCAATACGAGAAAAGACGAAGAGAACAAGGAGAGGAAACGGAACCGCAAAGAGGCGAAGGAAGCAAAGGAGTTTATTTTCTTCTTTTCCCCTCTGTGTTCCCTCTCTGTGTCTCTGTGTCTCTAGCGCAGCGGGTGGTTCATTCACATAAGGTGGCTGTGGTGGAGGAGGTAGTAGGCGCAGAGGACGCCGCCCAAACTGGCAAAGAAGTTCACCCAGTCGTTGTTCATCCAGAGCAGGCCGCGAACGCGCTTGGTGATGCGTCCGTTGACTTCGATGCGCTCCGTCAGGTCGCCGCTGTCCGGGTCGCGGTACTGTACTTGCAGGCTTGCTCCCAGCAGGCTGTCAATCAGGCTGCCCATGATGCCCGCCCAGCACACGCACAGGAATTGCGCCGGGTTGAGGGGCCAAAACCAATACACGGACAGGGGAATAATCGCCGCGCCCGCCATCGTCGCCAGTGTGCCTGCCAGGGAAACCGCTCCCGACGTTCCGGGCGCAATGGGTTTCCAGTCGCGCAGGGAGCGGGGTTTTTGGCCCGACAAGCGGCCCAATTCCGTAGCCCACGTATCAGCGTTGACGGTGGCAAGGGCGGCGAGAAACAGGGTCGGCAACTGCTCCAATCGAAACGCGGGCAGGCCACGCAGCACAAGCAGGCGATGCAGCACGACGATAGCAACCGCCATGCCGCCATTCGCCCATACCTGCCCCGCGTCGCGGACGCTGCCCTTTTCCGAATGAATATCATCCCCTTTGGCTCGGGCTTTGCTCCATTTGGACAGCAGGGATGAGGACAAAAAGAACACCAGCAGAGGCACGACGGCCTTGCCGCCGCCAAGCCAGAAGATGCCAAAGCCGACGAGGAAAGTAGAAACCGCGCCCCGCGCCGTCAGCCAGCGCAGTTTCCACGCCAGCAGCGCAAATAAGCCGGTCAGCAAAGCGGCCAGCCACGCGGGCGGAACTAACAGGGCGTAAGAGAGGTTTTGTCCGGTCACAGGCGTTGTCTTTTCACAGAATCATTTTTTCGAGATGTAAGGTTCGTTGCGAACATAAAAGCGCCAGGGATAATCGGCGGCTTTGGTTATCCCGATTCGCGTTGTAGCGACAATACTTTCAGAATGTATAGTCTCTGAACTTGCCGCGCTTTCGGAATGTTGGACGGTTTCCTGTTGTTCTGCGCTTTCCGCAGGCGTAAAAGGTTCCGGTACAGCGTAGCCGACGGACGCGAGTGGCGGCGCAATCCAGAGCGTATGCCCCGCCGTCAAATCAAGGGTATTGAGCGAGGCCGTAATGCCCATTGCCACCGACAACTTGCCCGGCCCGCCGCATAAAAAGTTGCCCGTTTTTACGACTTGTCTGGCAAGAAAAGCCGCGTCTGCCCTGTCGCTTACAGGTTCCTCTTCAGGTAGACCGCGCCGCCTGCGCATAAGTTCCACGCCGACAAGTGGCTGCAAGGCGCGTACAAGCACGGCTTCGGCAACGTGTTCGGGCGCGGTGACGGCGTTGAAGCACCAATGCAGGCCGTAATTCAGGTGCAGGTACGCATGTCCGGGTGGCCCGAACATCGCGGCGTTACGGGTGGTCTTGCGCGTAAACGCATGGCAGGCCGGGTCGTCATGGGTGTACGCTTCGGTTTCCGAGATGCGCCCAACAGTCAGTCCCTCCGGGCTGTCATGCGCCAGTAAGCAGTTCAGCAGGCGTCTGGCGACAACAAGCGTGTCCTGCAAATAAAATGCGCGCGGCAGGGCAGGCAGCAGCGTGACGGAAGGCGCGAATACATCCAGCGTCGAAAACGTCTCATTCCTTACCACTTATCCCTTATCCCTTATCCCTTCTACAGTGCGCAGTATCTGCGCGGCGTCTTCCACTTTCAGGGGCGAGCCTTCGAGTTCGGCTAAATCGCCGCGCTCAACAAGATCAACCAATCCGGCGGGCGTGTCTACGCCGAATTCCAGTTCCAGCAAGCGCACCAGACGCGGCGACAGGCCAGGAACCCTCATCATTGTTTGTATCGCTTCCGGCACTTCCGATTTCAGCCGCTCATAAAGATCGCAGGTTCCGGTTTTAAGTATTTCGCTGATTTTGCCCGCAATCGCGTCGCCCACACCCGGCAGAGTTTGCAGTTCCTTACGCTCCGCCACTTCCTGCAAGGGCGTAGTCAGAGCCGTCAGCGTCAGGGCGGCGCGATAGTACGAGCGCACCTTGAACGTATTCTCATCCCGAAACGCCATCAATTCGGCAATGCGCAAAAAGATGCGGGCTACTTCGGTGTTGGTGGGCATGGGGAACTCCCAGGGGAAGATAAGAGATAAGAGATAAGAGTAAATGCCTCTGTTACTCAATGTTTTCTCTAAGCAGAAAAAGCCCGTCAGTTCCAAACTCTTATCTCTTATCTTCCCCCTACCTTGCTACAAACAAAAACGCCAGCGCGATAATCACATACACGGCCAGTAATTGAGCGCCTTCCAGCCAGTGGCTTTTGCCGTCCAGCGAAATCAACACGCCGATGAGGACGGCGGCGGATACGGCGATCAGCTCGAAATTGCTGAACAGAATGGTCATGGGATGCCCCACCAGCAGGCTGACGAAAATCAGCAGGGGCGCGACAAACATGGCGATCTGCGTACTTGACGATACGGCAATGTTGAGGCTGATGTCCATTTTGTTGCGCATCGCCATCATGACCGCCGTGCTGTGTTCCGCCGCATTGCCGATAATCGGGACAATAATGATCCCCACAAACAGCTTGCTTAATCCCCATTGATGCACGACCGGCTCGATGCTGCCGACCAGAACTTCGCTTTCAAAGGCAATGGCAAGGGTAGCAATGAGCAGAATCAAAATGGCCTTGCCCTGCGACCACTTAATTGGTTCGCTTTCGTGTTCTCCCCCCGGCTGGAAAAGTTGTTCATGGGTGCAAAACGCAAAAATCAGGCTGCCGATGTAAATCACAATGTCCACAATGGCAACGCCCACGCTGAGTTTTTGAATATCGGGATTACTGGCGTGTTCGTTGATGCCGGGTACGCTGCGCGCGAACAGCGCGGGCACGAGCAGGGCGACGGCGGCAAGCGCCAGCATCGTCGCATGCGCCTGCGCCACATCCACGTTGAACGTCTGGATTTTATGTTTTACGCCGCCAAGCAGGATAGACAGCCCCAAAACGAGTAATATATTGCCGATGATGCTGCCGATGAGAGACGCTTTGACAATCGCGATCTCGCCGCGCTGCAAGGCGACGATGCAGATAATCAATTCCGTCGCGTTGCCGAAGGTGGCGTTGAGCAGGCCGCCAACCGCCGGACCCCGCGCTTTCGCCAGTTCTTCCGTCGCCTCGCCCAAAACGCCGGCAAGGGGGATGATGGACAGGCAGGAAACCGCGAACATCCAGACGGGAGGCGCTTTCAGCAGCGTCATCACAAGACTGATGGGAACAAACAGCAGCAGCCAGCGCATCAAGGGCGGATTTCTCCTCGCAGGGCGTATGTTTTCGGCATTAGGGAACCTTCTTTCACCAAAGTTTGTTGTATGGGCAAGGGCGTCTGCTATAAGGAAGCAGAAGGAAAATTAGCAAACGCGCCGCCAACTTCTTATACGTGCTTTTTACAGTGTTGACTGCGTTTCCTGCCTTCCGCGTATTCGCGTCTATTTGCGGCTTATTTTTTCTGAGGAGCGATCTGTGACTACCACCCGAACCGCGCCCAACGCGCCCAATTTACCTCTTCCATCGCGCTCGTCCCGACATATCCGTAGGCGTCTGCTGTGGAGTCTGGCGCTTATCGCTATAATGGGCAGTATCTTTGTTCGCGTCCGTCATGCGGCTGCGAACGCGACGCCGCAGGTGGACATGGACGAGGCGGGTGGAGTTTTGGAGAAGCGATTGGCGGGTGTTCCTGCCCAGCGCGTGGAAGCGGAAACGCTGCGCTACGCGCAAGACGCCAACCCCGCGATCCGCTACGCCGCAGTGGATTCGCTGATGAAACTGCGTTCACCTGCCGCCGTGAATGCGGTGGAACAGGCGTTTACCGACTCGAACAGCGAGGTGCGCAAGCGCGCGCTGGAAGATTTGATTGCCATGGACAAGCCGCGCGGCCTGCGCCTGCTGCTGGCCGGATTACGGGATGAGGATACCTGGATACGCGAAGACGCCGCCGTACAGCTTAATACCCGCGCCGGACGCCCCAACAGCGGCGTAGACAAACAGGCGGTTCCCATGCTCATGCGCGCTATTACCGACCCCAATGAAGCCGTGTCCTCCAGTGCGATACATGCGCTTAACAAATTGACCGGCAACCCCTGGCACTACTCTACGCTGGATGGGGAAGCCAAGCGCCGCCCGATTGTGGCGCAGTGGCAGCAGTGGTGGCAGGGGGAACAGGGCAATTGGCCCGCTTCCGCGCTGCTTGCCGATGTTACGGCGCAGGTTCCGACTCGCTCCGACCCTGCGCCGACGTTTGACGTGGAAGATTTGACAGGCAAGCCGTTTCGGAGCGACGACTTGAAAGGCAAAATCACGCTCCTCAACTTTTGGGGAACCTGGTGTCCCGCCTGCAAGCGGGAAATCCCCGATCTAGTCAGGATTGACAAGACGTACCGGACGCGCAATGTCGCTGTGGTTGGCCTGACTGTTGGGGACAAAAGCCGGGAAGTTGTACAAACCTGGTGCAGCGCCAACGGTGTCGAATACCGGCAGGCGCTGTCCACCGAAGAAGCGCGGCGGGCATTTGGCGGCATGGAGGAGGTTCCCGTATCGCTCCTGATAGACGCGCAGGGGCGTGTGCGCTATCGGTGGGAAGGCGACCGCGACTACGGCACATTTCAAGCGGCAATCGAGCGGCTGCTGCATGAGAGGCTCAGTAATTGAGGGTTGGGGAAAGAAAGTGATGAGTGATGAATGATGAGTAATGAATGGGATGCTAATTCATCACTCATCACTCATCACTCATCACTTTCTTCTTTAAGCGGGAGAATAATAATTGAAAGCGGGAGTTCTGACGGTTAGTGATGGGTGTTCGCGGGGGGAGCGGGAAGATGTTTCCGGGGTAGCGCTTGCCGATGGGTTACACGCGAATGGCTTTGAGATTGTTCAGCGCGGGGTTGTGCCGGACGATTTGGAAACTATTGCCGATAGGTTGCGGCAGTGGTGCAATCTGGGCTGCGATTTGATTATGACGACGGGCGGCACGGGCTTCGCGCCCCGCGATATTACGCCGGAAGCGACCCGCGCTGTAATGGAGCGCGACGCGCCTGGCCTCGCGGAACTGCTGCGCTGGACCGGCTACCAGAAATTCCCTCGCGCCGCGCTGTCGCGGGGCATGGCAGTCATTCGGCAGCAAACCCTGATCGTCAACCTGCCCGGCAGCCCCGGCGGTGTGCGCGACGGTCTGGAAACCCTCCTGCCCCTCCTGCCCCACGCCCTCGCCCTGCTGCGCGACGAGCCGGTGGATCATACGCCGGAGGAAGGGAAAAGGGAAAAGGGAAAAGGGAAAAGCGAGGGAACAGGGAACAGGGAACAGGGAACAGAAGAAGAGAAGACGGAAGACGGAAGACGGAAGACGGAAGAAGAGGATGCGCTATCAACTATCAACTATCAACTATCAACTGTCGCGGTTCTGGAAACCAATCTGGACGATTTTTCGCCGGAGTTGTATGAAATTGTCATGGAGCGGCTGTTTGCGGCGGGGGCGGTGGATGTGTTTTTGACGGATATCCAAATGAAAAAGAACCGTCCGGCGATTCTGCTGACCATCTTGGGAGCGGAGGACAAGCGCGACGAACTGGCGGCGGTTCTGTTTGCGGAAACCAGCACGTTCGGCATCCGTTATACCACCATGCAGCGTTTCACCCTGGAACGACGGTGGGAAAGCGTAGAAACGCCGTATGGCGCAATCCGCGTCAAAATCGGCCACTGGCAGGGCAAGGACACTACCGCCTCCCCGGAATACGAAGATGTGAAAGCCGCGGCCCGCGCGCATAATGTTCCCGCCAAAACAGTTTACGCCGCCGCGCAGTCCGCCTTTGCCGCCATAAGATAAACGAGTTGGCAGCTAAAATCAATACCATTCAAATAAGGTTTGTAGGGGCGTGATTCATCACGCCCGCAACCTACCGCATCACGCCCGCAACCTACCGCATCACGCCCCAACCTACCGCATCACGCCCGCAACCTACCGCATCACGCCCGCAAGATGTCTGTTCAGAGAGCAAGTGTGGCAGAGGGCGCAGGCGCGGCAGAGGGCGCAATTTATTGCGCCCCTACGGACTCTTATTTGAACGGGTTGCGGTGAGGGCCTGTTACAGCAAGGGGCGGAAGAAGTCGGCGGCGGCGCGCAGGTTGGCCTGGCGCTGTTCGAGCGTGTATTTGCCGAAGGATTCGTCTTCCAGGCAGATGTCGCGGTCATAACCCGCCGTATGCAGGATTTGGATGTAGCGGGCGTGGTCAATGTCGCCTTCATGGATGGGCGAAACGTATTTGCCGTATTCATAGCCCATTTCGCGCTGGGTTTCGCGCAGTTCGGGCGGGTACGCGATGTTTTTGATGTGTGTGTGCTTGACGCGGTGCGCGAACTGCTCAAAAATTTCATACACTCTCGACAGCGGCCAACCGCGCCAGTAGAAGTTGCCCGAATCCAGCGTCAGGCCGAGTCGGGGAGAGTTGACGCGGGAAAGCAAGCCTTCGATAAAATCGGGATCGTTGCCCTGAAAGCCGTGATTTTCGATTCCAAGATCAACGCCCGTGTGCGCGGTTGCCGCCAAAATTTGTTCTACCGCTTCGGCCACAAGCTGCTGCCTCTGTGCTAATGGCAAATCCTTTTCGCCGCTCATCACCGCATCAATCCGTACGGCGGGCGCTCCCAACGCCTGCGCCGCGTGAACAGCGCGTATCGCCCATGCGATTTCCCCGGCTTTGTCGGGCGCGTTGAAGTTGGTTCCCAGGCACAGCGCGGCAATATGAACCGCTTCCGCCCGCGCCTGCCCGTACAGTTCGTCTATGTCCGTTGCTGAAGTCAAATGCAGGCGGGCGCGGCCTTCCGGGTCACGGGACGGCGCAATAGCAGGAACCGTATCGTCGCGCTTGACCCACAACTCCACGCCCCGAATGTTCAGGTCGCGCAGTCCCTCCGCCAAGGTGTCATACCCGGCGGCAAACACAATCTCATCGCGTATAGAAAGGTACATAAGTTTCCTTTACTCGTCTTCCTTATGGAACGAACTGGCCGCGTACCAGCCGGCGAGGGCGGCAAGTCCCGACCAGTTGCGGAACAGCAATTTGAGGATGCCGCTGTCTACGTGCTGCAAACTGGCGAAGGGCGAGGTCATGGTGAACAATTGGCTTATGCTGCCCACATTGCCCGCGCTCACTTCCGCCACGATGCGCAGCAGGGCGACGACCGCCAACCCGCCCATCACCGACGCATTAAACGATTGGCGCACTACTGCAATCACGCCGTAGATAATAAAGGCGACCAGTGGCCCGAACAGCAGCGTCAGGCCGATGAACAGGGCCACATCCTCGCCGTCTTCTTCCACCCAGGGCGTGACCCGCATAATGGGCAGCAGCATTGCCGAAACGAACATGGCAATCAGCATCGGAACCAGGTAAAAGCGCGGCTGCAGATGCGCCAGTAAACCTGTCGCAATGACAATCACGGTAAACACGCCCAGATAGCGGCCCAGCAGTTCGGTCAGGGAGTAGGTGGACTCGGCAAGCGCGGCATTTACGGCGGCGCGTTTCTGCTGCTCCGTTATTGGTGGCTTACCGGGCGCAGATGGCGTGGTCGGTTTGACCGGCGTCACGCCCGTACCAATAGCCGTATCCACCCCGCTCGAAGCCGCGCTTGCACTAAGGAGCGGCGCGGTGGAAGTGAGGGGCTGGACGGACGCGGCAGGGGCTGCGGTCAGCGTTGCCGCGAGGGGCGTCATTGGTGACGGCATCAGCTGTTGTCGTCGCTGTTGTTGCCGCTGTTGTCGTTGTTGGGGAGAGCGCATCAGCAGAAACCTCGTTTTTCGCGCCGGAAGGAGTGACAAGGGCGTCGGCCTGCTCCTGAAGGGAGGCTATCGGGGCACGGACAGACGCGGCAGGGGCGTGGGCCTCCGACACCGAACTGAGCGGCGGCAATTTGCCGGTTGCGGAGGAAGGTGAAGAAGCCGAGCGCGAGGAAGGCGGGGGCACGGCAGGCGCGGGAGCGCGCAGCTTGCCGGGAGGCGGAACCGGCGGAGCCATTTTACGCGCTGATGTGACGGTCACATGCGGGGCAGAGGCCGGAGGCGCGGACGAAGAGGGTGAGACAGGGGCCGGGGAATCTCCCGGCCTGGGTTCCGTCCGCAGGCTATGCAGGGAGGGAACCGTGCCGATCTCGACTTCCGTTTCCGGCGCGTCCAGTTCTTCTAATTCTTCCCGGACAACAGGCCGCGCCCGTTCCGGTTTTACAACAGCGGGTGCGTCTTCCGGCGACACCAATGACGCCCCGCACCAACTGCATGTTCCCGCCGTCTTGCTGTCCATCCCACAAGTCTTGCAGTTCATGGCTGTTTTCTGCCTTTCCCGCGTCAGCGCGTGATGCGCGCGTCACCAGCCGCGCAAATCGAAAAATCAGGAACCTACAACGAAAACTTCAACCAAGTCCAAACGCCCAACAACAGCAGCGAAAGGGGTACTGAAAGGTACGATAGCAACTTTACCCTCTAATTGGACATGAACGCGGGAGATACCTTCCTGATTTTTGAAAGAAAAGAATGAAGAGAAGAGAAGAAGAGAAGATTGGGAACCGCGAAACACACGAACCAAACGAAAAGAGGACAAAAAAGAAAATAGACAGGATTAACAGGATTAGAAGGATTAAACAGGATTACGAACAGACGAAAGGAAGCCTGCTTGTTCCGAACAAGTGATGGCCTCTGCGGTTTCATGTTCTTTTCGTCTTTTTTCGTATGGTTCGTGTGTTTCGCGGTTCCTAATCTTCTCTTCTTCTCTTCTTTTCTTCTTTTCTACTCTGCGGTGGTTTGCAGGTCTATCCGTCGTCCCATCCGGGCGGATTCCAGGCCGGCCAGCAGGATTTCGGTGACGTGGCGGGCGGCGCGGGCGTGGCTGAGTTCGGGCGGTCGGTTTTCGCGGATGCAGCGCAGCCATTCTGCGTGGGAATTGCCGCGCTCATAGCTCGCAACATCTACATCATGCGGTTGGGCAGGTTCGTCTTCGCGGGTGTAGCTGCCGGGTTCCCAGCGGGTCAGGCGCGCGCCCTCGTGTCCGGGCGTTACCAGCTTGCCACGTGTGCCATTTATGCGCAGCAGCCACGTGCGGGCGGGGTCGCACCAGCCGGTTTCTGCCGTGCCAAGCGCGCCATTAGCGAATTGCAGCAGGAGGGTGGCGGTATCTTCCAGCGTTGTCGGCTTATCCAGCGTGGCGGTTTGGCCCATAACGCTTGTGACGCTGCCAAGCGTGGCGACAAGGGCGGCGACAGCGTACACGCCCATGTCGAACAGCGCGCCCACCGCCGCCTCGCCCGGCTGAAAAAACCATAAACCCTCATCGGCTTCGCCAAAGTTGTCGCGGATTTCCGCATAGTACACTTCCGGCCCGCCGTGACTGACGCGGCAATGCGCGCCGGACAGTCTGCCAATCGCGCCCTCACGCGCCAGATGGCGGCAAGCGTAAACTTCCGCGCCGAAATGCGGCAGGCAGTACACGATGCGATCCGTTTTCTCCACAGCGGCGACAAAAGCGTCCGCCTCGTCCATATCGGCGCACAATGGTTTTTGCATGTACAGATGCTTGCCCGCGCGCAACACTTCCAGGCCAACGCGAACGTGCATCGGATGCGGCAGCGCGACGATAATGCCGTCTATATCAGGCGCGTTGAGCAATTCGGTGTAATCGGTTGTCCAGTGCGGCACACCATAGCGTTCGGCAAGCAGGCGCAGGCGGTGTTCCTTGCGCCCCGCCAGATGCGTCACGCGAACGTCTTCCGTTTGCGCCAATGCTGCAAGCTGCGGCAGGTGCATCTTTTGCGCAATCCCGCCCGCCCCAATAATTCCAATGTTCATCTTTTCGTCTCGTCCTCATTTTGCTGTTGCAGCCGCTTTGCCGTGTGGAGCGCATCTCCCGTAGCGGCGCCCAACGCGGTATTGTCGAAGATGCACCAGGCGGACGCCGATTGCAGCCTTGCGCGCAGGTTCTGCGCCAGCGTTCTCAGAGCGTCGTCGGAATAGGCCGAATAGTACATGCGCGGCGAACCGTGCAGGCGATAATACGCAAGTCCTTGCCACCCACCCGGATACGCGGCTTCCGGCACAGGCGCGGGATCGGCGGCGACGCGAGCGATCTGGAAATCCGTCAGAACGCGCTCGGCTTCCCCGCCAAACCAACCGGCATGGCGAGGCTCACAGACAATATTGCCCGTGAAACGCGCCCGCAAACAGGCAATGAACGCTTGGGCAACCGGCATGTCAAAGGCCAGGCTCGGCGGCAGTTGGACGAGCAGAGGACCGAGACTGATTCCCAGGCCGGATATTTCTGCGAGAAAGCGCTCAAGCGGCGGGATCGCGTCTACAAGTTTCAGCTGATGCGTAATCTCTTTCGGAACCTTGACTGCAAAACGAAAGCCTGCGGGCACGGACGCCGACCAGCGCGCATACGTGGCGAAACGATGCGGCTTGTAAAAGGACGAGTTGATTTCCACTCCGTTGAAACTTTGGGCGTAACGCGCGAGATGCGTACCGGCTTCGGGGAAGTGGGCGGCATACTCCTTTGGCAGCGACCATCCAGCCGTGCCGATATAAACGGGATGCCAAGTCGCGTCCGCATGAGTCTGGGGCTGTGCCAAATCCCTGCGTCCTCCTAACCCGCCGCTTCTTCGGCCTCTTCGCCGTGCTGGACAATATCGCCTTCTTTGAACAAAATGTCCTGAAGGATCGCGCGCCACTTGGGTTTCTTGCGCAACAGAAATTCCAAGTCCATGCCGAAGTGCTTGAACTCTTCCTGCTGCGCGTTGCGCATGATGGCTTTGGCCTGCGCGTCTTTTTCCACCGCAAGGCGCTGCTCGTACCAGTCAATCGCCTGCGCTTCTTCGATCATCGAAAGCATCATCCGCGCAAAGGTGCGCGTTTCTTCCGGCAGTTCGCCCGGTGGCTCGTGGTATTGATCAAATCCCATTCATCCGCTCCATTCTCTCGTACTCGCAGCAGTCTCAATGCGTTTTCCAAATCTCGGTGATTACCTGCGCCTGCTTGCTTGCGCCGAGCAGCGGCAGGCCATACATCGCCTCCAGAGTTCGCAGCAAGTCGTGATGATTGTACGCCTGCTTGTAAACGCCCGGTTGAACCATCGGGCCTACCATGATGGTCGGGATGTGGTTGCGCGCAAGGCTGTAGCGCAAATGGTTGTCCTCATCCCAGGTGACAATGAGCAGGCTGTTGTGAGTTTTGGCCCACTCGACATACCCGCTGAGATGCTTTTGCAGCCAGGTGTCGGCCTGAGTGATGCGCTGCGGATCGCGGCCATTGTGCATATCGTCCCACAGATTAGGGATCACAAAAGCGAGGGTGGGAAGGGTCTCGTAGCGCGCGGGAAAAGCGGTCAGCGGCTGGCTGAACTGCGGGGCTACATCCGCAAAGTCAACCCAGGGACAATGCTTGCGAGCATAGGAGGGGTTGATTTTGGGAAAGAAGATGTCGGCTGCGCCCACACTCGGCAGGTCTTCCGCATACCCGCGAAAAGTCAAGCCCGCCTTGATCAGCGCGCCGCCGAGACTGGGAACTTGCAGGCGGCTGGCAGGGCAGGTATCATTCCACACGCCCTGATTGGAACCCGAAAAAATCTCAAGGTAGTTGGGCTGGCTGGGATGGTGGAAGGACAGAAAGTTGGAGAACGACGCGCCCTGTTGGGCAAGAACATTCAGATAGGGAGCGGCTGCGGAACCTATGATCTGCGAATACCCTTTGTTTTCCTCAATCACGACAATCACATGGTCGGGCTTGGGCAGACGCGCCTGAGCAACAGCCGGAGGAGTGGCAAGGCACTGGAGCAGGAGCATGCTGAGAAACCATAGGAAAAAGCCGGTAGGACGAGAAAACGGCAGGGTGGTTTCCGCCTCCCCTAAAGTTTTTAAGGTGTAGTGTACGCGGGTGTTCATTTTCATGTTCATAAACAGGCATATCTCCAGGGGCGTAGTTTTCTCGCTGCAGTCCTGACGTTTCCGAGGCAGGTTTGTTCCGGCAATAGAGCGACTGCCGGCCTTCCTCTGCTCCCAAACGGCGAGGCGCTGCAAGTTCGTAGTTCCAGCATCTCTATCAACTATCAACTACAAACTATCAACTACTTGGTCAGCGCCATGCCTTCCACGCTTCCCATTGCCTTTCAACAACCGCAGCCCACCGCTGCATCACGGCGCGGTGCGTGAGAATGTAAAAACCCGCGATGAACAGGATAACGCCAACGATAAGCGTAACGAGGGTTCCCCACACGTCGGGCAAATGCCCGGAAATGACAGCAGCGGCATACAAGGCAATGTAGCCCATGCCGACAAGAACAAAAGCCCGGATACGCTGCCAGATGCCCCACAGCGCGGACACCAGACACTCGCCGATAAATAGCAGCGTGTGAATATCTCCGGCATGGTTCCAAAACGCGAGAAAGGCGGGCGTAATCGTCAGCAGCAGCCCTCCTGTCCACAGCGATTGCGCCTGCTCACGCCGCTGACGCCCGCTTTGCAGATACCCGATGATAACCAGGTAGAGGCCAACAGGCAGCAAGTACACGTCCAGAAACGCCGCGTCCGCTCCCATATGATCGTAAACAACAAGGCCCCACGCGAGGAGCAGGTTCCAGGTGGCGACGTGCAGGCAAATATCGCCCTGTTCCATCGCCCACAGCCCGAACCAGGCCACGCCCGCTGCTCCCAGTGTCAGAATAGACCACATTCCCTCCCTCGGCATCTGCACGTTCAGCAGGGCGATAATCCCGCTTGCCAGCGCCAGACTGCCCGCGAGCGGAAGGAGCGGCAGCGCCAGGTCGGGACAATTCAGCCGTTTGCGTAATTGCCAGCCGATCAGCAGCCAGAGCAGCGAAGCCTGCGCCATATCAAACGCGAAACGGGGCCACGACAGCGCGGGCGCGGGAACATGCGAAGGCGCGTACCATGAAGCATACCATGCGGTCAGCGACAGCAGATGATGCACATAAGCGGCGGAAAGTGTACAGGAAGCGGCAGCCACAAATACGGCTTCGCGGCAGCGCAATGCCAGCAGCGCATACGCGATCCCATACGCGGCAAGCGTAAGCGTGACGCCATCCGGCGCAAACGCGCGGTTCGCAAGCGCGGCAAGCGCCACAATCAGCAGGCCAAACACCACCGGAATGGCTCTGCGGGTTCGATCCGCTTCCAGCGCGAACAGGGCAAACGCGGCGGCAAAAGCCGTCTCGAACAGCAGGGGAGCGCTCCCATGCGGCGGTTGTTCCGCGCCCAATGTAAGCGGCAAAAGTCCCAAAAATGCGGTTGTCAGGGCGGCAAGCGTCAGTTCATGCCGCCACCATTCCTGCTCGTTCCAATTGCGCGCCAAGCGCGCTGCCAGTTTCCATGCCCATCCCAGCGCGACAAGGCTGATCCCCCATGCTCGTAAAGCAGTCGGCTGCCACCCACTTCCCGCGCCCTGCCAGGCATGGCACAGCAGCCCGGCTTCTGCGGCTGCCGCTATGCCCGCGCAGGCCAGCGCGCTCCGGCGCAGGGCGTCATTGGCGTTCCGATTTCCGGCATAGCGCCCCCCGCACAACAGCAGGCTCGAAACCAAACAAGGCAGGAGAGAAACAGCATAATGGCGCGTTTCCAATGCTGCGCAGAAGGCGTAAACGCCATCCCCCAGGCAGATCAGCGCGGCCACAAGCGCTGCGTGCGTGACACACTCCCGCCACATGACTTTGCTGTGTATTCTGACACGTTCTTCGTGTTCAACACGTTTGCTGTGTTCGAGACGTTCTGCTGCGTCTGACAGGTTCTTTGCGTCTGACACGTTCTCCGAGTTTGATGTAATCCCTCCATTTGCCGCGCTGCCGCGCCGCGCCAAAACGAGGGAGGTGGCCGAAGCCGCCAGCGTGAAGACGGCCAGGCAGTCGGCAGGCCGGAACGGCTGCGGAACCAGGACGCGCCACGTCAGCAGGGCGCTGATGCAGGCCGCGCAGCTCAAAGCGGCGTAGGCGTAAACCGCTGCCCCCGATGTTCGCGCTTCGTCTGTGTAAAGCAGGAGCGCGAGCGTCAGGGTCGCAACTGTCCACAGCCAGGACGCGCCGAGCGTGTCCTGAAACGGCAGCCCGACCGCAAGCAGCGCGCCCGCTGTCGCCATCCCGATGCCGCTATTGCGCTGCGGAGTCGCCCAATCCAGCCCATCAGCGCGGACCTCCTCTGCCCTGCGCGATTGCCGGCGCGCGAGCAGCGCAAGTCCGACTCCGTACAGAGTTAACGCAAGAGGATACATCCCACGCGACGCGGAGAAAGCGGACAGCAAACTTGTAAGCCCAACGGCCCAGGTCACGAACGCCGCGTAAAGCAGGGCGGGTTTGGCCTCCCATCGCGCAAAAATAAAATAAAACATGCCGCAGGCGAGCGTCAGTACGCATCCCCTAACCCCGTATACGTGATAATTCTGCTGGCCGACTTCCTCAAAAGCGAGCAGCGCGTAAAGGCACGACAAAATGGAAGCAACCCCAACGTTCCACATGCCAACTGTCAGATAGGCTTGCGCAAGATGCTCCCCGGTTCCGTGTCCGTTTGCCCGCTGCCGATTGTAGCGGGCAAAAACAAGGGCGAGGGCGCTGAGAAGGAGCAGGAACGCGCTCGCGCCCTCCCACATTCGCGCCGGGTGGTGGCTGCCGAGCCAGAACAGGCCGCTTGCCATCAAAAATACGCAGGAAACTCGCACCATGCGGGCATCCTGAAGCAATTGCGCGCCACTGACATAGATCAAGCCGGCCAGAAGCGACAGCACGGCAAAATCGTTCGGTCCCGGATGTTCCAGCGCGATATTGACGGCAGCCAGGAACATCACGCCGACAACGCTGAAATGCGCCCAAAATATCCACGCCAGTCGCCAAGACGCCCCGCCCGCACCTTGCGCAAAACCGGGAATTGGGAGTGCCGGCGCTGGGATAGACACGGCAGGAGGCGCGTTTTGCTCCACAGGAGGCGCGTTTTGCCCGAAGGAAGGCGCATTTTGCGGGGCAGGAGCATCGCTGTGTTCAGAGCCTTGCGTGGTATGTGCTGCGGATTTTGTATCCGCGCTGTTGTCCGGCGTGGTTTCTTCGCTCCGCCGCGCCATCCACAGGCAAAACGCCGCGTAGGACAGATAGGCCGCGCCAAACAGCCACAGGGGCGTCAGCCGGAAGTCGCCGGGCGGGACATTCAGCCGCAGCATTTGCGCGATGGCGAACAGCATGGTCACGGCGGCAGTTTGGAACAGGTGCAGATAAGCGATTTCACGCCAACTGCGCAGCAGCGCGCCTGATACGCCGACGGCAGCCAGCGACGCCAGCATAAAGGCGGGTTTGGCCGGGAGGGGAGTGGGCAGCCAGTATTTGTTCACGGCAATCACGTCGAACGCGCACAACGCGGCGGCAAGCCCATGATACGCGAACGCAGCCCACGGGTTTTCCGTCCGCGTCTTCTGCCCGAACGTCCAGAACATCGCCGTTAATCCGAGTGGAACAACGGGCAGCAGCCGCATCGCCAAATCCCCGATCCAGGTCCAGCCGAGCATCGTCCGCAGCGCCGCGAGAACGAGAACGGTTGCCAGGGCGAAGAGTACTTGCAAAGCGTGTTTCTGGAAGAAGCGGCGTAACCCTTGACCGGCAGGCGGATGCGGCGGCGCAATAGAAGGAGCAGGAGCAGAAGTGAAGGGCGGCGTATGCGGCATACTTCCTATGGGCGCGGCAGTTACCGACAATCCGGGCGCAGCAGCGGCAGGCTGTCCGGGCAAGATGCCGGGCAAGTCCATCGGCCAGAACACCGGCGTACCCTGAGCGGCAGATTGCAGCGCGGGGTTGACGGCAGCAGATGCGACGGGCAAGGCAGCAGACGCGGCAGGCGTGACTGAGGACGCAACGCCAGGCTTCGCCGCGTCCGACATGCCTGTTTGCTGCTGAAGCAAATAGTCGCCAAACTCCTTTTGAAGATGAAGGTAATCGGAGCGCAGACGCTGGTGGGCGCTTTCCGACAGCAGGCCATGCTGCCGCCAGCCGGGCAATTGCTGCAGCAGGTATTCGATGTGCGCGGCTTCCTCGGCGGCGGCTTCGCGGGCGTCCGGGAACGGCTGGCGGCACTGTCCGCAGCCCGATGCCCAGGGCGGATTAGGAGCGCCACAGTGGGAACACGATTTCCACTGCCGGATTGTGGGGAATGGAGCGCCTGCCGGGGGCCGGGATTCCATGGCTGTCTTTCTCCTGTCGAACTTATCAACGAACTTATCAAGCCGTCGCTTCTATCAGGGCATAATCAAATACGGCACAATCAATTTACCTCAGTATCGTATTCCATCAATGGCAATGTAAAACCTGCCGCATTTTTGAAATTATCAACAAGAGTATAAGCCGTTCCTGCTTTCCCGGCATGGGCCGAAAGCCTCAAATTAGAAAGATTTAGAACGATTCGGGGCGTGACTATCGCGCCGGTCACGCTTTCAACAGATTTGCCAAAATGAGGTAAAATCGCGATGTAAGCAGGAAGGAAGGGGAAATGGAGAGTTCAGGAGTAAACTTTTCGGTGGACTTGTCAGGCAAGACGGCTTTGGTGACAGGGGCGGGTTCCGGCATCGGGTACAGCATTGCCGCCGCCTTGGCGCAATCAGGCGCAAAGGTATTTATCAATGACGTGGTTTCCGAATGGGCGCAGGAAGCGGCGGATGCGCTGCAAGGCAAAGCCCTGCCCGGAGATATTACCACACCTGATTTTCTTCATGCCGTTGAACGCCTGCCGATTGATATTTTAATCAACAACGCCGGCTTTCAGCATGTCGCCCCGCTGGAAGACTTTCCGCCCGAAGTGTTCCGGCAGATGCTCGAAGTGATGCTCGTCGCGCCGTTTCTGCTCACGCAGGCCGCCGCGCCGGGAATGAAAGCGCGTGGTTTCGGGCGCATTATCAACATCGCGTCTATCCACGCGAAAATCGCCTCCGCCTACAAGTCGGGGTATGTGTCGGCCAAACACGGGCTTTTAGGGCTGACCCGGACGGTCGCGCTGGAACTCGCCCCTTATGGCATTACCGTCAATGCGATCTGCCCCGGTTACGTGGATACGCCGCTGGTAAGAAACCAACTCAGCGCGCTTGCGGCAGCCCACAATCTCGAATCTGAAGAAGACGCCATTGCGTCCGTGATTTTACGCAATGTCCCGATGAAACATCTAATCGCGCCCGCGGAAATCGCGTACCTGTCGCTCTTCCTTTGCTCGGACGTCGCCCGCTCCATTACCGCGCAGGGATATACCATTGATGCCGGCATGACGCAAATCTGAGTGTCGCCACAGCCCTCTTTCCTGCGTCCTCGTGAACGGCACAAAGGCTGTCTTATTGAAACGATTTATGAAAAAGCATGGAACAATCCTTCTTTACCGGCGTGTTCACGCCCCTGATGCTGGTCAGCGCGTCCCTGCTCGTGATGCTGACGGCGCGTAACGCCAATTTGTCGGATCGCGTTCGCAGCGCGGCCCGATTGATTAACGACGACCATCCCGACATGGACATGCTTCGGCGTGTGAACCTGCTGGATCAGATAGACCAGTTTCGGCAGCGGTATGTTTTCAACGAACTGGCGGTCGGCGCGCTGGCCTGCGCCCTGCTGCTGTTCCTGCTGATGAACCTGTTCGCGAGCAGCCGTTCCCTCACCCCTGCAACGATTTTATTTTACAGTGGCCTGACCGCCGTTGGCTTCGCGTTTGTGCTGACGGGCGCGGACATCCGGCGCGGCATGGCAACGCTCGATCTGGAAGTGCAGTACGCCAAACGCCTGTACAAGCCCGATGCCGCCCACCACGCCGCCCTCAAACAGCAACTCGTCCACCGGCTGCAAACCGACCCGGAATACGCGCAAATCGCGCGGGAGGCAGTTCAGGAAGCGTCGCCAACCGCGCCAACCGGCAATCGGACGGCATGAAATCGAGAAAATAACCCGCGAAAAATAGCGCTTGGTCCGCTCTACTCGCATCCATCCTGAATTCATTCCTCCTGAAATTTCAAGAATTTCAAGTTGACAAAGCGAACCCGGCTTGGGTATAGTATATCGCCGCGCCGGATGGGAGTGTGTTGCCGTCAGAATGTTGCGGCGCGTCCATCCTGCCAATCATTCCAAACGTTCTAACGAAATGTTCTAACCGTTGTCGTGCCGATCATGGCCGTGTTCATCTGCCATGCTCAGGCATTTTGAGGAGAGTCATCGTGCGTATTCGATCTAAAGAGATTCGCCGCTGCCGCAAGCGCGAAGAAGACCGTATTCTGGACAAAGTGAAAGCCGCCCGCGCCGCTCGTCCCGTCAAGCCCGCCCCGCGTCCCGCCGCCGGTGGCGCTGCCCGCCCGGCTTCCGCGCCGCGCCAACGCCCCCCGCGTCCTGCCGCCGCTCCTGCAGCGCCTGTGGCGGAAGCGCCCACGTCCGAAGCCTGAGTTAGTTGATAGTTGATAGACATGCAGGCTGTGTTCCATTGTGGGGCATGGCTTGTTTGTCCTATACTCGCGCATACCGCAACAGTTTACGTCGCTTTCTGCCACAAACGTCTTACGCTCGAACCTTTCCGCTCCGAGGTCGTCCATGCACAGGGACGGCATCGGCGTTTTGTGCTGCGTCCCGCTTCCCCCTGCGTTCCTGTGTCTAAAAACACCTGCTTTGCGCAAAAAGCGTTTCGGGCGGAAAACCGAACTGTAAAAATGCGGGGGAACGCCGATAATGAAGAGGGAACTCCCATCGTCGGCGGTTCCGTAACAGCAGTATCACGTCGTTGGGACGGGAAGGAGACGAGCCATGTACTATCTGCACGTTATGACACCCGCGCAATCGGTTCCGCAGCCGCATTTGCGCGACCATACGCACGGTCCTTTCGCTTCCGAGCGCGAGGCGTCCGGCTACTTCAGCAAATTGTCGCTCTGGTATCCGCAGGAGATGCGGCAAGCCGAGTTTACTATTACATCCGATCAAAACCTATCTTCGCGCCGCAAACCCCGGCAGACGCACTGAATAGTTGATAGTTGATAGTTGATAGCAAGGCAGGAACTACAAACTTTCATCGCCCTTTCGCTTTGCGCGTTTTCTGTTGTGCCCCATTACCATGCTGCGCCGCACAAGGAGACGAACAACGCCGCTTCAATCTCATAAGATTGAAGCGGCGTTGGCTTGTATTTGCCGAGTTTACGCAAAAACAGAAAAGCATCAAGCGGTTCTCTAAATCAACAAGCGCGTCCCGCGTTTCAGAACACTGCCGACGGCAAGCACGGGAACCGGGCCGGACACGCCTTTGCCTTCCACAATCACATCGTCTTCAATGGTGACGTTATCATCCACGATCACATTGCGCAAATAAGCGTGACTGCCCACCGTCACGCCATCCATCAGAATACAGCCTTCCAGACGCGCGCCCTCCCCGATGCGGCAATTGCGCCCGACTACGGTGGCTTCCTTGCAGATTGCGTCCGGCGCGAGAGTTGTGCCTTCTCCCAAAGTTACGAGGGGCAGCGCCGTCTGCACGGTTTCGCGGACAACGGCCTGTGTTGCGATGAGAAGCTGCTCGGCGCGGCCCACATCCATCCAGAAGCCTCCGGGCGCGATACCGTACACCGGTCCCTTTTCCGCCAGCAGGGGCGGGAATATATCGCGTTCCACCGAAGAAGGCTTGCCGGACGCGATACGGGCGATGAACTCCGGCGAAAACACGTAAAAACCCGCGTTAATCAAGTCCGTGCCTTCAGGCGGCGCGTCGTGGTTGGCAGCCAGCGCTTTTTTCTTTTCTTCGCTCGGCTCCACCCAACTGTCCACGCGCCCGTTTGCGTCCAGCAGCAGGACGCCAAACGGGTTCGGACTTGGCACTTCGGAAAGCGTGATCGTCGCTATCGCCTGCTTGTCCTGATGAAACCGAAAAATCGCGCCCAAATCGAAGTCGGTCATCACGTCGCCATTGAACACGCACACGGCCTCGCCCGGAAACTGATTGGCCGCGTTGCGAATAGCGCCGCCCGTGCCCAGTGGCTTGTCTTCCACCGCGTAGCGCATTTTTACCCCGAACCGGCTCCCGTCGCCAAAATGCCCTTCGATCTTGTCGGCCATGTAATTGGTAGCAAAGACAATATCGTCTACGCCATGCTGACGCAGCAATGCCACCTGATATTCTAAAAAAGGACGATTGGCAACCGGAACCAGGGGTTTGGGGCGCTGATACGTAAGCGGGCGCAGGCGCGTACCTAATCCACCTGCAATAATTATGCCTTTCATAAGTCTCCTCATCGTGAAGTAAGCAGACAAAAACAAATGGCGGAGGGGACGAAGCCCCGCCGCCATAATTATGAGGCATCAATGAGGTCTACCTTCGTCAGTGTGCGCCTTTGAAAACGACATGGAGGATCACATCGTCAGGCCAATGGCACATCTTGAGTTCAAGGGGTCGATCCTCACCCGGCTTGCGCCGGATGCTTATGAGTTCGCTTCGTGTGAAGCAATTTAAGTATAACAGACCTTTGCGCGGTTGTCAACCACTTTTATCGAATTTTGGGAACTTTTTTCATTTCTTTTACGTCCGAAAGCCCCTCGTGGCAAGTTAAGGGTTCATAAGAGAACAAGTTCCCGTAAAATCGGCAGGGGCGTTGCTTGCCGCGCCCGAATTGCCTCTGCTTGATGCGCCTACTAATGGCCGGGGTGTTGCTCACCTCGTCCAAATGGCAGTCAGGATTCCTCCGATTTTGGAGGGTCGGGAAGTGGGTCGGGGCCGTGCTGTCCGAAACGCGCGAAGGGATAGGGCAGGCCGAGAACGAACAGACACACGCGCAATACGTTCAGATAATGCCAGGCGCGGGTGGAAGGCGCGTCAAAGAGGCTCACGGGCGGCCATGCCTCGAATAGCGGCCACAGCGTCAGGCAGGCCAGCGCCAGCCAGAGATAAATCAGCGCAGCGCGTCGTGTGCGCGTAATACAAGCCAGGCACAAGCCGAACAAGCCGCCCAAAATAACATTTGCGCCCCCGACAAAAGCGGCCTGCGAAGCGACGCGCAGGGGCAGAGACACAGCCCACAGCAGCGCGATCAAGAGCAGGCAGCGAACGCCGATTCGGTTGGCTAGAGGCAAGAGCGTATCCTTCCCGCAAGTGGCGCAAATGTCGCCTGCTTCCATTATACAGTGATATGGAGCTATCTTCACATCATCAGGAGAAAACGTGCGAATTGCGATTACGATGGGCGATCCGGCAGGCATCGGGCCGGAAATCATTTTGAAGGCACTGGGATGCGAAGGAATATACGCTCACTGCAAGCCTGTGATTTACGGTGACAGGGCATGGATGCAGCAAACTGCCAGCCTCCTGCCACATTGCGAAATTGAACCGGGAGAAGTTCGCGTGAATTACGCGAAACTTGCATCCAAACTCGTGCAGCAGGCGACGGACGCGGATTTAAGCGGGTTGCAGTGGGGCGAATTGTCGGCGCAGGCGGGCAAAGCGGCGGCGCAGTGCGTGATTGCGGCGGCGCAAGCGGCTTTGCGCGGCGACGTGGACGCCGTTGTCACCGCGCCGCTCAACAAAGAAGCGATGGCAATGGGCGGCTATCCCTATCCCGGCCATACCGAACTGCTGGCCGAAGTGACGCAGACGCCGCGCTATGGCATGATGCTGCTGTCGGGAAACCTGCGCGTGGTTCACGTGAGTACGCATGTTTCGCTGCGGGAAGCGATTGAACGGGTACGAACGCCGCGCATCGTGGAGTGTATTCGCCTCGCGGATCGCGCCTGCCGCGACCTGGGAATTGCCCATCCCCGCATCGCCGTTGCCGGCCTGAACCCCCACGCGGGCGAAAACGGCCTGTTCGGAACCGAAGAAGAAACGGAAATCACGCCCGCTATTGTGCAGGCGCGGCAGGAAAACATAGACGCAAGCGGCCCGCATCCCCCCGATACCGTTTTTGCCCGCGCCGCAAAGGGCGAGTTCGATCTCGTCATTGCCATGTACCACGATCAGGGACACATCCCCGTGAAACTGCACGGCTTTGATACGGGAGTCAATGTCACCATCGGTCTGCCCATCATCCGCGTTTCGGTAGATCACGGTACGGCCTTCGATATTGCGGGCAGGGGCATTGCCAGTGAAAAAAGCCTGCTGGAAGCCCTCCGCATCGCCGCGCAGATGGTGAAAAGTCGTCGGCATCAGGATTAAGAGCCACTCCCAACAGGCTGGGCATTGCCTAACCCGGCAGGAAAAATCAAGCGTCCCTCAGACGCAAATGCCGCATCTATTGGGACAGGCTCTAAAGATCAGGCGCGTCGTGTTCATGGGTGTGCGTGTGCTGGTGGGGAACGTTCTGCGGGTGCGAGTGGACGTGCCAGAGACCGTTGTGGCGATGCCAGTTCGCATGAATGAGGTTGACGCGCAGCAGCAAGTCCGCGTCGGCCAGAATGTCGCGGCTCGGCCCTTCGGCGACAAGCCGGTGCTGTTCGCTGAACACGAACACGCGATCCGCAAGAGTGGGAACCATATTCAGGTCATGCGTGGCCGTGACAAGGGTTTTGCCCGCCGCGTTCAGGCGCAGCAGCAGGTCGAGCAGCCAGGATTGCGAACGGGGATCAAGTCCAGCCGTCGGCTCATCCAGCAGCAGAGCGTCCGGGTTGAGGGTCAAAACGCAGCCGATAGCCACCTTCTTCTTTTCCCCTCCCGATAATTGAAATGGGGCGCGATCCAGCAGGTTTTCGATGTCGAGC
The DNA here is from genome assembly GCA_963835065.1 of uncultured Chthonomonadaceae bacterium. Taxonomy (GTDB): domain Bacteria; phylum Armatimonadota; class Chthonomonadetes; order Chthonomonadales; family Chthonomonadaceae; genus CAWFQB01. The sequence continues at coordinate 554,624 of CAWIEK010000049.1, read as the reverse complement.
AGGCGGGCAACGTCGAGAACGCGGCTTTCCACTTCCGCCTGCGCCAATCCAATATGCAGCGGCCCGAACGCGATCTCCTCGCGCACGGTAGGAGAAAACAACTGCGCGTCGGAGTTCTGAAAGATAAACCCTACGCGGCGGCGAAAGCGATACGCGCTCACTTCGTCCTGCAACGCCGCTTCGTTTACGTCCTGCCCGAACGCCTGCACCTGCCCCGACTGCGGAAACGCCAGCCCGCTCAAAATACGCAGCAGCGTACTCTTGCCGCAGCCGTTCGCGCCCAAAATGGCGATCTTCTCGCCCGGCGCAATCGTCAGTGACACGTCTTCCAGCGCGGCAACGCCTGTCTGATAGTGGTAAGAGACGTTGGACAGGGAAAAGGTGTTGGGATTTTCGATTTTCGATTTTCGATTTTCGATTGGGTATTGCTCCTGTTTGTTGCCGGAGATTTTCAATCTCCGGCGACACACAACAATCGTGTTTAATGCCTGCTGCCAATGACGCACAGGAGCGCGACAAGCAGCATCGCGCCCGTCCAGACCGAATCGGCGGGACGCCAGCGCAGGGGAACAAGGGCGCGTATCTCGCCGTTGAAGCCGCGCGCCAGCATCGCGTTATGGACTTCTTCGGACAGCGCAAGCGTTTTGCCAAACAACGCGCCCATGCTGCCGCCGACAAACCTGCGTCCGCTTGCATGGCTGATTCTGCCCACTGTGCGACTGCGCCGCGCCACAAACATCTCCCCGGCAATCTGCATCAGCACGGCCAGATAGCGGTACGTCATGGCAAGCACGAGAACGAACAGGCGCGGCACAAACAAAATCCGCAGGGCGCGCAGCAGATCGTTCCAGCGCGTCGTCAGCGTCAGCAGAACGGCGAACGTAACCGCGACTCCGACGCGCAGCGTGAGCGTTGCCGCTGCCAGCAGGCCGGGCGCGGTAATGGCGATAAAGGGATGTTCCGACAGGATGAACAGCGCGCGTCCCGGCGTAACCAGATTGAGCGTCGCAGGCAGGGCCAATGCGCCGACAAAAATTGGTACGGACAGCCACACGCGCTTTAGTAACAGCGAAATTGGCAGGCGCGACAGCGCGGCCATCCCAAGCGCAAGCGCATACAGCATCAGCAGAATAGGCAACCGGTGCAGTCCCGCCACAACCACAATCAGCGTCAGGAAACCGCCAACTTTGGCGCGCGGATCAAGCCGCTGCAAGTACCCCGCCTGCCGCGCCCACCGCTCCGATTGCAGTCCAACCCGCGCATTACTTGCCAGTCCCGCCAGCGTCCGCTCCAAAAACGGGTTCGGACGCGGCCCCTCCATATTGGGCGCTGCCTCCGATGCAGAGGCGGAGGTTTGCAGCCAATCAGGAAGATTTTCGATTTTCGATTTTCGATTTTCGATTGGGAAGGCAGGCAAGGATGAATCTATGGCCGATTTTCGATTGCCGATTGCCGAATGAGATTCTTCTGTCTTCTCTTCTTCTCTTCTTCTTCTGTTCCCTGTTCCCTGTTCCCTGTTCCCTGTTCCCTGACTTTCCCCTTTTCCCTTATCCCTTATCCCTTCCTCCGGTTTTGCCAGCAGGCGTCCGGCGAGGAGGAGCAAAACGGCAATCGTGCTGACGCCGAGCAAGCCTGCGCCCGCGTATGCAAGTTTGCCCCGGTCACTTGCATAATCCTGTAAGCCGCGCACACCTTTATAGCCGTGTTCTTCCGCCTGCGCGATCCCCTGCGGCACGTACTCCGTACCCTGTACCTGCTTGATCTGCTCCCGAACGCCCGCCGCATCCCACTCGCCCCACGCCTCCCCCTTCGCCAGCAACCCCAACGGCGTCAGCGCAATCAAAGCCAGCAAGCCGATGAGAAGAGTGGGGGTTGGGGAAGGAGAAAATGATGAGTGATGAGTGATGAGTGATGAATTGGATTCTGCATTGTCATTCATCATTCATCATTCCGCGTTCAGCATTTCCTTCTGTTCCCTGTTCCCTGTTCCCTGTTCCCTGTTCCCTATACAATGCAATACCCGCCGTTTGCAGGTACTGCACGACGAGAGCGGTGACGACGGCTTCGGCGGGGCCGGCAACGAGCAGGTGCGTTCCGAGCATGGCGGGCAGGGTGATGTTCAGGCCAAAAGGGAAATACAGGGCGTGGCCGCTAGATTCGTGGAACAGGGCGGGCTGAATACCGAGGAACACGGCGACCAAAGCGGCGGCGGCGTTCAGGCCGATGTACGCGCCGATGGCTCCGGCAAGCGGGCGGGGCAGGGAGGATGCCGTACCTCTTCCCGCAAACAGGCGATACGCGCTATAGCCGACAAAGGGCAGGGCAAACGCCATCGTAAAGCAGTTCGCGCCAAACGCCAGCAGGCCGCCATCCCCGAAAAACAGGGCTTGTATGCCCAATGCGACGGAAACGCCGATAACCGCCGCCCACGGACCGAGCAGGATCGCCAGCAGGGTTCCCGCTACCGGGTGCGCGGTGGTTCCGCCGAGCGCGGGAATGTTGAACATCATCACCGTAAAACAAAAAGCCGCGCCCAATGACAGCAGCGGAATTTGCCGCATCCCCAATTCGGAGCGAACTCGCCGCGCCGCCAGCGTCCACACAGGCAGCATCGCCACCCCCGCAACTGCGGAGGTGGAAGGACTGAGTACGCCATCAGGAATGTGCATGCAATTTCCTCATAGAACAGGCTGGCTGGAACAGGCTGAAAACGCGGCGGAGACAAAATCAGATACGCGCCAATGCAGAAGCCGCGCAAACCGTAACACGGAATTTCTAATAGTAGCACAAATTTCTGCCTTCGGCAAGCATTAAGCGTTAAGTGTTAAGGCCGTGGCATCTAAATTCCTAATGGCTTTACCCAGGCCGTTCACGGCCCGTTAACGGCCTGGTACTCAATTTACGCTCAACGCTTTAATTTCTCGTGTCACAACACAGTCGGGTTTGCGTTGTTTGAAAGCATACACAGAACACTTGCATAGCCCGAAAGAGAGATTGAACACCATGAAATATACCAACCGTTTTGCCGCTTTGACCCTTGCCGTAACGATGGGAACCGGGTTTGTCGCGCTGCCGATGGGAGCGCGCGCCAGCGAAGAAGGCAGGCGCAACACCGCGCTTGGATTGGGCGTAGCCGCTGCCGCTCTGCTGCTGACTCAGAAGAACAAAGCGCCGGGAATTATCGTCGGGGCAGGCGCGTTGGTTGCGGCCACGCAAATCGGTTCCGACCATGACCGCTATCGCCGTGACCACGATTACGGCTACGACAGTCGTTACTACGACCAGCGCCGCTACAACGACGGCTACGGCAACAACGACAACCGCCGTTACCATGAGGATGTCCGTAACAACCAGGACCGGTACAATCATGATCAGTACGCCCATGACCAGTACAACCATGACCGGGATCGTTACAACGACGGGCAGAGCGGCTACCGCGTCGGCGACAACAGCGCCCGCTACCACGAACAGGGCAGTGGCCGCGAGGTTCGCAAGGCCCGCTAATCGCTTTTGACGGAGCCAATCACCAACGGCAGTTCGCGCAAGAAAGGCGAACTGCCGTTTTGTTTGTTTCAACCCTCATCCGGCCTCCGGCCACCTTCTCCCTGCAAGGGCTTATTGCACGACAGTTTTTGTTTAGCATCCCAAAATGACGTGCTTTGAGATAAGGGAATGGCAGACGAACGAACATTCTATGCAGTCTGTTGCTGTCACTCTTATCTCATCGTCGGCCCTTCATTGAAAACTGTCGTGCAATAAGCCCTGCAGGGAGAAGGCGAATGTGGTAGTCTGGTGCGCCAACAAGGGTCTTATACAATACGCGACGCTCACAGTTTAGCCTTCTCCCTTGCAGGGAGAAGGTGGCCGGAGGCCGGATGAGGGTTGAAGCTCCCGTTATAGAACGCTTCCAAAACCCCAAAACAGCAAGTGGCAACCTAATCTTGATGCTTCGCTGTGCTGAAAACCTTCTTCAGTTCATCCAGATGTTTACGTTTGAAATGGATTTTATGTGGAACCCCTGCCAGTGTAATTGGCAGACATTCTCCTTCAAGGGATAGAATGGCCTGCTTGAGTTTTGCCATATCCGCCTGAGTGGCTTTATAGCTGTTGGCATGAAGGTATTTGGCGGCGCAGGTTGGACAAAGCGCCAATCTGTTGACAAGAAGTTCCTGCTTTTCCAAGCGGATACATTGTACTGCCTCAAAGTAATCTGCCCCATTCACTTTGAACGGCATTTTTCCACAGCAGATTTGGCACTGCATATCTCCGTCTTTGTCATACAAAAGTCGAAGGTGTGCCTTATCCTCAGCGCTTATTTGCGTTGACGAAATTCGTATGCTGCGCAATTTTTCCGCTCGCTCCACCATTGGCGCGTTTGGTTGATATTCTCCTAGTTTGTTCAAGCGTCTTTCCGAAGCTGGATCCCCACTTGGGAAATTAGCGGAGTTCTGTTGGTCTTTGGCCCATTGTTTGAATCCTTCAGGATTCTTACTGATGAGGTCAATAGCAGAAGGCGGAACACCCAACTTTTCCGCGAGTTTTTCCGTATCTGTTTGCGGCGCAACCTTCTTCATGCCCAAATCCAGTGCCACTTGTTTGGCTGCGGACGTGTTTTTGTCAAAGTCATGGGGCAGACTCGCTAAGTCTAACTCGGCTGGTTTTCGAAAAACGTTGTTAATGTCGGGCAGCCATACTGTGTTATGGCAAGCATCCCAAATTTTGGATGCAATTCTGTCCTTGTCAGGCAGAGTAAAACGCGCATCAATGGCAGTTTCAACTTCGCCTATCAGAAGATGAGAGTGTTCACCCAGCATTTTCCAGAGCAATCTTGCTCTTTCTAAAGTTGGATGCTGAACAGCATGGGCAAGCCCTGCGATATCTGCGCCCGGATCAAAGCGGTTCAATCCGCGTTTATATGGCTTTTTGTCGGTTAGTTTCACGTATCCTTTCTTATCCGGTAGTTGCGCCTCCATTCGGTCATCTCTCAACAGTTGAGTTCTTTGTATGACAAGCGTATCAGTGATCGTTTCGCCATGCTGGTTCAGGAACGCTGCGATAGCCTTCCAACCTTGCAGATTTTGCAAGGCATCACTGATAAACCACGCTTCTGAACAACCATCAAACCATGCTGACAATTCAGGCGTCGGAGAGTAGACATCTTTTGCCCGTAGCAATGTATTCTTTTTGGTTGCTTGGTTGGTAGCGAGAACAAATTTCGCGCGTTTCAATTCACGCTCCAAGTCACTGCGTCTTGCTGATGCGTAAGCGGAATGGCTGGCTTCCTCAACCGCTTGCCCAATTACGGCAATGTCTTTAGCGTATTGCACCACATCATAGGGCGTTGCATTCGACTTGTACTTGGGCAATACGTAGTCAATCACAACATCAACCTTATCAGGTTCGCTCAATCCTAAACGACGTAGAAAGTTCACCGCTCCCGAATTTAGCAGAATGTTTTTGTTTACTGCCGGAAAGCGGGCATCATTGATGTTTGGGAGAGGAAAGTAAACTGCTGGCTTGTCATTCACATCGAAAGGTACGACATGGCTGCCATCTTCCAGTCAGAATGATGTTGGTTCGACGCAGGATCGCGTCAGGTTTACCTTTCTCCCATAAAAAAGGTCTGTCCAGCAAAACATTGTAGAAGCGTATCAACCAATCTTCCGATTGCTCCTCCATAAACCAAGGGTTAGCCTTGACCATCTTTGCAAAGTCTGCAAGATCAACAGGTTTTACGCCCAATTCCTGCAAGTATGAGTACAGTTCGCTCGTAGGGCTGCTCACGCCGGTTTTGATTTTTTCCTGAAGTCCAACATATCGGGTTCGCAGACGTTTGGTTATGCAGGCCAGTGATTTGCTTTTGGTTTAGCAGGATACGAACAGGCAGTTTCAGGGATTCTGGCTTGTTTAACAGTGGCATGTTTGCTCTGTGTCGGTAGGAATGAGAGGCTCATCACTGAGCATTGTATAGCGTACAGCATCGTAAAGCGGTCTGAAAAATGAACCACGCTCATACGCTGTGCCATTCACTTCACGCCGAAGCAGGAAAATCTTGATGCCGAAGGGGCAAACAACACAAGCATTCCGGCGTAAGCAATCCTCGCTGCCGAAGTTTTGGCAATGTTTCAGCAAGCAAGGAGGCACATTCTTCTGATCAGGCTTGAATTTGTCGGGTGGTTCTCTTGGACGTTGGCGCGTTCCAGTGTCAGCAGCATAGGCGCATGTAAGCAGAATTTGAGGCGTGTCTTCTCTTTAGTTGGGAAGTACACACTCAAGAAGGTTTCGCCTTTTTCTTCTGTGATCTGCTCGTCATCATCTAATCGGAACGCGATAGCGACCGATAAATTGGTTCTGTCATCAACGGATGGTACAGGCTTTGAAAAGCGCAGATAACGCGCTTCTTCCCGTTCGGGAACAACGCCCTCTGAGGTAAGTTCGCGTTCCAACCGGCAGATACCATCCGGGGTAGCTGGCCGCTCACAAACATATACCCCGGATTGGCTTGCTGTCTCCCATGACACAAGTTTCAAGTGGTTTAGGAACATAATTGTTTTCGCGCCTAAACCTCGCAATTTGCCAGCGAGTTTCGCATGTGTTTCAGCTTCATGGCCTGCCTTGAACGGCAGCGCAAAGCGCGTTGAACCCCCTTGCGGATGATCCTCTCAAATCGGCAAGTGTTGCGGCACAACCAGGTTGCTGATTTCAAATGCAAAGGGCTTCCCGTCCAGATGGCGTATAAATCTGCGGACAGTCTGTTACGGCGTACACGGATTTGAAACCAATGCCGTAGCGTCCAATTTTATTGTGTTGTTCCAGTTTGACACTTGTGCCAATGCGGGTGATGCCTTCCACATCGCTGCGCTCGAAGGGTTTACCATCATGCTCAAATATCAGATGGTCTGCCTGCAAATGGAAACGCACTTCATGCGCGTTCTGATCGTCAGCATTTTGCAGCAATTCGTATATGAAATGTCCATCCTCAGAGTACTGGGTTCACGATGGTATCCCGGATACCATCCCAATCTCCTGTGGCTAGGTTCCCTGCCAACATATTCTGCTTCTTCTGTTGCAGTTCGTTAAACCAGTCAGTCATTGTTTTGCCTCCACGATTAGTATTCCAATGGCTACCTGCGTTGCCGCGAGGTCGGCGCGGCCTTCGGCGGCGTTGATTTCGGCCATGCGGCGGTCGAAGTCGGCAGTTGCGGAGCGGATTTCCGAACCCCGCATAATCCGTATTTTCTCGTCGGCGATGTTGTCGCGCTGATACTGTAGCTGTGCTATTCGCGCCCGATGGCTGGCCCGCAGGCTTTCCCCTCTCTGCTCCACAATCCGCCGCGTCAATTCCTGATGTTTGGCCCGCGCCTGCAACCAGAGCGGATAGTGCTGCTGATCCAGCGCGTCGAATTCCCCCGCATCGGGAAAGTCGAAATGCAAACCCTCCGCCGACTGCGCCGTTTCCAGTAGGGTTAAGAAACGCTCACGTCAATTGTTTATTCGCGCAAACAGGCTGAAATTCGACATCATCCCGAATACCTCGCTTCTGCCACTGGTAAATGGCGAACGGGTAGGTTCCGGGCGGAATTTCATCGTCTGTCACGCGGCAAACGGTGCGAAACGGCGGCACGTCCGTAAACAAACGCGCCGCCTGCTGCGCGAGGGGATGAACCGGCGTAATAAACGCCGTTGACCGATTATCGCCCGCGCAGGCCGACTCAAACGTAATTGCCAGATGCGCCTCGTCGCGTTTCAGCCAGAGTTCCCAATCGCGGCGCGGGGCGGACTTTGCAGCAGGCAATTTGTTGCAATCCTGCAAGAGCCGGTTACGCGCTTCCTGATTGAGCCGCAGGGTTTTCAAAGCCTTTCCGCCCAGAATATGCCCCTCGCCGCCGCAGGTTTCCGATAAATAATGCTCAATCAGGTTTTGCAGCGCGGACGGGGATAGCCACGCGCTTGTGGCGTCCTTTACATCCTGCTCAAACTGTTTTAAGGGCAGCGCGTTGCCGAACAATTCCGCCTGCTGCTCTTCCAACGCCTGCTGCTCCTGTACCAATCGGATTTCGTTGTCGGCAATCTGCTGCAAACGCGCCTGCCGCTCTGCTTCCGTCAGTTCCAGATTTTCCGCAACCGCTTTCAGTTCCCGCGTCAGATTCCCCAATATCTCTTCGCTGCCGCCCAATGCCTGCTGAAACACGCCGATACGCCACAAACAACGCTCGTAAATGTCGAAATCTACCGTACCCGGCGTCACCAGATTGTAAATAGCAACGGTTTCGCTTTTCTGCCCATAGCGGTCAATGCGTCCAATTCGCTGTTCCACGCGCATCGGGTTCCAGGGCAAGTCATAGTTAATCAGGCAGTCGCAAAATTGGTAATCCAATCCCTCGCAGCCCACTTCCGAGGACAACAGCGCGTCAATCGCTTGCGGATCGTTTGCATCCAGTGCAAACCGCCTGCGCAACTCGGAGCGTTCCTCATCCGGTACGCCGCCATGCACCAGACCGACGCGAATGTTTGCCCGCAGCAGATGCGTCAAAAGATAGTTCAGCGTATGCCGAAACGTGCTGAATATCAAAATTTTCTTGTTCGGCAGCGCCTGCTTATCGCGCACCAACTTCAGGAACGCCTCTAATTTTGGGTCGAACGGATCAAGGTTACGCGCCATTTGCAGTACGCTTGCTATTTCCGCCTGCAAGGAAACCAACGCGCCCGGAGCAATGCTTTCCATGCCCCCCGCGTCACCATCTTCCTCGTCTTCTGTGTCCCATTCGTCCGCGCTCTCAGGATCGAAACGGCGCGTCAATATCTGTTCGATAAGGGGAGCCAGCGCGTACAGGCAGCTTGCCGCCTGCCGCCGCAGCGTGGTCATCATAAACTGTACGGCCTGCGCCACTTCCACCTTATGGGCGCGGCGCAAAATACGCGCCTGTACCGCCAGCAACGCATTGTGCAATTGTTCCTGCGCAAGCGTAAAATTCACGGTGACGGTTTCCGCCTTGCGCGTCGTGAAATTCCCAATATCGCGGCGGCGTGTGCGATTGATCATGCCGGCAAACGTATGCAGTTTTTCCAGATCGCGGATGCAGGCAATCCGCGCGGAATCCGGCAAAGCCGCGCCCTGCAAGCGCTCACACATCTCCTGAAACTCCGGCAGGCCCGACAGCAGGCGCTGTCCCCATTCTGTTTGCCCCGCCCCCTGCAAGGCTTCCTCACACTGCTCCTGCCAGTCTTCCGCCCCGCCCCGCGCCCATTCCACAGCCCTGTTGATGAACGGATTGGGCGCAGCCATGCTCTGATAGCTGGTTGTATCCAAAATCAAATCGGGACGCAGCAAATGCAGCAGCGTATACAAATCATTGTCGCCAAGCTGTATCGGCGTTGCGGTCAGCAGCACGACGGCATCCGCATGGTCGCAAAAGAACTTCACTCCCTGATGCAGATAGGTGCTGGAATTGCGCAGGTGGTGGGCTTCGTCCACAATCACCAGATCGAAATGAGGCGGCGTGTCCAGATTCACCAGGCCTTCTCTGCTGCGTGAACGCCGCCCGTCTTCGCCAAACACAAGCCGCTTATCGAACACGGAAAATGGCAGGATACACTTGCGCCGATTGCGCGGCCACTCCCCGTCCATATCCAATTCATTCAGACAGACGCGCAGCTTACCGCCATCCATCTCTTCAAATTCTTCGTCGAACTTTTTCAGTTCGTCTCTCCATTTATGCTCCTTCACCAGCGAACGCGGACAAATTACCAGTACAGAGTTAATTTCTCGCCGCGCTTGCAGTTCCCGTAAAATCAAGCCCGCCTCAATCGTTTTGCCAACGCCCACCTCATCGGCAATCAGCAGACGCGGGCGGTCCGAATGAATAAACTTCAGCACGGGCCGAAACTGATAAGGAATGAAATTCACGCGAGCCGCATGAAGCGAATACAGCGTGGAAAGGGAAGGATGGCGTATTTGCAGGGCGCAAAGATGCGCCTGAAACATGGAAAGGGGCAGAATGTCGGAAGCCGCGTTCTGCGGAATACTGCGCTGTAACTGACTGGCGTAGTAGAAAACCTGCTTGTTGTTCAAAAAGACTTGAAATCGGTTCTCAGGAACACCCGGCAGAACCTTCGTCACCACGCCGCTAACATCGGGGTCGGAGCGCAGGCAAACCACCTCCCCGGCAGAAAATTCAACAGGAACTTCGGAAGACATAATTTACCTCACGCGCAATATGCAGAAAGAAATCACTGTATGTTGTTGCTGCGCAACGCAAAGCAAGAGAACTGCCAATTACTATCCTCTTCGCCACATGCTTTAATAAATCCTTCACGCATGTACAAATTTGCACAACGCCAACAGCAACCATCCCGAGCAGCCATCCCGCAAAAAAGATAGAAAAAAGATAAAAAATGGAGCCGTACAACGCGAAAATAACGAACCTTTTTCCCACTGCCGATGTCTAAACAGTACAAGTGTCTACTAAACAAAAAGGAAGACTGAACGTTCGCAGTTCCTATCAACTAACCAGGAAGGGAGGCGCAAGAAGATGCCTGTCCACTCCCGTTCGCCCTGACGCTTTGGAGGTCACGACGCCTCTCTCCTACAACTTGACACAATGAGACATCGGGCTGGAAGCGCTGTATTGCCAAGATTTCGACGTTGCCTCTACATATCTTTTTTACATACCCTCATCCATCATCCTTCAAATTGGGGTGGCTCTAAAGTTATACTCTGTCGGCATACGTCGCGCCTACAGCTGGCCTTTCGTCCTGTGCAGCCTTCCTGCCGCTTTATCGGCAGGAATTTTCTTGGCTTATGGCGAAAGGCCGCGTACAGTGGAATGAGAGAAACGGATGGAAGGGGAACAGGGCAATGCCGGACTGCAAAGTGGCGGTTGTGGGCGCGGGGAGTTTTGTGTTTGGGCCGAGTGTGCTGGAGCAGACCCTTTTGCACCACCGCCTGCCCGGTCTGGAACTCGCGCTGATTGATCCTGACCGGGAAGCGCTGGACGGCATGGCAGGCGTGGCGCGGCGCATGGCGCGGGAAATGGGACTGGATACCCGCGTTACCACAGCCGATACGGACCGCGAACCCGCGCTTGACGGAGCCGATTTCGTGATTTGCTGCGCGGCTCCGCAAATGTGGCGGCGCTTTGCGATGGACTGCGAAATCATTGACAGCCTCCTGCCCGGCCATCTGGTTACGGAGTTCGGCGGAATCGCGGGCATCAGCTACTCCCTGCGCCAGATCGCGCTTATTGAAAGCCTTGCCGCCGACATGAAGCGCTTGTGCCCGAACGCATGGCTGCTCAACGTGTCCAATCCTCTGCCCCGCGTGTGCCAGGCCGCGCAGGAAAACGGAATTAAAACGGCGGGCTTTTGTTCCGTCAGCATCCAGGGCTATGGGATGCTGTCGCGCCTGCTCGACAGCCAACCCGCGTACTACCCTTTCGCCGAACCGCAAGCTAAATACAAAGCGACAATGGCGGGCGTCAACCATTTTTCATGGCTGTGCGACCTGCGCAATCGGGACACGGATGCAGACCTGCTTCCCGTCCTGCACCAAAGACTGCAAAACGGCGCGACCTGCGGACAGGTTCGTTCCGAGCAAATCGCCCGCGAAACCGGATTTTTGCTGATGCCCGGTGACGATCACGTCCGAGATTTCCTGCCGCCACAGGGGCAACATTCGCGCTCTGCCCCCGGACACGGCTCGCCCGACGAGCGCCACCAGCGGCTCGAACTGATGCGCGGCATAGCCGACGGCAGCCAATCGTGGGACGCGCTGCTGCAAAAGCCTTCGTGGGAACGCCCCGGCGACGTGATTGCCGCCCTCGCGTATGGCCGCCCGCAGCGTCTTCATTCGCTCAACTTGCCGAACGCGGGGCAAATTCCCCAATTGCCGCCCAACGTTTTTGTAGAAACGGCCTGCAATGCGGACGCCGATGGACTGCATCCCGAATGCGGTTGAACTGCCCGCGCCCATTGTGGAATTGTGCCGCCAAACAGCCAATGTCACCAACGCCATTGTTCGCGCCGCAAAGGAGCGCAGCCTGACTCGCTTATACGAAGCGGCAGAACTCGACCCGACGATTTTGGACAAGCGGGCGGGATACGAAACCCTCAATGCCTGCGTCCATGCCCATGCCGACCTTTTGCCTGTGTACCATTAGGAATTGTCTGAACCATGATTTTTCATGATTAGGAGGATTAGCATGATCAGGTTGGTCTTCATCATGGTAATCATCTAAATCATGTGAAATCATGGTTCAGACAACAGGAACCCACTATGCCTATCAATGTTCCCTCAGAAAGCGGTTTTGAAACGGTTTGGACGCTGGAAGACGGCGTGTTAAGCGCCGATGGCGTTGCTATTCTCGCCAACATGCCCGCTGCGACAACTCTGGCAGCCGACGAATCCATGGATAGCGGCGTGTTCGTCGGGGGCATAGCGGAAAAGCCGAGTTCGCGGCTTGTGTTTCCGCTTGGCGAATTGCAGAACGTGACGCGCCTTGTGTGCGCCCACCGCTATGAGCCGTTCTGGATGACCGCGAAAGTGGGCGCGACAGGCGGCGATGTGCCCCCGGAAACGCAATTCTTGCTGTGCGAGCGCGCGGATGAAAGCGTGATTCTGTTCGCGCCCATTCTGGATGGCAACTTTCGGGCGAGTTTGCAGGGCGCGGGCGAAAACGGCCTGGAATTGGTGGTCGAGTCCAACGATCCATCCGTTTGCGCAAGCGAAGCCACAGCCCTGTTCATTGCTGACTGTTTCAGCCCTTATCCGCTCATGGGCGCGGCGCGCTACAGCGTCATGGACCGGATGCAGACGGGACGAATCCGCAGCGAGAAGTTTCTGCCCGAATTTGTAGATCAATTCGGCTGGTGTACGTGGGACGCTTTTTATCAGGACGTGTCGCAGGACAAAGTGAAAGAGGGGCTGGAAAGTTTCAAGGCGGGCGGAATACAGCCGCGCCTGCTGATTCTGGACGACGGCTGGCAATCCGTTCGCAAGCGCGATTCGGGCGAAACGCGCCTGACCGCGTTTGCCGCCAACGAAAAGTTTCCGGGCGATCTGGCTCCCATGATCCGCATGGCGAAGGAAGAATACGGCGTAAAAACGTTTCTTGTCTGGCATGCGCTCAATGGCTACTGGGGCGGCGTGGATGAGGAAGCCTTTCCTGAGTATGACGTTCGCCCGACTTCGCGCCGTTTTGCGCCCGGAATCCTGCACCATCGTCCCATGATGAACACGCAATGGTGGGGCGAAACAGTCGGGCTGGTCAGCGGCAAGGATATTTACCGCTTCTTTCAGGATTATCACCGGCATCTGCGCAAACAGGGCGTGGACGGCGTGAAGGTGGATACGCAGGCCACGATTGAAGGCATCGCGTATGGCGAGGGTGGGCGCGTCCGCCTGATGCGCAACTACCACGAGGCGCTCGAAGGCTCGGTAAACACGCACTTCGACGGCAATGTTATCAACTGCATGTCCTGCGCCAATGACATGCTGTACAGCGCGCTCAATTCCACGATCACGCGCACATCAACCGATTTCTGGCCCAACAAGCCCGAATCGCACGGCGAACACCTGTACGTCAACGCGCTCGTCAGCCTGTGGTTCGGCGAGTTCGTACACCCCGATTGGGATATGTTTCAGTCGGGACACGCGATGGGCGAATTTCACGCGATGGCGCGCGCCGTCAGTGGCAGTCCCGTATACGTTTCCGACAAGCCCGGTACGCACAACTTTGACATACTGCGCAAACTGGTACTGCCCAATGGAACCGTTTTGCGCGCGCCCAATCCCGGACTCCCGACCCGCGACTGCCTGTTCCACGACCCGACGAAAGAAAATATTCTGCTCAAAATCTTCAATGAAAATTATATGCCGGATGATGTGTGGCGTGATTGGCGTGTTCAATGCGCGCTACCATGCGCCCGACACGCCGCCCGTACCCGGTGACGCTGCAAACGTGGAGAAAGCCTCGCTGTCGGATGTTGCCGCGCCGCAACCGGAAGTACAACAGGCGGAAACCATTGCCGGGCATGTCTCTCCCTCTGATATACATGATTGGCGCGGCCTTGATGAGTTTGCCGTTTACCGCCATTCCACCGGCGAGTGCCGCAAAATGCAGGCTTCAGAGCGCTGGAAAATCGAGATGCCTGCGCTGACGGGCGATATATTCACCGTTGCGCGGATCATGGAAGGTTTTGCGCCTATCGGCCTTGCGGATATGTACAACAGCGGAGGCGCGATTCTGGAATATGACGCGATGGAAAAAACGGCAACGCAGCGGAGGCTTGCCATGCGTTTACGCGGCGAAGGCCGTTTTCTGGCCTGGTGCGAAACGCGCCCCGCGCAGGTTCACGAAGGCAATCTCATTCTGCCCTTCACCTACGCGGAAGACACCCACCTTCTGGAATTTCAACTGCCATACACAGATTCACGCCCTGTCACTATAGAATGGGAGATTGTCTGAACCAGGATTTACCGGATTAAAGGATTACCATGAGGAAGACCAGCCTGATCATGCTAATCCTCCTAATCATGCAAAATCATGGTTCAAGACAAACGCAGGAGCAAAGCGGGGCAGACAAGAAATGGATTGATCCTATGCGTGAAGGGGCAGTTTTGAAGGAGTCAACGCGACATGACGGATACACAATTGGACAAGATTGAAGCGGAATTGGGATTGAAACTGCCCGCCGATTATCGCGCTGTCAGTCGGGAGTTTCCGTTCCGTCCTATGGGAAACGAGGAGGTCTACTGGTTCTACGACGATCCTGAGGCGGTTATCAACACCACGCGCTTTCCCATGAGCGCCAGTGACTACGACAGGACGAGTTGGAAGCCGACGTACCTCGTCATTGGACACGGCGCGGCGGGTGACGAACATCTGATAGATACGGCGCTTACCCACTCGCCCGTGTATCTGATAAGTCACGAAGATCTTTCTATTGTGGAAGAGTGGGCAAGTCTGAGCGCGTTTGTTGAAGACTCGAATCGGGAAGTTGATCAAGCGGAACGGGCAGAAGCGGAACGCGAACGCAATCGGAAAGCGGAATCGCAAAAAACGCGGCGGATAGCAGTCATCCTGCTGATCATTTTGTTGATTGGTTTTACATTGGTGCTGCTGATGGGGCCACCGTCCCCTTCCCATCGGCGTTCGCGCAGACAAGCGCAGCACACCGCCTCCTCACCTTCCTGAGTACAACGAATTCTGCTGGAATACATGCTGGAAAATACATAATGGACAACACGCGCATCACGCGAATCGAATGGGAACAGTTATAAGGAGAGATGATTGCTGCCCTTGCTTCTCATCGCTTTGCCGGAACAAGCGCGAGCGAATCAACGTCATTTTGCCAAACTGTGCCGAACAGGGAGACTTTGTTATGCGAACCCGGTCATCACGCCCACAATCAAAACAAACGCAGGATTTTGAGGAAACGTCGCTTGCGGCGCGTAAACGGCAGGCGCGTTCCTGGTTGATTTTGGGAGCGGGCGCGGTGGGCGTGGCAGGCGCAATCGCAAAGTGGGCGATGCAGGCCCGTCAGGGAACTTCCGCCGCTCCGTCCGTCAATGCCTTGCCGCATGGCGTTCAAACGGTAGATTTGACGCAGCAAGCGGAAGGCACAGGCACTCCTGTTCCGCTTGTTACTGGAATGCCGCAAAGCGCCGCGCCTACCAACGATGCGCGTACCGCCCTTGTGGAACCGGAACTGGCCTCGGAACATATCGAAAATCAAGCGGCAAACCCGCTGCCGCCGTCCGACACTTCCGCTGACACTTCGAAGAAAGCCAGAACAAGCAAAACGGCCAAATCAACCGCAGCAACACCGGACATGATAGCGCCGCCCGCCATTGCGACAACGGCAACGACAGCAACTGCGGCCACCACGAATACAGCAGTCTCCGGGAGTTCGCGCAAGCGCGGCAAAATGAGCGAGGAGTACGATCAGGCGCTGCAAGCCAACGCTTTGTCCACCGATGGCCGCGAAGGGGAGCGGGTAAATCAAAGAATGGAAGCCGAAACTATGTCAGGAAATATGTCCGCCAACACCGGCAAAGCGCAGGCAGGCACAACAACTGTTGACGCCGCTGCGCCCGCTCCCGCCTCATCTTCCTCCGAGCCGGCACAGCAGGCTTTGTCCACGCAGGCCGAAGGCAAATTGGCGGTTGGCGAAGAACTGCGTGACCGCGAGTTCCCCGTTCCGCCGCAGAAAAGCGGCGCGGCCTCACAAAAACTGGTTGTAGATCAGGAAACCATGCACGATGGTGGTCCGCGTCAGGGCGGCGCCATCGGCACAATGCCCGGAGATCAGCAAAACGTCGGCACGGTAGGCGACATCGAAGATCAAGCCGCCAAATCGCCCGACTTCGCCCAGCAGCGCTAAATTCCAGCAGTAACGGCTAAAGTCTAACAGTAACGCAGGACGCGCCCGAGTGCGTCCTGCGTTACTTTGGTGCCTGTACTCTGTCTATACGGAGCAAGCCGCTTCCCTCTATCCTGAAAATGCCGGTGTTCGGTGTTCGGTGTTCGGACAATCCGGCATATTCATACTCCAAGGTGAACGTAGTTCATGCAAACTGTGGTGTTTTCTTCTCTTCGCGCTGATTGGAAGGAGGCGCAGAAGGCTGGTTGGTATGGGGGGTTTTACCTTCCGGCGGCATCACCTTGCGTGATGTGGCGATTTGCAGCACATGAACGTTTTGTGAACGCTTCCACACGCTTTCAGTTCGCTTCCAAAACGCGCAGTATGCCTGCTTGCCGTCTACCGTGGGAACCCATCCATCCTCGCCGCAACCCGTGAACAGCACCACGCGGGTATACGGCCTGACAGTAATATCTTCCCGGAAAATGTACATGCCGCCCGCCGCCGCCTGCGGACAACCCTCCAGATAATCGTCCGTACATACCGCCCATCCGCGCAGGCTGACCGTGACCAATCCCAGATTTTGCAGCACCACGTATTCCCCCTGCGGGTTGGCCGAAGGATGGACTTCTACGATTTTCAGCATGAGAAATCTCCGGGGAGGCATTAGGCATCAGGCATCAGGCATTTGAAATGCCTGTCTACTCAAAACTGTACAGCACACGGACAGCTTGGCAGGAAAAGAATATTCTAATGCCTAATGCCTGATGCCTAATGTCTGCACTACGAACAGCCGAACACGGAACCGCACGACAGACATTTGAAACACGCGCCGTTGCGCACCATGATTGCGCCGCACTCCGTACAGATAGGCGCGTCAGCCTGATTTTGGAACGTCTGGTGTTCCCGTTCGGCCAGCGACAGCGATTGCGCCGGAACCGGCGTCTCGACTGCCGGGGCTGCGGTCAGGGTCAGGGGAGGGGCATCGGCGGCAAGCGCCACAGTCTCTTCGCCGTGTCCATTCGACAGCGTGGGTTGCGTGGGTTCCGGCACGCGGTTGAGGAACTTGGAGCCGAGCCACCGGAAGATGTAATCCATGATGGACTTGGCGAAGCGAATATCCGGGTTGTTGGTGACGCCGGACGGCTCAAACCGGGCGTGCGCGAACTTGTCCACAAGCGTTTGCAGCGGAACGCCGTATTGCAAGGCGAGCGATATGGCGGTTGCAAACGAGTCCATCAGGCCGGAAATCGTCGAGCCTTCCTTGCTCATGGTCAGGAAGATTTCGCCGGGCGTTCCATCCGGGTACATGCCCACCGTAATATAGCCTTCGTGTCCCGCAATGCTGAACTTGTGGGTCATAGCCGCCCGCTCGTCCGGCAGCTTGCGGCGCAACGGCTTGTTGACAGTAAGGGTGTTGGGTGTTGGGGTGGCTTCTGTTCCCTCTTCCCTTTTCCCTTTTCCCTCATCTGTTTTATCCGCCTTTTTCGTCATGAGCGGCTGAGTGCGCTTGGAGCCGTCGCGGTAAATGGCAATGGCTTTGAGGCCGAGTTTCCAGCCTTCGACATAAACGCCCATGATTTCTTCTGCCGTCGCCTCATGCGGCATGTTGACCGTCTTCGAAATTGCGCCGGAAAGGAACGGCTGCGCGGCAGCCATCATGCGGACATGCCCAAGATAGTGAATGGAACGCTCGCCGTTGCCGGGCTTGAAGGCGCAATCGAAAATGGACAGGTGTTCCGGCTTGAGGTCGGGATTGCCTTCGATGGTGTCATGCTCGTCAATGTAAGCGATGATGCTTTTTACCTGCGCTTCCGAATAGCCCAGGCGCATCAGGGCTTCGGGCACGGTGTTGTTGACGATTTTCATCACGCCGCCGCCGACAAGGTTCTTGTACTTGACAATGGCAATATCCGGCTCAATGCCCGTCGTGTCACAATCCATGAGGAAGCCGATGGTGTTGTGGCTGACGAAACCGTTGGCAACGTAAGTGACATTGTCGGGAACGGAAATGTCGTAAGTAAACTGTTCCTCGCCCAACTCCGCCGTTGCCACTTCATCGTAAAAGAAGCCGAGCAGATGGCCGAGTTTGGGATGCGCGGCGCGTGTCAGCAGTTCCTCTGCCAACTGGCGCGATACCGTTCCGTGCCGCGCCAGCGACATCAGCAGGTTTTTGCGCAGGCTGTCATTGACCGGCGCCAGCAGGTCTACCATTTCGCGGGTGAGCGGAATCTGGTCGTGCTTGGCGCTTTGCGGATGCTGACCGAGTCTTGTCAGCGCTTGCTTGCGCGCGGACAGAAAGCCGACTTCTTCACCGAAGCGTCCTGTCACGGATACGTTCAGCAGGCGCAGCACATATTTCGGGTTGGTCCCGAAACTGCCTTCGCCAGGCATGTCTATCTTGCGGGTCGTCACAAACCCAAGCGTGAGCAGGAGGGATTGCATATCCCGACTGAACTGGTCGTGCGTGGTTGTCCAGGCGACATAGCCATTCGTGCAGCAGGCGTCTGCTTCAAACAAACCGCGCACGAACGCCGCGTAAACTTGTGGATCGTTGGCATGTAAAACGGCATCGGGAATACGGGGCGCATAGCCTTTGCCGCTGTGATCCGCAGACGGCGCAGTTTTGGCAAACCCGCAGGCTTCCCACCACAGCGTCAGGCGCGACGGAATTAAAGGACACTTCCGTATAGCCCTGCTTTGCCGTAATTGCCGCTTCCAGGCCGAACAATTGCTTGCCCAATGCGGACAGATGCGCGACAACATCCGGATCTTCATTGGCGACACACAGGCGAATGCCTTTGCTGTGCAGCGAACCGTCGCCCATAAAGTAGCCGACGAACTCCGCCAATTCCGCGTTCATGCGGCGCGGCGCGAATGTGGCATGGTCAGACGTCCAGTACGCTTCGGCAAGAGGCGGCAACGCCACCTGCTGCGGAACGCCCACCAACCCGCCAAGCATCAGGGGAATGCGGTCGTTGGGCCGAATGTCGCCAAAACGCCGCCACTGCCATTCGCCCTGCGCGTCCACAACCTTGATGCGGTGCAGAGTTGTACCCTGAATCCGGTAGCCGCGTTTGGTTTCGATGGTGACAACCGGTTCCGCGCCATTGACATAGAACTGCGTGGCCTGCCGCGCCCCCTCATTCGTGGAAACTTCCACATCCAGCGGCTGCCACTGGCTGCCGTTTGGATTGCCCAGACTTTGCAGCCGCACCAGGCCGCGACTGGTCAGCACCAGGCTGTTGCCGACAAGACAACCTGTAGGCGCAAGTACTGTTGTCTGCGCATTGCGATAGCCGTGTCCGGTTCCCACTTCTACGGCATCGTCCCAGCACTTGCGGGCGGACTGCATCATCTCGGCGGGAACCAGTTTGCCGTCAATGTCTTCTACCGCCTGCCGGTGCATCCGCATCACATCCAGCATGGGTTCGCGGTTCTTGTGGTAGCCGGGGAACGCCCAACCGTGATCGCGGGCAATGATAGCCGACTGATGGTACGCTTCGCCCGTCATCATGGCCGTGATCGCGCCGGCATACGCGCGCCCCGCATCGCTGTCGTAGGCCAAGCCGCGCGCCATAAGCAACGCGCCCAGGTTGGCGTAGCCCAATCCGAGCGGGCGGTAATCGTGGGAGTTTTCCTGAATGCGCGGCGTCGGGTAACTGGCGTTGTCCACCAGAATCTCCTGCGCAATAATCAGGACGCGGCAGGCATGCTTGAACGGCTCCACATCAAAGTCGTACTGCTCGTTGCGGAACTTCATCAGATTTAATGAAGCCAGGTTGCATGCGGTATCATCTAGGAAAACGAATTCTGAACATGGATTACTTGCATTAATTTTATCTGTGTTTTTGCAAGTGTGCCACTTGTTGATGGTGGTATCGTATTGCATGCCGGGGTCGCCGCAAATCCACGCGCTTTCGCCGATTTTCTTCATCAGGTCGGCAGCTTCGTAGGTTTTGTTGGGCTGCTTATCCATCACGTTGCGCGTGGTCCACTGCCCGCCTTTGAGGTAGGTCTGCATGAACTCATCGGTGACGCGCACGGAATGGTTGGCGTTCTGGAACTGGACGCTGTCATACGCGCCGCCGGGCACGTTGAACATGCCGCTGTAGCCCGCGTCAATCAGCGCCCATGCCTTTTTCTCTTCTGCCGCCTTGCTGACAATGAACGCCTCTATGTCCGGGTGTGATATATCAAGCAATGTCATTTTTGCCGCGCGCCGGGTTTTTCCACCGCTATTGTGGTTTACAATGCCGTTTGCGATGAAAGAATGGGTCTCAGGAACGGTGAAATCGTAGGTGACTGCGGCCTCCGCAGCTTCCACACCGGCGACTTTGTCCCAGAAGAACTCTCGCTGCAAAATGGTTTCCAGAGTTGCGCCCCAATCCGAATTTATCTGGCGTACCTTCTCCACCACCCCCGGCGCATTGCGGAGTTGTTTATAAGATAGATTAGTGCCAGGGCTTCGGGCAAAGAAATTGAAGCCAAGCCGCCTGCTTACGCCATCCTCGCATCGGAAATATTTGCCATACACGCGCGTTCGCAGCACGTCTGCAAGAAACGGCACGGAGTCAATGTTGGTGTTCTTGTCGCCTGCCAGTTGTGCCGCCTGTTGCTTGCGCGCGGACACAAACCCGATGTCGCGCACAAACAGCCATGCTTGTTCGCCACGCAGATACAGGCTCCAATAGTTTTTGCCGTTGACGGGATGCGGACGCAATAGCGACACCATACCCATGTTCAGCAGCAACAATTGTACTTCGCGCAGCAGCGATTTCGGACGCGCTGGCGGCGTAAACATGCGTGGAAACGTGCCCGTCGCCCTCGAAATAAGCCCGCAGGAACTCGACCACCAGAGAACGCGGGGCGCAGCGAATGCTCCAGGGAACGGTTTTGGCATTAGAAAGAGCCGTTGTCAGGCCGACATGCTGCAAGAACCGGAGCGCGTTTGTCCAGCAAGCCTCGAAAAGCCATGTGGTCACTCCCGTAGTCGGATGAACGCGCTTGCTGATGTTGCGAACCGGGTCAATGCCGAAAACGGAGCGCACACACGCGATGAAATCAGCGAACACATCCTCATCCGCATTGCAGAAGCGGAAGCGTTCCGCATCCATGCAGCCTTCCGAAATCATGTAGCCGAGCAATCGCGCCAGTTCCGGCGTCATTTGCGTGGGATATGTCAGCGTTTTTTTGGCGGATTTCATGTAGGGCTGAAAGTCCGCGAAGGAAGGCGGTTCGTTCGGCCACAGGTCGGTATGACGCGAAACCGCCACGCGATCTCCAACGGCAAGGTCGGTCAGGCGTTTCCACACCAATTCAAATTCGGGCGTGAGTGTCAAGACAGGATGTTCACCGGTTCCACGCAGGGATAGATTGGTATGCTGCAAGGTCAGGCGAAAGGTTTCCGCTTCCGGGCTGACGTAGACATGCGAGATGCGCGTCGGGGCATCTTTGGTCGCCAGCACAACTGAATCGTTGGGTGGAAGCCGGACGCTTGCGCGGTATCAATCACTTCGCCAAGCGTTTGCATACCTCGCTCTGTGTAAATGTAGGCATCCGGCGTCAGGCACTTGATTGCGCCCGCGAACTGATCGAAACCACGCATAAAGGAGAGAGGACCGGACGCCGTACCGCCGCCTTTGAGCCTTTCATTGGAGCCGCGCAAAGTGGAAAGGTTGGTTCCCGTGCCGCTGCCGAACTTGAACAGCATGCCCTCGGTCTTGGCAAGCGTCAGAATCGACTCCATCGTATCATCTACACTGTTGATGAAGCAGGCCGAGGCCTGAGGGGTCGGCTGATCTTTGAGGCCGACGTTGAACCAGACGGGGGAGTTGAAGGCGGCTTTCTGGTGCAGCAGAATGTGGGTGAGTTCGTCCTGAAAGGTTTGCGCGTCGGCTTCGGTCGCAAAATAGTCCATTCGGCGGCCCCAGTTGGCAATGGTATCCGCCACGCGCCCGATCAATTGCCGGACGCTGTGTTCGCGTTCGGGCGTCCCGACGTGCCCCCGGAAATACTTGGACACGACGACATTGGTGGCAAGCTGCGTCCACGACTTGGGAATTTCGCAATTCTTCTGCTCGAACACCTTTTCGCCGCGCTCATTGGAGATTACCGCGTCGCGCAGTTCCCATTCCACCGTGCTGTACACATCCTCGCCGGGTTTGGTGAAGCGGCGCTCGACGGTCAGGCCGGGCGCGTTGTTGAGCCGGAAGTTGCTGGTATTGCCATTGGCGGGGTCGGCGGGCACTTTCACGCGGCCATTGGCCTTGTCGGTCTTTTCGGCTTTGTCGCTGCCGCTATGACCGTTGCTGACGCGCGCTACGGCAACATCGGTGGGCGGGGTTTGCAGGTCATCGGAATGGATCACGCTGTCAATGTTGGTTTGCTGGGGGTCTTGCATGGGTGCGAACTCCCTTTCGAGTTACGTTGAGTTACCATAAACGGTAACGAACAATGGATGAGAACAAAATGGCTGAAGGCAGCAAACACTATGGAGGACAAGGCTGCTGGTCATGTCAACAGTTTACATTGTCAATATCTTGCCGGTATCAACTCCCCCGGCGCTGCTGCAATCAAATCAGGAGCGGCGGAAAGCAGGGCTTCTTTGTTGTCCGTGCCCCACAGGGCAGCGATGGCGTAGATGCCGGCGGCTTTTGCGCCTGTGATGTCGTGGCTGCTGTCGCCGACGTGCGCGACGTGTTCGGGCGCAAGATGGAGCAATTCTAAAGCGCGTACAAATGGCTCCGCGTCCGGCTTTGCGTTGGTCACTTCGTCGCCGGGAACGATGAACTCGAAATACTCCGTCAGTCCCGATGTTTCCAGATGCCGCGTCGCCATGTGCCGGAACTTGGTCGTGACAATCGCCATGCGCAGCCCCCGTTCGCGCAGGCCGTTCAGCATTTCCACTATGCCGGGAAAGGCGCGTATGCCGTCGCAGTTGTCGCGCATGTGGGCGCGGTACGTTTGCCGCAGGGCGTTGAGCAATGCGGGCGTCCGTTCCACGCCGTAAAACGCGCATACTTCCGTCAGCGTGTTGTCCAATGGCAGGCCGACAAGCCGCTCCCAAATCTCGCGCCGCATCGGACGCCCCAAATGCGTTTCTATCGTATGCTCGTAACACTGCATAATCAGGCCGTGCGTGTCCACGAGCGTCCCGTCAAGGTCGAACAGAATGGCGCTTGTCGGTGTTCGGTGTTCAGGTGTTGGGTGTTCGGGCAGTTGCAGATGTTCGTATTCGGCAGGCTAAAATTTGTAGTAACAACCCGTGTACTTCCGCTCAAATCAGTGCGCGAAGGTGAGCGCTTCCGAACACCCCAACACCGAATACCCGACACCCTTTACGACTTCTTCGTATTGCGCCGCCGCAGCATGTTGACGATTTCCTTGAACTGCGTGGCGTCCTCAAATTGGCGGTACACGGAAGCGAAGCGCACATAGGCTACCTGATCAATGGCTTTGAGTTTGTCCATTACCAGTTCGCCGATTTCGCGGGACGGGACTTCTTTTTCCAGGCGGTTGTACAGCATCCGCTCGATGTCGGCGGCGGCTTCTTCCAGCGTTTGCATCTCGATGTTTTTGCGGCCTTTGCAGGCCAGCCGCATGCCCTCGACGATCTTGTTGCGGTCGAAGGGTACGCGGCGATTGTCGCTTTTGACCACAAAAAGCTGCAGTTCTTCGATCTCCTCCATCGTGGTGAAGCGGCGACCGCAATGTTCACATTCGCGCCGTCGCTTGATGGAGGCTCCTTCATTGAGCGTGCGCGTTTCCAGCACGCGATCCCGGTTGACAATGCCGCAGAACGGACACTTCATACGTTACAATGGTTCCTGCCTGCTTTTATGTGAGAAAGCGACTGCTTGCCGACAAGCGCGCGAACTTTTGCTTTCCACCCTACGATGGCCTATATCTAGCGGTAATCGCGCCTTCCAACGCTACCTGTCTGTATTATTCCCGTGATCTGTTCAAAATTGTATCTAAATACGGCCTGAGAAGATAATATCATCCCTAGCGGTAGGTTGTCAAGAGGTTAATGCCCCTAGATGTAAATTTATTTGGATTCTTTTGCCGCACGGGCGATATTCCTGTGTTGAAGTGGACAGGCGAGCATTGCTGAACCGGCGGAAAGGAAGATATGTACGCGGCACAGACAGCATTTTATTGCCACTGCAAAGCGCAAGTAGACAGGAAAAACCCTTTGGAGTACAATACACAAGCAGCGATTTACAAGCATCGCGTCGGGGCGCTTGTAAACGCCTCAGTAGGGAGATTGCAGGGCGGGGATGCTGCTGGCGATAGGGGCGGATGGCGCAACCCGGTAACTGGTGGCGTGGAATGGAATTGCGGGGCGCGCGGGCGTATAATCGTGGATGGGATTGCCCGCATACAGCGACGGCCTTGCCGGGAACGAACGCGCAACGGGAGAATAGCCGGGGCGAAGGTTTGTTCTCAGGGAACTTGACTGCCAGTTTGTCGCCGCCACGCGATAAGCGGCAGGGGAGGACGGCAAAGTGGACCTGCGCGGCAGGAACTACAGGTTGTGAAGGGATAGCGGAAGACGCGGGGCGTGGGTGAGAATGAGGCCATAACATCAGCGTAAAAATAAACAGGCTCAAAAACGCGATGTTCGCCGCTATGGGGCGCAGCCATGTCCAATCCCGCCGCAAGCCGCCGCGCGTCACCTGAAAACGGGGATTGGCAGGCAGTTCCCAGATGATGTGCTGTGTACGCTCCGACTCCCAGGCGCGGGCATGAAGCGCCTGCTGAAATTGCTGGTCGTCGGCAGGAGTGCGGGTATGCCGGGTACTGTCCATCTGCGGGATATTGTCATCCAGTTGTTTGAGGAAAAGTTCGTCGTTCACAATTTATTATAACAGATTTGGGACGGTGTTCATGAGGTTTTTAGCAATGCCCGTTCGTCACAATGATTCGGCGGTGAATGACGTAACGCCGCTTCCCCTGCATACAAGCGCGTATTTTTCTCGCGCATTGGGACGCGAACAGCCTTACGGTTACTTTGCGCCGCCCGGATTTGAGCCGGAACAAACGCCGCCGGATACGCGCTTCCCCCTGCTGATTTTGCTGCACGGACGGAAAGGCGATTATCGTACGTGGCCGGAACATACGCGCCTTGCCCGCTATGCCGCCGCGTACAACCTGTTTATTGCCTTTCCCGAAGGCGCTCAGGGCTGGTACACGAACGCTTACGACGGGCAGGCCAATTATGAGGACGACTTGATGCAGGATTTTGTCCCGCATCTTCAGCAAACCCTGCCCCTGCTTTCCCCCGGCAGAAATTGGACGATTGGCGGCATGAGCATGGGGGGGCAGGGAGCCGTGAAAATCGCGCTGAAGTACGGACAGATGTTTTCGCTGGCGCTGAGTTTCAGCGGCGCGTTTGAAATCACCCGCGCCAAAGAACCGCATCCTGTTTTCGGCGACCCGCAGCAAAACGCCGCCCTGCGCCGCGCGTCCAATGTGTTCGCGCTGGCCGAAGACGCGCTTTCCACATGGCCCCCCGCCCGCCCCAATCTCTACCTTGCCTGCGGCGTGGAAGACCCCCTCTTAGAAGCGAACCGCCGCTTCCATCAGCATCTCGACTTCCTCGGCTACCGGCACACTTATGTCGAAACGTCGGGCCATCACACGCTGCCCTACTGGGATCGGGCGATCCGGGCGGCATTAACGAGCATAGTAGAAGTAGTCAGTAGTCAGTAGTCAGTAGTCAGTAGAAATGCCTGCTCCTGCAAGACTGTTTTGACAACTAAAGTTATGAGTAGAGGAGCATTGTCTACTGACTACTGACTACTGACTACTGACTACCTCCTCGAAAGGAACGAACGTGCAGGAGTTTGATCTGGTTGTTATTGGGGGCGGTTCGGCGGGACTGAAGGCCGCGCGGACCGCCGCCAAATTGGGCCGCAAAGTGGCGATGGCCGAAGAGCGCGAAGTGGGCGGCGAGTGTTTTTGGGCCGGCTGTGTGCCGACAAAGGCGATGGTGCGCGCGGCGGAAGTGTGGCACACGGTACGCAACGCGCAGGAGTTCGGCATCCACGTGGATGTTACCAAAGCCGACTTTGCCGACGCAATGGCTTATAAGGAACGCGCGGTGCGCCGGATAGAAGGCGATTCGCCCTCGCTGGACGGCGGGCTGGGCAAAATGGGCGGCGCGTTCTTCAAGGCGCGGGCGCAGTTTGAAGGGCCGCATGAAGTCCGCATGGGGGATGAGGTTGTCACGGGCAAGCAGATTATCATAGCAACCGGAACCGTGCCCGCCGTGCCCCCGATTCCCGGACTGGTGGAAACCGGCTTCATTACCAACCGCGAGGCCGTGCATTTAGAATCGCTGCCAAAGCGCATGGTGATTTTGGGCGCGGGGCCGATTGGACTGGAATTCGCGCAGGTGTTTCGGCGGTTCGGCGCGGAAGTGACCGTTTTGGAGCGCGATAGCTGCGTTTTGCCCCGCGAAGATGAGGACATTGCCCGTTTAGCGGCACAGTTCTTGACCGAAGAGGGGATACGTATCCTGACGGGCGTAAAGGTGGAGAATGTTCAGAAGGTGCAGAACGGCGTGGCTGCCAAGCAGGTGCGCGTTCACCATTCGGGCGGCAGCGAGGATTTGGTCTGCGACGAGATACTGGTGGCGATTGGGCGCATGGGCGCGTTCGAGGGATTGAACATCGGCGCAACCGGCCTTGACTCCGACCCGCGCCACATCAAGACCGACCACTATTTGCGCACGTCAGTGCCGCATATCTGGGCGGCGGGCGATATTGCGGGCGGGTATCTGTTCACGCACGTCGCCAGTTATGAGGGCAAACTTGTCGCCATGAACGCCTTTGCCGACAAGCCGGAACCGTTCGATCACCGCGTCGTGCCGCGCTGCACCTACATCCACCCCGAAGTCGCCAGCATCGGCTGCACGGAAAAAGAAGCCCGCGAAAAAGATATGGATGTGGTGACGCGGACGTTCTCGTTCGCCGATCTGGACCGCGCCATTCTGTACGGCGAACCCAAAGGCATGGTGAAACTGGTGCTGGACGAACTGGACGGCCAGATTTTAGGGGCGCATCTCATCGGCCCGCAGGCATCCAGCATCATCGCGGAACTCGCCATCTGCATGAAGCACCACTTACCGGTCACGTCAATCGCCGACACCATGCATGCCTATCCGAGTTTCCCCGAAGCCGTGGAAGCCGCCGCCCTGTCCGCGCCCAATTACCGGGGGCAGGTGGAAGGCGTCACGGGGGAGTAGGAGAGAACCCTTCACCACAGAGGCACAGAGACACAGAGGGGTCACAGAGAAAAACACAAGAGAAGATAAACCACGGGGAACACGGAGAACACGGGGAATTCAGGGGAGGAGAACCGATTGGATCAGGCACTGCATAGCAGTCTTGTTAGCTTTATCTGGAATATCGCCGACGATGTGCTGCGCGATTATTATGTGCGCGGCAAATACCGTGACGTGATTTTGCCGATGACGGTTCTGCGCCGCTTAGACGCCCTGCTGGAAGACACCAAGCAGGCGGTTCTCGCTATGAACGCGATGCTCGACAATGCAGGCGTCATTGATAAGGAAGCCGCCCTGCGCTCCGAGGCAGGGCAGGCGTTCTATAACACGTCGAAGTTTACCCTGCGCGATTTGAAGAAGCAGACGAAACAGGCGCAGTTGAAAGCCGACTTCGAGGAATACCTGGACGGCTATTCCGAGAACGTGCGTACCATTCTGGACAAGTTCAAGTTTCGCAACCAGATACCGCATCTGGCGGAGGCTGACCTTATCGGTGGCCTGCTGGACAAGTTTCTCAGCGATAAAATCAACCTGTCGCCCAACCCCGTTCTGAACGACGACGGCACGGAACGCCTGCCCGGTCTTGACAACCATTCGATGGGAACGATCTTTGAGGAGCTGATACGCCGATTCAACGAAGACAACAACGAGGAGGCCGGGGAACACTGGACGCCCCGCGACGTGGTGCGGCTGATGGCGGATTTGATTCTGCTGCCGATTGCCGACAAAATCACGCCGGGAAGTTACCACGTTTACGACGGGGCTTGTGGCACGGGCGGAATGTTGACGGTTGCCGAGGAGCGGCTATTGGAACTGGCCGCGCAGCGCGGCGTGACGCCCTCCATTCACCTGTACGGGCAGGAAGTGAACCCGGAAACCTATGCCATTGCCAAAGCCGATCTGCTGCTCAAAGGCGAGGGCGCGGACGCCGATAACATCCGCCTGGCCTCCACCCTCTCACAGGACGAATACCACAACCGCCGCTTTGATTTTCTCCTCTCCAATCCGCCGTATGGCAAAAGTTGGCAGGCCGATCTCAACCGATGGGACGGCAAGAAGAACATGAGCGACCCGCGCTTTATGATCACCCACGCGGGCGACCCGGAATACAGCCTGCTGACGCGCTCTTCCGATGGGCAGTTGATGTTTCTGGTCAACATGCTGTCCAAGATGAAGCCGGACGCGCCGCACGGCAGCCGCATCGCCGAAGTCCATAATGGCTCATCCCTGTTCACCGGTGACGCGGGACAGGGAGAAAGCAATATCCGCCGCTGGATTTGCGAAAACGACTGGCTGGAAGCCATTATCGCCCTGCCGCTCAATATCTTCTACAATACGGGCATCGCCACCTATATCTGGGTGCTGTCCAATCGCAAGCCCGACCACCGACGCGGCAAGGTGCAGTTGATTGACGCCACGCAATGGTTCAAGCCCCTGCGCAAAAACCTGGGCAAGAAAAACTGCGAACTGTCCCATGCCGATCAGCAGCGTATTCTGGATACGTTTCTCAAGTTTGAAGAAACCCCGCAAAGCCGGATTTTCCCCAATGAGGCGTTCGGGTACTGGAAAATCACGGTCGAGCGTCCTCTGCGGCTGTCCGTAACTCTGTCGCCGGAGCGTCTTGCTGCGTTTCGGACGGCCTGCGCGGACGCGAAAGAGGAACCGCTGGCGCCACTCGTGGAGCGCGTTGCCGCCACACTCGGCCCCGGCCCCCATCCCGACTACAACGTGTTTTCGGAGGCCATCGCGCGGGACGCAGCCAAACAGGGCGTGAAGCTGCCGGCCAAGCGCTTGAAACTGCTGCAGTCCGCGCTTGCCGTCCGAGACGAAACCGCCGCGCCCATTGTTCGGCGCATCAGGGGCGCGACCGAGTACGAACCCGACCCCGAATTGCGCGATACGGAGCAGGTTCCGCTTCTGGAACCGGGCGGCATCGAAGCCTTTTTCTGCCGCGAAGTGCAGCCCTACGTTCCCGACGCATGGATAGATACGGACGCCACCAAAATCGGTTATGAAATCTCGTTCACGCGCTATTTCTACAAACCGCAGCCCTTGCGTTCGCTGGACGCCATACGCGCCGACATAGAAGCCTTAGAGCGCGAAACCGAAGGTTTGCTTGGCGAAATCCTGATTGAAACGGAGGCGGCAGAATGAACGAAGCCAATGAGAATCCCCCACAATCCGAACTGATCCTCTACCAAACGGAAGACCTGCAAACGCAGATCGAAGTGCGTCTGGAGGGAGAGACGGTCTGGCTGTCTCAGGCTCAGATGTCGGAACTTTTCCAGACCACAAAACAGAATATCAGCCTGCACCTTCGTAACATTTTTGCGGAAAGGGAGTTGGAGGAAGATTCAGTTGTCAAGTATTACTTGACAACTGCCGCCGATAGCAAAAGATACCGTTCCGCTTACTACAACCTCGATGTCATTATTTCGGTGGGCTACCGGGTGAGGTCATTAGGGGCAACCACGGGGGTTGCCCGTACCATGTCATTGCCGTTATAATTAACGAAACAATACCGTGTAGGGGCAACCCCCCGTGGTTGCCCCCATTACGAACGAAGGCGCAGGCATGACCACAAAACATGATCCAGACCAACATCATCGCCGTTCTATTCGATTGAAAGGGTACGACTACACTCGCGCCGGAGCGTACTTCGTTACGTTCTGCGTCCAGAACCGGGAAAATCTGTTCGGCGAGATCATTGACGGGCAGATGCTTCTCAATGACGCAGGCCGCATGATAGAAACAATCTGGCAGGAATTGTCCATTTTCTATTATGGCGTGGATACGGACGCCTTCGTAGTCATGCCCAACCATTTTCACGGTATCATTGTTTTGACGCCCAACGACGCGCCGGAAACGGTAAATAATACCGGGCAGGCACAAAATCGTGACTCAATAGTGTACGGGCAACCCCCTGTGGTTGCCCCTGTACCTACCGAGCAATCACGGGAAGCAGGGCAATCATTGGAACGGGAGCAATCATTGGAACGGGAGCAATCACGGGGGATTGTCCCTACCATGTCCTTGCCGGACGTGGTGCATCGTTTCAAAACCATGACAACGAAACGGTACACGGACGGCGTTAAGGGGCAGGGATGGACACCCTACGCCGGACGGCTCTGGCAACGCAACTATTACGAACACATCGTCCGCAACGAGGTATCGCTCAATTCCATACGCGCCTACATCGAAAACAATCCCGGTCAATGGGACAAGGACGCCGAGAACACAAACCATGCGTAGGGGCAATCCCCCGTGATTGCCCTGATTCCCGTGATTGCCCTGATTCCCGTGATTGCCCTGATTCCCGTGATTGCCCCAACACGGCCCAATTGATAGCAGGGCAATCACAGGGGGTTGCCCCTACATTGGCAGCGCAATAGATAGAGATAAACGGCGGTACGGGCAATCCGCCGTGATTGCCCCGTATCGATCCTACATCCGGTATCGCTCCCAATTGGAAAATCACAATGAGTCTTTGTCTAAAACCTTATTCTACCTACAAAAACTCCGGCGTCGAATGGCTTGGACAGATACCCGCGCATTGGCGATATGCGTCGTTAAGATCTGTTATTTACGAAGGTAAACTCAGGCGTATCCGAAGACGGCTCAGATACTGTCGGCTATCCCAATATTCAGGCGTCGCGCCTGGATGAATGAAAGCGAGTATTGAACTCGCAGACAGTCGTCATCTGGTGAAACTACGAGATAGTACGACGCGAATGATCTTGCGTATAACCTCTGCTGGCGTGGAATGGAGTATGCGCCGTTCTCGCGGCAAATGGCCTTGTTAGTCCTGCGTACACGTGTTTATCGCCCCCATGGAAACGGCAATGCCGCGGTACTATCGAGTACTTATTCAAGTCAGCCAGCATTATGTGACCAATCTGAACAGCGTTCTAACCGGAGTTGGGAAGTGGCATTGACGCCTTTACATACGAGCGTTTCGCATTCAGGCCTTATCTGCCCTCCGCGTGACGAACAAGACGCTATTGTACGTTTTCTCGAACACACTGACCACCGCGTAAACCGTCTCATCAAAGCCAAACGCCGCCTGATCGAACTCCTGCACGAGCAGAAACAGGCCGTCATTCACCGCGCCGTCAC
This sequence comes from uncultured Chthonomonadaceae bacterium, assembly GCA_963835065.1. Classification (GTDB taxonomy): domain Bacteria; phylum Armatimonadota; class Chthonomonadetes; order Chthonomonadales; family Chthonomonadaceae; genus CAWFQB01. Next base: position 522,853 of record CAWIEK010000049.1, on the reverse strand, counting down.
CGTCGGCCTTGACCCCGACGCGCCCCGCAAGCCTTCCGGCGTAGACTGGCTCGGCGACATCCCCGCGCATTGGCAAGTACAGCACTTACGAAGTTGGTAGTTCGATAGTTGATTACAGAGGCAAGACACCGAACAAAACTGAAAGTGGCGTTTTCCTTATCACGCGCCGCATCCCAACGCTTATGGCATTATGAGCGGGCGTAGGAATGACATCTGCGGCAGAATATGACAGTACTATGGCGCAGTCAGCCGCAATTGACAAGTGACGTCTATCTCTTTGAAGACAACCTACTTGGTGAATTGCCATTGTAGATGGGAGCGAATCTTGTTCTTCGCAATCTGCCACTCGCTATTATCGCACGAGGAAAATTTTGGGTCAACAATCACGCGCACTTTCTCAAGCCGAAAAGCGGTAGACTTGAATACCTTGCTCTCGTCATGGAAACTCTAAATTACCGACCTTGGATTACCGGAGCCGCGCAACCGAAACTCACCAAAGACCGCTTAATGGCAATAACCATCCCGGTTCCGTCAATTGACGAGCAAGGCCGATGTTGGAAGGATCAGATTATTCCTATATTGAGTAGAGACAGCGCGGATTACGCATGGCAATAGATAAAGCCAACATGCGAGATCGAACTTATCCGTGAGTACCGTACCCGCCTGATTGCCGATGTTGTCACCGGAAAGATAGACGTGCGCGGCGTGAACTTTCCGGTTTCGGAATCGGCGGCAGAGTGGGAAACCATCGGGGAAGAAATCGAAGCGGACGACGAGGCAGACGAGACAGGCGATGAAAGCGAGAATGATGCCCATGACGACACTGACGCTTGATGACAAACTGGCGGAACAATTGATGCACATTGCTGCCGCGCAGGGCAAAAGCCTGAACGAACTGGCGACCGAGGCGTTGCAGCAATTGACCGACACCGCCCGAACCGAAGAACAACAATCTATTGAGTATCCGCCGGAACCTACTGAAGGCGAGCGCCTGCTTGCGTTTCTCAAGCCGCACTGGGACGCACAAACGGCTCACCCGGAACAGTATCAGCCGAACACGACGCACCAGCAGTTTGGGGATCACGTCGAGGAGTCTCTCTGGAACCATTGGGCTGAGGATTTAGCAAAAGAGAACAGCCGTTGATGCTCACAGATACAACGCCGCTTGTTGCGCTGATTGATCCCCGCGAACCGGCTCACGCCCGATGTACTGCCGCCGTTGCCTCATTCCGCGAGGGGCTGCAAACTACCTGGCCGTGCCTTGCCGAAACCGCTTATCTGCTGGACAAATCCGGCGGCTGGCCGCGTGTCGCCATACTGCTGCAAATGCTGTCCGCAAGGGCGCTGCGCGTTCACCATGCAGATGACGGGGAACTGGCCCGCGTCGTTGCCGTTATGACGCAATACCGTGACCTGCCCTGCGACCTCGCCGACGCTTCCCTCGTCGCCGCATCGGAAACCCTGAACACGACGCGCATTTTTACCCTGGATAGCCATTTTTATGCGTACCGCAAAGCCGATGGAAGCGCCTTTACCGTTGTTCCCTGATAGCCGAAAGAAAGCCGCAGAAAACGCAGATGCCAACCGACACCACCGAAAAGGGACTTGAAAACATTATTGTCGCCGCGCTGACCGGCAGCGCAAGCGCGGCTACGCCCAACCCTAGCGCAGCCCCGACCGTGCAGGACGGACGCCCCACGTACCAATCCGGGCTGTACGTTTCCGGCGCGTCGTCCGACTATGACAAAGAATTCGCGCTTGACCGCAGGCAGCTCTTCGCCTTTCTGGAAGCTACGCAGCCCGCCGCGTTTCAATCGCTCGGCCTTGACATGGACGGCCCAAAGCAAACGCAGTTTCTCGCCCGCCTCTCGCAGGAAATCGGCAAACGCGGCGTCGTAGACGTATTGCGGCATGGCGTCAAGCACGGCCCCGCCCATGTCACCCTCTTTTATGGCAGCCCCACGCCCGGCAACACGACCGCCGCCACCTTCTACGCCCTGAACCGATTCAGCATCACGCGGCAGCTTCATTTCAGCAAAAGCAAGCCCAACGACGCGCTTGATCTCGCCCTGTTTATCAACGGCCTCCCCCTCTTCACCTTTGAGTTGAAAAACCATCTTACCGGGCAAACAATTGCAAACGCCGTGAAGCAGTACCAGAACGACCGCGACCCCAAAGACCTGCTGTTCCAATTCAAGCGCTGTCTCGCGCACTGGGCCGTAGACGATTGCGAAGTGAAGTTCTGTACCCGCTTGGAGGGCGAAGCCTCCTGGTTCCTGCCGTTCAACAAGGGCTATAAGGGCGGCGCGGGCAATCCGCCCAACCCCGACGGCCTGATGAGCGACTACCTGTGGCGCGAAATCCTGACCCGCGAACGCCTGACCGACATACTGGAAAACTACGCCAAAGTAGTAAAAGAGCCGAACCCGAAGACGGGCAAAATCGTGGAAAAGCAGGTGTTTCCGCGCTACCACCAATTAGACGTGGTGCGGAAACTGCTTGCCGACGCGCGGCTGAATGGCGCGGGGCAGCGGTATCTCATCCAACATTCGGCGGGCAGCGGCAAAAGCAATTCTATCGCATGGCTGGCGCATCAGCTTGTCGGCCTGCAACGGAACGGCGACACCGTATTCGACTCCATCATCGTTGTCAATGACCGCCGCATACTGGACAAGCAAACCTACAACACCATCAAGGCGTTTACGCAGGTAGGCGCGACCGTAGGCCATACCGACAACTCGGACGATCTGAAGCAATTCATCACGGGCGGCAAGCAGATCATTATCACCACCATTCAGAAGTTCCCGTTTATTCTGGATGAAATCGGTAATTCCCACCGGAGCCGCAAGTTCGCGCTTCTCCTTGACGAAGCCCATTCCAGCCAGAGCGGAAGCGCGTCCGCAAAAATGAGCATGGCCTTATCGGAACAGGGCGCGGACGATGAGGAAGAAACGACGGAAGACAAGATACTCCGCATCCTCGAATCGCGCAAACTGCTGCCCAACGCCAGTTACTTCGCCTTCACCGCCACGCCCAAGCCCAAAACGCTGGAAATGTTCGGCATCGCTTACGAAGAAAACGGCGAAAAGAAGTTCCGCCCATTCCACGCCTATACTATGAAGCAGGCCGTTCAGGAAGGCTTTATTCTGGACGTGCTGCAAAACTACACGCCCGTCGCGTCCTTTTACCGCCTGATGAAAACCGTTGAGGAAGACCCGGAATTCGATGTGAAGCGGGCGCAAAAACGGCTGCGCGGCTATGTCGAAAGTCATGCCCACGCCATCGGCGAAAAGGCCGAAATCATGGTAGAGCATTTCCACGCTCACGTTATCGCCAAACAAAAGATCGGCGGGCAGGCGCGGGCAATGGTAGTCACGGGCGGCATAGCGCGGGCAATTGAGTATTTTCACGCCATCAACAAGTGTTTGCAGGCGCGTCAGAGTCCCTACAAAGCCATTGTCGCGTTCACGGGCGAACCGGAGTACGGCGGGCAGAAGGTAACGGAAGCCACCCTGAACGGCTTTCCAAGCGGCGAAATCGAGTCGAAGATTCGGGAAGACCCGTACCGCTTCCTCATTTGCGCCGACAAATTTCAGACAGGGTATGACGAACCCCTCCTGCACACGATGTATGTAGACAAATCGCTGGCCGGTATCAAGGCCGTGCAAACCCTGTCGCGGCTGAACCGCGCCCATCCCAAAAAGCATGATACCTTCGTACTGGACTTTTACAACGATACGGACATCATACAGGCCGCCTTTCAGGATTATTACCAGACGACGATTTTGAGTAAGGAAAGCGACCCCAACCGCCTCCATGATCTCAAAGCCGTCATGGACGCGCATCAGGTGTATACGCCGGAGCAGGTGGATAGCCTTGTCGAATGTTACCTGAACGGCGCGGAGCGTCCTGTCCTTGATCCCATACTGGATGCCTGCGCTGCCGCCTATCAGAATTCGCTGGATGCCAACGCGCAAATCGAATTCAAGGGCAGCGCCAAAGCGTTTGTGCGCAATTACAATTTTCTCGCCGCCATTTTGCCGTACAGCCTGCCGGAATGGGAGAAGCTGTCCATCTTCCTGACGCTTCTTGTGTCGAAACTGCCCGCGCCGCAGGGTGACGATCTGGCGCAGGGCATTTTGGAAGCGATTGATATGGACAGTTACCGCGCCGAAAAGCGTTCCATGCTGTCGCTCTCACTGGAAGCGCAGGACGCGGAGATAGACCCTTCTGACGTGGGCGGCAGTGGTCACGCGCCCGAACCGGAATTGGATCACTTGAGCAACATCATCAGCCAGTTCAACGACCTTTTTGGCAGTTTCAATTTCGGCGACGAGGACAAGCTGTTAAAGCTGATTACCAACGAGATTCCGGCAAAGGTTGCCGGCGACGTGAAGTACCAGAACGCCATGCAGCACTCCGATAAGCAGAGCGCGGAAATCGAACACGACTTCGCTTTGGAACGCGCCCTCGTCACGTTTATTAAAGACAACACTCTGCTCTACAAGCTGTTCAAGGACAACCCGGACATCAAGCGGTTTATTACAAACGTGTCCTTCCTCCGTACCTATCAGCCACCATCATAAACAAAAAACAGAAAGAGAAGAGGGGAAGCAATTCCCCTCTTCTCTTTCTTTATTTTCTTGTCCGTTCCCACGACGCCAACAGCAACAATCCCGAAACAATCCCGCCAAAGATAGAAAAAAGATAGAAAAAAGATTCAGACAACGCAAAAAACAGTGAACCCTTTGCCCCACACAGCCGTCTAAACAGTAGAACAACGTCTGCTATACAGATGTTACACACAAGAAGGGAGGTGCAGAGCCTATGTTTCACCCCTCCCGTTCGCCCTGATGCTGCTGAGGTCACGACGCCTCTCTCCTACAACTTGACACAACGAGACATCGGGCTGGAAGCGCTGTATTGCCAAGATTTCGACGATGACTCTACATATCCTTTTTTCTATCTACCGCTTTGCCAACGCTTCCACCACTTGCCGTTGGCAAAAAGTTAGGCTTCCCGATGGTTCGGGAAGCCATAGCCTTACGCGCCCTTAGCGTGTTTTGCGGTTCTCTCCGTATCTTTCCCTGTTCTCCTCCCCGTGTTCCCCGTGTTCCCCGTGGTTTATTCTTTCGCCGGTTTCAGCCGCCCCTTAGTTGGCAGGGGCCTGGGCGTGACGGCAATCGGCATAGCGGTTTCGGGCGCGGTAGGCGGGGCGTCGGGCATATCCCAGGGCTGCGCGCCAACGATCTTATCGCCATCACCGAAGTTCACGCCGTCGTCGGAACCGTTCGGCTCGTTGCCGTCCTTGTTGTCGCCGCCCTTGCCGTTCTTCGGGTTCGGCTTGTCCACATTGCGGGCGTCGAGGATGCGGCGGAACATGGCGAGCAGGGTTCCCGACACGGCCACGATCACGCCGATCCAGACCAGATTGACCCAGGGCTTGTGCGTCACTTCCAGCGGCACAGCCCACCGTCCGCGATAATGCGGCAGGCTCAGTTTGAAGGAGAACGCTTTTGTCGCCGGATCGAGTTGTACGGCCTCAATTGCGCCCAATGTGCCGTCCGCGTCCTTCAACTGCGGAATGTCCTCATTGATAGGGAAAAGACGCATTTGCTGGTTATCATCGCTTTCCGGCTGCGTGGGGTCGTAATCCGGGGCGGGCATCATCATCCGCAGGCATGGCTCCGTGATAATGGGAGCGCCGGTCGGATTACCTTTTTCGTCAATAGGCAAAATCACGATCCGCGCGCCCATCAGTTTCGTCACCTGCATGATCGGCTCGTAATAGCCGATGCGGTAGCCGCCGATGTCTACTTTCTGGCCGGGTTTGAGCGTGAACGCCATTTTGCTGCTAAACTGGCTGCCGAACGGCCACTCGTATTCCGCGTCGCTTGCCAATCCCACGTACAGATCGTGTCCAAGATACTTTTCGATGGACGGCCAGCGCATCCGCTCCAGCTTCCAGGGATACGCTTTGCCCAGGTTGTGAATGAACCAGCGCGGTTCCAGCACGAACGTTTTGGCTTCGCCTGCCCCTGCGCTGGAAGTGCTGCCTTCATCCACGCCGGGGGGCGTGACGCGCAGTTTCACGGAATTGGTCGGGTCGGTGCTGGCGTCAATCGGGCGAATGTCTTTGGGCTTGCCCGTCATGCCTTCCATCGCGATTTTGTAGCCGTACACGTTCTGCGCGGGTTCGCCTTCCGTCACGACAACGCGGACGGTGCGCTCAAACGTGTTGGACACAACGACGCCGACAATCAGCAGTCCCATGCCGACGTGGGCCAGCCAGCCGCCCGCATTGAGCGGCTTGGCGCGGAACACGCGGTATGCCAGCATCGCATTGGACAGCGCGACAAACACGCCGAGCGAAGACAGCAGCACCACAAGAACGCGCTGTACAACCGGCCCGAACCAGTAGTGCAGGGTACTGGTGTAATCACTCGCTTCCATCGCCTGCTGCAAGCCGGCTGTCGCGTTCTGCACCCAGAAGATCATGAAGAAGCCGAAGCCCACCATAATCAGCCAGGGCGCGATCAATTTGCGCAAAAACTTTTCGGGGTCAGTCCGCTTCCACGCCAGCCAGGGTACGCATCCCAAAACAAGCGCGAACAGAACCGTGAGCGGCAGCATCACCTGATTGTAAAAGAACGGCTGCGGCTGCGTGGGACGCTTGTTCATCCAGCTCATAAACAGGGGCGTCGTGGTTCCGAACGTCACGGCGAGACACGCAAGTATCATCAGCAGGATACTGACGAAGAACGCGAAATCGCGGGATACCAGCGTGTCGCCCGTTGTCCGGCGGCGCGGCATGTTGCGAACGCGCGCAATCCACAGAACCAGTCCGCCGACGCCGTACACAAGCAGCATGGCTTCCATCAATATCAGGCCGCTTTTGCTGATGTTGTCAAAAGCGTGAACCGACATAATGTTGCCGTCCGCGCCTTTACCAGCCAGAGCGCCCGAACGGGTCAGGAACGTGCCGAGCAGAAACAGCCAGAAGGCGAACAGACCCAGGAATGTATTGGTACGCGCCATGCCGTCACGGGATTTCTGTACAACAAGGCCATGCACCAGGGCGGTAATCGCCAGCCAGGGGAAGAAACTCGCGTTTTCAACCGGGTCCCACGCCCAGAAGCCGTGCCAGCCCTGCGTCTCGTAGGCCCAATACCCGCCCATGAACAGGCCAAGTCCCAGCGTGGCGCACGTCAACAGCGCATACGGCATCACGCGGCTTGTCCAGCCTTTGTAATCCTTCCACAGCAGCGCGGCCATCGCATACGCATACGGAACGGCAAGGGACGCAAAGCCGAAGAAAATAGTGGGCGGATGTATGGTCATCCAGTAGTTTTGCAGGCTCGGTGTCAAGCCCTGACCATCCGGCGGAACCGTTGACCACAAATCGGGATGGGCTACGCTGAGGTAGTGGAACGGCGACTGCTTAATGAGAATGGCGCACAAAAACGTCAGCACAGACACGAAGAACGGCATTACCCGCGCCTCGTACTTGCCCGCCTTGGCGAACACGAGGAAGCCGAGCAAGGCCGTCCAGAACGCCCACAGTAAAAAGCTGCCTTCCTGTCCCGACCAGGTAGCCGCCAATCGTATCCAGTGGTGGAACAGCCAGTGCGAGGCCGTGTCGGTGGGCAGGGCGCGCAAATCGTTGCCCGTGTGCGAATAAGCGTAATCGTACTGGTACTTGTTGTTGTACACAATCGCGCACAGGGACGCAAAGGACGCAAACACACCCAGCGCGGTCAGCAAATAGCCGCCGCGCGCCACATTGCGCAATTGCCGTTCGCGCTGCGGCTGCAGCAGGGCCACGCTGTACGCGCCGAAGGTAAACAGGGAAGCGATCAGGCCAAGCCAGATCGCCCAGGTTCCGAATTGTCCGGTAGTCATAGTAAACTAAGCTCCCTGCCCCGCGCTGGCGACAGTGGGTGTCTGCGATTTCTTGCCTTTGTTCTGATCGTCGTATTTGGAAGGGCATTTGACGACCATGCTGCGGGACACGAAAATATCATGCCCGTCGGTCTTGTCTTTCTGAATCATGCCCGTCGCGGCGGTTTCGGGAGCCGTGTCGAAAGCGTCCGGCTTTGCGCCTAAATAGACCACTTCGATGCGCTCCTTGTTCTTGTCTTCGATTTGGAAGCGCAGCGCGCCGATGGCTTTGTCATACGTCACCGTGTCATGCAGAATGTTTCCCTTCACCTGAACGGGCGACGTGGACTGCCGCGCGGTATGAATATCCACATACGGCGTCATGGACGCGCTGAAGGCGTACAGCGTAAATCCGAGCGCCAGGCTGATGACAAGAAACGCGAAAATGTAAGCTTTATTCACAGGTCGTCCTCACCGGTTTCGCCGCGCTCCAGTTGCCGCAGCGAGCGATCCACAAACAGCAGGTAGCCGAAGGTTCCAAGCCATACCAGGAGGGGCACGGCCATCACCAACACCAATGTCATTGTATCACCAAGTGGCTTAATCATGCGGTGGAATCCTTCACAGCAGGCGTTGTTTTTCGCGTTTCGCCAGCAGTTTGTACAGGCGGACGCGCAATTGAAACAGCCAGATGTACAGCATTGTAAACGCCAGAAACGCGGGGTACAACACGCATTTGTAGGTCCAGCTTGTCTTATCCGGGTTGACAACCGTATCCGGTGGATGCAGGCTGCCCAATCCGGGGATGCGCGGCACGACCCATATCAGAAACGTGGCGGGCACAAGCGCGACAATCGCGTACACGGCGGACAAGCGCGCGCGTTTTTCCGGCTGACTGGAAACCGCGCCCCGCAGTACCAGATACGAACCGTACAGCAGCAGCATTACGGCGATGGAAGTTTCGCGCGGGTCCCAGTTCCAAAAGCTGCCCCACTGCACGCCGGCGAAAATGCTGCCCGTGATGGTCGCCAGGATACAGAACACAAAGCCAAGTTCCATGGAAGCGGCGGATTTGGCGTCCGTATCCAAATCCTGATCTTTCACCAGGTACTTGATCCCGTACACAGTGGCAACCGTATAGCACACATACGACAGAATGGCGACAGGAACGTGGAAGAACACGATGCGGGCGGGATTGCCGCTGCGTCCAAAGCCATTCGCGCCCCGCGCAATAAAGAACGCGCCGTAAATCACATACGCCATCAACGCGCCCGTCGCGTATTTCCAGCCTGCGCCCTTTAGTGGACCCGGCGCTCTGCGCGTGAACGCTGTTGGCGCTGAAGATGGGGCTTCCTGTGCAAAAGAAGGTGACTTGGGTATTGTCGCCATTGATATGTTTTCCAATTTTAACGCGACGGAATGAATCCGTTCGCGCATACGCCGCAAAAATCGCTCTGCGCCACTACGCGCTAATCTTCCCAAACAAAAACAAAGGTAAGCGCGGAAAGCGCGATCAGCAAAATGCCGTAACTCAACAGGCCGCCGATGTCGCGCACGGCTACCCACGTCGGCAGGCCGGACTTGTACAGCGTTCCCGCCGCGTTCATCAGCAGCGTCAGGAAGACTACGAGCATCGGCAGTCCCAACGCGCCGTATAGCGCGCCCGTGCTGCGCGCTTTGGCGGCAAGCGCGGCCACAATCGTTGCCGCCGCCGCCAATCCCACGCACCCGCTGAACATTACCAGTCCGAATTGCAGCGGCGCGAAGATGGGCAGGCCGGTAATCAGCATGTAAACGGGCGTTACTACGGTAGTAACCGCCAGCACGAGGGCAAGATTGAACGTCAGTTTGCCCGCGTACACGGCTTCCGGTGACATGGACAGGCGCAGGGCGGTTGTCGTGCCGGCTTCTTCCTCATGTACGAACGAGTGCGACAATCCGGCAAACGCGGCAAAGCACAGCAGCACCCACAGCATGCCCATGCGGCTCTCGTAACTCCACGCAAACGATTCCGTTAAATCCGAAACCGGAACCTTAACGTCTTTGAGCGTCCGAGTCGCCAGCGCGATCAGCATCAGCGCAGAAAATGTAAACAATCCTACGGAACTGAGCGCCACTTTGGTGCGCAATTCCGCGCGCAAGTCTTTGCGGAAGAGGGCGACGGCTTCGGAGAGAAATGATGAATGATGAATGATGAGTGATGAACTGAATCCCCATTCATCACTCATCATTCCTCGTTCATCATTTGTATTCATCCTTCATCCTTTCCTAAGCGTACCTGCACCGTTCCCCATTGCTCCTCGCGCGGCTCGTTGGTGGCGACAATGGTTAAACCGCCGCCGGGTCGGGTCTGCTGGCCGGCAATCACGCGCTCTACCATTGCCATGCCGTCTACATCCAAATTGGCGGTCGGTTCGTCCAAAAGCAAAATCGGTGGCTGGCCGAGCAGGGCGAAAGCGTATTTCAAGCGCTGCCGCATCCCCGACGAGTACGCGCCCACCAGGTCGCGCCCGCGTCCGCGCAGGCCGACAAGTTCCAAAACGTCGCGCAACTGCTGGCGTTCCATGCGGATGCCGCGCAGACTGGCAAAAAACTCTAAATTCTCCACGCCGGTCAATTCGCGGTACAGCGTCAGGTCGGGCGCGACGTAGCCAATGATTTGCCGCCGGGTTCGAGAGTCCAGATCACGCCCGTCCATCTGTATGCGCGCGGTTCCCGAAGCGGGTGGCAATAACCCGGCGATGATTTTGAGCAGCGTACTTTTGCCCGCGCCGTTCGCGCCCATCACAAGCCCAATTTCGCCCGTCCGCACCGTCAGGTTCACGCCCGAAAACACGCGCCGCAATCCGAACCGATACTCCACATTTTCCAGTTCAACCAGTAAGGACATAAGCGTTGGCGAAAAAAGGCGTTTATATGCTCTGTTGGACAGGAGGCATAGCGCGAAGTTGCGTATATTTAGAGGCAGCCTTCATGCGCAGCAATGCCGCTTTGTAGAAAGGCGCGCTTTGCGTATCCATCTGCGCTCCCAGGCGTTCCATCTCTTGTGTTTCTTCTGCGCTCAAGCCGCTTATCAGCAGCTTCTCCACCAAATCCTGATAACGGTCACTGCCGGTTAGTTGTATTTGGTTACTTGCGGTTTCCCTGTTCTGGTCGAACGTCAGCAATCGAGCGCGCAAGGCGGAAACTTCCGTTTCCAGCGGCAGTAGAGAAAGCAACAATGTTCGCACAGAAGCAGGGGTCGCTTCCCAATCCTGTGCAGGTATCCGCTCCAACAATTCTGTTTGCATCATGGGCTTCTCCAGATACTTGTGTCTGTGTATAGTATACCAGAGCCAACAACCTGGCGGCGAACTTTCGCTACCGGGTCATGTATTTTATGCCAGGCTTCCATGTGTAAGGCGCACTTTCATACGTCATCGGTTGTGGCAACAGGTCGGATTGCGCGATTGCCATAGTTTTCTCCTGCCGTTCCTCAATGGACTGCTACAGCCCGCATAAAAAGTGGCTCCCACTCCTGACCGCGCAAACGAACACGGTTTCAGCGCTTGTACGTGTTCATTTGGCTGCGCGGCCAGACGAGGAGCCATATCTACGAATGTACGCTCGGTGAGGCGCTACGGCACGGTCACTTCGACGCGCTGCGTGGTTTTGCCGCTGGCGGCGTTGAAGGCGGCGACTTCAATCGTGTGCTTGCCGGGCGTCAGGGGCAGCGTGGTCAGCGCGAAGCCTTCGTTGGTCGAGTCGAACAGGCCATCGCGGGCGGCGGCAGCCAGCCAGTCGCCGCCGTCTACGCGATACTGCACGGCTGTGATTGAGATCAGGCCCTGTGTCGCGCTGCCGGACAGGGTGACGCGACGGTCCGCGCCAACAAGCGGCGTTCCGCTCATCGTCAGCTGCGGCAGGCTGTTACAGATCACGAATGGGTCGGAAATCGCCTGCGCGGTTTGCGCATCGGAGGGGTTGCTCGGATAATCGGAAGCCACGATTTTCAGCCAGTAGGTTCCATCCGGCAGGCTTTTCGTGTCCCACGTTTTGGAGGTTTCCCGTGAGCCGGCCCCTCCTGTTCCGCTCCCGTCTCCGCCCGCCGCAAGGCGGCGCTGCGCGGATTCCAGCACCATGCGGCGTACCGATTCGGGCGCGTTCTGCGCTTCCAAGCGTTTCTGAACTTCGTCCAGCGAAAGCGCGGGCGTAGCGGCTGCCACATTCCTGCCCGTGCCGGATGTGGAGATGGCGGCTGTAGTTGTGGACGCGCTGGTGGAAGCCGTTGCCGCAGTGGGTAGGGGCTTCCAATTCGCGCCATCCGTCGAATAGAACAGTTCGTAACTCAGCGTGTCGCCGTCCGGGTCTATGCCCGACCAGCGAATGGTTTGCGATTTGGCCCAGCGTTCGCCACCCTGCGGCAACACAAACGCCACGCGGGGAGCCTGGTTGCGCGGCATGTAGGACAGGCTTACTTCGCGCACCGAAGGCGCGTTCATGCCAATGCCGCTTGTGGTTCCCGATGTCCCGGAAGACGGTGACAGCATCAGGCGATATTGGATAAAGCGGGCGGGCGGGCTGGTAACGCGGTTTTCATTGTTGCCGATGGGCGTGGCCGTTTTCCAGTCGCTCCATGTTGAATCCGGTTCCGCCACATTGCCGGTTCGCGTTGCGATTGCCAGTTTCGCGCCGCCATTGAGCAGGGCGTTGACGCGCAGCGCGCCCCATTGACTCACCACTTTGGAATCGTGAATCACGCTTTCAAACGTTCCCGAACCCGGCTGACGGCCTTCCCCGGAACCGCTGTTGTCGCCTGCCGCCGTGTACAACTCGCCGATGTTGCCCGTGCCGATGATGGGCGTACCGTCCGGCAGCAGGCCGAGCGTCAGAAAGTCCACGTCGCGGGGATTATCAAGCGGCTGCACAACGGGACGCGCCGGATCGGAACCGGAAGGCGTGATATGGTACGCGGCATTGACCGTCGTTGCGTACAGCGAACCGTCTTTTGCCACGCGCAAGCCCGTATAGAAACTGGTGGCGCGGTCATAAACGACGCTGGCGAGGCCATCGGGCGTGATGCGGTACAGCAGTCCCTTCGGCCCCGTTCCCGCGTACAGATTGCCGTCCGGCATCATTGCCAGCGCGGTGATGCTGTTTTCTTTAGCGTCGTACAGGACGCTGCTTTTGCCGTCCGGCGTGATGCGGTAGACGATACCCTCGTTGCCTGTGCCGACATACAGATTGTCTTTGCCGTCAATCGTCATGGACGTGACGTAATCGGCAGGCGTTTTCACGAACGGCTTCAAGGTGTCCGGGCGCGTGGCGTCCGGCGCGTTGAAGCCGGCAGGCACTTTGTAAATGTTGCCGCCGCCGCCCGGTCCGACGTACAGATTTCCCGCGCTGTCTTCGGCAAGCGCAAGGATATATTTTTCCGGCAGGGTGGCGGTCAGCGTGAATGTGCCGTCCTGCTTGACGTGAAACAGTTGTCCCTTCACGCTGCTGCCTGCCCACAAGGTTCCATCCCGCGCCATCAGCAGGCTTTGCACGGACACGATAGGCAACTGCGCGAATGTTTTCACCGCCCCGCTTGCATCCACTTTCAGGATTTTGCCCGATGTGCCGGTTCCCGCGTACACGTTGCCGTCATTGTCGGTTACGACGGACCAGATATAGGTTTCATTCGTAGTTGCCAGTCGACGCAGGCGGGGCGCAAGGCGCAGTTCCCCCGTTGCCGTCACGCTGGTTCCCATGAACTTGCCGGACGCAAAGCCGTTCGCGCCCGACTGCCGCCACACTTGCAGTTGGCGGGCGACGATTTTCACGGGTTCGTTGTCGCTAGGCGTGGTTGCGGGCTTGGTATCCCCGGTTGTGGCGGCAGCGGCGGGAGTGGCAGCAGGGGCAGGCGGAGCCGCCACCGCCTGCTTCGTGTTTTTGGTTTTAGAGTTCTTGTCCTGCCTGGTTTTGGCGTCGGGAGCCGTCGGCTTGAGCGGGTTCACGGAAGGGTCCTGCTCGGCAGCCGTTTCCTGCGGCTTTGCTTTATTCGCGCCGGTCAATTCATCAAACCAGCGCTGCGTTTCACTGCCCAACTGCAAAAGTCCCATGTTCACGCTGTCCGGCGCTGCTTTCGCGTCATCGTCCTGCGCGGAAGCGCCGCTGCTGCTTCCTGATTGCAGCGACGAGGAGGAGGAACTGCTGCCTGCTGAGGAACTGCCCGAAGAACTTGGGAACGTGACCGCGCCGGGCACTTCCTGCGTGTTCTTGCGCACAATGGTCACGACAAGCTGCTGCGTCCCGCTCACAACATAATCCGTAGGCGCACTCGCTCGCAATTCGTCGCGCTCGATTCGGACGCCGGAGTTGCGGTCACTGCGCATCAGCACGGCCAGATTGGGCGGCAGTTGCGACAGTTTTTCCCCTTCGATAGCAGGGGCAGCGGTGTTCAGCACCAGACGCGCTACCATGTCGGTATTGGTTTCCCGCGCGTTTAAGCGAGCGATCATCTGCCGGACGTTGACGGGAGGAGTCTGCGTGTCCGGCGCTCCGCCCCCGCTGAGAACAAACGGGCCGATGCGCGTTACGGTCGGCGAACCGCCGCGCACCGCAAGCGCGTAGCGTCCGGTCGGTGTGTCGGAAGGAATTTTCAGCGTTAAATTTTTGAAAATCGGGTCGCGGCGATACGGTTTCAGCACGACGCCCACTTCCAGCGTGTCACCCGGTTCGTAGCGTCCCTGCTTGAGAAAGATGCGCTCAATGGTGGCCGTGTTGTGCCCGCTGTACAGGTTCACGGTCATACTCGCGCTTTTAATCGGCAGGGGATAAAACGGGTTGCCGCTGATAATGCCCGTAATGTCGGTCAGGTCATGTGTCACGGCCTGCGAAATGTCGTCGGCGTCGAACAGCAGGTTGGTGCGCGTGGTTTTGCCCACTTCGCCCGCGTCCACCGTTGTCGTCACCCGCGCCATCATGTCGCCGGGCATGTTGTGAATGCGCGATACCGCCGCCTGCCCGATCATGCTCATCAGCGCGGCGGTCAGGTCGGGATGCTGGAACATCTGCGTGTGGAACGTCTGGCTATGGTGCATGGTCTGGTCATTGACCGTGATGGTAAAGGGAATTTGTATGGGTTTGCGGCCCAATTCCGCGCCCACCGAAAAATTCCGATCCTGCGTGAACGTGCCAACAACCGGGCCGGCTTCGGCAATCAGGTGCGAAGTCTGCAAGCCCGAAAACACGTCTACGACGGACGCGGTTGTCGTGGCGGCATTGAGCGCCCCCAATCCGAAGAACGGATGCCCGAAGCCCAAAATGCGGTTGCCCTTGCGGTACGTCACGGTTCCGAACGCGCCGAATTCTACATCCCCGGACGACAAAAACGTGCCGAACACGGAACCGGGCTTTAAGGACGACGCGGGAATGTTGGCCTTGCCCGCCGCCATTGCCGGCCCCTGCATAAGTGTCATAGCAAAGCCGCGCTTGTCCAGTTCCTTTTGGAACGCTTCGCGCTGTTTGTCGCTGACGCCGCTGACCACTGCAAATGAGGTCGCCCGGTGCAGCACGGCGCAATCGTCCCGACTTGCCAAGCGCTGTTCGGCCCCGCATTCAGCACAATGGTTTTAATCCGCCGAGCGCCAACCGTTACAGGCGTGGACAACTGCACTGTCACAGGTTGAGGGTTGAGAGTTGAGGGTTGAGGGTAAATACCCGCGCGGGTGGTTTTGCCCTTTTCCTTTTTTCCTTTACTCGCTTCCGGCTTGTCTTTGTCTGTCGGCGATGGGTTAGTAGGCGCGTTCGGCGTGGGCTGCTTGTCGGCGGGCTGGAAATAGGGGGGCTGTTGGGGAATATCCGGGTCCCACGCTTCCAGCATATCTTCGATGGGCGTGACCATGCCGACGGGTTCTTTGGGCCAGGCTTCGCCCTGCGAGAACGCGCCGATGCACTTGCCGTTAATATAAATGGGGCTGCCGCTCATGCCGTGAATCAGGTTCGCGCCCCGTTCGGTGATCGGGCCGCCCTTCATGCGAATCAGAATCAGGTCATGCCCGTTGTTCACCTTGCGCTCGATACCGATAATGGTCACTTCAAAGCGCGAAACCGTCGTGCCCTTGAACGTAGTCAGGCCGTACCCGGTCATTCCCGGCTTTACCTGACTCAAAGGCATAATGTCCGCATAGTGCGGCGGGGCAGCCTGCGCGGGCTGTCCCGAAACTGCCGATCTCCCAACAACGCTCCAACGCCTACAGAAGCGGCAAGGACGCGGCGCAAACCAATCTTCCTGCGAAAAGCGGACAAAGCAGACATGGATGGGTAGTTCCCTTCGTAAAACGGTGTTCAGGTATTCGGGTGTTCAGGTGTTCAGGTGTTCAGGTATTCAACTTGCTGTGCCATAGTAAACTGCGGTACTTCTGTATTTCCTGAAACCCGAATACCTGAACACCTGAACACCCGCATTAATAAGCTTTCATCAACGGTGTGCCGAGGGTTTCGAGTTCGTTGCCGTCGGGGGCAATGCGGCGGAAGAAACAAGAGCGGTAGCCTTCATGGCAGGCGGCGCCGACTTGTTCCACTTTCACGAGCAGGCAGTCCTGATCGCAATCCACATAGACTTCTATAACGTGCTGCGCGTTGCCGGAAGTTTCACCCTTCACCCAAAATTGTTGACGCGAACGACTCCAAAAAGTAACGCGCTTTGTTTGCAGCGTCCGTTCCACAGCCTCGCGGTTCATGTAACCAACCATCAGCACGTCGCCATTGGCCGCATCCTGCACCACTGCGGCAATCAATCCATTGCCGTCGTACTTCAAACCCTCCGGTATTTGCACGAAAACACTCCTTTTTAGTTGATAGTTGATAGTTGATAGGCATCTGCCCGAATGTAGAGTAGCCTCATCATCAGCCAAACCCACAGCAAAGACTATGGTACAGGAACTATCAACTATCAACCATCAACTATCAACTACTTACCTGACGCAAACGCCGTGTTCGCGCATATAATGTTTAATGTCTTCTATGGTGTAATGGCCGTCATGCACCATTGAGGCGATTAAAGCGGCGTCGGCGTGGCCCTTTGTTATGGCTTCCAGGCAGTGCTGCGGCGTACCCGCGCCCCCGGAGGCGATGACGGGAATTTGTACGCTGTTGGCGACGGCGCGGGTCAGTTCCAGATCGTAGCCGACTTGCGTACCATCCCTGTCCATGCTTGTGAGCAGGATTTCGCCCGCGCCGCGCTGTTCGGCTTCCTGCGCCCATTCCAGCGCGTCCAATCCCGTTGGGGTCCTGCCGCCGTTGATGAACACTTCCCAATGCGGCGAGCCGTCCGGTTTGGTTCCCACGCGCTTGGGGTCAATGGCGATTACTACGCACTGCCGCCCGAACTGTTCCGCCGCCTGCGTCATAATGGCCGGGTTTTTTACAGCGGCGCTGTTGACACCTACTTTGTCGGCTCCTGCCCGTAAAATCTTGCGAAAATCGTCCACCGTGCGGATGCCGCCGCCAACCGTAAAGGGAATAAACACCTGTTCGGCCACCCGGCGCGCTACGTCCACAATCACATCGCGCTCTTCATGGCTGGCCGTAATATCCAGAAAAACCAATTCGTCCGCGCCCATCGCGTCGTAGCGCGCGGCCAGTTCCACGGGGTCGCCCGCGTCGCGCAGATTGACGAAATTCACGCCTTTTACGACACGCCCGGCTTTTACATCCAGACAGGGAATCACGCGGGAAGCTAACATCGGGTAGAATATCCTTAGAATAACTCTGTTTACGTTTTGAGTCGGGCTGTTTGCATCAAAAAAGCGCGGTTTGTAGCCTCAAAACGGCGCAACGCCACGCAACGGCGCTTCACTCATTGTCGGGAACAAAACTTGCCATCCAACACGGTAAGACACCATTATAACACAAGCGCATAGCCCCTGCCAAATTGCCTTTGCCATGCGCGTTTATGCTTTGCGCTTTCTACCCTTGCGTTTTTATCTTTGCGATAGGAGAATCTATTGTTATGCGATCCATCAGCCCTTTGTTGGGAATTGTGGGGTTAATTTTAGCCGCCATTCTCTTGACTGCCGTTGTTTCCTCCAGGCATCCGAATCGCGGCGCTTTGCCGCCCGCTGACCAGGCCCGCGTTGACGAGGAGAAAGAGCAGGAAGAAGCGCGCAAACAGCAGGCCACCGCCAAATCAACGCCAGCCAATGGAAAAACAACGCCCCCGGCAGCGGCAGACGCGCCCCCCGCGGACACCACGCCCATGACCTTTGAACAGGTGAAAGCCGGGGCGCAAAAAGCCACTCTGGAAGTGGAAGGCCGGGGTAAAATCGTCATGGAGTTGTACCCCAAAGCGGCTCCGCAAACCGTCGCGCATTTCCTCGATCTGTGCCATCGGCATTTTTATGAAGGCATCAAGTTCCACCGCCTTGAACCCGGTTTCGTCGTGCAGGGCGGCGACCCGGAAAGCAAAGACGCCAGCGTGGAGGAGTTCGACGCCAAAAGCATCGGCTCCCACGACTCCGGCAAGACTGTGCCCCTGGAAGCGCATCTGCTGCACAAGAAGTACAGCATCGGCCTGGCGCGCTCGCAATCGCCCAACAGCGGCGACTGCCAGTTTTACTTCAACCTGAATGATAACCCCGCCCTCGACCATCAATACTGCGTCTTCGGCATGGTTGTGGAAGGGCAGGACGTGGTAGACAAAATCCAAAAGGGCGATGTGATTAAAAGTTTGACGGCGCAGTAGAGGCATGAGGCATTAGGCATTAGATATTAGGCAGAAGACAGAAGACAGAAGACAGAAGCCCAACACCTAATACCCAATACCTAACACCATAGAACCCTAAAACCATAACCCCCTACCTACAAGGAGAAGCATTTGAACACGAATAGATTTGGAGAGCGCGGCTTTTGGTCGGCGCTGCTGGCGATGTTGTTTGTGGTGGCGACATTAGCGGCTCATGCCGCCGACAACCCCAAGATTACGATGGTGGTTGCCAAACGAGGCACGATTGTCATGGAGTTGTACCCGAACATGGCTCCCAAAACCGTCGCGCACATCGTGGATTTGGTCAAGCAGAAGTTCTACGACGGCATCAAAATTCACCGCGTGGAACCCGGCTTCGTGGTGCAATGGGGCGACCCTAAAAGCAAGAATCTCAGCCCGGATCAGTTCGACGCGAACGGGATTGGATCGCACGACTCCGGCCACCCGGTTCCCTTAGAGGCCAAGATGCTGCACGAGAAGTACACGCTCGGCCTGGCGCGTTCCCAAAATCCCAACAGCGGCGACTGCCAGATTTTCATCAACCTGAAAGCCAACCACAGCCTGGACAGCGGTTACTGCGCGTTCGGCAAAGTGACCAAAGGCGCGGAGTTGGTGGACAAACTGGCTGTTGGCGATGTGATTACGTCCGTCCGGCTGAGCGGCGACAAAGACGCGGACAAGGACACCAAGAAAGCCGATAAAAAGAAGTAGCGGCATAACCCCGCCACGCGCCTATCCGAAGCAAAACGGGCAAAGGAACATTACCTCTGCCCGTTTTATCACAACTCAAAGTAACGCTTATAGACAAACCACTTTAACATGGCGCTATCTCGTGTCCGCAGGACAATTGGTCGCATGCCTGACAGCCGGTATTTCGTATACCGGTCACAAGCGTCAGTACCATGCTTAACTGGTTTTTTCTATTAACCGATAAAGATCATATCTCCTTTTGGATGTATCGTGAGGCGTTTAAGCTTCCAGCCCTGCGCGTTTTTGCTCCATACCTCCTCATCCACTTCGCTGCGTATTTCCTGTGCCTGCCCGCGATCAAAATGAACCTTGCGCTCCACAGTCAGGCGCAATTCCGTTGCTTTGCGGTTCAGAACGGATTGTTGTACGCTGGACGTGACGGTTGTCTTTCGCGCCGGTGGAAATTGAGAGTCTGGCGGCCCATCTGTCACCGTGAAAAACTGCTGTAAGTTCTGACGCTGCCACGCAAGATCATGTCGGAAATGGGTTTTGAGCTTGGTTTCCACGTCCTTGCCGGCAGCATTGGGAGTTGACATGCTGGTAATTAGACTAACCTCAGTGAACGCGCAATGCGGGGCGTAGCGCGCCACAATTCCCTCGATGTCCTGGCGCGCATACGCCGCATCCATTATCTGAAAGGTGGGAAGAAAATCCGGCGGCAAGTCTGCCTGCGGTTCCGTAGCGGCAAGCGTCGGCAGGCCAATCAAGCCTAAAGCCACCAAAAAGCCCGCGCTTAATTTTCGCATTTGTATTCTCCGTCGTAACAATGTATGCAGTAGAAACGCCATAACGTACCCTGCCTTCTACCGTGACACAGCATCAGGACTGGTATTGATGAGTACCCCGATGGTTTTGGTTTCCATGTTTTGAACCACCAGGTCGGGCTTGCCGTCCCGGTTGAAGTCCGCGACACAGCAACTGCGCGTGTCCTTGCCGCCGGAAGGCACAACGAGGGGATCTACGAAGATTCCGCCGCCGCGATTGCGGTAAACATATACGCTTCCATTGCCGTTAATCGGCACGGCAATGTCGGGCCAGCCATCGCCGTTAAAGTCTGCCACCGCCGTGTGGAGCGGGTAGCTGGCGGCAGGGTAGCGCGTGTAGGGCTTGAATGTGCCGTCGCCGTTCCCGAACATCACGACGATGGTGCCGGACCAGTAGTTGCACAGGGCCAGGTCGAGTTTGCCGTCACCGTTAAAATCCGTTAGAGTCGGGCCGAACATGTTTTGCGTACCGATGTAATAGGTGGGGCCGGGCTGAAAGTTGCCTGTGCCGTCGCCATAATAAATTTGTACGCCGCTTCGGTCTACGGTAGACGTTTCAAAAGTGACGGCCAAATCTACCTTGCCATCCCCGTTGAGGTCCCCCACCGCCGCGCCCTCGGCGTAATCGAAGCGCGTAAATCGTGACTTCTCATGGAACACGCCACTGCCGTCATTCAGCAGAATTTGCACTACCCGCGACAGGCCCCCGCCGTCGCCGCCGACAGCGATAATGTCCAGGTTCCCGTCTCCGTTCACATCCGCCACTGTCAGGGTTGAAATCCGGCCAATCTGCTGAAAAGTCGGCTCCGCAAAGTGACGGTTTCCTTGATTGATTAGAATCACGAGCCGTTCCGCGCCATCGGTGAAGATAATGTCCGGGAGACCGTCGCCGTTGACATCGGCAATGGCGCGGTTCATAACACCGGCCTGCCAGGTCAGCAGGCGCGTGTAGGGTTCCAGCGTACCGTTGCGATGATTATACAGGACGCCGAGTTCCTGCCCGCCGCCGACAACCACATCCGGCCATTTATCTCCATCCAGGTCCGCCGCTGTAACAACATCCAGCGCTGCGGGAACGGGGTACACGCGGGAGGGGGCGAAAGAAATACTGCCCGGTTCCCCCGCGCCTGCCGGATGCCCCGGTCCTGTCACCACATCGGCGGCAGGCGCAAGCGGCGCAAGGGGAGCGGCCTGAATTTTCAGTCCGCCGGATGCTTCGCAAACCGTCTGCCCGTCCGCGCGCACCACAATGCGATATTTCAGTTCTTCGCCTGCCAGCGTCTGCGGCTGTATCTGAATCTCTCTGGCTCCGGTTATGTCCAAACGAACGCCGCCACCCTCAATCGTTTCCAGCCCCGTCAGCCCGTAAATAATGCCCGTTCGCTTTTGCCCGTCCGTCATCACGGCATAAGCGGAACTGCCGTAAACCACCTGTTTGATGTCGCTCAGTTTGCAGGCTTGGCCGCCTACGGACACGGACTTGTTTTTTACGATGTAGTCACCGGAACCGGAAGCGTCTTTCACCAGTAAATGCACGGTCTGCACATTCAACGGAAGGGGTACGGCCTGTACGCTGAACCGATTGCCGCTCAGGTGCTTGAGGGTAAATTCGCGGGTTTCCTGCCCCGGCATCGTCAGCGCAAGCGTGACGGCAAGCGTCGAAGCGGGTCTGACCGGGGTTAGCACGTCTACAGCAAACGTTTGCGGTGATTGCTGCGTCCGCGTCGTCAACTGTGGAAAACGGGGCACGACTTGTACGCTGCGCAGAAAGTCGCGCAGGCGATTGACGGCAATGGCGAACTCAATGCGGGTTCCCGGTACGCCCGCCTGCACCACGCCGACAACCTGCCCCTTTGTGTTGAGTACCGGCCCGCCGGAGTTTCCGGGGTTCAGGGACGCTTCCAATTGCAGTTCGTGCAGGCTGCCGCCCTTGTGGCGCAGGGCGGTAATGCGCCCGACGTTGACGGATATGGCAGGGTATTTGCCGCCCGCAACAGCAAGTTCGGAGCCGAATGGATAGCCAAACGCGACAACCGATTGCGTTTCCGACAATGCCCCGACGCTGCCAAGTTCCAGTTCCGTCAGCCCGGTGGTTTCTTTGGTTTGCAGCAATGCAAGATCGGCCTGCTTGTCTTCCCGGACAACTTCGGCTTCCAGCACACGCTGGTTGCTTTCGCCGGGATTGAGCGCCAGCATGACGCGGCTGTGGACCGCCGCGCCTTCCAGCACATGCGCGTTGGTGACAAACAGCCCGTTCGCGTCAATGCAGAAGGCGCTTCCCTCCGCCCGACTCGTGTACACAAACGCCGTCGCTTTCTTGCCCTGCCGAATCACTTCGGCAGGGATGTCCGCGCGGCATTGCGCCGCCCACAGGCAAAACAGCGCCAGAAGACCAACAGTTCCTTTCCGCATCGTGTCTCCTTTGTTGGAACCGGATTCTTATAAGCCGGGTGTCGCGCCTCTGTTTGTTCTGCGCCAATGTTGTAACCTACGGTTGGGTTTGTTCCGGTTTGGTTTGTTCCGGTTTGGACTGTTCCGGGTTCTGGCCGTTCCGGTTGACGCTTCCGCTCCGGGAGGGCAGCCAGCGCATACGCGGGGGAGCCGAGCGACTGGCAAACACGCCCCGTGATAGCGTACTCAGGTATTGGCGGCGGTTGTGAACTTCGTCGTAAGAGAACAGGTTGACGCCCGACGCGCCCGCCTGCCGCACTTTGGCGATTTTCGCCGCTACGTCGTGGGCGGACAAGCGCCATGCGCCGATACCCGTATACACTTTGCGCTCGCCCGCTATGGCAACCGCGCGCTTTGTCTGCTCCACGATCCGCGCCGTGCTGGTATTGTAGGCCATCAGCGAAACCGAG
This sequence comes from uncultured Chthonomonadaceae bacterium, assembly GCA_963835065.1. Classification (GTDB taxonomy): domain Bacteria; phylum Armatimonadota; class Chthonomonadetes; order Chthonomonadales; family Chthonomonadaceae; genus CAWFQB01. The sequence goes on along the minus strand of CAWIEK010000049.1, from coordinate 499,868 downwards.
TCCAGTACGCCCTCGTGCAGCCAGGCCATCCAGTCCTGCCCCCGATCCGTAGACGCATCTTTGGCGTCGGGAAACACGGCTGCCGAGACCTGCATCCAGGGCTTGTTGGCCTTCACTGCCTGCGAAATGCGCGTTACCAGTCCCGTCACCTGCGCCCGCCGCCAATCCTCCCATTGCCTGCCGAACGCATGAACATAGGCTTTCGGATCGTGCTTCAGTCGGGCGTCGAGTTTCTGAATGGTCGCCGCGTCCGTGTCCGTTCGCATATAAGCGGCGAAGCGGGCCAGCGTAGAACCGGAAAAATCATACGTGGTGTTAGGGTAGCGCACATAATCGAAGTGGATGCCGTCCACGTCGTAGCGGGCGGCCACATCGGTAAACACGTTGAAAAGATGCTGCTGCACCTGCGGGTTGCTGGGCTGCAGGAACACGCCCTCGCAGTCTTCCGTGTTGGCGGTGGAAAGCCGTCCGTGCCAGTCATGGGAAAACCACTCCGGGTGCGCGTTCCAAACGTGCTGCGGGCTGCGGGGACGGCGCGGCTTGCTCCAGGTAATGAAGGTATTGAGCCAGGCATGGATTTCCAGCCCCGCCTCGTGTCCTTCCGCAACCATCTGCGTCAGAGGATCAAAACTGCGCGGCTGCCCGCTCAAGCCTTCGGCGCGGGGTTCATACGATGAATTGTACCAGGCATCCCCGCGAGAGCGCACCTGCACAAACAGCGCGTTCAATCCGTATTTCTTCGCCGTGACGATTACCTGATGAATGGACGCGGGCGATTCCAGGCTGTCGCAGATGACCCACATGCCGCGCAATTCTTCATTGCCGATTGCCGATTGGATTGCGATTGGGGAAGCAGGTTGGGAGTTGAGTGTTGGGGTTGGGGGAGGGAGGTGTTTGGGCGCGGGTGGTGGCGGTGGCGGCGAAAGCGGAAACAAGCAATAGGCTTGCGGCGCGTCGCGTAGAATGTGAGAAACAGGACGGTGTGAAGCGATGAAAAACCATGAAAATATCTCCTGGGAGGAACGTGGTTCCGGTTGGTGGGGAGGAAACCGTGAGCGGCAACGTCAGACTCAAAATCGAATAAACTGCGAAGATGTGTGCGAGGCGAGTTTAGTATGAACGGATTTGGCAGACTTGTCAAGTCTTGTTGATGCCATTACGGATTGTTCGGCCATCCCGGAGACCTGTTGGCAGAAGTTTAGCGGTATACTGATGGACATATATCCCTCATCGAAGGATGCACAGAATGAGTTCCTATCAGGAAATGGTTGCCTACGCCACGCTGAAAGACGCGCTGGAAATTTATACCATAGACAGTTTGAAGCAACTGCTTGCGCTGTTCAAGACGGCGGAACGGCCAACGCGCAAGTCCGCAATCATTGACCTTCTGGTGGCGCAGATGGACGGGGCGAAACTGCGCGAAGCCTGGGATCGCCTGGACGCGACGCAGCAGGCGGCAGTGGCAGAGGCTTTATACGCCTCAGATGGCCGCTACGATGCCGTCCGGTTCCGCGCAAAGTATGGCAAAACTCCCTATTTCGGCACACGGGGAAGCTGGCAAAATGGGTATAAGGAAGAAACTGCGCTGCTGAGTATGTTCCTGCACCGCGATCTGCTGCCCGCAGACTTGAAGCCGCGCCTGAAGGCGTTTGTGCCAATCCCGCCGCCCCTGACGCTGCAAACGCTCGACGACATCCCCGCCCTGTATGGGCTGGCGGAAAAGCGGTATGACTACGGGACCAAAAAGTATTCCAATGTCATCACGCCGCTGCCGATTGTCCGGCGGGAAACAGAGCGGGACGCTTTGCAGGATGCGTCCGTCGTGCTGCGGCTCATCAGCGCGGGCAAAATCGCTGTCAGTGAGAAGACGAATCTGGCAACGGCGGGCGCGGTCAAAGCAGTGGGCGCGTTGCTGCACGGCGGCGACTTCTACGACAACATGCCCGGCGCGGCTGAGGAAACAGATGAGGACGAAGACGCGGATGGTGACGAACCCACACCCCTGGAAATGACGGCGTTCGGCAGCCGGCCCAAAGGTCAGCATCCAAACGCTTCTCCCTGGCGTGAGGAAGAGGAGGAGGCCGTCGGGCCGGTCAAGGCGTTTGCTTGGCCCCTTCTGGTGCAGGCGGGAAGACTGGCCGCGCTGAACGGTAAAAAACTTGCCCTGACGCCCAACGGCCAAAAGACTCTGCTGGCTGCTCCCTCGGAAACCCTGCGCGGACTGTGGCAAAGTTGGCTGAAGTCGTCTTTGTATGATGAACTGCGGCGTATCAACAACATACGTGGGCAGACGGGCAACGGCCAAAAAGGATTGACCGCGCCCAAAGGCCGCCGCGAGGCTATTGGGCAAATGCTGCGGGTCTGCCCGGTTGGGAAATGGGTGTCTGTGGACGCTTTTTTGCGCTACCTTCATGCCGAACACGATTTTGAAGTAACCCGTGATGAATGGAGCCTGTATATTGAGTCCGCGCAGTATGGCAGCCTGGGAGATGCCGGCGGGGAGAGTTCGTGGAATGTTTTGCAGGGACGCTATACGCTGTGCTTCCTGTTCGAGTACGCGGCCACGCTTGGCTTGATTGATGTGGCATATACGCAGCCTGCAGGCGTCCGTTCGGACTATTCCGAATTGTGGGGAACGGACGAACTGGACTTTTTCAGCCGCTATGACGGCCTGCTATACCTGCGCCTGAATGCGCTGGGCGCGTACTGCCTGGGCCTGACGGAAACCTATGCGCTTGCCCCGCAGGAACACCGCCCGACTCTGCGCGTCCTGCCCAACCGGGATGTGGTGATTACGGATTTGGAGGCGGCAGCGGGAGAAGTATTGATTTTGAGCCTGTACGCGGAAAAGAGTTCCGAGCGCGTGTGGAAATTGGATCAGGCGAAGATGCTGGGAGCGGTGGAAAGCGGGCGCGACCTGAAAGAACTGCGCGAACTGCTGCAAACGCGCAGTGAAAACGAACTGCCCGATGTGATTGCGCGGTTTCTGGACGATGTGGAGGAACGCAGCCGCCGCGTCTTAGATCGGGGCATGGCGCGGCTGATTGAGTGCGCCGACAAGGACACGGCCCTGCTGATTGTCCACGACCCGCGCACCAAGCGTTACTGCCAGCCCGCCGGGGAGCGCTTTATTGTCGTCAGCGCGGAAAACGAAGCCGCCTTCCGTAAGGGCTTGCGCCAACTGGGGTACATCCTGCCTGCCATCGCGGGGAAATAGGAACCTTCACCACAGAGGCACAGAGACACAGAGGGGGCACAGAGGAAAAGAAAAGAAGAGAAGGAGAAAAGGAGAGAGGAACCGCGAAATACGCGAACCAAAACGAAAAACCGGAAGGCAAAATATTAAGGAGTAATGCACATCGAAATGATTGAAAAGGCGGTTCGCCTGCTGCTGCAAAGCGACGCGGTTTTGTTTGATCTGGATAACACGCTGATTGAAACGCATATTGACTTTGTTGAGATGAAGCAGAAGACTCTGGCATTGGGCGTGGAGTGGGGCGTAGAAACAGATTATATGCGCGATATGGACATTCTTTCGATTGTGGAGCGCGTCACGGCGATTTTGCAAAGCATCACGATGAGCGGGGCGCACAAAAACTTTCATGACGCGGCGTTTGCGATGCTGGCCGCGCAGGAGGCCGCGCAGTGCGCCGATCCTGTTTTACTGTCCGGCGCATCCAAATTGCTTTCTTACCTGAACCGGCGGAGTGTTCCCATTGGCATCGTTACCCGCAATTGCCGCATGGTTTCAGACCGCCTGCTCGTGGAAGGCGATTTGCAGTGCGACGTTTTGCTGTCCCGCGAGGACGTGGAACAGGTGAAGCCGCACCCCGGCCATCTGATGGATGCCCTGCGCGTCCTGCAAACCAAGTTTCCCGAACGCCGCCTGCAGGCGCAAAACTGCCTGATGGCGGGCGATCACGTTATGGATATACAGGCCGGACGCGCGGCTAAAATGCATACAATGGGCTTCTTGCGCAAGCAGCAGCCCGAAGCCTTTGCCGCCTGCCCACCCGATGTTCTGCTCAAAGATGTGGGCGAACTGTGGTCAGGTGTTCAGGTATTCGGGTATTCAGGTGTTCAGGCAGAGGCGTAACTTGCATGACGTTTTACCGTTGGGCAGCGAACGCGGAATAGGCATATGGATAACCTGAATACCCGAATACCTGAACACCTGAATACCGAATACCCGAACACCCTCCTCTCCATTTGCATCGTCAACTGGAACACGCGGGATTTGCTGCTCGGCGCGCTTGCCAGTATTTACGACACGCCGCCTAATTTTGGGTTTGAAGTGATTGTCGTTGACAATAATTCGCATGATGGCAGCGCGGCGGCGGTTCGGGAACGGTTTCCACAGGCGCGGCTTATCGCCAATGAGGACAATACCGGTTACGCGGAAGGCAATAATCAGGCGTTGCAACGCGCGCGTTCTGCGTATAATCTGTTATTGAACCCAGACGTGATTTTGCCGCCCGGCGGGCTGGAAAAAGCCGTCGCGTTTATGGAACAACATCCTGACGCGGGCGCGTTGGGCGTTCGGCAAGTACACCCGGACGGCAGCCTGCAAAAATCGGTGCGCGGGTTTCCGACTCCTATGGCGGTACTATGGGAACTGCTTGGCCTGAGCCGCCTGCTGCCAGGCAGCCGCGTGTTCGGCGCGTACCGTATGACGTGGTTCGATTACGCGCATACAGCGGAAGTGGATCAGCCGATGGGCACTTTTCTGCTGCTGCGCCGTCAAACCATAGAAGAAGTCGGCCTGATGGATTTGGCCTTCCCGATTTTCTTCAACGAAGTGGACTGGTGCCTGCGCTGCAAGCGGGCGGGCTGGAAAATCTGGTTCACGCCCGAAGTCGAGATTATCCACTATGGCGGCGCGAGTACCGTCCAAGTCGGCAGCGCAATGGCCTGGGAGTCGCGGCGTGGGCTTTTGCGCTTCTACGCCAAGCACTACCGCGCTGTCTGGTTCTGGCCCCTGCGCCTGCTCATCGCCGCCGCATCCTGGCCCCACGCCTGGCTGCAAGCGCGGAAAAGACACAAGCAAGTGATGAACAATGAGTGATGAATGATGAATAAGCAAGCGGCGTATGACGAATGATGAAGCAGAATTCTATTCATCACTCATTGTTCATCACTTCTAAAGGAAGGTGTTTCGTGATTACGCGCGTTCGTGTGAAAAATTTTCGCAGTCTGGCCGATGTGGATGTCACGCTTGGCCCGCTGACGGTCTTGGTCGGGCGCAATGGCGCGGGTAAAAGCGCGTTCATAGACGCTTTGCGTTTTGTGCGGGATGCTTTGCGAAGCAATGTTGAGGAAGCGGTACGTCAAGCGAGGGGCTTGGGAGAATTCGTGCGTTGGAAAGCCTGATGGTCTTGTGCGCATGATCCTTCTAGTTCTCCATATCGAAGCGGAAGCACTTTGCGCAGAATACGGCTTTGCAATTTCTTCTGAACCGATGACAGTACTTATGCCGTGTACAAATGAATTCTTGCGGCAGGGATCAAGCGAAGCCTCTGCCAAACACTGTTTTGAAATCGAAGGCGAAAAATGGAAAGTTCGCCTTCCAGCCGCTACTTTCCATTGGCCGCTCATTTCGTCTTCCGACGTATCAATTTCGATGTCAGTCAATTGCTGTTGCCACCTGCTTGTGCCGATAATGGATGTTGCTATTTATGTGACAACATTTCTTGAAAGCCTACTATTTTTACAGCGTTCATCCCTGGATGTTTTCCCGCGTCCGCAGAAGAAATTGCACTTTTTTCCTACTGTTTGAAGACGGAACCAATCTCGCTTCTACATTGCAGCAAATGTCGGTGAACAGGATCGTTACCTGATAGTGACACGCGCGCTTTGAAAGTCAGCATTAGACGATGTAGAGAAGATTCGTATACGAATTCGATTGGAAGCTATCTGTACAATACAATTGCAGCATATGTCGCGTGCATTACTGGAAGATGGCCCCTCGTGTTTGAACTGGCTCAGGAATCAGACTGGAACCATTCGGTTGTTAGCCGTATTAACCGCTCTTTACCAGAGCTTACTTGCTCCCCGCAACGTTCTCCTTGATTGCCGTTGAAGAACCTGAAATAGGTTTGCATCCGGCCCCAACTCAATGCCATTGTGGCAGATGTTGTCAAAGAAGCCGCCGGCAGAATCTCAAATCATTGTTACCACGCAAAGCCCGGATTTCATTTCTGAGTTCGATGTAGAGCACTTTGCGGGTTGTGGAAATGCGAGGATGGCTTAACGCACTGATCGGGCCGTAGATGAGGTGCAGCGAAGGATTATCAACGATCACCTGTTTACAACAGGGGATTTGCTGCGAATTGAAGGGTTGCGCAGCCTGCCCTGCTGAACCGGTGAGCGCAAGCAATGCCTAAAATCGTGCCTGTTGTGGAAGGGGAAGGCGAAAAGAAGGCTGTGCCTGCGCTTTGCTATAAGATACTGCGCGAATTAGGCAGCTACGACCTCTTTGTTGCTACTCCTCTTGTAGCGAAGGGAGTAGTAATTTGTTAGCCGCCAGCGGCGTGGAGAAGTTCCTGAACGCAGCATACCGAGAACCGGATTGTGCCGCCGTTTGATACTGCTGGATGCCGATGATGCGTGCGCGATGACGTTGGCGCAAAGACCTTTGCAGCCGCGTTCAAGCGCATGGCTTGCGGCAGCCGGTGGCTGTAGTCATTGCGGCTTGCGAGTATGAGGCGTGGTTTCTCGCAAGCATGACAGCCTTGCAGGGACAAGATGTAGGCGGGCGTTACACGATGCCTGCCAATCTTGCGTACTCAGGCAATGTGGAAAGCAGACGCGGCGTAAAAGCATGGCTTGATCAACAGCCTCCGGCCGGTATTCGACTACTCGCCGACGATAGATCAAGCCCATTTGACGCGGCTGATAAACACGACAGAAGCCCGCGCGAATTCCCGCTCATTTCGGCGGCTGTGTCATGCGCTGGAGCAAATTTTGGACGCAATTGATAACAACAAGGTTGTGGTGACGCCGGAAGTTCGGTAGGAAATCGTTTTGGAAGCGCAGAAAGCGTAACAACGTGGATTTATCCGTTATCATTCTAAACTGGAATACCCGCAAACTGCTGCAGGAGTGCCTGCAAACCCTGACACGTCCGCACAACGGCCTGGATGTGGAAGTGATTGTCGTGGACAACGCCAGCAGTGACGACAGCCGCGATATGGTACGGCGCGAGTTTCCACAGGTAAAATTGATTGCCAACCCGATGAACCTGGGCTTCGGCGCGGGCAACAATGTCGGCATTCCCACTTCTGCGGGGCGTTACGTTTTGTTCCTGAACTCGGATACGCAGGTGACGGAGGGCGCGTTAAAAAGCCTCGTGGATTACGCCGACGCCAACCCCGATGTGGGTATTCTCGGCCCCAAACTGCTCAATGCGGATGGCAGCCTGCAATACTCGTGCCGTCAGTATCCCAATCTTGCCACCGGCTTTCTGCACAACACGCCGCTCGGACGACTATTGCCCAAAAACCGCCATGCCGCCGACTACCTGATGAAAAACTGGGACCACGCCACGCCCCGTGATGTGGATTGGGTATCCGGGGCCGCCCTGATGATCCGCCGCGCCTGCCTCGACCAGATCGGCGGCTTCGATGAAGATTATTATATGTACTGCGAGGATGTAGATTTGTGCTGGCGGGCCAATCACGTTTCGGTGAGGGAAAAGGGAACAGGTTACAGGTTACAGGTTACAGGGAACAGGGAACAGGGAACAGAAGAGAAGACAGAAGGAGCGGATGTCCTATCAACTATCAACTATCAACTATCAACTAAAGACTCCTGTTCCCTGTTCCCTGTTCCCTGTTCCCTTACCTGGCGCGTTACCTACCTGCCCGACGCCATCATCTACCATTACATCGGCAAAAGCAGCGATCAGGCTCCGACGCGCATGACGTATGAATTTCATCGCAGCCAGTATTTGTTTTATAAAAAGCACTATCGGGCGCAAACGTCCTTTTTGCTGCGGCCTTTGATTTTGCCGGGTATCGCGCTGCGGGCAGTCGGGCAGATATTGCGCTGGCGCGTCCGTTACTGGCAGCGCAAACTGGCGGCGTGGCGTAAAAAAAGATCTGCGCCCGTTGAGCCAAAAGTTTCCGCGCTGCCGAATTTATCAGCCGTGCCACACATTCCAACCTTAACTAATGCATCCGTAACTAATGCAACCCTAACTAATGCAGCCCTAACTAATGCAGCCCTGACCAACGCAGCCATAACCGGCTCGCCTGTACCTGACTCAACTATAACCAACGCGGCGACTGCGCCCCCGGAGGCTTCCGGTTTGCGCCGCCCCGGAGACGCTTCGTGACCGAACCACCGCCTTTGCGACTTGTTGATATTTCTGCTGATGAAGATGGCCTTGAGGATAGCCCTGTAGGGAATGTGAAGCCTGCGCCTGAATCCGTGTCTGAAACGGCGCAGGAACGAGATGCGCGCGCTCTGTCGTCGCTGGATAAAATCGCGTTGTACCTGGTCGCCTTTGCGCTGTTGCTGGCTCCCTTGATGGCGGGCGTGTTTGCGTCTACGTCGTTGAACTCCGTTCCGCCCGCAGATGTGATTAGTTGGCTGCAAATAATGAGCGTACCCATACTCAGCGTTGTGGCCGCGCTGGCGTTGGGCGTGACGATAGCCCGCGAGTGGCACCGCCCGGTTGCGATTGGCGCGGTAGGAGGCTTGGCGGGAGGCGCATGTGTGCTGACAATTTGGGCAGCAGTTTCCATGTTCGCGCATCCGCCCCTCAATGCGGCGCGTCTGGATACGTGGGCCATGCTGCTGGCCGCGCTGACAGTCGGCGGGCTGGCGTCACGGTTGGGCCGTGACCATAACGCGCTAATTACATTGCTTCTCGTGATTATAGCGGCGGGAAGTCTGGCGGGCGCGTGGGGCATTCACGAGTATCTGGATCAGTGGAAGCAGGGCAATTCCGCGCATCGCGTGTTCGGCACGTTTCTCAACCCCGACTTTCTTGCCGGGTATCTGCTGCTGACCTTGCCTTTAACGCTGTCGTGCTTCGTGTCCGCCCGCGAAAGTAAAGCCAAGCTGCTAGTTGGTTTGGGGCTTGTGCTGCAAACCGCGTGCCTGTTGCTGACGGGTTCGCGGGCGGGCGTGGCAATGCTGTTTGTGGTTGTAGTGGGATGGCTGCTGTTGCTGCTGCGCGTGGGCGTTGTGCGAGGGCGAGGCCGACAGTTGCTTGCCGGATTGGGCGTGATGCTGCTGTCCGCGCTGCTGGCGTCTACGCCCCTGCTGATTCGCCTGACGAATACGGGCAAGCAGGCGACGGGCAGCGCGACGGCTGCTGTTGCCAGTGTCGGAGAAGCGGCGGACACGCAGGCCCATTCCGGCAAGTTCCGGCAGGTGACATGGACGGCGACATTGGGCATGGCGCGCGCCAACCCGCTGACGGGAACCGGCATCGGCAGCTACGAAACCGCCTACCCGCGCTACGCTGTTGCCGCCCCCACCGCCCATGCCCACAACAGCTTTTTGCAATGGACGGCGGAAACCGGCGTACCCGGCGCGCTGTGCCTGCTCGTTGTTTTCGCCGCCTCGTCCGCCTTCGCCGTCTACGTCCTGTTTCTAAACACTCCCGGCAAATCACGCGCAAACGCCAAAAACGCCCCAACGTCACAAGCGCATCCCGCCACCAACGACCTCTACATCAACGATATAGAATTACCGGAAAACACAACGCCATCTGCCCAAATCGAAAATCGAAAATCGAAAATCGAAAATCGAAAATCGGCAATCGGCAATCGGCAATTGTTTGAAGAGCCTCGCCTGCTATTAGCCGGATTGCTGGCGGCGATAGTGTGTTCCATCCTGCACAGTCTGTTCGATTCGGACTGGTACATTCTGGCAACCGCCCTGACCCTGAGCGCGGTTGTCGGGCTTCTGACGGCGCAGGCGCGGGACATTGCCCCGCTTGCAACGCAAAAGCCCCGTCCCTTGTCGAAGGGAATGTTGGCGGCGTGTGGCGTTGTCGCGCTGCTGCTGGCATGGCGCGGGGGCGTGACCTATCTATCGCGGTTGCAGGCGGCGCAGGCCATGCTGTCGGTAGCCGAGTTTCAGGAGCAGCAGGCGCAGGGCGCGGCGGGAGCGCGGGACAGCCTGCAAAACGCCCTGCACAGTTATCAGTCTGCGGCGAATATAGACCCGTTTACGTCGGAACCGCTGGCGAAAGCAAGCAGCCTATACCAGATGATGGGAGAACCGGATAAAGCGAGAATGGCGCTGGAGCAGGCAACGCGAATTGCGCCCTCCGGCAAAGCGTACTACCAGTTAGGGCAGTTTTACAAGCGACAGGCTATTCGGCAGGCTTTGGGAGGCGCAAACAGTTCCGGTAACGATGCTCCGCTTGCCCTGAGCGGCGTTTTGCAGGGAGGAGCCGCGACTGCGTACAAGCCGGCTCTGGACGCCCTGCAAAACGCCCGCGATATATGATCCGCATAACCTGCAAACCCTGCGCGCGCTGGCTGAAACGCAGGCTTTATCGGGAAATGCGGCGCAGTCTGCGCAAACCTATCAGGAGATGGCCGGCCTGGAAGCAACACCTGTCGGTACGGTACGCGCAATGCCGGAAGCGACGGAAACCGAGTTCGCTTTTGCCCATGCGCGGCTTGGCAAATGGCTGTTGGAGCGGCAGCAGGCAAAGGAAGCGGCGGCGCAGTTCGAGAAAGCCGCCGGATTGCTTCGCGCTTACTGGCAGCATCGCGGCTACGAGATTTACCAATTACAGCGCGCGCAAAATCCCGAAAAAGCAGCCGGGTTGACCACGCTGTACGATCAGGTTCTAACGGAATGGCAAAAGGCTTTACAGCAGCAGGGCGGGACCGAAAACGCAGCCCGCGCGCAGGTGGCAGGCAGAGCAGACGACCTTCCATCAGGAGCAGCAAGCGGACGCGGAAGCGGCGCAAAAAGCGGCAGGGCAGGACAATGCGGCGCCGGAAAACTCTAATGCAAAGCAGCCCAACGCAAATGAACCCGCCGCAAAGAATGCGCCACTCGGGAACTTCAACACAGGGCCGCCCTACGCCGTGATGCAGACGACGCGCCATCGGGTTGTTATGCCGCATCTGCCACCCGCATTGAACGGCCTGCGCGTGGCGCAATTGTCGGACTTTCACCGCAGCCGCCTGACTTCCGACGCCGTGATACGCGAGGCCGTTGCCTGCGCGCGCCGCGAGAGGCCTGACTTGATTGTGCTGACGGGCGATTTTGTCAACGACGATCCCGCCGACATTGCGCCCTGCATGGAAATGCTTGCGCCCCTGATGCAGCCCGGTATCGCGCCCCTGGGCGTGTATGCCGTGCCGGGCAACCATGATGTAAAAGCCGGGTTGGAGCGGATACGGCAGGCATTGGAAGCCCTCGGCATCGTATACCTGTGCAACCGCAATCACCGCCTTGCCAACGGCCTGTGGCTTGTCGGACTGGATGAAGACTGGTACGGAACGCCGGATGTCAACGCCGCGTTTGCCGACGTGCCTCCCGATGCGCCGGTTCTGGTTCTTGCCCATAACCCCGGCGAGGCCGACCTTGTGGCAGACCGCGAGTGCATCGTGTTTTCCGGCCACACGCACGGCGGGCAGGTGCGCGTTCCCATCCTCACCGCCCGCGCCCTGAAGTGGATCAAAGCCAAACACTACCGCGCAGGCTGGTACACAACGGGCAAAGCGCAACTGTACGTCAATCGCGGCATCGGCAACGCGGATGTGCCGTTCCGCTTCCTCTGCCCGCCCGAAGTCGCGTTCTTTACGCTCGAAAGCGCGTAGCAATACGCGCTATAGCGAAATCTGATTCTGGCTATTCAGGCTGCTGCAAAACGGGAGGTTGTACCCTCAACCCCGGCCCTTCTCCCTGATTCCCGAACTGCGTTCGGAGGGAGAAGGGAGCGAAGGCGGAAGGTGAGTGCGTGAGCTACAAGATTTACGAATGCGCCCACTTCACGTTCAACAGGTAAAGCTACCACACTCGCTCCCTTCTCCCTGCGACGAAGGAGCGAATCAGGGAGAAGGGCCGGGGTTGAGGGTACAACCTGGCAGGAACCATCCACGCCGCTGTCGAAGCAATCGCCATTGCAATCCCGCCCCGGAAAGGAAACGAACGTATGCCCCAAGAGAAACGCCTGCGTATCCGTCCGCAACTGACGGAACGCGCCCGCCAATTTCGCCGCGAAATGACTCCTATGGAAGCGCGGTTGTGGGCGTATTTGCGTGACCGGAAGTGCGACGGGCACAAGTTTCGCCGTCAGGTGGTTCTGGACAGGTATATTGCCGACTTCTACTGCGCGGAGTTACGCCTGCTCGTGGAAGTGGACGGCAGTTCGCACAACGGAACCGTCGAGCGTGACGCCGCCCGCGACGACTGGCTGCATTTGCACGGCTACCATACTCTGCGCGTTACCAACGCCGATGTGCGCGACAATCTGGAAGGTGTCCTGATTGTGATTGCGCAGACCTGTGCGCGTTTGCAACCGGAAGATGGTACCCTCAACCCCGGCCCTTCTCCCTGATTCGCTCCTTCGTCGCAGGGAGAAGGGAGCGAAGGCACAGCCTGTGTCCGTTGATTATAATCTTTACAACACGTCCATCTTCCACTGGTCAGGTAAAGGTATGACACTCGCTCCCTTCTCCCTCCGAACGCAGTTCGGGAATCAGGGAGAAGGGCCGGGGTTGAGGGTCAAAGCCCCCGGCGTGGCACAAAGCTATCGGAATGGCTTCTTTATCTTACCCGACTTGTTTAGCCCGTCTGCGGCGCATCAGCCATCCCGTGCCACTCAATCCACCTGCCAGAAGCAGGGCGATTGTGCCGGGTTCGGGTACGGCAACCAGTGGAGTGGTACTTAACTCCACGTAGTCAAACGCAGTGTAGGGTTCATTCGGGGCAATGAAGTCCACTTTTAGAGACCCGATCCATACTGAGCCGCCGTCGGTAAATACGTCTCCGAAGGTGAGGTTCGCGGTGGCTGCTTGAATCAAGCCATCAGAGGTTGTGTCCTGCTGCACCAAACTGAGGATGCGCGTTGTGTTGTCTGCCTCCGTAAGCTGAATATCCGCCGTGTCACATCATAGTCGCCGAAGACGAGATTGAAGAAAATCGAACTCGAAGAACTTAAAGCCGTTTTATCCACATTGAAGTGGAACACGAAACCCGGCTGATTAGGCAGGGAAGACGCTGGAGGCGACGGAAAAGCGCCGCCTGCGCCCCGAATTAAGCCTGTGTTCGGGTTGCCGCCAATCAGGACACTTTTGGCTGCGCTGCTGGTGTCATAGCTTGTCGAAAGAGAAATATCGGTGAATTTCGAGCCAAGCGTACCCGTGGTATTGGTCACGCCAAAGCCGCCAGTGAGTGCGGTGTTAGCAATCTCGTTGGCGGTACGCAGGTCAAAATCATCTCCCCTGCCGCTCGCGGTCTGGCCGTCTCGATTGATGTCGGGAAGGAAATCCCTGTTGCCAAGGATGCCCAAGCCGTCACGGTTGGCCGGCCCACCGTTTGCCGCCCTGAATCCGGGAGCCGATTGGTAGCCGAAGCCATCGGCGTCACCGATACGAATTAAGAATTGCGCGTGTGCCGTAGAGGCACATAGAGATAAACAAGCGAGTAACGTTGCCGGAAACAAAGGCCGCAGAGACTTAAACGTGTTTTTGTACATAAGAAATTCTCTTTCTGAAGTGAAAGTACCAGCGTCACAACCCATACAGGCTTGAAAGTGGCATAAGAGGCCAAAACTTGGGCTTGTCGAAACCCTGCGCCGCTCTTGTCTCCATAGTTGGTGTAAAATTTGCCTGGCTTACAACACTACCAGAAATTTTTCAATAATTTTTTCCCTCATCTTTTGTTTTTCAGGAAGCAGGTATTTGTACTATCGAAGCAAAATTTACAGACAGGTAAGGGGCATTGAATATAGAGGTCTATTCAATGCTCGCATATCCACGCGCTTTTTCACGTTCGCAGGGAAGAATATCGAAGGAAGGTTTCTCATGCGGTTTTCCTCACGTATCCTTGTTGTCGTTGTAGTCCTGTGTGTCGGTGGTTCCCGCCTGATGTTCAAGTCCGCGTCTGCAAATTACAGGCAGGCGCAAACGCCGAATGATGCGCAGCCGTCCGGGGTGTGTGGAAGCGGTTGCGCCGGGTTCCTCTGCGGAAAAAGCCGGTTTGCATGTCGGCGATGTGTTGCAGTGGTGCGGCGCGCGTCCTTTGCGCTCCGCGTTTGATTTTGTAGCGGCGCGGGAAAATGCGTCCGGGTCCGCCATCACGCTTAAAGGCTTGCGGGCAAATCAGCCCCTGATGGTCATTTGCCGGTACCATTGCCGGGAATACTTTCGCCGGACAAAGCGTCGGACGTGCGCGTTCGTCCGCAATGGCCGGCTCCGTTGCAAGCTTTGTATGACGCCGGACTGACAAATATTGCAAACGGGCATATGGAAGAGGGCGTGGTTTCCTGGCAGAGCGCCATTGAAGCGCTGGAAAAGGCGGGCAATATTGCTGGGGCTGGCTGGCTGTGCTGGCGAACAGGCGAAATGTACCGTCTTCGGAGTGACTGGAAACAGGTGCAGACATGGCAGGAACGCGCCTGGAAGAATGTGGAGAAAACGGGAGATGATGCCGCCGCACAAAGAAGCATTCTGTTTGCATTGGGCGAGGCGCGGGAATATCAAAACGATCTACCGGGAGCCTTTGACATGGTATGAGCAGGCGCGGCAACTTGGACGCCGCCAACCGGAACGTTTTTTGGGAAGCCGAAGACATGAGCAACAAGCACACATTGCCATTGTGCGTCAGGATTGGAAGGAAGCGCGTAAACTTTATGAACAGGCGCTTGCCCGCTGCCGGACGCAGGCTGCTGTTTCGTGGCAGACCGCAGACGCGCTCTGACGGCTTGGGCAGAGCCGACGATGGGCAGGGCAATTATACAGCAGGCGCAAAAAAACTATGAGGCGGCGCTTGCCATTTTACAAAAACATGCGCCCGATTCGTTGGATATTGCCATCGTTTTTATGCTGATTTGGCAGTTGCAGCTTTCAACCAGAACCGCTTACCACAGGGAATGGAGTATTCGCGTCAGGCGCTGGTTATTTATCGTCGAGAAAACTTCGACCCGAAACAATGCTGGTGATACTTGACAACATGGGACACGTCGCACTGATGCAGGAAGACTTCAGCCATGCGCGCCCCTATCTTGAAGAAGCGCTTTCCCTGGCCCGCAAGAAGATGCCCGGCTCTCCTGTTCATGCGGATATTCTTGTACACCTGGGCTTAGTTGAGAGTGGTTCAGGAAATTTTCTGAAGGCGGAAGAATATATGTGGGAAGCGCTGGCTATCCGCCACAAAATTCTTCCCGGCACACAAGAGGAAGCGACTTGTTACGCACAACTTGGAATTCTTGCCTTGCCACAGTATAAATTAGACGACGCGCGGAAGTACGCGCAGATGGCGCTTGATATTTATGAGAAGCAAAAGCCTTATCCCCTTGATATGTGTGCTTCCCTGGATACACTGGGAATCGTCGCGCTTAATGAAGGAGATTTACCACAGGCGAAAGGTTACTATAAACGCGCTCTCGCCATTTGTAAGAATTGTGGTTCGCCGCTTTCTGAAACAGCGACGGTTTTGCGCCTTCTGGATGGGGTCGCAATTCTACAGAGCGCTTTGTCGGACGCGCAAGGATACGCTCAGAAAGCGGCTGTTTTACTGAAAAATACTTCCAACCCGGCGGAAAGGGCTGTCTTGCTGGAAGGTCTGAGCCTGGCAGCCGTCCAACAAGGGCACTGGAAACCGGCGCGGCAGTACGCGCAGGAGTTGCTGACAATTCGACAACGCTCCTCCCCCGCTTCTGCGAGTCTGATAGAAAGCTATGCCCTGCTTGGGTATGTTGAGGCGCGGCAGGAAGACTTCAACAACGCGCAAAGCCACTTTCAGCAGATGCTCGACCTGACGCTGAAATTCGCTCCTGACTCTCTGGAGGAAGCTTACTCACGGGGTTGTTTGGGCTATACGTTGCTGGAACAGCACAAGAATGAAGACGCCTTGAAGCAATTTGACCACGCCGTGAACATTGTGGAAGCGCGGCGCGGGCAGCTTGCCAACCCCGAAAACCGCGCGTTTCTGCTGGAACATTATTCCGTTCCTTTTTTGGGAATGATGCAGGCGCAAATCGCCCTGAACCAGAAGGAAGGCGCGTTTGAAACGCTGGAACGCGCCCGCGCCCGCAGCCTTGTAGACCTGATCAGCGAACGGGAACCATCGGCCTCCACGCTTCCCCTGCCGGATGCGCCCCCGGAGTTGGCGGAACAGCGGCAAATCACCCAGCAACGCAGCGAGTTAGCGCGAAAATTACTTGCGGCGGCTGCCAATTCGCAACAGGCTGAAGCCAATGAACTGCGCGACAAGATTCAAGCGCTGGATGCGAAGCAGCGCGAATTGGAAACAACCGTTCGCCAGACCTCGCCGCATTACGCGGGCTTGCACTATCCCAAACCGCTGACGTTTGCGGAAGCGCAGCAGACACTGAACGAGGGAACCCTGCTGCTGGCGTATGCGCTTGGCGAGAAACAAAGCTACCTGTTTGTCGTGACCAACAAAACCGAGGTTCGCGTCATTCCGCTTGCTATCGGCGAGGAAACGCTTGGCCGGGAAGTTCGGAATTTGCGCGGGGCGCTGCTAACGAACGGCAGTTACCAACCTATCGCCCGCCTGCTTTATCAGCAACTGGTCGCGCCCGCGCAGAAGGAGATTGCCGCTTCTGACCGCCTGCTGCTGTGTCCCGACGGCGTTCTGAATATGCTTCCCTTTGCCGCTCTGGTCACCTCTCCACCGGACAAGCCGGTCGGACATTCGGCAAAGCCCAAACCGGTCACGCATTTGATAGAGGCCAAACCCCTGCACGTGATTGCCTCCCTGAGCCTGTACCGCGAACTGCGTCAGATACAGGTTTCCCACTCCGGGAAAATCCTCGCGCTGGCCGTCCCGGCTTCGGAGCAAAACAACCTGCATCTGCCGTTCGTCCCGCAAATCACGCAGCAGATTACGGATTTGAAAAACCTGTACGGCAATCGCGTGGAAGCGTATACCGGCAAGCAGGCCACCAGTGTGCCGCTGCGACAGCAGGGGAGGCAGGCCACTATTGTGCATCTGGCCTGTCACGGCCTGCTGGTAAATGGCGACCCGCTTTCTTCCGCCCTCGTACTCCGTTCGGACGGCGCGGATAAGGGCCTGCTGACCGCTGCGGATATTCTGCGCCTGCATTTGCCCGCCGATCTGGTCATGCTTTCCGCCTGCGAAACGGGGTTGGGGAAACAAACGCAATTTGAGGGCGTCGTAGGACTGACGCGGGCCTTCCAGTATGCGGGCGCGCGCAGCGTGGGCGTGAGTTTATGGCAGGTGGACGCCAACAGCGCCAACGCCTTGATGAAACGCTTCTACACCGAGTACAAAGCGGGAGCAAGCAAAGATGTCGCGCTGCAGCGGGCGCAAATCGCGGTAATGCATGACCAAAAACATTTTTGGCAGCATCCCTACTATTGGGCGGCGTTCCAGATGGTTGGCGATTGGAAATGAGTGTAGCCGGGTATTTTCAACGCTTGCTGTGAAATACTGGCCGGGGATTGAAAATCCCCGGCAGGAAAGTGCAAGCGTCTTCCAGACGCAACTTCCCGAAAGCCTGGGCGCGTCTGAAAGACGCTTGCTTTGTCCAGACAGGGGTTTTCAACCCCCGGTAAACCACACGGCCAGTAGTTCACAGCAAGCGTTGAAAATACCCGGCAAAATGTGGCGATGGCGCGGAGAAGGCATGGATTCAGAGAAACTCCAACGATTGGCAGGTCTGCTTGAGGAATACTATGCGACGGCTGCCATAGATTTGCAGGCGTCTAAGCGTCTGGAAGAAACGCTTCTTGGCGACCTTGCTCCACTCATCCGTCGAAGTATAGCGGCGGAGGGGTTTTCGCGTACCGATGCCGAAGATATGTGTCAGACAGCGCGTTTTAGAATCCTTAACCAATTGAGAAGATACCGCGACAATAAGACTCCGGTTACGAACGTTTTGGGATTGGCGGCAACAATTGTAGACCGTCTCCTTGATGAAGAATTTCGACGGAATTCCCCGGAAGGCCGCATGGAACGCGATGTGCGCGACAGATTACGGCAGCCGCCGCTGAACACCCTTCTGGCGCGCTGGCAGATCAAGAAAAAATGGCTGGTCGGCTTCGCCAACTGGCAACATGAGGATTTTCGGGAAACGCGGCGATATAGCGCGTTTCGCGACGACGATACGACATTTGTACAGGAAGCCTTACAGGGACGCCATCCGGCAAATTATAAGCAGGTCAGCTTATCGGAACTGTTGGTAAAACTTTTAGAATGGGTACAAACGCCGCTGGAGGAAGATACATTAGCTGCGCATCTGGTGAAACTGCGCGCGGAATTGCCGCTTGTCACCGTTGCATTACCGGAACCGGGCGAGAATGAGAACAGGGATACGGAGAAATGGCTTACCGCGCCGGAAGAGCCGAAGACTATATGGAATTGGGAACCCTGCTGGCAGGCAATTTGCAGCGTACCTATGCCGTTCCGCGCCTATATTCTGCTGGCGCGGGACCGCGAGGAACTCAAATCTTTTGTAACCTCAAAGAATCCCTGCGACTCCGTTGCCGCCGCATTGGAAATTGATCCTGATGCAATGCAGGCAATTTGGAACCGCCTTCCGCTGCCGGATAAAGAAATGGCCCTTCGCTATGGGAAAACGGCCGGCGCAGTGCATCGCATGCGCTGCTACTATCTGGAACAGATAAGGAAGCGGCTTGGTGAGCCACCCCTGTTGTAAGTTCGCATGCTGTCAGGCATTCTGATGTAAGAATTATAGAAACTCACCAACGGTTATGTATGGCAGCGCCCAACTTTGCTGCGACATGAAGTTTGAAATTGCCTTGAAATTGGATGAATCACCTCCGATGAATGAAACCAATCCACATCTGACACCCGCAGAAATTGACCGTATCCTCGGCCATGCGCGGCATCCTGCTCCCTTTGCCGAAGCCGCAAACGCGCACCTGAGCGAATGTGAGCAATGCCGCCGCGCTCTGCATTCTCAAGCGCCTGCCGTCGAAGCGCAACTCCTGCAGTTGTTTGCCCGAACGGAAAGCGAAGTGCAGGAAGCGAAATGGAAGGACAGCGCGAAGCCGGAAAGCGAGTGGGAGGAGACGGAGCGGGCGGCAGAGGAATGGAGGCAAGCGCAGGGAGCGGAAGACAGTTGGCAGGAAGAGGATTGGGGGTGTATCGCGCAGGAAGACCTTTCTCGCTACGCTGCCGATGAACTCAGCGCGCCCGATAAAACGCGAGTCGAGACCCATCTACAGGAGTGCCATTTGTGCCGCCGGGACGCGCGGGAATTGCGGGAACTCCACACGGATGCCGAGAAGGTGTTTCAATCCCTGGCCGGTTCAACTGCCTTCGCGCCGCCGCTTGCGCCGCCTGTTACTGCGCCCGCTCCCCCGCTGCCTGTCCCGGACGCCGCGCCTGCCGCGCTTCCAAAAGCGGACGCGCCGCCGAACAATGACGCGCCACTTTCCGGCAAAGAACCCATAGCAGAAACAGGTTGGCAGCGCCGGCGCGCGAAATGGCTGCCGAACTTTACTCTCGCGCCGAATTCCCTCGTCTCCTTCGGAGTGGGGGCGGCGTTTGCGGCAGGCGTACTGATAATCGGGTTTTTGTTGCCCCTGCGCAGGCAGATGGAGGCGCGGGATGAGGCGCGCGTCAGGCAGGCAACAGAAAATGATGCGAAAGCCGCGCTTCTCCAGTCTGACCTGGAACAAGCCCGGCAGCGCGAAGCACAATTAACGCAGCAAAGCCAAACGCAAGTGGCGCAGCTTCAGAAAAAAGTTTCTGCAAGCGCGGCAGGACTTACAAACGGCGCAGAATCAGCTGAAGCAAAATCCGCTTGCCGGGGCTGTTCCTCTGCCGGAAATGGCGGCGGGCGGACAATGGTTCCGTGATAAGCAAGGTAATTTAGCGCGCTTGCAAAAGCAGGACGCTGGCCTGGCGCATCTGCTTGACCATCCTGAAACCGCCCTTGCGGCAGGCCGCGCGCAGATGAAAAGCGTTGCCTCCCAAGCAGGGGTGACGATGGGCAGCGGGCAGGAGCGGGCAGGAGCCATTACCTTGCTCGCGCCCGTCGCCCCCATTGTTGCTTCCCCAACGCCGCAATTCCAATGGAAGGCGCTCGCCGGCAATTGGCATTACGAAGTCAAGATACGGGAAGCAAACAGCACGGCTGAACTTCCGGGCAGCGGGAAACTGACCACTGCCACATGGACTCCGCGCAAACCCTTGCGTCCCGGCGTCCTGTATTCGTGGCAGGTTGTCGTCACCAACAGCAGCGGCGAGGATATTCTCTCCAACAGCCAACAGTTCAAGGTTCTGGATGCGCAGACAGCCCGCCAAATAGACAGCGTGGGCGATTTTCTGTACCTGCGCGGCCTGCTGTATGTGAAAGCAGGCATGCCCGCCGAGGCCGAAAGAGAATTACAAAAGTTGAAGCAGGCAAATCCCAATGCGCCATCGGCGCGTACTCTTCAGCAGCAGATACGGGCGCTTATGCAGCAGTCCCAGCCATGAGGACACGAAAAAGTGTCGAATTTGAACGGAAGCCGGAACGTACATGAAGTAACGATCATTCTGTTTCCTATGAATATTGGAGAATTTGTCTATGTCTGTTGCTGCGCTTGCTGACAGCCCAAAGGGGAATGTTGTGTTGGGCCACATGCCCGCTTTTCGCAGCGACCCGCTCAACTTTTTGCTGTATTGCGCCCGCGAGTACGGCGACTGGGTTCCCCTGCGTTTGGGGCCGCGCCGCGCCTTTCTGCTTGGCGATCCAGACGACATCGAAGAGGTGCTGGTGGCGCAGTACCGCAATTTCAGCAAGGGACCCGGCCTGCGCCGCAGCAGGCTGCTGTTCGGCAACGGCCTGCTGACGAGT
The DNA here is from genome assembly GCA_963835065.1 of uncultured Chthonomonadaceae bacterium. Lineage (GTDB taxonomy): Bacteria > Armatimonadota > Chthonomonadetes > Chthonomonadales > Chthonomonadaceae > CAWFQB01. The sequence continues at coordinate 478,870 of CAWIEK010000049.1, read as the reverse complement.
GAGGGCGACTTCTGGCGGCGGCAGCGCAAATTGGCGCAGCCCGCGTTTCACCGCGAACGCATTGCCGCGTATGCGCAGATCATGGTGGACGAAACGCGCTCCTATATCTCCACCTGGAACAACGGCGAAACGCGCGACATTCATCAGGAAATGACGCAGCTGACGATGCCGATTGCGCTCAAAACCCTGTTCGGCTCGGAACTGCAAAACATGGGTGTCGTGTCGGAAGCGCTGGAACTGACGCAAAGCCATTTTCAAAAGTGGATACACATTCTTTCCATGCTGCCCGGCTGGGTTCCCACGCCGCGCTTGCCCGGAATGACCCGCGCCGTTGCCGAACTCGACGCGATTGTGTACAAGCTGATTGCGGATCGCCGCGCGAGTGGGGAAGACAAGGGCGATCTGCTGTCCATGCTGCTGCGCGCGCAGGATGAGGAAGCGCAAGAAGGAGAGGGGAGCGAAAGCGGCGCGGCCATGACGGACAGGCAAATTCGGGATGAAGTGCTGACGCTGTTTCTGGCCGGGCATGAAACCACCGCGCTGACGCTGACATGGACGCTGTACCTCTTAGCGCAGTATCCCGACGTGGAAGCGAAACTGCGCGCGGAAGTGGAAACCGTTTTGGGCAATCGTCCCGCAACCGCCGCCGACAAGCCCAACTTGAAGTATACGGAGCAGGTGATACAGGAATCCCTGCGCCTGTATCCGCCCGCGTGGGTGCTTGGCCGCAGCGCCCTTGCCGATTGTACGATTGGCGGTCACGCCGTTGCCAAAGGCAGCACCATCATCATCAGCCAGTGGGCCGTTCATCGTAACGCCCGCTTTTTCCCTGACCCCGAAACGTTCCGCCCCGAACGCTGGGAGGGAGATTTCGCCCGAACCCTGCCCAAATACGCTTATTTTCCGTTCGGCGGCGGGCCGCGCGTGTGCATCGGCAACACCTTCGCCCTGATGGAGTCCGTTCTGGTGCTGGCAACCCTGCTGCAATCCTGCCGCTTTGAACTCGTGTCCGGTCAGAACATTGTGCTGCAGCCTGCCGTTACGCTGCGCCCGCGGGAGGGAGTGAAGATGAGAATAGGGGCCAGGGGTCAGGATTCAGGGGTCAGGTTAGATGGATGATAGGTGTTGAAAACGCCTGTCTTGCGCTGGCTAAAGGCGTTGGGTAGGGAATACCGCGTTTGATTTGAATTCTGCGCGACTGTGCCCGTGTCACAAAACCCTTCTCGCCTGCGTAATACAAGACAGCACAGCCTGTATTTGTCAAACCCCTATTTCCCCCAAAGGAGAACTTCTGTATTATGCAATCATCACGAACGCGCCTGGCCGCGCGCACGACAGCCTTGAAGCGGCCTGCTTACTCGATTTGCGTCCTTGTTCCCACTGCCCTGTTGATTGGCTTTGGCGCGCTGACGGGCTGCGGCGGGGGCGGAAACAAAGTCAACAATCCCTCGCCCGGAACGCCCGCCACGACCAGCCTTGTTTCCGGCGCGGTCACGGATATTGACGGCGCTCCCGTTATCGGCGCGAAAGTCACCATTGCCGGCAAGACCGCAACCACGTCTCAGGGCGGCGTATATTCCATCGCCAACATCACCGTTCCCGCCAATCAAGCCTCCCTGGTGACAACCGTATCCGCCACCGCGACCATTAGCGGACGCGCGTTTTCCGGGCAGAATACCGTCGAAGTTCTTACCGGCGAGGCCAACACCGCCAACATTAACCTTGTCGTTTCCGACAGCGCCAATCAGGGAACCATCAGCGGAACCGTGCGGGATGCGGGCAATCAGGCGCTTCCGAACGCCCGCGTGTTTATCGCGCCCGGCCCGGCGCAGCAGAGCAATGGCGGACTGGCTTTTACCAACTTCAGCTCGTTTGCCGTGTATGCGGACACAGGCGGCAATTACTCCGTTCCCAATCTGCCCAGAGGAGTCACGTATACCGCCGTCGCCTCCTATCCCGGCCATCTGAACCAGAGCGCTGCCAATCTTACCCTGACCAATACCAGTCTCAGTAATGTCAATTTCAACCTGAGCGCGTCCACGACCAGCCCGCAACTGCCTGCCGTCGCAAACTTCGGCGCGTTCAGTTTCACGTTTCCCGCCTCGCCCACGCGCAGCATATCCGGCAAATCGGGCAACAGCGTGATGGATGCCATCAAAGCCTACGTGTTAAACAAGCGCGGCTTCAAGCAGAACCGTTTTGCGAGCGCCAACAAAACGTGGAAGCGCAATACGACCACGCGAACGACGCCTGCCGGTTCGCTGATTGAAACCGATCTCGTCTGGGATTTTGAGGACTTGAACAACCTGTTCGGGTACAGCATCGTCCGCGCCATCGGCGGCAATTCTAATTTTCAGGACATTGCCACCCTGCGCGACCCGCTTGCCGACCGTTACGACGATCTGGACCCGGTGTTGACGCCCGGAACCAGTTACTTCTACAATGTCGGGCGGCTCGACACCATCAACTTCCCGAACAACAGCCAGACCAGCAACAGCAACCCCGCCGACGTGACCATTCAAGTTTCGCCGCTCAACGCCATTCAGGTGCAGTCACCTTCGCCCAACGCCAACACGAACGCCACGCCCACCTTTACCTGGAATGGGGTCAACAACGCGGGCGATTATCAGGTACTCGTCTATGACCGTTTCCCGGATTTGCAGTCAAACAACGGCGGCGTAGTTCCCATCTGGCCGCAGTTTAGCGACACGCCCGGCAGCAGCCTGGTGTCCGCGCCGACCACGCAGACCACCTACAACGGCCCGGCCCTGCAATCCGGCCATACCTATTATGTGGTGGTACTGGCGCAGTACGCCCCCGCCAACAACGACCCGTCCGTCGGCTCCTCCATCTCCGTCAGCCCGATTCAAGCGTTCACGGTGCAGTAAACGCGCCTGTTGCAGACGCGAAAGTCTGATACTGCTTGATCGGATACGCGATAAGCGTGTTAACCGAGCATCTGCTTGATCGGGTATGCGACAAGTTGTCGTGAGGCGCTTGCTATTCGCAGCCATTCCTCGCGTATAATAAAGGACAGCGCAAAAGATTGCGCTGTCCTTGCGCGTTCCAAGCAAAGTTGAGGCTGTTAAGGCAGGATTGCTGCAAGTAGACAAATGTTGAAAAGAAGAAAAACGATTAGAAAAAAGGGTATGTAGAGTCATCGTCGAAATCTTGGCAATACAGCGCTTCCAGCCCGATGTCTCATTGTGTCAAATTGTAGGAGAGAGGCGTCGTGACCTCGCAGCGTCAGGGCGAACGGGAGGGGTGAAACATAGGACTTGCACCTCCCTTCTTAGTTGATAGTGTGATAGTTGATAGGAACTGCGAACGCTAAGCCTTCCTGTGGGTATAACATCTGTGTAGTAGACGTTGTTCTACTGTTTAGACGGCTGAATGGGGCAAAGGGTTCGTTTGTTTTGCGTTATTTTGCTCTTTTTTCTGTGTTTTTTCTGAAGTTAAAAATACGAACCCTTAGCATGAGGAGGAGTTTTGAAATATCAACGTTGGATGCTGCGATGTGCCGCTATAGCCGGGCTGTTGATGGCTGGCACTGTTGTTGCCGTCGCGCAAGCCGGCAATTCGTCTGCGGCCTCCTCCAAACAGAAGCTGACGCAACCGGCAGATTTGAATGAGCGCATGGTTCGCTTTTGCCGTGAACGGCTGGGAAAGAGGGTAGGGGATGGGCAGTGTACCGCGCTTGCCGCTGATGCGCTGGCGGCTGCCGGAGCGGAAACGCATTTCAAAGACGCTCCGGCAAGCGGCGATTACGTTTGGGGCACACTCCTCTGCAAACTCGAAGTTAAAGACGGCAAGCAGAGTCTGGAAGTGAGCGAGGCAGGGAAAAGCCTGGACAAGCATCGCCGCACCAATGTGAAAGCCGGGGACATCATTCAGTTCCGGGATGCGGAATTTCACGGCAGGCGCGGGCAAAGCATTTATCACATCACAACGCATCACCATACCGCCGTCATCCAACAAGTGAGCGAAGATGGCGCGACCTGCAAGGTTTTGGAGCAAAATTGGGGTGATAAACTGTATGTGACCGAAAACGTGTACACCCTGCCGGACCTTTCCGCCGGTTGGCTGCGCGTCTACCGCCCATTGGAAAAATCCTCCGCCCCGACAGCAAAACATTAGCCCTCTTTCATAAAGTCTGTTGGATGAAATAAGGCTTGCCGTACTTGCAACGACTTATAAAAGAGGTCTATTAAAGGGATGCAGGCAGATGAAGGACCGCTTTGCCCGCTTCTGGTACAAATTCCAAAACTGGTTTCGGCTCAACCCCGGACCCGGAAAACCGCTCACGTTTCTTTGCGGTTCCAAAGAAGAACTCCGGCGCGTCACGCGCTGGATGTGTCAGGCTACCCCTTCGCTGTTTATGCAGGAATGTGTCATTGTCCACTATTATGCGAGTGACGGACAGAGCAGCGGGCATATCACCTTCAGCGGAGATTTTCAGCATCTGCTTACGCGCGGCGAGAAACAGTATTTGCGGCAAGGTTGCGCGATTATCCTCCAGCATAATCAGTTTACGGGAACGGAGTGGTTGCGCGATCTGCGGCGTACGCGAAAGTCGTGGCTGCGCGCCCTGTACGCGCCGGACGGTGAGCGCATAACTCTCTTCGGCTATTTCGAGTGGCCGGAGAGCGTGGACGTTACGATTGTCGAACCCTCTTTGACCGAACAACTCGCGTCGCAGGTAGCCTTCGCGGAATGGCTCGACGCCAAAATAGGCGCGGACGCAAGGCGCGAACTGCTCCGCCTGCCCGACGACGTTTTAAGTTGATCCTTGTGACCTGAATAGAACGGCAGGGCGCGTAGAAAAAAATACTTCTTTTTCCCGTAAGTGAAGGAATTTGCCTGTTCCACAGCGTATCTACGCAGGAGAATGGCATCTACATATTTCCTTGATGCGTTTTGTCTGTTTTGCATCTGAGAGCCTCTCCCCGTTGGCCGGGTACTGAAAGTACCCGGCAGGAAAGGTCAAGCGTCCTACAGACGCCAATGCCGCCCTTTTGGGAAAGGCGCTTGAACACTTTCCATTCTATGACCGCAGCGAAAGACACGTTTATGCCGGATAACGAACCAAACGAACCCAACGATAAACCAACCAACGGCGTCAATCGCCGCCAATTTTTACGCGGGCTGGGCGTGGCCGGAGCCGGAACCACGCTGGGCGCGGAACTTCTGCTGCCCAAAGAAGCGGACGCCGCGCCCCTCGGCAAAGCGGCGGAAACCGCAACGCTGAAAAAAGGCTTTCAGAACGTCACGCTCAATGTCAACGGCAAGGCTATGACGATGCAGGTTGAGCCGCGCACTACCCTTGTCAACGCCCTGCGCAACCATGCCGAGCCGCCCGTGACCGGCCCCAAACTGGTATGCGATCAGGGCGCGTGTGGCGCGTGTACCGTGCTGGTGGACGGCAAAACCATGTATGCCTGCATGTTATTAGCGGTAGACGTGGCCGGAAAACAGATCACCACTGTAGAGGGGATGCTGACGCCAAGCGGCCAACTCAGCCCCGTACAGCAGGCGTTCGTGGAGCATGACGCCCTGATGTGCGGCTTTTGTACGCCCGGTTTATCACGTCCATCCACGCGCTTTTGCAGCACAACCCGAACCCGACCCGCGAGGACGTGCAAAAAGCCTGCGCGGGCAACGTCTGTCGCTGCGGAACGTATCCGCATATTTTTGAAGCGGCCCTGGCTGCGGCGAAGAAAGGGTAGAAGGTTTCAGGTTTCAGGTGTCAGGGAAGAACGTCTTTGCTCTTGTCAAAGTTTATATGGAGAAAGCATTTCCCTGACACCTGACACCTGAAACCTGAAACCTCTGAGGTTTACCATGCAAACAACACCGCCGAAAAAGAAAAAGATAAAAGTGCCGCGCGTCGTCAACGGGCAGGATACGCTCGTGGAGATCGAAGTTGACGATGTGGGCGGGCTGACCTGGGGGGCGCGGGGCAGCCACAAACTGCTCAACACCGATCTGGAGCGATTGGACGGGCCGGCCAAAGCAAGCGGCATGGCGAAGTATACGTATGACGTGCGGGTTCCGGGCATGTTGTACGGGCGCATCCTCCATTCGCCCCATGCCAGCGCCGAAGTCGTCAGCGTGGATACGAGCGCGGCGGAGAAGATGAGCGGCGTCAAGGCCGTTATCAACATGGGCAAGAAGGAAGCCAAGTACGAGGGCGACCCGATTGCCGCCGTTGCCGCCATTACGCCCGAAATCGCCGAAGATGCCATACGCGCTATTAAAGTCGAGTACAAGAAGCGGCCTCACGCGGTTACGTATGCGCAGGCCATTCGACCCGATGCGCCGGAAGTGTACAAGCGCGGGCAAAAAGGCAACGTCCAAAACGACGAAAAGCGCGGCGACTTGAAGGACGTGGACAAGGCGTTCGAGCATTGCGACGCGATTGTGGAAGCCGAATACGAAATCACGATGCAGCATCACGTGTGTCTGGAAACGCATGGCGTTGTCGTGGATTACCGGGGCGGCGATACGGCAACGGTTTACGCCAGTACGCAGTGGACGTTTTCCATACCGGGCGAAGCGGCGAGCGCGTTGGGACTGAAAGCGCCCAATGTGGTTTCCGTTGTGGAACATATGGGCGGCGGGTTCGGCAGCAAGTTCGGCCTGATGCTACCCGGCGGTGTCGCCTGCCAACTGAGCAAGCAGGCCAAAGCGCCCGTGAAGTTAATGCTGAACCGGCCCGAAGAGTTTCTCATGGGCGGCAACCGCAACGGAGCCGTGCAAAAGGTAAAAGCGGGCGCAAGCAAAGACGGCAGATTGATCGCCCTGCGCACCGAGCAGTACGAATTGGGCGGCTTAGGGCAGGGCGGATTGGCGGGGCTGCCGTACATTTATCGCGTGGAAAACGTCTACCGGGACAAGTCGCACGTCAACACGCATCAGGATTCGTCATTGTCCATGCGCGGGCCGGGGCATCCGCAGGTGTCGTTTGCGATGGAATCGCTCGTAGACGACCTTGCCGCCAAAATCAACATGGACCCGATTGAGTTCCGCAAAAAGAACACGCAGGATATGGCGTTTCATCGGCAATTGGACATGGGCGCGAAAGAGATTGGATGGGAAAAGCGCCCCAAGACACCCGGTGGCGGTGAACTGTCTGGAAAATACAAGTCGTGCAAGCGCGGCATGGGCTGCGGCATGGCGACATGGGGCGGCGGCGGCGGGCCATCCAATCAGGTAGACGTGTTCATCAAGTCGGACGGAACCATTGTGGCGCAGGTCGGCTCGCAGGATTTAGGCACGGGAACACGCACATATATCTCGGCGATTGTCGCTGAAGAGTTCGGGCTGCCGCTGAAATCTGTCGAAGCGCGGATCGGGCGCAGCACGTATGGCATGTCCAATCCATCCGGCGGCAGCACGACAACGGCTTCCCTCGCGCCTGCCGTAAAAGATGCCGCATACAACGCCCGCCTGCTGATGTTCGCAAAAGTGGCTCCCGCCCTGAACGCCAAACCGGAAGATTTGGTTGCCGAAGGCGGCAAAATCTACGCCAAACAAAACCCGAACAAAGCCTTGACGTGGAAACAAGCCTGCGCGACATTGGGCGCGAGCGGGCTTGCCGCGCATGGCGAATGGAAGCCGGGACTGTCGGGCGGCGGCATACATGGGGCGCAGTTTGCCGAAGTGGAAGTTGATCTGGATACGGGGCAAGTCCGCGTGTTGAAAATGGTCGGAGTACAGGACTGCGGCCTGCCGCTCAACCGCCGCGCCGTGCAAAGCCAACTTAACGGCGGCATGATACAGGCGTTGGGTTATGCGCTACTGGAAAAGCACGTCGTAGACGAGTATACGGGCAACATGCTCAACCTTACAATGGACGAGTACAAACTGCCCGGCTGTCTGGAAATGCCCGAAATGATCCCGCTGATTGACGACGGCGACACCCGCGACGTGGTCATCGGCATGGCCGAACCTGCCGCTATTCCGGGCGCAAGCGCGATTGCCAACGCGGTTTACAATGCCTGCGGCATCCGCGTCAACAGCCTGCCCATCACGCCCGACAAAATTCTGGACGGGCTGGAAGCAATGCGCCGGAAGAAATCATAAACCACGGGGAACACGGGGGACACGGGGAGAGGAGAAGGGGGAGATAGGGAAAAACTGATCTTTGAATCTTACTTAATCCTGTCTATTCTGAAGAAGGCTTGTGGCTGGCATCACGCTGCCGGTAAGGAGACTGACATGCGAGGAATTTCTATTCGTCTTGCGCTTGGAGCAATTATCGCTACGGGGTGTCTGCTGCTGTTTGGCTATATCGAGACTACGGAAAGCCTGCGCTTCCGCTCTGCGCGCGAACTCACCTTCGAGCAGTTCAAGAAAGAGATGCCGAAAGAGGGCTGGTTCCACATCAAGAACGCGCAGCTTAACGTGACGGACGCCGCGTTCGAGGAAGACAAAACCACCCACACCCTCAAGAAAGCGTTCGTGCCGATTATTTCTGAAGATGACCTGCTGAGTGACAAGGACGTGAAAACCTTGCTGCTCGTAGAAACAACTGACCCGGCGATTCTGGACACGGTTCGGGACACGCGGGGCATCACGGACGACAAGGCGGCTCTGAAATACCTCACCGACAACAAGGAGCGCGTATTCCCGAAGCGAGACGTCGAAGGTATGCTGAAAACCGGCTTGAACGAAGACACGACAACCCGCGCGGAACTGGCGAAACTGGACAACTCGCTTGCGCCCAATTATGTCCTCCTTCAGGAAGGCAAACATCCGTCGCTTGGCCTGGGGATTGCCATGATACTCGGCGGGCTGCTGCTGGCTGTCGGGCAGGTGTTGTTTTATCTGCGGCGGTGGGCAATGCGCTGACGTGTCCCATGTCGCGCACAAGGATTTTTGCCGTACAGCCATCGGGCGCGGCATGGCAGTGAGATAAAATATGAGCATGAACTCGTTTGATTTGCATAATCCCGGCAGCGTCAAGGAGGCGATCAGCCTTTTGGATGCGCAAGACGTCGGCAATCGCCGCATCCGCGTGATGGCGGGCGGGCAGGACTTGCTGACGGAAATGAAAGACCATCTGGTTGAGCCGGAGGCCGTTGTCAACCTGAAACATATCCCCGGCTTAGACACCATACACTACGACGGTAAAACGGGGCTGCATATCGGGGCGCTCGTCAAAGTGGCGGAAGTGGCCGAATTTCAGCCCGCGCGTCAGTATTTCCCCGCGCTGGCGCAGGCGGCGGAAGTGATCGGTTCGCCGCAGATACGCCATGCGGGTACGATGGGCGGGAATTTATGCCAGCGCCCGCGCTGCTGGTATTACCGTAACGAGCATATCGTGTGCCTGAAAAAAGGCGGCGACCGGTGCTATGCGGCGGCGGGCGAGAACAAGTACAACGCCATCTTGGGCGGTGGACCGTCGTTTATCGTGCATCCGTCCGACACGGCAACGGCGCTTGTGGCGCTCGGCGCAAGCGTAACGATTGCCGGGCCAACGGGAACGCGCAACGTGCTGTTGGAGCAGTTCTTTATTCTGCCGACCAAAAACGTCCTGCGGGAAAACATTCTCAAGCCTAATGAGATCGTCACGGCGATACTGGTTCCCGCCTCGCCGCTTGCCGCGCATAGCGCGTACCTGAAGTTCCGCGAAAAGATGTCTATGGATTGGGCGATGTCGGCCTGCGCGGTTGCGCTCACGGTCAGTGGGGGCAAAGTGACGGATTCGCGGATCGTGCTTGGCGGCGTGGCTCCCATTCCGTGGCGCGCGCCCAAAGCCGAAGCCGCGCTCAAAGGCAAAGCCGTCAACGCGGACACGCTTCACGCGGTAGCCGAAGCCGCCCTTGCCGGTGCGATACCCCTCGCGCAAAACGGCTACAAAGTGCCCCTGACCAAAACGCTGGTACGCCGCGCCATACAGCAGGCGATTGCCTAGGATTAGAGAACCGCGAAATACGCGGAACAAACTAAAAATACGGGAAGAACTTTAGCCGCGAATGAACGCGAATAAACGCGAATGTGGAAAGCAGCAAGCACATGGCAAACTTGATGGAAACGGATGAGCGGACAGTAGAATCCGGCCTACAGGCACGGACGGCAAGCGGCACAGGGGAGTGGACACGAAGAAGTGGTGACGAGTCCCTTCTGCCGGGAACTGCGCAGCAAGAAATATTACTTTTTGCAGGAAATGCCTACTGAAGAGGATCACCTGCTGGATGTGACCAACCATTGCTGGTGCAGCCTTACTATGCAGGCCATTGGGCCGGACGGCGAACGCGCCCATGCCGGCGACTGCAAGCCGGACAGACCCTGTTATAAGTCGCTGTTTGCGGAGTGACGGCTTGCGCGTTTTGTCTTGAACCATGATTTTCAGGATTACCATGATTGAGAAGGCGCGTTTCTCATGGTAATCATCAAAATCACATAAATCATGGTTCAAGACAAACAGCCGGGAAGCAAACGTGATATAATAGGGACAAGTGCAGCGACTTTTCGCGTTGAGGAGAACAAACGTATGCGACAATCTTTATTGGCTCTGTCCCTGTTGTGCGCGTCCGGCACGGCAACACTTGCGGCCCCGACGGGCAACAAGCGCGGCAAACCATCTTGCGGGCGATTACGTGGAAGCGCGGACGGCCAGCGTGTTTGCGGGCGCGTGTCACTACAACGGCGAACTGACCACAACCGGGCGCGAAGCGGAAATGGTGTGGCACATCCGCGAAGGCGCGTGGAACGGAACTTTGCTGAACGGCCTGTCGGCAGTCGCTTCTGTTGTCAGTGAGGCCAACCTGATAGACGAGCAGGCCGAGCGGCGCTCCATTTTGTACATTGATTCCAGCGCCACTCCCGCGCAGGCACTCGCATTGGCGGACGCGCTGAAAACAAAGTACGCGCAATCGCTAGGCAAAGTGGTGGACGTGAAGCGTGTTTCGATTGTGTTCACGCGCAAGAACGAAGCGTTTGCGGTGGAAGCAAAAGGCGTGACGACGCTGAATGTGGAGGCCATGCCCAACCGCGAGTGCTGCACCCTGCCGCATCTCGTCTGGTACAAGCCCCTTGTGGAACTGAAAGACCGTCGTGTCGGCTTCACCCGAACCAGCGGCATCGCCGACAAAACGCTCGGCTCCGCATGGGAAAAGAAGGATCAGAATACCGCCTTCTACGGCTCCTTTACTTTGTAAAATTCATCTCAAAGCTGACTGAAACAAAACAGCCTTACGCAAGCGCGTAGGGCTGTTCCCCTAATTCTAATCAGTTCTGAAGACCTATGAGGTGCTGGATGCCAAACGAAGGGCTTGTATTCGTCCTCTATATAACGATAGCAGGATTAGGAATTTTGCAAGGCTGGCTACTGGAGTGTTTGGTTACAGCCTTTGTTCCTGTACATGGTTTCACTTTTTGGGCGATGCGGATTGGATGCTACTTCATAGGCTTTACTTTAGGTTTCTTGAAGTCTGTTTTGCATGGAAGTTGAAGGATAAGAAGAGTAAAAGTAAAACTAAGAGCAGCTAAATTCCTTCATGCCCCGTCAAATGTTGGATTAGACTATTTCGGCGTGAAGGATGTGCCGCAGCCGCAACTGCGCTGCGCGTTGGGGTTGCTCCACTGCCAGCCGCCTTCCAGCAGGTTTTTGGTGGAGTAGTCCAGCATTGTGCCTTCCAAAAACTTGACGGCGCGGCGGTCTACGATTACGTTAATCCCGTCAATTTCCGTTACCAGATCGCGTTCGGTTGTGTTTGCGTCCAGCGTCATGGTATAGGATAGGCCGGAACAGCCGCCGCCCTTGACGCCGACCCGCAGGCCGAGGTTCGGATTGCCCTGCTTGTTAATCAGAAACTTTACCTGCCGCACCGCGTTCGGCGTCAGCGTCAGCACCGCCGTGGTTGCGTTTACCGCTTCTAAAGTATCGCTCATGTTCGTCTCCTCAACCCAATAAAATGCCGTAGGGACACAACATGTTGTGTCCGCGCTTCTATACCGTGTCCGCGCTTTCCTCTACCGGAGAAGGACACAATATGTACCAGAGGAGGACACAACATGTTGTGTCCCTACGGGTTCTTATTTGAACCGTGTTGCGTCTAAAACAGTCCCAAATCCAGTTTGGCCTCGTCGGTCATCATGTCCATGTTCCACTGGGGTTCCCACACGATTTCTACGCTTGCTTCGCGGACGCCGGGAACGCTTTCCGCCTTTTCTTCCACTTCCGGCGGCAGCGTACCCGCCACCGGGCAGCCGGGCGAGGTCAGCGTCATTTGGATGTGAACATCGGCTTGCGAACTGATGTCAATGTTATAAATCAGGCCCAGGTCGTAGACATTGACGGGAATTTCGGGGTCGTACACCGTCCGAATCGCCTCAATAATCTCGCCTTCCAATACGGTTTTTTCAATCGGGGATAGTTCCATAGAGAACTCCAGGGATTAGGGATTAAGGGAATATAGGGGTGTGAAGGCAGAAAGCAGCAGCGGCATGTTCCTAATCCCGAACCCCTAATCCCTAATCCCTACTCTGTCGTCACCGGCATCTCTTGATTTTCCAGGGCGGCGTGAAGGGTGTGCCAGGCGAGGCTGGCGCATTTCACGCGGGCGGGGTATTCGCGGACGCCGGAAAAGACCGCCAATTTGCCCAACGCTTCGATTTCGTCTTCTTCCAATTCCTGCGGGCCGGCGACCATTTCGTGAAACACGCCGAAGATGCTTTCCGCTTCCGCAAGCGTTTTGCCTTTCAGTTCCGCCGTCATCATGGAGCCGACGCTTTGGAAATAGCGCAGCCCTGTCCCTCAAAGCGTATGTCCTCGATAAGGTCGCCGTTCAGCTTTACGGATACGGAAATTTGGTCGCCGCATAAGGGATTGTGGCCGTCCGCGTGGCGCGTGGCGTCGGGCAGCGCGCCGAAGTTGCGGGGCCGCTTGTTGTGATCTAAAATCACTTCCTGATACAGATCGCGCAGTTCCGACATCAGCCCATTACCTCCGCAACGCGATTCAGGCCGCGTACCAGCACATCTATTTCCTCTTTGGTATTGTAGCAGGCCAGGGACGCGCGGGCAGTGGCGGGAATGGAATACCGCTGCATCACGGGCTGCGCGCAATGGTGGCCCGTCCGTATGGCGATGCCTTCCTGATCCAGAATGGTTCCAATATCGTGCGGGTGGACGCCTTCCAGCACAAAGGAAAATACGCTTGCCTTTGCCGCTGCGGTTCCAATCAGGGTCAGGCCGGGAACCGTTTGCAGCGCGTCCGTGCCGTATTCCAGCAGCTCATGCTCGTGACCGGCAAGGCGATCCATGCCCAATTGGTTCAGGTAGTCAATGGCCGCGCCCAGGCCGATGCCGCCTGCGATATGGGGCGTTCCCGCCTCGAATTTGTAGGGCAGGGCGTTGTACGTGGTTTTCTCGAACGTCACGGAGCGGATCATGTCGCCGCCGCCCATCCAGGGGGGCATGGCATTCAAGAACTCTTCCTTGCCGTAGAGTACGCCGATTCCGGTTGGGCCGTACAATTTATGCCCGGAAAAAACGAGAAAATCGCAGTCCAACGCCTGCACGTCGAGCGGAATATGGTACGCGGATTGCGCCGCGTCCACCAAAACCGGAATCCCGTTGGCATGGGCCGTGTCAATCATCTGCTTGACCGGATTGATCGTGCCGAGCGCGTTGGACATGTGAACGATGGACACGAACTTGGTGCGCGGCGTAATCAGTTTTTCGTACTCATCCAGCAGCAGTTCGCCCGCGTCGTTCATCGGGATCACGCGCAGCTTCGCGCCCTTTTCCTCGCACAGCATTTGCCAGGGCACGATGTTGCAGTGATGCTCCATCGCGGAAATAATGATCTCGTCGCCTTCGCCGATGTTCCTGCGCCCATACGTTTGCGCCACAAGGTTGATGCCTTCAGTCGCGTTGCGGACGTAGATAATCTCGTTCGATTTGGCGGCGTTGAGAAACTTCTGCACCTTCACCCGCGCCTGCTCATAAGCATGAGTCGCCCGCTCGCTGAGAAGATGAACGCCGCGATGAATGTTGGCGTTGTCATGCTCATAGTAATGCGTCAGCGTATCCAGCACGGATTGCGGCTTTTGCGTCGTCGCGGCGTTGTCCAGATAGACCAGCGGCTTGCCGTGAACGCGCTCGTTCAGAATAGGAAAATCAGCGCGTACCTTCTGCACATCATACGGCAGTCTATTTATATCCGGCGCTGTCGCCGCAGGCCGCTCCAAAGTGATTGTCATAGCCTTAACTTCTCCTCGTTCCTGCATCCATTCGCGTGTACCACACAGTTGATAGTTGATAGTTGATAGTTGAGAGTTTCCGTAGATGCCGCGTCTCTATCGGACTACCAACTATCAACTATCAACTATTTAGCGGCTAAACTTCCCCGGAATTGCGCAGAGCGGTCAGCAGCAGATGTTCCAGCATCAGGCGTACCGGGCCGACCTTGATACGGCTTACAACGTCGTTGGCGAAGGCAAATGTCAGCATGGCGCGGGCTTCGTTTTTGCCGATGCCGCGCGTCCGCAGATAAAACAGCGCTTCCTGATTGAGTTGCCCGACGGTTGCGCCGTGCGTACAGCGCACGTCATCCGCAAAGATTTCCAATTGCGGCTTGGTGTTGATAGTCGCGTCAGGCGACAGCAGCATCGTCTGATTGGTCTGCTTGGCGTCGGTTTTTTGCGCATCCTCGCGCACGAAAATTTTGCCGTTGAATACGCCTCGCGCCTTGCCGTCCAGAATGCCTTTGTACAGTTCGTGGCTGTTGCAGTGCGGCAGGGCATGGTCAATAGACGTGTGGTTATCTATCAACTGCTTGTCTTTGGCATGATACACGCCATTCAGCGTACATTCGATGCCTTCGCCGCGCAAATCGGCGTTGAAATCATTGCGGACGATCTGCCCGCCAAGCGTAATGTTGTGCGACGTGAAGTTCGCTTTGCTCGCCAAGGTGATGTCGGTTGTGGCGACGTGGTACGCGCCCCCAAGTTCCTGCGTGATCTTGATATGGTCGAGAACGGCGCTTTCCGCCGACAGATATTTCCGTGACCGCGTTGGTAAGATACACATCCGCGCCAACGCCGAGATACGTTTCAATAACAGTCGCCTGACTGTTTTCTCCCGCGCTGATGAACGTGAGCGGATGCGAAGCCGTTGGCGTGGCAGCCGCGTTGGACACATAAATCAGCATAATCGGGTCCGCGACAACGCCATTACGCGGGATATGGATGTACGCGCCATCCTCAAAAAAGGCAAAATTCAGAGCGGTAAACGCCGTTTTGCTGTTGTGTTGCCGATGTTCAAGAACGGATTGGTACTCGTCCGGGTTGTTTTGTACCAACTCGCGCAGACTGCCGATGCGAACGCCTGCGGGCAGTTCCTGAATTTGCGACAATTCCGCAGAATAGCGCCCGTTGACGAAAACGAGCCGATTTGTCTTGAACGTGGGAAAGAACAAGTCGCCGATCTGCCCGGCAGTCACGTTTTGCTGCGCGTATTCCGGCACGGCAAAGGCAGTGTCGGCAATCGGGCGAATGTCCGTGTAACGCCATTCTTCATCGCGGCGCGTGGGAAAGCCCAGGTCGGCAAAGCGATTAAACGCGGCCTGCCGATGCTGCCGCAGCCAGCCGGGAATACTTCCGGTTGCATCCTGCAAGGCGCGTTCAAAATCGGCGCGAAAGGCGTCAATGCTATTAGTGGGTGCAAGCGTGGTCATGATATTTTCTTCTCCTACGCTCCCACGCCGGCCAGGGGCGACTCGCGCTTGATCTCGTCTTCCAGCCAGGCGTAGCCCTCGTGTTCCAGCCGCAGCGCCAAATCCGGCCCGCCCGAACGGACAATGCGGCCATCCATCAGGACATGCACGAAGTCGGGCGCGATGTAGTTGAGCAGGCGCTGATAGTGCGTAATCACGACAACGGCGCGTTCCGGCGACTTCAATTTGGTCACGCCTTCGCCAACCGCGCGCAGGGCGTCAATGTCCAGCCCGGAATCGGTTTCGTCCAGAATCGCCAGTTTGGGATCGAGAACCGCCATCTGGAAAATCTCGTTGCGCTTCTTTTCGCCACCCGAAAAACCTTCATTAACCGGGACGCTGAAGCAAACTCTGGTCAATGTCCAGCACTTTCAGTTTTTGCTTGACCAGCTTCATGAAGTCCATCGCGTCGAGTTCTTCCTCGCCGCGCTCCTTGCGTATGGAGTTCAAAGCGGCCTTGAGGAAATAGGTGTTGTTGACGCCCGGCAGTTCCACAGGATACTGAAAGGCGAGAAACACGCCCGCCCGCGCCCGGTCTTCCGGGTCCATTTCCAGCAAGTCCTGTCCTTCAAACCGCGCTTCGCCATCCGTAACCGTATACGCGCTTTTGCCGGCAAGCACACTCGCCAGCGTACTTTTGCCCGAACCGTTCAGGCCCATGATGGCATGCACCTCGCCCGCGTTCACGGTCAGGTCAATGCCCTTCAAAATTTCTTTGTCGCCCGCCCTCGCCTTGAGGTTGCGGATTTCCAGCATCGTCATAAGTTCTCATCCTCAGTTGCCAATGTACGTTACAATATCCGTTGTCAAAGTACATGGAACACAAAATTCAGTTTTGCCCCATCAGGCTTTGTTCGTTTGCAGCGCGGCAAGTTCCGCCCGAAGACGCGCGATTTCGGCTTCGGCGGTGTCGGCGCGTTTTGCTTCTTGTTCGGCGCGTTGCGCTTCCTGCCTGGCAAGTTCCCGCACTTCCTGATCTGTAAGCAGTTTTTCGCGTGTTATTGGGTCATAGTAACGCAGACGGTTGCCTTCCGCCATCAATTGCAGGCCAAGTTCCTGACTTGTCAGCCTGCCCCAATCATCCGGCTGCATCAGTTCGTAACCCTGCGCTCCCAATCGGTAACCGCTCAGACGCGCGTTAATATAATCGGCAGTGGGATCAAACAAAAAGTATTCGGCAACGCGCAAGTTTTGATACGTTTGCAGCTTGCGCCCGGTATCTTCTTTGCGTGTTTTTTTGGAAGTGATTTCAATCACCACCGAAGGGAGGCGACCACCCTCTTCCCATGTTTTGTACGAGTCGCGCAGGCTGGAAGGAACGCCGAAAACGACGTAACAGTCCGGCGATACAACGGAACTGGGAATGTTCTTCTCATAATAGAGAAAGTTGTCACTGGCGACATAAACGTCATTACGATCCTTGTAACGCTCTCGTAAGGCTTCGGTGGCATAGACGGTAACATCCCAATGTAAATTGGTTTCAGCCATCGGTTCTCCATCACTGACAGGGTAGAAAGGTTCTTTGGGAACGGCAGCGGTTTTCGCCGGAACGGTTGTTGTCATGTCGCCCTCCACACAATGCAGGTGTTCAGGTATTCAGGTATTCGGGTGTTCAGGAAGATTCCTGCTTTTGTATAAATTGTTGCTATATCACCCCTCCGAACACCTGAACACCTGAACACCTGAATACCTATCCTACGCTGCCTTCCAGACTGATGCCTAACAGTTTTTGCGCTTCTACGGCGAATTCCATCGGCAGTTCGCGGAACACTTCCTTGCAGAAGCCGTTGACAATCATGTTGACCGCGTCTTCCGTCGAGATGCCGCGCTGGTTGCAGTAGAAAATCTGGTCCTCGCCGATTTTGGACGTGGACGCCTCGTGTTCCACCTGCGCGGTAGGGTTCTTCACTTCGATGTACGGGAAGGTATGCGCCCCGCACCGGTCGCCCATCAGCAGGCTGTCGCATTGCGAGTAGTTGCGGGCGTTTTCCGCGCCGGCATTGATTTTGACAAGGCCGCGATAGGTGTTCTGGCCCCGGCCCGCCGAAATGCCCTTGCTGACAATGGTGCTGCGCGTGTTCTTGCCGATATGGATCATCTTTGTGCCGGTATCGGCCTGCTGATAGTTGTTGGTCAGCGCGACGCTGTAGAACTCGCCCACCGCGTTGTCGCCAAGCAGGATGCAGCTTGGGTATTTCCACGTGATTGCCGAGCCGGTTTCCACCTGCGTCCACGTCAGTTTGGCGTTCTCGAAGGCTTTGCCGCGCTTGGTGACGAAGTTGTAGATGCCGCCCTTGCCGTTTTTGTCGCCGGGATACCAGTTCTGCACGGTGCTGTACTTGATGGTCGCTCCCTTGAGGGCAACCAGTTCCACGACAGCCGCGTGGAGTTGGTTTTCGTCGCGCATGGGCGCGGTGCAGCCTTCCAGATAGGACACGTAAGCGCCTTCATCCGCAATCAGCAGCGTCCGCTCGAACTGTCCCGTATTCGCGGCGTTGATGCGGAAGTACGTGGACAATTCCATCGGGCAGCGAACGCCTTTGGGAATGTAGCAGAACGAGCCGTCGCTGAACACGGCGGAATTCAGGGTCGCGAAAAAGTTGTCGGAATAGGGCACGACGGAACCCAGGTATTCGCGCACCAGTTCCGGGTGGTTCTGGACGGCCTCGCTGAATGAGCAGAAGATAATGCCCATGTCGTACAGCTTTTCCTTGAACGTTGTGGCTACGGAAACGCTGTCGAAAACGGCGTCTACGGCAACGCCCGTCAGCCGCTTTTGTTCGGTCAGCGAAATGCCCAATTTCTCAAAGGTTTCCAGCAGTTCCGGGTCTACCTCGTCCAGACTGTTCAGGACTTTTTTGGGCTTGGGAGCGCTGTAGTAGATGATTTCCTGATAGTCTACGGGCGCGATTTTGACGTTATGCCAGAGCGGGTCTTCCATCGTCAGCCAGTGGCGATAGGCTTTGAGCCGCCATTCCAGCAGCCATTCCGGTTCGCTCTTTTTGGAAGAGATGAGCCGAATCACGTCTTCGCTCAGTCCTTTGGGAATGGATTCGGATTCGATGTCGGAGCTAAACCCGTATTTGTAATCCTGGCTGATGGAAGCCTGTATCGGGTCCATGGTTTCTAAGGTCGTCATTGCGTATCCTCATGCAAGGGAAAAGGAAAAAGGGAAAAGGGAAAAGTCATTCGCCTCTTCACATCATGTTCCTGTACAAGCGTCAAATCTAAATCTGCAATCCACAATCGAAAATCGAAAATCGTAAATTCTCAATGGGCGCGGCGTTCGGCAGGGCCGAGTTGG
This sequence comes from uncultured Chthonomonadaceae bacterium, assembly GCA_963835065.1. Taxonomy (GTDB): domain Bacteria; phylum Armatimonadota; class Chthonomonadetes; order Chthonomonadales; family Chthonomonadaceae; genus CAWFQB01. The sequence continues at coordinate 459,839 of CAWIEK010000049.1, read as the reverse complement.
GCGACCAGTGGGAATGAGGTTACGCTTGTGTCGTCGCTGCTGATTTCGGCGAGGGAAATCAGACTGAGCATCTGCAAAATGCGGGCGTTGATGCGTTCCAGCGGCTTGCGGATGGTGCATTTTGTGTGCTGTTCGCAGCCGTTGGCGGTTGCTTTCATACATTGTACGATTGCGGGAGGGCCATCTACAACGGCAATAATCGCGCCAACGCTGATTTCCACAGCGGGACGCGCCAGTTTGTAGCCCCCGGTCGGGCCGGCAGTGGAAACGACGAGTTTCGCCTTCGCCAGTTTTTGCAGGATTTTGGCAAGCAATTCGACAGGAATGTTGTACTGCTCCGCGATCTCTTTGGTGTTGGCGGAACGTCCGGGTTCGATGCGCGTCAGGTGGGAAAGCGCCATCAAAGCGTAATCGGTTTTCTTGCTGATGCTTAACATCCTGAACATTGGCTCCCGCAGAACTGTTTCCGACTAAAGTAGTCGGATATAGTTTAGTATACCTTGCGCGAAGTTTGAAGTCAATAGAAATCGCTTTTCTTTAAGCAGCGTCCGGCTTAATCGCGCATCCGCCTGCGAAAATTATTTACCTGCTTGCGAACGTATTGTTGCTGTGCGTCGTCAATGAAGCAAGCGAGTTTTTGGCTGTAGGAAATTTCCTCCTTCGTTTTATATTCATACTTGTCTACATCTTAAAAGGTCGGAAAGTGGCTCAAACGCGCTTATTTTCAAAATAATTTGATGTATCTTCCCTTGAACGTGTAGCTTTCTGCAAAGTACGCGCAGAGTGGGGCTGTAAATTTGATGAAACCAACCTCTTCTCGCGCCATTGTCGGCGCGGTTATGCCGACGCTGTTGGGATTGCTGCTGCTGCTGATGGTTCCTGTGTGGAGTCAGTGGAAGATGGAAGCGATCCACACCCACATCGAAACCCAATTGATCCCCGCGCACGAGCGTATTGATGAAACCATTGCCGCCACGCATCGCCTGCGCAATGACATCTACACCTATTCCTTTACGCTGGACAAAGCCAGAGCCGAGTTGTATAAAACCCATAAGCAGGAATGGCAGACGGCGGCGCAGGGAGTTTCGCGGCGGGCATTGACGGGGCAGGCGGTTGCCGACTGGCAGACGGGCGTGGGCAAGATGCAGCAATGGCTTGCCGTGTATGGCGACAAGCTGATTCAGGACACGGCGATGGACAGCAGCTTGCCCGGCGAAGCCCTGTTTGAGCAGGGATTGGCGGAAATGGACGCGGCAAGCGCCGACATCAAGCGGCAAACGAGCGGGTTGAGCAAGCAGGTGCGCGAGTGGGAGCAGGGGGCGCTGGAAACGATGGGCGGTTTGGGCGTGGTGTGCGTGTTGTTGGGTCTGATGGCGTGGCGGAACGTGGTCGCGCTGCACCGGGCGTTGGGAGAAGCCTCGCACAACGCGGAGCGTCTGGAAGTGGCCGTGAAAGAGACGAACCACCGCGTCAAGAACAACCTGCAAACCATCGGCGCGTTGATTGATATGAACCGGCAGGAACATGGGGAACAGATACCGGGCCGGGTGCTGGACGATATTTATCAGCAGGTGCGAACGGTTGCCGCCGTGCATGACTTTCTGAGCCACGAGCATCAGGCCAACCGGGTCGCCATTCAGCCGATGCTGCAAAAACTGGTGACGCTGGCGGCGTCGGGCAAGGAGTTGAAGGCGGAAGTGGCTGCGGACGCGATAGACCTGCCGGTGAAGGAAGCCACTTCAATCGCGCTGATTACCAACGAACTGGTGCTGAACGCGGGCAAACACGGCGCGAAACAGATACGGGTGACGTTCCGGGTTCAGGACGAGCGCTGCGTATTGCAGGTATGTGACGACGGCCCCGGCCTGCCGCCGAATTTTGCCGTTGCCACGCACGGCAATTTAGGAACCACGCTGATCGAAACCCTGACGCGGCATGACCTGTGCGGCGGCATTCAGTGGCGCATTGTGCGGCGGCATCCAATGGCGCAACGGCAGTGATTTGTCCGGCGCAGAAGTAGAAATCAGTTTTGCCGTTCCTCAGAGCGATTGAGACGGTACGCTTACTGCACGGAATCAAACCTTCTGCGGAGCAACGGCACTGACCACAGCGGTAGCAGGTAGATCGGGCGGATTTTGTGGTTGTGGGGCGACGCCGTTGAGGCGGCGGGACTGATAAAATCGAACCGCTTCTGCATCTCCGACAGTACATACTTCTTGACGTTGCCGTCCTTGCCGAAAGCGTTCCAAGTATCGTATAGGGCGAGGACAAAGCCGGAAACGGGCTGTCCTGCCTTCCACTTTGCTCCGGCGTCATCGAGCCGAGCGTCCCAACAAGATTGGTCTTCGCGGTAGAGGCTGACGACAAGATGCCGCGCCGCAAGGTATTCGGAGGGCGGATCAAGGGCGAATTTGAGGCGATCCTCGGTCAGATTGAGCGCGGATGCGGTACGCTCCTCCTTCATTCCCCGCTTTTGTAGCAGGTGCAGCGTGTCCACAAAAAAGGCAATGGCGGCGCGTGGGGCACTCTGATAGAGAGTCGCCGCGCCATCCGGGCGCGGCGCGGCAAGCGCCTTCTCTACATAGGTGTACCTTGCTTCCGCAGGCGTCAAGGTCGTTTGCACGGACTCCCACGCGATAAGACGCGCCATCTCGTGTACCTCATGCAATTGGTACGGCGCGATGTCCACCTTGCGGCACAATTCGTTCAGGTAAGCATCCATCAATTCGGGAACGTTGTGCAGGCGTTGGTTGTGGGGGTTTTCCTTTGCGTCTATGAGATAATCCACGTAGAGACGCGCCAGCAGAACGGTGATTTCGCGCTGCCCCACCAGATGATAGAATTGCGCAAGATCAGCGGAAAGTTGACTGTCCGTGAAGAGATCGGGCTTGCCGCACTGTGTAAGGTACTTTTGCAGGAAGCCTGCTACTTGATCGAAGCCTACTAAACGTGTCTGGAGAATTGCCGATTTTGTTGTAGGAACCTTCTCTTTAGCGCGGGAGGTTACGATGAGCGCGTTGATGGGAAGCGCGACGCCATCAGAGAGAAAGAGGTCGCGGGTCGGCTTGTCCAATTCGGAAAGGCCATCCACAATAAGTAGCAGACGCTTCTTTTCCAGCAGGTTCCGCAGCAGGTCATCCGAGGGAGGCTTGGCCTCGCCCTTAAGTTGCTGAACGTACCTCCCAATGACATTCAGCAGCAACGCATCGCCTTTGAGACTATCCGCTGTCAAGTTCGCCTCGATGAAGACGGGCAACATGCGATGCGTTTCGCACAATCGCCCACTTGGATTTTCTGCCAATGCCCACAGTGCCATCTGACAGGTGAGCGTAGTCTTACCGCTTCCGCCTTCGCCCCAAAGCAGCAAAGCCGCGCTATTGCCCTTGAATAGTGGCTGTAATGTGATGGGCGTTATACTTGACTTCGCTTCATTCAGCAGGGCAGGTAACTCCACGTATACTTCACGCTGTTTGAACGTCTCTTGATTGCGCAGTTGATCATAGGCCGTCGCAGCGTATTTCTTCACCCATGCGTCCAGTACGCGCTTGTTGGACTGCAACAAGCCGAAGCCAAGCAACCAGCCTACCGGTAGTTTAATCCCGTTGAGAGGCGCGAGCAATCCGGCATCAGGCACCGGCTTGCACCGCTCGTTGATATACAGCAACCAGATAGGCAGTACCCACAGTAGCAGCCCATTCACACTGAATACAAGAAGGAGATACGCTGCTATTCCAGCGAGAATCTTGTTGTGTGATACCCAGTCTTCCATGCGTTCGCGGGTACGGAATTGCTGCTCTCTTTGAAGAGTATGAATGGCTCCCTTGATGGTGTCAACGTCTGCTTGTAGAGTTAACGCACTTTCTGACGTGGTATCGTGATATGCTTCTAGTGTAATTAGAACCGATTGTAGGCTCCTAATGGCTTCGTCTAAGCTGGTAATAGACAGGGTGCTAGATTTGTTTCCAATGCTATTCGCTACCTGCGCTAACACTCCGGCGGAAGAAATACGAAAACCACCATTCTTGTCAGTAAACACTTCAAGGAGCGGAGGGATGACAATCAAATTGTCACTTCCTATATTTCCTAGTGCGTTGATGACACTATCGCGGACGCTTATATCACTGTCCTTGAGCGTCTCTATTAGAGCAGGAATAGCTGAGGAAGCGCGGCTACCAATTCTTGCCAGTGCGTAAACAGAAGCAACGCGAACTTCATTATCCGTGTCCTTTAGGGAGTTAATAAGCATAGGAACCACACGTTCGGAAAGAGTACCGTAAAATCCAAGAGCAGTATTGCGGAAATTTACGAACTTTGCTGTTGCTGTCTTTGAGAACTCTATGATGCAAGGAATAACAGATGCGAACGGAGCCCTAATGTGACTTCAGGGCATAGGCGGCAGAGGAGAAAACTAACGAACATTCGTGTCTTTATCCTTAAGTGCTTCAATCAGAGCAGGAGCAGCAGAAGCAGCGGATGTTCCCATCTTGCCGAGAGTGATAGCGGTAACTCGACGTACTCCCGTATCTTTATCCTTGAGTGCTTCAACAAGAGCCGGGATGGAAGAGGAAATAGGAAAATCCAGTTCTTCCAATGCAAGAGCAGCATTGCTGCGAATGTTATTGTCTCTTGACTTCATATCTTTTAGTAGTTTCGCTGCATCTTGTTGGTGTGGTTGCTGCGCGGTATTCTGCCCAACAACAAGCGACTGCATGGTGAAACAGCAGGCTATTACGATGATAACGATTTGAAGACTTCGACTTCGCATGGGCGTTGCTTTCTAACTTATCCGTATTGGCTTCAACGGTTCTCACTGTAGATGAACGATGACTTATAGCGTTTATTCGGTATAATTACCGGCAACTCCTGCCTTACTTGGGGTAAATTTCAAATCTAAGACAGTCTCTTGGTGTCGCGTACCTTGAACACGAACGGTTTACCGAGCAGGCTTTTCCATTGTTTCTTCTGTGGTGCCGTGAGAAGCGGCAGGAGTTGGTTTTCCGCCTTTACGATGTCGGAAGTTATTTGCTGCGACACCTTCCCTTCCTCCGCCGCGATTTCCTGCTGCATCCGCGCTTTGGCGTCGGAGGGAATGGGGCCTTGTTGACGCGGATATTTTTCGTCGTAGACCTGGGCTATTTTGCGAAGCCCTCCGATCTCCTCCCGAATGCTCGTTGTCAGTTGGGTATAGATACGCGCAAATTCCATGTTTTGGGCGTCGGTAATTGCAAACTGTTTTGCGACATCGGGGTTGTACAGGAGGAACAGGCCGCGCCATTGTGAATCCAACTCCTGAAGCCGCTGCATCTGTTTGGGCGACAGGATTTTCATTAGCTGATCCAGCCCGTCCTGATTGAGCGCTCCCTGAAAAGCATTGTCCAATAGCGGACTTATCGCCGTGTTCTGCTTGTCTGTGATGCGCAGTTCACGCCGCACATCCGCTCGATGCAGCAGCAGGGCGGCGTTGTTTTTGGAAAACGCTTCCTGCATATATAGGGTGGGAAGAGACCGGTGGCGGACCGCGTACTCGTCGTTCTGCGGCGCGGTTTTGGGCGCAGGCGTAGCCGAAGTGACCGGCATGTCGCCTTGCGCAAGCACGGGCGCACACGCGCTGCACAGGGCAATAACAAGCATCAGAGGAATATAGCGTAACCCAAACATGATCTTCTCCTCGAACTTGGAAGTAACGCGAAACAGAGTGCTTTGTAGGTGTTCTGCTTGCTGAACCCTCCTCATATCCTGCCGCCTCGTTCAAACGAGGACGCAACTCCTCAAACGAAGGCGCAGCTAGCAGCGCCCCTACCGGATCGTTCATTCTTGACGGAGTATTAGCCGGATGCAGACAGGCGAAGCCAGACGCCTGAACCGGCGGGAACGGTGACGCTAACGTTTCCTTCGGTAACGGCTAACGTTGTGTCGGCAAGAACATCCGTGACGTTTGGGAACGACGGGGCGACAGAAACGGAAACGGTACGCTCCTGAGCGCTGTCGTTGAGGAGGAATATGTGTTCGGCGTTCTGGCTTTGGCGGCGGAACTGCAAACAGCCGGTCAGTCCCGGCAGCTCGGTTTGCCTGCTGCCCAAAATGTAGGATAGCAGGCTTAATTGCGCGTTGGGCAGGTTATCGTAGTAGATTATTCGAGAAAGCGGAAGGTTTATCAGGAGCGCGCGCCCCTTACCGACGCGGTTTTCGGTGAAGGCGGGAACTTCGCCGCTTCCTCCGCCTGCCCTTGCTGTTGTCGTGACAATCTGAGCGCGTAACTGACTTGAAACGCGAGTGTCTTTGGGATTGGGTGGTTCCCCATAAAACATACCTGCAATACCTACCCCGAATAGTTGCTCGAAGGGCGAGCCGGGGCGTGTGTTGAGCAATTCTTCCCGGTCATTGAAATAGCCTGTGGGAACTTCGGTGACAAGGCGCGTTCCGTTTTCAACGAGAGTCTTTAACTTTGCCAACAGCGTTTCGGAAATACTTTCGGAACCGGGCAGAAACAAAACGGGAGCCAGAGGCGACGTGTCGTTCATCAGTGACGACTCCGTAACGAAGGCAAAGGGCACATTGGCATTAAGCAATGCCTGCGTTGCGCCAATCCGAAGTTCATATTCTGAACCTGGCGTGAGAAGAATATGCACATGGGACGCGGCGCGTAAATGCCATAGCTCCTGATGGTAATGCTCTGCCAGAAGCGCGATATGGCCTGCGGCTTGTGCCGCAGGGGTGACGCGATCCAGCCAGTCCACGAACCCGCTCTGGCCCACATGATTTGTGTTTGTATTCGGCTTCCACTTGTCGAACACAACCGATTTGAAGCCTGCTGCCAGCGCAATCAGCAAAATGCGCTGCATTTTACCGCTTGTCATGGTAAATGGCTGCATCAGGTCATTTGTGGAGCCGCCCTCGATGTTATAGAGAACGGAAAAGGTTGAAGCGGCAATATCGGTAGACTGTTGGGAAGTAGCATAGAAGGAACGGTCCCATTCTATGTAGAACGGAGTGCCTCTTTCAGGAAAGAGGCTGGGGATGCCGAAAAGCGCAGAGGAATCGGCCATGCCGATACCCTCTGTCACAAATAGACGGGGTTCATCTGGAAAATAGGGATGCAATGTGAGAACGGGATGTTCAGGAGTTGCGTCCTGAAAGGCGCGCAGTAACAGCCGCCATTGATCCAGTATCTCTTTGCTAATCTCCTCATTGCCGACATCGTACCAGAAGTACGAGTCCAATTGCATTAGCCATGCCAACAGTGCCGGATGGCTGCGATACTGGCGACAAAAACGCTGTATCCATCGAACAGTATCCGCCAACGCGCTGTCTTCCCAATTTTCAATATCAGAAGATATGTCTAAACTTTGGCGCGGATCTAAACTTCGATGCGGCAGATTGCCCGGCGCGCACCAGACTTTTAATCCGGCTTGTTCTGCGGCATCAAAAAAGCGGTCGGGATTACGCCAGTTCAACATGCCCGCCATTTTTTCAATGTCGTTGTCGCGGTCAAAGTGTACGCGCACTGCCGTAAAGCCGGTATCGCGGATGCGCTTCAGTTCGTCGCGCAGGGCAGTATCCGACCACTGTTCCCAATTCTGCAAGGCTACGCCGATGGTGAGAGGACAGTCTTCGTCCCATTTGCTGCGCCAATTCGGTTCCGGTTCCGCCACGATGTTCCCCTTTGTTCACAGGTTTAGCCGTCCGTCAATCGCAAGTTTAGACGTCCGCCATTATAATGTTGGTTTCGCCATCGGGCGCGAACTTCCCTGCAAAGTGCAAAATACCCGGCAAATCTCCGATAAGAACAAACAGGTATCGCAGAAATTACAAAATGGAGAACCCTGCCTTGCCTTTGGCGCGTATTAGGCAAATAGAGGCTGCATAATGAAAGGCAAGGCGCGTCTGTACCGTGTCCGACACGGCCTGAACTTGCGGATATGGCCTTAACGTGTTATACTGTGGCAATTACAACACGCTTGTCGCTGCTGACGGCTGATATTCATCCTGTGTTGGCTTTCCAATCTGATTTTGCCGTTGCCGCCTGTTAGATTTCACCTTTTGCCGCCCCTGTTTTGGGCGCTAAATTTGACTTTGGGAGATTTTTCATGCCACCCAGCCGGAATGCCAACGGTCGCCCCTACGCTCGCCGCGATAACCGCCACCCATCGGGCAACAAATCCAATGATACCCTTGCCGCGCTTTCCGCCGTCGGCCTGATCGCCGTCCTAGGACTGGCCGCTTTCTTTCTGCTTGGCAACCGCTCCCCCGGCACGAAACTGCATCTGCTCGTCGCGGCGGACGTGACCAACAGCGTCGGCAAAGGCGACCGGCAAAAACTGTTCGGCGTACTGGACAACACCATTGACGGAGCCTTGCCCAAAGGCACGGAAATACAGTTGTGGGCATTCGATGTGAACGCGCACGAGATCAGCGACAAAACGCCGCGCAAATCCGAGGATATGTGGCCGGACGAAGATCAGTGCATCGCCCATCATCAGGACGCGCAGGGAACCCTGCCCGCCAAAGCGCTGAACGAAATGGAAACGGCAATTCAGGCCGCGCAAGCCAAAGGCGAAAACGTCGCCTGCCTGCTGCTCACGGATGGCGAAGACACGGACACCAACAAAAAGGCCGAAGAACAGGCCGCGCAGAAGATCGCCGACCACAGCAACGTGAAAGCCGTCTGGTTCGCGGGCGCGTCCACAGAAAACGGCTTCCGCTCCACGCTGGAACGCCGCTTGGGTTCCATTTTAGGCAGCCGCCTGGTGATTTCCAGCAACGGCGACGCGCTGGACGGCCTGAACAAGTTTCGGGCGCTGATTGAGAAGAAGTAGGAGGAGGCATTAGGCATTAGGCATTAGGCATTAGTATAGCAGGTTGTGTCAGATGGAGTACAAGTAGCGGACACGACTTTTTCCTAATGCCTAATGCCTAATGCCTGATGCCTCCCGAGGATTTACGCCATGGATGACAATATGCGCGACGCCGAATTGCCGGAAATGGCGGTTGTGGCCGGGAATGGGCATCATCCCTTAGACGTGGGGGCAGAGGCGGCGCGGGTTCTGACGCCGGTGGGCGCGGAAGAAGCCGCGCGCATGTCTCCGGGAACGGGGAGCGCGGGAGCGTCCGCGTATGGGCCGACGCGGCGATTGCCGGAGGAGCGGGGCATGGCAACTTCCACCAATTCAAACAATGCAGAGCCACAAGCCGTCCGGTCGCCATCCCTGTTCTGGAACAGTTCGCTGTCGGAACAGGACGAGTTGAACTGGTTTGTGCCGCCGCTTCCGCACAGTTCCGAGGCGGACAATCAGGCGTCGGAAATGCTGGCGGAGTTCGGGGAGATGCTGCCGCAGCAGCCCAAGCGCGCGTGGATGCTGCGCTGGAATTACCGGACTCGCGCCGCAGCGACCGCCGAAGAACAGGCGCACGTCGAGCAGGAAGCGCAGGCACAGTTTGCCCGCATACGGGAACAGGCCGAGCGCGAAATCCAGCGTATTGACGCGGACGTGGTTCGCCTGAATGCGCAGGGGCAGGAACTGGAATTGAACCTGCTGACGGCGCAAAACGCTTTTGCCGAGTCCGCCGCCCGCGCCGGCCTGCATTGCGAAGTGGCCGCGCCCGCGCCCCTCGTCACGCCTTCCCGTTCGCGCCGTCGCCGCAATGACGAGCCGGAGCCGGACGAAAACGCGCTTAATGACGCGCCGATTGGCCGCATCAATCCGCAGGTAGTGGAAGACGCGCTCAACGATGCGGTTCCCACCTTGCAGGAAATGGCGGGCGAGTATGGCGTCGGCCCGGTCGGGCATAACGATACGCTGGCAAAAATTTTGTCGTTCTTCATGCAGTTTCTGGCTCCGCTGGTAGCGGGCATGATGCTGGCGCTGTGTTTGGGTACGCTCGTCGGTATTCTGGACATTGATACCTTGCAGCGTTCCGACAGCGCGCCGCAATTGGCGCTGTCCGGCGCGCTTGGCTTCGTAATCGTGTACCTGATGGGTGAATTATTCCATACGGCTGTTGCGACATTGGCGCGCAGTTTGGAAACCCGCGACCCGGATTTGGCGCATAAGCCCAATGTGCCCCGCTTTCAAAGCAACATGGGCATTGCGATTGTGCTGCTCGTAATTGCGCTCGGCCTGGGCGTGGCGGAAGTGACGGCGGAGGGATTGGGCATCCGTCAACTGCATCAGCAGCAAATCGCTCGGCAAAATCGCTTCAAAGGTACGCCCGTAACTACTCCCGCAAGTTCTTCTTCCAGTTCTGCCGCGAATACTTCTACAGGAAATGGGCGCACATCCTCTGCGAACGCGCAGCCTGCCGTTGCCGCTCCTATTCCCACTTCGGAAGAACTGCCGCTTATCGTCTATCTTGTCATTGGTACGCTGATCAGCGGCCCGTATCTCGGCTATAAAACGGCGAAAGGGTGGAGCGAGAACGAAACGCATTTGCGCGAAGCGTGGCTGACGCATCGGCAGCGCGCCTGGCTGGACGAGCGGCGGGCGCAGCCAGACGTGCAAACGGCGTTTCACCATGCGTACACCGTCGAGCAAATAGAATCAAACCTGACGCGAACGCGCCTGCATCTGCACAATCTGGAAGAGCAACGAACGCGCGCCCTGAATGTGGAACTCCCCGCAGGAATGCAAACGCGAAGACGCGAAGCGCGGGCGGCGGCGGTGGGCGAGGCCGCGCGCTTGCAGCAGTCCATTGAGGAATTGATTGACGTTCACGAGCCGCTGCCGCGCCGTCCGCAGCCGACGCAAAGCGCGGAAGCGGCTTCCAATCGCTGGACCTTCGGCAACGGCTCCACGCTGCATCCCTCCTCGCTTCCTGATTTTGGACAGCCTTCCAGCCCGCGGGATGGGGGGAGCCGCCGCGATCCCCGGACACAACACTGATGTTTCGATTTCGCCTGCTGTTTGCCCTGATCGGCGCGCTGGCCTGCCTGACGATGGCGGGCGGTCTGGAATGGTTTTTCCGGTACATTCATCTGGCTTCCAATCTGGATGACCGCGCCTCGCCCGTGTTAATCATGCGCAGCGAACTATCGGAGCGTTTGGAACGGGCGGGCGGGCAGTCGGGCGATGTGCAAATATCCCTGTCGTGGAACAACCGCAACGATTTGGATTTGTCTTGCGTGGATCCGTATGGCGAACATATTTCCTTTAAGAACAAGAGATCGCGCTCGGGCGGCACTCTGGACGTGGACAGCAATTCCGACCCCACCAAGTTGACGACGCAGCCCGTGGAGAATATCCGGTGGCCTTATGGGAGCGCCCCGCCCGGCAAGTATCAGGTGTATGTGGATCACTTCCGCAACAACAACGACCCCGACCCGACGCCTTTTACCGTAAACATTCTGGAAAAAGGCCGACAGCACGAAGTACGCGGTTCTCTGGTCTATACTCTGCACGGTCAGTCGTTTCTGAAGGTCTACGAATTCAACACATCCGGTGACAATTATGGCCTTACTAGTTTACTGCCGGCACTATTGCGCGCGGCCTTGATTACCGGAATCTGGATGGCGCTGCTGGCCTTGCTGTTTACAGGCGCGGTGGGGATGGGACAATTCCTGTTCTTCCGCCGCTACTATAAAAAGCGTTTGCTGACACCTGCCGCGCTCTGGCGATTACTCGGATGGGGCGCGTTATTCGGCTTGCTGGCGGGCATGAGCGGCCAGTTGCTTTTCAGCCTGCTGTCGGCGTATGTGCCCTTTGTTTCCATAGAGTTTGGGCGCTACGTGGGGTGGCTGGTATTGGGAGGCGTCTTCGGTTGGCTCATCTCGCGCCGTATGCCCAATCTGCCGTTTGTGTTGGCGCTTGCGGGCGGTCTTTTTGGCGGATGGACGGCAGCCTTTGCGTTTCTGATCTCGCTGCATGACAGTGGCGGGGCGTGGGGCCGAGTGGAAGGCGCAGCCTGGCTCGGCGCCTGGCTCGGTCTTATGATAACTCTGTTACTGCCGTATGAAGAGTTCGTGGAACCGCTGCAAGACCTGGGGATGGGGATTACCGCCCAACGTTTGCGCTCACAGCGCAGCAGCGCGGTAGGACGATTGAAGAGGTAATCAAGTGAGAGTGGAGAGTGAGAGTGAGAGGCCAATCCGCATCTACTCTCACTCTCCACTTTCACTAATGCAAAAGGAGAGGACAGGATTTGAACCTGCGATACCCGAAGGTACTGCGCGTTAGCACCACGCCGCCATCAGCCGGACTCGGCCACCTCCCCGGAAAAAATGATGAATGATGAGTGATGAACGATGAGCAAAATTTCATTCATCACTCATCATTCATCGTTCATCACCTGTTCTATGCCGCAGGTCCGAGTTGAACGGACGACGTCCACGTTTTCAGCATGGCGCTCTACCACTGCATTTTACGGCGTCAGGGGTTTAAGTCCGGCCTGTGCGCGGTACAGTCTTGTACTCTACATAGGCAAGCGACGGTTTTGTGGCTCTACCCCTCCACGTCGCGTGTATTAGCACTCCCCATTCTAGCCACTGCCCCGCGAAAGACACAAGCCGCATGTTTGTACATTCCTTTGTGTGCGTACACAAGCGTCTATTCCGGTTGCCTCAAAGGGAGAAATGCGGGGTTTTGCAGAAAGAAGCGGGCAAACTGTGCAAATGTGGCGGTTTGGCATGAATCTTGCAATATCCTTTACAGGACACTTTTACAGACCGTTAATTCCCTGCTTTGCCGCCACAGAAAGAGTATTCACCCATGCACACCCGTTTTCTCGTTCGTCACACCCTTGCTCTGGCCGCGCTTGCCTGCCTTGCCGCGCCCAACGCCGCCCACGCTCAAAACCTAACCTATGTGCTGAGTGGCACGGCGTCAGGCGTAGTTTTTGTGCCTGGCGTATCAGTGACGCCATTCAACAACCAGACCTTCACCTTCACGGAAACGGCTCCCATTTCCGGCGTGACCACGGGTTTCGGCTTTCAGTTCAATTTTGCGGGTACGGTCAACCTTGTCCTCGGAAGCAACTCCGGTACCGTCGCGAACTTCGGCGCAGCAATAGACAATTTGGGAGGCACTGTTGCGAGTGCCGGCTTCTCCGACCCCACTACAGTGGTCAGTGTGCTTGGAATTACACCGACGGCGGGGCCGCTCACGTTGACGGCTCCGCAAAGTTCGGTAGCCCTGCTTTTTTCATCATCATCAACCTTCACAACCTCGTTTGGTAACGTGACCTTCTTCATCGAATCTAACCTGACGTTCTCCTCCACCACCCCTGCCGCCGTGCCCGAACCCGGCTCACTCGCCCTCCTCACCGGCCTGAGCCTCACCGGAGCCGCCTTCCTGCGCCGTCCCAAACAGGCGCGTATTGCCGCCTGAGAGTCACGCACACGGCAGGGAATAGACTGCACAGTTCAACAGCCACAGGAACCGCGAACGTGCGGCCTGTGGCTGTTGTCTGTTACTTCCTATGGCTTTACCTGGCAAAACCCGGACTAGTCCGAATTCTCCCGGTGGTGCGTCTGGGGCGGTTGCAGCGGCGCGGCTTCTACGGCTTCGGCAGGTGCGTTCCCTGCACAGACAGACGCTGGTTCCTTTCGTGTCAGGCGCAAGGCCAGCGCAAAGGCGGCTTGCCACGCTTGCCGATCTTCATTCCGCATTGCCATGCCAAACTCCTCCTATCCGTGGTTCGGGTGTAGGCTATTGTAACGCTTCCGCCCCACCTCCGCAAGCCTGAACGTTTGTTCCTGCACGTATGTACGCCGACGTTTCTCTACCCTGCCCTGTCCATGCCCCGTAAAGGCCGCTCAGAGTCACGGAGACGAACGATAGCCCCGAATGTGAACAATCCGCCCTACAGACCGCGTACACGGCTTCTTTATCGATGAGGAATGGTGGTGTAAATGGGTAGGGTTTGATCCAAATGATGCTTCGGCAAATCGTCAAATGTTCCAGAACCAAAAGGCGCGCGCACTGTAGGTGCTGGTGGGTCAGGTACGGTTTGGGGTTGAAGAACACGTCCATCTGTCAAATGGAGTATCTTCGATTCTGCATTGAAGGTTCCTGTCAGGTCTACATACGGGCGCTTGATCCAATCAAAGCCGGGCAGTGTGGGAACAATGGCGATGTTATCCGTAACGCCTGTGTTCTGATCGCTTATAAGCGCAATGGTCGAAACTCCCGTACTAGCAACAACATAGGCTTTTAGATGCACCTTTTTGCCATTGTAGCGAAGCGGGTCGGCCAGAAGGTTGCTAACCGTCACGTCTTGCGGCAAGGCTAACTGCCAGAGACAGTACGCAATGACCGTCAACATACCCGTTATGAGAACAGGAAAGAACTTATTTGCTGATTGCATGTGACAACACCTTTGCGTTCTTGTCAATGGTTTACGGCTGCAAGAAGTAGCCACAGTTTGGACATTCCACAGTCATCTTCTCATTGTTGCGTCCGCCGTATGAGTGACAGCCTTGCCGTCTTTACACCGTGTTGGGAAACAGGGGAACGATGAGACTTCTCCCCTGCCTCTACACACTCCTACGTACTCCCACAAGCAAACAGGCCAAACCAGCAGGGGAACAGTAATCAGTTGCGATACCCCAAACGATTGTGCGTCTGCCCGCACAATATTGTTCCGGCGTCTTTTTTTGTGTTCTGGTGTTCGGGAGGGTTCGGCTTCGGCAGAAGACACCCCCTCGGATAATATCAGACATTCCCCACGCGAAGGCATCGCCGTGACTTCACGTGGCCCGTACAGCGCGTTTGCGGCGTGGCGTGGCTAATCAGGCGTTGCGTTCTTACTCCGGCGCGGCGGCGTCAAGGTGTACGGTGAGCGTGTTCAGCTTGTAGGCGTCGCTGTGTGCCTGTTCCTGCCGCATGGCGTACTGTCCATTGTGCGCGGCGGCGTCACTGGCAAGCGTCAAGGCCGCAATGCCTGCCGCGTCGTACTGCTTTGCGCCGATCAGGGCGGCTACGTCAATCGCCCTGCGGCGTACCTGTTCGATGAAGTCTTTATCACTCATGCCGTTTCCTCCTTCACTTCGATACCTTCCCGCCGTGCCAGTTCTCGCAGGGCGCGCGTGATAACCGCCGTCTTGCTGGTATCCATTTGCTTCGCCATATCTTCCAGCAGTTGCCCCGTTCCCGGTTTGAGACGCAGCGACATAGCGAAATGTGTAGCGTAACGCGGATCATTCTCTTTCAGCATAGTTCACACTCCTATCAGATACCTAAATGTGAGACGTTGCACACCTGATTATAGTGTAAATGATAGCAGATAGGTGTAAAAAAGTCAAGAAAGTTTTCGTGTCTACCTGTTTGTCTACTGGTTATAGGTGCGTAATAGGTGTATAATAGAGACATAAGAACGATGCAGACAAACTTCATACAGAGACTTCCCGAATGATGTTAAAGTCTCGACCTGTTATCAAGCAGGAACGCCGGGAAGTGAAAGAGCCGCCATGACGCAACGCACGTTCTGAAGACGCACACTCTACTACCCGAAAGGATACGACAATGACGAACACACTCACGCACACCGACAAACCGCGCAACGCGCAGCAGGCTGTAAGGTTGGCGCGCTGTTGGGAAAAAGCGCAGCAGTTGACCGCGCAGGGCTATACCTTTGAGGTTGCAACGCTGAAAGACGCGCCGCTCCCGGATACCTACCATGTGAACACGCCCGAACATCGCTTTCATACGGTCAACGTGGAAGCCGCCTGCTGCACCTGTGAAGATTGGCAGAAGCATCGGGACATTTGCAAGCATATCCTGTGGGTGAAAGAAGAACTGCGCTTGCAGGCCGAACACGCGCAGCAGGCGTTGACGTTGACCGTTGAAGAAGAAGTATCCGCCCTTGACGCCTACTGCAAAGAGTGGGACGGCGAACGCGAACGTTTGCTGACAGGCGTTCCCGAATGTCTCCTGCCCGCGCCCTACGCCGTACCGGAACCGGACGAAACGGTGTTGACGGTTCGCGCCCTTCTGGAAGCCTTGCAGGTTCGCATGGTCAAGGACTTGGAAGCCGCCCGCGAACTCGCATCCGTGTACAAAATCGGCGTGAAGGATAGCCGCGATAGGCGCGTGTGCCAACTGGAAACCGCCCTGCTCGTCATTGGCGAATACTGGGGCAAAGAACTGTGCAACCGTCTGGACTTACAGCCCGCCGACAAGGTGACGCTGTAACCACCAACAAGGAAGGGCTTAGGAAGTGCGTCAACACTCCCTAAGCCCGGAACCGGGAAAACTTGACCAGCCCTCCCGGTTCCGATTCTACCCGATAAGGAACCAAAGCAATGCTGATGCAGACCACGCGCAAAACGAACCCCGGCGCGTTCCAGCCCGGACACGACGCCCGCCGCCACCAGTTCACCAAAGACGAATGTTCGGCAGGCTTTCACGCGGCGATTGAAAGCATCGTGAAACGCTACGACTGCACCGACAGCGCAGGCCGGCACATGGCCTGCAACTTCGCCAAAGCCCTGACGCGCAAAGGCCGCATGAAACCGCGCGGCTAATCGCCACCATTGCCAGACAACCCGGCAGGGTATCCAGTTCGCTACCCTGCCACAACACCAACCCTACGGAGAATACGGAACATGAAAACGCAAGCGCCACCCCGACCTGCCACCGTCACGGTCAAAGACGTGCTGGACGCCCTGCAAACCCGCTGCGCGCTCGACATTACCCACACGCAGGAATTGCTCGCCCTGCACAGCCAAACCCAAAAGATGATTGGCAACAAGGGCAAGAGCCAACTCGTCACGCGCCACAAGGACTTGAAAAGCGCCCTGAAAGTCCTGACGCGCTATTGGGAACAGGAAATGACGCACGAACTGGACTTGCCGTTCAGCGAAGCCATTCTAAACCGACAGGACGCCGCCCGCCCGCCGCTGTAAGACACACAAAGCGGGCATAGGAAAGCGGCAAACTTCCCTACGCCCGACACCCTGCGAACCGGCAAGAAGTGAGACGCCCTGCCGGTTCCATTCTACCACCAACACAGGAGAAGAAGAACCATGCACACGAAACAATTGCCCCGCCCGACGCGCCCGCCCAAGCCGAACTGGAACGATCCGGTTGCGCCCTGCCTGCCGACGCCCGACGCGCCCAAACCGCCAGACACGCCCGCGCCCGTCAAGCGCGTGGAAGACGACACACTCTTTGACGGCCTGTACATGCGCCTGGGGTACGCCTTCATCGAAGTCGGAGCCGCCGAGCCGGACACGGACGACAAGGAGCAGGCCGTCGCGCTGATGCTGGAGCGACAGGCCGAGTTTCTGGACTACGCTTCGGCTCTGCTGGTAGACCACGCGCCGCCCGCGCCCGTCCTGCTCACGCAAGCCGCTGTGTCTACCGACGCGCTCATAGGCCGACCTATCCGCCACATGACGCACAAGCGTACTCGACGCTGACACCCGCACGGCCTGCCGGGAGCCGTACCCATTCCCGGCCTGACACCCCACTGCACAAGGAGAAGAAGAAGTATGCACACCGCAACGAACCCGCAAACCCGCGTCGTAAACCTCACCAGCCTGCCCTACGGCTGGCAGGAGTTGCCGGAATACAGCGATCACGTCTTTGTCGGCAGGAGAGACGACCGCCTGCGCTGTGATGGTTACTTCGGCAACCCGTTCACCGTTGGCAAAGACTTCCCGGACTTCGGCGTGGTGAACTGTTCGCGGGCGCAAAGCCCTGCATCTGTACAAAACGGTGTTTCTGCCCCACATGTTGGAAATGAAGACTTCGCCGCGAAGGTGCGCGCGCTGGCCGGCAAGATGCTGGTAGCGAGTGACACCTGCTGCACCCTTGTGCTGGCCCACGTCGCGGACACGCTGGCCGCGTAGATAGGCCGTAATCGAATCACGTTGCCCTGTGCGCGACTCTACGCCGTTCACAGGGCAATTACCTCTCCTTTCCACCTGCCCGTAGTAGCAAAGCAGAAAGGAGAAACCGCATGTACATTCGTTGGAAACACAGACAGGGAACGCGCCAAACGTGGAGCGCCGCCACGCCAAACGGCGAGAAGGGCTGCAAAGACACGCTTTCCGCCGTGCTGGTGCAGAACACGCGCGTCCACGGCAAGCCCCGCCAGCGCGTCGTGAAGTATCTGGGCAGTGTCCAGGCCACGCGCACCCGCTGCCCCTACGCACAGCGCGACTTTTGGAACAAGGTCACGCCCCAACTCGACGCCCTCACCCTCGACGCCGCTATGCGCGCCCGCGTGGAAGCCGCCCTGCGCGCCCTTCGTCAAGCGTTGTAGTGTCCAAACTGGCACAAATTGTGCCGAACGTTGTGCCGGGAGGAAATACGACGTTTCCGGCGCGTTGTGGCGGCGGGGAGTGTAGAAAAAGACAACCGTGCGAACCGTGCCAGAAGGCACAAAAACTCGGGAGAAGTACACGATAAATTGCCTGTCCTGCCAAGATACGACTGTACAGGACGGGCGAAAATCTAACATTGGCATAAGCCGGAGGTGCTGCTATGGATTTAGAACGAGAACTGAAAGCGAAGTTTGAACAATTGATGGCACAGACGGTCGCGCTCTACGATGACTTTCAACAACTGGCGCAGGACGCTTCCGAAGGTAGGATACAAGGGCGCGAAGCCTCCGACGCCCTTGTGTTCAAGATGATGGAAATTCGGGATATTCACCTGGCAACGCAGGCATTGGCGTATGAGTCTCCCGAATTTGCCGCGCTCCTACAGCAATGGCAGGAGAAGCGCACAAACCCGCAAGGTTCCCGCTTCCCCCTGCATTAGTTCGTGTTCTTCGGGGGCATACCAAGAATATCAGTGAGCGCAAGCGCCCCCGTCACCATGCCGCGCGCCTCACCCGGATTGACGCTGCTGCCCATGCCTTTGCCCCGGCTTTCGACGGCTTCGGCAATGCGCGACAGCAAGCCCACGACCTGCGTAGAGTCCATCCCTGTCATTCTATCCTTCGGCATCGCCGCGCCGGCGGCATCGAAGTCGGGCGTATCGTACTTGTGCAGGAAAGCGTTCTGCATGGCAAGTTGCTGCCCATTGATCGCGCCGTGACTTCTTCTTGGGTGGCCGATGTTGAAGACCGCCATAGACGCCTGCTGTTCGCTGTCGTAGCGGTTATGGCTGTTACCCCGTCCTGCCGCGAGGAGCATCGCCCGGTCTTCGCCGCCTTCCGCCAGAACCGCCACGTCCTGCGCCTGCGCGACCCGCATCCCCTGGTACTGGCTGTACGTGGCCTTCTGTTCTTCTTCGCTTAGCTGTCCCTTTGCCATGAGGGATTGATACCGCTTGCCGACGGTGTTCAACTGGTTCGCCCGCAGTCCCATGCGCTCTAAAGCCGCGCCATAGTTGTAGCCCGGCTGATAGGGTAAGGCCTGATGGATGCGTTCTTCGGCTTCCAGTCCCGCCATCGGAATATCGTAGGCGGTAATGTCGCGTTCCTCGTAGCCCTGCAATACCGCTTGCCGTCGGCCTTGTTGCGCCTGCCGATACGCCAACGTGTCCGTTCCAAAGGGCGTCAGGGCTTTCAGTTTCGCGTCGTACACGATTTGCTTGGCCTGTCCCCGCCCGCGCGGGTTTGTCTCCGCTACCTGCATCTGGTAGTCGGCGCGCTGCACGTCGCCATAGCCTTGCAGTTGTTCTTTCGTGAAGTCGGGTTTGCCCGTCGCGTCCGCATACGCCCCAAAGGCTTCCGGTCCTGTTGCCAGCATCAGGTCGCCCCGATTATCACCCCACTTCGCGGTCTGCGCAATCACGCCTGCCGCCATTGTCGCCATCTGCGGCGCAGCCTGCCCGTACTTTCGTGCTAAGTTCGCCGATAAATCGTAGGCGCGGCGCGGATCGTTGCCCGCCGCCAGCAGGCCACTGCCAAGCGTGGCATACGTTTGCGCCAGTTGTGGCCCACTGATAATGTCCGTGCCGGTGTAGAGTCCTGCCTTAATCCCTAAGATTTCACGGTCAGTCTTGCCGTGAAAACTGATTTCTTCGGACAGATGCTGCAATCCGCTGGTCTGCGTGTCGATCCGGTGGTGATGCCCGCCGATCATGTCGTAGACATTGCGGCCTTCGCGCGCGGCAATCGACGAGAGCGTCAGCGCCATACTGTGCGTCCGCATAAAGGGAGCCATGACAGACTGCGCATACGCGCTTCCGGTCGTCATGCCGCCCTGCATCCCAATGAGTGCGCCGAGTCCTGGCTGTGGAACCGGCGCAACGGAGCCGATTATCGCACCTGCCGCCAGTCCGAGAAAGCCACCGGCGGCGGCGCCGGCCAGTCCTGCCGCCTGCATGGGGTTGTAATCGCCAGTGGCCGTGTTGTTGGCATACAGCGACAGTTCACCTCCGATAGTGTGCGTAGCGAGTCCAACCACCGCTTGCGCAGCATACCGCTGCTGGCCGCGCGTGTATAGGTCGTTGTTGGCGGCCATCGGGTTGAGGACATTGAAGCCCTGCCGCATCCGGTTGCCAAGTCCGTCCGAGAAGGGAACGCGGGCTTTGGCGGCAACCGCGTCCTGCTTGTCCAGCCACGCATAGTCGGCGTCCATTTGCTTGAGACCACGATCCCGGTCTCTAAGCAGCCACGCTTCATCCGCCTGCTGGCGCTTGATCCCGTTGTCGTGCGCCCAGTCTGCCTGCTGCTGCCGACGTTCGTTTTCGCGCTCCGCCGCCGATTGCCGCCGTCCCTGCCCCTGTTCAAACTCCGCTTGCTTCCACTCGTTGTAACTGCCCTGAAAGCCTACGCCCTTTGCCGCATCATACGCCCGCTGGCTGTTGTTCATGGCGGCAGGCGCACCGGTGTACATCCCCGCAGGACTCCACCCACTGCCGCCCGGACTGCCGGCCTGCGTGGAGTTGCGTACCGCCTGCGCCGCGCCGCCCGCGCCGGTTCCCGCGCCCACATTGCCCGGTACGCCAATGTTGATCTGCACATTGGCGGCCTGCTTGAGTTGTTCCACCCATCGCAGCAAGTCGCCGAACAACTCCCGCGCGTTGGGAGCCGCGACATTCACATCCACGCCTAACATGGTTTTCTCGCCTGCCATTAGCGTGTCCTCCGTCCTTTCGGTTGTCGTAGTTGCGCCTGTGCCGCTTGCAAGGCTTCGCTTCTCAGTCCCAATGCCGCGTGATTGACACCCAGGCCGATGCTGCCCAAGTCGCGGTCAAGAACAAGCAATCCGTGCTGGATCGCTGCCAACGTCACGGCGATCTGCTGCAAATAGTCGGCACACCGGTTCGCCGTTTGTGGCGTTCGTCCTTCCAGCAACGCGGGCGCGGCTTGCAGCGCGGCCTGCAGCTGTTCGCCCACATTGTTCAGGTTGTGAATGGCGTCGTGGATGATGGGGCCATCCTGCTCCACAAAACGCCGGAAGCCTGCGGCATCAAAAACGGGGTATTCTGCCATTCGGTGACCTGCTTTCTGTACACAAGATTGTGTACACATGTATATGTTTGTCGGGCTTGACGCCTGTGCTATACTGCTTTTATGAAATCTGAACCACCAACCCAATTACAGACAGGCTTGAGCATCTGGTGAAGCCCTTTTAGTCCCATCAGGAGAAGCAAACCATGAAACAATGTCCCCGTTGCGCTACCCCTGCTCCCCTCGACGCTCCGCACTGTGCGCAATGCGGACACCAGTACCGAACGGTGTTCACCGCGCCTCCGGCCTCGCCTCCTACGCAAATGCTAACGCCCGATCAAAGACCAACACAGCCAACCACCATTCGCGCGATAGGTTTTCTAAAGCCACTATGCGTCCTCTTGGTGGTTCTGGGAATTGGTTCGGTATGGTTCTTCATGCGCTCTCACTCATCACAGAATAGATTGATAGGTGTATGGATAAGTACGTCACAAAGTAACTTTGTCTTTGACAATATGCTCACTTTTAATGAGCATACTTTGTCCTACCAAGAACCTGTCCAAAGCAAAGAGGAGTTTGTACCCCCTATAGGTATGACTACCATAATAAGGGAGTACCATGTCTCCGGTGACAAACTGCTGGTTGGCCCTCCTTCCGTGCAACAAGCGGAGTTTATTGAAAGAGACACAACGGCCTGGCCTTTTGAAGTCAGCGCGGACGGGCAAGTACTTACCCTGCGAGAGTTCAACAGGGAGCTGTCATATTTCCGCCGTATCCGCTAAACTAAATTTGCTTTGTTCTCCCTGCATCAGTTCGGCCTCAAGTGCCTGATGTACCCACGTCCGTATGTTTTGTAGATGGGCGGCATCTGCCTTCTCTTTGCCCAAAAGAACGGTGTTCTGTGTAGGGTGTGTATAGTCGTGTATAGTTAGTGCATGTTTTTCACTTCACGAGACGCGCTGAAACAAAAAACCTCCGCACACTATACACGACTATACACAACGCCCTGACTATACACAGGCGCTTGCCTGCATTTCCGACTCGGACAACAGCCGGATTCCGGTATACTGCTGCCCTTTGGCGTTGCGCTTCTTCGCATACCCTTTCTTCGTCAACATATCCCCAAACGCGCGTTTGGTGCAGGCGTGTTCGCCGGTTAGCTTGCACCACGTCTCATACGCCTCGTACAGATTGCCGCCAAATTCAGCGCAGAAGCCCCATTCGTCCGGCGCATCTGTGCAGCGCTCTGCCAGAAATTGCGCGGTGTTGTCCATTTCATGCCGATAGGCTTGCGTCGCCTGACGGACTGGTTCCGGCTCGGCCAGTCCCACGCGCTGCCACTCCATGCACCCACGTACCGCCCAGGCAAGAATGCCCGACAGTTCGCCGCGCAGCTTCTCCGGCAGTTCCGTATCTTTCTCCTCCTCGCTGATGGTCACATTGAAGGGGATCAAGCGCAGCCGCCGCCAGATACCTTCGTCTGTGCCTTTCACTTCGGGCTTGTGGTTTCCGTATAGCCACAATTTGAACTGTGGTTTGAAGTTGAAAAACTCCTGATGCAGAAAGCGGGCAGACAGCGTATCGCCGCCGGTCAAGTCTTTAATCAGGGCTTCGTTCAGGCGCTGGCCGTTGTTGATTTCACTCACGGTACACAGGCGCAACCCGCGCAGCGCGGCCACATCGTTAGGGATATTGCCTTGATCGCGTTTTTGCATCAAGGTTTCTGCCCGCGTCTTGCCCCAATACTCGGCAAGCAAGTGTTCTAATACGCCCGTGAACACGGACTTGCCGTTCTTGCCGTTGCCATACAAGAAGAACACGCACTGCGCCGACGTGCGCCCTGTCAGGGCATAGCCACACGCGCGCTGTACATAGTCGCGTACGGCTTCATCGGGGATTACGCGGGTTAAGAACTTCGTCCACAAGGGACACGTCACCGGGGCATAATGGATGGGAGTGCATTTAGTAATCAGGTCCGCCCGAACATGCGGGTGCAGGGTTCCAGTGCGCAAGTCGAGCGTTCCATTGGCGACATTCAGCAGCCACTCGTCGGCGTCGAGCGCGTCACTGGTGACAGAAACTTCCGCCTCGCTTTCCGCCAGTTTCAGCATTGCCATCAGCCGTTCTTTCGCCTCGCTCTTCTTCGCGTGAGCCGTGAGCGCCTTTACCATTGCTTTATCCGAGTCCGTATCCGTCACGTCAATGCTGGCAATTTCCGCGTGGATCAGGCGTACCGTCCGCTTTGCCAGGCGAATGGCCGCGCTGCTGTCGTCGGGCTTCCAGCGCTTGCCGTCCCATATCAGCCACTTTCCGAAACTATGGCAGAAGCGCAAGTCCGCGCCGAAGCGTTTCACCAGTCGCTCGGCATTGCCCATATCGGTTGTAGGCAGGCCGGCCAGTTCTCGGTTCAATTCCGCTTCTGCCGGTGGCGGGTCAGGCGTCGAGCGCGGTAAGGGCTTGGGAAGGGACGGCATTGTGGGAAACATCTTGCGAAACTTGGGACCGGCGCCTTTGCCGCAGTTCGGGCAGTAGGCGGCAAGATTGCTTTCGGCGTCCTTGCACAATTGCAGCGCGCGCTGGCAGCAGTCCGGGCAGTCCGCCAGAAAATCGCCGGGGTGATTAGGATCGGGTTCAGCGCGCAGCTTGCTCACGGCGTCCATAAGGAGGGTTGCCATTTACGCGCCTCCCTTCTTCATTAAGCGAATGGATGCCTGAATTGCTTCCGGGGTTGGTTTTGAGGGCTGGCCCTGTCGCTTCCCAACGGGCTTACGAGAGACAGGCTTTTGTGGGGCGGGCTTGCGTACTGGTTTCCGCTGCTGCAATACGCGCTGCATGTCGTCACGCAGCGCGGTGTCCAGGTCAGTCAGGTTGCTCAGTGCCCACGTCAAGTACCACGACGGAATGTTATCAACGGCCACGCCGTTGAATTTGCCGAAGGGGAATTTTACCGGCATTGCGCCACCTCCTTCAAATCGTGCAAGGCGGAAAGGGCCGCAATGTCTGTCGAGCGGTAGGCGCTGTGCATTTCACGCAACGGCCAGGTGGCAACAGCAGCGGCCTCAATTGGCTTCAATACGCGTAAGGTTGTTGACGTCAAGAACTGCATGGGCAAGTAAAAATCGCTATGCTGGCGCGGATCGATGCGCTGACGTTCGTTGACACACAGAAAGCGCTTGCCCATCGGCAACGCCTTGACATTGAAGGTTTTGCCGTTCAGAGCGAAGTCGGGACCGCTTGGCGTCGGGTTTGCCAACAGCGTAAATTGGGTGGGGCGAAAGCCTGCGCCGATGAGCGCGATCAGGATCGTCAATTCGGCGAGAAGTCCCACATAATCGGCCTCACGGTTGGCATCCGCGCCTAAATCTTCATGCGGCTTGCGCCGTCCGTCGTGCAGCGATGTACGCATACCCGCAAGGACGCGCGCCGTTTCGATATGGGCGGCAGAAGCCTGCAAAATGACGCTTTCCGGTTTCGCTACGTGCGTCGGAGGAGTGGTAATGTCCCGCCGTATATTGCGGGTCGGGGGCGTGTTGACAAGGGCACACTTGTCAGTCATAATGTTCATGGTTCACCTCAATTTGCCTTTGTCCAAAGGCCGTTTGTCTCGTGTTTGTGTCCGTTCTGCTTGGCCGGAATTGCTGTCAACAATTCCGGCCATTTTCTTTGCCTCGGCGTTTGCGGGTTCGCGGCCTGCGCATTGGCCTGTTCGTATGGGGCAACATCTTCTGCATGGCGATGGTAATAAGTTCCGGGTCGCAAGAAGTTGCGAGAAGCTGCATCTGGCCGATAAGATTGCCCTCGTAAATGCAAACCAGTCGGCGTGTCGGTAGCATAGCTGGCATAAAAAAATCCCTCCTTCACCAGTAGGCGGCGAGGAGGGGGCAAGTGTGAGAACTTTCTGAAAAAATATTTGGAAAAGTTTGTTGCGGCTACGGATGCTTTTGCGCGGCGGCAGTGAGTTTGGCAAGGCAATCACTTTTCACCCGGCGCACATTCTCAGGTGTCCATCCCAACCGCTTAGACACGGCCAGATTGCCGCCATAAGAATTGAAGTAGAGTTCCGGGTTTTCCAGCAAACAGGTAAAGTACTCATTCTCACGCCGATTAAGTCTCGCGTGAGGCCGCAAAGCCTCAAACGCTTGACGGTTCCCGATACGGAGCCGAACTTCTTCCGTTTCATCTGCCGGCTCTGTCATTTCGCGCAATTTTGCCTGTGTCGCGGGATTATGATCTTTCCACTTATCTTCGTCTGATTGGTTAGTCTTCGCCACACTTCCACGTACAAGAGTAGGCAGGTTGATAAAGGAAGGTTCACCAAATGCGACAGGAAAGAAAGGTAGATCGCGCGGTTGCATCTGGAAGACACTGCTCCGCATTTCTTCCAGGACTTCGGCTTCCAAGTTCGCGGGGCGTTGGCGGTTTACTCTCGGAACATGCCATCGTTCCTTTTGAGACGCAATCCATCCAGTTAAGGCGTCATGTTCGATTTCATGCGTCGGCTTGTATGCTGGGTGCTGCTTAGACAGGGCTTCGGTTATTGCGTACATCTGTTGAAAGACGAGTTGCTCACTGGCGGCATCGGAGGCATCCATTGCCGCTTTCATCGCTCTGTTAAACTTCTTCGCCAATGTATGGTGCGGCGGAGCCTCCACGATTTGCCGGTAGGCGCGATACTCTGCATAAGACATGTGTAGAATTTCCCCCGCGTTCGCGCAAGCATGTACCAAAAGGGGAGTAACGATAGGACAGGTGAACGTTCCAGTTTCCAGATCAAAGTGGATTTCCGTTTGGATAAACCATTCCCAAAAAAGAATCCTGTTTTCAAAGTAAATACCGCGCTGGTCAATGTGCGCTTGTGCGACAGCATCAGGTGTGCTTGTCGGTAGTCTGTCTGGTGCAAGCAGTTTTTGCCGTCGGGCGTAGCCTTCCTGTTTCTTCGTCTGGAAATACTTGATGCGGTCCAAAGTGGCTTTGGCTTTTTTGGAGTAGAACATAGCGCAAACCTCCGTCGAGTGTTGACGAGTGCGCCGGGATGCGGGTAGAATGAGGGTGTTAATCGCTTCATTCGCCTGCACACGGCACTAAAATAAGGGCAGGGTTCCCGCAAAGAACCCTGCCCTTATTTTACCCCAATAAGCATACGGGTGTCTGCTTTTTCAGCGGGCAATCCGGCGCAAGCGGGGGCGCGCGTCCTGCCGGTCGAGGCGTGGATCGGGCGGCGACTGCGTTTGGCTGTGCAGGTTCGTCAGTTCGCTGATGTTCCTTAGTTGCTCCTCCGACGAATGGCAGTAGATAGCCGTAACCGTCAGGCTGCTGTGGCCTAGAAACGCCTGCACGTCCCGAATGTTGGCGCCACTCCGTAGCAGGTCGGTTGCCCGCCAGTGACGTATCGAATGGGGCTTGATGTTGTCATGCCCCGCAAGTCCGGCTTGATGTTTCACATCCTCCACAAGCATTTGCAGGCTTGTATGTCCAAGTCGGCGGTTCACGTCATAGACGAACAGATAGGGATGCTTGCAGTTCTTCGGACGCAGCGCCAGCCATTCTTTCAGCGCGGTTAGGGCTTCCTCGGGCAGGTAGATACGACGGCTCTTGCTGCCTTTGCCACAACGCACAAGTAGGCTGCCCTTGCTCTTGTTGTCCTTCGGGTCGGGAAGCGTCACATCCTCCAGGCGCAGATCGCACAGTTCCGAGCGGCGCAAGCCTCCATAGACCAGAACAGACAAAACAGCGCGACACAACGCCACGCGGCGCGGGTTGCGGTTGCGGTGGCAGGCGTCCAGCAGGAGGGCGATTTCTTCGTCCGTGATCGTCTTGCGTAGGGCGGCGTCCTTCTTCGGGAGGGTGACAGTCTTTGCCGGATTGTCGGTAAGAACGCCGTTGCGGATAAGGAATTCGCCGAAGCCTTTGAGGGGGTGGAAGTACGAACGGATGCTGCGCGGCCTCAAACCTTTGCCGCTCAAATAGTACAGGAAGCGGCGGCAAACGGGCGCGTTGAAGTCGGCAAGTATCGGTTCCGGGTAGCCGTTTGCTGTCAGCCAGGTGTGGAAGTGGCGAATTTGGGCGGTATAGCCTTTCTGCGTGGTCGCCGCCGCGCCTTGTTCCACGCGCAGGGCTTGCAGATAGTCGCCAATCAGGGTGTAAAGAAGCATGGTTGCTGTCCTTTCAGAGTGCTTAATGACAGCAACATGGCGGGGTAGAGACACGGCTTAAACCCGCAACGCGCACAGGTAGGAGCGGGTACTCTACCTACGCACAACCCTAACAATGCCGCAAGTCCGAGTTGAACGGACGACGTCCACGTTTTCAGCATGGCGCTCTACCACTGAGCTACTGCGGCGCATCCCCTTCAAACCTATCCGTAACCACAACTCGCGCCCTTCACCGTTCCCCAAATACTTATTCCCCAACACCTGAAACCATACAACCCTAAAACCTTAAAACCCTATTCCCATGCACCCGGAAGGAATCGAACCTTCGTGACACCCTTATCAGGAGTGGGCTTTCCCATTAAGCGACAGGTGCGCAAACTCCCCCGGCTGGACTCGAACCAGCAACCCTTCGGTTAACAGCCGAACGCTCCACCATTGAGCTACAGGGGATCAGAAACGCCGTACCATCTTTGCATCTTCATACCGGGCATGGGAATTGAACCCACGTCCTCACCTTTATAAGAAGTGCGCTCAAACCAGCATGAGCTAGCCCGGCCAATGCAGACCATCCAAACACAAGGCTCAACACAATTCATGCAAGAGACGGGAGTCGAACCCGCAACCATTTCGACGGCAGTGAAACGCGCTACCAATTGCGCCACTCTTGCAAATATAGGGGTTAGGGAGTAGGCAGTAGGGAGTAGACCTGTACTGTAATATCCTGTTTTTCCTACTCCCCACTCCCCACATCCTACTCCCTACCCATGCCCCCGGCAGGAATCGAACCTGCTGTATCCACGTTCGAAGCGTGACGCCTTTTCCAATTGACCTCGGAGGCAAACTATATTCTCATACTAAATGCGCAAGGCAGGATTTGAACCCGCAGCCCCTCGCTTGTAAGGCGTTCGCTCCACCGGATTGAGCTACTCGCGCAAACTGAGTGAAAGTGGAGAGTGGAGAATGAGAGAAGTAGCCGTTGCCGGTACTCTCAACCCTCAACCCTCAACCTCTTCTCATACGGAGGACGGGAGTCGAACCCGCGTTTTGTCCTTGAAAGAGACGTCTCCTAACCGTTAGAGGACCCCCGCGCAGCACACACGAAATCATCGGGGTAACAGGAATTGAACCTGTAATAGCTTGTCCCAAGCAAGCCGTTATTCCGTTTCACTACACCCCGTTTGTACGCCCAAGCCGACGAGCGGATTCGAACCGCTGACCTGCTGTTTACGAAACAGCTGCTCTCCCACTGAGCTACGTCGGCATACTTTCCTACTTGCTGTTCCCTCCCAATTCCAAAGTCTGTGTTCCTGCCGGCAGAAAGTCGTGACTGACCCCTGACCCCTGAATCCTGACCTCTCTCCTAATGCCGACCGGGGGAATCGAACCCCCAACCCGTTAGTTCTGAACCAACGGCCTCTACCAATTGGGCTAGGTCGGCGCTGTGCAACTCACTTTTTCGTAAACAGGGGCGGCAGGAGTTGAACCCGCAACAGATGGTATTGGAAGCCATCGTTCTCCCGTTGAACTACACCCCTTCATTCGGTATTCAGGTATTCGGGTATTCAGGTGTTCGGAAATACTTTTCTACAAGTTAGCGCGCCTGAGCAGGTATTTAACCTGAACACCGAACACCTGAATACCTGAACACCGTTCCTCATGGAAGCGAGAGGATTTGAACCTCCAGCCCTTCGCTTAAAAGGCGAATACTCTAACCGTTGAGTTACGCTTCCGAAGCAGTTGATAGTTGATAGTCCATAGTTGATAGGAAAGCGCGTGTCTATCAACTATCAACTAAAAACTATCAACTCCCTTCAAGCGCCGGGTCGGAGTTGAACCGACACAATACGGCTTTGCAGACCGCTCCCTTAACCGTTCGGGCACCGACGCAAACAAGACACAATGTTCACTATGCAGTTATCAAGGTGCAAAACGAACCCAATACCCCTGACAGGGATCGAACCTGTGACCTTCGAGATCGCAACCCGATGCTCTGAATCCGCTGAGCTACAAGGGCATGGCCTATCAACTATCAACTATTTACTATCAACTAACTTCACGCGCTCGACGAGAATTGAACTCGCTTCTTCTGCTCGACAGGCAGGCATGTTGACCGGTACACCACGAGCGCAGGGACAAGGCATTAGATATTAGGTATTAGGCATTAGAGAAGAGGCATTGCCTGAACACCTGAATACCGAACACCAATATAACACCGAACAAACGAGCATTTTAGGCATACAAAAGCCCACTGCGCCGGTTATTGTTGGGACAGTGGGCGAAGAGTTTTCGCTGGCTGAGGAAACGGGTTAAGCGTTTCCTCCTGTCCCATTGGGGCGTTTACGATTATTGCGATTATTGCGCAGGCAGGCGGCAGTATTTTGACATAGGCCAATAAAGC
Source organism: uncultured Chthonomonadaceae bacterium (assembly GCA_963835065.1). Taxonomy (GTDB): domain Bacteria; phylum Armatimonadota; class Chthonomonadetes; order Chthonomonadales; family Chthonomonadaceae; genus CAWFQB01. The sequence goes on along the minus strand of CAWIEK010000049.1, from coordinate 430,004 downwards.
GTATCTGACCATCGCAACTCGGAAAAGTGGGTTGCGGTTGCCAATCGTTGCGGCGCGTTGTCTGCGGTTGTAGGTTCGCTTCAAACATCAGGTGGTTGCCTTGTTTCTGAAAATTGCTTGGTGGGCGCGGCTGGTTCGTATCGTTGTGTATTCCGCGTCCTTCACACTCATTGATTGGATTGCGCAACAGTTAGTTGCACCGCAAGTAAAGAATTTTTCTTTTTCTTTTTCACGCCTCTGCATACGGCAATAATTCAAGGACATTGACACCAAAAAGCGTTTGTTGCCTTGTGAGCAACAAACGCTTTGAGCAGAACACAAAAACCCCAAATAACGCGAAATAAACGAACCTTTTGCCCTACATAGCCGTCTAAAAATTAGTACAAACGTCTACTGTTCAGACGTAAGGTGGCTGAACGCTGGTAGTTCCTATCAACTATCCACTATCAACTAAGAAGGGAGGTGCAAAGCCTATGTTTCACCCCTCCCGTTCGCCCTGACGCTGCTGAGGTCACGACGCCTCTCTCCTACAATTTGACACAACGAGACATCGGGCTGGAAGCGCTGTATTGCCAAGATTTCGACGCTGCCTCTACATATCTTTTTTCATCCTTTGCAGTTGGGCTTTCCGTCCATTCGGCAAGTTATAGATTTACGAACCCTGAGAGCCTATACCAATGGGGTTGGTACTGAAAGTAACCAGCAGAAGAGGCTGCTAAGAGCCTATCCCGATAGGCGCGAATTCGCGTCTGAAAGACGCTTGCACTTTCCTGCCGGGGATTTTCAATCCCCGGCCTATTGGGATAGGCTCTAAGGCGTCTTGCTGGCAGTGTTTGACTGTCCCAGGGCGCAAGGACGGACGCGGGTATGATTTCAGACGGCGCATTCCCGGTTTGACCGGGTTTGAGCCAGCCGACGGAAAGGCTGTCGCCACCCACATCCTGCTTTTGCAGCGCCTCGATGTAGTAGCGCTTGCCTGCCACGAGCCGAACGAGGGCTGATTTTTGTTCGGGTAATTTGTTCCATTCGCGCCGTCCCGTGTAGCCGTCTCCCGATGTGACGCTTGCGATTTTTACCGCGTTCGCGGGCTTGTCGTCCGTACTCAAGCGCAGTTCGCAGTTGTCATCCCCCGCAATCCAGAAGGTGTAATCTCCCGTCATGGGAGCCGTCAGAAACCCGCGCAGGCGCGTGCCGTAGTTGATGCCAACGCTCGTAGGCGCTTCGAAATCGCGCAGGTAGGTGACGGTGTGGGGTTTGTCGGCAAGGGGAATATCGGCTACACGTTTGCCGCGTATGTCCGTCCAGACTTCGCGGGTCAGGTGGTTGTTGAGCGCTTTGTCTCTGGCGCGATACGCGGCGATTTGCGCGGCGTTGTCTTTCGACTGGTACACACGCACATAGTCGCACTGCATCTTCCAGGGCATAGAAGTTTCGTCCACCTGCCAGGGCTTGTAGGGGGTTTTGTTGGCGTCCATTTCCTGCGAGTACCACTGCCCGCCCACCGCCAGATTGATGAGCAGGTACATCGGGCGATTAAAGGAGGGCGCGGTTTTGCTTCTTGCCCACACCTTGCCGTCAAAAGTGAACACCATGTTTTCCGGGTCCCATTCCAGCCCCCAGGTGTGGAAATCTTTGGAAATGTCCACGCCGACTTCGTTATAGCCGAATTTCCAGGGGAGTTCCTCGCCTTCGCGGGCAATGATGCCCGCGCTGTGCTTGGTCGGGCGATGGCCGAAGAACTCGAACACATCCACTTCCGGCCCCCATTGGTGCGCTTCCACTTCGGTGGCTTTGGTCGGATCGTCGCCCAGCAGCCAGAAGGCCGGCCACGCGCCGCGCGCGCCCGGCAGTTTGAACCGGCCTTCCACATAGCCATACTGGAACGTAAACCTCCTGTCAGAAATCAGCAAGCCGGAAGCAAACGGGCGCTGTTCGCCCATGTAAAACTTGCGCCACAGTTCTTCGGGCGTTTTCCACGCCTTGATGGTCAGAATACCCGGCGTTTCAAAGGAGAAAGGATTGAGTGTGCCGTTGGCTTCGGGATGGATACTGCCTTCGCCGTTGTAATCTTTGTCCACATAATACTGCGCCTCGACGTTGCTGAACAGCGTCCGCTCGCTCGAACCCTGCCAGAACGTCGTCTGCCATTTGGAACGGTCAATATACGGCTTGCCATCCCTGTCGGGAACAGCATCGAATTCATCGTGCCATACGAGAGAAAGTTGGTGGCCCAGGGGCGAGGTCATGGTTTGCGGAACGGACGCAACCCCCGATTTACCGGGTTTCACCGGAATAGACGCGACACCGGTTTTTACTCGTGTTTGCGGGACAGCGGATATGCCTGTCATACTCAGGACAGCCGCGCTCAGGACGCACCAAACCGGCATCAATGGTTTTCTCATTCTTGAACAGGTTCCTCATTTATTGGTTTTACAAAACGTGAAAAAGTGTACGCCTTTTTGAAACGGTTCCGGGCTGCGGACCATTCTGGCAACCCCGACGCCATATTTTTCCGGCGGGCCGTCATACGCGACTTCCTCGAAGCCCTCGTCTCGTACCCACTGCCGCACAGTGTCTCGCAAATCAGGGCCGGAACTGAAAGCGCCCCGTGTCCAGATCACGGTTGCCCCGGACGCGCACAGCATCGGCCACGCATGGATGGTGGTCAGAATATCGGCGTCACTGACATTGCCGAATACGCCGCAGCACAGCAGCAGGTTTGCCGGAACCGCGCCCTCATACGCATCGCTGTACCCGGCGTCCCGACAGGCGATTTCGATGGACGCAGGAGCATGGCTTCGCGCTTGTTCCGCCAGAACGGGGTCCAACTCCACCAGCCGCCCCGAAACGTCATTAGCGCGGGGATGGTTTGGGAGGACGCCGAGCAAATCGCGGCCATCCCCGGCGCAGATACTTGCTACGCGAATTGGGCCGAGAGGACACTGCTCCAAAGCCTGTCCAATACGCCCGCGAACCACCGCCAGGCGTCGGGAAAGCGAAGAATCGGCACTCGCGTAGTTCTCGTGCCATTGCTGCCAATGCGTCGTATTTGCTTTGTCCGTAACTGCCTTATCGTCCTGCAAGTCCATAGTCCGCCTCATTAATGTCATAAAGAATTAGTGGTGTTTTGGCCGTAAGCCACGCCGATTCCTCCTAAAAATCAACTCCTGCGTGTCAACGGTCTGTTCCGATATGTTCGGCTTAAGCGGTGAATGTCCATTGCGTAAGTCGGCGCAGCATCGCGCCCATGTACGCGCCCATGAACGCGGGGAAAAAGGCGAGGCAGGTGGCAAATAGGTTTGGTTCGACGGGGTAGGGCGGCGGACGCCGGAGCAGCGCGTTGACGATGTGGCAAAGGGGAATGCCGCCACCGATAATCAGCGCCCAACGCCAGGCGCGGCAGGGCAGCGCAAAGCCGAAAACAAACGTGAAAACCAGAAGGATCAACACCGGCCCCTGAACTTCCTTGCTGTGGAAATCCAGGTAGCCAGCCAAGATGCCTAACGCGAAGGCCAGCAGGCAGAAGAAGGTAGATTTTTTGTCCATAGTCGTAAAACGCTCCTTGCAGACGGATGCTGCCAGATCGCTCATTATGTGTATCCAAAACCCCGCCAATCCTGCTGCGCCCCGCGATTGCAGCGCCTGTCGGCAGGCATCGTAAAACGCCTGCTGCATCTCGTCGCCATATTCGCGGCGGAAATCCGCAGGATAAGCAGCCAGCAGCCGGCGGTACAGGCCACATGAAAGAGGCAGAAATTGACGCTTCATTTTATTGGCTCCCTTCCGGCATTTCCAGGCGGGCATTGTTAAGCAGATGGGCGCTGTCAAGCAGCCGCTGCGCGGCGGGCAGGCGGACAAGAGAGGACAAGCGCCGCATTTCCGCTTTAAGAACGCGGCTGCCGAACTCAGTCAGGCGATAATAGCGACGGCGGACATCCGCCTGTTCGCTGTCGGGACGCTCGGCGGACTCTTCCACCAGACCGCTTGCCAGCATCCGTTTCAGCGACCCGTACAGGGTTCCCGGCCCCATGCGCAGGCTGCCGTCTGTTTGCGCGGCAACCGCCTGCATGATGCCGTACCCGTGCCGTTCCCCATCCGCCAATGCCAGCAGGATATGCAGCACGGCGGGCGTGAGCGGCAGAAGTTGTTCCGGTGTGGGTAATTCCGTCATGTTCTCCTCTTGTGAAAGTGGGACTTGCCAATACATCCACTACGGATATATCCGCAGTGGATGTATTATAAACCGGATTGTAAGGATTGTCAAGGGGAAAAGCAGGTTTACACGCAAAATTGTGAAAGAATGTGGCACACTTGCGCGATTTCCGCTTCGGTGTTGTAGTAATGGACGGAGGCGCGGACAACATCGGCCAATCCGCGCGCTTCCATATCCAGCAGGGTGCTGCGGCGCGGGGAAGTCCAAACGTTGATATTGTTCGCGGTCAAACGCTCCTTGACTTGCAGGGAAGCCACGCCGTCAACCGTAAACGTGACGATGCCGCATTGCCGCCGTCCCTGATCGCGGACGGTCACGCCGGGTATCTGCCGCAACTGTTCGCGCAGGGTTGTGGCAAGTCCCGTGACGCGCTGTTCAATGGCTTCTAATCCCCAACTTTGCGCGTAATCTACCGCGACGCCTAAGCCGATTTTAGCGGCAATGTTGGTTTCCCAGGTTTCAAATCTGCGGGCGTCCGGGCGTATGCGGTAACTGTCCGGCGCAGTCCATTCCGCCGCCTGCATGTCCAGAAACGGAGGCTCAAGCGTTTCCAAAATTGTTCGGCTCACATATAAGAAGCCCGTGCCGCGCGGCCCGCGCAGGAATTTGCGCCCGGTTGCCGTAAGCATATCGCAGCCAATCGCCTGCACATCAAGGGGCATCTGCCCGACAGATTGGCAGGCGTCCAGCAGATACAACGCACCCGCCTGCTTCGCCACTTTCCCCACTTCCGCCGCCGGATTGACCAGCCCGCCGTTTGTCGGCACATGCGTCATGGCGATCAGTTTTACGCGCTTGTCTAACATTTGCTGCAAATGCGGGACAGAGAACTGGCCGTACTCGTCGTTGGGAACCGCTTCCACAATCGCGCCTGTTTGTTTGGCGCGCTGCAGCATGGCGATGAAGTTGCTGCCGTATTCGCACTGCGCCGTGAGGATTCTGTCTCCGGCTTTTAAGGGAATGGAGTAAAACAGCATATCCCAGGCGCGGGTAGCATTTTCCACAACCGCGATTTCGTCCATCCCGCAGTTCAGCAAGCCGGCAAGGGCATCATAGGTACGCGCTATCGCCGCTTCCGCTTCCAACTCCGCCTCATAGCCGCCCCGAACCCCTTCCCGCGCTAAATGCTGAAGAACCGCGTTGGTAACGGGCGCAGGCGTCAGCGACATTCCCGCGTTGTTGAAGTGGATTATTTGTTCGCAGCCAGGCGTTTCCCGGCGGGCGCGTTCGATGTCTATCATTTTTAGTTGCTGAATACCTTCTTACTTGAATACGCGAATGATTTGCGCTTTGCCGTAGGGCGCGTAGATGCGCAGGATATGCGCGTTCGCGTCGTAAGAATATCCGCTTGCGTCATGGATGGCCTCCGGTGTGGGGCTGGCAAGCCGCTCTAAGGGAATGTTGCCGATCAGGACGCGCTTGGGTTCCGCCGTAATGCCCATCACTTCCCAGGCGAAGGTTTTCCATGTCGGCTTGTACTCACCTTTGGGCGCATCAGCGCGCAGCGTAATGTCTGTTGGCGTGGCGATGGACGACAGGCCGATACTGACGCCCTTACCTTTCTGGTAGTCCAGGGTTTCGCCGTCGTCTTCGTACAGCGTCGTATGGTGGGTTTCAAACACATTGCCGGGAAATACGCGCAGTGTCAGGGTTTCTACGGGAACTTCATTCGCATAGCGCATACGCGGCTGCATGGGAATCATGCTCCCGGCGCGAACGAACAGGGGCAGGCGCTCCAGCGGCGCTTTGTACATCATCGTCTGCCCGCCGACGAAGGTTTCGCCCGTTGCCCAATCTATCCACGTGCCGATGGGCAGATAGATGCCGCGTTCGCTGCCGCTCAACACGGGCGCGACCAGAAACGCATCGCCGTACAAAAACTCGTCGTCAATGCTGTACGTGTTCCGATCCTGCGGCGCGTCCATGACCAGGGCGCGCACGACCGGCAGGCCCGTCTCGTTCATGCGCCGAAACGCGCTGTACAGGTAGGGCGTTAGTCGCATCCGTAAATCCGCGTACTGGCGGAAAATGCGCTCCACTTCCGGCCCTTTTTCCCAGGGCGTCACCCCGTCCGCCCAGGCGTTGATCATGGCAAGCGGGCTGAAAAACACGGTCTGGAAACGCCGGATGAACTCTTCGCTGCTGGCCGTCTGCCGGATTTCGGGGCACCACAAAACGCCGCTGAAACCGGAATTGGCACACGCCCGCACGTACTCCTTGAAACCGTACCAATCGCTGTAAATCACGCTTGGATACCCTTGCCCGCCCGCGAACATTCCCCGGACAAGAAAGTAACTGCGCTTGTTTTGTTTGTCGAAAATCTCATGGAACGTTTTCTGGTACAGCAGGCCGAAGACATTGTGCATTTGCGCGCCCGTCATGCCGGACGGAAACTGCGTATCATCGGGAAAAAACCAGCCGCCCGTGAAATCGGAACCGTCGCACTCATCCAATTTGTAGCCGTCCACGCCCAGGTCAATGTGTTCTTTCTGGTGCAAATCGGCAAACAGCGTTCGGGCTTCGGGTCGCGTAAAATCGGGAACCAGGCCGCCCCAAACGAGTTTATCTCCGACGGCTTTCGCCTGCTGCAGCGGGTCGTGGATGGGTGAAGTGGGATGGACATACGCATGTTCCCATAGATTGACGTGGAAATGCTGGTCGCGCATGGTATGCACAAAGGCGGCGGGGTCGGGAAACTGGTTTTTGTTCCACAGGTAGGAGCAGGAATACGCGTGTGTCTGCCAGGCGGGTTCCAGGCCGATCACGTCGCAGGGTATGTCATGCGAACGAAAGGCGCGGGCCACTTCTTCGGCCTTGTCCTGCTTCCAATCCGATTTCATGCGATACCAGAAGCCCAATCCCCATTTGGGCGGCATGGGCATGCGCCCGGTCAACTGCGTATAGCGGGAAAGCAGGTCATGGAAGGAAGGACCGTAGCAGAAATAATAATCCAGAACGGGGTCGGGAGTTTGGAAGGAAAGCCGGTCCGGGTTGGCCTTGCCCATATCGAAATAGGTGTAAGCGTGGCTGTCGAGATAGATGCCGTAGCCAGCCGTGCTGAGGAAAAACGGCACAACGGCATGGGAATTGCCCAGATCGGTACTCGGATCGGCATTGACTTTGAGGGTTTTGGTTTTGCCCCGCTGCGCCATGCTGTGGAACTGCAACCCGAACCCGAAAAATTCCTCATCCACATTTATGACGCGCTGATCCTGCTGCTGCCCGCCTACATTGCCGATACCCTCCCCATCTATGCTGATAGGAACGCCGTTGCGCGTATAAAAATCCACGCGGGGCTTGTCATAATGTACATACACCTTAAGTTTGGCGGACAGCAATTCCGTATAATCGTCATGTTCCTTCGCCGTAAAGCCGTCCTTCATCTTCGGCTGCGGCAGAACAAGCGGAACGCGCGGAAAATTCTCGTTCGCGCCCTTCGGCGCGAACAATACGCGAACGGTTTCCGGCGTGACCAGCCGAACGCGCAATTGCCCCCCGGCATAATCCCGCGTATATTCCTGTCGCGCTTGTGTTCGTCCCGTCGCCGTCAGCAGTGTCATCAGCAAAACCGCTCCCCATCCTAACCAGACGCGCATAATAGTTCTTTGCTCCTGTTCCGTGCTGCCGTTCCTGTTCCATAAACAGGGGCGTATATCCTTCCAATTGCGGCACATAAAGCGAAAAACTCGCGCTATGACATAGCGCGAGTTTTCGGTACTGGTATGAAGTGAGTTTAGGCCGCGAATACAAGTGGCGGCGCAACGCGCGCGGGAGCGCGCAGATCGCCGTCTCGGTAGATTTCCTTCAGAGTGCCGATACATTCCGCATCCAATGCCGTGCCCGCGTCCTTGTCCAGAATGGCGAAAACTTGCGGCAGGGGCAGGGCGTCGCGGTAAGGCCGCTGGGCGGAAAGCGCGTCGAATACGTCGGCAACCGCGAGGATACGCATGTCCAAATCAAGATGTTCCGCGCCCAATCCGCGAAAATAGCCTTTGCCGTCCAAACGCTCGTGGTGCGCGGCGGCAATCTCGGTCAGGCGCGAAAAACCGTGAATGTGGCTGAGAATTTGCTGCGTGAACTGCGGATGCTTGCGGATTGCGGCCCATTCGTCGTTATCCGGCTTGCCGGGCTTGTCGAGGATGGCGTTGGACACGCCCAGTTTGCCCACATCGTGCAGCAGGGCGGCGCGGCGTAAAACAGTCAGGCGGGCGGGCGCAAACCCCATCGCCTGCGCCATTTCCACGCTGAAATCACGGACACGGGAAGAGTGTTCCGCCGTGAACGGCGATTTGGCGTCAATGATCTGAGCGAAGGCGTCACAAATAGCGTCAATGCGCTGCTCCGTAGCGACTTCGACAGCCGCCCGCGATTCCATCGTGAGCAGGGCGTGGCGCGGATCGGTCTGCACGGCATGCCAGAAAAAAGCGTCCTTAGCAAAGGAATCGGCGGCGCGTACCAGTTCGGGATCGAACCATTTCCCTGCTCGCTTGTGCAGCACGTCATACGCTGTTTGTACATCGAAGGTGGTGGCAAACACTTCCAGCGTTTGCGAAAGTGTCGCAATTCGGGCGAGCAGGGAAATGGCGTCACCCTTCAAATGCAGGGGAGCGCCGTGCCCGTCCCAATGCTCTTCCAACTGCCGGATACAAAGCGCGGCGTCTTCGCCTAACCCAATCGCCAGCGCGATCTGTGCGCCTCGGTCACACCGGGAATGAGAAAACGCCGTCGTTGTTCCGGTGGGATTGACAGCGATTTTGAGGATACGGCGGGCGCGTTCGAGCAGTGGGCCATGCGGCAGGACGTTGGCTGCGGCATACTTTGTCGCTTCCATCAGGTTCGACCAGTCGGTAATACGCGCCTGCTGCTTGAGCGCAATATCGTCCGTGCCGAAAATCTCGTACATGCGCGCGGCATTACTGGAACAGCCCGCATCCTTCATCAACAGCGCATGGTACAAAGAATGTTGCAAATCGCTGTCCAAACCACTGACGCGGGCAATCCGCATTCCGATCAGGCATGTACGCTGCGCATGGCCGATGGAATGGCCGCTCGTCAAATCCAGCGCATGGCTCAACGCGGACAGGATTCCTGCCAGCGAGTAAACGATCTGCGAAGCCGTCCCATCCTCTGCTTCTCCGTCAAACATACATTTTCTCCAGATTAGGTGTCCTAAGAATGATGGCAGGCGCTCAGGAAACATTCGCGTCGAATGATAAGAAGCGCTGTTAAGAATTATGGCAGAATGTCCCGTAATCTTTGTAGGTAATTAGGAAGAACGACAGTTGACACGCAGGGAGTAAATTGTTATAATCTGTTCAAGCATTGTTATAATCAGTTCACGCCATGTTCTTTTTGACGAATAATTTAACAGGCAATGTTGCCGCGCAAATACTGCTGACGCTGTTCACGCTGGACAGGGGCTGGAAACTAGTCTGTATCTGGCGCTTTTTCCGGCGCGCGGAGCCGCAAGCGCCGGAAGCATGGCCCCGCGTGTCTCTGATACAACCCATAACACGGGGCGCAAGCGGGCTGGCGCATAACTTGACTGCCCGCGCCCTGCTGAATTATCCGGGCAGGGTGCAGCATCTGCTGGTGTGCGATGCTTGGGATGAGGAAACGCAGGCGGTTTGCCGCGCCTGGCGGGAAGCGTGGCCTAATTTGGACGCGCAAATCATTCCGGCACAAGCGGGTGAGCCGGAAACGCAAGGCCATGACACGCCGCCACACGCTTCCATTGCCGCAAATCCGGCGAGCAAGGTGGCAAAGATGCAGGCGGGCGCGGCGCAGGCGGCGGGTGACATTTTGTGCTTCATAGACGACGATATTGCGCCGCGCCCCGACAATCTGACTGCCTTTGTACGGCATCTGCATGTAAGGAGCGCGGGGGGCGTGTTCGGCCTGCCCTGCTATACAAATTGGGACAACATCGGATCGAGCCTGATGAGCTGGTTTGTTAATGCCAACGCCCTGCCGAGCTACATTCCCCTGACGTATGTATGCGATCCCTACACTCTAACAGGGCATTTCTTCGGATTGCGCCGGGACGTGTTCGCGCGTTCGGGCGGGCTTGATAACATGGAAGGCTTGCTGAATGACGACCATGAAATCGCTCGCCGCGTTCGGTCACTGGGCTTGCGGCTTGTGCAGACGCCTGCCATTTATGATGTCAACAACGACCTGCCCACGATAGCGGCGTTTCATCGGCAAATACACCGCTGGTTCGTGTTTACGGGGCGCATGTTGTGGCCGATGACAAGCGGGTATGAACGCCTGGTATCGTCCCTATTCAGCCTGGCGAACCTGTTCCCGGCCTGTTTGCTGCTGCTCATGCTGAGGGTTCATTCGTTGGAAACGCTGTTGTGTTTGTCCGCCGCGCTGATTGTCGCTGCGGTCATGGCGGGCGTTTGCGCGTCACGCTTCCTGTCGCGGCGTCCTCCGCTGCATCGCTGGCCCCTGCTGCTGTGGGTGATTCTGGCAACGCCCTGGCAGGCGCTTTTAACGATGCTTGCCGGCAGCAAAGTGGGTTGGCGCGGGCAGCATATTCGCGTGTTCAAGGACGGCACGTATGAGGTACTGCCCTGATGCCCTCCTCTTTTCTGAACATATTCCTGCTGGCGTTGGCAGCCCTGGCGCTGATAGAGCGCGTTTGGAAACACGCCTGCGTCGTTCACTTTTTCTCGAAGAAGACAGAAGACAGAAGACAGAAGACAGAGCAGGAAAGTGTAATCCACAATCGGCAATCGGCAATCGAAAATCGTCAATCGAAAATCTCCATCCTTCAGCCCATTCTGAGCGGCGATGTGACATTGCCGACTTGCCTGAAGCACAATTTAGAGATACAGTCGGCGCATGAATTGGAGTATGTGTGGCTGTTGGATGCGGAGGACGGGGAAGGGCGGCGGATTTGCGCGGCATTGGAAACGGAATATGCTGACAGGAACATTCGTATCGTTCTATTGCCTCCTCCCGAAGACCGGCACAGTCCGAAAATGGTGAAGCTGATTGAAGGAGCGAAACAGGCGAGCGGGGATGTTATCTGTGTACTGGATGATGACACCATGCTGCCCGATGACGCATTGGAAGTGTGCCTGGAGTATCTGCGGGAACCGGGCGTTGGCCTTGCGTTTGGGCTGCCGTGTTACGTTTGCTTCGGCAACATCTGGTCGCGCCTTGTCGCCTGCTTTGTCAACAGTCACAGCCTGCTCACCTACATTCCGTACACCTACCTGATGGAACCCTTCACTATCAACGGCATGTTTTACGTGGTTCAGCGCGACACGCTGAATAAAGTGGGCGGTTTCGACGGGCTGGAAACAAGCCTGATGGATGATTTTGCGGTTGCGCAGCGATTTCGGCAGGCCGGGTGGAAGTTGGCGCAAACGCCGGTTCTGCACGGCATCGCTACAGACGTAAAGGACATGCGTCATTACATGAGCCTGATACAGCGCTGGTTCATCTTTCCGCGTGAAACCATTATGAAGGCGCTGCCGTTTCGTGAGCGCCTGGTCGCGTTCGGCGTGGGACTGGCTGCCGCGTTGTTTCCCTTGCTGTGGCTCATCCTGACTCTGGCGCATCCCCGCGCCTGGATGTGGGGCGTGGAAGGCGTTTATCTTGGCTACAGTTACCTGATTTTCGCGCATTTCAATATGTCCTATCTGCGTCATTCCACGCCCTGGCGCTTTTCGTGGTGGGTTCCCGTCATTCAGATGCTATTGCCCCTGCAATTGCTTGTCGCGCTGCTGTCGCCGCAGCGTATTGTTTGGCGCGGGCATGTGATGCAGATCGAACCGGGCGGCACGTTCCGCTTTGTGCGCCGCCGGACGGAAAAGCCGCAGCCATGAAACGCTGGAAACGCTTGTTAAAGTGGGCGGCAATGGCGGGCGGCGGATTGGCGGTTGGTGGCCTGCTGCTGACGCTTGGCGAAACGCTGCATTGGTGGCGATTATGGCGGCGTCCGTCTACAAATGTCGCGTATGGGCGCAAGACCGTAGGCGAAAACCGGGTTATAAAAACCCGGTTAGCTAGGCCTTCGGCCAATTGTCCCATAGACGCAGGAACTGCCGGGGCAGTTACATTGCCGTATGCCGGCAAGGAAACTTTGCGCAGAGCGATTGTGTGGCTTTCGGGCGTGAGTGATTATGGCGACTCCGAGTGGCTGCCGGAACAGCAGGCGTTTGTCGAGCGACTGGCGGCGGAATGTCCGGGCAGTGTGGTTGTGAAGGGGAACCTGCCCGTAAATGGGGAAACGGACAGGCGGTTTCGCAGGGCGGATATATGGCGGCTGATGGGATGGACGCGCCCGCCGCTTTGGGTTTGGGGCTTGCACAACTTCTGGCAGTTTGCCCTTGCTGCGGTTTGCGAAGGGTCGTATGGCAAGGATGTGGCGCGGATTGCTGTTGAGCGTTTGCGGTTGGCGGGCGTTCCGTCGGGCAGTCCTGTGCTGTTTGTTTGCGGCAGCGCGGGGGCACAAGTGGCGCTTGCCTGCGCCCCCGCGCTGCGCGAACAGGGCTATGAACCGATTTACGTTGTGGCGTTGGGAGGCGCGTTCGGCTCGCCGCAAGGTTTCAAGGCCGTCGTTCGCTTTGCGCAATTAACCGGGGAAAAGGACGGCTGGAGCAAAGTGGGCGCATGGCTGTTTCCGGGGCGCCGGCTGTCAATGTCAACCTGCGCCCGCGCCTTGAAAGAAGGCCGCATGGCTGTGTACGAGATCGGGCCGCACGGGCATTACGGCGCGTACAGCTACCTTGACAACGCGCATTTTCTGCCGGATGGAAGAACTTACGCGGATATGACCTTTGCGGCAATTGTGCAATTGCCCTGGTGGAAGGAATGGGCGGAAGCATGACAAGCCGTGTTGATGGAACCGGGAAAGCAGACGCGGCAGAGGAAGTCGGCGCGGCAGACGGATTTGCGATAATAATGAAAGCGGCTTCGGAAGGCGAGAGCGAAGCGTCTTTAAGAGATGAAAGCAAAGCGTCTGCTGTAGATGAGAGCGTAAACGCCACTGAATTGCTGCAATGCCATATTCTGGATACCGGCTATTGTCACACTTTGGCGGCGGCGCTGAAACGCGGCCTGCCCTGGAAGCCGATCCACTGCCATTGCCTTGTTGCCCTGATGCAGCATCCCCGGCACGGCTGGATACTATGGGACACCGGCTACGCGCCCCGCATTGTGGCCGCAACCCATTCCTTCCCCTGGCGTTTTTACCGATGGGTGACGCCCCTCCACATTCAGCCGGAACTGGCGATTGCGGCGCAGTTGCCGCGCTTCGGCTTGAAGCCCGACGACATCAAATACGTGATTCTTTCACACCTGCACGGCGATCACGCTGCCGGACTGCGCGACTTTCCCAACGCGCGACTTGTCGTTTCCCGGAGCGCCTGGACAGATGCCCAATCGCGCCGGGGCTTTCAAGCGGTACGCCGCGCCCTGCTTCCTGCCCTGTTCCCGCCTGATTTCGCCGAACGCGCCCTGTTCGTTGACGACTTTAAGGATGCGCCGCTCGGCCCGTTAGGAGCCACGCATGATCTGTTTCAGGACGGTTCCCTGCGCCTGTTCCCCCTTCCCGGCCACGCGCGCGGCCAATTGGGATTGCTGGCAACAGTCGAGGAAGAAGGGAAAAGGGAAAAGGGAACAGAAGGAGAGAAGACAGAAGAAAGAAGACAGAAGACAGAAGCAATGGCTGCGCTATCAACTATCAACTATCAACTATCAACCTACTTATTCGTCGCTGACAGTTGTATGCATCGGGATTCGGCGCGGATGGGCGTATTGCCGGGGCGTCTGACGGTGTTGATTGCGGATCAGGCGGCAGAGATTGCGCCGACGATTGCGCGGCTGCATGCGTTCGCGCTGCAAAATCCTGACGTAATCATTGTTCCCACGCACTGCCCGGAAACGTACCGGGAGTTTATTGGGGGCAAATTGTGAGCGTGGCAAAACTGCAAATCGTTCGGCACTACGCGCGGGCGAAATGGAATTTTCAGCATTTGCGCGGGCCGCGTCTGCAAGCGTATCAGGCGCGGCGGGCAAGGGCGATGGTTCAGGTTGCGGTGTCGCGCTCTCCGTTTTACCGGGAACATTGGCAGGGATGCGATCTCAATGATTGGCAGAATTTGCCGCTTGTGAATAAAGCGTTGATGATGGCGAATTTCGATACATTCAACACGGTTGGAGTGGGGCGGGAGGAAGCGCTTGCGGTGGCGCTGCGGGCGGAACAAAGCCGGGATTTCGCGCCCACCATAAACGGCTATACGGTCGGGCTATCTTCGGGCACGTCGGGGCATCGCGGGCTGTTCGTGGTCAGCGCAGAGGAGCAGGCGGCATGGGCGGGAACGCTGCTGGCGCGGGTTCTGCCCCGTATTCGGCGGCAGGGGTGGCGCGTCGCCCTGTTCCTGCGCTCCAACAGCAACCTGTATGAGCAGGTAGGCAGCAGGCTGATAACATTTCGCTATTTCGACTTGATGCAGCCCGTAGCAGAAGCGGCGGCGCAGCTTGCGGCCTACCAGCCGGATATTCTGGTCGCGCCGCCCTCGCATTTAGCGCGACTGGCAAATTGTCACACCGGAGACATTTCAAACGGTGAACTTTCAAGTGGCGGAACTTCTGTAGGTGGCATTTCAGAAGGAAAGGGAAACGTTTCTCCTGAAATGGTGATTGCCGTTGCGGAAGTGTTGGGCGTGGAGGAACGCGGGCAGTTTCAGGAGGAATTTGGAAGTTCGGTTGGCGAAATTTATCAGGCAACGGAGGGGCTGATCGGCGTAACCTGCTCTTGCAGTTCGCTGCACGTTCAGGAGGATGTGGTCGGGGTGCAGTTTTCGCCTCTTGACGCCGCGCAGCCCCGGTATGTAACGCCCATTGTCACCGATTTGTGGCGGGCAACGCAGCCTATTCTCCGTTATGCGTTGGGCGACATCTGGATTATGGAAAATAAGCCGTGTCCGTGCGGGTCGGCGTTTCGCGTTATCAAGCGCGTTTTAGGAAGGGTGGAGGATATTCTCTATTTCCCCTCTTTGGAGGCTCCGTCCGTCCGCCGAGCCGTTTTTCCCGATCAGGTACACGCCTTTGTTTATCCTGAAACGGCGGCTGTCGCTTCGGATTTCTCATTGATAGAATTGCCTGTGCCGCCGGATGCTTCTGCGACTCGTCACATCCAAAATTACCGGGCGGTTCAGGAACGGGTTGGGCATTTGCGGATTCACCTGGACGTTCCGCCTGAATGTTTTGTGGCGGCATCCGCCTGGCTTCGCGCTTCCATAGAATTCCAAATGAACTATTTGGGCTGCCGGTGCGAGGAACTGCAAATCGCGCGGGACGTGAACCCGGAGCCGCCGAACGTCAAACGGCAATGGGTACGCAATCTATCTAAAAGCAATACGATGTACGTTTAAGGAACGCTCAAAGATCAAACTGCTCCATGAGCCGAGTCGTGAACGACCTGTCTACAGGGCGTTCCGCCAGCCGGTCTGCGACCGGGATACTTAAGTCGCCAATGCCATAAACGTTCATAAACTTCAAGGAGCGGGAAAATGCTGAAAGTCAGAATTGCGGGTTTGGGATGCTGCCTGCCCGTTCATCGCGTGTTGAACGCGGACTTAGAGGCGCAACTGAACCTTTCTTCGGGATGGATCGAGCGCGTGACGGGCATACAGGAACGGCGCTATGTAACGACGGAAACAACGGTCGGCATGGGCGCGAACGCGGCCCGGCAGGCAATTGAAAACGCCGGAATAAATCTTACCGACATTGACTGCATCATCAGCGCGTCCGCCGCTCCGCAGCAGGCCGTACCCTGTACCGCCGCGTTTTTGCAGCGCGAACTTGGCCTTGCCGCAAGTGGCTGTCCCTGTTTCGACGTGGACGCGACGTGTCTGAGTTTTCTGTTTGCGCTACATACCGCAGCGCATCTGGTTTCCGGTGGCGCGTACAAGCGCGTGCTGATCGTCAGCAGCGAGATTTCCATGTACTCGCGCAATCCACACGAACCGGAAAGTATGGTTTTGTTCGGCGATGCGGCGGCGGCGGCGGTGCTGACGCCTGCCGAAGCCGGTGAGCCATCGTGTTTGTGGCATGCCGCGTTTCAAACCGACAGCCGGGGCGCGGAACTGACGCAGGTGTTGGGCGGCGGCAGCCTGCACCATCCCAACGACCCGGCTACAACGCCCGCGCACAATCTGTTTTCCATGTGCGGCCCGCAGGTATTCCGCATGTCTGCCCGCGCCCTGCCGCCGTTCTTCAACGCTTTTTTCGCCCGGTTGCCGTTTGATAAAGCCGACATTCACGCCGTTGTGCCGCATCAGGCCAGCAGTTACGGCCTGCGCCTGCTATGGGAGCGTTTAGGGTTTGCAAAGGAGCAAATCGTCATCAATCTGCCCATACGCGGCAACTGCGTCGCCGCTTCCATCCCCCTCGCGCTTGCGGAAGCCGTACAATCAGGCCGGCTCCAACGCGGCCACCACCTCCTGCTCGCCGGCACAGGCGCAGGCTTATCTATCGGCGCAATGGCGCTGACATATTGAGCAGGTGTTCAGGTGTTCAGGTATTAGGCTTCTGTCTTCTCTTCTTCTTTTCTCCCCCTCTCCTCTTCTGCCTTTCCTCTGTAGTTTTGCGGGCGTTTGCCGATGATAAACAGGAGAAAACATCGGTTTGTCGCAGACAATGCAGGGGAGGGGAGCAGGAATGGGAATGGCACGATATGCACGGGCGGGGCGGATGGGTGGGCGCATGCGGCGCTTGCTGATGGGTATTATTGTGGGAAGCGGTTTGAGCGGGTGCGGGAGTGGGGGCGGCAGTTCTCAAGCCCTGCAAAGCGCGGCGGCGGGTTCCCAAACCTCGGCGGTTGCCACGACGACAACTACTGCGTCGTCGCCGGCTTCGACGGGATGCAGCGCGACAAGTTTCGTGCCTAACTTCGCCACTGAAGTAGACGCTTCGACCGGAATGCCCAACCAACTGCGCCATTGGGCCGCGTTTCCCACCCGCGTCTACTTTGTGCCCGGCGCGTTTGTAACACCAGAGCGGAAGGCGCAGGCGCTTGCCGGTTTTAACTGGTGGGTTCAGGCGACCAATTCTGCGGTACGGTTTCAGGAAGTGGGAACCGCCGCGTCCGCCACTATCGTGGTGCAGTACGAAACGCGGGGCGACACGCACTACGGCGCGGTGACGGAGTACCACGCCAACAGCAAGAGTGAACTGGTGGACGCCACAATAACCTTTAATATGACGTATCTGACGGATGTTGCCGACATTACGCCGGTTGCCGCGCACGAGTTCGGCCATGCGCTTGGCATTGGCGGGCACAGCGGCGATCCCAATGACGTGATGAGCAGCACAGCGCAAGTGTACTCGCGGACTTCGCTTTCCGTCCGCGATGTAAACACGCTGGAAACCGCGTACTGCGGCCTGCCCGATGCGCTCAATACTTCCCCGGCCTCAGCATCTTCCAATACGCTGACTTCCGGCACGGATAAAGGAACCGGACAAACGGCTATTGTGCGCTGCGGCTTTGCCGTTCGGTAAGCAGGGCTGAAAGAGAAGGTACTGCTGCAAAGTTGACAGCAGGCGGCTTCCGCATATATAATGGGATGTTCGATACCGCATTGTGATTTGCGGCTAAGCGCGGGGCAGTTTCCTTGTGGCGCGTTGGCTACGAGGAAAACGGCTGCGCCCGCATAGATTTGGAACATCCCTGCGTATGCGAATTGCCGTTTTTACAGAATGTTATACTCCCGTCACCAATGGGGTCGTCACGTCCGTTGTCACTTTGCGCGACACGCTGCGCGCATGGGGGCATCGCGTGTACGTTTTTGCGCCCGGTACGCCGCAGCCAGGCGAGGAAGACGTGTTCCGCCTGCCCGATTTGCCGTTTCCCCGCTATCCCTTTCAGCCTGCGCGTCCCTTTCCCCGCCTGCCCGCCGAGTTTGCATCCTTAGATATTGACGTTGTGCATTGCCAGCACCCCTTTACGGTCGGCCGGCTGGGCGCGGAAACCGCCCGCAAGCACGGCCTGCCGATGGTCTATACGGCGCACTCCCTGTACGATCTGATGGCTTCCAATTCCAAATTGCGCGTGGTGCGGGCTGTGGGGCAGCCGTATGCGCGAGGGGTTGTGCGCCGGTTTTGCGCCCGCGCGCAGGCCGTGATCGTGCCCACGCAGCATACGCGCCAATCGTTAATCGCGGACGGCGTAAATGCCCGCTTTGTCACCGTGCCCACCGGCGTTCCGCCCATCTACCCGACACCGGGAGGACGTGTCCGCATCCGGCAGTGTTTGGGTATGGGTGAAGACACGCCCATGCTGCTGTATCTGGGCCGGGTTGCGCCCGAAAAGCGGCTCGATCTGCTGCTGCGCGTGTGCGTAGCCCTGCGCGAACGTAACCTGCCGCCGCCCCTGAACGATTTCCGCCTGGCGATTGTGGGGGATGGGCAAATACGCGCTGACGTGGAGCAGCAGGCGGAAGAAATGGGAT
The DNA here is from genome assembly GCA_963835065.1 of uncultured Chthonomonadaceae bacterium. Taxonomy (GTDB): domain Bacteria; phylum Armatimonadota; class Chthonomonadetes; order Chthonomonadales; family Chthonomonadaceae; genus CAWFQB01. The sequence goes on along the minus strand of CAWIEK010000049.1, from coordinate 411,320 downwards.
TGCGGCAGCAAGTGGTGTTTACAGGACGATTGCCGCATGAGGAAATCGCCGACTGGTACGCCGCTTCCGACGTGTTCATACTCGCCTCGCCCCATGAAACGCAAGGATTGGCGCTCGTCGAAGCGATGCAGGCGGGACTGCCGTGCGTCGCCGTCAACAGGGGCGGGCCGACCGAAGTGGTTCAAAACGGGCGCACTGGCCGGCTGGTTCCCTTTGAAGTGGAAGCGTTCGCGGATGCCGTCGAGGAACTGATGCGGAACCCAGAACTGCGGCAAACATGGGGGCAGGCCGGGCAAGTGGCGGGAAGGGCGTATACTCCCGAAGCCATGGCGCGGGGAGTGCTGGGGGTGTATGAGGAAGTAGTCAGAAGACAGTAGTCAGTAGTCAGTAGAAAACCTCCTCTTGTAAACTGCGTACTATGCAGCAAAGCGTTGGTTAAGTGAGCATTTCTACTGACTACTGTCTACTGTCTACCTCCACAGTGGATGATTCTTCCCGCAAAACGCTTTCCAGCGCTTCTTGCGCCAGTCGAGGGCGGCAGCGGCTTCCTCCTGAAGACCAGCGCTGCACAGCAGGGCATGGATGCGCGGCCACGCTTCGCCGACCGCTTGACGCGCCAGCCAGTAGGTGATTTCAAAATCCACCACATTGTCGGGAACGCGCTTGTCCGCCAAGAGGCCATGCAGGCGCAGAACGCGGGTTTGGGCGTACCAGTAGGAGGGATAGGCTTGCCGGGATGTGGCATGAAGCCATTCCACGGTGAACAGGGGAACGCGGGGCGTGTGCAGGGCGAGGCGGGTGGCGATACGGGCGTAACGCGCCTGTAATTCCGCTTGTGTGCGGCGGTTGGGCGCGCGCAGAAACAATTCCCAAATGGCGGTTTCCACGCCCTGCTGCGCGTTTTGCTTCGCAATCAGGTCGCCGCACCGGGATTGATAAAAAGTATCCCAATGCAGCTTGCGCCACTGCTCCGAACGAGTATACAACTCCCCCAAACCGCGCTGCTGCAATTCCTTATCCACAACGCCGCCCCGGTGCGCGTGTTTGTACTTTTGCGGCAGTCCCGACCCGAAGCCGTGCGCGTAGTGCGCCAACTCGTGCGCCAGAGTGCCATCCACGACATACACGGGCACGAACGGATCGGCGTACAGGCGGTTCACCTGAATCAGCGCGGTGCTGTTACGGGCGCAGATGCAGCCAAGCCGGTATTTGGCCCGCGTGGAAAACCGCGTCACAATCGGGTAGCCCTGTGGCACGTCCGCAAAGTGATTCTCGCGCAAAAGACGCACCCGCTCCGTCAGCCATGCGTCGGTACGTTCCTCAGTGGTAATTGTGTTGTCCAGTGTGTTGAAAGTAGCGTTGGTCATAGTTGAGCGATTTTTCGACAGGCCGATGCCTGTATCCTTCTTGTTGGTGTGGAAAAGGCGTGTTTTGATTTTAGGGCAGGGGAGCGAAAATTGGATGATTCAAATGTAAATAGGAAAACGGCTGCGCCGCGCTATGCGGGGGAACGATTGCGGGCGGTGGCGATGCCACTTGGCGGCATTGGAACGGGCAGCATAGCCCTGTGCGGGGATGGCAGTTTGCGGCAGTGGCAATTGAACAATGCGGTCAACCATCTGGCGTTTGTGCCGCATAGTTTTTTTGCCGTCCGGGCGCAGCGGGAGGGGCAGGCGGCAGTCAGTCGCGTTTTGCAATCCGGGGCGCTTTACAAAGAGGAGTTCGCGCCGATACCCTCTGTTAACGATTACGTGGTTCCTGATGAGTGCAGGAAACTGCTGGAAGCCCTGCCCGGCGTACAGGCAACGGAGTTTGTGGGCGAGTATCCCCTTGCCGAAGTGACGTATATTGACGAGGCGCTGCCCATTGACATTTCGCTGACCGCGTATTCGCCGTTTTGCCCACTTGATGCGGAAACATCGGGGCTGCCTGCCGTCGTGTTTCAGTTTAAGGCGCATAATCCTGCCCAACGGCCTGCAAACGTTCATTTCGCGGCCACGCTGCAAAACTTTGTCGGGTGGGACGGCCTACAGAACATTGCGGGCGTAGAATGTGCGGGGTACGGCGGCAATCTGAACCACATTCTTAAACTGCGCGGCTTGACAGCCGTTGTTATGGAAAACGTCAAGCTGTCGGCCAATCATTCGCGTAACGGTTCGCTGTGCCTTGCCGCGCTGAGTGACAACGCCAACGCCTGCGCCGCGTGGAGCGACCCGCTTACGTTCTGGAACGATTTTACGCGCAATGCGCCCGCGCTGGCGAATGTTCCTGCCCCCTCGCCAACGCCTGACGGCAGAACCGTGAACGGCGCTCTTTCCGTTCCCCTCCGGCTGGAACCGGGCGAAACTAAAACCGTGACGTTCGCGCTTGCCTGGCATTTTCCCAATCGCTATGTGGATTGGGGACAGGGGTTCAGCGGCGTGGAAGACCGCAAAAGCCTGTTCTGGCAGGGCAATGCGTACAACAAGCGATTTGGCGGGGCGGCAGCCGTTGTGGAGCATATTCGCGACAACTTTGAACGGCTGGATGCCGTCACGCGCCGATTCCGAGACACGTTTTATGACAGCACCCTGCCGTATGAAATTTTGGATGTTGTTGGTTCGCAAATGTCCATTATTCGTACCCCGACGTGTTTGTGGACGGAAGACGGGCGTTTTTTCGGGTTTGAAGGCTGCTGTGGGGCAAGCACGAACTGGCAAGCATCGGGCGGCTGCTGTCCCATGAATTGTACCCATGTGTTCGCGTACGAGATGAGCCTGTCCGCGCTGTTTCCCGATCTGGAACGCGCCATGCGCGAAACGGAATTGTTTCACCAACTGCATCCGAGCGGGTATCTGCCACACCGCGTCACCCTGCCGCTGTACCTGCCGCGTCCGTGGGAACGGGCGATTGGCGGGCCGGAAAAGCCTGCTCTTGACGGCCTGTTGAGCATGGTTCTGAAAACCTACCGGGAACATCGGCGCAATCCTGACCCGGACTGGCTGAAAAGCGCGTGGCCCAAAATCACACAGGCCATGCGGCATGTTATGACCGTCCACGATGCGGAACAAGACGGCGTTATTCGGGGCGAGCAGCCCAACACCTACGATATTTCCATTTTCGGCCCGAACACGTTTATCGGGACGCTGTACCTCGCGGCGCTGCGCGCGTCGGAAGAAATGGCGAAATTGCAGGGTGAGAGCGAACTGGCGCAGGCATACCGCGAACGCTTTGAAAAAGGCCGGATGGGATACAATGACCTGCTTTGGAACGGGGAATACTGGATACAAATTTATGACCCCGAAACAAACCCGGAACAAAACTACGGCGCGGGCTGCCATTCGGATCATTTGTTCGGGCAATGGTGGGCGCATACGTTGGGATTGGGACACGTTCTGCCGCCTGAGCGTGTTAAGCAGGCCGCGCAAAGCATCGTCAAGTACAATTTCCGCCAGAATTTTGTTGGACATAAGCAGATACCGCGCGTGTACGCCTGCGACGATGAACCGGGCGTGTTAATCTGCTCGTGGCCGCAATGGCGGACGCCCGCCCGTGCCGACGCTGTACTCCGATGAAATCTGGACGGGCATTGAATACGAAGTAGCCGCCCTGTGCTTGTACGAAGGCATGACAGCGGAAGGTTTGGCGATTTTACGCGCCGTCCGGCAGCGCTATAATGGCGCAGCGGCGCAGCCCGTGGAACGATGTGGAGTGCGGCGACCATTATATTCGCGCCCTGTCGAGTTGGGCCTTGCTGGACGCGGCCTGTGGCTATCAATACGACGCTTCCACACACGAATTAACTATCAAGCCGCGCCTGATGGACAGCGAGTTTCGCGCGTTCTGCATCACGGCGACAGGCTGGGGAACCGCAACCCTGACCCGAACGGAAAAGACGCTTACGGCGCAATTGCATGTCGCATGGGGCACAATGCAACTTGCTGTTTTGACGCTTCCGGCAACAGGAGCGACAAGCGTGACGGCACAAATAAACGGCTCCGACATTGAATGTTCCCTTGAAGCGGACGCGGAAGGAACGCGCCTACGCTTCAGCAATCTCGCCGTTATTATGGAGGGGCAGGAACTGACGATTGTGCTGCATTGATTTGTCTTGAACCATGATTTATGTGATTTAGATGATTACCATGATTGTGGCACGTCTCATCATGTTAATCCTAATAATCACATAAATCATGGTTCAAGACAATCAACGTAACGTATCGTCTGTACAAAATACCAATCCAGTGCGGGTTCCAATCCACAAGCCGCCGGGTACGCGGCAAAGCGCCTGCGCTTCCGAACATATCGCGGGGAAGGCAGGGCGAAGCGAATGCGGTAAGCCGTCCTGTGTTTCTCGCCACACATCATGCCTTGTGGCGATATAAAGGCCGCCGCTGTTGTCGGGTTCCAGCGCGGTGATGTTTTCGCCTTTTAACGCTGTCGGGGAAGTCCACGTTGCGCCGTTCCACTCAGACAGCCCGCCGACGAAGGTTCCCGCGTAGATTTTGCCGTTGACGCAGGCAAGGGTTGTGATCCAATCGTCGGTCAGTCCATTGCGCTCGTCGTGCCAGCGCAGGGTGTGGGAAGGGCGCGAAAATTCCGCCAGTCCGCGCCCCTGTGTGCCGATCCAGAGTTTGTCGGACTGTGGGCAGAGGGCGGTGATAGGAAGCCCCTGCAACTCCGGCAGATCGAGATGATGCGTCCACGCCTGCCCGTCGAACTCGCTCCAACCGCCCCATTGCGCCGCGTATAAGTGGTGTTCGTCTGCGGCCAGCGCCGACACTTCCCGGCGCGGCAATGCGCCACAAACGTTACGCTCCCATTTGCCGCCTCGAAGCCGATCCACCTTGCCGTTGCCGTGCCGTAAATACAGGGCGCTGCCGAACATCACCATCTGGCGCGGCGCGTTGGAGGAGATTGCGCCCGCATTGTAATGACCCCAGCCTGTGGGCGCGCGAACGGCCATACCGTCTTCGAGTGTACTGACCCACAGCGAATCGCCCACCATGCGCAATGCCTGACAGTTGTGGTTTATGGGTTCGTGGGGCAGTTGATGCGCTATCCAGCGTCCTGCCGCATACTCCCAAACGCCTGCCCGCCGCGTTCCAAGCCATAGATGCTCCAGACTGCCCGCCAGTGTTGTAATTTCGCGCGCTTCAGTCGGCAAATCTATGTTGACCCGCGCCCATTGCCGATTATTCCATGCCCACAATCCGTCCCCGAACACAGCGGCAAACAGCGCGGCATCTTCGGACAGCAATGCGCTGATGTGCGTACCGTTGGACGGCGGCTGCGGCAGGGATTGCCATTTGCCTTTTTCCAGCGTGTAAAGGCCGTCAAGCGCTGCCGCATAGTGGCGTCCCTGCCATGTCGCAGCGCAAATCTGGTCAGGAAGCAAAGGCAGGATTTGCCCTGTTTCTTGCCGCGTTTCAGTTTGTGTTGTTTCCGGTGTTCCCGATTGCCAGCAGCCGTTTTGCCATGCCATTGCGCCGGTTGGGAAAGTGGCGATGACCGCGCCGTTGCGCCATTCCAAACGTCGGGTTTCCTGCGAGGGCAAGCCATCCTGCCGCGTGAATTTTTGCCAGGTTCCCTCAGAATTCCGCCGCAAAACGCCGCCAAGCGTTCCCGCCCATACCTCCCCGGCAGGCGTCAGCAGCAGGCAGGTCGTGTAGCGCGTACTGGTGAACACGGCGTCCGCAACGGGCGTGACCGATGGCAACGCAGGACGCGGCGCGTTCCAATGCCGCCAGCCTCCAATAAGCAGCAAAGCGCAAACGAACAATGTCACTCCTGATTTTAACGCCTGCCCACGCGAATTTTTGCGCAGCAGATTGTGTCCGCAGGACACCGGGCCGCAGGCCATACAGCGAAGCGCTTCAGCGCATCGCCGCGCGCCCGCGCGAAGTAGACGGCGCAGGAATCCCATTGGCTTACTGCTCCATATCTATTGTAAAGGTCGTTCGGTTGTGGGCGCTGTCCGTGAGAATGTAGGTGACAGCGCCTTTGGCAGCCATTAGATGAGATGGCAGGGGAACGAGGGCGAAGAAGTGGTGGGGCTGCGCGCCGGGCTGCAAATTCACCTGTTCGCCCCAGGGAAGCAGCGCCTTGACGCGGGCGGTGTCCGCGCTTGCTTCCAGTTCAAGGCGCAGGGCCGGATGCGCGGACACAATGGCCTGCGCGTGGCCGGAACCCGTAGGCGGCGTAATATCCACGCGATAATGGAACACCTGCATTTTGCGCGTCCCGTCGGCAAGCACAATCACGATCTTGATGCTGTACGCGCCCTCCGCCGCATACGTGGGAATGTCGAAACGGGCTTCCCAGTGGCGGGACGCGGCATTGTACGCCAGCCGCTTGATTTCTCCACCGGGCAGAATGGCGATTACCTGCTGCGCGTCCTGTGGCGCCTGGATGCTGAGAAGCGGGTCGCCGTGCCGCGCGCTCATTCCCGGATGGATGTAATCCTGCGCGTTCAGGCCGGTCAGCCGGGCAAGGCGCTCCATTTCCTGATGGATTTGGGTGGCTTCGGGAGTGGCCTCTCCCCGCGAAGCGATTTCCTCGCCGAGCGCCTGCAGCTTCTGGTTCACCACCCAGAACGCGACAAAATTGGTAAATTCGCCGTCATGGTGTTTGTATTGCTCGATCCGCTCCAGTTCCAGCCGCAGTTTGCGCGCTTCGGACGTGTTTTCGGCATGGCGGATGTACAGGTCCGACAGGGTTTCGCCGACGTGGTTGAAGCGGTATTCAAAGTAGTTGTCCAGTGCGGCAGCGGGGTCCTGGCCGACTTTGCGGCACAGCAGGCGCAGTTGCTCCCGCAGTTTCCGCGCTGTGGGGCTATCGGGCCGGTTGTTCAGGACTTCTTCGGCAAGCCGGCGCGTGATCGGTTCGCGCTTCGCTTCTGAAATCTCTTTTTCGTAACGCTGCATTTCCATGGCTGGCACGGCAAGCCAGGACGTGAAGCGGCTCGGCATCCCAAAACGCTTGCTCAGTGCGATAACCGTCGCGCGGTTGCGCTTGTCGGCGCTCAAGGTGTTCATGTAAGCCGCTGCCCACAGTTTGGTAGCAAGATTGTTCGGAATGTTGCGCGCGGGGAAAAGCAGTTTTTGCGTCAGCATGACTTCGCCGGCTGCCGTCGTACCGGTCAGTATAACTCTGGCTTTGCCACTCCCCTTGTAGCGCCCTGTCAGCATGTAAACCTGATTGGCCTGTATCGCGGCTTTGTCGTCCGGCACGGCCTGATAAATGGTGACGCCCTGAATACGGACGCGAGGATTGGCAAGCGGGCGGTTGGGGGTCAGGGCGAGCGCGAAAAAGCCATCCTTGCCCCGCGTGGACGGGGCGGCGTATAAGACAGCGCGCAGGGCAGCCGGGGAACGATGCAGGCGGACTTGTAAATCCTGCTGCGGGCGATAATTGGTTCCATGCAGCCGAATGTCGTAGCCGCGCGAACTGCGCGAAACGGGCAGACCGTTGGCATTGGTGACGCGCGTTATTTCTCCGCCGGACGTGACGTGTACATTCACATCAACCGAATCCAAAGCGCTCCCGCGCGGCGTTTGCAGCGGAAACGTGTAACTCGCGCCCTGCGCGTCGGAAGGCAGCGTTTGTACCAGCGTCATTTCCACTTTCAAATCGCTGTTGGGCATGACCGGGAAAATGCGGGCGCGAAACGAGTTCTTGCCGACCATTTCCACAAGGGCGGGGTCCCGCATCCGCGTGGTAATGTGCCGGTAGATCGCCGCCGCTTCCTGCTTCTCGACCACATGGGCAATGACTTTTTCGTTTCCGTACCAGTAGGCGAAGGCGGTAACAAGCGTGTTGGGAGGCAGCGTATAGATAAAATCCGCCTCAATCCGCTCGGACGTTTCGTTTTGGAAGACGAGCGCGAGTTTGTTGACGGCGTACTGGCCTTCAATGGCAATGTTGGCCTGTATCGCTTTGGCGCGCAGGGGAACCGCATTGCGCCCGTTGGGTTTGAGCGTCACCTGCGTTCGGGCGTCCATCGCACAGAACAAGGCGATAAGACAAAGCAAAAGAAGCGCCACGCGGCGGAACAATCGGAACATCAGGGACACCTCCCGTAAAGCGTAATGCGGTTTCGAGACCTACAGCCAGTTTACGGCAGGGCTTGTGTCCGAAAGCGTGTCCCAAAACGAGAGAATGTGTGTCACGCAGGCAGGAACAGCGTGTCCGAATACGGAAAGCAGACCGGGCAGAATAGAATGTGAGTAACTTTTCACCACCAAGACGCCAGGAACACCAAGAGAAAACAGGCAACTGAGAACTTTCCTACAACCTCCTTCGCAAGCAAAGGATGAAGGATGAAGGATGAAAATAGGCAGAGAAAGAAAAAAGGATATGTAGAGAGATCGTCGAAATCTTGGCAATACAGCGCTTCCAGCCCGATGTCTCATTGTGTCAAGTTGTAGGAGAGAGGCGTCGTGACCTCGTAAGCGTCAGGGCGAACGAGAGGGGTGAAACATAGGCTTTGCACCTCCCTTCTTAGTTGATAGTTGATAGTTGATAGTTGATGAGGAACTGCCAGCGTTCAACCTTCCGGTCTGTATAGTAGACACTTGTACTATTTAGACAGGGGAATGGGGCAAAAGGTTCACTGTTTTGGCGTTATTTTGCTTTTTTCTGTTTCTTTCATATAGGCCGTCCATTGACTATTTGCGCGATACTCAAAATTTGAATTTGCGCGATCATGCAGCAGCAACGCATGGAAGAACTGAGGACCAATTGGCGTAATGCCTGCGATACTTGACAGGTGTTCTGCAAATCTACTCAGAAATGTTTGGAGCCAATGTCCAATCTACGCATTTGAGGCCGGGAATTTTTTGGAAGTGCTGCAAGTTGCCCGTGACAACAATCAAGTCATTTGTCAATGCAATGGCGGCTATATGGCAATCAAGCGGGTGCTGTCTTCTGATTTCGGCAGGCAGAGCATTGTAAGCAGTCTCTGCCGCGTCATTGTAAGGGAGCAGGCGATAACGCTGTATACTCTCGATCTCGCGCTGAAACAGGGTGTAATACTCGACAACTTTCGCGCCCTTACGAGGGTGTTTACGCGCTTCGTTGAGCAGCGCCAGCCAACCGCGACAAATCTCTCCAAGCGTTATCATGCTGACATGTAAATTTGTGATTGGTTCGGCTTCGGTCCGCGCTCGAAGGTAAGGCTGTGAGCGTCGTATATCGAAGCCGTTCGTCACACTGTCTGTGTCCAGGAGATACATGCCGTTATTCCAGGGTTTCGTCTTCCGCATCCGCCTGACGCAGTTTCAGGAGCATGGCGCGGTGTTCTTCCCACGCTTCTCCCCCGAACGTTCCGAGGACATCCGATAAGGGGTGCGATTTCGTCGCCTTTGCCGTACTTGCAGGAGGCAGCAAAGTTGCGGCGATTTCCTCCGATTGAGGAGCGGACGCCGGGGAGGACTTGTTGGGAGTTATTCTTACAGAACCGGAACGATGCGGACGTTTGAGAACTTTCATGCAACCTCCTTTGCCTGCGCCGACACGCTGCCGAACCGCTATGTAGAGTATACCAAACTATTCCGATTCAAAACAGGCTCGTCCATTGACTATTGCGCGATACGTTTAATTTTGCTATAATGCCGGTGGTACATTTGTGATTCCGTAACTTGAGAAATGCATCTCCATCGAAGAAAGAAAAAGATTATGACGGCTGTATCCATTCGCCGCGATTGTTTGCCGCTGGATGTTCCTCGCTTCCGCGCCACAGCGGGAGAGAAGGAGGCGGTTGGGCGTACGATGGGAGAGGCGCTTGACGCCTTGACAGCAGATTGGGGCGAGGAAATGCGCGAAACCGCCATCCTGATTCAGCGTTTCGGCCCGGACGCCTTCTTTTCGCAAGCGCAGCAGGATCGTATGCAGGAATTGCTTGTTCGCCGCGCAATACTGACTCAGCAGGAGCGTCAGGAACTCGAATTCCTGGTGGTTGCAGAACTTGATGCGACGGTAGCCCGCTTGGAGCATCAGGGAAAACCGGCACAGCCTGCTTCGCCGTTGTAGCCCTAAAAGCAATGTGGCGCGGGAGGCTCGAAACATGACGCGAGATCAAGTCAGCGAAGCGATATGTGAAGCGCATACACTGAAGGAATGTGAAACCGTGAATGTGTTGTTGAGGGACTGCCTGCGCAATCATCCTGAAGACGATGATCTACGTGACGAGGGCAGCAGTTTGTACATGAAACTCATAGCATTACAGCCACCCGTGTCGCCTTCTACATTAGATGCTTTCTAACTGCTGTAGGAGCAAAGTCGCTTGAAATCTGCTGGCCTGTCTAGAGTAGTTCTTGTCGAAGTGAGCAGAGATGCAGATACAACTCTTATGAATCAGGTTATGAGAATGGCCGTTCTCAATAACTTAAAGGCAGGCGAACATTACATCAGTCTTAGTAAGAGACGAGCAGGCAATAGTGAATTTTGTACTGACGTGATAGGTATAATGTTCAGCAATCGCAGCAACCAGATAAACTTGCGCCCCTTATGGATTATAAATGTCGCTGAAATGACACTCCGGCTCTACCTATGAACAACCTCCCTGAACCGATTGTACTTCCTCATCCGAATACATACATTGAGGCGACTTTCTCTGCTGATAGTTGTCTACTTGCCACCAAGGGAGAGCAACTTCTGACTTGGAATGCAGATACCGGTCAACTACAAGTACAGATTGAGGAACCTTTCCTATATAACTTTACCTTCTCTCCAATAGAACCGACCCTTGCTACAACTCATGGAGATTACGTGTGTTTGTGGGACGCTTATACGGGAGAACGAAAGCAGACACTTCTACACAACATTTCCGGTGGTAACACTCCCTATTACTATGGACTTGCATTCGATACCCAGGGAAAGAGGTTGGCCGTCAGTCAGCGGTTAGTCCGCTCTGATGGGGGCGTTGGAGTTGTCGTAGATCTCGCAACCGAGTAACCCTTGATAGTGTTGCGAAAAGATGATGAAGCGGAAGAATTCCGTTACGAAGATGGTAGCATTAGAAGCCATCATTTTCGTGAGGTTTTCTCCGTTCAATTCCTGCCCGGTGATCAACGATTGGCCGGTGTCAGTTATGTGTATGATGAAAGGGATCGGGTTTACATCTGGGAATCTGCGCACAGGCGCTAAACTGGCTACGTTTATCGGCAATCCACCCGAAGTCACCAAAGAAGAGTATATCGAGAATCTGGAGGTTTCGGGGGATGGCAAGTGGCTTGCGACTGCCAGCACTCAGGTCCATCTCTGGGAAATGGAGGAAGAGAACGGGCTGTGTGTATGGAATTTGCAGCATCAGTGTGGTGGACACCAGAGTTTATTGAGAAAACTTACCTTTTCCCCAGACAGTCGGACATTGATCACGGTGGATGATGTTCTTGATCCTGCTACATCGGAGACCTATGTGATGCGGCTGTGGGATGTGGCTTCTGGGCGGTTAAAGGCGCAAATAGAACTATACACCCCCGTCCCAATCATCGAAAAGTGACTTCTGCTACACCTTCTCGCCGAACAGTCGCATTCTGGAACGGTGAGCGTGGAGTGGCAAAACCATCTGTTTGGTAGTCCATTGGAAACTCTGCTTTGTCTGTGGGATGTGAGTTCGGGCAGGCAGATTGCTCGTTGGCGGACTGAAACCCGTACAAGCAATGAGGGTTTCTGCGGTCCCAAGCAGATGTGTTTTACGCCCGATGGCCGAAAAATAGCTGTTTGCTATTTCTGTGCTGTAGAATTATGGGACGTTCATACTTTGTGAACCCGAAACTATGGCGTTGTGATGTGAGACTATACTATTGAGGGCGATCCCTTCGATGCAGGGTATGATCTGCGCGACGAGGGCAGCAGTCTTTACATGAAACTGCCGGCATTGCCGCAGACCACGCCTCCTCCTACGGCAGTGAAAACGCATCTGGCGTAAGAACGACTCGTATGAAACTTTCCTACCCGCATACTCTGATCTTACTTAAATGGTGTGGAGAGGTTATGGAACGTGCGTTCTCGCATAGGAGACAGGAAAAGGGAAATGGCTGAAGATATTAAGTTTACGGACCTCAATAGTATCCGTGTCTGCGAAGCCCTGCCGTGAGTTATGGAATAACATGCGAAAAGTAGAAGGTGACCGCATACATCATTGCCGAAAATGCAATTTGAATGTCTATAATCTTTCTGAGATGAGCCGACGAGATGCCGTAAAACTAGTTGAAGAGCATGAAGGTCATATGTGTGTACGCTTTTACAGACGACAAGACGGAACGATTTTGACCAAAGATTGTCCGGCTGGCGTAAAAGCAGCAGAACACACATTTCTGAAAAATCGTCGGCAGAATCCTTGTTTGGCCTCTCAACGTCATTCTGTCCATTCCAGCTATACGATTACGCCTGCTGTCTATACATTCGGGAGGTATTGATGGCGATAGCGTTTGTCTACCTGATCTCGTAGATTTATGGCGAGAACGATACTCAACCGACGAAGAAGCGGAAAGAGCATCGGTCAGAAAGCGCTTCGAGTAAGCAAATAGGAAGCGCGAAAATGGATAGTATTAATACAATTCATTGAGAAAAAATTTTGGCTAAATAAATTATTGTAAAAACAGAATTGTTGTTATTGAACAACACGTCACTTGTTCTCTCGAGGTAAGGTAAGGTAATGTCTTTATCTATCCTGAAATGGGCATCTTTGATGCCGGGCTATCTCGCTTTCTTTGATCTGGCGGATTTGAAACGGCGTAATGTGTTTCTTGGACATCTGCGAGGAGATCAGGAAATTACTGAGTTCGATGCTTTATTGCGACAATGTATCGGCAACAGTGAACTTGTCGAAAGATATGGGGGTGACGAGTGGTTTACGTTTCTGCCGACCCATCCTGAGAAGGTTCTTACTCAGATTATTGATATGTTTCGTAAGAGAATGCCCATTCGCTTTGGCTGGCAATGTGATGCAATTGACCATGTGGGTGAAACCTTGCGGACGATACATACAAAGCCTATGACAGTTACAGCGCGGCGTACGCTGTGCCTACGCCGCCTGGAGCGACGCGGCGCAATTGGAGGCTGTGGTGCAGAAACTGGATGAACGGGTCTATTAGTCTGCGGTAAATACATTCTCTTGCATTGAACAGAGGAGTTTTGTTGAGAGAGATTTTACCTGGAATTGTGTTTCTGAACCATATGCCTACCTGAAAACATATTGTCCGTTTTGTCTCAGTGAGGACGTCTATATGGACGTTGACGATTTTACCGGGAGGCGTATGGCGGCTCTGGAACGTGCAATGCCTGCCAATCTCGATTGGAATTCAAAGACTATGTTGAAATAGGTTGAAAGAACTGGCAAGAAGCAGATTGCTGTCATTTTTCGTTTGTTTTGTGTGTTTTGCGGTTTGGCATTCCTCATGTTTGCGGTAACAATCGGCGTGAAATTGTGTCGCATGGTATAGTAGTAAGTAACGATTGGGCGCGATTACGAGTTGGCGGGAGAAGGCATGACAGGCATACGACGAACGGTGCGCGTAAGTAGCGTATGCGAATGGGAAAGCCGGAGGTAAGGACAACAATGGCACAATCTCAGATATTAGAAGGAACAGGCGAGGAACTTAAACGTCTTCTCGAACAGTTTCCGTCAGAGCGTTTCCGGCTCATTCCCCTGCCTGTAACAGATACAGAGAACGAGCCGAATGTCAACGCGCTCGAAACGGGATCGCTCTACGATCTATTGGGGGATTACGTCGGCTGTGTGGAAGGCAGCGGCGCAAACAATGCTGCGCGAGTCAGTGAACTCTTCGCGGAACACGTTGTGAAGAAACACAGTGAGGGAACCTTGTGAACCTGACGGACACCGGCCCGCTCGTTGCCATTGCGGATAAAAATGACCCCGACCATCTCCGCTGTGTTGCCGCCGCTAAAACGCTGCCCAAGTCGCCGCTGCTCACCACCTGGCCTTGTTTTACCGAAGCCATGTACCTACTACACAGAGAAGGTGGCTATCGTGCCCAGGAATCGCTTTGGCAACTGCGGCGCAAAGGAATTGTTGTTGTGCATGAACTCACCAGTGCGGGAGCCGACCGTATGGACGCACTCATGCAGCAATACCAGGATACACCGATGGATTTAGCGGATGCTTCGCTTGTCGCCGTTGCGGAGAGCCTGAACCTGTCGCGCGTGTTCACGATAGACCATCATTTCCGCGCCTATCGTATCCATCTGACCGGCGCTTTTGAAGTCGTTCCCTGACGCCAAGTCGCTTCTGCCGAACGAAAGAAAACGTCCTTTATCTTCCCATCCAAACACCCCTCCAACTTGTTGGAGGGGTGTTTGTTGCCAGTACAACGAAGGGAGTGGATGTCTTCTTTTCGTTTGTTTTGCGTGTTTTGCGGTTGTCCTCCTTCATCTTTCCGGTAACAATCGGCGTAAAATTGTGTCGCATGGTATAGTATTAGCAACGATTTGGGCGCGATTACAGTTGGCGGGAGAAGGCATGACAGGCATACGACGAACGGCAGGTATCGGCATCGGGAGCATGGGCGCGTTGGTGGCGTTGGGAGTGACGGGCGTACAGGCGCGGCAGGAAAAACCGGCACTGGCAACTTCCATTACGCCGCAGCAGGCGTTGTTCTTTGAAAGCAAGGTGCGGCCGGTTCTGGTCAACAACTGCTATAGCTGCCACAGCGGCAGTAAAGCCCGCGCCGACCTCAGCCTCGACTCGCTGGACGGCCTGCTCAAAGGCAACGCGCATGGCCCCGCGCTGGTTCCCGGCGACCCCGAAAAAAGCGTCCTCCTGCATGTTCTCAGCTACGACGGCAAAGTGAAAATGCCCCCGGCGGGCAAATTGCGCGCGGAAGAAATCGCCGCCCTGACCGCGTGGGTTAAGATGGGCGCACCCTGGCCGAAGGAAGGGAACAGGGAACAGGGAACAGGGAACAGTGGCGTGACTGGTGGAAAGCCGGAGAAGATTGTTTCGGCGAAGGACAAGAACACGTGGCCTTTCAAGCCGTTTGGGAAGCCTGCGTTGCCTGCCGTGAAGAACAGCGCGTGGTGTCAGTCTCCGATTGACAGGTTTATTCTTGCCGGGATGGAAGCGAAGGGGCTGAAGCCTGCGCTTCCCGCTGCCAAAAAAGACTTGATTCGCCGCGCTTATTTCGATCTTATCGGCCTGCCGCCGACGCCCGCCGATGTGGACGCTTTTCTTGCCGACAAATCGCCCAATGCTTTTGCCAAAGTGGTGGACAGGCTGCTTGCGAGTCCGCAGTATGGCGAGCGGTGGGGGCGGCACTGGCTGGACGTGGCCCGCTACGCCGACAGCAACGGGCTGGACGAAAATACCGCCTTCGGCAATGCTTTTCGCTACCGCGATTACATCATCAACGCCTTCAACAAAGACAAGCCTTATGACCAACTGATACGCGAACAGCTTGCCGGCGACCTGTTGCCCGCAAGCACGGACGAGGAGCGCAACGAGCATTTGACGGCGACCGGCTTTCTCTCCCTCGGCCCCGAAAGTGCTTGCCGAACCCGACAAGCCGAAAATGGTCATGGACATCGTGGACGAGCAGATCGAAGTCACGAGCAAGGCGTTTTTGGGCCTGACGGTTGCCTGCGCCCGCTGCCATGACCACAAATTCGATCCCATTCCCACCAAAGATTATTACGCGCTTGCCGGTATTTTCAAGAGTACGCGCACGATGGAAACGCTGAACACGGTTGCCCGCTGCAATGAGCGGCCTCTTGTCAGCGAGGCTGCCAAAGCGCAGGCGGAAGAACAGCAGCGCAAGGTAAAGGCGCTGGAAGACGACCTGAAGCGCGAAACCGTGAAAGCGAACCGGGACTTGATTGCCGATCAGCGCGCCAATCTTGCCAAATACCTGCTGGCGGGATGGGAAGTGGCGCAGCAGCCCGGTGTCCAATCGCTGGCGGAACTGCCCGCGCAGCCCAACGATACGCGGCTGTTCGTGGAAGCGGAAAAATTTGACCGGGGCAACGCCAACCGCGATTTCGACGGGTATGGCAAGGGCATCGGCGATTATCCATACGGTTGTCGTGCCGACGTTTGCCGAATGGGACATCAACGTCAAAAAAGCCGGCAATTATCAGATAGAAATGCGCTACGCGGCCATGCAGTCGCGGCCCATCAAGCTGCTGCTGAACGGCAAGGTCGCCAATGAGCGCGCGGCAGGCAGCGTGACGGGAAGCTGGTTCCCGGACGGCCAGAAATGGGAAGTGCAGGGCGTGTATTCGCTGGCGGCGGGCAAAAACACCATCCGCATCGAAAACAACGGCGACATTCCCCACATTGACAAGCTGATGCTCGTCCTGGCGGAAACCGAAAATGGGCGGGGTGGCAAACCTGTTCGCAGTCTGGATCAGATCGCGCAGGCCGGCCATCTCAACCCGGCTCTGGTTCGGGTGTGGGCGGGGCGGCTGCGCGTGGCGCAGAATGACCCGATACTGGGCGCGTTCGTCCGCTACGCCCACATCCCTGTTGACCGCTTTGCCCAAAACGCGCCCATGATTGCGGGTCAACTGGCGGATGCCCACGCAGACCCTGCGATCATACAGGCGTTCGCCGGATTCGCGCCCGCCAATTTGGAGCAGGTAGCCGCGAAGTATCAGGAAGTTTTTGCGGGCGCGGAAAAAGCAAACGGCAATCAACTGGCCGCGCTGAATACCGCGCTGACAACCAAAAACGGCCTGCTGGCGATCCCCGCCAACCCGTATACATTTCATCCCACGAGCGTAGCCAAAAACCTCAACGACAAGCAGAAGGCCGTTGACGACGCGAAAGCGACCATGACGGAGGTTCCGAAGGCGCTGGCGGTGGAAGAAGGCAAAATCGAAAACTGCCGGGTTCATCTGCGCGGCAACACGCAAACCCTGGGCGATGAGGTTCCGCGCCACTTTTTGAGCGTGGTATTAGACGGCGACAAGCAGATTGTAGACGACAAGCGCAGCGGAAGATTGGAACTGGCGCAATGGATTACCCGCCCCGACAACCCCCTGACTAGCCGCGTGGAAATCAACCGCGTATGGCAGGAGCATTTCGGGCAGGGCATCGTTCGCACCCCGGAAAACTTCGGATTGTTGAGCGAAAAGCCCACGCATCCCGAACTGCTGGACTGGCTGGCGGCGACGTTTGTGGAAAAGGGCTGGTCTATCAAGCAGATGCACCGCATCATTATGCTGTCGAGCGCATACCAGATGAGTACCGATACCGACCCGAAAGCCGCGCTTGCCGACCCGGACAACAAGCTGCTGTCGCATTTCACCCGCAGGCGTCTGGAAGCCGAGCCGTTCCGGGACAGCCTGCTGTTTGTGGCGGGCAAGCTGGACCTGAAACCGGGCGGTTCGCTGCTGACAACCCGCAACAACGACTATGTGACCAACGACCAGTCGGGCAACGCCGCGCAGTACAACGCGCCGCGCCGCAGCGTTTATCTGCCGATAATCCGCAATGCCCTGTTCGATATGTTTCAGGCGTTCGATATGGGCGATCCTTCGATGGTGAACGCCCGCCGCTCGACAACAACGGTGTCGCCGCAAGCGCTGTTCGTGATGAACAGCCCGTTTGTGCAGGAGCAGGCAATGGCGTTCGCGCAGGACGCGCTGAAATCCGGCAGTACGGATGGGGAGCGCATCAATCACGCTTACCGCAAAGCCTATTCGCGTTCGGCAACCGCCGCCGAAATCGCCAATGCGACCGCGTTCCTGAGCCGGTATGCTGATGCGCTGACGGCTTCCACGCCTGATGCCGCCAAGCGTCAGACAAAAGCGTGGCAATCTCTGTGTCAGGTGCTGCTGGCGGCGAACGAGTTCATTTATGTGAATTGAGGAGAAATAAAGGAGTTTATTTCGTAGAGCAAGATCAACGCCGCCGGGTTCCGCAACGGCAAGGACTGATTTGATGACGCAAACACGATTCGAAGGGAGAAGAACACGATACCCAACCCCTTCAAATGCAGCTTGCAAGGCTGACATCAGAAAATGCCCAACTGGCAGCAGAAAACGCCCAATTAAAGGAGCGCAACAATGCTCTTGAAGTCGTGGAGCCACCCACTTCTGTAGCCCCTGCTGAAAGGCTTGAACCACTGCCTCGTGAGGAGACGCTGCTCACGCAGATAGACCAACGCCTGCTTGAGGAATTATCGCCGCAGGAGTTGTTGAAGTTCCGCCAAAGTCTTGCCGAGCAACAACAGGCACAAGAAGCAACGGAACAGGTACATAGAGAAGCCAATCGCGCCTTCGTTTTCAAAGCCGCAATGTCAGGCGTAGGTACGGCAACAGGGATCGGGCTGCTTGTTTTTGGCGCGGTGACAGGCGGCGTGGCATGGATTATTCCGGGGTTGGTGATGTCGGCATTGAGCCTCGCCAGTGTATCGCCCGAAGCGCGCGACGCGGCAGTGGCCTATTTAGGCAAGGGAAAGAAAGAAGACGATCATGATAAATCAGGCAAGCAATCATGAGAAATTGAGTATGTCTGCTCCCAAGCTGGAGAATGCGCGTGGCAACGCGCTCACGTTCCTATCTGTTTTTGCTACATTTCTGATTGGCACACTCGCCCTCATCATTTGCGCCTTTATGTATCTGCAAAGCATCTATGGCCGCGCTGCCGTTGCTAAAGCCAATCTATGGGACGGGAACCAGATAGGTCTTGGCCTCCTGTATGGCGCAATTATTCTGATAACATGGACATTAGGGGCCAGAAGAGAACCTGGAAGACGCAAGCCCGTATCCAATGGTATCCGACGCGGCTGATGATCTAAGACTGTCTGTTCAACGCCACGAGATTATTGCGCCACAGGATAATGACGAAAGTGTGCCAGCCCAAGCTACCCACGTAGCAAAGTAGGCAGTTTGGGGCGCAGCAAGCAGCGTCCTGATTTAAGTCCTGTTGCGCCCGTATTTGAGGAGGGTTCAGCAAGCAGAACCCCTGCCTTGACTTTATGTGTTCTGCCTTGATAGAGTAGTAAGGAGGGTTGATTTGGAACCAGAGGCTGGTGGGGCAGGGAACGAACTCGCAGATGGAATGTCGAATATCCGCCCCGCGAACGGCAAGCCGCGTTCACGGGGCGCGCGCCTGCTGCGCTGGAGCCTGGGAACGCTGGCGGTTTTGAGCGGCGTGTTGGTCGGCTTGTACCAGTATCAGCCACAACGCTATGATTTTATTCCCCGCACATTGCCGCAAAACAACCCCTGGACAGACCCGGACAGCGCAAAGCTGTTTCAGCCGGGTACAAAGGTGCTGATTGTCACCGCGCACCCGGACGACGCGGAATTTTATATCGGCGGCCTGCTGACCCGATTGGCCGCGTCCGGGGCGCAAATGACGATTGTTGTCTGCACGGACGGCGACAAGGGCTATTATCCGTTTGAGGACTGGCAGCGCAACCGCCGGGTTCGGCAGCAGGAGCAGCGTGACGCAGCAGCCGCGTGGAAAGCGCAATCCGTAGAATTTCTTTCCTACCCGGATGGGCGCTTGTTTGCCAATCCCGATGTTGTGCAACGTATCGCCAATGTTATGCAGCGCGTTCAGCCCGAATACGTGCTTGCATTCGATTTCGAGTACCCGCCCCGCCTCAGCCACCGCGACCATCGCAACGCGGGTGACGCGACGGAACAGGCCGTTCGCCAAACCCCCGGCGCGAAATGGCTGCTGCGCTTTTCCACCATCGCCCCCAACTTCGCTGTTGACGTGACCGATCAATGGCAGTCCAAGCGCGACCTGCTTGCCCTCCACAAAAGTCAATTCGGCGGCGAAAAACTGCGGCGCATAGAAGGCTTTGTTGCCCATAGCGCGGAACAATACGGCAGCCTGCTTCACGTCCGATATGCCGAAGGCTTGCGCTGCACTCGCTTGCGTTAGACTTTCAGGCGTCAACCCCCATAGGTCGCAAATAGTTCACAGCCCCCTGGGAGAATCGTTTATGTTCACATCTCGCCGTTCAACATTTCATGCAACATCCATGAAAATGACTGTCAGCAGCCTGGCTTTGCTTGTTTGTCTCGCAGGCTGTGGGGGCGGCGACAGTCCCAACTCTGTGCAGAGTCAAATTACGCGGTACGTGAACGGGCAGCAGTTGCCGCAGATGCAGAAATTGCGCATTGTAGAACTGAGCGACGGGCAAACCGCCGAATTGTTCACGGTTGCTTACGGACCGGGACAGGATTGCCCGAGCGGCTGCTTCTATTCTTACTTGTCAGGTGTGCGCAACGGCAGCAAGATCGGGTTCCTGAAATTCAATGCTGATTACAGCTATGGTAAGGCGCCGTATGGACAGGACAGTTACCACTTCGATGCCTCAGACATCCGTTTGTACGCAGATAGCGTGTTCGACAAAATAAAGAAAACGAGTGGCTTTTCCTACTCTCAGTATCTGAACACTCTTGCAGGCAATCCCGACGTTCCTATAGAAGCGCTGGTTAAAGTGGCGCAGCGCGTGGAGGGAACACAGACTGCCGACTTGTTGATTGCCAACCCTACTGTAATGACAAGCCGGGAAGCGCTGACGGTTCTGGCAAGCCTGTCTCAACCAACACCCTATGGAGACGTTTACGCTGATATTCAAAGCCGCGCGCAACAACTGCTGAATGGCCTGGGTACAAAGTAGATGGAAACGAGAAACTAACGGAATGCCAGAGTTGAACCTCATCGTAATCTGGTCTGACGATATGGAACGCTCGGCACAGTTCTACTGGTCACTCGGCCTGACATTCACGAAACACCGTCACGGCAACGGCCCCGAACATTACGCCTGCGAAGCAAACGGCTGTGTATTTGAGATATATCCGCGCCGAAGTGATAAAGACAGCACGGCTTCTGTACGGCTAGGGTTTCGTGTTAAAGATGTTGACAACCTGGCAAGAGAATTAATGGTTGCGGGCATAAAGATTGTTACGGAACCTGCGGATTCGGAATGGGGCAGGCGGGCGGTTGTGGAAGACCCGGACGGGCATCGCGTGGAACTTGTTTCGTCAAACACGGAACCTGGCAAACAGCATCTGGACGGCTAGATTATGATGGCGAGGTGTGGAGGGTGAGCAATCCGCATGAGACGAAAACAGCAGCCATGTTTTTCTGATACTCCGCAAACAAGGCGGCGCCTGCTCCAAGCCACATTTGCCGGCTTGTTCTGCCTGGATTCAATTGGAGAGACGATGGCCCAGGATGTGGCTGAACCGGTTGCTTCTGCTCTCATCGAAGTACGCGCTTATGGACAAACTCTAGGAGAAGTCGTCGCGCGTGTCAGTCCACTCACCCCTTGGAAGTTGAGCGTGTCGCAGGATATTTCCAATGAGCGCGTCGCCATCGCCTTTCGAGGGAGCGCAAGCGCCTTTCTGGAGGGAGTGGCTGCTTTATTTGCGTTTACGTGGGTAGAAATTGGAAGCGCGCACACGCCACACGCCCGACAGATGCAGACGAAACGCAGCACCCGCGCACTGGATGAACAGCTTCGCATGGAGCCTTTCAACCGAATGGCAGAGGGTTTACGGCGCAAGGCAGACACAACACTTGCTAAACTTCAAGAAGCGCCCAATACCCTTTTCCTGATCAGCACCGCATTGGGAGAGCGGTTCCTATCCACGCTTACCGCTCCTGAGATTGCGGGCGCATTGGAACAGGGGTATCTTGCTGCTAAAATCGGGCAGCTAAACGCTTCTGCGCAAGACGCCTTGTTTCACTTTGTAGAAGCGCGTCTGAAGGCTCATGCTCTGGAACTTCCTGAATACAAAGCCAAACTGGATACGCTGACGCCGGAAAAAGTTCGAGAAAGCACTGTGGTCTTGCGGGCGCGTTCAACTCCCTGGGGTGGGCGTGTAGAAGCAAACGTTATGGGCGTTGATGCTGTTAAGGCTGTGTTAGGAATCGAAACGGCGCGTTTTCCGCAGCGCGTAAGCCCCTACGCCTTTGCCGCCGGAAACAGGCGGACGCCTGTAAAAGCAGAGGACGCGCAAGGGCAATCCACCGGTTTCATGGCCTTCTCGGACGTATCAAAAACAACCGCCGAGGTTCAGGTAACGGAGGAATGGGGAGACATAGTTTCTATTCTCCAGCGCAGCCTGAGTAAAAATGTATTCACCGACTACTACACTCCTCCCGATTCAGACCGGGAAAAAGCAGAGCGGCGAGTCAGAGGAGTTAAAGCGCCGGATGCCCCCACGTTTCTGGATGATCTCTGCAAGCGTTGGCAAAGGGTCTGGTGGGAACAAAGCGGAGCCATTTGTATTCGTCAGCAGTTCTGGTACATGCTGAGTCAATGCGAGCCTCCTCTTCCTGTACGACGGCAGTTGGAAGGCGATGTACGCGCCGGGAAACTGCGAACGGAAACGCTCAATGCTCTGGCAACTCTCACGCGCCCTCAGATACTCACTTTGCTGCAGCAAACCGCGCCGGACGCCGAATTTGAGGTTGACGAGAGCGCCTTTGCCGACTTTCTGGAATTGTATAAGGCAGGAACGGTTGGCGACCATCAAGCGATAGCGGGAGAGGGTTTGCCGTTAAGCCAGTTCAGTCCCGGCCTCATGGAGGCCCTGCGCCGCCTGGCTCCAGACAGTCGGGTCTTGAAGGCATCTCAGCAAACGCCATCAGAATTTTTCCTCAAAGTGGAACAGGAGGCTGTGAATAGAAATGAGGATGCGCCTAAAACCTCAGCCTGCTTACAATTTCATGTTTTGGGGCCTGCGAACGCCGCAAGTCAGAGATTTCAGGTAACGGTGAAAGAGGCAATCCAGCCTCTCGTCGTTTCATGCGTTGTAAAGTAGGCGGCAATTTGGGACACAATAAGGTGTGGAGTCGAACTTGTCTCACAGAAAGTGGAACTTAGCACACAGAAGCAGGGAGGCTAGAGTATGGTTGCTGTGTTGTCGGGCATCACGCCGGAACAGTACCTGGAATGGGAGCGTAAGGCGGAAACCAAAAGCGAGTACGTCAACGGGCAAATCTACGCGATGTCAGGCGTAAGTGAGGAACACGACTCCATTGCGTCAAATATCGGCGCAGAGTTGCGTTTTCAACTCAAGGGGCGTCCCTGTAGAACGCATACGAGTGATATGCGCGTACAAATAGAGGACACAGGCAAATACGCTTACCCGGATGTCAGCGTAGTTTGTGGGCCGTCGCAGTATGCCGACTCGCATACGGACACGCTTCTCAATCCCATCATTTTGTTTGAAATTCTCTCGCCAACGACGGAAGCCTATGACCGGGGCGGAAAATTCGCGCATTACCGGCGTATACCAACGCTTCAGGAGTATATTATGGTGGCGCAGCATCAGGCGCTGGTGGAGCATTATGCGCGGCAGGGGGAGCAATGGACGCTGACGGAATATAGAGGATTGAACGCTACGCTGGAACTGCCGGCCATTCAATGCCGCATACCTTTGATTGAAATCTATGACAAAGTGACATTTCCGCCTGTTCCTGCCCCTGAGACAGACGCATGAAGAGGACAACAATGCCGGAAGAAGATATACAACTATTGGCGCAAGGTGTGAAACTGCGTTGGCTGGAGCCGCCGGACAGCAAAACTTTGGGCTATGTCGGCCAGTTTCGGGAGCGGAAACGACGCGGCAAAAACATCACAGCGAAAGTAGAGGGGAATCACGGAACCTATACGGTGACGCTGGAAGCCCTTGATGGAGGGCTGCGGTCCTCATGCAGTTGTTACATCGGCAAGGGCGGCTACTGTTACCACTGCCATGCTTTAGCAATTACGTTTCTGAACGAACCGGACAGCTTTGTGGCGGTTGAAACCAGGACGCGCGAACAGGTAAAGAATACTCCCGATGTGGCGGCTTATCTGGAAGGCGTTACGCTGGACGAACTGCTCCAAGAACTGAAGAAGCAGGGAGTTACGCAGCAGGCGTTCGCAGCCGCTATCGGCATGAATTCAAGGCATCTGTCAGCGGTGAAGTCAAGCGAGCAACGCAACCACATTTTCAACGAATTGGGCGCGACAAAACTGGCCTGTCTCTGGATGCTGGATTTCGTGAAGAAGAAACAACAAGAGGGTTGAGGCTGTCAATGCTTGGAGGGATATTCCTACAGGGATCAGAACGGGAGGGCTATGATGGTTTTACTCAGCGTGGAAGGCGACAAACTGCATCTGGAAGTACAGGGATGGGACAAACTGTGGGCTTTGAAGAGCCGGCTGGAAATACCACTGGCGCACATTTCCGACGCGCAGGCCGAACCGAACCCGCCGATGGGCTGGTTTGAGGGACTTAAAATGGGCGGCACAGCCGTTCCCAACGTGTTCCGGGCGGGAACGTTCTATCAGGAAGGCGAATGGGTCTTCTGGGATGTGCGCGACAAGGCAAAGGCGATTGTCATTTCGCTGCACGACGAGCGCTACAAGAAACTGGTCATCGAAGTGGAAGACCCAACCATCGCGATTCAGCAGATACGGGACGGACTGGCGCATCATCAGGCCAATGTCGCTGCCGCTCACGCCGAACTGGACGCGCATTTGTAAGCGGAAACGCAGAATAGCTGAAACATCCGATGATTTTGTGCCTCCAAAAAAGGAGAAAGCCGACAAATACGGCGGCATCCTGTGGCCTGCGCGTTGTATAATACAACCATAGGGAAACTAACCACAAACAGCGAGATGCAGGGCGAAACCAGAGGGGAAGGATTGGCAGGTATGAGTCATTATCTACGACAGCCACGAACACGCCGGGAAATGCTGGCACAATGCGGCACGGGCTTCGGCCTGACGGCTTTGCTTGGCTTGATGGCCGAACAATCACAGGCCGCAAATGCTGTTTCCGGCAAATCGCTGAACCCGATGGCTCCCCACGCGCCGATGTTTGCGCCCCGCGCCAAGCGCGTGATTTATTTGTTCATGCACGGCGGGCCGTCGCAGGTGGACACGTTTGATCCCAAACCCTTGCTGACGCGGGACAGCGGCAAGCCCTTCCCAGGCGAAAAGCCGCGCGTTCAGTTTGCGCAGACAGGCAATCTGCTCGGCTCGCCCTGGGAGTTCAAGAAGTACGGGCAGTCGGGCATCGAAGTGTCCGATTTGTTTCCCAATGTGGCGCAGCATGTGGATGATTTATGCGTGGTTCGTTCCCTTTATGGCAGTAATCCGGCGCATGGTGGCGCATTGCTTGCCATGCACACGGGTTCCGACACGTTTATTCGCCCCAGCATGGGATCGTGGATTACGTATGGATTGGGCAGCGAAAACCAGAATTTGCCCGGTTTTATTACCATCTGCCCCACGCTCGGACACGGCGGCGTACAGAACTGGTCGAGCGCGTTTTTGCCCGCCGCGTTTCAGGGAACTCCCATCGGCAACGCCAGTATTCCCGCGAAGTCCGCCGCTATCAATTACATCCGCAATAACGACGTGACGAGCGATTTGCAGCGGATGCAGTTAGACATGCTGAAGGGTATGAACGAGGATCAACTGAAGCACTTTGGCAGCGACCCGCAATTGGAAGGGCGCATCCAATCGTTTGAACTGGCCTTCCGTATGCAGACGGAAGCGCCAAGCCTGATGGATATTTCCCACGAATTGCAGGCTACGCTGGATATGTACGGTATAAATCAGGGGCCAACGGACAACTTCGGGCGGCAATGCCTGCTGGCGCGGCGGTTCTGCGAAAAGGGCGTTCGCTTCGTGCAATGCACCCACAGCTACAAATGGGATCAGCACGGCGATTTGAAGAACGGGCATACCAACAACGCGCGGGAAGTGGACAAACCCATTGCCGCGCTCCTGCAGGATTTGAAACAGCGCGGCCTTCTGGAAGATACGCTTGTTTTGTGGGGCGGGGAGTTCGGACGGACGCCGACTGCGCAGGGCAACGACGGGCGCGACCACAACCCGCACGGCTTCTGCTGCTGGATGGCGGGCGGCGGCGTGAAACCCGGCTTTGTTTACGGCGCAACGGACGATTACGGCTATTACGCGGTGGAAGATAAAATGCACATCCACGACCTTCACGCCACGATGCTGCACCTGCTCGGCATAGACCACAAGCGTCTAACGTACCGCTACGGCGGGCGCGACTACCGCCTCACCGACGTAGCCGGGGAAGTTGCCACAAAAATAATCGCCTGACATCGCTGTATTTGAGACTGGTAAGCGATATTTTGCAACGCCTTTGCGTCTTGACATTCCGCCGACTGTCGGAGGGTGATAGGCGGAAAGGCGTTGGTTAATTTTGGAGAGGCAGAGCAACATGACTATTGCAAAAGTAGATATGGCTGAGTTTAAGAACGGGCAGCCGAAGCAGGTTGATGAGGAGACGGGTAGTAATGGGCGAGTGTTGCTCAAACCATGCTCACCTGTAACCATTACCACACCCGAAGGTGAAACTTTCGAGATTGCGGATACCCCCATTGAGCCGGCAAAAATGACTGCCTTTGCCGCTGAAGCAACGCTTCGTAAGTTTTGGGATAATGCGCAGGAGGATCAGGCGTGGCGGACTATAGCCGAGGAGATTTAGTATGGGTTCCGTTTCCGTTCTCCAGTGACGCTGATTACAAGGTACGGCCTGCGCTCATTTTGGCTTCATGGCCGTATTTTAATGGCACAGACTATCTGGTTTGTCTGGTCACGACGCAAAACGAAGAAGACCCGTACATCATGCCGTTGGAGCCGAATGATATGGCGGAAGGCAAACTCAGCGCGACGTGTTATATTCGACCCACCTACACCTTTGCTGTGGACGGAACTTTCATCAAGCGCAGATTGGGACGGCTGAAGGCTGATAAAACAAATGAGGTTGTTCGACTGCTGGTAAATGTGCTGAACGTATCGAACTGAGTAAGAAAAAATCAAAATTGTGGACATGGGCTTTCCTCCTGCGGCGCGGCGCGAGTAGTGAAACAGCATAATCTCAACAACGCTGTTCTCACTCGCTGCAAGCCAATGCAAGGAGGTAACAAACAATGTCAACAATGGTGAAGGAAGCCCGCTACATTCTGACCAGTCTGGAAAACAACAACAACAAGTTCTGGAACATCCGCCTGTTCGACGATCAAACTTGCGAAACGCAGTGGGGGCGGGTAGGGGAGAATGGGCAAAGCAAGTCGTTCGCGGGCGCAAGCGAAACATTCTTCAACAGCAAGTGCCGTGAAAAAGAGGGCAAGGGCTACAAGCCGCAGAAAACACTGGGCAACGGCGCGTCTTCCAAAACGATGGAAAACGACAAGCTGGCCGATGTCGCCAAAAGCCAGATTGTGACCAACTCGCCTGAAACGCTGGCGCTCGTGACGTATCTCGCCAAAGCCAACATCCACAGCATTTTGCAGGCCACGACCATGCAGTACGATACGAGCCGGGGAACGTTTTCCACGCCGCTCGGCATCGTGACGGCGGACGCGATTGAGGAAGCGCGGGAATTGTTGACCGACATCAGCGCTTTCGTTCACGCGCAGGATTACGGCAATACCTGCTTCCTCCACAAACTCAACGATTACCTGATGCTCGTGCCCCAAAATATCGGCAGGGGCCGGCCCGACCCGAAAGTCCTGTACCCGGATTTGGAAGCAGTACAGGCGCAAAACAACATTCTGGACGGGCTGGAAGCCAGCCTGCAAACCGTGCTTTCCGCGCCCGAAAATGAAGCGCAAGCGCCCCTGCCCAAGTTGTTCGAGGCCAAGCTGAATCTGGTGGATGAGGCCGCTCAGATCGCCCGCATCCGCGCCAGGTACCACGCCACGCTGCAAGCCATGCATGCCTGCGCCCATCTGGACGTGAAGCGCGTGTTTTCCGTAGAAATCACGGCCATGCAGCGCGCGTTTGTGGAAGGCTGCAAAGTAGGCAACGTGCAGGAGCTATGGCACGGCACGAAAGCCTCCAACCTGCTGTCCATCCTGAAAACCGGCTTTTACATCCCGCCCACCAACGCGCCGTTCGTAACCGGGAGAATGTTTGGCAATGGCGCTTATTTCAGCGACCAGTCCACCAAGTCGCTCAATTACGCCTTTGGATTTTGGGACGGCAAGCGGCAGGACAACTGCTATATGTTCCTGTGCGAAGTGGCAATGGGCGTTTCCTACACGCCGCCCGGCCCCTCGCAAGCCTTGCCCAAACCCGGCACAGACAGCACCTTTGCCATCGGCGGTAAATCCGGCGTCGCTAACAACGAGATGATTGTGTACAACACCAATCAAATCAATCCGACGTTCTTAATAGAGTTTTCCCCGGCAGGCAAGTGAAGCCCTCACCCCAACCCCTCTCCCAAAAAAGCATGGGAGAGGGGCTAATACTAAAACCCAATCCTCTCCCACGAAACGGATTTCCAAAGTGAAGCAGAAGTAGGGAACATGGGGAGTTGTTGATTTTCGGCGCGTG
This sequence comes from uncultured Chthonomonadaceae bacterium, assembly GCA_963835065.1. GTDB lineage: Bacteria > Armatimonadota > Chthonomonadetes > Chthonomonadales > Chthonomonadaceae > CAWFQB01. Next base: position 383,031 of record CAWIEK010000049.1, on the reverse strand, counting down.
TTGGGATAAGCAAAAAGCCGGTCAGCTTATCCTTATGCCAGCCTATACCCACGATTTCACCAGTATCGTTTATGCTGACGGCACATTCCAATCTCCATGCGCTGCCCTCCGTGATATGTTCATTGAGGTCGAGCATTTTGCCGTTTTGCCAGAGAAAAGCGTGTCCAACGTCTTTATTTGTAAACGCAATGCCGACAATCTGCCCCTTATTATTGATGCCACGCGCCGAACTGCTATTGCCGCCGTGCAGCATGCCCAAATCCGTTGTGTTGCCATGCCGCCAGAGAAAAGCGCGCGTATAGGAGCCTGCTTCATACAATCCTACTATGTCACCTTGCGCATTGATGCCATTGACAAGACAGTAGCGAGTTTTCATCGGAGCGATGCGTGTTAGTTTGCCATGATCCAGCAGGAAACCAACCGTTGCTGTGCTTGTTCTTGTCCAGCCAACGATTTGTTCCTGATCATTGATGGCAACAAGCCTGCTGCCGGACGGAATAAGGGCGCTCAAATCATGTACGCCGTTTTTATCCCATAAAACCGGCTGTGCTTTGCCGTTGGCTGTTTCTGCATCACCAAGTATATGCCCTTTGTTGTTGATGCTGCAAGCAAAACTATTGCGTCCGCCTAGCGTTCCAAGATCAGTGATATGTCCGCGTTGCCATAGAAAGGCGTGGCTGCCGCCAATGCTGAGAGGTGACATGCCTACGATCTGTCCTGCATCATTGAGGGATTGCGCGTCACACTGTTTGTTTCCCAAAGAACCAAGATCGCGCAGCGCTCCCTTTGTCCATACATAAGAGCGGTTACGGTCATTTGCCCAGTAACAGATGCCTGTCACCTGCCCCTGCGCGTTTATAGCGGCGGGGTGGTTGTTTTCACAATTCGGCAAAACTTCGAGTTCGACAAGTTTGTACATAGGTACAGCCTCTGTGCGAACGGGCAACGACTCAGAATGTCCGGTATGAACGCGCATCGAAGCAAACGGCAATTTGGTCTGACTAAGTGAGCCTACGCAAATGATAAGTAAGCCCCACAAGAGGGGCGGACGAATGAAAATCATTGTAAATCCTCCGGTACTTATGCAGACATTGGCGACTACTACATTTTCATGCTGTAAAGCGTGTCGTTTCGGCTGAACAGGGCTTGTGTGCCGTGCTTGAACAGGCGTGCGTCCTGCAAGGTGGCGTCGGCAAGGATGTTCAGGCCGTTCGCGTGGATGCGGCTGGCAAAGATTTCCAGTTCTTCGTTCTCGTTTAGATGCAGGCAGATGCCGTTGTCCAGCGTGACGAAGTTCAAGCCTGCGTATGCAATGTCGTTGATGATGCGTATGTCGTAAGTGGCATAGGATGTGTCGAAGCGCAGGATATATTTTGTATACACGCCGCTGCGTTCCCCGACAAGCATCAGGACGTTGTTGTCGAATTTGCCGTCTACGATCCGATGCCCGTCCAACTCCTTGATGCGAACCGAATGGCAATGGCCGGCGCGGGGAAACAGCGAAACATAGGCCGCGCCGAGCAGGTTTTGTACCGCCATGCCATCAAATACCTGCGTGGCGTTGGGCAGAACGTTGGCAATCATTTTCAGCATCGGTTGCGGCGCATTGGTCAGTTCCAGAAACTCCACTTCGTACAATCCCATGCCGTTTTTGAGGGTCAGCCGATTGCCATACGTGGTCATGGCTTCCGCGTCGAGTTCCCCCGCAAGCGCTTTGTTCTGCATGATGTCGAAGAAGCGCACTTTTCCACTTTGCAGTGTGGCCGCAAGCAGCGTGTTCATGCGCGGCGTGAAAATAATACGGGCGTTGCTGTCGGGAACCAGAACCTTGCCGCGCAAAGTGACGCCCTGCGCGGTCACGCCGCACAACGGGCCTGCCTGCGGGATGGGCAGAATCAGCGGCGCGGGAAACACGCCGAGCGCCCGGACTTGCAGTTTGTCGCTGCCGGTCACGCGCTGCACGGTGGGCGACAGCAGCACGGGCGCGTTCAAATCGAACGGCGGCGCGCACCGCTTTCCCCCCTCGAACACGGCCCTGTACCAGCAAAGATACGCCTGCGGAATCACATCAAAAGCGTAACACACTTTGGGAACAGTTACCGCTTTGTTCAACGCGCTGATGTTCTGCAACATGCGCGCGTCCATATCGGCAATGCTCGGATGCTTGCCCTTGTACGGATGGATGCCGATAAACATTTGAAAGCTGACGATGCCGAACGAAAACCAATCCGTATCCGGCGTGAATTGGTTGTTGTGGCAATGGCGGTCGCGGACGCTGTCCATCAGCGCGGTGGCCTTGAAGCCGGGCGTCTGGTAACTGTCCACGTCAATAAACAGCACGTCGCTCAGTTTCGCGTCCAGCAGAAAGTTCATCTCGTTCAAATCAACGATCAGCATCCCCCTGTCATGCACATGCTGAACGCCCTCCTGAAGTTTGCGCACCAGCGCCAGCATCGCGTCAGGTGTCAGATTGTTCCGTTCCCGAAACGCGCGGGTAAACGCCTGGCACAGCGCAACTGCATCCCTGACGCGGGGCATGGAATAGCCAATCGGCATATTGCTCCTGTCCAGCAGCACATCGCAGGGACGAATAATCGTCGGCAGCGACAGCGCGGACAATTCCTGAATTTTCGCAGGCGCAATCATCTTGCCCGGATCGCCATAAATCTTGTAAGCGGTATCGCCCTTCGCGTAAACGGCTCCCTCCCCGCCCTGCGCCACAAAATCTCCCTGCCCCAGCGACACTTTGCCTTTGCCTTTGATGAATATGTCCATAGCAGCGCTCCAGAAATGCTGAAGTGCTGAATGATGAATGATGAATATGCGAATTCTGAATTCATCATTCAGCACTCAGCTCACTCAGCATTGACAATAACTCCCATCGCCACATCATCATGGTGCTGCCAGTGGCGGGCGGCGCACTGCTGCTGAAACTTTTGCATCCGGCGCTGCGCGAACTGACCGCCGAACGTTTTGAAGGCCAGCAGTTCCGGCAGCACTTCTTCAACGGGCAGAGGGACATTCACGCGGCAATTGCCCGGTTTGCTTGTCGTGAAGGAGTGAACGCCATCGGACAGCGCGGCGACCCAATGGTAATCTTCAACATCTCCCATGAAAAACGGGCAGGCCATATCCGGCGAACACGTTTCCTGTCGGCGGTCGCAGACACAACCCTGCGCATTGATGCGGAAGGTTTCGATTTGCCGCAGATTGTCCTTTTGCTTGAAAAAAGCATTGCGACGTTCGGCATCGGCAAGGTAGTTCGGGTAGCAGGGGTAGCCGCCAAGATAAGACACGACCGTTACTTCCAACTCGCCCGCGCAATTCAACGCCGCCACAACGCCATCGCCAAACACGGACGCAAACCATTTCTGCCCGCAAACCATCAGCGTCAGCAGCGTGGCATCCAGAGCCGTCTCGGAAAGATGCAGGGCGGCGGCATAGCTTCCGGCGTCACAAACCGCCTGCTGATGATACTGCTGTAAGGCTGTTTGCAGGTCGCCCTCAACCCCCGGCCCCTGCTCCCAAAAAGGCATGAGAGAAGGGGAGGCATCAAGCCGCGAGACTGCATCCGACAAACACGCAGCGTAGGAAAGCGCAGACCGCGCTAACAGCCGCGCCCCTACGTCCGTGTCCGGTGACGACGAGCAGCCATCCGCCAGCAGGACGCAGGGAAACTCTCCTGCCGCCACTGCCACATAGTCCTGACAAACCAGATGCGTCCTGCCCATCCGAAACGCGCCATCCGCGTGTACCATCTCAGCCTCCAACAAAAGAGAATTTCACCACCAAGACGCCAAGAACACCAAGAAAAGACAAGGAACAGCAGAAAAAGCGTTGCTTTAACTCGTCTTCGTTTCGCTTCTTGATCTTTTCTTTGTCTTTTCTTTGTCTTTCTTGGTGTTCTTGGCGTCTTGGTGGTGAAACTACATTTAGAATGTCAGGATTTGCGAGGAGCCGCCGCTGCCCAGCGCCTTGCTCTGGGCGGAGATGCTGCGCGAAACGAAGTCGGCCAGTTTCGCAAGGGCTTTGGCGTCAGCCTGGCCCAGCTCCACGTACTGCGTGAAACCGGCCTCGTTTTTGAAGTCCTGCAAGTACGCGCCGATGTTCGGGTCCTGCACGTTGACGCCGACCAGAATGGAAATCAGTGATTCCAGCGCTTCGGTTTGGGTGGCGCTTGCCAGCGCGTCCCGGACACTGCGAACGCTCAGTTTGGAAGCGTTGTCTTCGCCATCCGTAATGACGAACACGATGCCGTTGGTGGCGAAATCCGCGTTCGTCAACTGCCTCCCGTATGTGGAAACGGCGGAAATGGCGTTTTCCGCCGCGTCGTAGAGGGCCGTGCCGCCATAGGTTTTGATGATGTTCTTGTAGTCGTTGAGATTGCACTGTTCCAGCAATTTGAAGCCGTGCGCTTCCGTCATGCCAGTCGCAAACGTGACCAGCCGAATCATCAGGTTGTCGGCGCGGGGTGAGAATTTACACGCCTTGACGATTTCCACAAGGCAGTTTTCCATCTCCTTGACAAACCCGGCGACGCTCGGAGAGGCGTCGCAAACAATGGTGACAAGCGTGTATTCGGTTGCGCCGAGATCGTCCAGCCGGGTGGCGGAAAAGCCGTATTGGCCGGAAGGCAGCGCGTGCTGCTGTAAGGTGGCGTCGGTAAAGATAGGCATTGGTAGGCTCCAGGTTTCAGGTTTCAGGTTTCAGGTTTCAGGGTAATGCTGTTCACATCTATTGCCTTTGCAAAGTTTAGCAAAGCAGATTGCATTGCCTGACACCTGACACCTGATACCTGAAACCTAACTCAGAAAATCTCGCGTATTGCTAATCTGCATCCCCCGCGCTTTCATCTCTTTAATGAAGTCGGTTTGGAACGGCTCGAAGCCGGGTACGGGACTGGTGGCGTCTTCGAGCAGGACAAGGCGTTTCACATAACTGTCATCGCCGAAATTGTTGGCGACGTCGCGCACCGTGTTGGACAGGCAATGGCTGCCCGCTTCGCCGGCAATGGCGACAATATCGGCTTCCATCAGCGTCTTGATGAACGCGGTATTGATCTGTGTGCCGGGGTCGGACGGGTCGGGCACGTCGGCGACAATGGCGCTGTAGTGTTCTGTCCACGGGTTGGAGCCTTTGGTCACGTAATCCACCATCGCAAAGCGCTGCTGTTCCCAGCATTGCAGCGCCTGGTGCAGTTCGGGAACAACGCAGTGCCCCGGCGATCCAATCAGGCAGTGAGGCGGCCAGATGCAGAGCGGGTAGCGTCCGTTGGCTTCCAGCGTCTGCACGTATGTCAGCATCCGCCGCATCATGCCCGGCAGCACAGGCGTCCACCGGCCATTTTCCACGTCTTTGGCCGTAATGATGGTAAAGGGCGCGGGCATCCGTCCCGCCGAGTTTTTCCAGAAGATAGGGTGCGCCACGTCAATCAGGCGGTGCGAGTCCAGCGTGACGTGAATGTCGTCGAGTTTGGTGGAAAGCCGCCCGACCATCCGCGCCAGCCGCGCCATGTCCGATTCCGCGCCCGTCACATACAGCGCGCCGCGCGGATCGCAGAAATCCACCTGCGGGTCAATCACGACCAGATGTACTGTTGTTGCCATTGAAGTCTCCTGTCAAATCTGCAAATGGAAGTATAATCCCACTGCATCGTATCGTCAATCTCATCAGTACCGTTCGCAGCGCAGTCCTGCTTGAATGAACGGGTATTGCGCTTGTCCATCGGCTTATGGCAACAGTATAAGGGAGCGTGTGTGACAACAGCGTGACAGAAGGGGTTTGTTTGCGTGAACAGGGAGGAGGGTGTTGGGGAGGAACCTGCACTGGTTATAAGAGGGGAGGAAGCGGGTACAATTTATATCATGGCAAACGGCGACCCAACTACCGACTACCGACTACCTAATACCCAACACCTAACGCCCAACACCCCCTTCTCCCTCCGCCTATTCGGAGCATTTGAGGCGCGTGCGGACGGGCAGCCATTGCCTGCGCTGCGTACCGTGAAAGGAAAATATTTGCTGGCGTTGTTGGCGCTGCGGGCGGGACAGGATGTATCGCGGCAATGGCTTGCGGAAAATCTATGGCCGGACAGCGAAGCGCCTTCGGACAGTCTGCGGCAGGCGTTGTCCGATTTGCGGGCGAAGATGGGAACGCAGGCGGTTCGGCTGGAAACTCCCGCGAAATCTACCCTGCGCTTAAATTGTGAGAACGCGGAAATAGATGCGCTTGCCTTTGATAAAGCGATCAAGCGCGGGGATGCTGAAGGGCTGCGGCAGGCGGTGGCGTGGTATCGCGGCGATTTGCTGGAAGGCGCTTCGGAAGTCTGGATATTGGGCGAGCGGGAAGCGCGGCGGCAGGCATACCTCAAAGCATTGGAAACGCTGGCGGCGTATGCCCATGTAGATGGAGATTTACAGGGCGAAATCGCCTATTTGCGCCGCGCGCTTGCTTGTGATCCGTGCCGGGAAGCGGCAACCCGCAATGTCATGGAAGCCTTAGCAAAAGCGGGTGAACCGCAGGCGGCTTTGGAAACCTACCACCGGTTGCGGCAACGCCTGCTTGACGAAGGGAACATTGCGCCGGAAGCCACAACGCAGGCCGCGTATGGGCACATTCGTCAGCAAGCGATTAAAGCGCAAAATCAGGCAAAATCCGGCATAGAAAAGTCGCAGGATGTTTCTGCCGCGTTCGCGCCAAAAGAGGGCGTTCATTCTTCTGCACCGTCTTCCTTCGAGGCGCTGCCCTTCGCTTCGATGGGAAACATGCCTGTCGCGCTGACTTCCCTGATCGGACGGGACGACTTGCTGCGCGAGGTCAAAGCGCGTCTGCTCACGCATCGGCTGGTAACATTGGCGGGAACGGGGGGCGTGGGCAAAACGCGCCTGGCGATACAGGCGGCTCGTGAACTTCAGGAAAGCCCTCTTGCGCTTCCCGCGCCTTTAAGCATGAACCTGCCGGATTGCCCCAACACCCAACACCCAACGCCCAACACCCAACAGCGGCATTTTCAGGAAAGTTTTGAGGATGGCATCTGGTTTGCCGATTTGTCCACAGTGACGGCTTCGGCTCCAGTTGTGCAGCACATCGCGGCCCTCTTCCAGATACGGGCGGAACCGGGTATTAGCCTGGCACAAGCCCTGAACATGGCGCTGCAATCCCGGCGCATGCTGCTTGTGCTGGATAATTGCGAGACCTGCCTGCAAGAGTGCGCCACAACAGCGCAGGAATTGCTGCGAGCTTGCCCGTATCTGCATCTGCTGGCAACCAGTCGGCAGCGACTTGGGTTGATAAGCGAAAGCGTTTTTGCAGTGGAACCGTTGGCCGTTCTCGCCGATGATTCCCCGGAAATGATCGGTTCCGATTTTGCGGCTGATTTTGCCGCCAGCGCGAACAGCCCCGCCGCGCAATTGTTTACAACGCGGGCGCAATCCGTCAGCAATCACTTTGCGCTGACGCCCCAAAATGTTTCTGCCGTCGCAGAAATCTGCCGTCGCCTGGACGGTCTGCCCCTCGCCCTGGAACTCGCCGCGTCCCTGATCGAAATGCTGACGCCACAGGAGATTGTCACTCATCTGAACCAACGTTTCGACATGCTGACCGACACGCCTTCCACACGCCCGCGTCGCCATCAATCCCTCCGCGCCGTGATTGCTTCCAGCGTAGACTTGCTGACGGAACCGGAACGCGCTCTCCTGCGCCGCCTGAGCGTGTTCACAGGCGGCTGGACGTTGGAAGCGGCGCAGCAAATCAATGATGAACGAGGAATGATGAATGATGAATTGAAATCCCATTCATCACTCATCACTCATCACTCATCATTCGGTTTGCTGCGTTCTCTCGTCGCCAAATCTCTCGTGGTGGCGGAAGAGGCAAACGGACAGATGCGGTATCGGATGCTGGAAACGATAGGGGAGTATGCGCGCGAAATGCTGGCGGAAGCGGGCGAAGAAGAGGCAATGCGCGTTCGGCATCTGGATTGGATGACGCAGGTTGCGCAACAGGCGGAAAGGGAACTGACCGGGCCGGGGCAATCCGTGTGGCTGGAACGGCTGGAAGCGGAAACCGGCAACCTGCGCTATGCGCTGGATTGGGCGGAAACGCAGGCGGATTGTCGCCGGCGCGGGCTGTTGCTGGCAAACGCGCTTGGACGCTGGTGGCAGATACGGGGGTATTTTACGGAGGGCCGGGAACGCCTGCGCAGGCTGCTGGATGCGCCGGAAACACAAGAATTCGATGCTTGCCGCGCCAATGGATGGAACTGGTTCGCGTTGTTGAGCGTGTTTGCCTGCGAGTTGGCGGAAGCGGAAACCGCGTGTGACGAAGCATTGGAAATCTGGAAAGCGCTGAACGGTGAACCGCTGAAGGTTCATAATGTCAGCGCCACTATCAACTATCAACTATCAACTATCAACTGTGCAGGCAATGGCGCGGCGGGAGCATTGGGAATACGGGGCATAATTGCCGCCAATAAAGGGGATTACGAAGGGGCGCAACAATGGTATAGACAGTCGCTTGAGGGCGCGCGGGCGGCAGGGGATCGGGCCGGCGAAGCGGGCACATTAGGCTACCTGGGTATCAATGCGGTCAATCAGGGGTATTATGAGGAGGCAAAACAATACTATGAGGCAAGCCTGCGATTGCGCCGCGAAATGAACGACACCTGGGGCATTGCCGCGTCCCTGAACAACCTGGGACAACTTGCGCGTAAAAACCGGCAGCCCGAACTCGCCCGCAACTTGCTGACCGAAGCCTTGATGCTGCGCCGCCAACTGCGCGACCGCCGCAATATGGGCATCACGCTTAACATATTAGGATTGATTGCCTGGGAACAAGGCGACCAACGCAATGCGGCGGCTTATTTTTTGGAAGCGACGGAATTGTTTGCGCAGTTAGGCGACCGACGCAATCTGGCCTACGCGCTGGAATCTTGGGCGCGCATGGCCGTGTCCACAAATGAACCGGAACTCGCGGTACAGTTTTATGAAGGGGCGCAACGTCTGCGGCAAGAAATAAAATCACCCCTGCATCTGAAAGAACAAAGCGAATTAGAACGCTTGCTTTACGGCGTTAGAACTACAGTGGAAGAAGCGCGTAAACAAGCCGCGCAACAACAAGAAGAATCTCGTACACTGGAACAAACCCTTACGGAAGCAAGAGCGTTCGGCCTGACGATTACAGGGAACTCGCCTGCGCCGAACCGGAGTGAAATAAAATTCGCTGAACAGGAATACAATGCCAATCATCAATAGCCTGCTCGATACAGACCTGTACAAAATTACCATGCTGCAAGTGGTATGGCATCGGTTTCCGCATGTGGATGTGGAATACGCCTTTCGCTGCCGCAGCAAAAACGTGGATTTGCGCCCGTATGCCGACGAGATACGCGAAGAGATTGACGCTTTTTGCCGCCTGACGTTTACGCGGGACGAACTGGCGTACTTGAAAACCATTCGCTACCTCAAGCCGAGCTTTGTGGATTTGCTTTACGAGGTACGCCTGAACCCCTCCAATGTGGAGATTACAACGACGGACGAGTTTCGGCTGACCATACGCGGGCATTGGGCACGGACGATCTTGTTTGAAGTGCCTGTTCTTGCCATCATCAACGAAGTGTACTTCCGGCACACACAGCCGAACGCGCCCGCAAACAATCCTGTCGGCGTGGAGCGGCTGGAAGCGAAATGTCGGCAGATAAACGAGTCGGATGTTCCCCTGCGCATCTGCGAGTTCGGAACCCGGCGGCGTTATAGCCATGATTGGCAGGAGAGCGTAATCGGAACCCTGAAGGAGCGTATCGGCGAGGCGCTGGTGGGAACAAGCAATGTGGCGGCGGCGCAAAAGTTTGGCATTACCCCGTTCGGCACGATGGCGCACGAGTTTTTGCAGGCATTTCAGGCGTTTACCGCGCTGCCGGACTTTCAAAAGGCCGCGCTGGAAGCCTGGATGCAGGAGTACCGGGGTGATTTGGGCATTGCGCTTTCCGATGTGGTCGGCATGGACGCTTTTCTGCGCGACTTCGACCTGCTGTTCAGCAAAGCCTACGACGGCTGCCGCCAAGATTTGGGCGACCCGATAGAATGGGGCGAGAAACTGCTGGCGCATTACGCGAAAATGGGCATTGACGCCCGCGCCAAAACCATGACCTTCAGCGACTCACTGGACGTGTCGAAAGCCATTCAACTCGCCCGCCATTTTCAAGGCCGTATCCGCGTCAACTTCGGCATCGGCACGAACCTGACCAACGACTTCGATTTTGCCGCGCTTCAAATCGTGATTAAAATGACGAAATGCAACAATCGTCCCGTCGCCAAACTCAGCGACTCGCCCGGCAAACTGATGTCGGAGGATGGGGTGTTTTTGGCGTATCTTAGAGAGGCATTTACACTAAAGGAGGAAGGATGAAGGATGAAAACAATGCCTGCTGGTTGAACATTTACCTTCATAGCAGAAAAAGGCTAGCAACGATGCTTTTCCTCCTTCCTCCTTCCTCCTTCCTCCTTTAGTCAAGATGGACTAAGCCGCGCCGCAGGGCTGCCGTGACGGCCTGGGTGCGGTCGCTGACTTTCATTTTTTCGAGGATGCTGTTGACGTGGGCTTTCACGGTTCCTTCCGCGATGAAGAGGGCGTTGGCGATTTCCTGGTTGCTGTTGCCGGCCACCATCAGGCGCAGAACTTCTCCCTCGCGGGGCGTCAGGGGGGATTGGCTGATGCGGGTGGCGAGTTTCACGGCGACGTTGGAGGGGATGCGCGTTTGGCCGCTATGTACGGCGCGAACCGCTTCCACAAGTTCCTCGCGGGGCGCGTCCTTGAGCAGGTAGGCTTTGGCCCCGGCCTGCAGGCCGCGATAAATGTCTTCCTCACCGTCGAACGTCGTGAGAACGATAATGCGCGCGTCGGGGGCTTCCTGGCGTATCTGCGTAATGGCCGTCACGCCGTCCATCCGGGGCATACGCAAGTCCATCAGTACCACATCGGGATGATGCAGGCGATACATTTCTAAAGCTTCCTGGCCGTTGCCGGCCTGGGCAACGGTTGTCATGTCCTCACGGCGGTCAATGATTGCCGCCAATCCTTCCCGAACGATGGGATGGTCGTCCGTGATAAGCACGCGAATGGCTTGAGAAGTTTTCATAGTTGCTCGCCGTTTCTTTCTGATATAACGTCCGGCGTCTCGGCTGAGGAATCATCGGTAGATATAATTGGCGTTTCCGATATATCTGCGGTGTGAGTAACGCCGGTAACGTTGGAGTTAGGAAGTGTAACGAGTATTTGTGTTCCCACACCCGGTACGCTGTAAATTTGTAATTCAGCGCCCATGCGCTGCGTTCGCTCTTTCATGCCAATCAACCCGAACCCACTCGTAATATTTTGTTCAATGTCAAAGCCGCGTCCGTTGTCCGTAACAGAAAGCTGCACCTGCATCGGCAGAAAAGACAGAATTAAATCGGCATGAGTTGCCTGCGCGTGTTTGAGAATGTTGGTCAGGGCTTCCTGCGCAATGCGTAATAAATCGTTTTCATCTTCGGGCAGCAAGGAGTAGGCTGTGCCCTGTATGGCAAAGTCAACCTGCAAGTCCGCGCCCTGCATGGTTTGCCGCGCGAGGTTGTTAAGCGCGGTCGGTAAATCGTTGTCGTCAAGCGCTTTGGGACGCAGGGCGCGCAGGGAACGCCGCGCTTCCGACAGGCTTTCACGCGCCAGTTGCTTGATACGGGTGATGTGCGGAACCGCTTGTTCGGGTGACATGCGCAGAGCGTCCTCAGCGGCTTCTATATGAATGGCGATACCGGTCAAGCCCTGCGCTATTGTATCATGAATTTCGCGCGCAATGCGATTGCGCTCATCGAGTATCGCCGCCTGGCGTTTCTGTTCGGCCAATCGCTGCGCCTGTTCCTGTCGCTGCATTTCGGCTACCTTGCGCTCGGACATATCGCGCAGGATTTTAACAAATCCCCGGAACTGTTCCTTCTGATCCCGCAGGCCGGTCATAATCCCGCTGCCCCAAAAGCGCGTGCCGTCCTTGCGCAAATGCCAGCGCTCATCCTCGCAGCGTCCGGTATCGCGCGCGGTTACCCGCTCATGCTCCACCGCTCCGCGCGCTATATCCTCCGGCACAAAAATGCGCGCGCAATCCATGCCGATGGCTTCCGCTTCCGTGTAGCCGATGATGCGCTCCGCGCCCACGTTCCAACTGGCGATGCGTCCGTCGGGAGCGACAACGAAAATGGCAAAGTCGCGGACATTTTCTTCAATCAGGCGCAGGCGCTCATCGGGGTTTATCGAAAGCTGCAGATAGGCTTCGTGTTCCGAAAGCAGGCTGCCATCAAGAGAGAACTGAATATCTGACGGCGAATAGTCCTGTTGGTTATCCGGGGCTAAGTTGTTGGATGTTTGCTGAGAATGTGAAGATTGATCTGGCATAGGTTTCTGTTGCCGAAATAGTTCGTTTGCGCAAAATTGTGCTAAGGCAAGCGCAAATCAACTGCTATGACGATGGACAAGCGAAAATTATCTCTGCAGCGTGGAGTATTTGATGATAGGAAATTAGATGTGGTTTCTTTCTAACGAATGAACTATGCCGTCGAGTGAGCGGATAGTTCCCTGCCATCGTTGAGTTGCGCCGTAGTAAGATAGAAACTGGCGTTTGTCACAGGAATTGGCTGCCAATGGCTGTAATTTGCCTGCGTATAGCCCTGTAATGCCTACAAATGGCCGTGCAGATTGGAGCCGTGAACGTGATGCTCCTGCCCCTGTCCCGGCTGAGAATTGGCGTTCGGCGTCGGCAGGGAAGCGATCCGCGCAGCGGGGTCCTGCCGATAAAAATTGCGCAGCGCCGTATACAGGGCGGGATGGCTTTGCTGCATCTGCGCAGGTTTTTCAAAGAAGCGTTCGGTTGCAACGGCAAAGAATTCGGCGGCATTGGTGGCGGCATAATCGCCGAGGAGGGTGGCCTGCCCCTGTTCGGTAAGAGTGACAAGTTCCTGATATTCGCGGCTCAGCACTTTGGCCCAGGCATCGTATTCCGCGTCATTTTCCAGCCGGGGTACGCCGTCCGCGCTGCTGTCAACCATATCCAGTTTGTGCGCGAACTCGTGGTAAACGACGTTCTCGCCGTCCCTGTCGTTTGCGCCGCCCGCGTCCACATCGGCCCAGGACAGGACAACGGGGCCATTGTCCCAGGCTTCGCCCAAGCGGGCGCTGAAGGTTTCCTGCACAATGCCGCCCGGTTCCATACTTTTCTGCGGCACGGTGTAGCCGGAGGGATAGATCAAAATCGATTCGACATTCGGGTAAAATTCATGTTCGCGGTTCAGCGTCAGCAGGCAGGCTTGCGCGGCTATCAGTACCTGCATTTGCGGCGTGAGTTCCAGCCCGCCGCAGCCTTCCCAATACTTTTCGGCAAGGAAAATCTGAATGTCCTGCCGCAACCGTGCCTGTTCTTCGGTCGTGAGCAAGGCAAAGTGTGGAAAATGGCGCTGCAAATAGCCTTCCCATTCGTCGGGAAACGGCTGCGCCAGGATGCTGCGGCGGTGAATGTCGCGAAACCAGGAGAAGATCATTGCGAACAAGTTCCTTTACGTCAACCTGTATGTCAACCTGAACAGTATACCCGTATTGTACTTTTTACATATCACGGGAACCTGATGAATTTAAGACCAGTCAAAATTTTGTAGGTAAGCCGCGCCGCGGTCAAAAAAATGGTATATGGGCGGATACGAATATTGTCAAGGCACGGCTACAATACGGACACGACACGCGCTATAACCGCGCAGGCGTGCTGGAAACGCGCCCCAAAACACTTCGGAGCAGATTTGTAACCAATGGACACCAACGAAACTCACTCTCCCGACTGGGTGCGGGATGCTGTATTCTATCACATTTTTCTTGACCGCTTTGCTAATGGCGATACGGGCAACGATCCGCCCAACACGCAACCCTGGGGTTCGCCTCCCACTATAGAAGATTATCAGGGCGGCGACCTGGCGGGCGTGATTGCAAACCTGGATTATTTGAGCGACCTGGGCGTAAACGCGCTGTATCTCAGCCCCGTGTTCGAGTCCGGCAGCAATCACGGCTACGATACAACGGACTATCATTTGATAGACCCACGCCTGGGAACGCCGCACTTGCTGAAGACGCTGGTGGAAAAGGCGCATGAGCGGGGCTGGCATGTGATTTTGGACGCGGTACTCAACCACAGCGGCGTGGATTTCGAGCCATTCCGCGATTTACGCGAAAACGGGGAGCAGTCGCGCTTTCGCAACTGGTATTTTCCCGAAAGTTTCCCGATTCGCGTGGAGCAGGGCAACACCAATTACCGGACGTGGTACGGGGTGGCGTCCCTGCCCCAACTGAACACGGACAACCCGGAAACGCGGCAATACCTCCTGGATGTGGGCGAACGCTGGATCAAGACGGCGGGGATAGACGGCTGGCGATTGGACGTTCCCAACGAGATACCGCACCAATTCTGGAAAGAGTTTCGGCAGGTCGTTCGCGCGGCCAACCCGGACGCTTATATCGTGGGCGAAATCTGGCACAATGGCCGCGACTGGCTTGGCGGCGACGAGTTTGATTCCGTTATGAACTACCGCTTTCGGGACGCGGTGCTGGATTTCCTCGCGCTGGACAAAATCTCGCCGCACCAGTGCGACGATCAACTGGCGCAAATCCGCCGGGATTATCCGCAATGGGCGACGGATCGAATGTTCAATCTGCTTGGCAGCCATGACACGGAACGGCTGCGAACGATGTGCGGCGGGGATGTGAACCGCGAACGGCAGTGTATTCTGCTGCAATTGACGTACCCCGGAGCGCCGTGCATTTATTACGGGGATGAAATCGGGCTGGAAGGCGGCAAGGACCCGGACTGCCGCCGCGCCTTCGAGTGGAACCCAAACAAGCGCGACGAGAGTATCCGCGAATTTTATAAGCATCTGCTGGCCCTGCGCCGGGATCACATTGCCCTGCGGCGCGGCGATTTCCAGACGGTGCAGGTTCACAATGACCGGGGTATTTTCGCGTACATCCGCACGTATGAGAATGAGCGCGTTCTGGTCGCCGTCAATCGCAGTCGGGCGGAACAAAGCATTACCTTGGACGTGGAAGCGATGGGCGGCAAAGCGTGGAACTCGTGGCTTGACAGCGGCGCGGAACTGCAAGCCGAAGCCAACTGCCTCTGCCTGACATTGCCGCCGCAGGGAATGGCGCTCTTTGGAAGGATGAAGGATGAAGGATGAAGGATGAAGACCATGCCTAATCTTGAGGGCCTGTACATCTAACCCTTTCTGAACAAGCGAAAAGCCCGCCCTTTGCAACGGGGAGTTTTGCAAACGTTGGGAAACGGATAGGTAGAAAAAAGGTATGTAGAGAGATCGTCGAAATCTTGGCAATGCAGCGCTTCCAGCCCGATGTCTCGTTGTGTCAGATTGTAGGAGAGAGGCGTCGTGGCCTCCGCAGCATCAGGGCGAACGGGAGGGGGGAAACATAGGACTGGCACCTCCCTTCCGGTGTCTAACATTTGAATAGTAGACGTGTGTGCATGTTTAGACAGGATGAGTGAGGTAAAGGTTTCGTTTGTTTCGCGCTGTTTGGCTCTTTTTTGCTGATGGACCCACGTGACGATCTTGCGGCGGATGCGAGGGTCGGGGCCGACGTAGGAGAGGTGATGCACCAGCCCGTAAGCCGCGTCGAGGAGGAGGCTTCTGCCGCCCGCGAAGTTCCTGCCGCCGGTGGGTTGGGCCGTGCGCAGGTCGAGGAGCATGCAGGGCGTGAAGGGTTCGCGGGGGCGGATGACGTAGGCGGGCGTTTTCCAGTAGGTGTCCCACTGCACGTACACCCGCTCGGCGAGTTCCGAAGCCGCGATCTGCGTCAGCGCGTGGAGGAGTTCGGGTTCGATGATCTCGTCGCCGTCGGGGATGAGGGCATGGGTGCAGCCGCGCTCGCGCAGAGTGGCACAGGCGAACTGCCGATGCTCCAACTCGGAACGCCACTCGCCAAGACGACTTCGGCTCCCGCGTCTGAGGCAATCTGCGCCGCCGTTTGCCAGTCGCCGGGCTGGTCATGCCAGGGAACGCGGCTGATGAAGGCGAACATCTTGCCCGCCGACTGAAACGACTGCATGGAAGCGGCAAGGTAGGAAGCGTCGTCGTGAAGAATGTAGCACACCCAGGGCAGGCTCATCGGACGTTCCTTCCTTTCCTCCCGGCAGGGGAGAACAAGTAGGCGAGAACAGCATAGCGCGTTTGCGGCAGCGTCGCTGTCCTGAAAAAGCCGGGGTTCGGTGTTGGGTATTGGGTATTCGGACGAGTCCGGCTGGTTCCTGCGCAACGGCGCGCGCAGCGCAGGGCTTCTGTTCTGTCTGTCGCGCTCTGCCTACTGCATGGGCGGGTCTTGCTGCCGCGCGCGCAGGTTCGCGGCAGCCTCGCTCTGGATGCGATCCCACTCTCGAAGCCAGGTCTCAATGTCCGGCTCATCGGCTTGTGTATTCGCCGCCTGCGTGTCCTCTGCCGCCGTTGCGTCCGGCGCTTTCTCGATGTCCACATGCCTGTGGGCGTGAGGTGAACCGAGAGGGAAGGAGCGAGCCGTCATACCGATAAGTGTAGGTGACGAAGTTGTGGCCGTCCGTGATTGCAAAACCGTCGGTGTAGGAAGTAGTAGAGTAGGGCGGCGGAACGGGCAGTGGCGCGGCCTCGTCCTGTACAGCGTTTGCAGCGTCCGCACGGTTGGCAGGGTCCTGCTTCTCCGGCGCGTTTGCAGCCTCATCCTGTGGACTGCCTGCCTCCGGCGCGTTGGCATCCTTGTGGCAGTACGCGCGGGAATCGTCATTCGGATGGGTGTCCATAGAGATGTCCTGTGTTCAAGGGTTGCGTTCGATGTCGAAGGATTTTTTGCAGCCTCTGCCTGCGCCGGAGTGAAGTCGTCAACGTCATGCGCCCAACACGACTTTGTCGCCCGCATCCTGCACTATCTACCAGTTGTCCGACTGGTCATACCCAGGAACGCGGCTGACGAGGACGAATACGTCGTTCGCTTCCGCAAAGAACTGTATGGAAACCCCGAGATAGGATGCGTCATTATAGAGGATATAATATATTGCTGGAGTAGCCATTAGTCGGTAGGAACGGTGTAGAGTGTGTCTTGATAAATCAAACTGAGATGCTTCCCACCAGGCAGCCAACCGATCTGCTTTGCTTCTCGCGTTTCATCGGTATCCGACTTGGCGGGTATGAAGCCGAGCATCTTACGTTGTGTTCCGTCAATTCGACATATCCATAACTCATAACGGGCAGAAGAACGCAATGGTATCTGTGGAAGAATACGATTCGCCCATCGAAGCCATGACTGTGTATACGTTACTAACAGCAGGCAAGCAATCTGATCTCCTTGCAAAGAAAGCTCCGTGCCTTCCAACCGACTCGACGCAGGCCAGGTTAAATCCTTCTGCCATTTCTTTTGGAGTATAGTCCCTTTATCATAGAGTGTAACATGCAATTTGGTAGGGTCAGAGGAATTCCAATGCATTTTAATTAAATCTCCACTAGATAGCTCATGACCTATATGGCGTGTTGTAAGGGAGATATCAGCCTCAGATTCATCAACGCTATGTTGGACAGAGCCACTCCATTTTCCGACAACCAAATGCCTGCTATCAGGCAACCAGTCTGCTCCATTCGCGTCGTTCCACTCTCGAAAATGTGTACCATCCAGACGGCAAAGCATCAGCAAATGGTGCCCTGCAAGCATATAGATCCACTGCCCATCCGGTGAAGGGTAGAGCCTTTCATCCTGTCTTTGCCTGACGGTAAAGACATGCTTGGTCAGAAGCGGAAGCGGGGTATGATGGTTGGTACGTAAGTTCCATAGAAAATAGGTACCACTATGTATAGTGCTTCCGGACTTGCTTGTTGTACTTGCGGACTGATAGAGCAATTGATAATCGGAGAGCCAGTAGAACTCAACCGCATCAGATTGGCACTGCCATGTGTGTACATCTGCGATTTTAGTGGCATGCCCTAAAAGAGAATGGGGATGAGATAGAAACAATAGAGCCGCCACAAGGCTCATTCCTATTAGCGTCACCGCAAAAGTCCAATACAATCTACGCCTGCCTGCTTGCATCGTGGTCTCCTCACCCTCTGTCACTTCATCGGTCATAGCTTCAATCGCCGTTCCAGTCGGGGTTTGCAGCAGTCAAGCATATATCGCTACAAGAAGGTAGAAGCAATGTCAACTGGCTGTCAGATGCGCAAGCCCTCGCTGCATCTGCTTTCAGCTTGCACCAATGCACCTTGAGTTACCTATCAAACATGCCACACAGAAATTCGATATGAAACTATGGTTATTTGGGTTTGGAATTTTTTCCAGGTAGGCATTTGTAGCAATACCAAGATCCCCCATCCTTATAGCCTCTTCTTACTAAACGTCTATCTTGCTGTCTATCCGTCATTTTGTTACTTCCTCCGACATATATATCTATCTGTGGTAATTGGTGACTACCGTTATGCCCCACATCAGGACCAGTGTCACAGACTAGGCAGAGTTCAATGGGCTTTCCATAGCGAGGTTTTCCCTTACGCTTTCCATCTGTTCGATCACGTATGTGGACAAGGCTCCCCTGAGGGCATACAGGTTCCGCATTGTCTGGGTCTGCAACCGCACAGTCGTATTTTTGAGCTTGCCTTTCTGGCTTACCTGGTGGATGAACGGGACCTGTGTTAGCACCATATCCAGTAATCCAGACGGGGTTGTATCCTGCTGGACACTTGAACTTCGTGGGATCGTCTAAGTTCGTTTGAAAACCACTCGGGTCTGCGGTGTTTTGTGGATCGTTCTCGGCATATCTATATAAACTTAAATCCCCACCATCAATCCCGAGTGGATCTTGCGTCAACCACCTTCCCTTTTGCATGTAAAGGTACCGAGCTCGCACATAGGTGGTTGTGCTGTCTTGATAGTAGCCCCACATGCCCACATACCTAAAGGGGGTTGACGTATTTCCAGTTCTGCCCGCGTCTTCGCCATAGGGCCAGTCGCTGAACGTGTCGGTCTGCGTCTGCGTGTTGTCCAGCAGAGCCACCGTCGAACCAAGCGGATCGGGCACGTACAGTTTCCTGACGCCGTTGCGCTTCTCGGCGATCACTTCGCCGTCTATGACTGTATAGCGGACTGTACCCATATCAGCTTTTCTCCACTATTGTAATGCTAGGTCTTATGCCAACCGTGAAGCGCTCCGCAAATTCGGATGGACATGGCTCATACTCTTCAAAAGCAATCGGGTGGTCACCTGACTAATACTTAGCCACGAACCAATCTATCGGCTTACCCTCTCGATAAGAGGTAGTTTGGACACCTGAAACTGTACCGCAAAGAACTGCTATGCACGGCACAAGACGTGATACCCCGACAAATGGCGCATAGCAAGTTGAAGCAATATCGTGCAGTAGGCCTTGAAAGGGATAAAACCATTGTGCGATGCGCCTTCGTCATTCGTTTAAGTGAGCCATTCCTGTTGTTTCATCTTGCTCCTGCTCGTTGAAGAGCATCAAAGATGTCGTCTTGATGGCTCGCCTTGGCATAGGAAAGTAGGCCGCTTTGGTTTATGCTCGCCCCTCTAGTGATCAATAGTTTTACAGCGGAAGCATGGCCCATGTGAACCGCTTGTGTTAAAGCGGTTTCACCTCCGGTCTCTGTCGCTTCAGCATTGATGTCCGCGCCAGCATTCAATAGTAGGCTAATAGAATTTGTGTCACCTTCCCATGCTGCTTTTATGAGAGCTGTTTCTCCATAGATATTGCGGGCATTAACATCAGCACCTTCATGCGTCAAAGTAGTAACAACTGTAGAATTTTTTGACTGTTCGCTAGCGATGATAAGAGCCGTATCCCCCTGCTTGTCCTTCGCATTGATACTTGCCCCTCTCGTCAGTAACAAATTCACCATGCTGTTGTTCTGGTCTCTACTGGCGTACATCAGGGGCGTCCAATGATCTTCATCATACTGATTTACCCCATAATTTGTATGTCGTAGTATCTCCTTCATTACTTTATACTGATGATGTTCTGCCGCAAGTAGTATAAGCGTTTCTCCGTCGTCAGTTCGAATATGAACATCAGCTCCAGAGTTCAGTAGCGCTTGGACTATCATATCTGGGTCGGCATAGGCATCGTCGTGCTTTCGAGTTCCAACTTTTATGTTGAGGGCAATGACTAAAGCGGAAGGGGGTTTCTCTTCAGCCCGCCCCCATAAGGAAAATCTTTCAAAGATATCGCACCAGATTAGCCCAAGTGGATGAACGGCAGCACGAGCATTTGCATCGGCTCCTTGGTTGAGAAGGGCGATAGCCCTAGAAGTATCATTGCGTTTAATACTCTCAATGAGTGAGTTGTTGAGTTTCTGCTGGTTGAATTTGACACTTGTATACAATACGAAAGACGCTACAAGCATCAAAGAATAAAGCAGTATTTTGATTAAATTTTTAGAAACCAACACACTGTCCTTGAACTTCTCACTCCCGATTTCAGAGCATCATCGGTCATTGAAGAGTAAACAACCATTGGATGTAAAGAATATGTCGCCAAAGTGATACTCCTTCTCTGATATACAGGCTATGACTTACGCGGCGTTTGCTCACAATAATGCTTCAATCTCATTCGCAATCCTTAGATGTCAAATTTTCTGCCATTAAAAAATTCGATGACACAGTTCCTGCCATCGCAGAGAAACTCCTATGAGATTGGGGAAGCATGACTTTAAGCAACAACCACCTAATCCCTACAGAGATTACGTGCTTCGAGGCAGTGGAGTTTGAAGTGGCGGATTGGCAATGTACTTTACATCAATACATTGGACACAGTACCAATTTGTGCCGTGTGCAAAGCCAAGGTTTTTGAACGCTTTGTCGCACTGTGCTTTTGTCCCACCTACAAACACATCAATGCCGCTATGATATTGTCCGCCGTCACATGCTTTGCATCTTCCACCGGGTAACTTTCCACCCATAGAGTTCCCATTCATCAAATCGGAAAAGATAATCTCATTACCTGGATTACATTGTTTAAGATGACCAGGAGTTGAGTAATGGAGCAATCGCCTAGACGCGGAGTGCGAGGGTGACAACCACAGCCTGGAGCATCCGGATGTGCGATGCCATTTCCGCCTTTTGCAGTTGTCTCATAACATGTAACACAAACAGCAGTTCCGCCATCACGACACGGACCAATTGGCTTTCGGATACCTGGATCATTATGCTTGGGATCCGATCCACACACGTCAATGCCTTCACGTGCTGGTCTTAAGCCCGTTCGATCTGTTGAGCTAATGGGATCGTTGAAGATATAACGATAGAAATTACTGTCTCCTGATCCTAATCCAAGAGGATCTTAAGTCAACCATAGGCCTGTCCCCTGTTTGAGATAGCGTGATCGTACGTAACTTCTATTGGCACCGTCTTGATAGTAGCCTAGCTGACCCACATAGCGGAACGGCGTTGGCGTGGCTCCGGTTCTGCCCGCGTCCTCTCCGTAAGGCCAGTAGCTGAACGTGTCGGTCTGCGCCTGCGTGTTGTCCAGCAGAGCCACCGTGGAGCCAAGCGGGTCGGGCACGTAGAGCTTCCTGACGCCGTTGCGCTTCTCGGCAATGACTTCGCCATCTATGACCGTGTAGCGGACTGTTCCCATAACTAAGGTTCCTATAATGAAGATGCTTGGCTAGACCACGTATTAGCTAAACGCATCTATGAAAGGATAGTCAGACAAATGATGTTAATGGTTTCCCGCGAAGCAGGCGTACAATACATTCTTGTACACAAAACTAATCTGCTTCCCCTCCGGCATCCATTTCACTTTTATATCCTGGTTCGGTTCGGGAGGCGTAGGAACATGACCAATCTCTCGGAAATTCTGCCCCTCCAAGTCACTGATATACAACGAGGTTACTTCGGTGGACGCAATATTCACGGGTATGTGCATCCGCTGCATGAGGAGGACAATCGGCAGCACCCACCGGGTATGTACCACCCAGGCAAGTTGGCTTGCCTGCGGCGAGAGTTGTATCTGCTGCACCTGCCACTCTGCTGGAAGCGTAATCCGATGCTTACGAGGAGGCGTCGCCAGGGCTAGGTCAGCTTCATACACGGTCACTACATGCACAGACGCATCACGATAAAGAATAGAAGGGAACTGCTCCTGTACAAGGAGCATGGATGACAGGTACACCGTATCATAATCTTCTGCTGTGAAGAGCGGTTGACAGGCGACCGGAATAGGAACATGCAAGAGAGTAGTCGGTGAACCTACGTCACGAACGGCAAGATAGCTTGCCTGGCCGTTTGTGGGATTGAACACGGATTGCACCCAGTGCCGACTATCGGGAAACCAGTGAATGCCGTGCCAGCCGAGGTAACGGGTGAGTGGGCCTTTGTTCTTGCTATCCCACAACGCGCTGTGCCAGCAGACCGACGGAGTGCCACTGGCAGTAGTCGCGCTGATAGCAGCTTTGTAGTAATCGGTGCAGAGCAGCCAAACCCCATCGGGCGATATCCAGAAGGTGTTATACTTATCCTGACGTTGCTGAAGGCGTTTCTGCCAAACTGCATGAGGCTTCTGAATACCTGTGCGCGTGTTATAGACGAATAGAGAAATGTTTCCCCCAGAGAAGTTCTCGTTGCCCTCCAGCCACACGTTGGTGTCAGAGGACCAAGCCAATTGACGATATGCACCGTCCCAGCCGGGTACAGCAACGATCTTGCGGGATTGGAGCAACAATAACTTTTCATGGGGAAGGATCGCACATACGGTAATCATACAAGCGGTGAAAGCAATACCCAGTCTTTTTAATGTCCGGTTACATATAAGCAATGTCGAATACTTTCAAATGATATTGAGTACTAATTTTAGTGCATCCAACTTGTTACTTAAGCTCGCTCGCTTATGCAATCAAGCATGTTACGCAAGTGCTCCAAGATAATTTTGTCAAAATGCTAAAATCGTCTGTTAAACCTTTCACAAGAGCCTGTTATTTCGCAAGATCTTGAAATATCCTCGAACAAGCTTGAGCGACAAATTACATTTGTACTGTTTGGTACAATCGTTTTTCACGATACGGATTTGTCGGCCATGCACTGGCTGTAGCAAGGATAACCATCCGTCATCACGTTCCATGGAGACGGCATAATAATTACTGTGCCGTCCTTTTGCGGTTCATCCAGCTTTCCTTGCACCCACTTGCACATCAGATCCAAGCCAGCTCGAATGTTCTGACAATAGTTCTTGTCCCATTTTGGATACTCCCTGTCATTGTACTTTTTATTCCTATTTTTGTCCCCTGGATTTAGGCGGCAGGGACCTATTCCCGTTTCGGGGTCTCCAATTTTATGTCCCCGGTCTGGCTTGAAGGGGTTGGTGGAACTCGGAGGATCAGAGTTCTCACAGGCCATAATGCATAGCATCATCTTGTACAGAGATTGATTGGGAAATTTACTGTTGAATGCCTTCATGCACGAGGGATATTTTTTAGAAAATTCGGATATTGCATTGTGCAGACAGGCTCGTGTTTTACGACCGGTTTGCGATCTCGGATTTAGCCACGGCGGCTTGTAATCCTTAGACATACCACTCACATCGGCTCCCGACATCGGACTATCCATGACGTATCGAAAGAAGTTCCAATCTCCACCGATGTAGCCAATGGGGTCCTCGGTGATCCATCTGCCCTGTAGCGTGCTTAAAGTTCTGGTTCGTACATAGTCCCTGATGCTGCTGTCTCGGTAGTATCCAGCCGTGCCCACGTATTGGAAGGGCGTGGGCGTACTTCCGGTTCTGCCCGCATCTTCGCCATACGGCCAGTAGCTGAACGTGTCGGTTTGCGCCTGCGTGTTGTCCAGCAGAGCCACCGTCGAGCCGAGCGGATCGGGCACGTACAGCTTTCTGACGCCGTTGCGCTTTTCGGCAATCACTTCGCCGTCTATAACTGTGTAGCGGACCGTTCCCATATCAGCTTTTCTCCATCAGATAGTCGTCGCCATCCCAAATCATGGTGGTCAACACGCCGCCTGCCTCGAACGCGCTGCGTCTCAGCCCGTCACCGGGCTGGTCGTGCCAGGGAACGCGGCTGATGAAGGCGAACACCTAGCCCGCTTTCTGGAAGAGTACCTATTCTGCAGAAGTGGCAATATAAAAACATCATCATGGAGAATGTAGCAAAGAAACATACGATTGAAATTAACGCCTGTTTGATTCATGGCAAGTCCTACCTACGAAATGGCCTAAGCCTTGATCTTCACAGGATTGTAGTTGCATTAGTACAAAGCAAGTATTTTGCACTTTACAACCTTCCAT
Organism: uncultured Chthonomonadaceae bacterium; assembly: GCA_963835065.1. Classification (GTDB taxonomy): domain Bacteria; phylum Armatimonadota; class Chthonomonadetes; order Chthonomonadales; family Chthonomonadaceae; genus CAWFQB01. The sequence continues at coordinate 358,696 of CAWIEK010000049.1, read as the reverse complement.
CTACCATTGAGGCTATTTACAGTATAAAGTGCGGCGTTACCAGACTTTCCGCTCTTAAAGAAACGTGCGTTTACCTGAAATTGTTTAGCCGAAATGGATTTTATTTTCGTCACCACAAACAGCAGACCTCTCTCTTTCGTTTTCGCGTCTATTACGCCTCCTGTCGAACTTTTACATTGTGAAATTCCTTTAACGCTGTAGGTGCTTGACTGGAGATTCGAGACTATTTCTGGCGAAGGATCATCCTTTGCCTCAAAACCATTACCCACAAAAAAGTGCTTACTGTAGTCTCTATCTGAAATCCCGAAATTCGCGATTTGATAGCGGAATACGCATTCTCGCACATTGTCTTGGATGGATGTTAGTGAGGGTGTTTGGGTTCCATGGTTCTGGCTAAGTGAGTTACAGCACAAAGTTGCAACTAGAAGGCATGATGGGCATATCAATCGTATGGCTTTCATGGCTATTTCGGTGCAGCAACAAACCCTCGTTTTCCGATTGGATGAAGGCAGTGGCTGCATTTTCCTTTCTACATTTTTTATCCAGCCCATTGGCATCAGGTCCGCTTCTCGCTAGTCGCGTACATTAATTAAGATGGACAAGGAGGTTTATTCGGTCCGTAGAGAATATCTTCACACTCATAAGTGTGTTGCTCAGAGGGATCACCAATACATGAGTGGACAAATTCATGGACAATCGTAGAACCAAGGCATCCGCACCGTTGCGGGTTCCAAGCTATCGCGCAAAGGTTTATTCCTTGCTTAGGTGTTTGTGCCCATGTGAACGCACAATCATTAGGACCGCAATCCGGGTCACCACGCCTCAAACATCTAATAACTCCGCCGTGTCCTCCGCTAGCAAGGCCACATCGTGATTTTAGACAGGCGAGACCTGGGAAGTTTCTAGGCAACAATGAAAGATGCTTCAAACGCTCACAAAGGTAATCCATGTTCTTTCGAATCTGTTTCCTTTGTTGGTCATTACAACCAATTGTAATGTATTTGCCTGTGGCATCCGTTAGATAGGTTGGTTGGTTGGTGACGTATCTGTAACAGTTGTAGTCACCGCCTTCAAAGAAGAGAGGGTCCTCCGTCAACCATCTTCCCGTTTGGGGAGTTAGATATCGTGCACGGATATAGGTTCGGCTCGAACTGTCACGATAATAACCAAGTGTCCCCACGAACTGAAATGGCGTGGGCGTAGTGCCGGTTCTGCTGGCGACCTCTCCATAGGGCCAGTATCTGAATGTGTCGGTCTGTGTCTGCGTGTTGTCTAGCAGAGCTACTGTTGAGCCGAGTGGATCGGGGACGTACTCCCGTCGTACCCCGTTACGTTTTTCTGCGATGACTTCGCCGTCTATGACTGTATAGCGCGTTTTCATTGCCATGTCTACAATGCTCCATTATATTAAATTCAAGTAATATATATTGAATAATATTAAAATAACATACTGCAAAGTTGTTGTTAGAATTATGATTGTGCTGCTGGCACTCCAAAACGATAGAATCTAAGGATAGAATTGAGGCTTGGAGCCAGTTCTGTATCGTGATTTCCATTTCTACGTCCTACCTTGACGGACTACTAAGTGGGTGCTCAGAGTTCACTCGTAGATTCTACACATTGGAAAACCACGAGTGGATTACGTCCGGCCACTTAGAGCCTTGTGCTAGTTAGGATGCCTATATCATTTTAGGCCGGTTTCGCAAAAACAAGCATTTGTGGATCGAAAATCCTATCTCGACGGCGTTCTCACTAGCACAAGGCCATAACTACGGTATTGCTTACTCTTGTGCCCCTGCTTGTTTGAGGAGGTACTCACTTTTTATCTGGTGACATTGTTTTGCTAAGTGCAGAAGACTATTCCCCCCTACAGTCTTAATATTTGGATTTCCACCCATCGAGAGATAGTCCTGTAGATAGGTTATATTTCCGGTTCGGATGGCAACTTCTACGTCAATAGGGCGATAAAACGACGTGACAATGAACTTACAAGCTAATCTCAACATAACAACGCTAGATAAAATTGCTATAATTAAAAAAAATATTAATTTTTTTATTATATTATTCATGTAATATATTTTATGCCAATGCCGTGTTTAGAACACGTTGTCAGGTGCTCCGCCTCGTTTCCAAAGAAGAGTGCCGTCAAAGCAGCCGCTAACCGCTCCTTCGTATATTTGAAACCCGCTTTTTGAGCAGGCACAATCTAGCATTGATTTGACCCAATTTTGGCAGGTGTTGAAACAACTGAAGGTTGGAGGGTTCTTAGCAGAGTTTTCCATACATGAACATAAATCTTGCTCATGTTGTGCCATGTTTGGCAATTTTGTGCATCTCACCTCATCCCCTTTCCCCGGCAAATAATGACCATGCCATTTGGGATCATCTATTAAGTACTTCAGATTCGGTGGGACAGGATACTTGGGATCCCATAGCAAATAACTATCATCAGCAGTGACCATTCCACCGCTAAGGCCAACAACAGCACCGCAGTTCTTACCTCCATTTGGATGAAATCCGTAAGCTCCACACTTGTTTGTGGAAATGAAGCAATGTCCATTCACTCCTGCAACTTTGGCACAACACATGAAAACGTCTAATCCGCTAGGATCGATCAGAGTTGTTGGAATCAACCTGGCATAGCGATAGATGTTCCAGTCCCCTCCTTTAAACCCGATAGGGTCTTGTGTCAGCCATCGCCCCTTCTGCTTATCAACTTCGCGGGCCCGCACGTAGCTTCTCGTGCTGCTATCATAGTAGTAACCGAGTGTTCCCACGTGCCGGAAGGGAGTAGGCGTAGTTCCGGTTCTGCCCGCATCCTCGCCGTAAGGCCAGTAGGAGAAGGTATCTGTCTGCGCCTGCGTGTTGTCCAGCAACGCGACCGTCGAGCCGAGCGGGTCGGGCACGTACAGCTTTCTGACGCCGTTGCGCTTTTCGGCAATCACTTCGCCGTCTATAACTGTGTAGCGGACCGTTCCCATATCAGCTTTTCTCCATCAGGTAGTCATCGCCATCCCACACAAATGTCGCCAGAACCCTGCCCGCCTTGAACGCGCTGCGTCTCAGCCCGTCGTTATTGCAGGCGTTATCAGAGCGTATCTCGTGCGGCTAATCTTTCGTCCTTTTAGATTGCGGAGTACGCGGCAGGAAGAGGTCTGTTGCCGTTCTCAGCTCTGAACGCGCATAAGCCTGCCAGGTTCGCTCATCAAAGACAGCGTGGGCCGGAAGGAAATCGGTATATTTGTAGTCCCTCCAACGCACAGCGACAAACAACTTCGTTCCGACAGCCAGAAACTTCCGGGCATAAGCATGAGTTCTCACTTCCTTATTCAACCAGAACTGCGTTTCGGGTCGTATCTGAACGTGGTATTCGGTATGTTGAGAAGCCGCTTGAATTTCTTCCCGGCCCTTGTAGACGCTGGCACCCGAGAGAAGCAAGGAGTGACCGGGCTGCCAACTCTGCACGAGGCCCTGAAAAGCCAGGTCATGGCAAAAGGCGGCGTAAGAGGACCTGTCGGCGACTGTGTCAATGAGGTCAAAATGGTCAAAAGTGGAAAGCAGTACGATTGGCTCACCTGGATGGAACGACGTGGCTGACGTACGCTTTCCGTCTTTGAGGAGGACCGCCAGGCTCACGTCTCGCTTCCAGCGATGCCCTTGCGCCTTGAAGACGATGAAAGTCGCTTTGCTGTCCAGTTGGAGCAGCGTGGCGGGCAACACGGCAGGCCTTACCTTCACCTTCCGCTGTGTAGACGCCGGAAGCGCCAAGATAATTGCTTCGATCAGCAGAAGCAACAAGGCAACCTGTGCGAAGCGCGCATTCTTAGATAAAACGTTTCTGCTTTGCCGCGTAGGCGATGCAGCACGCTGCCAGGTCGTTGCAACTCGGATACGTGTTTTGCGTATTAGGATATTCATGCGCCACTCCACAACAGTGTGCCAATTCATGGATAAATACTGCCCCTACTGCGTTATTAGGCAGAACATACTTCTTAAGTTCCAGATGATTATTGTCGAATCATTGACGTCACGCGAAGCAAGGTAGGTTCCATCCGAATTTACAGCAACAAAGTATTTGAAGTGGTTAGAGGCGCCAAGAGAATTGGCATAGACAAGATGAGACGCTTGGGACTGCATAGCCACTGCTCCTGTCCCTAAGCCGTAAGATAGAGCCGATAAGACGAGCAGTTTTACCAGTATTCGCATAACTACATCCTCTTAACAATACCTGCTGAAAAGTGCCCGCTCGCTGCATGATAAACAAGGAATGGCTAAATATTCTACCGGAAGCCAGGCATCACCCATGTGGTCGCAGGCAAGTTTGGCGGATGCTGCTGCAGTAACACGTTTCTTTTATAGGTTCCGTCCACACCTACGTGTTCCTGAATCTTCTGTAGCCGCAGATCATGCCCGCTATCGTTGCGAAGCAAAACCCAGCGTGTCACCAAAAAGCCGTTTTCTACTTTCCGTACACTGGCCGGGGTAAATCTCCCCGCTTTGTACGCTTCGGAGGAGAGTATCCCGACACTGCCGGATTTTATCTCCTGTGGCAACGTATTCCGAAGAAACTCAGCATATCCCGGCAAATGATAGTCAGGCAGCGTGGTGATTTCGCTTGTTTTGATGATTTCAACCATCTGTCCCGCCTCAGCCCAAGCCTGCCTTAGCGCTAAGCAAGTTCTTAGCCGCACAAGGCTTAGTGCCTGACTGCTGTTTTTCACATCCACATAGCCTTTCATCTGAGCCAGGGAATGTACGGGATACGCCTTGCCTTTGTATGTGAGTTCGATGTGCTGAGGTCTTGGAGCCTTCCTCGTGTTCGTAGTGACAAGAGACACAGTGACATCCTTCTTTGCGCAGTCCATGAGGATTGCTTGCGGGGCATCCGCTGATGCAGGCTGTTTGCCGATAGCTTCTTGAGGCATCCCGCTGGCGGTAGGCGCGTTTACCCACGTAAGGCGGAAGATCACCAAAGCAAAGAAGATAACCTGACGGCTCTGTTGTCGCCTCAGCGTATTGGATTCAGTTCTGACACAATTCATAATGAACTTTCCTTGTATGCAGCCCGAAACTGATGGCAGAGTTGGCAAATCTGGAAAGTGGAGAACGAATCAACGTTCGGCTGCAAACGCGCTTTGGCGAACATATACCCTGTACTTTGAGGGAGTTGCGAGAACATCAGCGGTAATTTTAGCAGCCTGCGACGATATTAAACAGCACGGTCATCAATAACCGTGCTGTTTTTCTATCGGAGGTCAGGCGAGAACGGGCAGGGGAATGAGGGTGTGTTCCTTGTGGGTGGCTTCTTCGGGCTGTGGGGGAACCTCGTGGTAGAGGCTGTCGCGCTCGATAGGGATGCGCCCGGCTTCTTCGATCATGCGGATCATCTGCTTGCGCGTTAGAACTTGCGATTTGTTGCCCCGTTCACCGTCCTTGTAGGTGATTTCGTACTCGTGGACGGTTCCATCTACATCGTCCGCGCCGTACCAGAGGGCAAGCTGCGTGACCTGGGGCGTGTTCATAATCCAGAAGGATTTGATGTGCGCGAAGTTATCGAGCATCAGGCGCGAGACGGCGATGTTGCGCAGGTCGTCTGTGCCGGTGGGGTGGGGGATGTGTTCCAGTTCCGTGCCTTCGGGGTGGAAGGAAAGCGGCGTCATGGTGACGAAGTGCTTTGTCTCATCCTGCAGGGCGCGGATACGCACCAGATGCTCGGCACGCTCTTCCAGCGTTTCGATGTGGCCGTAAAGCATAGTCGCGTACTGCGTCAGTCCCACTCTGGCGGCGGAGCGGGCTACGTCCATCCATCCCTCACCGTCCAATTTGCGGTCAAAGAGTTCCTGATGAACGCGATCAGACAGAATTTCGATGCCGCCGCCGGGGAGCGAGTCCAGCCCCGCCGCCTGCAATTCGCGCAGCACGTCTTCGAGGGGCTTCTTCGCCTGACGCTGGATTTCCACGAGTTCCACCATCGTAAACGCTTTGATATGGACGTTAGGGCGGACTTCCTTGACGGTATGCAGCAGGTCGAGATAGTACTGGTAGGGCAGGCGCGGGTCAATGCCGCCGACCATGTGAACTTCAGTGATGGGCACGTCAATGTGGGCCAGCAGTTTTTGCCGCACCATGTCCATGTTCATCTCGTAGGGCGCGGGACCGCCCTTTTTGGCGTAAAAGGAGCAGAACTTGCAGAACTTGTTGCAGATGTTGGTGTAGTTGATGTGCTGGTTGCGGACGTAGTACGCCCGGTCGCCGTGCAGTCGTTCGCGGACGATGTTGGCAAGGTAGCCCACCGCGCTCAAACTGGGCGCATGGTACAGCCGGACTCCATCTTCGTAAGACAGCCGTTCCCCATCCGCGATCTTGTCGTAAATGTCCATCAAGTCCGCGCCGATGTAGCGTTCCACGCGCCTGCGCAGTAAATTGGGTTGTGCCTGCTCTTGAATTGCCTGTATTGCCATGATGACAGCCTCCTGCCGGTTAAGGAGTTGATAGTTGAGAGTTCGTAGTTGAAAGAGATACAGGAACGACGCTCCTGTGGCATTTATTCAGTTTACGTATCGCGCTTGCTGAAAGGTGCGGATTGTTCGTGAACGATTTCACAATGTTCTGGTTGTAGTATACCTGTGGCGTCAGAAATATGCAACATCGGTTCAAGCAACGTATGAAGTCAGGGGCAGTTTAGCACAGACTAAAATTTATTTTTGGTTGTAGGCGCAAAAACATGGACGCCAGGCGTAATTTAATGATACAATAGAGGAAGCCGCTAAAGTGTCCGGCGAAGGATTTCGCAATCGAGGCTGAAACCGATTGTATTTTGTATAAGGAAGAACGCCGTGCCTGTTAAGGAAGCGAAAAAAGAAGCCAGAGAAGTGCTGTTGCGGGTTCCGGCGAGTTGTCGGCCTGCGACGTGCGACCGGGAGCGGCAGGAAGAAAAAGAAACCGTCGAAGAGTACACCGAAGGCATTTATCGCCTGCAGGAAGAACTCGAAGTGGTGGGCACGGGTGATATTGCCAAGTATATGAATGTCGCGCCCGCTTCCGTGACCACGATGCTGAAAAAATTGTCGGAATTGGCGCTGGTGGAACACACGCCGTACAAGGGTGTGCGCCTGACGCCGAAGGGCGAAACGCTTTCCATTGGATTGCTGCGCAAGCATCGGCTTGTGGAGCGCATGCTGGTAGATTTTCTGGAACTGCCGTGGGAAGACGTTCACGAACTGGCCTGCAAACTGGAACATTTTATCAGCGAATCCGTGGCAGACCGTATTGCCCATGCCATGAATTACCCGACGACCTGCCCACACGGAAACCCGATTGACGCTACTTTCAAGGATGGTTCGCGGCGATTGGCGGAGTGTGAAGTGGGCAGTGAGTTGACGGTTGCGAAAATCTCCGATGAGCGACTGGAATTTCTGAGTTATGTAATGGATATTGGCCTGATGCCCGGTACGCCCCTTATTCTAAAAGCGCGAACGCCATTTGGCGATGTGATGACGCTGGATGTTTTCGGGCAGGCTGCGCCGATTGCTATCGGGCGGGATGTCGCCAACAGCATCTGGGTTTTTGCGCGAGGGTAAGTGGTTGGTGGCTGGTAGTTGGTGAAACCGGTAAGTTGAGATTGAAACTTTCCGCAGATAGTTACGTCACAAGATGCAGCAGTAGGAAACGCGCGAAGAATGCGCGATTGAGGACACTGTTTGCTTATGCAACCTTCATCTAAAAAAACGCTGGGCTGCTGGTTTGCGACCCTGCTGGAACGCAAGCGGAAGCAGGATTTGAGCCTGGCCGGGCAGTTCGGCGCGAACGCGCAATCGGCATTGGATACCGAAGCTGCGCCCCGGCGTGGTTCCTTGACACGCGACGGCCTGACGCTGGCCGATTTGCAGCCGGGCGAGTGCGGGTATATCAGCCGTTTGTGCGGCAGCGCGCAGGGACGCTTGCGCCTGCTGGAAATGGGCATGACGCCGGGTACGCATGTGCAGGTGGTGCGCGCGGCGGCGTTCGGCGGGCCATTGGACGTGGAAGTGCGCAATTACCAGTTGTCGCTGCGGCGCGAGGAAGCGGCGCTTGTGTGGCTTGGTGATGCGCCGACAGCGTTTGAGGAAGCGGAAGACGCGGATTTTGATTTTTCCAAATTCGCCGCAAGCGAAACCGCGCTCATCAAAGATGTAAGCATTGAACACGTGAAGAATGCAAGCGTGAAGCAGGACGAACGGTAATGACGAGCGCGGTAGAACGGGACAGCGCGGTGGCTGCGTCCATGCTGACGGTGGCGCTGGTCGGCAATCCGAACTGCGGCAAAACCACGCTGTTTAACGCGCTGACCGGCCTGCGCCAGAAGGTCGGCAATTATCCAGGCGTGACCGTTGAGAAGAAAGAAGGGCGTGTAACCCTGCCCGATGGGAGCGTCGCTCGTCTGCTGGACCTCCCCGGCCTGTATTCCCTGACTCCCCATTCTCCCGATGAAGTGATCGCCCGCGAAGTGCTGATGGGCTTGCGCGATGATACGCCCCGCCCCGACGTGATCCTCAACGTCGTAGATGCCTCCAACCTCGAACGCAATCTGTATATTTCCAGTCAATTGTTGGACATAGGGCTGCCGGTTGTGGTCGCGCTGACCATGACGGACACGCTGGACAAAGCGGGCACAACCGTAAATGCAGACGTGTTGGCGCGTAATCTTGGCGTTCCGGTTTGCAGTGTCATTGCTTCGCGCAAGCAGGGGTTGGACGCGCTGCTGGCAACCCTGCGCACAAGCGCCGACATGCCTCCGCCTCCGCCCGCATGGGACGTTCCCAAAGACATTGTTGAAGAAATTGCCGCGCTGCAAAGCGAATTGGAGCGGGAACACCACCAATCGCCCCGCGCCGCGTTTGCCGAAGCCGTGACGCTGCTGATGCAGGAAAGCGAATTGCAGCCGACAGATCATCTCGCGCCGACAACGCAGGAATTGGTAAAAGCCACGCACCGGCAAATGCTTGCGGACGGCATAGATTTCGCGGCGCAGGCCATTGATGCGCGGTATGCGTGGATCAATCGCGTTTGTAAAGGCGTAACGCAGGAAACTGCTCCCGCGCAGCGCCGTCCGATTTCGACCAATCAGCGCGTTGACAAAGTGGTGATGCACCCGTTTTGGGGCTACGCGCTGTTCGTGATCGTGATGACCGTTGTATTTCAAGCGATTTTTTCGATTGGGCAAGGGCCGGCGAGTTGGATTAAAGACGGCATCGGCAAACTGGGCGGGCTGCTCACCAAGCACATGCCCCCCGGCGATTTGCGCGGCCTGATTGACGCGGGCATTTTGGGCGGCGTGGGTACGACCCTTGCGTTTCTGCCGCAAATTCTACTTCTGTTCTTTTTCATCAGCCTGCTGGAAGATACCGGGTACATGGCTCGCGCCGCGTTTCTGATGGATCGGCTGATGAGCAAGGTGGGACTGCACGGCAAGAGTTTTATCCCCCTGCTGTCGTCCTTTGCCTGCGCGATACCGGGCATTATGGCGACGCGCACGATTGGCGACCGCAAAGCGCGTTTGATTACCATTCTGGTTGCGCCCCTGATGTCGTGTTCCGCCCGTCTGCCCGTTTATTTGCTGATGACCAGCGCGTTTATTCCCAATCGTCCCGTATTGCGGATCGGGCATCTCACATTGCTGACGCTGCCGGGCGTGACGTTTGTGGCGATGTACTTTTTAGGCATGATTGCCGCCTTTTGCATGGCGTGGCTGTTTCATCGCACCCTGCTCAAAGGCGTCGCGCCGACGTTTTTAATGGAACTGCCGCCATATCGCTTGCCGTCCGTACGCACAGCCGTGCTGCAAATGGCGGAACGGGCGAGTCTGTTCGTGAAACGCGCGTGGACGATCATTCTGGCGGTTTCGGTTGTGGTCTGGTTTTTGTCCACGTACCCGAAACATCCGGGCATGAGCGACGATCAGGCGCTGGCGAAATCGTATATCGGGCAGATCGGGCATGTGATCGAACCGGCCATTCGTCCGCTCGGTTTTGACTGGAAAATGGGCGTGGGCATCGCGTCGTCGTTTATTGCCCGCGAGGTGTTCGTGTCCACGATGGGCACGGTTTATAATGTAAGTGACGCGGAAGAGCAGGGGCAGGCGGAATTGGGCAAGAAAATGGCGGAAGACCGGGACGAGCGGACGGGACAACTGCTGTTTTCACCGCTTGTAGCCGTGTGCCTGATGGTGTACTACGTGCTGGCGATGCAGTGTATGTCAACGGTGGCGGTTGTGCGCCGGGAAACAAACGGCTGGAAGTGGCCGCTGTTCCAGATAGGCTATATGTCGCTGCTGGCCTGGCTGGTGACGTTTTTCGTTTACCATGCGGGACGGGCGTTGGGATTTTAAATTGACGATTTCCGATTGGCGATTTCCGATTTTGGATTGATGATTATGGACGTTCAGAAACTCATAGCATTGGCGATTGTAGGGACCGCCCTGATTTATCTTGGGCGGCAGTTTGTCGCGTCGGCAAAGTCGTTTTTTGCCAGCAAGAGTGGCTGTGGCGGCGGGTGCAGCAAGTGCGCGTTTGCGGAACAGGGCAATGCGGGAAAGAAGACGGGCGGCAAGGTGGTCGGAACGTCTGCGTCGGGGAATGTGATTGCGTTGGGCGAGATTAAAACGTTGCCGCGCCGGAATAAGCCTTGATTTTACATACTGGTTTGTCAAACAAGGGAAAGAACCATGTTTAAGATTGTGGACACCATTGAGGCGGAACAGCAAGACAAAGCGGAGTGGATCGAAATTATCAATACCCGACTAGACGATATTGAAGCGGGAGGCAAAACCTACAGTCTCGATGAAGTGTGGGAGTGCCTCGACGCCTTGCAAGCCGAAGGTCTTAAGGCGGCAAGTCGGTGAACTCACAAGAAGCGGACGAGCCACGCCGCTATGCCATTTGCGTTTATGAACATGCCACGCGGGACATCAATGAAGCCTGTGTTTTTCTTGCGGATAGCGTTTCTGTGAAACACGCGAATGAATAGAAAAAGGGACTGAAGCTAAAGTCAACTTATGTCGCTCGATTACTCACAAGGATGTGTCAATTTTCGTGATGTTGGGGAGTTTGTCAACCTTCTCTCCTCCCAAACCTTACTGCCATCAGGAAAACTGTATCGAGGCGGCAAACTGGAATTTGTTGATAGTGCCGAACAAATTGGTTTGCCCAAAACAATCATAAATTTACGAAAAGGTGAGGATGCAAAGACATTTGACGCTCGTATGCTCCATTTTCCTATCTCAAATGACTATGAAAAATACGAAACCACGAACCGGCAAGTCAGGCAGTGGTTAAGGAATGTAATAAGCGTTTTTGAAGATATCTACCTGGCTTATCCGGTTCTTGTGCATTGCACTTCAGGAAAGGACAGAACAGGAGTTGTGATTGCTGCATTGTTGAAAATACTGCAAATTCCTGATGCTATCATCGTGGAAGAGTATTTACTGAGCGACGGCGAGGTAAAGGCAGAATGGATAATGATGGCATTGCAAGGTATCAATGATCCTGCAAAATACTTTGATAGATTAGACTTAAGCCGTATCAGAGCCAATATCAAAGGCGGTGACTGAAAAGCGTCAAGCGTCAGCCACAAATATTTAGAAGGCGCAAACGATGAACGAGACAGCGTATCAACAATGGCAGGCACTGCATGACCGATGGGCGCTAGGCGAAACGCTGACGTCGGAAGAGCAGGGAATGTATGAGGCGGGCTGTGCCGAACTGGACGCCGAAGAGATTTTGCCGGGAAGCCTGAATACTCTACAGGCTATTCATGCCAAAGCGAAGGAACTGGACGCGCAGATTGCCCGCGCGCAGTCAGAATCCGCCGCGCTGCGGGCACAGATCGCGGAAACGGAAGCCCGTCTGAGTGAACCGACCCGCCGCCGGCTTGGCCTTGCTACCAGCTGATGGCACACCCGAAACAAGATCAAGTACGGCAACGCTACGACTTTCGCTGCGGCTATTGCGGCGTATCCGAAACCAGTAGCGGGGGTGAATTAACGATTGACCATTTTCGCCCTGTGTCCAGAAATGGTGACGACAGCGACGATAATCTCGTCTATGCCTGTAACCGATGCAATCAGTTCAAGAGTGATTTCTTTCCTGACTTGTCCACTTCCGCGCCAGAACACCGTTTACTGCATCCGCTTTTGGATGATGTGAACCTGCATTTCCGGGAGGACGATTATGGACGCCTTCAGGCTTTGAACGTCACCGGCTTGTTTCATATCCGCAAGCTGCGCTTGAATCGGTCTCAACTCGTGGAACACAGATTGACGCATCAGGAAGAACGGCTATGGCAGGAGCGTATTCAGCATCTTGAGCAAATGCTTGATGATGTGAATGTGTCCGTAAGAGAATTACGCGAATTAGCGGAGCGTTTGAGGCAGGATACCGGCGATAGGTGAGGCGTGTGGTTTGCGTAGAGCGGGTGTTCTATTCTCTTTTGATAAGGATAAAGCCATTGGTTTCAAGGACCTCTACATTTCGCTATGGTTTGAATACCAGTACGCTGCGGGGGCATAAACTGCCGCTGACCGAAGTGATCGATATTACGGCGCAGGCGGGGTATCAGGCGATTGAGCCGTGGATTGATGAGATTGACCGCTATGTGGCGGAGGGCGGTTCGCTGCCGGATTTGCGCAGGCGGCTGGAAGACAGCGGCCTGAGCGTGGAAGGCGCGATTGGCTTTTTTGCGTGGATTGTGGATGACGCCGAGGAGCGCAAGGCGGCGCTGGAAGAAGCGCGGCGCAACATGGAGTTGTTGGCGGCAATTGGCGGCAAGCGCCTGGCTGCGCCCGCGTTCAAGGCGACGGAGCGCAACGACATTGATTTGTGGCTGGCGGCGGAACGGTACCGCGCTTTGTTGGACATAGGTTCGGAGTTTGGAGTTGTGCCGCAGGTGGAAGTGTGGGGCTTTTCGCAAACCTTGCAGAAGTTGGGCGAAGCGGCCTTTGTCGCCATCGAGTCAGGGCATCCCGAAGCGTGTATTCTGCCGGATGTGTACCATCTGTACAAGGGCGGGTCGGGCTATGCGGGGCTGAACCTGCTGCGCCCGTCCGCTATTCCCGTCTTCCACGTCAACGATTTTCCCGACATTGCGCCCATTGCCATTACCGATGCCGACCGCATCTATCCCGGCGATGGCATTGCGCCCTGGGCGGAAATCATACCCATCTTGCAGCATATCGGTTTTGACGGCGTGTTGTCGTTGGAACTGTTCAACGCGAACTATTACGCGCAAGACCCGCGCCTTGTGGCCCGCACAGGTTTAGAAAAAATGAAGGCCGTCGCAGAGTACCCATGGCTCGAAGCCAGTAGTGGCCGATTGGAATAATTCGCAGGCTTGGTGGCAGAATAGTCTCTGCTGGAAATAAAGCAGCCACTTGTCTGATATAGGTTTGGGGCTATTTGCGTTTAGCCGCGTGTATTCGCGGCTAAATTCTCTTTGAGGACTGAATATGACGCGATCATTTTTGAGTACGGGCGTGGGGGCGTTGGCGAAAACGGACGAGGGTGTAAAGCGGCGCGTACTGGTGACGGGCGCGGCGGGACGTATCGGCTCGTATTTTGCCCGTCATGCGCAGGGCAAGTATGATTTGCGCCTGATGGTGCAGAAGGCCGGGGATGAGAAGGATATTGAAGGCTTGGGGGAGATTGTTGTCGGGGAATTGGCGGAACTGGATAAGCTGAAGCAGTTTTGTCAGGGAATAGACACGGTTGTTCACATGGCGGGCAATCCCAACGCAAGCGCGACGTGGCAGGAGTTGCTGGAACCGAACGTGGTGGGCGTGTACAACATCATGGCGGCGGCAAAGTCGGCGGGCTGTCGGAAGTTGATTTTCGCGTCTTCCATTCACGCGGTGTCGGGCGGACGGGGCGATGTGCAGGTGAAAACGTCGGAGCCTGTAAATCCCGGTGACGTGTATGGCGTAACGAAAGCGTTCGGCGAGGCGTTGGGGCGGTACATGGCGGAACAGGAAGGCTTGTCCGTGATTGCGCTGCGCATCGGCGCGTTTCAGCCGGTTGAAGCGGCGGAACGGGAACATTCGATTGGCATGATGGATGCTTTTGTTTCAAATCGGGACCTGAACCAATTGATTCACCGGTGCATTGATGTGGAAAACCTGCAATTTGCTGTGTTTCATGGCCTGAGCAACAACCGTTTCAACCGCCTGGATATTTCCGATGCGCGTGAATTGGTAGGATATGACCCACAGGACGACCTGACGGCTTTGAACCCAAAATTAAAAGATTTGAAGTTGAGCGAAGTGATTTACGACCATAACTTGAAGGCAGGCCAGAAGTCCGGGCTGCGGGATGATGTTTGACGTAATCTTTTATCAGTGTTCGATAATATAAAGTGGGCTGTTGCGAATGTCCGCTCCGTTTTTCCGTAGAAGAGGAAAAACGGAGCGTTTATTTTTGGCGGGGTAAAGCAATTTACGCCGCGCTCTGGTTGGGAAAACAGCGTGGAAGAAACAACTGCAGAACCAAAAAGTAAAACACAGTCCGCCAAGACTCGAACGGCAAAGGCGCAAACGTTGGCGTTCGATCCACTTTCGCCGGAAGTAAAAGCAAAGGCATTGCTGGTACATGAGCGGCTGTGCTGCGAGTATGGCTGCCCGATACCCTACTTTCACGAATTGGATCCGATGAGCGAATTGGTTTCCTCGCTGCTGTCACACCGGACGAAGAATGCGGATTCTGGTAAGGCGTTTCGGCAACTTCGCGCCCGGTTTGCGGATTGGGCAATGGTGCGGGACGCGCCAATTGCAGAAGTTGAAAACGCTATAGTTGCGTGTACCTGGCCGGAGCAGAAAGCGCCGCGCTTGCAGCAGATTTTGCGCTTGATTGGAGAAAAGCGCGATGGAGAGTTATCACTGGATTTTCTGGCCGACTTGCCGGTTCCCGAAGCGCGGGCTTGGCTCGAATTGCTGCCGGGCGTGGGGCCGAAAACAAGCGCGGCGGTGCTGCTGTTCAGCCGCCTGCGCCGTCCTGCGCTGCCGGTTGACAGTCACCATCATCGGGTGGCGGTACGGTTGGGGTTGCTGCCGGCAAGCGTGGATGTTGGCCCCGCCCACGCTATTTTGGAAGCGCAGTTGCCAAACGGATTGGGATGCGCAAACGGTGTACGACAACCATGAGTCCCTGATGCTGCACGGACAGCGCTGCTGCTATCATTTTAACCCGGATTGCGGGCGCTGCGTGGTACTGGATATTTGCCCGTTCGGACAAAGCCGAAGGAAGTAGACAGTAGATAGTAGAAATGTCTGTCTGCTTATGGTGACAGATGAAGATAAGGCAATCCAGAATAGAGAAGAATAGACAGGATTAAGAGGATTATTAGGATTAACAGGATTGATGGGAATTTGTGGTTTGTCAGGAAACCGAGTTGGATAGCGGGAGCGCGGAATGGAGAATTGGTAGATGCCGGAAGGACCGGAAGTGAGACGGTATGCGGATATGCTGGGCGCGGCGTTGACGGGTAAGCCATTGGTTTGTCTGACGGCGCGGACGAAAGCGGCAAAGGCGTGGGTGTTGGCGCATGAAGGCGTATTGGAGGGGCGGCGAATAGGGCGTATTTGGGCGCACGGCAAGAACCTTGTTGGCGAGATCGAGGGCGGATATTTCTTTTACTCGCATTTGATGATGTGGGGGCGTTGGCAGATCGTGACGGAATTGCCGATTTTGGAAACAAATCGGCGGGAACGGGCGCGGATTACGGTTGCGGATGCGGCGGCGATTTTGTTTTCCGCGCCGGTGTTTGAGGTGGGGCAGGGTGATGCGCGTGAAGTGAATCCGTATTTAGCCGCTTTGGGACCGGACACGCTGCCGTACCCGGAGGACGGCGAGTTTGATTCTGCCGAATTTTTGTATCGTCTGCGCTCTCCCGAACATGCGCAACATGCGATTGGAGCCGTGCTGCTCAATCAGCAGGTTTTGGCAGGCATCGGCAATTACCTGCGGGCGGAAATTCTATTTGACTGCCGCATGGACCCCTGGCGGATAGTGAATGAACTGGATGCCGACGAACTGCAGTGCCTGTGCGACAGCATCGTGAAAATGGCGCGGCGGGCGTATGTGGAGGGCGGGGCAACCGTGCCGGACGAACTGCGTGACCGAATGCGCGAGGATGAAACGCTGGTTTACGTGCCGGGACGAGATTACGGAACGCGGCATTACGTGTTTCGGCGCACCAATCTGCCGTGCCTTATCTGCGGCACAACCATACGGCAGAAGCGGCAGGTGACGCGGCAACAGGACGAATCCGAGGATGGCGAGGAAAAGGAGCGGATCATCTACTTTTGTCCACAATGCCAGAAGCCATCGGTGGAACTGCCGCCGGTGAAGAAAAAGAAACGGGGCGGGCTGTCGGGGCAACCTGATGTCCCCTATACGCCTTTTGAATAGCCGAGTCGTGAACGAGCCGTCTATACTGGCCTGTTACGCGCGGAGGCAGAGGATAATTTTCAACGCTTGGACAGTATGTTCGACGGTAAAGTTGCAGGCCAGAGTAGTTTTTTTGCACACTGCCCTTGACAAATGGAAGGGGCTGAAGTATATTATTACACTTCCGCTTGAAGAGACAACATTCCACTGACATAAAGCGTCATGCAGGGTGTTGAAGGCTGCAAAACTAAAGTTTGAAAGCCGGTCTTGACAGCGAGAAAATCATGGTGTATACTACTAAGGACATCGTGATATACAGACAAACATCGAGCTATTGATGCAGTCTGTTGCTCTTTTACAACGGAATAATGAAGTGTGTAGAGAGATGCAGGGGTAAATGCCGCATCTTGCGCTTGCGTGATGATTTCCGCTTGTTGTTTTTGGCAGGTCGGGGTTGTGAGTTTTCTTGCCGGGGTAGGTTCGCTTACGAAAGTAAGTTGGCTTGCGAGTGTGAGTTGGCTTATGGTCTTGGCGTGTTGGGAGCAGCAGGAAGCAGCCGTAGGTGGTAAGAGCGAGTTAGTGTGTGTTTGTAGAAGCGTATGTAACGAGTTTGTAGGTGCGCGCGCTTGAACGGAAGTGCGCAGGGTTGTGCCTTTTGGCGCAGCACTGTGCATGAAGATACAGTTAGACGGTTGTTGTGAGAAGCGCAGGTTTGTGCGTGTAGTGCTTCTGTTCTCAGGCAGGTGTGTTTGTGGCGTGTGTAGGTGTTGCCTCTTCTTTCTGTGTTCTTCCACTAATGCGTGTTCGTTTCTTCTGTTCCTTGTGGGCAGAGGCGCGGCGTGTGTTGTGGGTCGGGACGCGGGGTGGGCGGCAGCGTCTTCATGGGCGGTGCAGGGTTGCTCTGCTTTTGGTACGCAAGTATCTGAGGTGGTTGTGGTTCTGCGTTGTGTTGCAAGCGCGTTTGTTGCGAGTACAGGGTGTTCAAAGCTACACAGGGCCTCTGGTGAATGCCTTGGGGCAACGTGCCGAGGAAGGACGTGCCAAGCGACGATATGCCGTAGGGAGCCGCAAGCAGGCTGTGATCTACGGGTTTCCGAATGGGGTAACCCGGCGGGTGTAACGACCCGTCACTACTGTAAAGTAGAGGGCACGCGGGGAACTGAAACATCTAAGTACCCGCAGGAAAAGAAAACAGACGTGATTCCCCCAGTAGCGGCGAGCGACCGGGGAGAAGCCTAAACCGAGGTGCTTGCACTTCGGGGTTGTGGGGCCGACTGAGCTACACTGCCATACTAGGGAACAGGAGACAGGGCACAGGGCACAGGGCGGAAACGTTGCTGTGGCGTGTGTATCTGGACTTTGTTCTTGTTCTTGGACGTTTCGGAAGGAATTTCGCGGCGCTCAGGAGAGTTTTTTTGTAGCTGACGAATGAGACTTAGTTTAGGATTTTGGAAGTTGCCTGGAACGGCGCACCACAGAGGGTGAGAGTCCCGTACGATTGTCTTATCTGGCTCAAAGTCGGTACCCAAGTACCACGAGCCACGAGGAAGCTTGTGGGAATCCGGGGGGACCACCCCCCAAGGCTAAATACACGTTGCCACCGATAGTGCACCAGTACCGTGAGGGAAAGGTGAAAAGCACCCCGGGAGGGGAGTGAAACAGAACCTGAACCCAGATGGCCTGCAAACAGTCAGAGCGCTGCTGAGGCGGCGTGATGGCGTGCCTTTTGCATAATGACCCGGCGAGTTGCTGGCGGTAGCGGCTTAAGTGTTTATGACACGGAGGCTGAGCGAAAGCGAGTCCGAAGAGGGCGTTGTTGTTGTCGTCAGCAGACCCGAAACTGCGTGATCTACCCATGGCCAGGGGGAAGCGGGTGTAAGAGCCTGTGGACGCCCGGACCGGTGTATGTTGAAGAATGCTCGGATGAGCTGTGGGTAGTCTGGTGAAATGCCAATCGAACGCAGAGATAGCTGGTTCTCCCCGAAATGCATTGAGGTGCAGCGTGATCCGTTTCGTATCGGAGGTAGAGCACTGAATGGGCGAGGGGCCTTCCCGGGTTACTGAACTCAATCAAACTCCGAATGCCGATACGTCAGAGGATTGCAGTGAGACAGCGGGGGATAAGCTTCGTTGTCGAGAGGGAAACAGCCCAGACCTTCCGCTAAGGCCCCTAAAGAGAGGCTCAGTGTAAAAGGATGTGAGGGTGCACAGACAACCAGGATGTTGGCTTAGAAGCAGCCACCATTTAAAGAGTGCGTAACAGCTTACTGGTCGAGGTGTCCTTGCGCCGATAATGTATGGGGGCTTAAGCCTCTTGCCGAAGCGAAGGCGTTGAAAAACTACCAGAAGTAGTCAGGAGCGAGTAGTCAGTAGCCAGTAGAGGAGCGTTGCCGTTGGCTTTGCCTGAGAAGGTGAAGCGAAGGGCGATGTGTTTTCTACTGACTACTGTCTACTGACTACTGACTACTGGGTGGGAGTATTGACGGGTAGGGGAGCGTTGCCTGTCCGGTGAAGCGGTCTGCGGAAGCAGGCGTGGAGGGTAGGCAAGTGCGAATGCCGGGATAAGTAGCGCGAAGACGGGTGCGAATCCCGTCCACCGGAAGCCCAAGGTTTCTTAAGGCAGGCTCGTCCTCTTGAGTTTAGTCGGTCCTAAGGCGAGGCCGCAGGGCGTAGTTGATGGCAGTCAGGTAGATATTCCTGAACCGGGTGCAGGTGTTGAGTACGCGGGGACACATCTTCGGGGTCGTGACTGGGGTTGGTATCCAGGAGAGAGCTTGCTCTCGCTTCATGGCGAAGAAGGGGTCGCGAAAAGCCGCGTAGGAGCTTGTATTCGACCGTACCGCAACCCGACACAGGTGGGCGCGTAGAGGATACGCAGGTGTTCGAGCGAACTCTCGTTAAGGAACTAGGCAAAATGGCCCCGTAACTTCGGGAGAAGGGGCGCTGTAGAGATACAGCCGCAGCAAAGCGGACCGAGCGACTGTTTACCAAAAACACAGGTCTGTGCCAAGCCGAAAGGCGACGTATACGGGCTGACGCCTGCCCAATGCCAGAAGGTTAACAGGAGGGGTGAACCCGGCACTGAGGGAATAGGGAACAGGGAACAGGGAACAGGAGAGACTTGTTTTCTGTTCTCTTGCAGAAGGGATAGGAAACGGCTTTTCTGTTCCCTGTTCCCTGTTCCCTGTGCCCTGAGTGCCGGGGGCAGCCTCGAATCGAAGCCCTGGTGAATGGCGGCCGTAACTATAACGGTCCTAAGGTAGCGAAATTCCTTGTCGGGTAAGTTCCGACCCGCACGAATGGCGTAACGACTTGGTCGCTGTCTCAACGAGAGGCTCGGTGAAATTGTAGCATGCGTGAAGATGCGCATTCCCCGCCGCAGGACGGAAAGACCCCATGGAGCTTTACTGCACCCTGTCATTGCCTGTTTGCTGTTTTTGTAGAGTGTAGGTGGGAGCTTCGGCGTCAATGGAACACCACCCTGAGACAGTGAATAGGCTAACCCTGGCTGTTAGCCAGTCAGGGAACCGTGGCAGGCGGGCAGTTTGACTGGGGCGGTCGCCTCCCAAAAGGTAACGGAGGCGCCCCAAGGTTGCCTCAGCCTGGTTGGAAATCAGGCATTGCGTGCAAGGGCAGAAGGCAGCTTGACTGTGAGACCGACAGGTCGAGCAGGGAGGAAACTCGGGCCTAGTGATCCTCTGGTGGTGCGTGGGCACGCCAGGGCTCATCGGATAAAAGCTACCCTGGGGATAACAGGCTTATCTTGCCCAAGCGCTCACAGCGACGGCAAGGTTTGGCACCTCGATGTCGGCTCGTCGCATCCTGGGGGTGGATTAGCTCCCAAGGGTTGGGCTGTTCGCCCATTAAAGCGGTACGCGAGCTGGGTTCAGAACGTCGTGAGACAGTTCGGTCCCTATCCGCGGCGGGCGCAGAAGATTTGCAGGGGGCTGTCCCTAGTACGAGAGGACCGGGATGGATGGACCGCTGGTGTACCGGTTGTGCCGCCAGGCGCAGACGCCGGGTAGCTACGTCCAGAAGCGATAAACGCTGAAAGCATCTAAGCGTGAAGCGCGCCCTAAGATGAGATCTTCCACAGCGTGAAGCTGGTAAGGTCCCCGGCAGACGACCGGGTAGATAGGCGGGGGGTGGAAGTGCAGCGATGTATGGAGCCGACCCGTACTAAGTGACCGAGGGCTTTGAAACCTTGTGTTCTCAAGAAACGCGGTTGTAAGGCGTGAGGAAGTTGCCGTCCTCCCGGCGTTCATCCCCTCTGTAAAAGAGAGAGGAAGAGCAACGGCAGGAAACGCAGACACGAAGCGACAAACAAGCGTGTGCGATGAGGAAGCAAGCACGGACAAAGCCGCGCTGAAAGAAAGAAAGACAACACCGCGCAACTGTAAGGTTCATGTGCAGCAACGACACAACAGACTAGGTTCAGTAGAACAGACAATGTTGTGTCCGCACCGTACAAACCGTACATGGCGGTACAAACGCAGACTACTCGCATCCGACACACACTTCGGTTCTTCCCGGCAGGACAACGCAGGTTGTCTTGGCGGGAAGAACGTTCCGTTGTAAACAGATTTTGCCTGTGTGCAGAGCAGCAATGTTCTTGCCAGCAGGCGCTCACCTGTAAACGCAGGTGCAGAAACTTTCGCTCTCTCGTGCAGGTAATTGGGGAGAGCGCACCGGTTTCTGGTGGTCATAGCGTTGGTGTCCCACCCGTTCCCATCCCGAACACGGTCGTGAAAGCCAGTTGCGCCGACGATACTTGGGGGGGAACTTCCTGGGAAAATAGGTCGCCGCCAGAATATAGATGACAAAGGCTTGGATCGCAAAGATGCGGTGCAAGCCTTTGTTCTGTTTGGAACTGCGTTGGAACGGCTCTGTTCGCTTACATGGTTAGTTTGGAAGCGAAAATACCAATAGTGAAAATACCAAAACGTTTTCTGTAGTGAACGGTCTAAAAGTATTGTGTACGCAGATGATGAAGGAGCTACGAATCCAAATTGATGAAGATATGGAACATAAAGGGAATACTTCTGTTGCTGGTTGGAGCGGTGACAGGCAGTTTTGTGTCAGTGCCGGCACCGGCACAAGCACAAAGAACGCAAATGCCTGTCCATCGGGTTCGGCGGAATGGCGATGGGGATGGGAGTACGCCTGTTGGAAACTCTGCTTACGAGCAAGAGTTTTTAAAGATAAAGGCTGCTGTTCAAAGGGGATTTTACGATCCGAAACTGAACGGCGTGGATTGGAACAAGGTGACAGCACGGTATCATCGGGAGTTGGCGTTTGTGAAGGATAGATCGCAGTTTGCGGCGTTGATGAACAAGATGCTGGAAGAACTGCATGCTTCGCACACGGCGTATGTGACTAACGATGAAGCCGAGTTTTATATGATGAACGCTGTTGGCGAGCAGGATATGGAACACTATCACGTGGCGCATATCGGCGTTATGGGTGAGCAGAAGGACAAGGAATACATCGTTCATGCGGTTTTGGATGGTGGCCCGGCTGCTAAAGCGGGACTGCTGGCTGGGGATCGCTTGCTTACGGCAGATGGAAAACCGTTTCGGTCGGCAGGCCCGTTTCGCGGCAAAGAAAACGTAGGCGTTCAGGTGAAGTTCCGGCGGGACGGGGAAGACAAAGATCGGACGGTCAGCATCGTTCCCGTGAAAGAGAATGTGGTGCGTTCGTACCTTGCGGCTACGCGGGCAAGCGCACGGATTATTGAAGTGGGGAACAGGCGGATCGGGTACGTGCATTTGTGGACGATGGCAAATGACGAGTTCAAGAATCTGCTTGATAATTTGATGCTGACGAAACTGCATGACACGGACGGGCTGATTTTAGATTTGCGTGACGGCTATGGCGGACATCCGTTTGGTTATATGGATGTATTCAGCCGGCCTGATGTGGATTGGGAAACACAGTATTCCAATCGCCCAAGCACGGTTCAGCATACGGGGTATGGAAAGCCGATAGTGGCGCTGATTAATGAGGGAACGCGCAGCGCAAAAGAGTTTCTGTCGTACCAGATGAAAACATCCCATCGGGCTACGCTTGTGGGAACGCAAACCGCAGGGGCGTTTCTGGGCGCGGGGTTTGTGAAAATTGGAGAGGACGGCTTGCTGGAACTGGCTGAAGTGGGCTTGAAAGTGGATGGGAAGCGTCTGGAGCAAAATGGCGTGATGCCGGATGTGCTTGTAACGGCGAAGTTTCCGTACACAAGCCAAGACGCGCAGATGGCGCAGGCGCAGGAGATTTTGATTAAAATGCTGCCGGAGCGGGTGCAGGAGAAAAATAAACCTGCTATCATTCGCGCGCATTAGTTGATTTTTCGGGTTCTAATGTGCCATTATGTCGGTAAGCGCCGAAAGGCATACACTCATTATCTCCTGTAATCGTTTCGTGGAGGACTATTCTGATGTTGAAATCATCCCTTAAAGGGTTGTGCGCCGTTGTGGGATTGGGTTTGGCCTCCCTCACAACACAGGCACTGGCGAAAGATGTGGTTGTGGGCACTCTGGAACCCTATGCGACGGGTGGCCTGCACGCAATGGCGGCGCAAAAACTGACACTCAGCGCGGAAAAGCCTGCCGGATTGGTCAAAGAGCCGCGCTACAAGTACCAGCCTAAGTATGGCACGGTGACATTGGGCAATGCCAAGAACAACAAAATCATTGTTGTTCTTGACACGGACGGGCAGACTTCGCGCCCAAGCCTGTACGTGGATGCCAACGGCAACGGCGATCTGACGGATGATGCGCCTGTAACCTTGATCGTGGCAAAGCCCGCGCTCAAAGCCGGAGCGAAAACGGTGAGCGTTGCCAGCGCGTCTGCAGATACAAATGGCTGGGCTGCCACAGTGCCGGTTGTCGCGCATTATGACATTCCGGGACGAGCGGGGTCTGTGCCGAGTACGCTGTCGTTTGGGGTCAGCGGGACGGACGTAACCTACAATCGGGAGTATGCGCGGGTCGGAACGCTGACTATCGGCAGCCGGGCGTACAAGATGGCGCTGGTGGATCAGGGCGTGAACGGCAAGTTCAACGAATTTCAGCATGAGGAAGGCGAATCTGCGCGAGTAACGCTGTTTATAGACCGCAATGGCGACGGCAGGTTCGATGAGAAAGAAACCTTCGACGCCGGCAAGCCGTTCCGATTGAGCGGCGCGACCTACGAAGTGGCGCAGATTGACGCGCGGGGTACGCTGGTAACACTGAAGAAGTCGGGCAAGAGCGCCGGAAGCACCCTGACCGCCGCCGATATGAAAGTGGGCGTGGAGATTCTGGACTTCGAGACGGTGACAGTGGATGGCAAGCCCGTCAGTTTCCCGGATGACTACAAGGGGAAAGTGGTATTGCTGGATTTCTGGGCGATGTGGTGCCCGCCCTGCCTGGAAGAGATTCCGAACATCGTTGCGGCCTACAACCAGTATCATACCGCCGGTTTTGACATTCTGGGCATCAGCCTGGATCAAGCGAACAAAAAACAGGCGCTGGGCCAATTCGTATTCCAAAAGGGAATGGCTTGGCCGGAGGTCTATGATGGCGGGTTCTGGAAGGCGGAAATCGCGCAGTTGTTCAACGTGAATTCCATTCCCCATGCGTTTCTGGTTGATGGGAATACGGGCAAGATTCTGGCGATGGGCAACTCACTGCGCGGGCAGGGGCTGCAGCAGGAAATAGAAGCCGCGTTGCAGAAGAAGCGATAGAGAAGAAGCGATAGGAAGAACACGCATGGATGTTGTAAATCGCAATGAAGTACATGCGTTTACGACCAAAGATACCTCGATTATTCGGGAGATACTGGCGCCGCGTAATTCAGAAACGCAGCGCCAGAGTCTTGCCGAAGCGACAATAGAGGCCGGCGCGACTACGCAGGCACATTCGCACCCTAATACGGAGGAGCTGTATTACATCCTGCATGGAAGTGGCGTGATGGCAATTGAAGCGGAACAGCGTTCGGTGACTGTAGGGGATGGCATCTGTATTCCTGCGGGAAAGCGGCATCAGATACGGAATACGGGGCAGGAACCCCTAGTATTTCTGTGCTGCTGTGTTCCCGCGTACACGGATGAGGATACCATTCTGTGCGAATCGTTGTTGTGATGTATTCTGTTAGCCGAGTGTGAATGTGCGGGCCGCGTCGCGGCCCGCAATTTTTTGTGGAGCGCGTACGCGCTCCACAAAAAATTGGTATGTTGTTCTTCTGATCTGAGCCGACTACATTATCGGACGTTTTATGCGGTGAAAATTGGGCTTTTCCTGTAAGGATAGGAAGAGGTTCTTAAGCAACTCTCCTGTTGGTCTATGCGAAATGTGCGGATTTAGGGTATGGTTATTGTAGGGTGTAGTTAGTTTCTGTCTACGTTATTCGTTTGTGGGTGTTGGGTATTAGGTGTTGGGTGTTGAGAGGCCGGTTCTTGTAATTAGGCTGCATTACTCTGCCAGTTACGGCCAATGGGTAAGAATGGGGTTTGCTATGGCAATAGATCGCGTGGTGCTGCTGGATGAAAATACGGCTAATCAGATTGCGGCGGGCGAAGTTGTGGAACGGCCTGCTTCCGCCGTGAAGGAATTGGTAGAGAATGCGATAGACGCGGGGGCAACGCAGATCGTCATTGCGCTGGAAGAGGGGGGCAAGCAGAGTTTGATCGTGGCGGATAACGGCTTCGGCATGACGCGCTCGGATGCCATTCTTGCCTTACAGCGCCATGCTACGAGTAAAATCCGAACGGCAGACGATCTGTTTGCGATTAAAACATTGGGTTTTCGCGGCGAAGCGATGCCTTCCATTGCTTCGGTATCACGTCTGACGATCACTACCAAACCGCCGGAGGACGAAAGCGGTACGCGCTTGATTGTGCAGGCAGGCGACATACAAAGCGTGGAAGACGTAGCGGCGCGGAACGGCACAACGATTGAAGTCAGCGAACTGTTCTTCAACACGCCGGCACGTATGAAGTTCTTGAAGAGTACGCCAACGGAAGTAGCCCGTACAATGGAGATTGTGGGGCAACTTGCGATTGCGTATCCGGGAATCGCGTTTCGCCTGCGGCATGGGACGCAGGAGATATTTGCCACGCCGGGAACAGGGGAGCCGTTGGCGGCGCTGGCGGCGGTGTGGGGGCGGGAAGTGGCGCGTAAGTTAATTCCTATTGCGCACAAGTCGCCGGGATTGAACGTGTCGGGCTTTGTTGCCACGCCGGATATTTCGCGTCCCGGACGTTCCCATGAGTTGTTCTTTGTGAATAGGCGGCCTATCAAAAGTCGGCTTATCGGCCACGCGATGGAAGAGGCATTTCGGTCCCTGACGCCTGACAGCCGGTATCCTATCGGTGCGTTGTTTGTGGAAATACATCCCGACCTGGTGGATGTCAACGTGCATCCGACAAAAACGGAAGTAAAGTTTACGCGGGACGGCGAAGTGCATCATGCGGCGAGTCAGGCAGTGAAGGGGGCGTTGCTGGCATACGGCATCGTGCCACAGGCGCGGATTACGGTGACGAATCCCGTTGCGCCGGTTTCCTCGCAGACCAATTTTGGGTTTGGAGGCGCTTCTGCTGCGGGCAGTTCCGCTTCCACAATGCCGAATGCGACAACGGCCTCGCCCTTCCATGACGCGGCAAGCGCGTTTGCCGCCGCTATTGGCGCGTTCGCGCCTTTGGAAACCTCCCATGCCGCGCCAGAAACCTATCCTCCGAACGCTGCCGATATAGATACTGCTGCATCAGACAGAGAACCGCAGCCGTTGCCGTCGTCTATGCCGGAAGGCGCAAGGAATGAAGAGGCGCAAGCCGAATCGACGCAAACGATTGCAGGCGCGGCAGGGAGCGAGGATAATGATACCAATGCCGGATTATCTTCTGCGTCCTCTGAGTCAGTGATTTCTACGGAGTCTCGTGACTTCATTGCTGTTGCCAATGTGCTGACCCCATGTACCGTTTCTTCCGATGAGGAGCCTTTGCAAGCGCCGCCCGTTCCAAAGCCTTTTGCGGAACAGTTGCGAGAGTTTCGCGTACTTGGGCAGGCGCGGAATACGTACATTATCGCGCTGACGCCCAATGGTATTGCCGTGATTGATCAGCATGTTGCCCATGAACGGGTTTTGTATGAGCGGCTGACGGTGAAGCGTTTTGCGAACGGTATCCCGGTGCAGCATCTGGCAGTTCCGATTACCATCAATTTGGGGCGGCGAGAAGCGCTATTGCTGGCGGAACATTGCGATAGTTTCACGCGGGCAGGGTGGGAGATTTCCGCGTTCGGCAAGGATAGTTTTGTGGTGCGCTCGGTTCCGGCGATGCTGGCGCACAAGCCTTATGAGAAAATCCTGCGAGATATGATTGATGAACTGGTAAATCAAACCGTGTCACGGCGTTTGCTGGTGCAACAGGAGCATGTGACGATTACCAATGCCTGTAAACTGGCGGTGAAAGCGGGCGATCCGATGGAGATGGCGGAGATGGAGGGACTGCTGGAGCAACTCGCGGAAACGGAAAATCCGTACCTGTGTCCACATGGCCGGCCAATTGTGGTGACGATCCCGTTTCACGAACTGGATAAGCAGTTTAAGCGGGCGTGAGGGGAGGCATTAGGCATTAGGTATTAGGCATTAGATATTAGGGGATGGTTGGAGAAGTCCGGTTGGTTAGGTTAAGAATAAGGAGGAGAGATCATGTTGTTGCAGGGCAGGGTGGCGTTGGTGACGGGCGGCGGGCGTGGGATTGGGGCGGCGATTGCGCGGGTGTTGGCGCGTGAGGGCGCAAGTGTGGCGGTGAACTATGGGAGCAGCCGAGACAAGGCTGAGGCGGTGGTGGAAGAAATCGGGGCGGCGGGCGGAACGGCGCAGGCGTTTGGCGCGGATGTACGGGACGCGCAGGCAGTGACGCAGATGGTGCAGGAGGTCCGGGAGCGGTTTGGACGACTGGATGGCGTAGTCAACAATGCGATTGCGGGGCGGCAGCATGGCGCGTTTGCGCAGGCTACGCTGGAAGATTACGGAACGGCTTTCGACTTTGGGTGCAAAGCAATTGTACACATGACGCAGGCGGTTCGGCCCGTTTTCAAGGAGCAGGGCGGCGGGCGGATTGTCAACATCGTGACGGAGTTGTGGAACATGGCTCCGCAGGAATGGTCGGTGTACATGGCGGGCAAGGGCGCGATGGTCGGTATGTCGCGTTCGCTCGCGTGTGAATTGGGGCCGGACAATATCACGGTGAATATGGTCGCGCCGGGCTGGATGGCGGATGAAAAGGTGGATACGGAAAGCGAAGGGTCTAAGAATTTCGCCAAAACCATTCCCCTGCGGCGGCATGGCAGCGCGGACGAGATCGGCAATGCCTGCGCGTTCTTCCTGAGCGATCTGGCCGGGTATGTGACGGGCGCGTATCTGCCGGTGACGGGCGGGCGCATCACGCAGGTGGGAATGTGAGCGGCTATATGAGAGCAGCCCACAACCTTGTTCCATGAATCGGAAGTAGCCGCGAATGAACGCGCATGAACGCACATAGGCTGTTTATCTTCATGCGATAGGACGTACCGGGGTATGGTGACTGGCATGGTACTGCGGAAACATCGGCAACATTTGTGGATTGTCGCAGCATTGTGCATGATGGCGGCGAGCGCGTTCCTGGTTGGCAAACTGCGAATGCGGAGAACGTCAGCGCCTGTTACGCAAAGCGCCGGTGTGGTTGTTCATCAGGATGTGCCGAGCGTATTGACAACATGGCCCTGGCCGCGCTCTCTAAAAGAGGGGCTTGCGGGCGGGGTAACGCATTGGCAGGATACTTCGTCGCCGGATGGCACAAAACTGGATTTGTTCGACTTTGATTTTGGGCGGAATCGTCGGCTGCGATTGGAGATATTCGATCAGGATCAGGACGATGAGAAGCCTTTCGATAACCATGCGCGATTTTGGGAGCGGGGCGTTGGGCAGATTACGCGGCAGTTGAACGCGGCTTTTGGACTGGAAAAGCAGGGGCGCGTTCTGGCGGCGTGGAATGGCTTGTTTTTTGGGCCGGAGCGGTATGGAGCGGGCGCGACAGCCGAACACGTCGCGCCCGTTGTGCTGAACGGCAAGGCGCATTATCTGGCGGGATCGCATCGCTGGACATTCGGCGTCAAGTCGGTAAACGGGCGCATCATCTTCAAAACGGAACATTTGCCGAATAAGAATGATCTGGCGCGGGAGTTTGATTGGGCTTCGGGCGGGGCGCAATGCCTGATACGCGAGGGCAAGCCGCTCCGCGTTCAGTCGTTTCCATTGCCGGGACAATTGCCGTTAAAAGGGCCAGTGCCTTCCACGCCGGAAGAAGCGGGGCATATCCCAATCGTAGACCATATCAAGACTTCGCGGGTGTCACTGGGATGGAGCCGTGACAATCGGCATTTGTACCTGCTGTTCGTGCAAGACCCGGATACGGAAGCAAGCAGCGCCATTCAGTTCCGGCACGGACTGGCGATGGTAGGTGGCTGGTCCCTGGCGGATTTGCAGAGGTTCTGGCTGGCGAAGGGAGTTTGGGGCGCTATCAACAGCGACGGCGGCGACATTGCCCAATTGACGTATTTGCGGACGGATGGCAATTACCTGCTCGGTGTCGCCGATGATTTCCGGCGGCGGTTCCCGGCGCGTGGTAAGTCCTCATTTTGAAAACGCGCCTGCGGGGGTTCCCTGATGTACTTTTATGTGCGCGAAGTTGCGCCGTAAATATGTAAGCATCCGTGCAAGCATGGAGCCATGTAAGCAGAGTTCGCGCAAAAGCCCGTGCCAGTAGCAATAAATTGCGCGGCTGTGCTAACGAAGTCCGCCTGCGCGGACTACACCGCATTTCGGTGCGTGAATGGGAGTGCAACTTTTCTGATTTACGGCTTGTCTTGCCTGATTACAGAGCCAGAAATGGCATCTGGTATAATGAAAGGGACGGGCATTGCCGAAGTGAGGGGAGAAGCAATTGGTAAGTTGTTAGCGGACAATGTCGGCGTTGAAGGTGTGAGAATGAGCGAAGTGGACAGTGTTGGCAGCAGAATACAGGGTGAACTTGACCGGTTGGAGCGCGAACAGGATGCGCGGCTGTTGTTTGCGGTGGAGTTGGGCAGTCGGGCGTGGGGCTTTGCGTCACCGGACAGTGATTATGATGTTCGCTTTGTTTATCAAGCGGGGCGTTCGGGATTATGTCCGCTTGCAGGAACGCCGGGATGTGATCGAATTGCCCATTGAAGGGGATTTGGACATCAACGGGTGGGATATGGTGAAGGCGCTGACGCAGTTTCGCAAGTCGAACCCGTCCCTGCTGGAATGGCTGCACTCGCCCATAGTCTATCGAGAGAATGGCGACTTTGCTTCGCGGCTGCGTATGCTGGCGCAGGAACATTTTTCGCCGCGCCGCATGACGTACCATTACATCAGCATGGCGAAGTCGAACTACCGGCTTTCGATTGAGAACAAGGCGGAAGTTTCGCTGAAAAAATATTTGTACGTGCTGCGGCCTTTGTGCTGCATACGCTGGATGGAGCAGCATCAGACACCGCCGCCAACATCCATACACGACGCGCTGGCAAGCATTGCGCTTCCGTTCCGATGTGCGAACGCGGCTGGATGAACTCATGGAACGCAAAAAGCAGGCGGTGGAGTTGGGAACGGAAGCGCATGATACGTTGCTGGACGGCTTTATTGACGGCGAACTTCTGCGCGTGGGTGAGCAGGTGACGGAACTGCCGGACAGGGAAATGCCGGCTGCGTTGCTGGATGAACTGCTTTGGGCGGAGTTGGGCGTTTAGTTGGTGACAGGTGCTTGGTGGTTGGTGATTGGTTGGATGCGGTTGAAGAGGCAGATGGTTCCTGCGCAGTTCGCGGAAACGTAATGACAAGTATCCTACGCGCAAACATAGGAACATAAGGAACGCCAATCACCAACCACCACATTCGATAAGGAAGAGACACGCATGGTGACGGATATAAGAGAATTGCTGCAAAAACGCATCTTGGTGCTGGATGGCTCGATGGGGGCACTGCTGTTTCGCAAGCGGCTGGAAGAAGCGGATTACCGGGGCAAGCGGTTTGCCGACCATCCTATTGACCTGAAAAACAACCCGGATGTGCTGAACCTGTCGAACCCGGATATTATCGTCGGCATTCACAATGATTATCTGGATGCGGGCGCGGATATTATCGAAACGAACACGTTCACGGCAACGGCTATTTCTCAGGCCGACCATGAATTGAGCGATTATGTGGCGGAAATGAATGCTGCAGCCGCGCAAATTGCCCGACAATGCGTGGAAGCGGCGATGCGGCGCGATCCTTCACGTCCGCGCTTTGTCGCCGGAAGCATGGGGCCACTCAACAGAACCCTCTCCATATCACCGAACACGAATGACCCCGGATTCCGCGCTGTTACGTTCGATCAGGTGATGACGAGTTATTATGAGCAGGCGAAGGCGCTGATTGCAGGCGGGGTGGACTTGCTGCTGCCGGAAACGACGTTTGATACGCTGAACTTGAAAGCGGCGTTGTTTGCCATACAAAAACTGTTTGCGGAGGGAGCGCGGGAAGTTCCCGTAATGGTCAGCATTTCGCTGTTTCCGCAGGGCGGCGGGCGCACGTTGTCGGGGCAAACGCTGGAAGCGGCGCTGAATTCCGTTTCACACGCGCCCCTGCTGTCCGTCGGCCTGAACTGCGCGGTGGGGCCGGATTTGATGCGGGCCAACATTGAAGAATTGTCGCGCCTGTCGCCGTTTTATCTGAGTGCCTATCCTAATGCCGGACTGCCGGACGCGCTTTCCGAATCGGGATTCAGCCTGACGACGGAGCAGATGTTCCCGTTTATTCGGGATTGGGCGGCGAACGGCTGGCTGAATATCGTGGGCGGCTGCTGTGGCACGACGCCGGATTATATACGCGGGGTCGCTGAGATCGTGAAAGATTACGCGCCGCGCGTTCCGCCTCAAGTTCCCGCGTTTACGCGATTGAGCGGTTTGGAAGCCTTAACGCTGCGCCCGGATGCCAACTTTGTCAACATTGGGGAGCGCACGAACGTAACCGGGTCGCCCAAGTTCGCCAAACTGATTCTGGCGGGCAATTATGAGGAAGCGCTGGCGGTTGCGCGGCAGCAAGTCGAAAATGGGGCGCAGATCATTGATGTGAACATGGACGAGGGATTGCTGGACGGCGAACAGGCCATGACCACGTTCCTCAATCTTGTCGGGCCGGATGACGCTATTTCGCGCGTCCCGATTATGATTGACAGTTCCAAGTTTGCCGTGATTGAAGCGGGGCTGAAGTGCATTCAGGGCAAGGGCATTGTCAACTCGCTGGCGCTAAAGGAGAATCTGGAAACGTTCAAGCAGCAGGCTCGGCTAGTGCGGCAGTACGGTGCGGCGGCGGTTGTGATGGCGTTTGATGAGAAGGGGCAGGCGGACAGTTACGCCCGCAAAATCGAGGTTTGCGAACGGCTGTACAAAATCCTTACGGAAGAGATTGGCTTTCCCGCAGAAGATATTATCTTCGATCCCAACATCCTGACGGTTGCGACGGGATTGGAAGAGCATAACAACTACGCGGTTGACTTCATCGAAGCGACGCGCTGGATCAAGCAGAACTTGCCGGGTGCAAAGGTGTCGGGCGGCGTCAGCAACATTTCGTTTTCGTTCCGGGGCAACAATGCCGTGCGCGAAGCCATGCATGCCGCGTTTCTGTACCATGCGGTGCAGGCCGGCATGGATATGGGTATTGTCAACGCGGGGCAGTTGGCGGTTTACGATGAGATACCGAAAGATTTGCTTGAACTGGTTGAGGACGTGCTTCTCAATCGCCGCGCCGAGTCTACCGAACGCCTGCTTGCGTTTGCGGAAACGGTGAAGGGCGAGAAAAAGAAGGACAAGACCGAGCAGGAAGAGTGGCGGCTGGGAACGGTTGAGGCGCGGCTGTCCCATGCGCTTGTGAAGGGCGTGACCGATTACATCGAAGCGGATGTAGAGGAAGCGCGACAGAAGTACGACCGTCCATTGAGCGTGATTGAAGGGCCGTTGATGGACGGCATGAACATTGTGGGCGATTTATTCGGGGCAGGCAAGATGTTTTTGCCGCAAGTGGTAAAATCGGCGCGGGTGATGAAGAAAGCGGTAGCCGTGCTGCTGCCCTTTATGGAAGCGGAAAAGGCGGCGGTGCGGGCGTCCGGCGGCGAGGTGAAGGCGCAGGGCAAGGTTCTGATGGCGACGGTGAAGGGCGATGTGCATGACATCGGCAAGAACATCGTGGGCGTCGTGCTGGGCTGCAACAACTACGAAGTGATTGATCTGGGCGTGATGGTTTCGACGGAAAAGATTCTGCAAACGGCGCAGGACGAGAACGTAGACATTATCGGCTTGAGCGGCCTGATTACGCCCTCGCTGGATGAAATGATCCATGTGGCGAGCGAGATGAAGCGGCGGGGGTTTGAAGTGCCCCTCCTGATTGGGGGCGCAACAACAAGCCGGGCGCATACGGCCATCAAAATCGCGCCCTCCTACAATCATGAAGTGGTACATGTGCTGGATGCGTCGCGGGCGGTGGGCGTTGTCAGCGCCCTGTTAAGCGAGGAACAGAAGCCGGATTACATCGAGCGCAACAAACTGGAACAGCAGGTTTTGCGGGAGCAGTACGCGAATCGGCGCGAAGAAAAGAAGATGCTGCCGATTGCGGAAGCGCGGAAGCGCCGAACGCCGATTGACTGGAAGCCCGCAGATGTGGCGCAGCCGGAATTTACGGGCGTTCGCGTCCTGAATAACTACCCGCTGGAAGAACTGGTTCCCTACATTGACTGGACGCCGTTTTTCCATACATGGGAACTGCACGGGCGCTTCCCGGCGATTCTGAACGACGCGGTTGTTGGCGAAACGGCGCGTAAACTGTACGAGGAAGCGCGAGCGCTGCTTCAGCAGATCGTAGCCGGCAAACTGCTGACGGCGCGGGCGGTGTACGGCCTGTTCCCCGCCAACAGCGTGGGCGACGACGTGGAATTGTACACGGACGAAACCCGTTCCGAAGTCCTGACGCGCTTCCACTTCCTGCGGCAGCAGATGGATAAAGAGGGAACAGGGAACAGGGAACAGGGAACAGAGGAAGAAAAGGAGAAAAGGAGAAAAGGAGAAGAGGAGAGCGCAATTCCCAACACCCAACACCCAACACCCAACACCCTAAATTTGTGCCTGGCTGATTACATTGCGCCGAAGGAAACGGGACTGGCGGATCATTTTGGCGGGTTTGCGGTGACGGCGGGAATCGGCGTGGACGAGTTGAAGGCGAAGTTCAAGGCGGAGCATGACGATTACAACGCGATCATGGCGGACGCGCTGGCGGACAGATTGGCTGAAGCGTTTGCGGAGCGTCTGCATAAGATCGTTCGGGACGAGTGGGGATATGGGCGGCACGAGAACCTGAGTACGGAAGACATAATCAAGGAGCGGTATCGGGGCGTTCGTCCCGCGCCCGGTTATCCCGCCTGCCCGGATCATACGGAAAAACGGACGCTCTTCGACCTGATGACGGTAGAAGACAAGACGGGTATCTGCCTGACCGAGAGTTTCGCCATGCACCCGGCAAGCAGCGTCTCCGGCTTTTACATTCAGCATCCCGCGTCGCGGTATTTCCCGGTCGGCAAGATCGAAAAAGATCAAGTGGAAGATTACGCGAAGCGCAAGAGCATGGAAGTGACAACGGTAGAACGCTGGCTCGCGCCCAACCTGAACTATGACCCGGAACGCTGACGTCAACAATACAAGGCAGCGCTTGACAGCATGGAAAAGTTGTCAGGCGCTGATTAAACCTCTTTCATAAGTCCTTACAAACGCGGCAAGCCTTATCTCATCAAACAGACTTATGAAAGAGTTATATTGTCAGGTATTGCTTGTAACGAGGCGAGAGGAGGCATTATGATCAGCTTTACCAACCGGGCTTATATCCAGATCAATACACTGAAGCCGGGGATACGCAAACAAATAGAGCAGGCTGTCAAGAAGGTGGATCAGGCGCAGGAAGAATGGGAGAAAATCCCGGATGTGCAGGTGTGGATAAAGCCGGAGGGCATCTATATGATTCCAGTCGGTCCCAGTCTGCGTGTCTTCTTCGAAAAATCGTCGGAAGGGTTGGAAGTGTTAGACATTATTCCTCAAGCCAGAATAGATGCGTTTCAGACAGCAATTGCCGCGCAGACAAGTGGAAACGGATGAAAAGTTTAGACCATTACTCCTTCGATCTTACGGCTTGTCAGCAAGAAGTCAAGGCATTGAAGACGCTTCTGGATACGGTAGCAGAACCGGAGGAACGCAAACATCTGCTGCCACTTTTCAAGGCTTGCAAACATTTGACGGCGCTGACGAACTTATATGTGCCGGGCATCATAGAAGTGGATTGCGTTGCTTCGGAGTTGTCTTTGTCTGGAGACTTTAGCTGTGACCTGGTAATCGGCGATTCGAGTAACAAGGCGTACTGCCTTGTTGAAGTGGAAGACGCTTCGGCCAGAAGTGTCTTTGATCGCTCAGGCAAAAAGGCAACGCGAGATTGGTCACCACGATTTGAGCATGGTTTCAGTCAAATCATAGACTGGTTTTACAAGGTGAGCGATGTGCGCCAGACGAATGAATTTGAACGCTTGTTCGGGCGTCATGCAACATTCTCTGGATTGATGCTGATTGGACGACACAATCTGCTGGAACCGGGTGAAGCAGAGCGACTGCGCTGGCGAGTTGATAGAGTGCTAATTGACTCTAATAAAGTGTTTTGTGTTACCTTTGATCAATTGTACAACGACATGCAGGCGCAAATTGGGTTGTATGATCGTTCAGTTTCAAAGCAGCCCTGAGGAGCAGCGGCATACGCATTGACTAAGAGTAGATGATGCGCTTCAATGCTGTGACAGTATTTCGGCGTGAATCTCCGGTGTTGCAAGATGAGTCCGGCTGTCGCCTCACTCGGAGGGGCGATTTTGCCGTCAATCATGCAGGTGACGCTCATATCGCCCATGACGTTGATGGCGGTGCGGCAGCGGTCGAGGAACCAGTCGAGAGGCAGCAACAGGGCGATGTACTCGGTGGGAAGGTTGACGGCGGAGAAAACGGCCAGCATCGTGACCAAGCCCGCTTCCGGGATGCCCGCCGCGCCGACCGACGCGAACACGGACATGATGACTACTTTGATTTGTTCTCCCCAATTTAGATGCTGTCCGAGCATCTGACAGACGAACAGGGCGGCCATTGCCTCGTAGAGCGCCGTGCCGTCGTGATTGAATGTGCCACCAACCATCACTCCCAAACCGGCGGATTCCTCCCGTACCCCGATTTTATCTTTCATAGCCGCATAGGTAACGGGTAGGGTTGCGGCGGAACTGGCGGTTGAAAACGCCATCACGAGGGCATCTGAGGCTCCGCGGAGGAACCGTCCGGGCGTTACCCATGACTGGAAACGGACGTTTGCGAGATACCATCCGGCCTGCAACGCAAGCGCCAGTACCACCGCGATGACAAACCCCAGTAGGCCGATGAGCGGCTTGACGCCGTTGGTTCCCACCTGCCGGGTAACAACCGTGAAGACAGCAAGAGGCACGATGGCGAAAATCCAGTGCAACATGACCATGACGATGCTGAAGGCGGTATCCAGCAAATCGCCGATGGTGTTGATGCCGGATTTGCCGTCGCGGGCTTGCTGATCGCGCACAAGGCGCATGGCGACGCCGAACGCGACCGCTAAGATGAGAATAGAGATAATCTCATTATGCTGAAGCGGGTCTACGAGATTGGCCGGGATTTTACCGACCAAATCAAGCAGAAA
Organism: uncultured Chthonomonadaceae bacterium; assembly: GCA_963835065.1. Lineage (GTDB taxonomy): Bacteria > Armatimonadota > Chthonomonadetes > Chthonomonadales > Chthonomonadaceae > CAWFQB01. The sequence goes on along the minus strand of CAWIEK010000049.1, from coordinate 322,475 downwards.
ATTGGAAGATTTCGTCGCTATTTTGTCGCCGGACGGCGCGGCATGTACCCACCTTCCCGGCTGTAAAACGTTGGCGACAAGCAGGCCGATGAAAATGGCGACAACTGTATTGCGCATCAACAGGAACACAAGACGGCTTGCGGTTTTGCCACTGGCCTGCGCTTTATAAATGGCGTGGACGACGGCGATAAAGATGAGCGGCGTGGCGAGCAGTTTCAGCAGTTGCAGGATCGTGTCGCTGACCAGTTTTAAGGAGGGAGCATACTGCGTCATGGTGGCGGGCGGTATCAATTCGCCCGCGATAATGCCTAGCGTCATGGCAACGAGGATGCGGACAAAGAGGGGAATTCGGTTGTAGGCCGCCCAAAAACCGTTTGCGGGTTCGAGGGGCAGTATGCCGTGCGGAGTGTGCGCCATGATAAACTCCTTAAAAGAAGGGTGTTGGGTATTAGGTGTTTGGTGTTCGGAGACGCAGCGTTTTCATTAAGCGACGGTGAACACGGTTCAACATTGACGGTCAGTTGAGGATTTCAGGCTCTAAGGTGTCCTCATGTTCCTCGCTGTCATACGGGATATTGCGCCGGTCCAGCAGGCAGGTCATGGTCATGGCCCCTAAGACGTTGACGGCGGTGCGGAAGCGATCCAACAGCCAATCGAGAGGCAGCAGCCAGACAATGTACACGGGATCCAGATGGATAGCCTTAAACACAATCATCATGGTAATCAGGCCGGCCTGGGGAACGCCGGGCGCGGCAATGGAGGCTATAATCGCCATGCCCAATACGGTCAACTGCTGCATCGGATCAAGAGGAAGGCCAATCGCACGGGCAATGAAAACGGGCGTGATGGCTTCGTACAGGGCTGTACCGTCTCGGTTGAGCTGTGTGCCGACGAGTACGCCTAATCCGGCGGAACGCTCCCGAACCCCTACGCCTTCAAGGGCGCTGGTGTAGGTGATGGGCAAGGTGGCGGCGGAACTTGCCGTGGAAAACGCCGTCAGCACGGCTTTCCAGGCTCCGCGTATAAATTGCTTCGGAGGCATGGCGGCCCGGAACCACAGGCGAAGCAGATAGAACAAAGTTTGCAGACACAGCGCAAGTACCACGTAGGCGCTGAACTTAACCAGGATTTGGATGTCCGTCCAGGTTCTTTCGCCTACCTTGTGGGCAACTACGGCGAATACGGCGATGGGAACAAGAGAAATAACCCAATCCAATATAATGGTCAGGCTGCGATAGACTGAGGCAAGCAGGAGACTGATGACCAGATAATCTTTCTGCTGCGCTTTTATGGCGTCTTGCCGTACCATGCGCAAGGCTAATCCGATGACGATAGCAAACAGAACGCCGACAAGGATGCCGTTGTCAAGAAGTGGCTGGAGCAGTCCACGCTGCGCCTGGTCAGACAGGTTGTTCAGTAGGGGATCGTAACCCGGCTTTGATAAATGCTCGTCAGGCCGCAGGTACGCGACCCTGCCGACGATCAGGCCGATGCACACGGCGACAATCGTGTTCGATAAAGCAAGGTAGGCAAGGCGGCGGGCCATACGCCCGTTGACATCGGCATCCATGAGAGTACGGACGAGAGCGACAAAAATGAAGGGCGTGGCAAGATTTTGTAACAGCCAGAGAAAAACGCTTTCAACACCGTTCAGGCTGCCTGTGTGCCCATGCAGGAAGATGCCTGTCAGGACGCCGAGAACAAGCCCAAGCGCCAACCGGAAGCCCAGAGTTAAGCGGTTCCACCAACTAAATGCGGATTGCAGGCTGCGTACGCTGAGGACGTGGAAAGCGGCATGGAAGGCGGTTCCGCAGCGTTCGCGCAGGGTGGGTTGGGTGAGCCGTTCCTCTACATGGCCGTAGCCGGAAACACGCATTTTCTCGTGGAAAGCGGTAAGTTCCGCAACATCGGCCCGGCATTGGCGGCATAAAGATAAGTGAGCAGCGATGATTTCACGTTCTACGTCGTCCGATTGGCCGCGCACATAAGCAAGCATTTGCGCGTCTGCGGGATGCAGGGGTTCATCGGGCTGTGGCGTGATGCTGTCGGCAAGGTGAATGGCGGCGTAAGCGGTTTGCTGCCGCAATGATTTACGGCAGGTGGGGCAATCGCGCAGATGCTCGTCAAAAGCGCGTATCTCCTCTGTGTCGTTGAGGGTTCCGCTGCGGTAGCGGGCAATTGTTTCCGGCGTGGGGCAGGCATTCATGGTTGTTCGGTTCCGCATTTCAGGTTTCGCGCGATTTTTTGGCGGGCGCATTTGCGCAGATTGGAAACTTGCTTGGGCGTGAGTTCCAGGCGCTGCGCGAGCTGCGTGTCGGAAAAGGGCAAGTCGGGCCAGCAGTCAGACAGCGCGGCAAGCGGCAGTTCAAGCAAGTCCGCAATGTCGCTCATCGTACCCGTAAGCAGCAGTTCATCCGAACTCATGCCGAGCAGGAGCGCGTGACGCTGCCGAACAGGAAGGCTGCAAAGTAACTGCCACAAATGGGCGCGAAAGGTTTCCCCTTCTATAGAATCTAGGACGCGGGCGGACACGTCTTCGGGCGAGGGCGGAAGCCAATGGTCCATGTCCATGCCGGTTTTTTCTACCATATCTTCAATGGGCAGGGCGCGCGTTTCCGTAATCTTTTGCAGTTTGATAAGATGCGAAATGAGTTCTTCCAATTCGACGGGCGTGCCGAGCCATCGGAACAGATGTGCCATAAGGATGTGGAGGGGCATTTTTTCAGGCTCCTGATCGTCTAATTCCTGTTGGCAAAACACATCCGGGCGATTACAAAAGGCATGGTAGCGGGCGCTTGGCCGGAAAGCGTGCTGCTGCCATCGGGTAAACCCGGCGATCCAGGCGGTACGATGTTTCCAGCGCGCGAATACTTTTTTTTCGGTTTGCGTATTGTCCAGCAGATAGAGGACGCGGCGCTTTAACCGACAGCGGTTGGGATACATTCGGCGCAGATAATCGTCAAAAACAGTGTCCGCGACGGCATGGGCGTAGCGCGTTGGGTCCTCAATGTTGATCTGGCTGCTTTCATCCTGTCGGCTCCGCCGTTTCAGCGCTGCAAACAGGCGTACCTGGGCTTCGATGTGCAAGTCTTCCAGTTCTTCTTCCGCGACACCTTTTTGCTGTAAGCGACGGCGCAGGGCGGGAGACACGCTTTCGACAAGGCGTTCCAGCGATTGTGACAGCGCCTCGCCGCCCACAAATTTGCGTTGCAGGTTGTCACTCAATGAACGAACCTCCTGAAAAGGAGCCAAAATACAAAAATAAAAATACAGAAACAAGAGGCTGACGCAAAGGCCGGGCTTGCGGTTCACGTGTTCAAGACGGACAACTCAGAAGCAGGCTACCGGCAGGAATTTATTTTTTGTAGAAAATTATTGCGCAGTGGAAGAGTTTGTCACTAGGGGCCGTAGCCAAGATGCGTACTATCATCCACATAACTGCCTAGCGCATTGAGGTCAAGAAAAGCCTGATGCCCATGTTTTTGCAGCGTGTACCGCCAAAGGGTATAGTAAGAGCGAAGCAGGAAATCTTTTTGAAAGGTAGCCGGCACATCGTTAAGATTGTTGCTGTTAAGATTGTTGCTGAGGGGCGCAAAGGTTCGCGTGATGGCATGTGGGCCGCAATGAGAGCCGGGAACGAGCGCGTCCATACCGCACCGCTCGCAATAAAAGCGGTACTGTTGCGTTGCCACGATGGTATAGGGCGGTTTGGGCGATAGGGCGGGGCCGTCAGGAGATTGGTCAGGCATGACGAACTTGCCGCCCATTTTGTGCCGATCCCATGCCCATCCTGCCGATGCGTCGAAGCAGCCGAGCGCAACCGGAGCGGTTCGCCCGTCTGTCGGGTCACGAAACCACCACTCCGCAAAAGGAGGATTTGGCGCGACAAAATAGCCGCCTTGATAAGTTCCCACATTACCGGCATACGTGGTCAGTTCGTATAGAAAACAGTGGTTCAGATCAAGAGCGTCGTCGGAAGAGTTGTGGGATAAAGCGGACGTGGAGTTCCAGCGATATTCAAAGGCCATTTCTCCCCATCCCCGATCCAGAACACGGGTCAGGCGAAAGTTGCAGGGATGCGGGCAATTGTTTTCAGGTTCCAAATTACTCTTTCTTATCGCTTGTTGCTTGCCGTTCGTAATTCAAACGGCGGAGCGCCCAATGTTCGTAGTTTCTGCATCTTCTATCAACTACGAACTATCAACTATCAACTTTAATCCGGCACGACGACGGCTTTGATGACGCGGCCCTGTTCTACGTCGCGCAGGGCAGTGCCAACCTGTTCCAGCGTATAACGATGTGAGATTAAATTGGCCCAGCCAATGCGGGCGTCGAAGCGGGCCATGATTTCCATTGCGTTGTAGACATGGGAAAAGTCGGAACCCCAACAGCCCTGTATGTCCAGATGTTTTTTGTTGATGTGCAGGTGTGGGTTGAGAGGAACGTCGCCGTTGTTGGTGTACTGGCCGACAATGATGTAGCGGCCCGCATCGCGGACGAGTTCGCAGCCTTCGGGTACGGCGTGAGGATTGCCGCTGGCTTCGATAACGATGTCGGGGCCGCGTCCGCTCGTGGCATCTCGAACAAGGCGCAGGCGTTCGTCACGGTTTGCATGTTCAATGTCGCACGTCCAGTCCGCGCCAATTTTACGGGCGGCTTCCAAACGGGCGGCGGGAGCGCCGATTACGCCGACCCAACTTGCGCCACTGAGCAGCGCGAGGGCGCAGGCGCTGAGACCGACCGGACCGCTGCCTTGAATGAGTACGCGATCTCCCAGGCGAATTTTAGCGAGTTCGATGGCGTGAACGGCGGTGGGCAGGCCGCAGCCGCCGCCTATCCACGCATCGGGCGAAACGCCGGGGGCAAGGCGCGCGATTTTGGTTCCGGGACGTAAATAAATGCGTTCGCTCCAGCCGCCTGCCAATCCGGGCAAGTCATTGGCTCCCATCGTGATACCGTACACGCGGCGGTGGGGGCAGCGGGTAGTGGCTTTGGCGACAAGGCAGTACCAGCAGCGATTGCAGGTGCCATGCACGTCCAAAAACGTTACCACGTCACCGGCCCGAATGGGCGTTTCGTTGACGTCAAGCGCTTCGCCCATAATGGTTTCGACAATGCCGATACTGACGTGGCCGGGGATAAGAGGGTAGGGAACGCCGGCCAAGCGTCCATGCCATAAATGCACGTCGGTTCCGCACACTTCGGAAGCCAATGTTTTTAGCAGAATGGCTCCCGGTTCCATTGGGGGAACGGGGTAGCGGCGCACAATGGGTTCTGCGCCGGGCGCGGGGAGAATCGCGGCGCGGCTGGTTTCGGGTATCATAATGGTTCCTGTACGGAGTTATGTTGGCTGAGTAGTTGTGACAACAATTCGACAATGACAGGCTGCTTTCCTGTAGGAATTTCGTCGTTTTCCCGCGCCGTTAATTTAGGATCATACAGGCGCAGGCACATTTCAGCATCAGGGTAATCACATGCTTTTTAACCGTGACAAACGTATTCATCGTGACAAACAGTTTTCGCCTTGTTATGCCTTGCTGCTCGTAATGCTGAGTGGCGGATGCTTGCCTGCGCTATGTGGGGCGCAGGCGCAGCAGCCTCCTCCCGCCAAGCCGAAGACGGAACCGGGTAAGACAGACCCTAAAATTGTGCCGACAGGGAAATCGTCGCCGGGACAGAAGCCGTCGAAAACGGACGCGCCTACGATGCCGCTTAAACCGGGCGTGGAACCGTTCGGGGCAACCCGACCCGGTGGCGTTGGGCCGTTGGCTGTGCCCGCAGGTCCGAAAATGACGGCGGAAGCATGGGAAAAGAAGGGGCAGGAAGCGCTGTCCGCGCGCAAGTTCGATGAGGCCATTGCCGCGTTTAAGGAAGCGGTCGCGTTGAAGTCTGCCAGTCCAGGGGCATGGTACGGGCTTGGGATCGCGTATGAAGCCAAAAAGCAGTACCCCGAAGAAGCGCGGGCGTTTCAAACCCTGGCGAACCTGACGCCGACAAACGCGCAGTCGTATGTGTTCCTTGCCAACGCGCTTTTGCAGGCCAATCAGGACGAGGCGGCGCTGCACGCGTTGGATCGCGCCATTGAGTTGAAACCCGATTCTCCCGAACTGTATATCCAGCAGGGCGGGGTGTATTTGCAGCAGAAGGAAACGCGGCGGGCGCGGGGCGCGTTTTTGCAGGCATTGGGAAGCGCTCCAGACAGCCCCTCCGCTCACGCAAGCATGGGAGACGCCTACGAACAGGAAGGCCGGCATCGGGAGGCGCTGGAAGAATACGAGGCCGCGCTGCGCAGCAATGGGAACTATCTGCCGGCCAAACTTGGACGCGCCACTTCGCTGGCCGGCGCGGGGAAACTGCGCGAAGCGGAAGACCTGCTTGGCAAAATGAACGGCGAATTGGAAATCGCGGCTACGCAATTGCGCGCGAAACTTGCCGCGCCAGGCAATGATGCGCGATCAACGGCGCTATTGCAGGCGCAAATCGCGCTCATTCCGACGCAGCAGGCAAGCGTGCAAACAACGCTGGCGCAGATATTGGATACGCCGCAGCGCCGGGATGACGCGATCAAAGCGTATCAGGCCGCGCTGAAATTTACGCCGGACAATGCCACGATTTGGGGCAATCTGGGCTGGTCGCAGTATGAGGCGGGCCAGTACGCCGCCGCCATACAAAACAGCCGCAAGGCGCTGGAACTGGATGCGTCGCTGGCTTATGTGCGGCTGAACCTCGGCCTGACGTATGCGACTCAGAACAATTGGAGCGAGGCGCTGAAAGAGTACCGCCAGGCGGTCGCCGTCTCCACTCCCACCGATATTGAGGCGGGAATGAAAGATGTGCGGGACGCGCAAAGCAAGCAGCCTGCTTCTTCGGCTTTGCAGCAGGCGCTTACATTTTTAAGTACGGCTCTGGAAAAAGCAAACCGCGCCATTTCCAAAACAGGGTGACGGCAGTTCAGGAAGCAGGGGCTTGTTCAGGATAACGTAGCAAACCCTTGCGCCTGCGCGAGGGTGAGAAACTCGTCGCAGGAATTGGGAATGGGCAGGTTTTGCTTGGAGTTGCCGTTGTAGCGCTTCACGACTTCCTGCGCGAATCCAAGATTGCTGAAGCCGTTGACGACGGGACGCATGAAAAACGGCACTTCCTTGGCAATGCGCGATTTCATCTTGCCGACGATTTCGTCTGCCGTCGCGCCTTCGAATGTCTCATCTACGTTGACGTTCTGCATGTTTACTTTAACGTGCGCTTTCAAGTTTTTTCTCCTTCATGTCACAGTCTGCGGGTGTTCAGGTATTCGGGTGTTCGGGCATTGAGATTACAGACCCGTAAGTGTTTGCTGTTGGCAACGACGCATATAGGCGAGGCTGTCGCGGGCGATGGTGATGGCATCGGGCGTATAATCAAATACTTCTACGGATACGAAGCCGGTATATTGCATTTCTTTGAGAGCATTGAAAATCGGAACATAATCTGTTTCGCCGAAGCCCGGTCCGCGCCGGTTGGCATCATTGGCATGGACATGCGCAATGGAGGTATGGTGCAGGCGGATCAGTTCCGGTATGGAAGCCGTCTCGCTGGAAGCGCTTTTTATGTCCAGAATGGTTTTTAAGTTCGGATGCTGTAGGCGCGTCATCACATTCTGCGCTTCCTGAAGTGTGAGAATAAGGTCGGCTTCGGGCGGGGGCAGGGGCTCAAGGCAGAGCGTGAGATTATGAACGGCAGCGCGCGACAGGGCGGGTTCCAGAGCGGATTGCAGCCGTTCGCGGGCGAGCGCCGCCGTTTCCCCGGACGGAATACGGCGCTGTTTGGGTGAACCAAGCACGAGGACACGTCCTCCCACATCCGCGCAAAAGTCTGCGAGATCGGCCAGATAAGCGGCGGTACGGGCGCGCAGGATTTCGTCGGGAGCCGTCAGGGAAAGTCCGGGCGGCGAAACGAGCAGCCAGTGCAGCCCGACAATTTCTAATCCGGCGCGCTGCGCTGTTTGGGCGTAAACATGGCGCGCATGAGAGGAAATGCCGCGCGCATCCTCCGCAAGCGTGAATGGCGCGATTTCCACGCCTTCATAGCCCAGTTGGGCAATCTGGTGACAGGTTTCCGCCCATCCCAAATTGCCGAAGGTTTCATTGCAAATGGCATATTTCCACATGCGTCTTGAATTCGGCTTGAAGCCTCGAATCTCCTTCTGAATCATCCCGAATTCTCTACTCCGAACAATCTATATGAACGAACCCGATTCCATAGTAACAACTTCCACAGTAACAACGCAGAACCTGAAGCAAGGGGAGGACTGGAAGCACCCTGCCCGCTGGCTGCCGCTGCTTTGCCTTGCGATTATGTGGCTGATGCTGCTGATGCCTCCCATTTGTCCCACTTATTTGACGTTGAGCGGGAATGAGCAATTAGATTACTCGTGGCAGTACAGCAACGGGTATTTCCTTCAGCATGGAATGAGGGCAGGCGTGGACTATGTGTTTCCCACCGGCCTGCTGGCCTATTTTTACGCTTACTTCTGGGGCGGTATTTATATCAAGGCGCTGTTCTGGTGGTATTGGCTATGGCAGATGGCTTCCCGCAGTTTTTTTGCTTATAACCTATGGCGATTGTGCGCCCGCTATCCTGATTACCGCATTCGCGCCTTGATTTTTGTGGCCTGCGGGTTCGTGCTTGCCACAACGGATGATGTTTTTTATATTGCATTGCTGCTGACGATCAGCGAAGTGTTGTCCAGGCCGCTCGCCATTTCGCAGCGCCGCCTTGCGCTGAACGTTGTGGTTCTGTCCCTGATTTCGTGTTTGAAATTTACCCTGTTCGTATATGGCGGAATCATCGCGGTTGTCATGTCCTGGCCGTATTTTGCAAGTAAGCGGCCGTTGCTGTTTTCTCCCCTGGCTGTGTTCCTTGCCTCGTTTGCGTTGATCTGGCTGGCATTGGGGCAGCATCCGGGTGATTTCCCCGCGTATATCAAAAACTCAATGGCTGTCAGTTCGGGTTACTCGGCGGCAATGGCCGTGCAGGGCGATGCGCGCGCCGCATTCCTGGGCTTGCTGGAATTGTGTCTGATAGGGGCGTGGTTACTTAAGTTCCGACCACCCCGAAACCATACCAACATTTGCAGCCTGCTCATAATGGGGATGTTTCTGTTGTTTTTGTGGAAACATGGGTTTGTCCGCAACGATCCGCACGGCATTTTTTGCTTTGGCAGCGTTTTGTTTTTCGCGCTGGTTTTGCCCGTCAGTTTTCAAGAGGAGGAACCGCGACCCTCACGATGGGGACACGCGGTTTTGGGAGTATGCGTGATTGCCAGCGTGATCGGGTATCTCTTAATTTGGAAGAGCGATGGGTGGCGCGGGCAATTGCGCGAACTTGCTGTTCGGCCCCGGCATGGAATATCTTATGCGTTCCTGCCCTGGAAAACCAAGCGGCGGCTGGATGAAGATCGAGCCTTAGAAAGAAAATTGTGGGATTTACCGGCTATTAAAGCCATTGTCAAGGATAAGCCGATTGATGTGTTTTCCTACGATCAGTATGCGCTGCTGCTCAACGATTTCCACTATCAGCCGCGTCCGGTTTATCAAGGCTATGTGGCGTTTTCTCCTGCCTTGATCGCTCTGAACGCGGCCTTCTATCGCGGCGAGAACGCGCCTGCGTATGTGCTGTTCAGACTGCAAACAACGGATAATCGCTACCCTACGCTGGACGATAACCAATCTTTGCTTGAGATTTTGTCGCGTTACCATCCGATTGAAACGGAAAAATCGTACATTTTGTTTGCGCGAAATTCTGCAAAGACGTTCCCGGCTGCCAATATACCACCCAATGCTGCGCCTGGTGGCGAGTCTGCGGGTATGACGTCTTCCGGTCAGGCGGTCACGGTGGTTCCGTTGAATACCGATGTTGAAATCAAGGATCAAGCCGCAGGGCATTTGCTGCGCGTTGATGTTGAGCCAACGGTTTTTGGGAAAGTGAGGAGCGCCCTGGTTCGCCCGCCACAATTGAACATTATTGTTACTCTGGAAGATGGCCGGGAAATGACTTACCGGGTGATCCCTGAGATGACGACGCAGGGATTTCTGCTGGACCCGTTGCTGGAATCGAATCGAGATGTGCTATTGCTGTATGGTCACAGGCAGGGGAAGCGAACCCATAAATTTCGAATTGAGATGGCTTCGGGCGCGCGCTTGTGGCTGCAAAACCGGGTGAAAATTACCCTGATGCCGCGGGCTGTCGTCACCCCGTATCGTGTGGATGCGGTGACGCTGAAACGGCTAATGGCTCCCGAACGCTTGGCGCTGCCAACCCCATAGCCCTGCAAAACAGCCGTTCCAGTCCGGCTATACGGCCTGGCTGCGGAAGTCAGGGAACAATGCGCGTTGCCTGCTCGTCTTGCCAGCAGAAATAAACCGGGTCGGTACAAATACCGGCCCGTTCATACCACAAGATGTAGCGTCGAGTGAGGAGAAGATTATGAAGCGACTATTCCTATTGGCAAGCGCTGCCGTATTATTCGGGACAGGCATTGTCGGCTGTTCCAATACGTCGGACGGCATGAAAGCGGATGCTGCTAACGACACCGCCGCTGTGAAAAACGCGGCGGACACTGCCGCCGTAAAGACAGTCAAGGGAACGGAGGCAGCGGGCGCGGCAGTTGAGAAGGGCGTAGCGAACGCGGGCGCCACTGTCGAAAAAGGCGCTGCGGAAGCGGGCGCGGCTGTGCAGAAAGGCGCTGCGGAAGCGGGAGCCACCGTTGAAAAAGGCGTTGCGAACGCAGGCGCTACCGTTGAAAAGGGCGTAGCAAATGCGGGCGCGGCAGTGGAGAATGCGGGCGCCGCCGTCAAAAAAGGCGCGGAGGACGCTACCGATGCCACAGCCAAAGCCGTCGGAAAGGCGGGCGAGGTGGCTACGCATGCGGGCAAAGTGGTGACGGTCACGCCCACCGTGAAGAATGCGTTGCTGAAGGATGACATGCTGTATCCCAACTCCAACCCCGGTTTGAACTCCATCAACGTGGATACCGGCAGCGACGGACAAACCATCATCCTCAAGGGAACGGTGCAGACCAACGAGATGAAGAAGCATGCCGAGGAAATCGCCAAAGCCGCATCGCCCGGTGGGTCCTACAAGATAGATAACAAGTTGACGGTTGTCAAGCACTAAGCCGTTGATAATGGATAGTTTGTAGTTGATGTGGAAACACGAACTGCGACATTCCCTGATTGGTCGTTCAGCACAGAACAAGTATCGTTACGCGGCACATCCAACACAACTGTGGATGTGCCGCTTCTTTTTGGTGAAATAATCTTGAATATTGTTGCCATCGGGCGCAGCTTGATTATCTCAAATCGGAGAAGGGGATCTACAATGGCTTATAACATCAATGGCTCGTTTCTGGAACTTCCGCCTCCTGTTGAACAGGACAGCACGACGTTTGTGCCGCTCAGTGGGATTGTGGAAACGCTGGGCGGGTATGTGTATTGGAACAACGAGAGCAAGGAAGCTATCGTTGAGTTGGAAGGCAAAAAATTGAGCATGACAGCGGGAGATACCAACTTGCTGTACGACGGTCAGATTGGCGTGTTGAGCGCGCCACCCATGATCTCGGATAGCCATTTGTACGTGCCCATTGATTTTTTCGAGGTGGGCTTGAACGCGAGTGTATCGGTGAGTGGAGAGGATGTGACAGTTACCCGTTAATAGGTTGATGAGCGGCGCATTGATAACTCAGATTGGAAGAGGAAAGCAGAAGAAAGCACAAGGTTCGGGGCCGCGACGCGGCCCCGATTTTTAGGCGCGACGTACGTCGCGCCTAAAAATCGTTTGATATTAAGCCGTCTGGATGGCTTAATATTATCGGACGTTTTAAGCAGGCAAAATCAAGCAGTCAACTATTCAACAGGTCAATACTTCAATACTTTACTTGTTCAGTAGTAATCAGTATAAGGTTCGCTGATCGCCTTGCCGCCGGGTGAAGTGGATTGTGTCCATAAACTCCAGGGCCATCAGGGAGTAGCGCCGGTTGGAACTTGTTAAATCTCTGAATTCGCCTACGCTGATGCTGTCGTGTTCTGCGAGATAAGCGCGTAACAGTTGCTGAAGACCGGCAATGGTATCTACGTGGTAATAGATGCCATCTTCGATTTTTTCAAAGCGCTTTTGTTCCTGTCCGACTTTCAGCAGGGAGGTGATCGCGTCCACAGGCGTTTTTAGTTCTTTAGCAACATCTTCAATGGCAGGAACGGCAATACCCCAGGCTTTATAAACCTCTTCGATGCGCTTCAGCATCTGCTGCTGTTTGTCGGTCAACTGAACGGTAAAATCCGCCCGATGCACAAATGCGCCTTCGGAAGTAAACCGATCCTCTTTGTGCCAGCGCGACAGCAGCGAACCAAAGGCTTTGCTGTCTACGTTTCGTCCAAGAGCGGCGCGTAATTCCTCGCGCGGCATTCCCGGACGCAGCGGAAACTGGTTGTGGAACCGCTCAACCGCTTCTTCCGCGCGCTGAGTCAGGCCGACAAGTACAAGGGTGTTGATGATACGCTCATGCGGAAGCAGGACGGCTTTGTCTGCGGCTAACAGAACTTCTATAGCTGCGGCTGTCTCTCCTGGCGTCAGTCCCGTCGCCGGGGGGATTTCGGAGCGCAAAATGCCTGTAGGGGATTTGAGCAGTAATGTGTCTATAAGGTCTTCGGGCGTACCTCGCTCTTTGGCTTCCAGCGCGGTCAACGTATCCGCTTCCGCCTTGCGATGCCGGGTGGGGTGCGCGTCAAGCACTACGCCGCCGCCAATGACCGTCATCGGGGAGTAGGAACGAACGACGAAACGATCTCCACGCGCCGCGACAAATTCCGTTTCGCCCCGAAATTGCACAAAAGCGCGTTCTCCGGGCGCAAGTTCGGATTTGGTATCGAGTATGCGGATACGTCCCAACACTTCCACCGTTCCCATGTGCAGACGGACGCGCGCTCGATCCTCCAGCAGTTTTTCGACATTGGGGAGCAGGCGCAGCGTGGCGTCGAATGTGGTGGTAGGGGCAATGGCATGGGGTGGCGTGACCTGCGCGCCTCGTTCCAGGTCGGCATTGTCCACGCCCGCAAGATTGATGGCGACCCGCGATCCCGCTTCCGCTTCCGTGACCTTTTGCCCATGCACTTGCAGGCCACGCACACGGGCGCTCAGTCGCTGCGGCACGATTTCAACGGCATCCCCGGTCCGAATTGTACCTGCGGCCAGTGTCCCGGTAACAACCGTTCCAAAACCGGGGCGCGTAAACACGCGGTCAATGGGCAGGCGGAAGGGGAGGCCGGCATTGCGGGCTTCGGCGCGGCTGACAGCGGCCATCAGCGCTTTTTTCAAGGCTTCCAGTCCCTTGCCGGTTTTGGCGGAAACGCGAATGATCGGGGCCTGCGCCAGAAAGGTGTCTTTGAGATGTTCGCGCACATCTTCCTCGACAACATCCGTCCATTCCTTTTCGGCCATGTCCATTTTAGTCAGCGCGACGACGCCGTTTTTCACGTCCAGCAGGCGCAGCACGTCCAGATGCTCGATAGTCTGCGGCATTACGCCTTCATCTGCGGCAATCACGAGCAGTACCACGTCCACGCCGCTTGCGCCCGCCAGCATGTTTTTGAGGAACCGTTCGTGGCCGGGAACGTCCACAATGCCCGCAATCGTGCCGTCCGGCAGGCGCAACGAGGCGAAACCAATGTCAATGGTCATGCCGCGCTCCTGCTCCTCTTTGAGCCGGTCGGGATTGGTTCCCGTCAGCGCTTGAATCAGCGTGGTTTTGCCGTGATCTACGTGCCCGGCGGTTCCAATAATGACGTGCTTCATGTTTAAGTAGGAGCCAGTGGTCAGGAGTCAGGGGTCAGGGTAGGAATTATTGCTTTGCGTGAGATGTAGGGGCCTTCCTCTAAGGTGGGTTCGGGGCTGTCGGTTATGACCCATTGCCATAATCTGTCGGGGGCGGCGAAGCCGGAGCGCGTAGCCGCGCTGCCGATTTGCCCGTCCTTGCGGATGGCGATGAGGGCTGCGCCATAGTTGTCGTACTGGCCGGGATCGCGCTTGCGGAGGAGGTAGCGCAGGGTTTCCTCACAAGCTTCCTGCGCGGTGCGGCCCTGTTCCATCAGCATCACGACGCGGTAGGTGACGCAGGCTTTCATCATTTCGTCGCCGTGCCCCGTGCCTGCCGCGCAGCCTACTTCGTTATCCACGTACAGCCCGCTGCCGATGATAGGGGAATCTCCGACACGTCCGGGCACTTTCCACGCCATCCCGCTGGTTGTGCAGCCGCCCGCCAGATTTCCACGCGCGTCCAGAGCGCACAGGCCGATGGTATCGTGATTGTCCGGCGTCAGATCGGCTGCGGCTGCGTTGGGGTTGGGCCTGCCATGCGGTTCTCCATACGGTGACGTTGTTTTCGGGCCGACCTCGAAATGAGCGACATCGGCGTGATTGGCGCTGCGCTGCCATTCGCGCCATTTTTGCAGGCTGTCAGGCGTAAGGAGTTCCTCCTCTACGAACCCCTGCTGAACGGCAAATCTTTTTGCATTCTCGCCGACGAGCATCACATGGGGCGTTTGTTCCATCACCCGGCGCGCGACGGAAATAGGCGTTCGGATACCTGTTAAGCCGGCAACGGCTCCCGCCGAATGGCTTATGCCGTCCATAATGACAGCATCCAGTTCAACAACGCCCTCAGCATTGGGGCGCCCGCCGTATCCCACAGAGTTCACGGCAGGATCGAGTTCCGTAACGTTGGCTGCCGCTTCGATGGCGTCAAGAGCGGAAGCCCCATTTGCCAATTTCTGCCAGCCCACGCGCCCCGCTGCCACTCCAAACTTCCAGGTTGTTACCATTACAGGCTGAATACTCATACCGGTCATTGTCTCCAGTTTAGAATTTTGCCATGATTTCGCGTCTTTGCTGCTGCTCGTGATACAGGCTGCGGAAGATGTTGAATTTGGCGGAGTGGTAAGCGGCGGTTTTCGGGTTGGGATGGATAACTTGCGCGGTTCGGCTCATGTTTTTCATGGCGGTCAACACGTCCGGGTAAATGCCGGCTCCGACTGCCGCGAGAATGGCGCTGCCAAGCAGAACCGCTTCGGGTTCTTCCGGTAAAACTAATGTTAAACCCGTTGCGTCCGCATGTTCCTGAAGCCAGAGAGGATTTTTGGTTCCGCCGCCTGTGACATACAGCGTATCAATGCGGTAGCCCGATTTGTTCATGGCGCGCGCGATGTCCCGCGTTCCATAAGCAACCGCCTGCAGGGTGGCGTAATAGCGGAGCGCCTGTGAGGATAAGGATTTGTCGAGTGTCAGCCCGTCTATAATGGCATGGGCATACGGGTCCGCATTGGGCGAGCGATTGCCGAGAAAGTAGGGGAGAATGTGCATATCTCGAGTCAGCAGGGCGAGATAAGGCAGGCTACTGTTCTTCTGCAGCCGATCCAATTCGGAATTCAGCAATTGGTAGACGGTGACATTTTGTTCCTGCGCCTGCGCGTTCAGGGTCGGCGCATTGGCATGGTCGGCAATTACGTGGTCAATGGCGCTGCCTGCCGCGCTTTGCCCTCCCTCCGTCAGCCACAGGCCGGGAACCATTGCACCGTAGTAGGGCCCCCAAATGCCTCTGATAAACTTCGGGGTGGGGGATACGGCCATGTGGCAGTTGCTGGTTCCGCCGATGAGCGCAAGCGCGGTTTCCAATCGGGACGTATCGCTTTCGGCTGTGCTGTTTGCCTGCTCTCCGTTTACATGCCTTTCCTGCGTGTCCTGAAATTCGTTTTGAGGCTCCTGTTGATCTTCGTTTTGAAACACGGCTCCTAACAGGCCAAGCCCGCCCGCGTGAGCGTCAATGATGCCGACGCCGACGCTGCATTGCGTCGTCAAGCCCAGGTCTGCTGCCGCGCTGTCGGTCAATTTTCCCAGTGGCGATCCCATCGGGCGAACATCGTTGCCGATTTTCTCGCCTTCCAGAGCGTCCGCAATGCCTATAGACTGGAAATAATCGGTATCCCACCTGCCGCTTCCGCCTTCATGCCCCAAATACGTCCATTTGCAGACAACCGTACACAGGCTGCGCGCGTTGCTGCCGGTGGAGCGATACGTCAGGTAATCCGCCAGATCAAGGAACTTGCCCGCGTTTGCCCACGTTTGCGGCAAATGCGCTTTGAGCCACTTCAGCTTGGGCGTTTCCATTTCGGGCGAGACTTTGCCGCCCACATAGCGCAGCACGTCATAGCCGCCCGCGTTGATGGCAGCCGTTTCTTCAAGGGCGCGGTGATCCATCCAGACAATGATGTTGCGGTTGTTGTCGCCTTCCAAATCAACGGTAAGTGGCTTATCCTCCTGATCCAGAACCACAAGGCTGCATGTGGCGTCAAAGCTGATGCCGGCAACGGCTTCGGGCGTAATGCCTGCCGCTTCAAGACAGGAGCGCACCGTTTTACATACAGCCCGCCAGATGTCTTCCGAAGACTGCTCCACAAAGTTAGGGCGTGGCTTCCAGGTTTGTATGGGTTCCACAGCGGACGCCAAGCGAACGCCCGCAGCGGTGAACAGCCCCGCTCGCGCGCTGCCCGTGCCGACATCTACGCCGATCAGAATTGCCGATTGCCGATTTTCGATTTTCGATTGCTGATTTTCGATTGCCGATTGGGGATGCGTGGCGGAAGGCGAGTTAGATTCTGTCATTGGATGCTCCACGCTAACAGGTTGGCTGCATTATTCAGGCAGGGAGTATAGCCATTTGAATAAGCAGAAATCGGAAATCGGCAATCGAAAATCGAAAATCTAAAAGTGGAGGTCATCCAGATTTATCTCGCCTTCGAAGACTTGTTCGGCAGGGCCGGTCATGACGACGCGGTTGTCGCCCATCCATTCGATACGCAGGTCGCCGCCCGGCAAATGCACAAGGACATTGCGCCCGGTTTTGTTGTTGAGCGCGCAGGCTACCACGCTGGCGCAGGCTCCCGTGCCGCAGGCAAGAGTTTCGCCCGCGCCTCGTTCCCACGTCCGTATTCGAATCTCTCCCTGATTGTAAATCTGCGCGAAATGGACGTTGGCGCGTTCGGGAAAGGCTTTGTGCGTTTCGATGAGCGGCCCCCATTTGGTAAGGGGAAACTCTTCCACATGATCCTCAAAAATAATAACGTGCGGATTGCCCATAGAAACAGCGGTAATATCGAACTTGCGCCCTTCCACTTTCAAGCCTTCGCCGATGACGCGGCCATTGTCGTCGCCACGCATAGGGATTTCTGAGCGCAATAGCAGGGGTTGCCCCATATCTACGCGGACGGCTTCCACTTTGCCGGCGCGGAGCAGCAGGCGCAGCACCTTGACGCCGGCAAGCGTTTCCACCTTGACTTGCGTATCCGAAGCCATTTTGCGGTCATAAATATACTTGGCAAAGCACCGGATGCCGTTGCCGCACATTTCCGCTTCGCTGCCGTCGGGATTGAACATCCGCATTTTGTAATCGGCGACTTTGGATGGCAGAACCAGGAGCAGTCCATCCCCGCCCACGCCGAACTTCCGGTGACACAGGCGACGGCTGCTGTCTGCGTACTGCGCTTCTTCTAAAACTTCGGCTAAGGTATTCACAACAACAAAGTCGTTGCCGATACCGTGCATTTTCGTGAATTTCACCTTGAAACTCCTGCTGCTTCTGTTGCTCCTGCGTGGGAGTGATGCAGATAGCCGACTATACACACGACGAAGACGGACTTCTGCTACTCCTGCGTGGGAGTGACGGGGGTACGGGCTTCGCGGGGTTCGCGTTCGGTGCGTTCGCCTACGGTGTCGCGGTGCGACTCCTGATAGAAGTTGGAGACGGGGCGCGAGGGCACAATGGAGGTGACGGCATGTTTGTAAACAAGTTGGGTAGGCTTGCCAACGGAGTCGAGCAGAATGGTAAAGGCATCGAAGCCGCGCACCATGCCGCGCAACTGGACGCCGCCAATCAGATAAATGGTGACGCCGATGTTTTCCTTGCGCACCTGATTCAGAAATATGTCTTGTAGGTTCAACTGTGGCTTATTCATGCTGCATCTCCTTCCCGGTAAAAAGCCTCCGGGACAACAAAAACAAATCAGAGTTTTGCGCAAAAAGTTTAACTCTGTCAAGGTTTGGCTTCATAGCCGTAGGTGATCGCGCCTATCATTTAGTGCGCCTCTCATTTAGAATGTAGTTTCGACAGGAGACGTTTCGACAAAATAGAGGCTGCAACCTCTATCGGCGACTGTTCGTTTACGTCTATCCATTGCAATTGTTTGTCGGCGCGAAACCATGTTAGCTGGCGCTTGGCAAACCGGCGCGTGTTTTGCTTGATGGCTTCGATGGCCGGTTCAATCTCCATTTGGCCTGTTAAGTGAGCGACCATTTCTTTGTATCCCAGGCTTTTCAGGGCGCTCAAGCCGGGCGCGTAACCCTGTGTCAGTAATTGGCGAACTTCGGCGACAAATCCTGCTTCCTGCATGGCTTCTACGCGCCTATCTATGCGCGCGTACAAATTTTCTCGCGGCAGCGTCAGCCCGAAACGATGGGCAGGGCGCGGCGGGCGGGCGCGACGATCTTCCGCCTGATAGACGGACAGCGGCGTTTGCGTGACAAGATACACTTCGAGCGCGCGTATAATGCGGTAAGCGTCATTCGGGTGCAGGCGCGCGGCAGTGGCGGCATCTACGGCTTGCAAACGGGCATACAGCGTTTCCAGCCCCTGCGCGCGCTGCTGCGCTTCCAATTCGCGGCGTATATCGGCATCGGCGGGCGTGGAAGCGAGGCTCCAATCTTCCAGTAGGGCGCGGATATACAAGCCGGTTCCGCCGCAAACAATCGGCATTTTGCCGCGCTCAAAAATATCCTGAATGGCGGCTTCCGCCCCGGTTTTCCAATCCGAAACCGTGTAATTCTGATCCGGGCTTACCACATCCAGCAGGTGGAAGGGAACCCGGCGCTGCGCTTCCAGATCGGGCTTGGCAGAGCCGATGTCCAGCCCGCGATATACCTGTACGCTGTCGGCGTTGACGATTTCGCCGCCGATACGCTCGGCAAGCGCTATGGCCGCATCTGTTTTGCCGGTTGCCGTCGGGCCGACAAGGACAATCGGCTGCCGTTCCCGCGTCCACAACGTCTCACCCCACCCCTCTCCTGGCCGCTCGTTCCTCGCTAGGAGAGGGGCTATTGATGGCTTGCCCTCTCCTGGTCGCACCTTTTCTTCAGGACAGGAAAGGCTTTCACATCTAAATTTGCCAACCTGAATGTCGCATCATGCGACAACAGTATAGCACAACTATTAGGAAGGCGCAAGATGAAAACTTTCGCCCGGCGCAAGGGCATGGATGGTCAGGCCGGAGTTATTCCGTGTATGTTCCCGCAAGGCTTCGGGGGTGCCGGTCAGGGCGGGAAACGTGCCGTAGTGGATGGGCAGGACATGCGTGACGCCAAGCAATCGAATGGCGTGGGACGCCTGCTTGGGTCCCATTGTAAACAGATCGCCAATGGGCAGCAGGGCGAGCGTTGGACTGTACATTAGATTCAGCAAGGCCATGTCACCAAACAAACCCGTATCACCCGCCGCATACAGCGTCAAATCATCTTCCAATCGCAGGATATAACCCGCCGGTTCACCGCCGTAAACTACTGTGCCGTCCGCTTCGGTGAAACTGGAAGAGTGAACGGCGTGTGTCATGATCACTTCAATGCCCGCAACCTCCTGACTGCCACCCTTGCTCATCGGCCTGATGTTCTGCTGGATGTTGGGGATGTTTTTGCCCGCAATCCAATTACAGGCTTCAAAGATGCCGACAACGGCGGCGCCAGGATTGGCAGTGCAAAGGGCTTCCAAATCGCCCACATGATCGCTGTGGATATGGGTGATCAAGATAGCGTCGAGTTTGCCAAGCGACTCCGGCGTTTTGTATTGTGGCGGGCACATCGGGTTGCCGGTCGTCCACGCATCTATGAGCAGGCGCTTGTCGCCGGGCGTTTCAATCAAAACCGTACTGTGACCGAGATAGGTAAACTTAGCGTGATCTGGTATTGTCATGGAAATCTCCTGTGTAGGGAAAAGGAGAAAGGAAAAAGGAAAAAGGACAATGCGCCCATTGAACAACGCTGTTACTTTTCCCTTTTTCCTGTCTCCTTTTCCCTCAAACTGCGTTCATACGCCTTGATACGAAACCAGAGCAGCATCAGCGTCAGGGCGAAGGCGGCTCCGAAGGCGTCTATGAAAACGTCGTGGATGCTGGACGTTCTGCCGCCGACGAAACTTTGATGCCATTCATCCGTGCAGGCGTAGGCGACGCTGAACGCGAAACCTGCCGCGACAGCCTGCCACTTCAAGCGTTCGTGCCCGAACTGTACGGCGCGGGCGGTGAGCAGGGCGAGAATGGCGTACTCGCTGAGGTGCGCGCATTTGCGAATTAAGAAGTTGGTTTTGCCGATGGCGTCCGCGTTCAAGGCGCTGGCCTGATCTGGAGTGAGCAGTTTCAGCAGGCGGATGAGCGCATGAAGCGTGACCTGTTCCGCTCCCAACTGCGTGGACGCGAGAAAAATCACGACAATCCAAACTGCAACGGGCGCATAATAGAAAATGCGCAGGCGGTTCAGTACATGATTATGGCGTGGCAGCGTTTCCCTGTCTTTCAGGTCTATCATTTTTCACCCCGGTCCGGGGCTGTGGCTTGCGCGGAACGCCGTATAGGAGCTGGGGGAGCAAATAACGTATTTTGCAATTCCCTGGCTTCGGCTTGCTGCGCGGGTGACATTTGCCCAACGGGGAGCGGCATCAGGCGATGATGCTCATACACCGTTCCGGCTTTGCCGTCTAAGCGGAAAGGTTTCGCTTCCGCGCTGAACCAATAAAGAAACGGGTCCGAGCGGGGTCAGCGAATGGACGACGGCGCTGAAGTTGGCGAGGGAAACAGACTTGCCCTCCACGCTCAACAGGCGGTCTCCGGCGCGAAGCCCCATGCGCGCGGCGGCATGTCCGGCTTCTACGGTTTCGATGAGCGCTCCGGGTTGTCCGTTGCCTTGCTCTTCAGCCAGCCGAACGCCCAGAAACGGAGCCACATCGCGCTGCAATTGAAGCCCTACAGATTGCAGAACGGGATTCCAGTCTATTTCTTCCACGCTGTTTATTAAACGCGCGTATTCCGGCTGCAAATCCTGATGCGCGACGGCATTGATGGCCGTTAAGAGCGCGTCTTCGGGATAGGCGAGGTTGCGTGAACCATACGCGGTATCCAAGCGGCGCATAACATCGTCCAATCCGGCTTGATTGTGGGTGAGGGCGCGAAGCCGCAGGTCGACGTACAGGCCAACGAGACTGCCTTTAAGATAGTAACTCAGGCCATCAAAGCCTTCGCTGCCGCCTTCCCACGCATGGGTACTGGCGTCGCGCAGGGGAACGCGAACGCGGGCTGGAGTGTGATCCAGTTGTTCAATACGGCGCAGCATGTCCCGCCAGAACCAGTCGCGCGTTTTCAAGCCGCTGCGAACGAGTAAAAGCTGCGCGTAGTAGTCGGTCACGCCCTCAGCAAACCATAATGCGGATGTTCGCACCGGCTGCGCGTAATCAAAGGGGCCAAGCCCGGCAGGATGCAGGCGCTTGACGTTCCAGGCGTGAAAGAATTCATGCGCGGATACGGAAAGAAAATCCTCATTTGTGCCGCTTCCGAGTCCCGTTCCCAGGTGAATTACGGTGGAATTGTGATGCTCCAGGCCGCCATAGAAGCCACCGCCGCCGATATGGTAGATAAACCGGTAGCGGGTAAACGGCGCGCTGCCAAAAACGGCGATGGCGGCATGGGTGATACGCTGAAGCGAATTTCGGACGCCTTCGTTCACGCCTGTTTGCCTGCCGACCACGACGCATTGAAAGTCTACGCCGCTTTCCTGAAAATCAAGGGTGTCGAATTTGCCCAATTGCAGGGGGCAGTCAATCATTTCGTCATAGGTGGCGGCTTGAAAGCGCGATGGAGTTCGCTCCGTATTGTCAGGCTGAATAGATTTTGGCGAGGCAGGTTCCATTGGTGTTGCAATCTGCCAGCCGGTCGGCACGTCGAGCGACAGCGTACACGGCGCTTGCGTGTGTCCGACCGGGTACATCAGCGCGGAAGCTCCGTTGATGTACCCGCGTTGATTGCGCATATCAAGACTGGTTCCAAAGAAGCCTAGCCCGTCATCATGGGCGTTCACATCGTAAGACAGGGTGATAGAGGTTGGCAATGCAGGAGCGGCGGCATTTGGTGGTGAAGAGGGAGAAGAAGACAGGGCAGTGTTCTCCACGCGCCAGATTCGTGCGGAAGGATGCGAAACTGCTAAAAAACGGCCTGTTGACTCCTGTGCGCTTACGTTATGAATGTCGTTCTCATAGCGCAAAATCTGGTAGTACCCCGGAGTCCACGCAGGAATGGCAAAATCTATGGGCGCTTGCGCTTTTCGCGTGACGGTAATGGTGACGCGCAATTGCGGATTGCCATTTGCTGCGCCGGTATTGGGGTCGGGCGCGTGGATACTGACGGCGTAATGGAGCGGCTGTTCGACAGGAGTGGGCTGTGAACGCACGGTTTGCGATACCGTAGCCGAACCGGGTACGCAGAGAATGGCAAGCAGCCATAAGGAAACGATAGCATGCCGTGTCCAAAACCCGATGGGCTTTGAAGTTAAATTGTTCTTACCTCTGAAGGTAAAGTCAGCTGTCGTGAAACGTTGATGGTTCCGCAAGGCGTAAATTCCTCATTGATGTGTGTATTGGCTCCCGGGATAATTACGTTTCGTGCGGCGTTTCTCCTGCATCCCATTCACAGCGCAGAGGAGTTAAAGAGTATGAACACGGTGTTGAACGAACGTTTGGCGCATGCGCGCCTGCTGGCGATGGATGTGGATGGCGTTTTAACGGACGGCACGATTGTCTACGATACTCAGGGCGGGGAGCAGAAGCGGTTTCATGTGGCGGATGGCTTGGGACTTGTGCTGCTGCGTCTGCAAGGCATTGAAGTGGCATGGATTACAGGGCGGTCAAGTACGCTTGTGGAGCGGCGGGCGCGGGAATTAGGCGTAACGCAGGTAGTTCAGGGTGTCCGCGATAAAGGCGTGGCTTTGCGGCAATGTTGTGAATCGCTGCGCGTTGCGGTGGCTGAGGTCGCTTATATTGGAGATGATTGGAACGACCTTCCTGCGTTTGCTCTGGCTGGAGTTCGCATTGCCGTTGCCAATGCCGCGCCGGAAGTTAAGGAACGGGCAGACATAATAACGTTGCACATGGGCGGGCAGGGAGCCGTTCGTGAAGTCTGCGACAAGCTGCTGGAAGCGCGGGGAGAACGCGAGTCGTGTCTGCGAACCTATCTGCAATCCCTCAAAGAGCCTGCCAATCGGGAACACAGCGGCCAATAGCAATCCGCTAATTGTGCCTTGCGCAGAATTTGTATGTTGGCGCGTATGGTATACTGGACACTGATAGTTGCGGCTTTGTCCTCCCTTCTGCCAATCGCATACGCCAGTCGCCTGGGAACTATTGTGTTCATCCTCCTACATACCAACGATTTTCATAATCATCTGACTTCCATGCAGGCGGATTGCTTGCGGCGCTTGCGGCAGGCTGTCGGCAAACAGGGGCTGTTGCTGGATGCCGGGGATGCCGTTGCTTCCGGCAATGTCACGTTCAAGCCCTGGGGCGAAGCGATCCTCAAGACCATGAATGAGATCTGCTACGATGCCATGACAGTGGGCAACCGCGAATTCCATGTGTCGCGTACCGGTTTTCACTGCAAAGTAGGACTGGCGCAGTTTCCTATCCTTTGCGCGAATGTGCGACCATCTGGACAAGCCGAACATAGTAACAATTTGAATCTTGACTGTGTTGGAAGCGGCGATGATACAGGGCAAACGTCAGCAAACGCGCGGCAAACACAGGAGAAACAGCAAACCGATCCTCCCGCGCGTTCCTATATTGTTCGTACCTTGCAGGCAACAGACGGAACCACGCTGTGCGTTGTTGTTTTCGGCCTGACGGTTCCGATGGTAACGGAGCGTATGTCCGCCCGCCATGTTTCCGCATATCTGTTTGAAAATCCCATTGTCACTGCCAAGCGTCTCGTGCCGCAATTGCAGGCGGAGTATCAGCCGGATGTTATGATTGCGCTGACCCATATCGGGTACGCGCAGGACAGGAAACTGGCGGAAGCGGTTCCGGGCATTGACTTGATAATTGGCGGACACTCGCACACGCGATTAGAAAATGGCGAGAGGGTAGGGGATACGCTTATCGTACAGACCGGCTGTTTCGGGCATCATGTCGGGTATATTGCTATTTCGCGTAATAATTCTATTGCCGGTTTGCCCGACACAGGCAATGCCAAGCCGCAACTGAGCGCTGAATTGCTGCCTCTGCCCAAATCGCCCTCAGAGAGTGAAATGGAAGCGCAGATACAGCAATTGCGCCAAATCATAGACCAAACATAAGCCGACATTTCGTGACGACGGTTCCATACCTTACAATATGATTGCACTGTTGCTGATAATACTATTTGCTTGCATTGCCGCTGCCGTTGGACGCGCGCTGCTGGATCGGCTTGATCTTCCCATCTTTGCGCCCTTGGAACGCCTGGCTTATGGCGGGGCGCTTGGCCTGGGCATTGCCGCCTATGGCGTGTACGCGCTCGGCCTGGCAGGACTGTTATCTTTCTGGCCGGTCACTTGTTGGTGGCTGGCGCTGGCAGCGGCAGGGTGGGGTGGTTGGCGTGGTTATGGCAGCGATTTTCAGTCTTGGCGACAGCGCAAGCGTAACGCTGCTGTCGCATCGGCATCAAAGTGGGGCTTGGAAACGGGGCTGATTATCGCCTGCGTAATTTTTCTGATTGTTTTCGGCTTAATTGCGCTCCTCGCCTGTTTTCGTCCGCCGGGACCGCTGGAATGGGACGCGCTTTCCTATCATCTTGCCGATCCAAAGCTGTTTCTGCTTCAGCATCGTATTCCCAACCTTCCTACCGAGCATCACAGCAACTTTCCGTTTACCCTGGAAATGCTCTTCGCCGCAGGATTGCTTTACAATGGCTACGCGCTTTCCAATCTGTTCCATTTGCTGTTAGCCGGCTTCCTTGTGATGGGCATAATCGGCTTTTGCAGCCGGGTATTGCGGCCTGTTGTCGGCTGGCTGGCGTCCGTCGTGTTCGTCACGACCCCGATGGTACTGTGGGAGTGCAGTGTCGCGTACATAGATGTCGGCCTCGCCACGTACACCACGCTCGCCGCCTTTGCGCTTGTTTCGGGGTTAGGGAACAGGGAGGTCGCAGAAGACAGAAGACAGAAGACAGAAGATGTACAATTACCGCCTTTATCAAAACAAGCAGATACCTGTTCCCTGTTCCCTGTTCCCTGTTCCCTTCTCCTCCTTTCCGGGGCGCTCATGGGCTTCGCGCTGGGGATGAAGTATCTGGCGCTTGTGCCGTTCGGGTTGATGACGATCATGCTGTTGTTGACGCGGGTTCCAATCCGAAAGACTGCGTTGTTTGTCGGTGTTGCGCTGGCGATTGGGTCGCCCTGGTACGTGAAGAACATCGTTGTGATGCGCAATCCCGTGTATCCGTTTGTGACGAAAGCGTTTCCGCAGAGCCGTTATTGGAGTCTGGAACGCGCGGCTTCCTATCAATCGGAGCAGGACAAGTTCGGAACTAAGCCTCTGTCGCCGGATGTTCGCAGCAAGCTGCTGAATATCCTACAGGTTCCCTGGCATTTGCTGACGCGCCCGAACGTGAAATCGAGCGTCCTGTACTGCAATCCGGGGGAATATAATTTTACGGCGTTGTTTGGGGGATTGTACGCCGCGCTTGTGTTTCCCTTAGCGTTTGTCCGTCGAATATCGCCTGCCGTTCGCGGTCTGCTGTGGCTTGGCATGGGGCAGGTTCTGGCGTGGTTTATATTGTCGCAGGTGGGGCGTTATCTGATTCAGGTAATGCCTTTGTTTGCCATTGTGGGCGCGTATGCCGCGTGTCGGTTTGTGTTTACGGAGAGTAGCGGTAATGCTGACAGTAGTAGCGCGAAACGCCTGCCACGCCTGACATTCGCCCAAGTGCCGGGCGTATTGGGCATTGTCGCTGTTTTCGGGCAGGCTGGCTATGTGCTGCTGTCTGTGTGTACGCTGCCGATGAACGCCAATGGGGATGAGCGCAGGGCGTTGACGCAATTGGGACAAATGCCTTCCAGCGTGTCGGTTCCGACCCTGTTCGCTAATCTGGCGCAGCCGCAGGCATGGGACATGGATTTACGCCGACACTTCGACGCTTATGATGCCGAACAATGGATTAACCAGAACACTCCCCCAAGCGCCGGTATCGCTCTTGTGGATGAAACGCGGGGCTTTTATCTGGATCGGTTGTATGTGTGGGCTAATCAGCAGCACTCGTCCTACATTCCTTACGAAACGCTGCAAAACGGCGCGGAACTGACCGTGTGGTTTCGCGGGCACGGGATTGAATACGCCTTGATAAATCTCAATCAGGCGGCGCAAAACAACGGGCCGAACTCGTGACCCTGATTTTCCGGGTGGGCCGAACGGCGTGGAAGTTGATGCGCTGCAAAAGTGGTATGTGGAGGGCCTGACCACAGGCGCGGCGGGAGATCGGGGGCATCAACTGATGGGCGACGCCATCAAGCGGGGCTTGTGGACGCCGATTTTCAACGAACATGGCTGCGTGGTGATGCAAATGAAAAGTACGAGCGATGCGCCGAACGCCGCGCCCCAAGGCATGTCGCCGAATGTTACGCCGCAAAATGTCGCGCCGTCAAGCATTGCGCCACAGGGAGGGAAGCCGTGAGCCGTCCGCCGCGCCGTAAGCCGCTTTTGAGCGATCCCGGCCCGCCCCTGTCGCCGCTTCCGCCCGCGCCGCAACCCCTGCCCGGAGCGTGGAAGGCCGTACTGCCCCTTCTTCTGCTAGTTTATCTGGTTCTGGCAGGGCTTCACGCGAGTTGGGTTCCGGTTGGGCAAACGGGCTATCAAAACGCGCCGGACGAGGCTGCGCATGTTCGTTACGTACAAAGTTTGGTGTCGGGGCATCTGCCCACGCAGGCGTCGGCTACGCTGGACAAAAGCGGGCAAGCGTATGAATGGCATCAGCCGCCGTTGTATTACGTGTGGACGCGCCTGTTTGTGCCGTTGGGCGGACAGGGAATGCGGGTCGCGTCCATTATGCTCGGCCTTGTTTGTATCCTGCTCGTGTATTCCACTGCCCGCCTGATGTTCCCCGATGAGCCGATTCTGGCTGTTGTGGCGGCAGGCGTTGCCGCTTTATTGCCGTCCCATATCGCCATTACCTCGACGATCAACAATGACGTTCTTTTGGAAGCGTGGTTCAGCGCGTGTTTGTGGCTGCTGGCGCAATCCCTGCTGCGCGGTTTTTCCCTGTGGCGGGCGGGATGGCTCGGCATCCTCCTCGGCCTTGCCCTGCTGACGAAAGTAACCGCGCTGCTGCTCCTGCCGGTGACATTGCTGGCGCTTGCGCTGCTGTGGCGGGGTGGGGAACCTGCGGCCAATCTTGCCCGCAATCTGCTGTGGGCGCTGACGCTGATGCTCGTTATCAGCGGGTGGTGGCTGGTTCGCAATCAGCAGTTGTACGGGGAACTGCTGCCGCTGAAAACCTTTAATCAGGCATTTGGCGGCACGGCGCAGGCAAGCGCGTTTATTGCGCATATTGGAACGTTCGAGTATGTTAAAGCCGTTTCGTTACGCTCGTTTCTCAGTTTTTGGGCTGTGTACGGCAACAAGGATTCAGCCAGGATTGGCGATCAATTGTTTCTGCCCATTCAGATTTACATTTTGCCCCTGCTGGTTTGCATCAGCGCGTTGGGTGGGTTGATACGCCTGCATTTCGTCCGCAAAACCGTATTCACGGAAGCGCAGCAGAAGTTCATTCAGTTGCTGATGGCAACGTTAATTCTTGTCGGCGCGTCGTTTGCGCTTTTTCTGAGCAAGTATTTTCAGGCGCAAGGACGGTATCTGTACCCGGCGATGCTGCCGATCTGCCTGCTGCTGGCAATGGGCTGGCAGGCTTGCTTCCCTCCCAAGTACAAAGGCCATGCCGGAGCCGCCTTGTTAGCCATTCTCGCCGTTCTGGCGCTGCTGTTTATGACAAGTGTGCAGGCGACGGTATAAGGGAGTAGGGAGTAGGGAATGGGGAGTAGAAGCCCATTTCACTCTCACACTCACTCAGCACTCTCCACTTCTGATGGAACTGTTTGGCTTAGTTCTGCGTTGAACGGGGTATAAGATTTCGTGGCGAGATGTGGAAGTCGTAAGAGTGATAATCTTGATGTGGGAAATAGAGGGCGGGTATGAACGGTGCTGATGATGACATTCCCGAAGGGGGATGGAGCCGCGACAGCGAAGACAATAATGCGGATATTCAGGAACTGCTGGATTTAGGCTATGAGCAACTGGACGCCTTTTCCAACTGGGTGGATACCGGGCTGGAATTGGGGTCGCGCATTGCGGAACAGGACAGTTTCAATGCCGAGTTCCTCGTAGATTACCTTGCCAATCAGTATCAGAAAAGCATTGCCGACATCAACGAATTTGAACTGCGCTGGTTCATGTTCAGCCATTACATACGCAAGGCGCAGGCGGAAGAAGAAATCGAGGAGCGCCTGCCCGACTCGCTGCACCGCTTTTTCGGATACTTGCGCCGCGAACATCCTGAACTTGCCCCGGAATGGGTTGAGTCCGTGCTGGACGATACGGCCTTTTATGCCAAACGGCGCCGGGAGTACGCCGCGCTGAACAGCGTAGATGAACGCGCCTGGGAAATGGGCTTCCGCGAGTGGTGCGCCGAACTGGAAGATGATCTGGATACCCGCAGTTTGTGGCTGCCCCGCGAGATAGGGGATGGCCTGGAGTGGGGAGATGTGATGGGCTGGCGCGAGTCTACGCTGCACCGCGAGGCCAACGACAACTGGCAACGAGAGCGGGAGCAGTTGCTTCACAGTGGCCTGGATGTGGAAGCCGTCCGCGAACATCTGTTTCAGAGTTATGAGGCGTGGCTGGATACGCCCCAAGCCCGATTGGAAGAAGAAACGCCGCGCGAAGTGATACAGGCGGAACGTCTGGAGCGCGGCGATGAGGAAAACGATGCGGAAGACGCGCCGGAAGAGAATTACTGAGGATGATTGGTAGGATGATAGGCGTGAATGAGGCGCTGAAAAGGCTGAAGTTACGTCTTTTTACTGAAAAATGAGATTATTTAGCGGTTTTTACGCGCTATGCCTTGACGCAGAGCAGAATATGCGCTATACTAGAAGAGAAATCAAGCCCTTCCGCGCTTGGTCCTCCGCGTTTGCCCACAGGCCATTGTTGCCCCAATTGTGTTTTTGGCTTTGCACTGGCATGTTCGTTCTGCACTGACGTGGCATTTGCGTCTTTTCCCTTTTAACCCGGTTACTCTTTTTACATTGTTCTTGCTTGTGACCCGATACCCGCCGAAGGTGACTTCAGGCGAATTCTTGAGTATCTGTCATTCGCTGTCAATCCCTGTTCGACCCCGATATTCCAATACTGATTTCCGAACAAACCCGCGCAGTCTGTGTGCCTTTTTGCACCGGCGCGAATTCAGGAAACTCCCGCATTATGCAATTAGAACCCATGCCGATAAGCGAACTCGCGCTCAATGCCGACCCTGTTTCCCGTTTCGATAGCAGGGTTGATGATGGTTCCGGCGCGTCTGCGACAACGGTTCAGGAACAGGAAAGCGTCAAGGCTGCTCAGGAACTGGTGCTGATACTGGATTTTGGCGCTCAGTATACGCAGCTAATTGCTCGGCGCGTCCGCGAATGTCATGTTTACAGCGAAATTTTGCCCTTCAATACGCCGGCGGCAGAACTCGCGGCGCGAAAGCCGCGCGGCATTATATTTTCAGGCGGGCCGTCCAGCGTGTATGAAGACGGCGCTCCTCATTCCGACGCGGACATATATAATCTCGGCGTTCCCATTTTGGGTATCTGCTACGGCCAGCAGTTAATGGCGCATCAGTTGGGTGGGGAAGTGCGGCCTGCGCAGGAACGGGAATATGGGGATGCAGAGATAACCGTAGTTCGCGCCGAACCTCTTTTTAAGAACATCGCCAGTGAAGGCGCAAAACTGCCTTGCTGGATGAGTCACGGCGATACGGTACTGGCTCCGCCACCCGGCTTTACTGTCGCGGCTACGACGGCCAGTACGCCCGTCGCCGCGATGTTTGATGAAGCGCGGCGCTTGTACAGCGTTCAATTCCATCCCGAAGTGGCGCATACACCTTTTGGAGCCGAACTGCTGCGGGCGTTTGTTCTGGGGCCGTGCGGCTGTCAGGGAACCTGGACGCCTGCCAATTTCGTAGAACAAGCTATCTCCCAAATTCGCGCAACAGTGGGTACGGCAGGCGTTGTGTGCGGCGTTTCCGGCGGCATTGACAGCTGCTGCGTGGCAGCGCTGATGCACAGGGCGATTGGCGATCAGTTGACGTGCATTTTTGTAGATCACGGCCTGCTGCGGCGCGGCGAAGCAGAACAGGTGCGAGACGATTTCGCCGCCGCGTTCGGTATCAACCTTATCTACGCCGATGCGCGGGAGCGGTTTCTGGCGAAATTGGCGGGAATTACCGACCCGGAACAAAAGCGTAAAATTATCGGCAATGAGTTTGTGCGCGTTTTTGAAGAACATGCCGATAATCTACAGGGAGTGGAGTTTCTGGCACAGGGAACGCTGTACCCGGATGTAATCGAATCGGGCGGCAGCAAGCACGCGCAGACCATCAAGACACACCATAATGTCGGTGGCCTGCCCGAAGACATGGTTTTAAAGGTAATCGAACCCCTGCGGCTGCTGTTC
Organism: uncultured Chthonomonadaceae bacterium; assembly: GCA_963835065.1. GTDB lineage: Bacteria > Armatimonadota > Chthonomonadetes > Chthonomonadales > Chthonomonadaceae > CAWFQB01. The sequence continues at coordinate 291,628 of CAWIEK010000049.1, read as the reverse complement.
AAGGACGAGGCCCGCGCCGCCGCCTCTGAACTCGGCCTGCCGGACAGCATTGTCTGGCGTCACCCCTTTCCCGGACCCGGCCTTGCGATCCGCATCCTGGGCGATGTTACCGCCGAACGCCTGGACACCTTGCAGCGCGCGGATGAAATTTTCCTGAACGAGCTTCACGCGGCCAGTCTTTACCGGGAGTACAGTCAGGCGCTGGCGGTACTGGCGACGATCCGCAGCGTGGGCGTCATGGGAGATCAGCGCACGTATGCCCATCCCATCATTTTACGCGCCGTGACCACCGACGATTTTATGACCGCGAAGTGGGCGCGTATCCCTTACGATGTGCTGGAACGCATCAGCGCCCGCATCGTCAATGAAGTTCCCGGCATCAACCGCGTTGTTTACGACATCAGTTCCAAACCTCCCGCCACTATCGAATGGGAATGAATTTCATAATTTTTCAAAATAGTGGTGGCTCGACCTTCTAAAAGTCAGTGGGAGTGTGAATATATAGTGTAGGTGGATGTTGGGTATTGGGTGTTGGTTTTCGATTTACTCGCATGTTATCTTGTGTTAAGCAGGTACGCATTTCCCAACACCCAATACCGAACACCGATAGTCAGGAACAGATGGGAGAGGGGATGGAGGAACAAACCGGGGCGCTGCCTGACCACTTCCTGACGGAACTTATGTCCGAAGAGGTCATACAGCAGCGGGTGAGGGAAATTGGTGAGGCCATCACCCGCGATTATCCTGACCGCGCGGAGCCGCTGCTGCTCGTCGGCGTCCTTAAAGGCGCAACGCTATTTCTATCCGATCTCGTGCGGTGCATTGAGCGCCCGGTAGAATTCGATTTTGTGGCTGTGTCGTCTTACGGAGCCGCCACCAAAACATCCGGCGAGGTGCGCGTCCTGAAGGATTTGGAAGCGGCTGTCGCAGGCAAGCATGTCTTGATTGTCGAGGACATACTGGATACCGGCCTGACCTTGCGGTTCAGCTATCTGATTGAAACGCTTCGCGCCCGCCATGCCCGCAGCGTGAAAGTGTGCGTTTTGCTGGACAAGCCCGCCCGTCGGCAAGTACAAATTGATGTGGATTATCGCGGCTTTGAAATCGAAGACAAGTTTGTTGTGGGCTATGGCATGGACTATGCGGAACAATACCGCAATCTGCGCTACATCGGCGTTGTAAACTTTGACAGCCCCAATGATTGATGTTGATGAAAATGGCTGTTGATCTTTGTGCTGACGGCTGTTGGTTTTTGTTCTGGTTGCTGATTCGCGTGTATTTCTTTCGGTATTTCTTCTTGAAGCGTGAGCGTTAGTTCTTCTTCTGATTACCTTCTGCTTTATCGCTTTTACCATCTTTGCCATTTTGCCATCTGTATCGCATTTTTACCAATCTCGTCCTGACGTCCTCTTGCTTTAGCAATGGGGAAGAATGGACCATCACTCCTTCGTTGCGCAGCGCTGTACCGGAAGCGGGCTGCGTTCGACAAGCATCGCTTCCGGGCATCCTCGTGAGGTGACGAAAAACATAATGGAAGACAACCTCAGTTTTAACTTGTCCGATCTGGAAAACAAGAGCCTGAATGATTTGCAGGAACTCGCCAGAGACCTGGGCGTGGGAACGGGCGCCACTTCGACGCGCAAAGATGAGCTGATCGGGCGCATTCTGCAAATACAAACGGATCGCAACGGCTACATTCACGCCAAAGGGATTTTGGAGATTTTGCCGGACGGGTGGGGGTTTTTGCGCCGCAGCAATTTCTCGCCCAATGCCGAAGACATTTACGTGTCGCAAACACAGATCAAGCGGTTCGGCCTGAAAACCGGCGATGAAGTATCCGGGCAGGTGCGCCCGCCCAAAGACTCGGAAAAATACTATGGTCTATTGCGCGTGGAAGGCGTTAATGGCGTTGACCCAGAAGTAGCGCGTAACCGCGTCAATTTTGACGACTTGACGCCCATTTATCCCAATGACCGCCTGACGCTGGAAACCACGCGGCAGGAAATGGTTGGGCGCATCATGGACATTATCTGTCCCATCGGCAAGGGGCAGCGCGGCATGATCGTGGCGCAACCCAAAGCCGGTAAAACAACGATTTTGAAAACAATCGCCAACGCTATCACGGTCAACCATCCCGAATGTATTCTGATCGTGCTGCTGATTGACGAGCGGCCAGAAGAAGTGACGGACATTCGCCGCTCGGTGAAGGGGGAAGTGATCAGTTCCACCTTCGATGAGACGCCGGAAAACCACATGCGCGTGGCGGACATGGTTCTGGAACAGGCCAAGCGACTGGCGGAAAGCAAGCGGGATGTCGTTGTTCTGATGGACAGCCTGACGCGCTATACCCGCGCCTCCAACCTGACCGTGACGCCGAGCGGACGTACCCTTGCCGGTGGGCTTGACCCCGCCGCGCTGTACCGTCCGAAACGTTTCTTTGGCGCAGCGCGTAACATAGAGGAAGGCGGCAGCCTGACCATTCTGGCTACCGCGCTGGTTGAAACCGGAAGCCGCATGGACGACCTCATCTTTGAGGAATACAAAGGCACGGGAAACATGGAAGTGGAGCTTGACCGCAGCCTTGCGGACAAGCGCATCTTTCCCGCCATTGCGCTGAAATCCAGTACGCGCAAGGACGAATTGCTGTACGATGAAGAAACGTACAAGCAGATCGTCAAACTGCGCCGCCTGCTGCACGGCCTTGATCCTCTGGAAGCCACCGAACTGCTCAAGGATCGCCTGCAGCATACCAAAACCAACAAGGAATTCCTTGCCGTCGTGGAAAGAACCATCAAAAGCGGCGATGATTAGAGTTTATATCGTGATTGCCAGTGATTTCCTTTGATTGCAAACGGTTGTTTCTGAAGGGATCCTTGGACTTCATGTGTTTTCACGGTTGATTTTCACTTTGCAATCTGAAAGTGGAGGAAAGCGGTGGGCAACGATTTTAGGGATTTGTTTGGGGATTGGCGACCGGAAGACGAGAGTTTCAGCGCGTCCGAAGGGCCCGGCGGGCAGCCTGAGACAAGGTCCTCACGCGCTTTGAACGAAAAAGAAGTTAAGGTCGTCAATGTATATGAGGTGGATACGGGCAATCCCCTGCACAATACGACGTTTGTATTGATGCGCGACAATCATGGGCGTGAGTTCAAGATTTTCGTTATGCGGGATGTTGCCGTGGCTATATCGATGGCGATTGAGGGAGACCGCCCGGACAGACCCTTTACGCACGATCTGATGCGAACGATGCTGGACCGCCTGGGAGCGTCTGTAGAGCGCGTGACCATAGACGATCTGCTTCAGGAAACATTCTACGCGAAAATCACGCTCGCTCGCGGCGAAGAAGTGATTGACATTGACGCGCGGCCAAGTGACGCTATCGCAATGGCGCTGCGGTATCGAGCGCCCATTTATGTGGCAGAATCCGTACTGGAATCTACGCAAAACGAATGAATTCCTTACAAAGCGCGGCGAGAGAATAGGGGACATTTCAATGGAGCAAAGTCATTTAGCCATTATCGTATCTGTGCTGGCCTTGATCCTTCCGGTCACGCCACTCTCCGCCACGCCAGAGAATCTCAGCCAGAATATCTCAAGCACTACCGCCAACATCAAAATTGGGAAGACCGTTGAGGTTGCGAGGTTAGAAGAACCGGTTTTTAGAAATGTGATCTGCAATTTCTCCATTACGCAGATATCAAAGTAGCACACCGTCTGTCGTTCTCGCCGGGAAGGTTATCGGCAACAATTCAGGAGGCGCACAGGAGTTCGTGCCTGTTTTCTTCGGCTCAACGCTTCACCATCCGCGCCTGGCAGCTCTGACCAACTTAGAGGGTGAATTTCGTTTCCGTGTCTGGCTCCCAGATAAGCCAAACGACAAACGCATAGAAGAACAAAACTTGAAAATTCATTGCTGACTCCAGGCTGCTAAAGTGGAAAATGGGACATCCGAGGCTTCACGCGCTAAACATAAGCGAAGGCACCGTTTACTTAGACGGCCAATTCGATAAGGATGCTGATATGGTTTCGAGCCAAACTCACATTTATTCCCTGCATGAGTTTCTGGCGCGGAACACAAAGAAACAGCCCTGATAATCTGTAGGATTTTCAGACGGAAAACGGAAATTAGAACCTGGGCGCAGCATATTGTATGCTGCGCCCAGGTTCTAATTTTGTACTTGCATGAAAAGAATTACTGTTGCTGCCCATACAATGTCCAAACGGCTATAGGTAGCAATGACAAAATTGAGGTGAAGTTGGGAAATCTTAAGTTGTTTTCTTCCATACCTTGTATTATCGGACGTTTTAGTTTCCCGAATTCTTCTATTGATCAATCCATATTCTATCCGTTGGCTCCAATGTCTCTTTGTTTTGCGTTATTTCTGCGTAACGAAAACAAGCGCAAGTATATCGCGTCTGCCTAATGCCGTGTTCAATCCGATTTGCGCGAGAATGTAGGCACATGGAATCGTACAATGCTAATAGCAAAAGAAATAGTCCAAGAACTGAGGTTGATAGTGGCCTCAATTCTTGGACTATTTCTTTCTCAGCGGTTTGATGGTTACTATCAGGATTCAGGATCAGGAATTGGAACGGCTGAGAGGGATGCGTGTTGTTTTTCGGGCTGGATTGAACCAGTTCGGGAAGATGCTGCTCGATTTCGGTGATCTTCTTGTAACAGTCGGTGAGAACGTCCTGAACATCGCGTAACCGGTTGGATACGCTGCCTTCTGCTCTGGAACGCTCTTTAAGGTTGACAAACACGGCCACAACCACAATGCCGGTCGCTGCCGCTGCCAACCCCGTCCATAATATCACGCTGGACTTCTTACCTGCTGCCACGTTGCTGCCTTTCCGAACAGAATACTTACTAAACTTATAATTGTACGTTTAGTAACCGGAGGACTTGGAACTGCCGAGGTCAATATAGTTGCCGCCATCGCTTTCCTGCATGGAAGTGAAGATGCGCTTGACAAAAGAAATCAGTTCCATCGGGTTGAACGGCTTTGTCAGATAGCAATCTACGCCCGATTGCCAACCGCGAAAAACGTCCGCATCCTGGGCCTTTGCGGTAAGCATGATCACGGGAAGATCGCGGGTACTCTGGTTCTTGCGCAGCGTTTGCAGCACCTCGAAACCATCCATGTACGGCATCATGACGTCCAGGACAACCAAATCCGGGTTCTCAGACTCCACCTTTTCCAGCGCCTCGCGCCCGTCAAAGGCTGTCACTACCTGATAGCCGGCGCGTTCCAGGTTCACTTGAACCAGGCGCACGATGTGCCGCTCATCATCCACCGCTAAAATCTTTTTAGGCATCGGTATTGTTCCTTTTGAAAGGGCCGGTTAATCGAATGAGGAACCAGCCGCCGGATTGATGGTTTGATACGTCTTGTAAACGCAGTGTCTGAACGCAGTATATCACAACTGCCGCAGAGTGTCAATGCGCAAAGCGTTTAGTGGCCGTTTTCTTCAGCGAACTTCTCGTAATCTGCCGCCGTCATCAGGGCAGCCAATTGTTCCGAGTTGCTCAAGCGCACTTTCATCAGCCAGCCCTGCCCGAAGGGATCAGTGTTGATGACATCGGTTTTGTCGGCAATGGCTGTGTTGGTTTCAATCACTTCGCCGGAGATGGGAGAAAAAAGTTCCGAGACGGCTTTTACCGACTCGATCTCCCCGAATTGCTCTTCCGGCTTTAACATGCGCCCGACTTCCGTTAAGTCCAGATAAACGATATCTCCGAGTTCTGCCTGCGCGTGATCGGTGATGCCAACGGTTGCCACATCGCCGTCAATGCGTACCCACTCATGCGTACTGCTGTACTTCAAATCGCCGGGAACGGTAGCCATTTCTGTTCTATCCTCACTCACTCTTCTCAGTATCTTCTCAGTCTATAGCGCATTATAGCGAATGTTCTTCGGGAGTTTCATGCGCCTCCAGCAGAGATTTTTTCTGCACGACCGTCATGCCCGCAAACTTGTCGCGTATAGCGACCTCAACACGAGTGCCGGGTTTGGCATGCTCTACATCAATATACGCCATTGCCACGCTGTGGTTGCGCGTAGGAGAAAAAACGCCGCTTGTAATGACGCCGATGGAGGATTTTTCCGCTCCCTCCCCTGCCCCGCCTGTTTCCTGCGCCGCGTAAAGGGGGAAGCCCTGTCGCGGGATGATGCGCTCATGAGAAGTCAGTCCCATCAGTCGGCGCTTCGGACCCTCCTGCTTCTGCCGCGCTATCTGCTCCTTGCCAAAGAAATCTCCCTTATCCAATTTCACGACCCACATCAAGCCAGCCTCAACCGGTGATGTAGTTTCATCAATTTCATGCCCATACAGCGGATACCCGGCTTCGATGCGCAGGGCGTCGCGTGCCCCCAACCCGCAGGGCACCGCTCCGGCAGCCATCAGCGCGTTCCAGGCGTCCTGTCCCTGCTTGGCGGGCACGATCAACTCAAAGCCATCTTCGCCCGTATAGCCGGTACGGCAAAACGTAGCAGGAATACCGGATAGCAGCCCCGTCGCGTACTGAAAGCGCTTGCGTTCCAGCAACGCGGGATTGCCGGCAAGCCGCGCTACCATTTCAGGAGTTTGCGGTCCCTGTACGGCAATCATCGCCGTCTGCTCGCTTTGATCTTGAATAGTAACCCCATCTGGCACATGCTTGCGCATCCATTGCAGGTCTTTCTCGGCGTTTCCCGCATTGATGACAACCAGATAGCTGTCCCGATCTTCCCTATAAATGATAATATCGTCTATGATGCCGCCCGTCGCGTTCATCAGCAGCGAATACTGCGCAGACGAGGGTTTTAACGCGCCCACATCATTGCTGGTCAATTTCTGCAAAAAGGTCGTCGCTTCCTCCCCAAACACGTGGACGCGCCCCATGTGGCTGATGTCGAATATCCCGGCAACGCTGCGAACCGCCCGCGCCTCTTCCAGTATTCCCGTATACAGAACGGGCATCGCCCACCCCGCATACTCCACCATTCTGCCTTTAAGCGCAACATGGGCGTCATAAAGAGGCGTATGTTTCAATTCGGTCCTATCTGTATCTGTCATAAACGGATTTCCTAACCTAATTTCCTGTCTTTCCTGTAGAAATGGGAGTAGAAACGGGAGAGGGCGCAACGGGTATAGAAGCCCGCCCGGTGATCACGATTTCATCGTCCTTGACTTCCACGCGCTCCATCTCGAAATAACCGCCCAACCCTAAATCCGCATCCGCATCCAGAACAGGATTGATTTGCCGTAAAAGGTTCTGCGTGCCCGAAGCAGTCATTAGAAGGCCATTCAAGCGCATTTCAGGCTCGGCCAGGTCAAGAAAGCGCCCGGCGCGGGGAACGAGCGTTCCCGTTGCGGAGAAAGGCGCGTAGTCCGAAAACAGGCGTATCTTGCCTTCGATCAGAATACGTCGTCCGGGGAAACTTACGTTGACATCCGAAAGGGTATCCTTGAATTTTTTGTTGATGAACGCGCGCAGCCCTGCCCCATCCACTTCAACGGTTGACGGCCCTGCCCCGGTTCCCCGCAGGACAAGCCGGCCTTTATACAGCGCGTGTCCAATGTCATAAGTCGCAAAAGGTATATCGGCATCGAAAGCGCGTATCGGCAGTCCCTTGAGCGTAAACCGCTTCAAATGCAGCCGCAAATGGCGGATACTCCCCTTCCAGCCCGGACGCGGGTATACATAAAACGGCAGCCTGTCGGATTTCAATTCCATGCCGTAAATGTCAACCGACCAGAAATCATTGGCTTCCACGCCGAACCATCCGCGCCCCTGAATTTCCGCGCGCACCCTTCCGGTATGCTGAAAACTTTCGCTGACCTGTAGTTCCGCCCTCCGTCTGGCGCGGTCTTCGATGCTGCCATGTATCGTCAGCAAGGTCAGCAGGCCGAAAGCAAGGGCACGGGTGAGGTCGTCCATAGTAGGTTTCAGGTTTCAGGTGTTAGGTGTCAGGGGAGTATCTACTTGCCTTGGGTAGTCTACTGTTCAAGTAATAGGCAAGGTAGCGCTTTTTCCTGACACCTAACACCTGAAACCTGAAACCTACTCTCCTAAATACGCTTTCCGCACACTGTCGTTTTGCAGCAGCGCGGCGGCGGTGTCGGCAAGCACGACGCGGCCTGTTTCCAGGACATAGCCCCGGTGGGCGATGCGGAGCGCTTGATTGGCGTTTTGTTCGACAAGCAGGATCGTCACGCCCTGCTGATTGATGTCCTGTATGATCTGAAAGATGTTCTTGACGAGGAAGGGCGCGAGTCCCAAAGAGGGTTCATCGAGCAGCAGCAGGCGCGGGCGGGACATCAGCGCGCGTCCGATGGCAAGCATTTGCTGCTCTCCCCCGGACAGCGTCCCGGCAAGCTGCGCTTCCCGCTCTTTGAGGCGGGGAAACAGCGTAAAAGCTTTTTCCAGATCGTCGCGCTTTTCCGCCTTGTGTTTGTCTCGGGTAAACGCGCCTAAATCCAGATTCTCGCGTACCGTCATGTTGGCAAAGACCCGTCGGCCTTCGGGTGACTGCCCCACCCCAAGCGTAACAATATCATGCGGCGGCAGACGGTGCAAAGCCTTGCCTTCAAACGAAACTTCGCCGGAACGCGGCCGCACAAGCCCGGAGACCGTCCGTATAGTCGTGCTTTTGCCCGCCCCATTTGCGCCGATCATGCAGACAATCTCGCCCTGATTGACCGTCAGCGAGATGCCGTCCAGCGCCCGTATCGCCCCATAGTACACGTTCAAATCGGTAATCGTCAGCAAGGCACACTCCGTTAGGTGTCAGGTGTCAGGATGACATTTCATGTGTCAGGATGACATTTCATGTTTACTGTTCAACTCTGAAAGGAGAGGCTTTTCTGAAACCTGAAACCTTCCTACTCATTACTTTCCTCGCCCAGATAAGCGGCCACGACTTTGGGATTGCTGCGTATTTCCTGCGGCGTTCCTTCAGCGATGATGCGCCCGTAATCCAATACGTAAATGCGTTCGCAAATGCCCATGACAAGCTTCATGTCATGCTCAATCAGCAGGATGGTCAGGCCGTATTCGTCCCGGACGCGGCGAATCAGGTGCATAAGTTGACCCTTTTCCTGCGGGTTCATGCCTGCTGCCGGTTCATCAAGCAGGAGCAATTTCGGGATCGGTTGCCAGCGCGCGCACGATTTCCAGCCGGCGCTGATCGCCATACGGCAGATTCTTCGCCTGTTCATCCTGAACGCGCAGCAGATTGAATTCGGCAAGCAAGCGCCGCGCCTTTTCGATGTTAGCGGCTTCCTCGCGTTCCAGGCGGGTTGTGCGGAACAAGGCATCAAAAACATTGGTTTGCCGCCGGAGGTAGGTTCCGATGCGAACATTCTCCAGTACCGTCAAATCGGCAAATAAGCGGATATTTTGGAAGGTGCGCGAAATGCCGCGTAGCGCAAAGCGATACGGCTTGTAGCCGGGCACGAATTTGCGGCGATTGCGCAGCGTGGCAAGCGAAGCCGCAATACCGATGATCGGGCCAAGCCATCGAATGACGGCTTGCAGATGAACCGCTTGGGGCGTGGTCGCGGCAGGCACAATCGCAGTCGCCATAATGGTACTGATGATCCAGCCCGCGAACGCCGCAATGACCGTATCCAACGCCAATCCCGCTATTCGTGTTGTTAGCAGCGTCGGGCGCTGCCCGGCCAACGGTTGATCGTCGAAATCCAAACGGCCTTCGCTAGGCTCATACACGCCGGTCAGTAGATTAAAAACGGTGGTTTTGCCCGCGCCGTTAGGACCAATCAGGCCAACCAATTCACCTTTATGAAGCTGTAAATTGACATTCCCCACTGCCGTCAGCCCACCGAAGCGCCGGGTCAAATCGGCAACGTCGAGCAGAATATCGCTACGGTCAAGCATAGAGGGCGCAGAAGTGGAAGACGCGAACGAAGACTGCATTGCTGACATTGAGGAATGTGAGCGCGTGACTTCCGCGTTCGCGCCTGTCGGCTTACTCCCCTCTTCCAGCGCCTCGCTGGTGGCATCTTCCAGCGCGCGGTTGCCTTCCGCCGTCAGCCCTTCTGCAAGCGAGGTCACGGGCGTTTTGCCACGCCGGAACCATCGCCGTAGCCCCGCCAAACTCAACTCGCCTGTGCCGAACACGCCCGTCGGACGTAAGATCATCATCAGCACAAGGAGCAGCGCGTAAATGACCTGCCGGTACTCGTCCGTGAAAAAGGGAACTCTGTCTTTAATGGGTTTGAGCAGTTCCGGCAGGATCGTCAGGCCCACTGCCGCCATTGTCGCGCCCGTGATACTGCCGGTTCCTCCCAATACGATCATGACGACGTAGTTCATGGACAGGACGAACCCAAACGTATCCGGTTTGATGGCTTTATAGTGCGCAAACAGGACGCCCCCCACCCCGGCAAAAAACGCGCTCAGGACAAAAGCCGTCACTTTGATGCGGGTAGTATTGACGCCCATAGCATCTGCGGCAATTTCGTCCTCGCGTATGGACATAAAAGCCAGGCCGTGCGAGGAAAACTTCAAATTCCGCGCCAGCACGATCACAACGATGGCTGTAGCGGTCACGATGCCAAAGGTGGACAGCGTAGGGATGTTCTGAAAACCGGAAGCGCCCCCGGTAAAGGACAGGGAGGCGTTGATGTCACCGATATTTTCCAGAATTACGCGGATGATTTCGCCGAAACCCAGGGTAACAATGGCAAGGTAATCGCCGCGCAGTCGTAAACTCGGCACGCCGACGATATAGCCCGCAAGCGCCGCGCATACCCCCCCCACCCCCATTGCCAGCAGCATCCAGGGCAATCCGGGTTTGGCAACATGGGATTGAAGAGCCACCTGATACGTAATACTCGCGCCGGTATACGCGCCCACAGCCATAAACCCGGCATGGCCGATGGAAAACTGCCCGGTCAGCCCATTGACGATGTTGAGACTGACCGCCAGGATGATGGCAAAGCCGCACTGCAAAATAACATCCTGATAGTATTCTTTGAGGTTGTTATTGACCCTGCTGCCAATGGCGATAAGCAGGGCGGCAACCAGCAGCCAGCCAAGACGCTTGAGCCAGCGCAACGCGGGAGAAGCAGCCATAGGAGAAAGGGAAACAGCGCGTGAATCGGTTTGTATCATGAACTTAGACAGAAAACGGATGAACACACGGCGGTATGGCAAGCATCATTGCATGGCTAACTGCATGTATTACGGTAAGGACGATGGTTTTGAACACACTAAAAAATGGGAAATATGGGAATATACGAAGCAAAAGTTGTAACCGAGCTGAACTTTGCTAAACTTTCTCAACCGTGTTGCGGCCCAGGATACCGGCAGGCCGAAACAACAGCACGGCAATCAGAATCACGAAGCCTACTCCGTCCTTGAACGCATTGAGCGCGGAACCACCCGTGTAGCTTTCAGCAAGCCCCATCAGCATGGCTCCCAATACCGCGCCCTCTATGCTGCCGATACCGCCCAGCACAGCGGCTACAAAGGCTTTCAGGCCAAGTTGGATGCCGATGTTGGCGTCGAACTTGATCTGCCCCAGGTTGTGGTTCAGGAAACCGCCTGCGCCTGCTAAGGCAGAGCCGATTACGAAAGTCAGCGCGACAATGCGATCCGTGGGAATTCCCATCAGCGCCGCCGCTTCAATGTCGTAGGAAACGGCGCGTATGGCGCGTCCCGTCCGGGTCTTGCGCACGATGTAGACCAGAACCGCCATCAGGATCACGGCGGCTCCGAGTACGATCAGCCGCCCCGCGTTAATATCAACATGAATTGCGCCAATCGAAAGTATCTGCGGCTTGAAGCCCTGATCCGGGTACTGGCGCGGCGTCGCCCCGAACGAGGCTTGCCCCTGATTTTCCAGCAGCAGCGACAATCCGATGGCGGTAATCAGCGCGGTCAGGCGATTGCGCGAAGGCCGCAGCCGCTTCCCTACCCCGGCAAACAGACGCTGCAGGATGGGCGTCAAAACCACAAAACTGATCCCTACCGTAATCAAAAACGCGCCCACGCCATTAAAGGAACTATGCGCTTCCACAGCCGGGCCAGCAAACAGGCCGATGTACAGCGCCCAGAACAGCGCCCAGGGCCAGGCATCGGTTCCGCTCAGGCCGTTACGCAGGGGACGATAGGCGAGACGCTCGATAAACGCGCCCAACAACCCGCACCCCATCATGCACAGCAGCAGGACGATAATATCCTGCGTCAGCGGCCCATTGTGCGGCAGAATAGCCGCAACCGCGAACAGGCCGATGTACGCCCCGACCATGTACACGTCGCCATGCGCGAAGTTGATGAACTTCAGGACACCATACACCATCGTGTACCCGACCGCGATCAGCGCATACACGCTGCCGGTCTGGATGCCATTGACGAACTGTTGTAGAAATATCTCTACTGCCTTAGACAAGAAGAGGCTCCAAGAGGCAGGTTTCAGGTTTCAGGTGTCAGGGAGAACTCACTGTTCATTCCACTCGATGAATTTACTAGATCAACGTTAAATGAAGAGTTTTTCCTGAAACCTGAAACCTGAAACCTGCCTTATCACTGCTTTGCCGGCATCGGCTGATCCGGGTCGGGTATGGTCGCGGCGAAATCGAAACTGCCGTTTTTCACGACATTGATAACGGCGGGCTTTTTGGCATTACGATTTTCATCAATGGTGATTTTGCCGGTTACGCCCGTATAATCCTTCGTTTGCGCAAGCGCGTCCCGAATGGCTTTTTTATCGGTTGACTTGGCGCGGGTCATGGCATCGAACAGGATTTTGGCCGCGTCATAGCCCAACGCCGACATAGAGGTCGGCTCCGTTTTGAACTTGCCGGAATAACCCTTGACGAAGTTCTGCACGATGGGATCGGGGTTTTTAATGGACATGTGATCGCTGAAGTAGCAGCCTTCCAGCGCGCTGCCGCCGATCTTGATCAATTCGGGGGAACTCCAGCCGTCCCCGCCGAGTAGCGGAACGGTAATGCCCAATTCACGCGCCTGCTTTGCGATGCTGGCGGCATCCGAATAGTAGCCGGGAACCAGGATAGCGTCCGGGTTGGCGGATTTGATGGCCGTCAACTGCCCGCGATAATCCTGATCGTTGGAGCCATACGTCTGCTCCATCAGAATTTTGCCGCCGTACTGCGTAAACTTTTTCTTAAACTCGTCGGTAAACCCGACCGAGTAGCTTTCCGATTTGTTCGTGAACGTGGCGACATTGGTTTTTTTCAGGCCGTCCTTGATGAAGCGGGCAACCACTCCAGCCTGATAGCTGTCAATAAAGCAAACGCGGAAAACCATATCACGGTTCTGCGTAACGGTTTCGTTGGTGGAGGACGGCGAAATCATGGGTACGCCCCGTTCCTGGCATACTTTGCCCCCGGCCTGACTGCATGCGCTTGCCACTTCGCCAAGTATGGCGGTCACGCTCTTTTCATCAATCAGGCGCTTGACGGCGGTATCCGCTTTGGTGGAGTCGCTCTGATCGTCTTCCGTGACAAGGCGGATTTTCATCTTCTTGCCGCCAATGTCCACGCCTCCGGCTTCATTGGCTTCCGCAACTGCCAGTTGAATACCGTTGTCGGTCTGGATTCCAAAGTCGGACTGCTTGCCCGTGAAGGAGCCGTATTCGCCAATGACGATCTCATCGCCACTCCCGCCCCCGGACGTGCTTGCAGTGGTCGTATTGCCACCGCCGCCACCGGTTGTCGTACCCGAAGTGTCTTTGTCTTTACAGCCGGCCAGCGCCAGGGATAGCCCGGCAGCCAGAAGCAACGCCGCCTGTGCCGCGATATGCCGATAGGTATTCTTGCCAAAACGCGCGCGCATCTCTCCACATCCCTTCTCATCTTCACACGAAACTTCAACTTCAATCTAAACTTCAAGGCTTGCTAAACTTCAAAGATTGTCAAGGCCGCAGGCCGCTGAAAGTTCGCGGTTCCTGCCTCCCTATCAACTATCAACTAAAAACTATCTACTATCTAATCACAGTAAGGCTTCAAAAACAGCCTGTATCACGTCAACGCGGCTTACAGTGCCTACGACGCGCCCCAATTCGTCCGTAACCGGCAGGCGCGTCAATTGGCGCGATAATAACAGCCGTGCCGCCTGCTCAACATCGGCGTGTTCGGAAACACTAATGACAACAGGGGTCATGTAGTCCCGAACAGTGTATTGCGCCGCATGTTTTGCCCGAAGCGCGCGTTCCACAAGCAAGTTATTTGTGTTCGGTGCATCCGTACCCGGTTCATTGGCTTGTGGCTCACCGTATTCTTGTGTTTCTTGTTGCTGATTTGTATCAGACGCAAGGTTGGCCTGACTCATCATGGCGCGCAGAACATCTTCTGACGTAAGAATACCGCACAAACAGCGCGCGGCGTCTACAACGGGCAGGCTCGGCGCTTGATACAAATCCATCAGATCAATCGCCTCGCCAAGCGTGGCTTCCGGGCGCGTGGTCGTGACGTGGGTTTTCATCATCTCCAATACTTTCATCACAACAACAATTCTAGCACAAATCTCTCGAAATTCCATCAGGGCTGCGCAGTTACTTTGCCGTTCCGTCCCGTTTTTTGTGAATACGCTTCCGGGACCGGGTAAACGCCAATGGTAAAGAACGGTCTCAGCATATTTGGAAACGCCTTGATACGGCGCTGCGGCTGCACAAGGTCAGGATAACGGCGCAGCCAGTAGCGCTCCTTCCATCTATCCGCCCATTTATCTCTATAGGAGATGATGCCGGGTGACGAGGAGGCCGGAACAGGCGCGTAGCCCGCTTCACGATCCAACAAAACGATGTAGCGCGGCGTGGGCGCGGCGTCTTCGACCGGGTGTTCATCATTGCACAGGTTCTCAATGACGTTGACGCACCGAAACCTGTTGTTCATGCTTAATCCCGGCGACACAGCGCCAATCAGGACGCTGTCAGGCGGCAGATTTGCTGCCAGCCAGCGATCCGCGTCCCGCTGCCGGTAACTGAGATGCAGCAGCCAATCCGCGTACCAGTATACGCCGCCCGCAATCCAGCCTACTATGAACAAATTCGTTACGAACAAATGCGCCAAAGCCTTGTGTCTATTCCCTTGCGCTCCATCGCGTAGACATTTCTGTACACGGCTCAGTAGTTGATCTGCATATATAGCCGCAAAACCGGCAAGCGGCGGATAGAATAGAACATAATACCGGCTTGGCGCGTAATTTACGCACAGTGTCAGAATGAGCAGGGGCAACAGCCATCCGGCAAGAAACAATTCAGTGCTTATCGTCTTTTTTAATCCTGCATTGTCTTCTTGTCGGCCATTATTTTGTTGTAAATTGCTTTTCTGTTGTGTGTCGCGTTGTTTCCAGCGTCCAAGCCATTGCCCTGCCCAGGAACACAGACAGGTCGCGGCATACGAAATCGCTAACAATGTCAAAGCCGTAGAGTGTTTCAGCAAGTAGGGTAACATCCCACGCCCACCGTTGAATAAACCGCGTTCTATGTTTTCAAGCAGGACGTGTCCATTTTGGGGAAGCAGTTGCTGGCGCGTGTAATACGCATTGGCATGGGCCATCTCCTGACGATGCGGCAGATACCATAAAAGCGCATACGGCGCGAGGACGCACAGCAACCCGACGAACAACAGCAGCGCATCCCGCACCCGCGAACGTCTGCTCCCCTCTCTTCTTACCAACAGCAGCACAAACGGCACGGGCACAATCACCGCCGCCAATCCCCGGACGGTGTACGCCAGGCCGAGACAGCCGCCGCACAGTAACAGCCAGGGAAGGGAAAAGGGAAAAGGGAAAAGGGAAAAGGAATTCGTCTGTTCCGATAGAGGCTGGAGTTGCGTATCTTCTGTCTTCTGTCTTCTGTCTTCTATTTCTTCTTTTCCCTTTTCCCTTTTCCCTTTTCCCTTCGTTCGCGTCCACGCATAAAAGGCGGCGCACAACGGCAGGCAGGCGGGCGTGTCCATCAGGGCGAGGCGATTGTAAAGCGCGAAGACGGGATCAAGGCCGAGGAGGGCAAGGCCGAGCCATGCTGCGCGGCTGCCGAAGGCGCGGCGGAGGGCGCAAAAGAACACGGCAAGCGTAAGCAGGCTGCAGGCAACGGAAATCAGCCGCGCTTGAATCGCTCCGACGCCGCACAGAGTAAAGACGACCACTTGAACCAGATGCAGCAAGGGCATGATCAGCGCGTTATTGAACTCGTCGGTACGCATCTGTCCGAACAGAATGATGTTGCGGGCGTTGTGGATATAAAAGCCTTCGTCCGTCAGGAGCGCGCTGCTCCAGGAAAGGCGCGCGTAAGCGTCCGAGTCGAGATGTACTACGCGAAGCAGTATCAGCGCCCCCCATAAAAGCAGCGCAGTTATGATTCTGAAGGTGTTAGAGACGTTCAAAATGGCTTTAGACCCGGACGGATTACGTTTGGACTCTTTCAGGTCAGGTTTGGACTCTTTTTGGTCGGGAAGTAAGCAGCCAGCCCGCAGCCGCGCTTAACATTCCACAGGCCAGCAGGGATAAGTACCCACCAAACCGGTAACAGGCAGGCGCATATCGCAGGGCAACGCGATGGCTGCCGGGCGGCAAGTACAGGCCCATCAACGCCCCGTCCACGCGATGCAGGGGTGTGGGATGCCCATCCAATTCCGCCTGCCAGCCGGGAAACGCCGTCGCGCGCGCTACCAGAAAACCCGGTTCTCCCCCGCCCTCCACATTCCATTGAAAACTGTGTGTATCCGAATACACGAGGTGAACAGGCGTAGGAGTCGAACTATTCTCAGATTTGTCATTCGCTTGTGGCGCAGGCCATTCCAGTTCGGCTTCCTTCCCCTCCCCTTCAACCGCATCCTGAATCAAAGCCAGTTGTGCCGGGTGGAAGTCGGGCGCGGCGAGCGCGGCGCTGAGACGAGTTTTGCCCTCCACGCGGCGGAGGGAATGTACAACCCAGGCGCGCGGCAGAACATTCAGATTGCGCCACGCGCGTACTTCTAAGCGGCGATCATTTTCCGGCGACAGGCTGGAAGCGGCAATGTGGTCCTCGGAGGGCAGCAGCAGCGTTCCAACGCCCATCAGCGACAGCAGGCGTGACAGATTAGGTTCACTTCTGCGCAGCGCCAGTCGTCCCAGAACATCCACGTTGGCCGGCGCGGAAAGCGGAACCGGTTCGTAACCGGAGGCCGAGTCCACGCCCCACTGCATATTTAGATTCGGCAGCAGCGTATCCAGCATGGCTTGTATATGGAGCGCATCAACAGAGCCATAATCGCTGTACCCATCCGTAATATAGCGCTTCCAGAACGGTTCGTGGGCGGGAAGATAGATGCGCTGCCGGGAATTGTCTAAGGAACCATTCGTTAGATCGGATGAATTTGTTACGTTTGGTTTCGTAACATTAATGGGTCGTGGCTGCGCAAGAGCAAGCGCGTGAGACTGCCGTTCCATAAACTCATGCGGCACAGTTGGATTCCAATCCCTGCCGTACCACCACAAGGGTAAAGCTATGCCTGCAATTCCGACACTCCGCAAGGTAAACACAAGCAAACGCGATTGTTTTGGCGTTACGAAACGTCCGGCTCTTTGTAAGGATGCAAAACGTCGCAGGAAACCAATTTTCTCCCACAATTGTTCGCGCTTAAACCGGCGTGAAATGAATTGCCAGCCGATGTTCCATCCTATTGTTGTCAGCACAGCGAAGGCCAGCGTCGTAAACAGCAGGAAACGAGCTGGGTCGTGAAAATTCGATAAGCCGGGCACGATTTTGAACGCCAGCCAGTAAAGCCCGCCTTGATTACCGAACGCCAGCCATATTCCCGACAGCGCGGCTGCCAGCCAGAACATCACTTTGCGCGATTTTTCTGAGCCGAAAGCAGGCAAGACCAATCAATAGCAGAGGAAGCCACCCGACAAAGAAAGCCGGTTCCCAGGCATTGCCGCTCCCCCAGTAATCCGCAGTGGCCGGATGTCCCCAAAAGCGCGGCAGTATCAGCCGCAGCAGATGCGCCGGCTCCAGATAAAAGCGATTGGCCTGCGCCGGCGTCAGTTTTTCGCGCGGGCTTTCCAGCAGTACCTGCAGGGCAGGCAGCGCTTGTACGGCGGACAGCATCAGTCCCAGTAGGCCGGCCCCGAAAAGTCCCGCGCCGCTCGAAGCCAATGTTCGGATGAAAGCGCGTAAATTAGAGGCGCGAGGGTATTTATGGGAACTGTCGCGCAGTTCAAAGATTGTTTTGCCGGATAACGCCGGTTTGCCTGCCGTCTGTTCGCCATGTAACGCTTGCTTCCACAAACGCGCCGTTGTGTAAATGCTGCCGACAGCCAGTATCAGGTAGGCCATTTGTGGATGCGCGGCAAGTATCAGCAGGCCGACAACAAGCGACAATCGAACGCGCGTCCAAACGCGCTGCCGTTGAACGCGCATGCATGTCTCGCAGCGTAGACCCAACGAAATTGTAGAGTCGCCATTCTCAACACATACTGCTTCGATTACGTTCGCGTTTTCCGTTTCATGTTCATGTTTTGTTTTAGGTTCAATCGGAACAGACGAATTCCTGTTCCCTGTTCCCTGTTCCCTGTTCCCTGTCCTGCTGTCTTCTTTTCTTCCTTCTTCTGTTCCCTGTTCCCTGTTCTCTGTTCCCTTTCTGCGGCAGCCGCAGTGAGCGTGTTCGGCGACCAGGCAGCGGTCAATGCACCACAGCAGCAAAGGAAAATACGGCGCGGAAAAGATCATCGGCGGGAACTGGATACGCCCGATCAGACACTCGCTGCCCATGTACGTCAGGCTGCCGGCCAGTCGCGCCCAGCGATCCTGCGTCCACTCCCGTAAGTAGGCGTTCATGCAGATTCCGCACAGGAAAACGTGTCCAATTGTGGTCAGGCTCATGTAAAGCCAGACGGGCATCACGAGCAGCAAGGGCGTTGTCGGATAGAACACGCCCATCTGTGGATTACCGACAAGCGGCTGGCCTCCCAAAATAGTGGGATTCCACAGCGGAATATGCCCCTGCTGTAACGCGGCCTGCTGAAAATGCAGCATCGGCGCAAAGTACAGCATGATGTCGCCCCAGTACAGCGAACGCCCCCGGCACAACGGCCAGAGCAGCAGCATGGCAAAAGCGAGGAGAAACGGGTACTCCCACGCGCAGGCGGTAAGGCGCGGAGCGCGTCGGACAGATAGAATGGATGGAGGCGAGTAATTCTCCGCGCGGATTGGCATGTTACGACTTAGCGCCGCTTGTGCGCTTAGCTTCTGTGGCATCAGCGCTTTTAGCGTTGATTTGGGCGTCAATGGCCTCCGGCTTGCTGTCGGCAGAGTTAATGGCTACGGAAGCAGGCGTCTCCATCTTTATTTCACGCAGCACGAAAATAGGTGTCAGTTCGTCGTTTTGCCCCATAGGGTTGTCGAGCATCAGAAGGCGGGCGGTTGCGAGATTGACATTCAAATCGGCCATGTTGCGGCTCATGCCGATCACTTCCACATTGATGTTGTTGCCGTCAATGATGTAGCAGCCGCACTGGAAACGAGCCGCCAGTTCATCGCACGTTTCATTCGGACGCCGGGGCGGAAGCATCGCATACTCATCGAAAGGTTTCATAGCCGCCGGATTAAAGCCGTCTATTTCAGAAATGCGGTTGCCGGCAATGCGGTAGAAATCCCCGCGCCTTTTCAGCAGCAGGCGGCTTGCTCCCCCTAAGATCACCGCGGCGATTATGCGCGGATAGCCGGCAAGTTCAATGGCGACCTGCATTTTTTTTGGGTGCGAGTATCCAATATCATCGCGATGTTTGGTAACATACTTAACAATCAAACGCGCCAGCCAGGTATCGTGAACGTCGCTGATATGGCGCACGTTGTTCTGGCAGATCGTGACGAACTTTTCCGATAAGCAAATTATGGAATTGGGCGTGAGGTGTGGCTGCGCATATCGCGCAATCACTTCGCCCAAATCTTCGCCAAACAGAACCTTATGGGTGCGGACGGCGATGCGATCAAAACTGCGTCCGTCTGCCTGCTTGATGTCACGTCTGGCTGTTGATGCGGGTGTAGAACTTGCTTGCGTCATTTCGATTATTTTCTTGCGAATTATTTTCCTGACAGGAATAGTTAGTGGGGAGTATACCGAACCCATCCCTGTGTGTCAAGACCTACTACACTGCGACGTAAATATGCCAGAAGTTCTTTCGTCCGTAAGACGATTGGCCGAAAGCCGAACAACCGGATTTTTCTAATAAGGTAAACTATTTTCCATCATTGATTGTGAGACGAATATGAACAATAACAGCAGTACAACTTCCATGCAAAATCATACATATCAACCAGCCGAAACAGCAAAGTCCGCGCAGGCCATTGACCCGGATGCCGCGGAGGGACATATTGCTATCATTGGCGGGACGGGTTTCGAGGAGATGCCGCCCGAAATTTATGCGGAACCGATGGAACTGCAAACCCCGCATGGTTCGGCGCGCGTTTTAAGCGTATCCAATAATTACGTCGAGCCGTACAAACTCTACTTTCTGGCGCGGCACGGGGTTACACATGGATTGGCTCCCCATCAGATCAATTATCGCGCCAACATCGCCGCGTTAAAGCAACTGGGCGTCCGCTATGTATTTGCCACAAACGCGGTCGGATCGCTGCGTATGGATATTGCGCCCGGTTCGCTCGTGCTGCTCGACGATTTTATAGATTTTACCCGGACACGCCCACTTACCTACTTCGCGCCCGATGAAGCCTGGTCCCACGTTGATTTTTCCACGCCCTACAGTCCCCTCCTGCGCAGGGTCGTCATGGAAGTGGCCCATCAGAGCGGTATTACGCTCCGGCCACAAGGCACGTATGTGTGCTGCGATGGCCCCCGCTTTGAGAGTCCCGCCGAAGTGCGTTTGTTCGCGCAATGGGGCGGTGACGTGGTAGGTATGACCGGCCTGCCGGAAGCGGTATTTGCCCGTGAAGCCGGTCTGGAATACGCCGCGCTCGGCATCGTCACGAACTATGGAGCCGGCCTGACATCCGACCCCGTAGATCATCAAGCCGTGACGGCAAACATGCAAGCCCTGCTGCCACAGATTCGGGAACTGTTATTGATCGCCGGGGGCACGTTAATATCACTACAGATAAACCAAATCGAGTCCTTGTAAGCAGATTGGAGACATTGCCCCTTGATGCAACCTTTCTCGGAAAATCAGATATCCCGACTGACATTTGTTGCTCAGGAGATCGCTTCTGCGTATCCACCGCAATTCCATCATACCAACAAGCAGATGCTCTAAGGGTACCAGCCTGACATCCAAATAGCGTTTACTTTAACTGGACACATGACCTATTTGAAACTGAAGGAGATAGAGTTTGATCCTTCAAACTGGAGTGTTTTACCAGACACGTTGAGATGCAAAACGGAGGTGCGAACATTTAGACGATTGAAACGGTTGTTGAGTGGCTTCAGGAAGCCTACTCCTCGCACTGACAAGGTACTGCTAACTTCAAAGATCGTATCGCAGATACAATATCGAGAGTTTAAATGGGGAATCAGCGACGGCAACTGATGGCTTTTCGGGCGGTCAAAGAAATTCTACAACATCGTGAACCTATCCCTTCTCGTGAACCTATCCCTTTCGTGCGGGGAACCCTTAATGTACTAATGGAACCCTTTGAAACTCTTTGAAACGTCCGATAATGTAGTGGTACAGGAAGGTGACTTACCATCAAACGAATTTTTTGTGCGGGCGTACGCCCGCACAAAAAATTCGGAGCCGCGACGCGGCTCCGCTGTTTCCACTCTATTCTGACTTCCTATGCAAGTTCACCTATTGGGGAACTTGCCTATAGGCGACTATGCCCAATAGGCTACATGCACCTTCTACTTGCTGCTGTGCTGCGAAAGATAATCCACCACCGATTGAGCCGCCTTTTTATCCTGCACGTTGTTGACCGAAAAGTCGCTTACGTTCAGGGTTTGCGTCACGCGGGGCGCGGCAACCACTTGTCCATTCAGCACAAAAGCGATGTTCTCATTCACATGCTCATGCGACCATTGGAAAAAGCGCGATCTGCCTTCCGGCGATAAATCCAGATGGATTGTATACGAGGTTGGCGTCAGCAGATTGCCCTGTACCTCTTCCAGCCACGCGCCGGCAATCTGTTTGTCCGTCAGCACTACCGGGCAGGCCAACACCAGAGTCTCCGCCGGAATGGTAACATTGATTTCTTTTTCCCTGCCGCTGCCGCTGCCTGATTCCGGCACATCGCTTGGCTCCGCCCCCTCCTGCGCTCCCTGCCCCTCATAGCGGCGCAGCAGATTTCCGAGCGTAGTTTGCTCCTCATGCCCGTCTTTGGTATGCTTGGGGATCGTGATCGGAAGTTCCTCGCGCACGGCTTTAAAGGCGCTTGCGTCCCCCATCTGTTTTTCAAGCGCGCCGCGCAGGAAGGGCGTCAGCATGGCATAGCCCACCACATCATCCTGCTTCAAGGCCGCCTGAATCGCGCCGGAAGCCTGGTCATCAAACAACGGTCCGTTCCGAACGTCGAATATCGTCTTCCATCCATATTCCGTCAGCACCACCCGCGAAGATTTGTTGGCCGTAATAATCTTAATCAGGTTGCGATCATAACTGTCCCGTGAATTCAGCGTACCGACAAGCGTCAATCCCTGTGTATTGGGAGCCAGCCGTTCCCAATGCGCTTGCAGCAGGATATGATCCTGTACCTGCGAATACGCAAACCAGGCGGCAGTGATTATAGCAAGCCCCGCCAGCAGACGGCGCGTTCCCCGCTCACGAGTCCACTGCATCCGCTTGGGAGCCGATCCCAAACTCACATTGCCAACTTCCATCTCTTTTGGAAAAAGCCCCATCAGATAAATCCTCGCGTCTTCCGTAAATGCGCTTGATCACAATAGCACGTTCAATCCAGGACTTCTTTCAATGCCGCCAGCAGCAGGGTCACATTGCGATGCGTCGCCGAAGCGCCCATAGTGCCGATACGCCAGATTTTGCCCTTCAACGCCCCCAACCCGCCGCCGATTTCCAGTCCGTATTCCATCAGCAGGCGCTTGCGTACCGCCGCTTCATCACTCACGCCACTCGGAATTGCTACGGCGTTCAGCGTCGGCAGCCGATGCCCTTCCTGCGCGAACGGCTCAATCCCCAAATTGGAAAGGCCCGACATCAACTGCGCGCTGACTGCCCGATGCCGCGCAAACCGCGCTTCCAGACCCTCTTCCATCATCTCTTCAAGCGCGGCATCAAGCGCATAGTACAAGTTTACGGGAACCGTATGATGATACGCATGAGCGCCATCATAATAATCGCGCAACAGCTTCCAATCGAAGAACCAATCGGCAAGCGGTGTTTTCCGGTTCCACGCCGTTTCCAGCGCGCGCTCCGAAACCGTCAGTGGCGATAGTCCGGGCGGCGCTCCCATGCACTTCTGCGTACCGGAATAACAAACGTCTATGCCCACGTTATCTATGTCTACGGGAAGTCCGCCCAAAGATGTTACCGCGTCCGCCAAAAACAACGCGCTATGCTGATGCGCCAGAGCGACAATCGCTTCCAGCGGCTGATGTACGCCCGTCGAAGTCTCCGCATGTACGCAGCCGACCAATTTTACGTTCGTCAGCGATTTAAGCGCGGCGGCAAACTGCTCAGGTTCCAGAACACGCCCCCACTCCGCCTGAACTTCAATCACCTGAGCGCCCAATCGTCGGCTGATTTCCGCCATGCGCCCGCCAAAGAAGCCTGCAATTCCGATGACAACCGTATCTCCCGGTTCCAGCAGATTGGCAAGGCAGCACTCCATGCCTGCCATGCCCGTGCCCGTCAGAGGAATGGTGAAATCGTTTTTCGTTCCAAACACCGTCCGCAGATTTCCGCGCATAGCCTCCAGTAATGTAAACAGTTCCGGGTCCAGATACCCGATAGGAGCGCGAGCCAGCGCTTCCAGCACACGCGGCGTCACGCTGCTCGGTCCCGGCCCCAGCAAAATACGCGGAAACGGAATCATCCCCGTTTGTGTCACTCGAGTTCTCCATCTACAGGCTTCCCCAAATTGGAAGAAAATACCTGTGAATCCAACTACCGATTACCGAATACCGAACACCGAATTTAAAGCATTCCCATGATGTTGTATCCGCCGTCCACGTAAATCACTTCGCCCGTAATTCCGCGCGCCAGCCGACTCAACAGGAACATCACCGCATCCCCTACTTCATCCGCGTCCACCGCCCGGCGCAGCGGGGCGCGTTCCGCAAACTGTTTGAGCATCGTGTCAAAATTGGCAATCGCGCTTGCCGCCAGCGTCTTGATTGGCCCCGCCGAGATAGCGTTCACGCGAATGTTGTCCGGCCCCAAATCCGAAGCCAGGTAACGAACGCTCGCTTCCAGTGACGCTTTGGCAACGCCCATAATGTTGTAGTTCGGAACCACGCGCTCAGACCCCAGGTACGTAAGCGTGACCACGCTGCCCCCGCCCGCCGCCTGCATCATCGGACGCGCCCCACGCGCCAGCGCCACCAGCGTATACGCGCTGTTTTCATGCGCCAGCGTAAACCCGGCTTTGGAAGTGGCGACATACTCCCCGCTCAAATCATCCTTATTGGAAAACGCGATGCCGTGCAGCAGGCCGTCCAATTTTCCCTCAAAGGGCGTATGCAACTGCGTAAACAGCGCGTCCACCTGCGCCTCATCGGACGCATCGCAGGAAATAATCGGCGACTCAAACCCGGCATCGCGCAGCAGTTTCGTCACGCCGCCGGCTTCCCGTTCCCCAAACACCGAAAACGCCAACTCCGCCCCTTCGCGGTGCAGCGATAGCGCCGTGTGCCAGGCGATAGACCACTTGTTCCGTACACCCGTGACCAGCACCCGCCGGCCCTCCATAATTCCCGCCATGTTCTGATTATCCTATACTCAACGTTTCGAGAGTGACATTGTGTTGATGTAATGATGTTATTGTACCCCGTCTCGCCTTCCTTCTCACTCAGTCTGCCGGATAGAAGCCAAAAATACCCCGGTAACAACCAACAAGAAGACCTCTCACATTGGACATTGCCAATACAAGAGGTCTTCTTACATGAAAGGGAGGCAAACAGGCTATCTGAGTCCGGGTATCCCGGTCGCAGACCGGTTGGCCGGGGGCTTATCAGCCGAATGGTTCACGACTCGGCTGCTCCTTTGATGTGGCCGCTCGTTATCCGCAGTGTACTATCGTGGTGCGGCGGCGTTGCTCTGTGCCGAACCGACCGGCGCGGCCACTTCGCCGCGTTGATACGCCATACGAATCAACTGCTTCAATTCCGTCGGCTGCCCCGCATTGGAAAGCGCGTCCTGTTCCGAAATGATGCCCGCTTTGTAATAGCGCAGCAGGCATTGGTTCATGGTCTGCATGCCCCAGTACGCTTCCGTGCCCGCCTGCCGAATGGCCGAATAGATTTCATCGGATTTGCCATCTTCCAGCATCTTCTGAATGGTAGGCGTCACGTCCATCACTTCGATAGCCGCCACGCGGCCCTTGCCATCGGCTCGGGGCAGCAGTTTCTGTGACAAAACGCCGCGCAGCGTGACCGACATGCGCAGCCATAGCATCGGACGCTCATGCGGCGCGTACATATTGGAAATACGATCCAGCGTTTCCGCCGCGCTCGCCGTGTGAACCGTGGCAAAAACAAGGTGGCCGGTTTCCGCCGCCTGCAGCGCGATGTTCATGGTTTCCAGGTCGCGCATTTCTCCGATGAGAATAATGTCCGGCGCTTGGCGCAGCACATGGCGCAGGGCGACATTGAAGTTATCCGTGTCAATGCCGACTTCGCGCTGGCTGACAATCGCTTCCTTGTCCACATGCACAAATTCGATGGGGTCTTCCAGCGTAATGATGTTGACTTTGCGATGCTGATTGATCAGGTCAATCATGGCGGCAAGCGTGGTGGTCTTGCCCGATCCCGTCGGACCCGTTATGAGAACAAGCCCGTTGCGGTGCGTGGTAAAATCTTTCACTTTGGGCGGGACGCCGAGTTCATCCAGGGACCGGATGTTGGTGGGTATCAAGCGGCAGACTGTCGCAGGGCCGCCGCGCTGCATGTAAATGTTCATGCGGATACGCAGCTCTTTGCCTACGGAGAACGCAAGGTCCATTTCATGGTGCTGCTCGAAAACCGCCTGCTGGTGCGGCGTCATTTTACTGTACACCAGTTCCTTCACCTGCGCCAGCGTAAGCTGCTCATAGCCCTCCAGCCGCGCAATCCGCCCGTGCTTGCGGATGGACGGCAGGCTGTCCGATTTGAGAAACAGGTCGGAGGAAGATTCCACAAATGCGTCGAGAATCATTTTATCAAGATTGAGTTCCATCGGGATGCGATTCCTTTCCTCACGTCACTCTGATGTCAGCAGGGTTGAACCAACTGCCTTCCCACTATTCACCAATGCGGGCATAGTTTCCTTGTGGTTGTGGAATTATCACGGAAAAAAGCGAAAGGCGCGACGTCTGAGCGTCGCGCCTTTCGCGGATGGAGCAGAGGAGGCTCGAACTCCTGACCTCTTCAATGCCATTGAAGCGCTCTCCCAACTGAGCTACAGCCCCGCATCACTATTTCGCATAAGAATGGTTATCGTCTTGGGAACGACACCTGCTATTATACACCATACTTAACAGGATTGCAAGAGGCAAACGACAAGAAGCCCAAACACAATTTGCGTTGGGGCTTCTCATCCTGCATCTTTGGCATCAGTGTAGTAAGCAAGGAAGAGGTGAAAGCGCGAAGTTCCTGCCTCCCTATCAACTACAAACTATCAACTATCAACTATCAACTATTTAGTTTCCGCCATTATCGCGGCTGCGCCCATTATCGTCCCGATTGGGGCGGTTGTCATCCCGGTTGCGGCCATTGTCGTCGCGGCTGCGCCGGTTGTTATCGCCGCTGTCGCGGGGGTTCATCACCACCGTACGGCTGCCCGCATCGTAAGTGGCTTCGTTGCCCGTTACCAGGCCGAAGAAGCGCATGGGAACGTACAGCGTTCCGTTCAATCGCTGCGCGGGCGCACCCAGATTGACGCGCCGGTTTCCATCCACAACGGCAATGGAACTGTTGAGCGCCAAGCGGACTCTGCCGCCATCCCCCGTCGCCCGCACCTGCTGACTTGGCGCGTCATAGGTGAACGGGATATGCGCGGCATCCAGCACGGGGCGCACCGGAAGCATAACCACACCCTTCGAAAGGAACGGACGCGCAGTGGACGCGAAAGTCACATTCCGATCCCCGATCATCATGCCGATGTCCGAACTGTTGCCCCGATCCCGATCCGCAGCGATGTCCCGGCCATCCTGATTGCCACGATTGCCGCGATCATCCGGGCGATTGTTCCGGGTGTCGGTAGTATTGCCCTGATCGTCCCGGCGATAACGCGAATTGCTGTCGCTGCCATTGCCGTCTGCGCGATGATTACGAACATCGTCATTCTGGTTTTGGCTATTGATGTTCGGGTTACGGCTGCCATCAGCGCGATTACGATTGTTGAAATCGTCTTGACTGCTGTAGCTCGCCAGGGAGACCGCCTTATCCATGCGAACGCCAAGTTCCGTTCCCTGCTTCAGCGATACATCACGAGGCTGCGACCCGCCCTTTTGAAGCGAACCGAACAAATACCCCAGCCCGCCGCCAAGCACTGTATCTTCTATGCCATGCTTCGTCAGTAATCCCACAATCAAGCCGGCTCCCGCGCCGTAGCCCACGTAGGTCAGGCGATCCGTCGAATGTCCCGGCTTGGCAACCAGGCGGCCATCCGAGCGCTTTTCCACGCTCTTGTTGTCCAATCCAATAAGTGATCCTTCAATGGCATACGACTTGCCATCCGGGAACCGCAGCCGCCGAAAGTCCAGGTCCAGCACACCGGGATCTTTGTCTTTCTGCGAACGCACGTCCCGCACAACGCCTTCCACCCGCGTTCCCGCAGGCAGCCGATAATAATCCGTATCGGTATCGTTGCGAATGGTCGCCGTGAACGTATCGCCCTTGCGCGAATTCTTGGAACTCAGCGCGTCATCCAGTTTGACGGGAATAACGGAACCCGCTTCCAGCGCGATGGTTCGCGTTTGTGCCGCCGCCCGTACCTGTGCCGACGCGCCCATGATACTGCCCCACGACATCAGCGAACACAGCGCTGCTAATCCGATGGCATACTTGTTTATTCGATTGTGTTTCATGGTTCTCTCTCCGCAAACCTGCCTGTCCAACAAGCAGACCTACTCTCACAGGGCATTGTGTCCTGTGCTTGCCGCTTTGTAACTGCTAACCGTTGGCGGAATACATCGCCAATAGGACGAAATACCGCCCCGCCCGGTTCCCTAATCACTGCTTGTACGGTCATTCCCGCGTGAATACATTCTTTCGTCCTCCTCACCCAACGCTTTTCCCATGCTTATGTGACACAATTGGAGGCTGCTTCCAAGAACACAGGAAGGAATATAACCAGCGTATGCCCAACATCCATAATACTCAAACCATTTTTACGAAGCAGCGAGGCGCTGATAGTTTGCAGAAATCGAATCTCTATCAACTACGAACTATCAACTATCAACTGCTTAAACAGGAGTTTTCATGGCACTACTTTACGGGCGCTCTTTCTCGCGTTCGGAACTTCTCGCCAGAGTGGGCGACATCAGCCAGATCGCCCGCATCAAACCCTACCGGCTTGTGGAAGGGCTGGAAGACGGCGTTTTCGCTCTGGATGTTTCTACGGGCGGCGGGTTGGACTTTACGGTTCTGGCTTCTCGCGGCCTGGATATTTCTTCCGCCCACTACAATGGACGCTCCCTTGCCTGGAGGTCGGCAACAACGGACACGCACCCCGCGTATTTCGATCACGAAGGCGAAGGTGGGCGCGGCTGGCTGCGCGGATTTTATGGTGGCCTTGTCGTCACTTGCGGCCTGACATACGCCGGAGCCAACGGCGAAGATCAGGGGCAGCAGTATGGCCTGCACGGGCGTATCAGCAACATTCCCGCTACCAATGTCGCCTGGGACGGCCATTGGGAAGGAGACGATTACCTGCTCACCATTTCCGGTAAAATGCGCGAAGCCACTGTGTTCGGCGCAAACTTGCAGCTTACGCGCACAATAACGGCCCGACTCGGTGAAAAGCGCCTGTTCCTGCGCGATACGGTAGAAAACATGGGCGCAAAACGAACCGAACACATGATGCTGTATCACATCAACATCGGCTTTCCCGCTGTCAACGATGCCGCCCGCCTGATTGCCCCTACCCTTTCCGCCACGCCGCGCGACGCCGATGCGGAGGAAGGCAAAGACCATTTTGCCGGCTTTCAACCACCCCAGGCAGGCTTTCGGGAACAAGTGTACTTCCACGAGTTCGCCGCCAATTCCAACGGCCAGGTAACGGCAGCCATCGCAGATGCCATAGCCGACAGCGGTGGCAGTGATGGGCCGGGATTTGGCGTTTACTGCACCTACCAACCTGCCCAACTGCCTCGCTTTATTGAGTGGAAAATGATGGATGCGGGAACTTACGTGGTGGGAATGGAGCCTGCCAACTGCCTCGTCATGGGCCGCGCGGCGGAACGCGAAGCGGGTACGCTCCAGTCCCTTGAACCCGGCGAACAGCGTCATTACGACCTTGAAATCGGTGTCTTAAGCGGCAAATCCGAAATTGAAAGCCTTGCGTCCTTATCTAGAGCGCTGGTTGCCGCTTCCAAACATGCGCAGGAGAAACAGCCTTCGTGACCGATACAACGCAAAGCAGGGAAACGCCCAACTCCTCTCCCCCCGAATACCCGAACACCAAACACCTGAACACCGACAGCAGGGAACGCCGTTGGGCATTGTGGGTAGCGTTGCTTACCATGCTGCTGACGCTGGTTCCCTATCTCATCGGCTGGATGGGGGCGCAGGGCAGGCAGTTCATGTGGCTCGGCTACAATCTTGATGACAGTTGCGTGTATCTGTCCTGGATGCGGCAGGCGGCAGGCGGTTCCTTCCGCGCGCTCAACCTTTTCACCACCGATGCGCAATCAGGAACGCTGCTCAACCCCCTCTTTCTCGCGCTTGGCTGGATAGCGCGTCTTACCCATTTGCCGCTTCTTGCCGTGTATCACCTTGCTCGTTTGGGCTTTGGCGTCATCTTGATTATGGTAGTTTGGGAATTTCTGCGAACAACGATCTCGCAGCCCTCCGTTCGGCGTTGGGCATTGCTTTGCGTCTGCTTTGCATCTGGATTGGGCTGGCTGCCGTTGCCCTGGGAAGCGTTTCCCACTTCCGGCACTCCCGCCGGTCCCATTGACTTCTGGCAGCCGGAAGCGATTACCTTTCTGTCGCTGCTTCTCAGTCCCCTGTTTTGTTTTTCCCTGGCCCTCCAGATTGGCGCGCTGCTGTTGCTGTTCAAAGGCGAACAAACCGGACGGATGCGCTATGCCGTTGGCGCGGGCTTGTGCGGCTTTGTCCTGGGGCTGACTCATACCTACGATGTTCTCAGCGTCGGAGCCGTCTGGATCGTCTATCTTTGCTGTTCATTACTGTCAAATCTTCAAAGCGCTAAAATTAGCGCCGACAATGTTGCCGGGGAAGCGGCCATCAGAACGAACCCTGCAATGCGAACCTTGCTGCAAGCGTTGGTCGCCGGAGTTTGTACCGCCCCGGCTGTCGCCTATATCTACTACCAACTGCAAACCGAAGCCACCTTCCTCAAACGCGCCAATGTCGTTACCGCTTCCGCATTGCCACTGTGGGTTATCATGGGCTACGGTTTGACGCTGGCACTGGCTATTTACGGAGTTTATCAAGCCCTGAAGCAAGCCAAAATACACAATCAAATTCACGCCATTGAAGAAACAGCCACGCCCGCCACACCCTCACCTGCTACAATCTCATCTGATGCGAAAAATCCCCCTGCCCTTAGCAAAGCCGCATTGCGCCTGCTGGCTGTGTGGGCTGTAATCAACATTCTAGTTTCTTACCTGCCCGTATCCAAATTTCCCTTTCAAAGAAAAATGCTGCAAGGAGCGCATTTCCCTATCGCCATTCTTGCAGGCTGTGGGCTGGCCTGCCTCCTGACTCATCCCGCTTTCCGCCGTCAAATTCGCAGCGTCAATCTTGTAGCAGGCATTATCCTCCTCGTGCTGGCTCTGACAAACGCGCGTTTCGTCGTCCGCGAACTCACCAACTACCAGAACAATCGCGCGCAGTCCGGGCAACGTCCCTACCTAAATCCCGGCGAACTGGAAGCGCTTCGCTGGATAGAAACCAACACGCCTGCCGGAACCGCCATTCAGCC
Source organism: uncultured Chthonomonadaceae bacterium (assembly GCA_963835065.1). GTDB lineage: Bacteria > Armatimonadota > Chthonomonadetes > Chthonomonadales > Chthonomonadaceae > CAWFQB01. The sequence goes on along the minus strand of CAWIEK010000049.1, from coordinate 260,394 downwards.
CCTGCCCTGGGTACTGCGCATCGGCGAACACCGTTTGGCTCCGGCAGACATGACGCTCGCCTGTTTCACGCCCGGCCTGATCCATCGCAGCGTGTATTGCGGGCACTGGGGCGAAACACCCGACTATGGGGACAAACTCCAAAAGTTGATTCGTATCACAAACCCCGCGGTTCCCGATGAAATCCGCGCCCAACTGCTTAAAGAAATGCGCGTTCAATACGTGGTTTTTTCGCAAAAGCATCTGACACAGGATACCAACTTTCCCTTTCATCCCGTACTGAGTGATCCAATTTCCGTTCCCCCCTATCTCGAATTGGTACACTCGAATGAAGACGCCGACGTCTACAAAGTGAATTTCGCTCAGTAACAGCATCGAAACTTGACCTGTGCCAAGCGGAAGTCCTGGTAGTGTTGGGAAAGGGTATGTAGAGAAAAAGTATGTAGAGAGATCGTCGAAATCTTGGCAATACAGCGCTTCCAGCACGAGGTCTCGTTGTGTCAGATTGTAGGGGTGAGGCGTCGTGACCTCAGCAGCGTCAGGGCGGGCGGATATAGACAGGCATTTTGTTACACCTCCTTTCCTTCTTTCCTTCTTGAGCCTTCCTTCTTGAGTAAGTAAACGCTAAAATCGCTCAGAGATACGTCCGATAATGTATAGTTGACAGAATGATGCTCCTAAAGCGCAATTTTTTCAGGGGCGTACGCCCCTGAAAAAATTGCGGGCCGCAACGCGGCCCGCTCTTCCTTAACATTAATATACGTGGGCATGAATCTTACCCACAGCACCCGGCAGGTAATGAAAACGCTTGCTGTGAAATACTGGCCGGGGATTGAAAATCCCCGGCAGGAAAGTGCAAGCGTCCTACGGACGCGAGAATCTTCTTACAGATTTGCGTCCGCAGGACGCAACTGCCGCGCCTGTTGGAATAGGTTCTTAATACCCGGCTCAGGCGTCGGCAGGGCGCAGTCGCGCCTTTTCTTCCCCGACCAGATTCACGATGTAGGTTGCCGCGCTTACAGCCGGCACGATGGCCCGCGCTTCCTTGCTTCGCCGCAAACCGACCTCGACATTTCCCTCTGCCAACCCCTTGCCTACCACAACCTGAATCGGGACGCCAATCAGGTCCATGTCCTTGAACTTCACGCCAACCCGTTCCTCGCGGTCATCCAGCAACGCATCCACGCCCTGCGCTTTCAGGCTGCCATACAACTCCCGCGCCGCGTTGATTTGCAGTTCATCCTTGATGTTGGCGACCACAATCGCTACTTCAAACGGGGCAATGTTGATCGGCCATACCATGCCGTTTTCATCATTGTGCGCTTCGATTGCCGCCGCCATCGTCCGGCTGACGCCCAAACCGTAACAGCCCATGATGATCGGATGCTTTTCTCCCGCTTCGTTTTGGTAAAGGGCGTTCATATCCTTGCTGTACTTTGTGCCCAACTTGAAGATATGACCGACTTCGATTCCGCGCGCATCCGTGAGATGGCCCGTGTCGCAGCGCGGGCACAGATCTCCCGCAACCGCCGTGCGAATATCCCCACGCGCCGCAGGGGTGAAATCCTGTCCCAACACCACTCCCGTTCGGTGCGCGTCCGCCTCATTCGCGCCCACCACGTAGCCGGTTCCCTCGGCGATCTCATTATCCGCGTAAATCGGAACCGCTTCCGCCAGTCCCACCGGCCCCGCAAACCCGACCGGAGCGCCCGTCACCCGCATCACCGTCGCCGCGTCCGCCAGCACCACCTCTTTCGCGCCTACAAACCGCGCGAACTTGGGCAGGTTCAGTTCTCGATCCCCCCGCACCAGCGCCGCCACCGGCTTCCCATCCGCAAGCGCAATAATGGTCTTCAGTATTTCCGTCACATCCACCTTCAAAAACGCCGCCACCTGCTCCACCGTATGCGCTCCCGGCGTTGAGACTAGTGATGAGTGATGAGTGATGAGTGATGAATTAGCATCCTGCTCATCATTCATCACTCCGCGTTCATCATTTGCGGGAACTTCCGCCCGTTCCGCGTTGGCCGCATACGTGCAGGTATCGCAGCGCAGAACCGTGTCTTCGCCGCTTTCCGTCAGCACCATGAACTCGTGGTTTTCGCTGCCGCCAATCGCGCCGGGATCGGCTTCCACCGCCAGATACTCCAGCCCGCAGCGCTGAAAAATACGCTCATAAGCGCGGTAATTGGCGCGGTAAATCACGCTCAGGTTCTCGTCGCTGCTGTCGAAAGAATAGCCGTCGAACATCGTGAACTCGCGGCCACGAATCAGCCCGCCGCGTGGACGGGGTTCGTCCCGCTCCTTTGTCTGTATCTGGTACAGGTAAAGCGGCATGTGTTTCCACGAACTGACCGTGCCCCGCGCAATGTCCGTGACCACTTCCTCATGCGTGAAGCCCAAGAAAGAAGTCGCGCTTGTTCTTGTCCTTCAAGGCAAACAAAACGGGCACGGCAGACCGCCCCGTTTCATCCAGCAGTTCTTTGGGAACCAGCACGGGCATGTGTATCTCCTGCCCGCCGAACGCATTTACCTCTTCTCGCACGATTTGCGCGATCTTTTCATGCACCCGCCAGCCAAGCGGCAGGTACGAGTACACGCCTGCCGCCACATTCCGCACAAACCCGCCCCGCAGCAACAGCTGATGGCTTTTCAGTTCCGCGTCTTTGGGAACGTCGCGCAGGGTCGGCATAAACAATTGGGACGCCTTCATAACCCACATCTCTCCTCAATCAAAATGGAAAACAACATGAACATAACTGCCTTGTATCGTTCAACGACAGTCCAGCGCTTCTAAAAGTTGCGTGTTAGCCTTCTATGCAGATTGCTATGCACAATGTTCCACTCACATTCACACGGTTAAACTATTTGCGTCCATTCGCGTGTATTTGCGGCTAACTTCAATTTACCGTACTTTGCCCCGCGCCGCGACATTCCAGACCGCTTCCACCTGTTCTCCTCGAAAGGCGGTCAGCGTATCGTGCATGTTGACGCAGGTACAGGCATGGTTCGGCACAATCCGCACCTTATCTCCTACTTTCAAATTGCATTCGCCGGTACTCGTCACCTGCCCATGCTCCTCGCTTGCGCCCGTAAACGTTAATTCAGGATGTTCCAACACTTCCCCGAACGTGCCGTCTGCAAACGGGCGGTCACTCGCCAGCGATTTGCTGCCCGCGTCAAGCACCAGCCTCCCACCCGCCCGAACGCTGACTACCGTTGCCAACACCGTCAGCGCACATTTCTCCTTTTGCGCCCCATAACTTACCTGCATCCGGTCATTAAAGACATATACGCCCGGACGCATCTCTGTAACACCCGCTTCATCCGGCAGGAAAATGGCTCCCGGCGTAGACCCCATACTTATGTCCACAACCGGCGTTCCCTGCGCCCGCAACGCTTCCGCCACTTCCCGCATCCGCGCCGCCGCCTTTTGCGCAAGCCTGCCCCGCTCCTCGTCATTGACTGCGCCGTATACCTGCCCCTCGTGCGTAAATATCCCCTGTAACTCCAGTCCGGGCGCATCCGCAATGAAACGCGCCAGTTCGCAGGCTTCCTCCATCGCTGCCACACCCGCCCGGCCATGTCCCGAATCTATTTCAATTCGCATGGGCAGCGTTACCCCCGCCGCCTGCATCGCCTGGCGCTAAAGGCCGCGCCACGTCCAAACTATCCGTTGCCGCCACAATCCGCGCCCGCCGCAGCAACGCAGCCAACCGCGCATATTTCAATGCGCCGACAATCTCATTGGCAATAAAAATGTCCTCAAAACCCGCTGCCACATAAACTTCCGCCTCGCCCAGTTTCGCCGTCGTGATTCCCCGCGCCCCCGCTTTCAATTGCATCCGCGCAATTTCCGGCGTCTTATGCGTTTTCGTATGCGGACGCAAATTCTTGCCGCCCCTTTGCGCCGCCCGCGCCATATCCCCGATGTTCGCTTCCAGCCGATCCAGATCAACCAGCAGGGTCGGCGTATCCAAATCATAAATTGAATTCACTGTTTTCATCCTTACGCTCGGCAACCTGTGAACCCCGAATTGCGTACCAATAATCAGTGCCGCGTTGAAACTCGCCCGCGCAAACAGCCTGCTTGTCAGGCGCGTTCAGTAACGCATTGTTGGAGGATACTTATGCTTGCCCGTTCGGTTCTGCTGCAAATGGCGAACAACAAATCTATCGAATCCTTTGCCCGTCACAATTCGCAGGCCGCCGGGATGGCAAAACGCTTTATTGCCGGTGAAACCATCGAGCAGACAACCGACCCGGTACGCATCCTCAACCGTTTGGGCTTAACCGCTTCGCTTGACTTCTTAGGCGAAAGCGTCACAACCGAGCAGGAAGTCGCCGTCGTAATGGACACCTACCTGCGCCTGTTCCAGCACATCCGCCGGGAACAACTTGATGCCAACGTGAGCATCAAACTTACATCTGTCGGACTGGACATCAACCCCGATTTATGCCTCCGCAACATGACCCGCCTGCTCAACGCCGCCGGGCCGGATCAATTTGTTCGCATTGACATGGAAGGCTCCGACTACACGCAACGCACCCTCGACCTGTTCTATAAACTATGGGACGGCCCGGAACCGCATAAAAACGTAGGCGTCGTCATCCAATCCTATCTGCACCGCAGCGCTGACGACATAGAAAAACTGATTGCTTCGGGCGTTCGCGTTCGCCTGTGCAAGGGCGCGTATCAGGAACCGCCTACCGTCGCCTTCCAAAACAAAGAGGACGTGGACAACAACTACATCCGCCTGATGCAGCGCCTGCTCAAGGACGGCAACTATCCCGGCATCGCCACCCACGACCCGCGCATGATCGAGGCCACGCAAGCCTACGCGGAAACTGCCGGTATTCCCACATCCCGCTACGAGTTCCAGATGCTCTACGGCGTCCGCCGCGATGCGCAGGTACAACTGCGCCGCGACGGCTACAACGTCCGCGTGTACACGCCCTTCGGCAGCCACTGGTATCCCTACATGATGCGCCGCATGGCCGAACGCCCCGCCAATCTCATGTTCGCCCTGCGCAGTATGGTTGGGAAATAGGGTGTCGCACTTGACAGCAATTTTGCACAATTTCACTATTGGAGGTACGTATTCCAACACCCGACACCCGACACCCGACACCCTACTTCCACCTGATCAACACCGCGCCCGCTGGGGGCAAGGTCAAGTCAAGGCTCAATTCGCCGTCACGGGTGCGCGGCTGCGTCAGCAGTTTCCATTTGCCCGTTTCCGTATTGAGTTGTTCCGTCGGATGATCGGACACATGCAGGGTTGCTTTGGCTGTGACCGCTTTTGTATAATCTCGATTGGTGAACAGCGCGTACAAGTATCCCTTTGCGCCCCGAAACCAGCCGATGCTCAGATTGCCCGCGCCCTCGATGCGAACCGGTCCCTCGCTGCCGAGGGGAGTGCCTTCATTCGCTCCCTCGCCCGTCAGGTACGTCTTTACCACGCTTGCGCCATACAGGTACTTCGCCAGTTCCTGAACCTCGCGGTTTACCTTCTTGACAGGCTCGTATAATGTGCCCGGAGTTCCATCGCGCAGCATGATCGTGTCCTTGCTGGCGTAACTCGGAAAATCAGGCTGCCAGTACGTGTAATAAGCCAGCCCTTGTCCGCCATACACCAGCGTCTGCATCGCTTCATAGCGCAATTCATTTTCCGTTAGCGAACGATAAGGATCGAATTGTACGCTCAAAACAATTTGCATAAACGGCGTAGGGCGCTCAAAGGCGGACCCCGTAGCCGTTGCCCGCTGCGCGCTGGCAAGATTGGCTATAAAGCCGGGGCGGTCCGCGCCTTTCACAAAATGGTAGTGGTCGTAACTCAGAATTTCGGGCTTCACGATCTGGAGAAACTTGTCCAAATACTGATCATAAGTATCCGTTCCCAATTGGCTGTTTGCCGCCTGCTGATTGCTGGACGCATAATTTGGAAACAAGTTGATATATGCCACATGCTCCGGGTCAATCTGCTTGAGGTACGCGACTACTTCGCCTAACCCCGCAAAACTTCCCGCGCCCGGTTCATCCGCCAGAAAATACCCCATCAGCGCCGGATATCGCTTGTAATCATTCACAATGGCATCTATGGTCGCTTTTGCGCTGGGATTGCCTGATAGCGACGCGGGCATCCGGGGGTCTTGAATGATTGCTTTCAATCCCGTCGCTTTGGCCGTATCCAAAATTTTGCGATTGCGCTCCACGCTCACCGTTCCCTGAAACGGCGGCATCACGATAGTCAAGCCAACATCCGCCATTTTGCGGTACTGCTCCACGTTGATAAACGCATCCGGCGGGCTGCACCAGGCGGTAATCGGAAATACGCGAGGCGGCCAGGCGGACGTTTTCTTCTCCTGTGCCCCTGCCTGACTCAATCCTGCAATTCCAACAAGCCCCACAACAAGCGCAGGCAGCAAGCGTCTGCCAATCTTGAACGGCTTCGCCCCAACACGCTTCAGAACAAAATAATGCTTTCTGCTCACAACTATGTGTCTCCTCACCCACTGCAATCATTGCTGTCAACCCAGTATTGCCGGTTGCAGAAGCGATTATCTGCGTCAGCCTTGACTTACGCGCCTGCCTGGAATATAATACATGGCGTCCCTATCACATTCAACGTGGAAGCAGGGACGTGCCGGAGTGTGGCGCAGTTGGTAGCGCGGGTCGTTTGGGACGATCAGGTCGCAGGTTCGAATCCTGTCACTCCGATTTGGGCGGCTTTTGCTCCGCGCTCTTTGCCCCCGCCTGCGTTCCCGTCGCAGGCGGTTTTGCGTTTCCACTGCCTTTGTATACCGGCTGCCCGGTATGCCCGCACCGCCGACAGATCACATCGTCGGCAATCGCGCGGTACACTTGTCCGCAGCCAAGCGCGAAAAACGGCAGGCTCGACACCTCGCCGCTGCCACACTGCGCGCACCGAGCGCTTGCGGCAGGCGCTTTAATTTGCAGTTTTGGCATTTCCATCCGGTTCCGCGCCTTTCCTGTGCTGAAGCAAACCATGCGCAACGGCTGAATGTGCAGACGAGATGCAAGCCGCCAATTAAACACAACCATTGTACGCCAAACGCGCCTGAAAACGCAACGCTTCATCCCGTACCGCTCTTGAACTTACGCGACGCGCATTGCTTCTACTGCGCGTCATACGACACTCTATATTCACACTCACCCCTTGTTTTAGAAGGTAGCCGCCGGTGATTTTTTCCTTTTCTTCTCATAAATTTTTCAAATTAACCATATCTGCCCGTTTTCTGCTCCTGCTGGCAGGGCTGCCGTTGTTACCGCGCGTTTCCCACGCGCAATCCAGTACGCGACTGCTTGCGCCCGGAATTCAATACACGCAGGAACTTGTCGGGGGAACCGCGCCCCTGCTTATCAACATCCTCCGCATTGACCTGAACACGCCCGGCGTCCATGTGCAAACCGGGCAGGCGCAGGATGTAATCTCGCTTGCCGGCCCGACAAAAGGCCGCGAAGAGATGCATAGCCTTGCCATTCGGCACAATGCCATTGCCGCCGTCAACGCCGACTTCTTTCCTTTCACCGGCGACCCACTCGGCCTTGCCATACGCGACGGCGAACTCCTCAGTGAGCCACTCGGCTATCGCGCCGCCCTGGGCATCGGCAGGCAGGGCATCCAAATAAACGTTCTGCTTTCTGTCGGAACGCTGCTCGCGCCGGATGGAGCCACGCTCAGTCTGACCGGCATCAACCGCGTTCCGCATGACGGCGACGCGATTGTCTTGACGCCCACATATACCGCCATGCCTTCCATTGAAAAGAACGGAGTGGCGGTAACGCTTCGAGACGTTAATTTGCCTGTCAAACTCGGCCAAACCGCGCAGGGTGTTGTAGAAAGCGTTGCTCCCCTCGGCTCCGGTGAAAACGTTTCGCAAACCGTCGGGCATAATGTTCAGATTGTTATGGTCGGAAACGGCGCGGCGTGGCTGTCCGCGCATTGTCGGCAGGGCGATACTCTCCACTTCCGCTTTGATGTGACGCCCAATACCGCCCCACCCTCGCGTGGCAAATACGCTTCTCGCGCCGATTTCTCGCGGGGAGGCAGATACGTGCCCGTATGGACGGACATAGAGCAGGCGGTTGGCGGCGGGCCGGTTCTCGTGCGCAACGGCCAGATTGCCGTAGATGGCGAAGCCGAAGGTTTTGGCAAAGCCGACTTCATTGATAAGCGCCACCCGCGCACGGCGGCGGGCGTGGACGCTCAAGGCAATCTTCTGCTCGTCACCGTAGACGGACGCGCAAAATGGAGTCAGGGCGCGTCCCTTGCCGAAATGGCCGCGATTATGAAGCGATTAGGCGCAGTTAATGCGATGAACTTCGACGGCGGCGGCTCCACCACAATGGTCATAGGCGGCAGCGTCGTCAACAGCCCATCGGATGGACGCGAACGCCCGGTTGCCGACGGCCTGCTCATTTACGGCAATCCACAGGCGGCTTCCACAATTCCGCTTGCCGGCGCTTCCTCAGCCACATTTACGACACAAGACCTGCACATTGCGCCCTCCGACATCATGGGCGTTCAAGTGCGTCAGGACCAACCCTTCCGCTTTCAGGTACTCGACGGCGACAACAAACCCATTCCCCCGCAAAACATTCTTTGGGGTACGGGCGACGGCTTCGGCTTTATGTCCCAGCAGGGCGTTTTCATCGGCAGCAAACCCGGCGCGGGAACCATCACCGCCATCGTCGGCACAACCCTCCTGCGCGTTCCCATTCAGGTTGTTCCCACGACACCCACTGCGCCTAAACCGCCGACAAAGCCCGTTCCCAACGGCAAAGACCCCATTGATCCCGATGACCTGCCGCCGTTATAATTTTGGGTTATGTCTTTTACAACATTGAAGACTAACGCGCCAACAATAGCGTATAATAGTCTATAACTATGCCACTCATCGACTCCTACAACCGCACCATTGACTATCTGCGCATCAGCGTCACCGACCGCTGCAATTTTCGCTGCGTGTATTGTATGCCGGAAGCCGGCGCTCCCGTCGCTCCGAAAGCCGAAATACTCACGTATGAGGAAATCGAACGGCTGGCGCGTATCGCGGTTGATTTGGGCATGACCAAAATCCGACTGACCGGGGGCGAACCGCTTGTACGCCGCGACATTGATCTGCTTGTCAACAAAATCGGCTCCCTTCCCGGCTTGCGCGACCTTTCCCTGACCACCAACGGGTTTTTGCTTGCCCGTTACGCGGACGAGTTCGCCCGCAGCGGCTTGAACCGCGTCAACATCAGCCTTGACACGCTCAAGCCGGAACGCTTTGCCCGGATAGCCCGCAGGGGCAATTTAGAGGATGTGCTGCAAGGCATTGAAGCCGCGCAATCCGCAGGATTGTCGCCCATCAAACTCAACTGCGTCGTGATGCGCGGCTGGAATGAGGATGAAGTCGTAGATTTCGCCCGCATGACGCTGGAACAGCCGTTTGACGTCCGCTTTATCGAATTGATGCCCATCAACTGGAGTCAGGGCGATGACAGTCAGGCGGAAATCGGACTGCCGGACTTGTCCGCGCTTGCCGCCGCGCCCGGTTATCGCCGCGATACCAACATGACCCTGTACGCCCAGCCCAATCTCGCTTCCTTCCGCTCCGGTTTCAAACTGCCCACTGCGGACAGCCAAACCGGGCAATTGGACGCCCGCCAGATGCGCAAGTCGTTTGTTTCCACGCAGGAAATGCGCGAGCAGATCGAGTGTGTCACTTGGAACCCTGTCGCCCGCCGAAGTGCAGACCAACGGCCCCGCGCGTTCCTACCGGCTGCCCGGCGCAATCGGAACGGTAGGCTTCATCAGCCAGATCACCAATGACCTGTGCCAGAATTGCAACCGCCTGCGCCTGACCGCCGACGGCCAGCTACGCCCCTGTCTCATGGCGGACGGCGAAGTGGATTTGCGTACCCCTTTGCGCAGCAATGCCACCGACGAAGACATTGCCGACCTGTTCCGCCTGACCGTATTCCACAAGCCCAAAGAACACCGCCTGGAAGACGGCATGATGCCCATTGGCCGCAACATGAGTCAATTAGGCGGCTGATTTGCTCCCCTTCTCCCAACTTTGGGAGAAGGGGCTGGGGGTTGAGGGCCTCTAATACTTCCATGCGTAAAGCGCGTTATGCCGTCGCTCAAACAGCGGATATTTTGCCGGATACCGGCTATGTCGTCAAACTTGGCGCGGATGGCGGCGAATGTGCCCTGTTTTATCATCAGGGCCGCTACCATGCCGTCGGCAGCGTGTGCCCGCACCAGAACGCTTCCCTGCAAAACGCGCCCATCGAACGAGGGCGCATCATCTGCCGCCGTCATGGCTACGCCTTCGATCCCCAATCGGGAGATTGTCTTACGGTTGGCGGCTATGGCCTGCCCGTGTACGCGGTTGACGTGGAAAACGGCACTATTTATGTTTCCCTGTGGGAATTCGAGGAACCCTGAGGAGGCATCATGCTACGCATCAGCGATCAAACGCGCAGCCACATACAAGATGGCATCAAAAAATACAGCCGCATCGTCCAGCAGGCGCGGCAGCGCGGCATGAACGAGCGCGACACCGCCGACATTGTAAAAGCCATGCTCGGCGATATGCTCGGCTACGACCCCTTTTTTGATGTCACGGCGGAGACCAGCGTGCGCGGCCCTAACGCCGATCACGCCATCCTGCTCAACGGCAGGCTGACCATGCTCCTGCTTGTCAAAGCGCTCGGCGCGGTTCCCCATGCCGCCCATCTGCTGCGCCTGAGCGGAACCAACACGCCCGCGTATTGCCAGTGGGCGCTGCTTTCCAACGCCGATGTGTGGGCCTGCTATCAATTAGGCGTCGGGCAGGACCGCCACCCCGAACTGATTTTTCGCGTTTCCCTGCTCGACGCTTCCTCATTGGAAGAAAAAGCCGCCCTGTTTTCCCTTCTCAGCAAAGAGGGCATGGAACAGAACGCGCTTGTCCACTACTGGCAGCACGTTCGCGCCCTTAATCCCGGACGCATCGCCGCCCTGCTGCTTTCCGAAGAAATGCTGAACCTGTTGCGCCGCGAACTGCTGCGCACAGCCAACTTCCGCGTGGATCGTCAGACGTTGCTCAACGTGCTTTTGCAGGAAGTCCTTCATCCCGAAGCCCTCGCCGCGCGTTCCGAATCGCAGGCCGCGCCCACGCTTCCCCAATGCTACGCTTATGTCGCCGATCCCAACGATTCCGCCACCTGGAAACTCGCGTACCGCAGTCCCGACGGCGCTCCCAACCCGGAAATGCTGATTGCGGCAGCCTCCCAACTCAACGCGGACGCGCGCCTGCTCAACATTCCCGCCGATGATCTTCCCCTTGTCAAGCAGCGATTGCGGCAAGCCTACCTGGAACTCGGCGTACCCCCGGAAGATATTCCTTCCGCGCTTCAGGTTGGCTCCTTCTGAAACTGTTTTCAACCGGATTATAAAATTCGGTTGAACGCGGCAACGCTATGTTGAACCGGTTTTTCTCGTTTAGCCCGTATTTTCCGCCCAAACCTATACAAAACTGTTGACAGCCGGTACGTGTAAACGCTACAATACTCGAAGTTTGTTCGACAGACGTTGTGCCTGCCGCCATTATCAATTATTCACACCAACGAAAGCAATCTATAAACGCGCTGTTGAACCATGCGGACAGACTTATTCGACTACCATCTGCCTCCCGAATTGATTGCGCAAACGCCCCTGCCACGCGGCGAATCGCGCCTGCTGGTATTACGCCGCGCTGATGGACAAATCGAACACCGCCAATTTCCTGACTTGCTGACCTACCTTCGCGCCGGCGATACGCTGGTTATCAACGATACCAGAGTAATCGCCCGCCGCCTGCGCGGGATTCGCGCAAACGGCAGGGAAGCCGAAATCCTGCTGTTGCGCCCGGTCGGAGCGCGGCAATGGGCAGCCCTTGTCAAGCCGGGACGCCCACTCCGCGAAGGAACCACTCTGGCGTTGCTCGGCCCCGACGAAATCACGCTCAACGGCGTACCGCCACAGGAAACGGCGCAGATCGTTGGCGAAACGGATGAAGGGGGTCGCCTGCTCGAATTCACGGACTCGCAGGCGAGGGATCGGGTCGGCTTATGGGGTTCTTCGCCCCTGCCGCCTTATATCCATACGCCCCTGCCGACTGCCGCCGAAGAGCGCTACCAGACCGTTTATGCGCAGCACAATGGTTCCGCCGCCGCGCCTACTGCCGGCTTGCATTTCACCGAAACTATGCTGACGCAGGCGCAGGCGATGAACGTTCAAATTGCCCGCGTCACGCTCCATGTCGGCGTAGACACATTCCGCCCCGTCAAAACCGACGATACCGCCGACCACCAAATGCACGGCGAATGGGTGTCCGTTTCCGAGGAAGCGGCGCAAATCATCAATCAAACACAAGGTCGTGTGATTGCCGTTGGTACGACCAGCGTTCGCGCCCTCGAATCAGCGGCACAAGAAGTGACAACGACGCGGATAGCCGCCTTCACGGGAGAAACGCGCCTGTTTATCACGCCGGGTTACACGTTCCGCGCCGTAGACGCCCTGATTACCAATTTTCATCTGCCGCGCTCCACGCTGCTGATGCTGATTTCCGCGCTGGCGACCCGCGAACACATTCTTGCCGCGTATGCCGAAGCCGTCAACGAGCAGTACCGCTTCTACAGTTTCGGCGACGCCATGCTCATCATCTAAAAGATACAACAAGAAAGGTTGATCATCGTGCGGCTGGACGAATGGCAGAAGTACATCGGGTCTCAATTTCTGGATGACGAACCGCAACCGGTTCCCGCCTCAAAAACTGCTGCGCCGGTTCCTTTGGAAGTTGCCGGTACTGCTTCTGCGGCTCCTGTTCAGGAACTGCGCGAAGAACCTGTACCTGCTACGCCGGTTTCTGAAAAGCCAACTTCTGAGAAGCAGGACGTTCCTGCCGTCACGCCTGGCCTGCCGGAGCCGCGCTACGCGCAAACCCCACTTGCGGGAGCAAGGCCGGAAACAACGCCCAACGCCATCCAAAATGTTGTGACTATGGTTGTTGCGCCGTCTGTGCAAACCGAAACTCTTGTTCCTTCCCCACGCGCGCCGCGCATCGAACTGCTCACTCCCCTGCCGGAACAAACGTTACCGCCTACAAATACCGAACCTGTTCAAGAAGTCAACAATCGCACTCGCCGCCGCAGCCAGAACACCCTTGTTGGCACTGCTCAGGAAGCAAATACTGTCACCGGACAAACCACGGAATCTTCCACGCCCCTTGTTTCTGAACCTGCTCCTGAATCCAACCCTTCATCCAATCCGTTTCAGCCTATTTTGAATCTGGATGCGGACATACCCTCCTTTGCCCATTACCTGCCCCCTACTCACGCCGCTTCACTTCCGGCTGCCAACACAGCATCCAATATGGACGCCGATTTAATAGCCAATTCTTCGGTCACGTTTACCGAACCGCTTTCGTCCTCGTCTTCCAACCCTGCCTCCAGAACCGAGAACCCCATCACGCAAGCACAACATGCGCAGGCGCAACCGGAAGAAGCAGCGACAGAAGTAACCCAACCTGAAGAACTTCCGACGGAAGACACCGAAACTTTACAAGACACCGGCAGTATGCGCCGTACCCCGCGCTCGCGCGCCCGCCATGCCCGTAATATCCGCCCTGATAATGTTCCTTCCGGTATGTCCGCTTCCGAACTGTGGGCGACGGTTCCGCGCCATGTCCAAACCCTGCTTGCGCTGGAACGACTGGAAGAAGAGCAGGAAGTGGCCCAATTCTCCTACAAACGCCCCTTTCAGGAGAAACGGCACGAATTGATAGAGCGTTTGCTCGATCCGATTCTATCTCTGGAAGATGCCGCCCGATTGCTGAATGTCTGCCCCACAACCGTTCGCCGCTATACCAACAAAGGCATTCTTACCTATTACCGCAAGGAGCCGGAACGGGGAGCCAGAAGTACGGGCGACAGCAATTCTTCCGGTGATAAGGAAACCCGTCAGCGCCGTTTTCGTCTTTCCGATATACTCGCGTTTCTGGAAACGCAGCAGGCCGCGCTTGCCGCTGACCGACAGGCGGAGCGCATCGCAGGCCTGCCCGATGAAGAGTATATCCTTGATACCGGGAAAGACGGCTGAACAACGATGGCTGATACCCCTCCACACAGGACACCGCCGCACAACGGCTACCGCATCGGCATGTTTTCCGAGTCGTTTCATCCGGTGCAGAATGGCGTTTCCACGTCCGTGTTGACCCTGATTTCCGGGCTGCGCGCGCTGAACAATCACGTCTGCATCTTTGCGCCTGCCCATGTGCAGCAGCCCGATTCGGAAGCCTATGTTTTGCGCTTCCCTTCGTTCGTTTCCGCCTTCAACCGGGAATACCCCCTCGCGTATCCCTTTCTGCCGCGCATTGCTTTAGAAACCCATTTTGACCGTTTGAAACTCGATGTCGTGCATACCCATACTCCCTTTGTTATGGGCTTGACCGGGGGGAAACTGGCGATAAGGCGCGATGTGCCATTGGTTTCCACGTTCCATACCCTGTACTCCCAATACACGCACTATGTCCCGATTCTTCCCGACAGCATGACCGTTTCCCTGATGGAGCATTATCTCCCCTGGTATTACAATCGCTGCACGGAAATTATCTGCCCCTCGGAAATAGCCGCGCAAACCCTGCGCAATTACGGCGTAACCCGATCTATAAACGTCGTGCCAACCGGCATCCCACTTCCGCCCCCGGCAACTCTGACCGAACAAGCGCGACAGAAAGCCCGTGAACGTATAGGCGTGAGCATGGACGCTCCCCTGTTGCTGTACGCAGGTCGCATCGCCCGCGAAAAAAATTTAGACTGGCTGCTGGAAGTTTTTGGCCGCGTTCGCGCCCATGTGCCGGATGCGAAATTGGCGCTTGCGGGCAGTGGCGCGCTCTGGGAGGAATTGAAAACCGCTTCTGAAGCCTTTGACGACGACGTTTTATTTCTTGGCCCGATACCGCGCCACGAGTTAGATGAATTGTTTGCGGCCTGCGACGTGTTCTGCTTTCCCTCTGCCTCCGAAACGCAGGGATTGGTAATCGGGGAAGCCCGCGCCGCAGGCGCGCCCTGCGTGGTTGTAGATGCCGGAGGAGCGCCCGAAACCGTACAGGAGGGGATAGACGGGTTTCGCATTGCAGATGGCGACACTGCCGCTTTCACTTCCCGCATTGTGCTGCTGCTCACCAACCCGACCCTGCATGCCAGAATGTGCGCCAACGCCCGCGCCAACGCCCGCGCCTACACGCCCGAACGCATGGTGCAAAACGTCCTGCGCGTCTACGAGCAAGCCCGCGATCAGCATACAACCGCCTTGTTTGCGGACAGTTCCAATCGTACACCACATGACACCGATCTGGATTGGGAAACCCTGAGCCAATCTCTTATTGAAAAGCGCTAAATCGCCACATAAACATATAAGGGTTTGCAAAAGGTTAGGCAGGCGCGTTGCTTGCTGCGCCCGCCACGAAATCAAAGATTACAGACTATCAAAGGATCAACTGTTTTGGAACATATTCTCGAAGCGTTAGGCAACTGGATCAAATCCGTTATCAGCAGTGGCGGCTACCTGGGCGTAATCCTGCTGATGGCGCTGGAAAGCGCGTGTATTCCCCTGCCGAGCGAAGTCATCATGCCGTTTGCCGGCGCGCTCACACTTGCCACAATCGCAGGCCACGTCAACCCCAACCCGATGAATTTTCACCTCGTTGCTCTCGCCGGGGCGCTTGGCTGCGCGTTGGGCAGCGCGGCTGCATATTGGGTGGGCGCGAAAGGCGGGCGCGAGTTCGTGTTCAAGTACGGCAAATACATCCTGCTGCGCCGTCACGATGTGGAAAAATCGGAAGTTTGGTTTGCAAAGCGCGGTCCGGCAGCCGTGTTCATCGCGCGCCTGCTCCCCGTCGTCCGTACCTTCATTTCCCTGCCCGCCGGCATCGCGAAAATGCCGTTTGTGCCGTTTGTCACCCTCTCGTTTCTAGGCTCCGTACCCTGGTGCTACTTCCTCGCCTGGCTCGGTATACAGGTAGGCGATAACCTGGACAAACTCAAGCCCTACTTCCACAAAGCCGACGGGGTAATCGGCGTTGTCATCCTCGCCCTGTTCGCCTTCTGGCTCTGGCATCACCTGCGCCCCGACCCGTCCGCCAAACACGCCACACTCTCAACCGATATTCCCTCTGCCACATCCCCCTCCCGCCAGAGTAATCCATCAGTAACAAAAACAAACTCCCTGATGTGTTTCACCACATCAGGGAGTTTACAATTCCTGCAAAGAACGCTCTAAGTTGAAACAGTTTGTACTATCAACCATCAACTATCAACTTCCTATTCCTATCGTCCTCTGCCGCCCTTGTCCTTGTCGCCGGAACCCTTCTCGTCCTTACCGGACGCCTTCTCGTTGCTCGCCTGAACTGCGTTCGCTAGAACGGTCACGCCCGGAATTCGCCGGACGGCTGGAGCCTTCCGAACGCGGGGGCGGCGTGTAAGTGCGCGAACCGCTGTTTCCCCCTGATTGCCGCGCCGGGTCGGGCGTATTTCTTGGCGCGTCCGGCGTGTAGGTACGCGCAGGAGGATTGTAGGCGCGCGGGTTTCCGTCAGCTGTTGCCGCGCGGCGTTGTCGTAGTGCCACCGGAGGTACTGCCGCCTCCGCTCCGAGGCGTATAGCTGCGCGTATTGGTATCGCTGTCACCCCGCGTGGACGGCGTGTACGTTCGCGGTGAAGTGTCTCCACCCGTTCGTGTGGCGGGCGAAGAAGTCCCGAAACCATTGACGCGCCCTCTAGCCCGTTCCGCCGCCCATCGGGTGTCTTCCGTTCCCGAATTGGACAGGACGCCCGGAGGATGTTGATGTCCCGGAACCGGAGCGCGGCGTAGACGTTGTGCCCGAACTATCGGTATTAGGCCGGTTCGTCCGCGTATTCCCATTCGCGTCGCGGTAGGTACGATTGTTCTGCGCATCGGAACCATTGCTGCGCGGGCTGCCGAAACTGCCCGTGTTACCATTGCCGCTGTTGCCGCTGACAGAACCCCGATTGCCACTGCTGGCAGTGCCGTTGCCTGTGCCCGTCCGTGTTGACGGCAGCCCCAGCGAACCCCGCGCCCGTCGCGCTTCTTCCGCCGCGCTGGAAACGCTGGAATCGCCGCTCGAACGTTGACCGCGCGTGTAGGAACTGGTATTGCCGGGATCGCGGGGCAATGTTCCCGTTCGTGGATTGGTTACGCCGGTATTTGCGCTTCCTGTCGCGTTGCCCGTACTGGTTCGCGTCCCATTCCCCAACTCGCGCGGGCTGACGCGGCTGCCGTTGTTCTGGCTACTGACGCTTCCATTTTGCGTATTGCCGCGTCCGGTAGAAACAGATGGCGGCAGTAAGCGTCCCGTTTGCGCCGTTGGATTGACCGGATTCTGGCGCATCATCTGGCCGGAAGGCGTTATGGGAGCCGCGCGCCGCGCAATCGTGGCAGGCAACGGAGCCTGGAATATCGCCCGCGACCCCGCTCGTGACGGCGGCTGCGCAGTGACGATAAACGCATGGGTGGGCGTCAGCGATTCCCGCGTCGGACGCGCGGCGATAGGACCTGCTACCGGCATCGCGCGTCCTGTCGGAGCCGTAACGGTTCGCCCGTTGGTAAAGAACGACGCGCTTTCCGCGCGTGGAATCACCTGATACGCGGTTCTACGTCCGAACCCGCTCGTCGCCACTACGGACACGCCGGCTCCGGCGCGGGCGTTGTAGGGTACAAACCGATTGTTCTGCAAATAGGTGTTGTGGTTCGCGCCGTAAAATTCCGCCGAGTTGTAGTAGCGGTTGAAGGACGGCGATGAGGTGTTATACACGTTCGTCACATTCGTAATGTTGTTGACATACGTGACGTGGTTGACATACCCCGTGCGGAACGGACGCGCTTCGCAGTAGTTGTTGTACGTCGGATAGTACACCGCCGCCTGCCCGATGGAGAAGAACGCCGACCAGTTGCCGCTGCGAAACCCGATGGACAGCGCGGCGGGATAATGCACTTCGCGCGGAGCCAGCGCGACCCACGCGACCCGATCCTGGTACTCGGAGAAATGCACGACAGCGGGACTCCAATACTGATTGACCGGGCCGGGACACCATGCCCACCCATACCCGCGAGACACCCACGTTCCATAATGGTAGGGCGCCCATCCCCACGACTCATCCGAAACCCACGTCCAGCCGAATGGGTTTACCCACGTCCAGCGCCCGTCGTGGTAGGGCCGCCAGTCGGCAGACGCGACGCGCGGACACCACACATAGCCATAATCCGGGTCATTGCGCCATGAGCCGTAATCGTCCAGATTGGTAGCGACAATCTCTATATTGGCGGGCAGATGCTGATGGGAAGGCCGCGAAACGCTGCCATCCATAACCGCGTCCCGCTCCTGATTCCACTGATCCCAGTTGTCCTCGCGGGGCAGGCGGCGCAAGTCTAAAGGTGACTGCGCATCGCGCAAATCAAGATAATCTCCCGACTCAAGCGTTACTTTCCCCGCGCTGCCTTCCACATTGGCCTGCCCCTGCCGCACGGCAAGTTCCAGCCCGTCGGCAATGCCGAAGCGCACTTTGGCCGGCCCTTTGGCGGTTATGGAAGCCAGCGGCGTATCAATGCGGTACACGCCCCGCTCATGCCGGGCGCGCAACGTTACCAGCCCTTCATTGAGCGTAATCTGCGTGAACTCGCCATCTTCATCGCTGTACAAAGTTTTCAGCGTCAGCAGCGCTCCGTTGCCAAGCCGCAACACGCTACCATCATCGAATTGCAGTTCCGCGCGTCCGCCATCCGTAACCCATATCTGCGCATCCTGGCGCAAAGGCAGGTTCGTTGTGGCCGCCGACCAATCCACGCCCGGATCCGGGCGCCACGTCACGTTTCCCTTCACATAGGAGAAACGCGCCAGGCGCACCACTCCCTGATTGGAATTCTGCTGCGTATCGCCCGCCTGCCCGACATCCCCCTGCTGTTGGTTGTTGTCGTTGCGGGCATCAAAGGGCACGGGTTCGTTCTGATCCTGCGCGTGTGCCATGCCCATAGTCATCGCGCTTCCGCCCGCGATAAGGCTCAAAATCAACGGCCAGCTCAAAACCGATTTTTTAATTGGATTCATTGGTTTTACCCTTCGCAAGCTCGTGGCAAATTCGGGGCGCTGCCAGACGATTCAGACTTGCTTATTCACCTATTTTCACAAACGAATGTCCGCCAACATTGTGACAACAAAATTACGTCATTTGTTCACTCTTCTCAATATAACCGGAAGATTATCAACACGAATAACCCCTCTCCTGACGAGGAACGAGCAGGCAGGAGAGGGGTATGTCCACAAGTGGACACCCGGTGAGGACACTACGCCCGCTTTACGGTTGCGATGCTCTGATCGGCGGCGGCTTTCCAGGCGGCTTCCGTCAGTTCAATCACGCGCAGGCCCATTTTCGCGTCGCAGTTGACAGGTTCCTTGCCCAAAATAGCGTTGACGAAGTTTTCGTCCGGGTTGCTGCCTTTGGGCATCTCTTCGGCTGTGGGAACGGTTCGCTTGCCCTTGCCGTCCTGCACTTCCAATTTACCCTGCCGCATGTAGAAAGCGCCTTCGTCGCACCAGATGGTAATGTCCTCGTAAAAGGAAGGCGCATTGCCGACAATGGACACATTGCCCTGCGCCCCCCCGATGAACCGAAACGAGAACGCGGAATTGATGTCTACGGGAACGCCCAGGTTATCAATAAAGCCCGCAACGGCTTCCACGCTCAGGCCGGTCACGTACAGCAGAACGGCCAGCATGTGCGAACCGGAGTCGTTGAGTTGTCCCCCGCCACCCAGAGCCGGGTCCTGCCGCCATGTTCCCGCAACCGCCTTTTTCCACTCCTGCCCCTGCAAGCCCTGCACGAACTGCACCGGCCCGTACTCCCCGGATTCGATCACCTTCTTGATGTACAAAAACTCCGGCTGATAGTGGCGCTGATAGTTCAGCACGAACACCTTGCCGCTGGAATCAATTTTTGTCAGCACCTCATGGGCATCCTTGACCGTGCAGACCATCGGCTTTTCGGTCAGGACGTGCAGCCCTTTGTCCAAACTGTTCATGATCTGCTCGAAGTGGATGGTGTGCGGTGTGTCAATGTTCACCGCGTCCACCAGCCCTGAAGTAATCAGTTCCTCGTAATTTGTGAACTGTTTGGCATCCTTCACCTGCGGATTGCGCTCGACGGTTTTTTCCATTTGCGAGGGCACGATGTCGCAAAGCGCGGTAATCTCCACATTGGGAAGCGCCGAGAGCCGCTTCACATGCCCCTGCGCGATCCCGCCCGTGCCGATGATGCCGATGCGAACCTTCTGCTCGCCATTGCCGTTTGTTGTCGTCATGTGTTCGTCTAATCTCCCTTGATGTTTGCTAACCCTGTTTAAGAGGCTCAGAGGTTGTGTGCCATGTTACACATTGGCAGGCGAAAATCCTGCCAGTAATTCCCGCGCCCGCACTAAATCTTCCGGCGTGTCCACGCCGAGCGGCGCTTGCTCGATCCTGACCATACGAATACTGCAGCCATGTTCCAAAACCCGCAGTTGCTCCAGCGATTCTGTTTTTTCCAAAGGCGACGGCGGCAGGGCTAGAAACGTTTGTAAAAAGTGGTTCCGGTACGCGTACAGTCCGATATGCTGCATCACGGACGCAGGCGGCTGTTGGTTCACATTGCGGGCAAACGGCAGCCGCGCCCGCGAAAAATACAGCGCATCCCCATTTAAGGCGCAAACCACTTTCACGCACGCCGGATTGTCCAACTCCCGTTCGGGACACGGACACATCAGGCTGCTCATCGTCAAGGCTGAATCTTCCAGCAGGGGGCGCAGCACGGCTTCAATTCCCGATGGTTCCAGCAGCGGCTCATCGCCCTGAATGTTGACCACAATGGCGTTTGAATCCAGTTCAAGCAAACGCGCCGCTTCCGCAAGCCTATCGGTTCCAGAAGGATGGCTTGCCGAGGTCATCACAACGCGCGCCCCAAACTTCTGCGCGGCTTCGGCAATGGCTTCGTCCGGCGTGGCAATGGCAACCTCGTCCAATCCTTGCGCCTGCCGCGCCCGACTCCATACGTGGCGGATCATCGGCCAACCGCCAATGTCCACCAATGGCTTATCCGGCAAGCGCGTGGACGCCAGCCGCGCCGGTATCAACCCGACAACCCGACATTTCGTTTCAACATCAGCCGCCAATGAAATACAAACCTCCTGAAATCCGTATACAAGAACGGAATACGCAATGCCAGCCTATGCAGCGTTTATTCGCTATGTGGCTTCGTTGCTCCTGCCACATTTTTATCACATCCTGATTTGTTCGCATCCCGAACCCTGAAAGAATATGTTATGCCCTCAATCAGCCCGGAAGATGAAACGCCCCTTGCGGCCAACCCTGCACCGCCGACACCTAAGCCCCGCCCACTCCTCCTCACGGCGGTAATGGCGGTTTACTCCGTAATCATACTCATCCTCCTGACCTCCAATCACTTTGGGCCGGAAAACTGGTGGTTCACAGGACTGAATTTATATCTGCCGCAGTGGGTTTGGGCGCTGCCCCTTTTGATATTGTATCCCTGGGTGCTGATACGCTCCCGCTAAACGAACATGGGTGCTTGTCGTTCTGAGCCTGCTCGTGTTCGGCCCGATTATGGGCGGCAATCTCCGGTTTTCCCATGCGCAGCCGTCCGCTGACAAAGGCTTGCGCCTGCGCGTGATGACCTACAACATCAAGTGGGCGAACAGGGACGTGAAGGCCATTGAAAACGACATTAACAACTACAAGCCCGACCTGATGCTGATGCAGGATTCGGGGGCGGGCTTAAATGGAGAAATGCGGCAGTTCCTTACAGGCTGGAATGTTCAGGCCGTAGACCAGTACATCATTGCCAGCCGCCTGCCGCTTACCGATATGGACATACGCTGGATTTCGCACCCGGAACACAATCATCGCGTGGAACGTTGCCTGCTTCACGCGAACGGACAAGAGATTGTCGTTTACTCCTGCCACCTTGAATCGCCCCGCTATGGCCTTAACGCCATGAAGCACCCGCGCGCCGGCATGGACTTGCTCATCGAAAACCTGGATATTCGGCTGCGGCAATCAGAGCGGCTTGCCGAACATCTGCGCACTGAACGCCTGCCAATGATCGTAACGGGTGACTTCAACGCCCCTGTGCAGTCCGTCGTCTGCAAAAATATGTTCGCGTTGGGCTTGTCGGACGCTTTTTCCGCCGCAGGAGCAGGATACGGCTACACCTATGGCGAAACCACCAAAGTAGGCCGCTCCTACGTTCGCATTGACCATATTTTTACCAGCCCGCAGTGGCAGGTTTTGAATTGTTGGGTCGGCACTTCTGCCGGCTCGGACCACTGCCCCGTTTTCGCTGATTTGTACCTTCGTTCCGGGGATTGAAAATCCTCGCAGGAGCGCCGGGTATTGAAAATACCCGGCAGGACAAAACAAGCGTCTTGCAGACGCGATTCTCTACTAACATATTCCCGCGTCCGTAGGACGCTTGCACTTTCCTGCCGGGTATTTTCAATACTTGGCAAGTGCGCCATAATTCTGAAATGCGCCCGTAAGATCATCTCCGACAGGAACGTTCAATGGACACTCTAATTAAACCAATCACATCCTCCAAGCCATACGAGTCACCGTACCGCGTCAGCGTAGACCAGTACGTTGCGTTTCGGCGTGACGGGTTTCTGATCGTCCGCGATTTAGTTTCACGCGCAGAAGTGGAAGAACTCAAAGCGCATACCGAAGAACTGATGTACGGGCGCATTGAAGTTCCCGGCGTTCCCCCACCCCCGCCTGATGCCAGCCTGCGCGATATGGAAAAACGATTGTTGCGCATCCACATGCTGCATCGGCAACTGGAAATCCATGAGCGGTTCATGCTGCATCCGCGCGTTCTGGATGTGCTGGAAGCCCTGATCGGCCCCGATGTGCTTGCCATGCAAACCATGCTGTTCCTGAAAGCGCCCGGCGCGGAAGGACAGGGGTATCATCAGGACAGTTATTATATCCCAACCTTTCCCGATTCGCTGTGCGGCGCGTGGCTTGCCTTGGACCGCGCAGACGAGGAAAACGGCTGTATGTGGATGACACGCGGGAGCCAGAACGAACCCATTTATCCGCCCACATCCGGCTACGGGTATGGACAGCGCGAACTTGACAACATTCCCACGATGGACCGCGTCGGGGCGCACTCCAATGACGACGACGATGTGACCAACAGCCTGCGTCCGATTGCCGCCAAGTACAGGGGCAGCGAAACGCCGTGCGTGATGGAACCCGGCGATGTGGCGTTTTTCGGCGGACATGTCCTGCACCGCTCGCTTTCCAACAAAAGCGAACATCGGATGCGCCGCTCGTTCGTCAGCCACTATTGCAACGCCCGCAGCTTCACGCCCTGGGATGGCGGCAACCACAAGCACATTCTGGCGCGTGGCAGCACCACCCTCCCTTACGCCCTGCCCCAATTCGGCACATCCTGCGCCGCCAACAATCCTGAACGCTCCGCTTCCAATGACGGCAACATGCCCACCATGATGATGGGCGGCAAGGGCGGCATGGAAGCCAAACAGCCTGATATGAGCGCCGATCACGATCATTAAGCAGCGGTAGGCAGAAAAAAGAGTATGTAGAGTCATCGTCGAAATCTTGGCAATACAGCGCTTCCAGCCCGATGTCTCGTTGTGTCTGGTTGTAGGAGAGAGGCATCGTGACCTCAGCAGCGTCAGGGCGAGCGGGAGGGGTGAAACATAGGACTGGCACCTCCCTTCTTAGTTGATAGTTGGTAGTTGATAGTTGATAGGAACTGCGAACGTTCAACCTTCCTGTGGGTATAACACCTGAACAGTAGACGTTTGTACTAATTAGACAGGTGAGCAGGGGTAAAAGGTTCATTTTTTCTGCGCTGTTTGGCTCTTTTTTCTGTTTGTAAGTCTGCTCACAGAACCCGGTATATAAAATACCGGTTGTTAGGCCTGCGGCCGATTGTCCTGTAAACATGGGATTGTGCAAAGTTTCGGTGGTTTGTCTACCGGTCTGCTGTTGAAAGAGCGTAGCCAATTATGTCTAAACCGGAAAATGCTTTGTCCGCAGTTGGCGGCACGGTGCTTAAAATGCTTGTTTCCCTCGCGATTGGTGACGTGAAGGGCGTTTTTGACGGGGGTGTAGACCTCACAAGCGCTTACAGGAACCGAAAGGCCGGGGCGAAAGATATTCTGGGGCCTCTGGAAGTCACGCGGCAGGACATTTTGAAGCAGCTTGCTTCGCTTGCGGAGCAAACCGGCGGGAAAGTCAATATCCATGCGGTTGAGGCGGTGGCTGCGAACACGCTGCAATGTGGGTTTTCGTTTGAAAGCCTGATGGATAACTGGCGGAAGTCTCCGGCGGTGGTGCAGGCATGGTGTAGAGAAAACCGGACGGAACTTGCCGTTATTTCCGGCCATGACCGCAATTTTCACGATGCCCTGCTCACGCAGATTGTCGAGGCGCTGTGGGACAGGCTGCACGAGATGCCGGGTTTTATGACCTGGTTTATGGACGCCTACAATCAGCAGCGCGGGGAACACAAGTGGCATGGAGAGGCGATTCGGCAGTTAATGGGCGCGAAGGGTGAGGAGTTCCTGGCCTTTGAGCCGAAGTATCGCGCGGCGGTGGCGAAAGAATTGGATTGGGTGGAACTGTTTATCGAAAGGCCGGACCTTGAACAAGAATCCACCAAGCAAATGCTGTCGGTTGCATACGTCACGCTGACGCTGGCGCGGGGCCGCTTCGATGCGGAAGCGTCCGGCGATGTATCCGCCGAAAGCCTGCTGGATGGGCTGCCCGCCGACACGCCGCGCGCCCTGCTCGTTGGACCGGCAGGGTGCGGCAAAACTACGCTGATGCGGTGGGCGGCTATCGAGGCGGCGCGGGAACCGACACGCGCGCACGGTCAGGATAGGCTTGTATTCTCGCCGAATACTTCGATGACGGGCGAACGGCATGAGAAGATGCAGCCGCGACGGTCGGACGCGCTGGCATGGCGCGATAAAGTTCCTTTTTTTGTGCGGCTGCGGGACTTTCCAACGGGCGCGTTTCCCACACTGGACGAACTGCACCGGCATGGAGCCACCCGGCTGAAGGCCCCGGACGGATGGGCGGAAAGCGTTCTGCAAGCCGGACGCGGACTGCTGCTGCTGGATGGACTGGATGAGCTGTCGGGGGCGCAACGGCGCAAGGCGCTGACGTGGATACAGGGCTTGATTGACGATTATGGCGGGGGCAATGTGTTCGTGGCGACAAGCCGCCCGGAAGCGCTGAAGCCGGAAGCGCTGGAACAGGCAGGATTTGCCGAATACAACGTCCGTAACCTGACGCCGGAGGGCAAACGGCAGTTCGTGCGCCGATGGCATCGCGCGGTTGCGCGGCAGCTTGGCGGTTCACGGGAAAAACTGCACAAACTGGCACAAAAGCGCAAACAACTGCTGCGGGAACTGGAAATCAACCATTCGGCAGCGCATCTGGCTTCCAATCCCCTGCTGTGCGCCCTCTTGTGCGCCCTGAACCGCGTGTACCGAACCAACCTGCCGGAAAACCTGCGCGACCTGTGCGAAAGCGCCTGCAAAATGCTGTTGTGGGATCGAGACAGGCTAACTGAAGTGAAGGCGCTGGACTCGCTCCCCGCGTATTCGGCGCTCAATGAAGATATGCGCCTGTTGCTGGCGCGTAATCTGGCCTACGATGTGGTGCAAAAGGAAATTACCGTTATTCCCCGGCAAAGCGCAGTCGTGCAGATCGCGGACGCGCTAAATCCGGGCGGCGCGCAGGATAGAAACAGGGCTGAGGAAGTGCTGCAAGGGCTGCTGGAGCGTAGCGGGCTGCTGCGGATGTGCCGCAACGACGACGTGGAATTTGTTCACAACGCCCTGCGCGATTACCTGGCGTCGCTGATGTTTGTGCGGCGCAACGAGTACGCTTTTCTAGCACAAAAGGTCGAATCGGAGAATTTGGCGCGATGGGAACCCGTCCTGCTGTTCGCCGCCGCCGTTCGCCATTGACGAGGAGTTCGGATCGAAACTCGTACAGGCCATTCTGGACCTGCCGGGACGGAACAGCAAAGACAGCGCTCGGCGAGACGTGATGGCGCTGAAAACAGCGTCGCGTGTACGTTATCCGTTGGCGTTCGGAAGTTATGCAAAAACTGGATGCAATACGAGCACAGATGCTGCCGGTCAACACAGTGGACAGAGCGAAAGCGCTGGCGGAATGCGGCGAGATTGCCGTAGAACATCTGGCTTGGCGCAGCGACATGTCGGTGGAGGTAGAGATAGCTTGTGCACGGGGCCTTGCAAAAATGAACAGTGAACAGGCAATCGCCGCGTTACGGAAGTTTCTGCGTCGTGATACTCCTCCTGCTGTCCTTGATGAATTGGCAAACGTGCTACCCGCCGCTGTTATGGCGCAAACCGTCAATGTTCTTACCATTCCACTCGTACTTCAACAACTTCAAGGACATTTCGATAGTGCGAAAGAGTACCGCCCCTATGTTCATAATCTTGCACCGCTGCAAGTCTGAGTGGTTTATATTCGCTATACCTTGATCAAACTCGGATTACGGACTTCACACTTCTTGCCAGTCTAAGCAGCTTGCAATCACTATATCTTGATGATACTCAAATCATGGACTTGACACCCATCTCTGGTTTGAGTGGCTTACAGAGGCTGTCTCTTACCAAAACACACATTACGAACTTTACCCCTCTTGCTAATCTGAACAATTTGCATGAGTTGTATCTTGATGATACTCAACTCACAGATTTAACTACCCTTGAAGGGCTGAATAAGTTGCAATCTCTGTTTCTTGATAATACTCAGATCACGAACTGCAAACTCCTTGCAACATGCCTGGCTTACAGAGGCTATCTCTTACCAATACACAGATCACCGACTTCACCCCTCTGGCTAACCTGAACAACTTGCAAGCGTTGTTTCTTGACAATACCCGGATCATAGATCTGACACCGCTTAAAGGTTTGAAGAACCTTGAAAATTTGTATCTTGATAATACACGGATTATGGACTTGTCACCGCTTGAAAACTTAAATAAATTACAAGAAATCAATCTTAACAACACAGCCATTAGCCACAAGGAAAAACAGCGGCTTGAATCTCTGTTTCAATCGCGTGGGCAAAAATTGAATATATATTGACTCGAATCGAAATATTGGTCAAATCATGGATGAACTTACGAGTATTTTGCAGCAGAACGACGTAGACACTTCCACGTTCGCGCCGGTTGTGGAAATGCCAGGATTTACACTACGAGCGTTTGCCGCGCATGGGATGAGGCCGTTAATCTGTGGTTTCCTCTGCGCTCCATACTGAAATATATCTCAACGTCGCTTCTTGTGAGGCCGAATGTCAACCTTAAAACCGGGTGAGCGCCGTATCGTTCTGATTGCCCTCGTCGCTTCCATACTCGCCGCCGTACTCACGCGCCTGCACATCAACCCCGTGCTGTTGTTTGTGGTGTGCGGCGTCGCGCTGGCAATGCTGGCGGCTATGGTGGGGCAGGCTACGGAACAGCTTGGCGGCAAACTCGGGCCTGGCGCAACCGGCGTCTTGCAGTCCGCCCTGGGCAACCTGCCCGAACTGTTCATCGGCATTTTCAGCCTTCGCGCCGGCCTTGTCACCGTGGTACAGGCCGCGCTTGTCGGCTCCATTCTGGGCAATTCCCTGCTCGTACTTGGGTTGGCATTCTTTGTCGGCGGCATCAAAAACGGGACGCAGAAGTTTCACAAGGAGCAGCCGCGCCTGCTCGTCACGCTTATGGCGCTTGCCGTTGCCGCACTCGTGATCCCTACGCTGGCCGAAAATCTACACGCGCCCGTCAGTGCCCACATCAATTCCCTCAGCGTGGCAAGTTCCGTCGTCCTCCTGTTAATCTTTGTTGCCAGTATCCCGTTTTTTCTGAAAAACCCGACCTCCGAACCCTATTCCGCCAACCAAGCCCCTGCGAATGTCATTCCTCCTGCCAACGACAACATTCCTGCTGTCAGTAACGCTCCGGCAACGGATAATACTTCTGCTCCCGATAACGCTCCTGCGCCTCCACATCACGCCTGGCCGATGTGGCTTGCCGTTACCCTGCTCACGCTTGCCGGCGTTGGCTCCGCGTTTGTTTCCGATTGGTTCGTGGACGCCATGCAGCCGGCCATTAAAATCCTGCATCTGTCGGAAGCCTTTACGGGCTTGGTGCTGGTTGCTATTGCGGGTAATGCGGTGGAAAACGTCGTCGGTATCCAGCTTGCCTATAAAAACCAATCCGATTTCGCCGTCAGCGTGATCCTCAACAGTTCCCTGCAAGTAGCCCTTGCGCTTGGCCCCGCTCTCGTCCTGCTCAGTCTCGTCGTCAGCCCCGCCCATCCCCTGACGCTGAACTTGCCGCCCCTGCTCGTCGTCGCGCTCGGCCTTACCACCGTCATTAACACCATCATCGTCTACGACGGCGAATCCAACTGGCTGGAAGGGCTGGCGTTGATCGGGCTGTACGGCATTCTTGCCACGTCCTTCTGGTGGGGATAAGGAGAATAAACCACCCGCTGCGCTAGAGACACAGAGGCACAGAGGTTTCACAGAGAAAAGAAGAAGAGAAGAAAAGGAGAAGAGAAGAGATAGGAACCTCAGAAAAAGCGGTTCTCCTCCTCTCGTTCTCCTTCTCGTATCGGCTTTTTCTCTGTGTCTCTGTGTCTCTAGCGCAGCGGGTGGTTAATTTCCGGCTCTCACATTCGGCGGGAAGCCCATTTTTTCCAGCAGCAGGTTCCAGCGGTCAACGGGCAGGCTGCCGCCGGACGCCTGATCGTGCCCGTGCCCGAAATGGCCTTCGCCTTCGCCCAAATCGAAGCCACGCAGGAATTCCAGCACGTTTTTATCCGCCATTGATCGGGCAGAAAAGTTTATTCGTCCGGGCATGTAGCCTTCATTGGCGACAATGACGATGTATTTGGGCAGGCGCGTCCGCCAGCTTTGCGCGATGAGGGGGTGTACCTGACAGGGCGTGTTCAGCCGGACAAGCGCTACCTGTCCGGCAAATGTCGGCGCGGCTTTGCGGGCTTCTTCCAATGCGCCTTTTACTTCCTCGCGGGCGGTACGCAGAAACTCCACGTCGGCAGAAGCTGATTCCACTAAAGCGCGTGGGCTGTCATGGCTGAGTAGGGCGCGGGCTGCCGCTTCCGGGTTGTAATCACTGGCGCGGCGGGAAGCATTTACCAGTGATGTTGCTTCCCGCAGATACTTGGCCGTATATTTTTTCTTCGCCTGATCCACCAGTTCAAACGGCGCTTTGTCTCCCAGATCGCTCAAGGCTCCAATAGCGGCTATCCAATCCAGATCGGAAACATCCACACGGGGCAGAAGCAAATCGTACACGAGCAGGGAGGTATTGGGAATGGGGTTCCATGTATATGCGCTGATGAGGGTATCGCCGGGCGGGCAGCCTTCCGGGTGATGGTGGTCAATAAAGCACGTCGGCACGTCCGGCAAAATGGGGGTGTTCTGACTGCCCAAATCCATAACAAACAGCATTTCCGGGT
Source organism: uncultured Chthonomonadaceae bacterium (assembly GCA_963835065.1). Classification (GTDB taxonomy): domain Bacteria; phylum Armatimonadota; class Chthonomonadetes; order Chthonomonadales; family Chthonomonadaceae; genus CAWFQB01. Next base: position 230,750 of record CAWIEK010000049.1, on the reverse strand, counting down.
TCATTGCGGTCAGCCGTTCGCGGGTTGCTGGCGTCCAAGCGTTGCGTTCGCGGTTGGGAATTAAACGCGACGGCGCATAACCAAGTCGCTCCAGACCGCGCTGCCACACGACACCTGCCGTTACGCCATCCGCATCTAAGTCGTGCAGCCCGACAATGCGCGTTACTGGAGTCGCCCGCTCTAAAAACGCATTAAAGGCAGTTTGTGCGCTGTCCAAACTTGGCGTTGGGTCAGGGGTGGTTTCCTTTAGGGATGTCATGCGCTTTCCGCCTCCGCACCGGCTTCATTGTCCGGTTCTTCTGCCCCGGCTTCTTCGGCAAGAGCGCGAACCGCTGCCAGCGTGTCAATTTCCGCAACGGGCTTGTCATGCCGGATGCGCAGGATACGCGGAAACCGCAGGGCGTACCCGCTTTTGTGCCGTTTGGAAGGCTGTACGCGGTCAAACGTAATCTCCATCACGATATGAGGCTCCACCACGCGCACCTTGCCATGAGCGAACTCCTGAAGCGTATGCGCCCGGAACCACTCGCTCAAGGCCGTCACTTCCTCATCCGTCAGGCCGCTGTACGCTTTGCCGACGTTAAGCAGCGTGTCATCCGTTTCACTGGCGCGAACGGCAAATGTATAATCCGACAGAAACTTGCTGCGCCGTCCTGACCCGACTTCTACTGAAGTCACCACCACATCCAGCGTTGCCAGCGCCTTCTTGATTTTCAGCCAGTCGCGCCCGCGCCGTCCCGGTTTGTAGGGCGAAGCCGGGTCTTTCACCATCAAGCCTTCGTTGCCACGCGCCCGCGCTTCCACGAATTCGGCATCCAGTTCCGTCACATCGGCAAACGTCCGGGAAGCGGCGCGGCGAACCGTCTGCCCGTCCACGTCCAATCGCTCCAACTGTTCTCGACGCTTTGCAAATGGTTCTTCCAGCAAAATCTGTCCCTGCGCATACAGCGCATCATAAGCCACAAACGCGGCGGGAATGTTGGCAAGCAGTTCCGGCGGAAATACTTTGCGGTTCAAGCGTTGCTGCAATTGCTGAAACGGCAATATCTTTTCGCCTTGCACCGGAACAATTTCTCCATCCAGTATCAGCCCCGCACTATCACTTGCGGCTTCACTCCCGGTCAGGAGGCCACTCCCGTTTTCACTTTCATCGTTATCCGCGTCCGCTCCTATTGCCACTTTCGTTTTCAGCAGTGCCGCAAGGGGCGCGACTAAATCAGGAAAACTGCCTGTAATCTCATCCAGTGTGCGCGAAAACAAGGCCACGCGGACACCATTATGCACCACGCCGTGCAGTGTTGTCTCGCCTTCCACTGCCGGGGCGACATGCGCTTGCGCCCGTATGCCGTCGAATTTATCTTCCACGACAAACCGTTCCGGCATTTGTTTTTGCACGTCCACTAAATCGGCGGCGGGAGTCGCCAGCATGAACTTGATGGGATGAAACAAATGCAGTTTTGCCGTGTCCAGTTCATTGCGACGCGCCAGCAGCGCGGTTTCGCCAATGTCTCCTGTCAGCATATTCACCCACTGAATACGCCCCACTTCCGTATGCGCCAGCCGGGCAATAGCGTCCTCAACCGCGCCCTCCTTCAAGCCAATCCGCAAATCTCCCGACAGCATTTTTACCAGATACTTTGCTTCGAGCGGCGTCGCCCGATGCAGCAGTTGCGTGACTTGCTGCGTTTTCTGTTTGGAGCCACTTGTCGCCGCCAGTGTTTCCAGCGCGTTTGCCGCATCCGACAGCATCAGGGTTGGCGCTATGTCCGCGTTTGCGCCCTTTGCGAAAACCTCCCTCGCCATATCGCCCGGATCGCCCAAAACAACCAACCGTTGCCGCAATTCCTCATCCGGCAACTTGACTGACCGCTTGTATCGCCGCCAGTAGCGCCGCCGTGCCGATATTGATATTGCGCTGATCCCGCAGGGAAAACGCATACCCCGCAAAGTAACGCGCCGCCAGCGCCAAATCCGCGTCCACTAACGACGTAAAATAATCGCCAATCAGCGCCGCTTTTTCCAGCCGCTTCGTCGTCGCGCCTACCTTCTCCGCAACTTGAGCAAAACGAACAAACGCGCCATTTTCATCTGCGCCAGATGCTTCTTGTTTATCCATGTTATGAGATTGACTATAAAACACAAGGCCATACGAAGTGTTGCTCGGCCTATATCAAACTTTCTTGTTTGAACGGTGTTGGTCTTAAAGTTCCAGTTCGGCCAGAGAAGCGGCGGTCAAGATGCGCCGCGTCATAGCAGAAAGGCGGTTCGCGGGCAGCGCATTCACGCTTGCCACCGTTGCCTCCGAGAGCGGGCCGAACTTGGCTTCCAGCAGTTCCAAAAGCGTTTCCAGTTTTCCTTCCTGTCTTCCCTCCTGTCTTCCTTCCTTGCGTCCTTCCCGTTTGCCCTGATTGATCAGCGCCTGTGCTCCTGTCATTTCGACCTCCTTGAACTCGTCTCGCTTCTGCAAGACTGCCTCATCCATCACGTCTTTCAATTCTTCCTGCTCGTCGGCATCGCGCTTGTTGAGAATGAGCAGGTAGAGGAAGTGCATCGCCCGGCTCCATTCCGCCTTTGCACTCTGCGGCAACGCATCCAGAAGAGAGACGACCTCATGCAGCGCCTGCTCCAATACTTCCTTCGGTTCGTCCGCCGCCTGCAATGCCCGCAGCGCTAAGGCTACCGCCGAACCGGCCTGTATCAACGTGTCCGGGGGCGTTCCCATGATGCAAGCCCGCACCACTTTTCGCCCCGCTGTTCCCAACACGCGAATACTTCTCCGGCACTCAGCGTATCCCACACCGCATGAAGCAGCTTCTTTTTGTTCGGCTGCCGTTTGAGACTTCTGTTCAGATACTCTGTCAGTACGCTAAAGGCCACTTTTTTCGCATAAGCCTGCATGTTGCCGATTGCAAACTCCGGCGAACGCGGTTTGCAAAGCGCCTGCCACATCCTCAAACTCGTATCCAGCAGCAAGTCCTCCAGATCGTCGTCCTTCACTCCCCTGCCCCGCAAAAACGCCCGGACTTTAGGAAGCAATTCCTTTGACCACAGGGCTTCAAAACGCCTTTGCGCCTCGGTTTCCTCCTTCACGCCCAAAGTGGATTTCCACAGCGGCGTATCACCATTTTGTTCGTCATTCACCACAACGGAGCCTCTCGCAAGCGCCTTAGAAACTTCGACACAAGGCCGGTATAGTTCGCGCAGGCGGACTTCGTTATCACAGCCGCGCAAAAAATTAAAATGTTATTACACGGACTTCTTTCCGCTTAATCTTTTTGCGCGGCATTGCACGGACTCCCCACATTCTACGGCATCTGCCGCCTTACATAGAATCCCTTTCACCTTCACGAAACGACACTACTTGAACAGTATTGCTCTTAAAGCAAGTTCAATATTGCGCGTCAATTTTCCTTTATCAGCAGGAATTCACCCCTCTATTGGCGAAACATAGCGCGTTTGATCTATTTTCTCTATGGAGGTTCACATGAACAAGCAAGCCGTCAACACGGGCGCTCCCGCCACCGGCGCTCCCTACTCTCTCGGCATCATCACCGGCAATCTCGTCTTCGTTTCCGGGCAGGTTCCCATGAACACCGAAACCAAAGAAGTATTGCGCGACGATTTTGAAGGCGAAGTCCGTCTCTGTATCGCCAACGTCGAACGCATCCTCAAAGCCGCCGGAACCGATCTGGAACATTGCGTCAAAGTCGTCGTTTTCCTCGCGGACATGAACAACTTCGCCCGCCTCAACGCCGTCTACTCCCAATACTTCGGCGACATCAAGCCCGCCCGAAGCTGCGTCCAAGTAGCCCGACTCCCCTTAGACGTAGACGTAGAAATAGAAGCCATCGCCGTACTCCCCTGATCTTCACAGCCACAACTTACACGAGAACACCCTATCCTCTCAAACCGTATCCAATACTCCCCACACTTCACTACCCCTGTAAAACACAAAAAAGCCCCTCTCCTAGCGCGTTGCGCGGCAAGGAGAGGGGTTGGGGTGAGGTCAAACTACAACAACGCCAACTGTACGGCCTGCTTCCCCGGCGTCCACGTCAAACTCACTTGATCCCGCAGCGCCACCTCTAAGGAAAACGGCGTTCGCGTGTGCTGCATAATCCGCTGCTGCACGGTTCGACGCGCCAATGCCGTCGAATTATTGACCCGCGACAAATGCGCCAGCCAAATACTGCACGTCCCTTCCTCGTCCAATCGTTCCGCCAGCACATCCGCGCAATCGCTGTTCGACAGATGCCCCGTATCCGACGCTACGCGCTCTTTCATGTGCGGCGCATACGGCCCACGACGCAGCCATTCGAGATCGTGATTGGCCTCCACAATCGCTAAATGCACCCCGTGCAGCGCTTCCCGTATCACCGGCGTTACACAGCCCGTGTCCGTAAAATATACAATCCGCGTGGTTCCCGCTTCCAGCACATATCCAACCGGTTCCGCCGCGTCATGGCTGACCGCAAACGACCGTATACCGATGCTGCCAATTGCGGTTGTGTTTCCCGTCGCAAGTTCCTGCGCCATAAATGGCAGCGCGTCACGCTCCGTGTACGCCTGAAACGTCGCCGCATTGGCAATTAAGGGCGTTTTGTTCCGCCGCGCCAATCCGCCCGCGCCACAGCTATGATCGCTATGTTCGTGCGTCAATAAAATGCCGTGAAAGTCCGCCGCCGCAACGCCACGATTGAGCAAGGCGTTGGCAAGCGTCCGTACCGGCAGTCCCGCATCAATCAGCAAATTTGTATCGCCTGCCCGAACCAGCATCGCGTTGCCGCTGCTGCCACTGGCAAGCGAATGTACCTCCACAGAGATAACCTTCCGAATGTGTCTGACCATAAAAGCTAATCTACTCCAGCAAACTGTCCACGAACTTACCCGGATCGAACACATCCAGATCGTCCAGCTTTTCGCCCGTTCCCACCAGCTTGATAGGCAATTTCAATTCATCGGCAATCGTGATGACGATGCCGCCCCGCGCCGTGCCGTCCAATTTGGCGAGCGCGATTCCCGTCAGGGGAACCGTGTTCAAAAACTGCTTTGCCTGACTGATGCCGTTTTGCCCCGTCGTCGCGTCCAGCACCAGCAATACTTCATCCGCCGGCCTGCCCAACTCGCGTTCCGTAATCCGGTTGATCTTCTTCAATTCTTCCATCAAATGACTGCGGTTGTGCAGCCGCCCCGCCGTATCTGCAATCACGTAATCCGCGCCCCGCGCCCGCGCCGCTTTGATCGCATCGAAAATCACCGCCGAAGGGTCTGCGCCTTCCTTATGCCGTACCATTTCCGTGTGGTTTCGGTTCGCCCAAATCTCCAACTGGTCAATCGCCGCCGCGCGAAACGTATCCCCCGCCGCCAGAATCACTTTCTTATGATGTTTTTGCAGCCGGTGGGTCAGTTTTCCAATCGTGGTTGTTTTACCGACGCCATTCACGCCCACAATCAAGTACAGCGTTGGAGCCGCATCCGCCACTTTCAAGCGGTTGCCCTCCGGCCCCGCTCCCGCCTGCAGCACTTTTACGAGATACGCTTTCATCCGCGCCGTCACTTGCCCGATGGTCTGCATCCGCTCATCCTGAACCGCCGCCTGCAATTCAGCCAGAATCATTTGCGTGGTACGCACATTCACGTCGGCCTGAATCAGCAGGATTTCCAGTTCCTCGAACAAGTCCTCGTCAATGCGTCCGCGCCCGGTCACAATCTGATCAATTTTCTGCGCAATCTTCTTGAACGGATTGCTGAATCCGAACTGCATACCCACGCCCCTTCCCTAAGCCAACACCCGCAAGTTTCCATACCGCATAATGAGAGCGCCCACACACCCGACACCCAACACCCGACACCCTCCCATATTCATACCTGCGGCGAACTACTATCAGCAGTATTACTTTCCAAAGACATACGCGCCAACTCACGAGCGCACAGGAACATGGCGATAAACGCCGATACCACCATCACAACCCGCGCCGTAATGGAAGGCAGTATCCATCCGCCACAAAACCCGCCAAGCAATCCCGCCACAATAATCGGCGTCCGCAGACTATCATCTACCAACCCCTTACGATTGTACGCCATCGCCGGCAACGCGGAAGCCAGCGCGATCACGAACAGCGACAAACCCACAGCCGGAGCCGCGTGATTGCCTAAAACACTCGCGCCGCTCGAAACACTGCGCAGGCCACTGAAAAAATACAATGCTGGAACCAGCAGCGTACCACCCGCCACTCCCAACACCTGCGTTGCCGCCCCAACGCCCACACCCAACAACAAAAGCAAGCCCGGCGACTGCCATTCCGCAATGTTCGGCTTCCCGGCAAGCAGGCTGCTCGTATGCGACACCTGAACAATCACCGCCATCATCAGCGCGATTCCAATTGACTGGAACGTTCGCCGCCATCCCTGCCCCTGCAATTTGCGAACAACCGGCGCGGCCAACAACGCGCCCACAATCGCGCCAATCACCAAAACAAGGCCGCTTACGATAAAATGGGCAGGCATCGCGCCCGCCGCATACGCCCCAAGCACCGCCGCCAATGCTGTCCACGCCCCGAAATTCAGCGCGGTTCCCTGCGCCTTGTCGGGAGCAAACCCCAGCATCCACGTCAGCATCGGCGCATACGCGCTTTGCGCCCCAAGCCCCGTAATCCCGCTCACCAGTGCCGTTATCCAGCCTACCACAAACACGATAGCCGTTTTGATCCCGCTAACGTTCAATGGTCTGCGTCGCGCAGAGCGTCGTCGCGGGGCGCGATCCTCATCAACTTGCTCGATAGGTATTCTCATGCGTCAGCCCTTAATGCCCGTCAGCGTGATTCCCTGAATGAAATAGCGTTGCGAAAAGAAGAACAGCACCAGCACCGGCAGCATCACCAGCGTGGAAAACGCCATCAACTGCCCCATCTCGCTGCTGTGTCCCGACTGAAACAATTGCAGCGCATACGCGAGTGGCTGATTTTCCGGCGAACTGATGTAAATCAGCGGCCCCTGAAAATTGTTCCACGCCGCCATGAACGCCATAATCGTAATCGCCGCCAGCGCCGGCTTCACCTGCGGCAGCATGATCCGCCAGAAGATCGTGTAGTAGGAACACCCGTCAATCTTCGCCGCGTCTTCCAGCTCGTTCGGGATCGTCATAAAGAACTGCCGCAGCAAAAAGATGTTGAATGCCGAACCGAAGAACGTCGGAACCCACAGCGGTTTCAGCGTATCCACCCACCCTAACGACCGAAAGATCAGGAACAGCGGCATCATCGTCACCGCGCCCGGCAGCATCATGGTTGCCAGCAGCACCAGAAACACCGCGTCTTTTCCCGGCCAACGCAGACGCGCGAAACTATATGCCACCATCGAAGACGACAGCAACGTCCCTATGATACTCAGCACGGAAATAATCAGGGTGTTCTTCAAAAACACCAGTCCGTGATTTGTTTCCGGCGGCAAAAACTCCAGCGCAGCCGGGTAATTCTTCCAAACCGGCGCGACATGCCGTATTTCTTTCAGATCGCTTTTCTTACATACGAAAGACTGTCCCGCAACAGCACCCGGTTTCACAATCTGCACGCGCCGTTGCCCCGTCTCATACTCCTTCATCACGGCAACTTCAACGCTCTGCCCCTTATACGTCGTCAGCGCCAATCCGCGCGGCTGTCCATCCACGACCTGCTTTATCTGTTGTGTCGGTATCCAGACAGGCGGAAACTTGCTCATTTCCGCATCCTCTTTCAGCGACGTGGACACCAGCCACGCAAACGGGATCAAGAACAGAATGGAACCCGTAATCAGCACCAGATGCAAGCTGACCTGCCGCGCCGCCTCTTTGCCGAACTTCTTATCCTGCCACGCCAATCGCGGGCGTATCGCAACTCGCCAGACAATCGCTTCCAGCGCCACCGCGCCCATGCCGGCAAGCACGAGCCGCCCCGATCCGGCAAGCGGAAGCAGCGCATAAAGCAACACAACAGCCAGCACAACGCCGACCACGCCTGCAAGTAGGGCCTTCACTCTCAGCCGAACTGCCATTGCCAGCAGAACAGCCCCGCCGCCCAAACAAGCATACAACAGCACAATGCCAAGCAGCCACGCCGCCGGATTCAAACTTTTCAGTAACAACGCTGTCAATCCCTCACTTCTTTAACGTTATCTTCGCCCACGACTGCCCAACAATCCCGTCAATCCGCCGCGATTCTTAGCCTGCTCCTGCTGCGCCTTCAACTCCGCCTCCGCTTTGGCCTGTGCCGCCGCAACATTATGCGTCAAAACAAGGTGCGCAAGTTCGTACATTTGCTCCTGCAGCCGACGGATAGTTTGCGCCAACTCCTGCTGCACATCCAGCAATTGCGCAATCTGAGCATCCTTAGAATCTAATTGACGCTGTAGATGTTCAATACGCGGATCACGTTCAACACTGCCATTTTCAGCAGTATTGTCAGACATAGTAGACATTTTGACGATAGCACCCGTATCTCGAACTCCGTTTATACTGCCCATTTTGTCTGACATTAGAGCGTCATCAGTGCCACCACTGTCAGAATTGCACGAAGGGGAACCACGCTCCAAAATGCCTGCTTTCAACAGTCTGTATACCGTTCTTTCGGAGACATCCAAGCGCCTAGCCGCCTCAGCCACACCAACTACAACATACTCGTCATGAGCGGCATCAGGACGTGGAACCTTGATACGAATGGCAATAGGCCGCTGCCCCATAAGTAAATTCCTCGTGCAAAAAGTCTATACACCTGACCATACATAGATGCACACATTTTTTACCAATCCATCTACATGTTCTTACATTACATATTTAACTTCCGATACGGTTGCATTATCGGAAGCTATGTCTTACTCTTGGCAATCAGGACAATTCGCTCAATTCTGACTTAAAAATAATCTATTTTGTCATTGTCAAGATGCAATCGTATATTCTGCATAAAAAAAGTGTTTCCACCTCCTCGGAACAAGATTGTGGCGTTAAAATAACACGATTATTGTTGAGGATGCAGCAATTGTTCTTTTCTGCAGCAAATGATACTGACCACGATTGAGATGGGCCAAGATAATCAAGCAAGTCCTCTACCGTAGGTTGATTGTCTCTGATGTAACGAAGCAGAGGTATATTCTTCAAACAATTTGCTACTGTTGTGATCTTCATATATCCTCACTTACGCTGCCTCAGTACGCTAACTACGGATGAAAACAATACTCTCCCCTCTCCTAGCGCGTTGCGCGGCAAGGAGAGGGGCCGGGGGTGAGGTAATTACTTCTCCGACTCGTAGTACACCCAACGCTTCGCCAGCTTCAACTGCGTCACTGTCAGTACCATTATCATCACGAACAGAATCCATGCCAGCGCGGACGCATACCCCATCTTGAAATACTGGAAGGCGTTCTTGAACAGATACATCACCGGCAGCAGCAGGCTGTCTACCGGGCCAATCGGCTTGCTCGGATCGCCGCCCGAAAGCACATAGGGACGGTCAAACTCCTGCAGCGCGTTGATCGTGCCCATAATCAGGTTGAACAGAATGTAAGGCGACAGCATGGGCAGCGTCACATGCCGAAACTTCGTCAGCGTTCCCGCCCCGTCCAGATCGGCGGCCTCGTACAAATGCGTCGGAACGCCCTGCAAGCCCGCCAGCCACAAAATCATGCCCGCCCCGGCTCCCCATAGCCCGTTCAAAATCAACGCAGGCTTTGCCCATTGCGCCGCGCCCAGCCATCCCGGAGGCTGCCAGCCAAACCACTGCCCAAGCGTCACCTGCCAGCCCGCGTTCAGCAGGCCGCGATTCGGGTCGGCGTTCAAAATCCACGTCCACAGCACCGCGCTCGCCACAACCGGCACAATCGCCGGCACATAAAAGAACGTGCGGTACAAACTCATGCCCGACACTTTCGCGTTCAGCAGCAGCGCAATCGCAAGGCTTGTAGACAATCCCAACGGGATACCCACAGCCGCCAGATAGAACACGTTTTGCAGCGACACGCGCAAATAGTAGCTGTCGCGCCCAAGCAGGTCGGCGTAATTGTTGATGCCCACAAACCGCGCCGGATGCAGCACGTCGTAATCACAGAAACTCAGGAAGATACTGACCAGAATTGGCCCCGCCGTCAGCACGACAAACCCGATGATCCACGGCGCGGCAAACACGTACCCCGCCGTCGCTTCCTGCCGCGACAGCCGCCGCATCCGCCGCAGCATCACCAATCGCCAAACCACAATACTCACAACGCTCAATCCCGCAAGCGCGGCAAGCGTAAGGGGAATGACGGAAGACAGCCTTTGGTACTGGTTTTTGGCGAAAACTTTGTCCAATTCCCGCTGCACAACCTGCGTACCCTCGTCCATTGCCTCCTGAGCCGTTTTGCCTGTTGTTACGTGGTGCGTGGCGTTCTCAAAGGCGCGAACGTGTTCATCCCATAACCGCTGTCCCAACAAACGTCACGGGACGGAACCGCGCATGATCCATCATTTGCGTAAACAACTGCATGGCATCGCGGTATTTGGCGGACTCAGGCGCGTATTGCGCATAGACCGCCGCATTGATCTTCCGGTTCGCGGACAGCCCCGGCACAAACTTTCGCTCTTTGGTATCGAAGTACGTTTTTGTGGCGCGGGCTTCAATCAAGGCGGCTTCGGGGCTTACCATCCACTTGATGAACTGCCACGCTTCGTCCACATGCTTCGCGCCCTGTGGAATCGCATACGAATACCCGCCCGCCCACGTCACGAACGTATCTTTATCGTCCTTGAACTTGCCCTCATGCCGCAGCCGCGCAGCCGGAACCGGAGCCGGAGCCACCCCGAAGTCAAGATCAGGCCCATACCGCGCAATCCCCTGCGGAACCCACGAGCCGTCAATCTTCATCGCCACTTTGTTCGTCAGAAACGGATCAAGTTCATTCGTTTGAAAGCCCGACTGAAACGCCGTCACCCTGTCCACGCCGCCAAGCGCGTCATACGTCTTTACCATGTACTCCAGCGCTTCCACATTCGGCTTCGCGTTCATCGTACAGGTGCGGCCATCCGCTGACATAAACTCGCCGTCATTTTGCCACGAGTAAATGTACAGCCACGCATTGCCATAGTTCGGGATAAAGCCGATCTGGTCATACGTGCCGTCCGGCTTATCGCGCGTCAGTTTTTTGGCGTCTGCCAGCAGTTCTTCCCACGTTTGCGGCGGTTTGGGTTCCCCCTTCGCGTCTACAATGCCCGCTTCCCGAAACAGGGTTTTATTGTACAGCAGCAGGCGATTGTCCGTACTGTCAGGAATGGCAAACAACGAGGACTTGCCGGAAATCGGATCGGTATAATTGGCTTCGCGCCAGCAGGCCGGGTAAAAATCCGTCTCATGTACGCCGTCCGCCTGCTGCTGATCACGCTTGTACAATCCGTCCAGCGACATAAACGCATCCCGTGACGCCCAATCCCCAATCGTGAACCGATCCTGATGAATGACATCCGGCGGCACGTTCCCGACAATCGCGGTCATCAGCTTCTGCGGATTCATAGAACCCGCGCCCATAGACAAAACGCTCACTTCGATGTTCGGATGCCGCTTCTCGAACTCCGCCACCTTCGCCCGCAATCCCTGACTCTCTTCCCCATATTCCAGCCCCCATACCACCAGCTTCACCTTTGCAGGCGCATTCGGCGTACGCGAACACCCCGCTCCAATCACCGCCAGCAGGCAAACAACCAACAAGACCAGGTATCGCGCAGCAACGCGCCTCCAACGCAACATAGTTATATCCTTCACTCAGTTCGGCCTAACGAGGTAAAAAGCCACTTTCTCTAAGCATAGCAACCACAGAAAAACTTGCCAAGCGAAAAATTCGCCAAATGCCGGCTGAAATTTCGCTTGCGAAAGGCGGCGGGAATAAGGTATACTCTACCGTTCAAAGGAGGGTACGCTTGTGCCGAATATCAAATCCGTCAAAAAAGACGTCATCAAATCACGCAAAAACCATCTGCGCAATATCGCCGCCAAATCCGCGATGAAAACGTTTGTCAAAAAAGCGCGTGTTGCCATTGACGCGGGCGCGGGCGACATTGCCGCCAGCGCGGAAGCCGTTCGTCTCGCCTGCAAAACCATTGACAAGACCGCCGAGCGCGGCATCATCCACAAAAACCAGGCTTCCCGGCGCAAGTCCCGCTTGATGAAACGCGCCAACAAAGCCGCTGTCGCAGCCGCCTGAGTTCCCTACCGGAACTAACGCGCTGACTGCCATCCATTTTCCCTGATAGCCCGTCCTGTCCCACAGTCACGGGCTATACGGCGTTATAATTTATCGTACACGCCCCGCCTGAAGCTTCATAAACACCATTCGCGTCCATTCGCGTCCATTTGCGGCTACTTTTCCTCATTTACGGCTCACCGCGCCGCTGTTTTCGCCTGAGACGCCCCCGTCAAATCCAGCACAAGCAGTTGTAAATTCCGCGCGGGGTCGGCTCCGAACGTTCCCATTTCATCCGTCGTGCCGCCCTTGTTCGCCAGATCGCACAGCAGCAGCTTTTCCAGCGCCCCCGTCAGTTCTTCCCACTTGTAATTCTTGGAGGCTGCAAACAAATCCGCCGCTTTGAACGCCAGTTGCGCGATGTTGCTGTCACCGGGAAGTTCCGCCGCCATATCCGGGGGAAGCGAACGCACGTCGCGGGGATTGATGCGCTTGTCGCTCAAATACTTGGCCTGCCACAGCATCCGGTACTGCCGCGCCAATAGCGCCAGCAGCTTCCCCGCCACCGCCTGCGGTTTGGGATCGTACCGGTGCAGTTCCGCCAACAGCAGCAATGCCCTGTCCGTCTGCCGCCGCGTGATCGCGTCCACCGTCGTAAACATCACGTCTTCCGGGCTTGCCGCCACAACCATCGCCACATCCCGCCCCGTAATCAACTCCCTGTCGCCACTAAAGCAGGCCAGTTTGATAATCTCCTGCTCCAAAACCAGCATTTCGGTACCGGCGTTCTGGATCAGTTGCTCCGCCGCCCCGCTGTCAATGCGCTTGCCTTCCTGCTTCACCCGAGCTGCAATCCACGCCGTCAGGCTATCCCCCTTCAAGGCGCGGCAGGCCACCAGCGCCCCATACTTCTTGATCGCGTTGTCCAGTTTCGTTGTTACCGCCGTCTTGCGCCGCTCTTCCTCTTCCTCCGCCGCCACGACCAGCACCAGGCACGTCGCGTCCGACTGCCGACTCAATCCCTCCGCCAGCCGCTCCGCTTCGGAGTTCTTGCCCCGCTCCCGCCACAACTCCATGCCCTTGACGACAACAAACCGCCGCTCCGATCCAAACGGAGCCTGCGCCAGCGAAGCCAGAATTTCATCCGCCGTGTGGGTTCCGGCATCCAGCGTTTCCATATCGAAATCCGCAAAATCCGGTTCCACGACATGCTTTGTCAGAGCGGCAACCGCTTCCTCTTTCAAGCGGTCTTCCTCCCCGAACAAAGCATATACCCGCTGAAGCGCCGGTTTCCACATCACCGCAGGCGCCCCACTCTTATACACGATTTCCATTTTAGCTCTTCATACTCGCCATATCGCGCCGATTTGCCGCCTGCAGCCCTTCGCGTATGGAAGCCGCCAACTTCTGCGCCGTTTCCACATCCTCGCGCATCGCCGTCTCGCGCCCATACCTGAATCGCGTAAACAGCCCGGTCAATTGCGCCATGTCCCGCGTCACGTCCGGCAAGGCAACGTGAAGCTGCGCCGCCAGTTGCGCCTGATACTCATCCGGCGTCTGGTGCGGCAAACGAATCAGCCCCTTCCGTCGAAGCAAACCGTCCGCCTGCGCATACGCCGCCATCACCTGCAGGTTTGCCGATGGACGAACGAAAACTTCCGCCGCGCCGTTGTGCCGCTGGCGAACCCGGTCCACCACTTCCGTCTTTACCACATACCCCAACAGCCCGGCCATCGCCACCGCCACCGCAATGGGCAGGCTGCCATGCGACATCAGCCATTTCACAAAATTTACCTGCGGCTTTTTCGTTCCGCTGCTGTGGTCGGAAATGTCTGTCGTCCCATCCGTCGCATCGAAAGGAACCCAGCCGATATGCGGGAAGAACACTTCCGTCCACACATGCTTATGCTTTTCCCGAACCAGGTACGTTCCATCGGATTCGATCTCTCCCGGCAAAAAACCGGACGCAAGGCGAGCCGGAATGTTCGCATAGCGGCAAAGCATCGTCAGCGCCGCCGCAAAACTATCGCAATACCCCTCCTTCTTATCCAGCAGGAACCAGGCCACGACATCCCGTTCCGCGGGCGCGCGCGACGCTTGCAGATTATACTTACAAGTGGCAGCCACATAACTGCGCAGTGTTTCCGCCTTATCGAAATTGTTCGTTTTGTCCTGTGTCAAACGCTGCGCCAACTGCTTGACGCGCTCGGTATCTTCCCCATTTTGGCCCGGAAGCTGCAAATAAGCGCGGCGTATGTCCGTGGGCACTTCGCTGATTTCTGACGGCGCTTGCCGCAATTTTTCCTCATCCTGCGTCGGCGTCTGGGCAACCATCTCATAAAAAGTTGACACCGGCACATCTGCCAGCAGCGTTCCCGCAAAATTATAGCGCAGGCTCGGAAGGTCTGTCGTTACTTCCCGCGCATACCCCGCGCCATACAAACTGCTGAAAACGCCCCCAAGCACCTGAATCTCCTGTTTTTCCTGATGGCTGCCTTGCATATCTTCCGGCGATAATTCGTAGGGGTTGGCCGGGACTTTATAAATAAATCTGTTCAGAAACGTCCCTGCGCCGAAGGCATTCGCAAATTTCCTCAGTTGGAGGACTTGCGATTCCTCCGGCTGTTCCCCTGTCAACGGCCTCACATCGGAGGACTGCTCCTGATTTTGAAAACTCGTGCCCGTGTAGGTACTGAATGTCGTGCCCCGCCAGTACATGCTTCGCGGCGACTGAATACGCAGCAAAGGCGTATCGCTTTCCGTCACCGGCCCCTGTGCCAGCGTGAACGTAGTTTTTTCATTTACGTTGACCGTGAAAATGGTATTTGGCTTGGGCCGCGTGAGCGTATCCGCTTGCGGCGTGAAACTCGCGCTAAACAAAGACCGCCCGGCCATTTCAATCGGCACGGCAACTAGATTTCCCAACATCAACGCCCCGAACAAGCAAACGCCTGTCAGCAGCAACTGCCCGCCAAATAAACGCCCGCTGCCCGCCACCAACGCGCGCAGTGTTTTCGCATTGCGCGTTCGCAAATAGTTTTCATGCACCATCAAAAATGTGGACGCGGCGACAAACACTACAAAGGCATTCTGTATTTCCTGATCCGGCGACACCGTACTGACCAGCGCCAGCATTGTCATTCCCGGCACACAGGCAAACAGCACCGAAGCGTCATTGAGCAGCGTAAACGTATGAACAATCGCTACCCAGGCAAATAAGACCTGCATTGCCTGAGAGCGGTTGTCTCCCACCCCCGCAGGAATCAGCCAGCCCGCTCCACTGCCGCTCACATACGCCAGAAACAGTAAAGCCCCGCTCATCAGCAGCGGCATCTTTATGGCGTTCACATCAACCCCACGCGCGCGAATCACATAGCTGAACACGTACCCCGCGATGGCTAAACCGTAGGACAAGTTGGCGAAGGACGCATCTTCCAGGCCGAAGTTCACCGCATACAGGCCCGACAGCGTGACGCATAATCCCGCAATATAAAGCCAGATACTTACCGGAAGCTGCGTATGTGCCGCGTCCGCATCCTCTTGAAGAGTTCCACCGGGCTTTGAAAATCCAATTCGATTATCCATATACGAACTCCTCGGGATTCAGCAGGCCCTTTTCCTCATGCCGCACCACATACGTCGGGAGATGCAGGGTGGTCATGGCGGCGAGGAAATAACGCGACATTTCAATCTGTTGGGCATTGCTCGCTGCGCGGAAGGAATTGGGATCCACGAAAACCATGCCTACCTTGACCCCAACGCCCAGGTAGGGAGCAAACGCATCCGTCAAGCCGGGATCGGGTTTGGCAGTGACAACGGCCAGCGTTGTCCCTGACCGGACGCTTGCGGCCTGTTCCACCAGCCATTCACGCATCGGAGTTTTTACCGTCGCTTCCACCCGCGCCAGCGTATCCAGTATCAACAGCAAATGGGACTGCCCCCTGCCATCGAATGCCGCAATAGTCGGGGCAAAAGTTTGCGACGGAGGCAGCATCAGCCGCACGGTTGCGCCCTGATCCGCCGCTTCCTGCGCCAGCGAAGCGGCGATTCGCACCGCGTATTCCAGCGTATTGTCCTGCTCATCGCCAACCACGCTGCCGTCTTCCAGATCAAGCGCGATTACCAGATTGCTTGCCAGCGTTTCCTCGAATTCGATTACACTCAATTTGCCAGTACGGGCGGTTTGCCGCCAGTGTATCCGCCGCATCGAATCCCCCGGCACGTAGGGACGAACGCCGTCCGGGTCCACGCTGCTGCCCCGCAAAAGCCGTGACGTAAATTCCTGCCATCCATGCCGTTCCGCGCCGCTCAACGCATTAGTATTCATTGCCTGCGGCATCGGATAGACCACCAGTTCACCCTCACAGGGGATATGCCGGGTAAACGCGAACACGCCGAGCGGATCCATCGCCGTCACGTCAAAACCATTGGCGGCAAACACGCCCCGCCGCAAAAACCGCACCTTTTGCGTCACGCCCGCCACATCGTCTGCGGCCACATTGAACAACTGCGGTTCCTCGTCCGTCATTTCCACCCAGGCCGGCAGCGTTTCCTGAATGGACAGAAAAAACCGCGCGATACGCGAGGGATTGCGAACGATGTAGTGCAGCCGGCTTTCTTCGCCCTCCCACGCCATCTGCGGCATTTCCCGCTCGAATTCCAGCCCGCGCAAAGCGAACCACCCCAGCAGGTAACTCACGCCCGGCAGGGTCAGCAAAATCGCCGCCATATAATACAGGTGAGGCTGGCGCAGGATTCCCGCAACCGCCATCAGGCACAGCGAGCTAAACAGCAGCGTCACCCATTTGCTGAACTGCATCCACATCTCCTCGCCAAAACAGCAACTCCCCTTCTCCCACGCTTTGTTGGAAGAAGAGGCTATGAATGTGTTCGCTACCGGTATAACAATACCCGAACACCAATCCGAATACCAATATCGAACACCTGAACACCCGTATTTCAGATTATCTGACCGGAACGCGGTTCAGAGCCTCCTCGATGCAGGCAAAGGCCGTCGTGCCGCGAATACGCTGCTCAGGCCGAACAATGATCCGGTGCGCAAGCACGGCGGGCGCGAGAACCTTCACATCGTCCGGCAAAACAAAATCCCGTCCCATCAAAGCCGCCCGCGCCTGCGCCGCATGGAGCAGTCCCAAACTGCCGCGCGGACTGGCCCCAAGCGCCACAGCGGGCAGCGTTCGGGTTGCGCCCACCACATCCAGAATATACTCCTGAACACTCACATCAACGTGAATCTCCCGAACCGCGCTTTGCATTTCCAGAATCTCCGGCGCGTTCATTACGGGCTGAATTGTTTCCACCGGGAGGGCTTTGTACTGCCCGCCCAAAATACGCATTTCCGCTTCCCGATCCGGGTAGCCCATCGCCAGCCGCGCCGCGAACCGATCCAACTGCGCTTCGGGCAGGGGATACGTGCCGGCCATTTCGATGTTATTTTGGGTTGCGATTACGAAAAAAGGCGAAGGCAGTTCATGGGCAATGCCGTCTATCGTCACCTGCCGCTCCTCCATACACTCCAAAAGCGCGGCCTGCGTTTTAGGCGTGGTGCGGTTGATCTCATCTGCAAGCACGATATTGGCGAACACCGGCCCGCCGCGCATTTCAAAATCTTCGGTTTTCTGGTTGTAAATGGACGAGCCGGTAATATCGGAAGGCAGCAAATCGGGCGTAAACTGGATGCGCTTGAACGACAGCCCAAGCGCATGGGCAAACGCCTTCGCCAGCGTGGTTTTGCCGACGCCCGGAATGTCTTCAATCAGCAAATGCCCGTTTGACAGCAGCACCGCGAGAGCTAATTCTACCACTTCCTTCTTGCCGACAATCGCTGTTTCCACAGCCTCCACAACCCGCTGCGCCTTTTGCGCCAATTGGTTCGAATCCACGCTTCCCTCGTTTCCGCGTTCATGTTATGCTCAATACGTTTCCCGCCCAAAACCTTACGCCTTCGCGTTATTCAAAACTCCGATGCTTCATTCGAAACTCAGGGGAGTCATCACCCGCAAAGCGCGCGGCGCAACCCCAAAATCTAAGGGCGTATGCTGGCAGATTTCGCCGTCTACAGTCACGCGCTCCACAGGCGAAGTTTCTAACCGCCCGCCCTGTGTTGTAATAGCCGGCACATTGGGCAGTTCCACATGATGCCCACCCGGCAGGTTCAGCGCGTAACGCAGCAAACTCCAGCGGCTTGTTCCCGCCAGAACGTACACCACCAGTTTGCCGTCCGTAATCGTCGCGTCCGGCGAAAGGGGAAACGGGCCGGCATGAAATCTGCCGTTCCCGATAACCACTTGCAGCGCCGTGCAGCTTTGCGTCTCCTCTGCCGTCTTCAGCGTCACGCAAAAAGGACGAACGCGCATTAGAGCCGCGAACGACAGCAAAAAGATACACGAGTTTGCCCAATCGCTTTTTGGCATCGGGAGTCAATTCCTGCGCAATCAGCGTGGTCAACCCCACTGTCGCCACATTAATAAAATAATGCTTGTTTACGATGCCCAGATCAACGGCTGTCACCTTGCCGTTTGCAATCACATCACAGGCCGAAGCCACATCCTGCGGTATGCACAAATCCCGCGCAAATTCGTTACCCGTTCCCAGCGGCAGCACTCCCAGAACGCTTTCGGTTCCGACAAATGCGTCAACAGTATTCCCCAGTGTGCCATCACCCCCGCCCACAATCACCAGCCGCGCCCCCTGCTAGACCGCTTTCTTAACGGCGATAGGAACCTGCCTGGGATCGCGGCAAGCCAAAGCCTGCCCAACTTTTACTCCCCGTTGCCGGAGTTCCTGCTGCGCCTGCGCGAAACATTCCCGTACCGCGCCGAGACTTCGTATTCACAATTAATACCGCTTGTTCGCTCATGCCGCTCCATCGCTAAATTTCCGCATCATGTACTCCCATGCTCCGCCAATTCCGTTCGCTGTCGCCGCAACATTCACTCTACTTACGCCTCGAACCCACGTCCTCCACATCGCCCTTATGGCGTATTCTACTACTGTTTACCATCTACCTTCTAACGTCTAACGTCTACCTATCTACTCTCCCTTGCAAACACAGGCATAAGGAGTGTATAATCAGCATTATGTCCGCAGGATTTTACACGACACCCTCTTCCCTACGCGCCGTATTGCGGGCGGTTCCGCCGCTCCATGCCGAAGACAGCCTGGAACGCTTTGTACGGGTATGCCGTCAATGCGCCTGCAGCAGCCTGCCGATTCTGCAAAACGGCAAGGTTGTCGGCATTATTCACCAGTCCGATGTGAATATCCTGCTTCAGCAGCCGGACGTATCGAAAGTTGAACTTGTTTTGCGCCGCCCCGTTGCCGAAGTGATGCGTTACCCGGAAGTTGTCATCTCATCCGGCCTGACGCCCGAACAAGCGCGTAATCTGTTTATCGCGCACAACCTTGATTTGATGTGCGCCCTGCCGGTTGTGGATGAGGACGGCTACGCGCTTGGCGTGGTTGTATACAACGACCTTCTCACCGCCGAAGCGCCCATGTCCCGTCCCGGCAGCATCGGCGGCATGGCGACTCCGTTCGGCGTGTATCTCACGGATGGAACCGTTCAGGCGGGAGCCGGCAATTTTGCCCTGATTGTTTCCGGCATGATTATCGGCGCGCTGCTGCTGTTCGCCGCCAATGTCACCGATTACAGCCTGCAATGGCTTCAGCATGTCGTTCATTTGCCGCAGGGCAGCGACCTGCTTGATGTGGATGACATGGGAACGCGCCTGCCGCCCGTCGTCGGTCTGCTCGGCTTCGGCCTGAAAATGTTCACGTATCTTGTTTTCTTCGGCCTGATGCGCGCCACCAGTCTCGCCGGCTACCATGCGGCGGAACATCAGACGGTTCATGCCATCGAGCGTAACGAGCGCCTGCTGCCCGAAATCGTATGCCGTATGCCGCGCCCGCACCCGCGCTGCGGAACCAACATCATGGCAATCGGACTCGTGCTGTTTTCGTTGTGTCCCTTGCTTGTCAGCCTGCTGCGTCTGGATGTAGAGTCCGCCCTGCTGCTGTCAGGATTGGTGACGCTGTTCACATGGCGGCGCGTCGGCACGTTCCTGCAGGCGGTGTTCACGACGCGCCCCGCCTCGCCGCGCCAGATTGCCAGTGGCATCGCCGCCGCCCGCGCCCTGCTGGAAACATATTACACCAGCGCGCCTGTCCGTCCCACGCTCGTTCGCCGTATCTGGTGCATGGGAATTTTACAAAATATGATCGGGATGCTGACCGTTTCAGGAGTCTATTTCCTGCTGACCGTCGCCTATGCCCACTTCAGCCACCATTAA
The DNA here is from genome assembly GCA_963835065.1 of uncultured Chthonomonadaceae bacterium. Lineage (GTDB taxonomy): Bacteria > Armatimonadota > Chthonomonadetes > Chthonomonadales > Chthonomonadaceae > CAWFQB01. Next base: position 210,261 of record CAWIEK010000049.1, on the reverse strand, counting down.
GAACCTATTCTAATAGTTCCCCTTCTCCCAGGCTTTTTGGGAGAAGGGGTTAGGGGTTGAGGGCCTGTTACTTTAATATGCGTTTTAAGGAGCTTTGTTCGTGATTACTGATGCCCTTGCCGCGCTTGTCACGGCTGCCGTTTTTGCCGCGCGGGACGCGGGCGAGTTTCCTGCCGAGGCCGCTCTCAACGACGATAGCGTTGTCGTGAAGCTGGAAACGCCTGCCAACAAGCAGTTTGGCGATTATTCCTCCAATATCGCGCTCACACTGAAAAAACCGACCGGCTTGAACAACAGCCGCGACATTGCCGAACGCATCCTGCGCCACCTTCCGCCCGACAACACGCTTATTAATCGCGTGGAAGTGGCCGGTCCCGGCTTCCTGAATTTCTACCTCAAACCCACTTGGCTTCAGGATACCCTTGTCAAGATTGAAACTGAAGACCGCTGCTACGGCACGTCCAATGCGCGGCAGGGCGAACACATCCTTCTTGAATTTGTCAGCGCCAATCCCACCGGCCCTATCAGCGTTGTCAACGGGCGGGCTGCCGTGCTTGGCGACGTGCTGGGAAACCTTTTCGCTTCGCAGGGCTGCGTAGTCAGCCGCGAGTTTTACATTAATGACGCCCTGAACTCGCTGCAACTGGAAAAGTTCGGCGAAACGGTCATGGCACGGTATCTGCAGCAGCTTGGACATCCCCTGCTGTTCCAAAACGAAAGCGGTGAAACCACTGCCGAGTCGAATTCCACAGCCGGTTCCGTGTCCGGTTCCGGTGCAGACGCGAATTCGGCGTCAGCCACCAGCCTGCCGCCCGTTCCTTTTCCCCAAAACGGCTATCGCGGCGAATATGTGAAGGATATTGCCCGTTCCATTGTGGATGAAGTCGGCAATCGCTATGCGGGCGCAGTGGCGCAGGCACTCGGCGTTCCCATGCCCGATACGTACCATACCGCTATCAGCGTGGAAGAAGCCTCCGCATTTTTCCGGCAGCAAACCCTGCAGGGTATGATTGCAGCGCAGGAAGCCGCATTAGACGCCTTCGGCCTGCATTACGATACCTGGTTTTATGAAAGCAGCCTGTACGAAAACAAGGCCGTAGACCGGGCTATCGCCACGCTTACGGAGCGCGGCTACACCTACATGCAGGACGGCGCGCTGTGGATACGCTCATCCGCGCTTGGCGATGATAAAGATCGCGTTCTGGTCCGCTCCAACGAAAAGGCCACGTATGTCGCCGCCGACGCCGCGTACCACGACAATAAATTCTCGCGCGGTTTTTCCAAACTCATCAATATCTGGGGGGCTGACCATCATGGCTACGTGGCGCGTTTGAAAGCGGGTGTCGCCGCGCTCGGTTACGCGCCTGAAAACCTCGAAATCGTCCTCACGCAGATGGTATCGCTGGTTCGGGATGGCGAAGCGGTCATCGGCGGCAAGCGGCAGGGCAATGTCATCGAACTCAAAGAAGATTTGATTGACGACATCGGCAGGGACGCCGCCCGCTTCTACTTCCTGCTCAACTCTTACGAAACGCCCGCCACTGTTGACGTCGAACTTGCCAAGCGGCAGGACAAGGAAAATCCGGTTTATTACGTGCAGTACGCCCACGCCCGTTTGTGCAGCATCCTGCGCAAAGCGCAGGCGGAGGGCATTGCGCTGACGCCTGCCCAAACGGTAGATCGCTCCCTGCTGGTACAGCCCTCCGAACTGGACTTGCTGCGCAAACTGGCCGACTATCCCGAAGAAGTCCGCGTTGCGGCGGAAAAGTACGCCCCGCACCGGCTGACTCACTACGGCATAGACATGGCTTCCCTGCTCAATATCTTTTATGAAAACTGTCAGGTGCTTCCGCGCGGCGACAAGCCCGTTGAACCCGACCTTTGCCTTGCCCGTCTCGCCCTTGTCAACGGCGCGCGTATCGTCCTTAGCAACCTGCTGACCTTGCTCGGCGTGTCCTCGCCACAGGAAATGTAAGCCTTCCGAACTACAAAGCCTGCTCAAAGCGTCTAACAATTCGATTCAGAGTTGACGTTCGACTGGTTTTGTGTTATGATAGCGTTTCAAACCAATCTGTTATACGCGGCTCTATCATTGTTTAACTTTTTCAACCTAAGTTTGACAATGTACCGATGCTCCGTTCTGGACGCATCTCATAAAACCAAAGAAAGTCCTTTATGTACGCTCTGAATTTCTATAGCGAGTTCTATGAAGACGTTTTACGCAATGGGCGTAAAACCGTTACCATCCGCCTGGGTGACAAATCCGCCAAGTACGACGCCGGGCAGGTCGTTTGGATTACGATTGGCCCGCGCTTCGGACGGCGGCAAAAGCTGTTCACCGCCATTGTTGACCGCGTGGAAGTGAAAACCATTGACGCCCTTTCGCCGCGTGAAATCCAAAAGGAAAACCCGGAATTCCGCACAACGGAAGATTTGCTCCATCTCATGCGGCGCATCTACTCCGAAGATATTTCCGTGGAAGATACCGTCACAGTAATCGCCTTTTCGCCCATTGACGAGTATTAATCAACGCTTCCTCCTGCTCGACTGACGCGGCAACAGGCGTTCCTTACGTCACGCCTGTTTGTTCGCGTTGGCTTGTGTCGTCTGCCATCCGTTTGAAAGCTGCACCACTATGCTCCAAAATCAATTTAGCCTCCGCGTTTTTCGCGTCCTTCCTGCGCTTACGTCCGTTATTGCTTACGCGCTGCTTGGTTCCGCTACTGTAGGCTATGCGCAAACGCAAAAGTCCGCCCAGGCCGTTCCTCTCCCGCTTACGCCGCGCCGGATAGCGAAAGTGACAAGCGAGGGCGTGTTCACCGACAAAGCCAATGTGCAGCATCCCTGGCAGATCAATGCCGCCCATGCCCTTATCTGGGATAAAGCGCCCTATTTGCCCGTCGGCGGCACGTTTGCGCCCCGCTCCTTTGCCTCCACTTCGGAAAGCGACTGGCAGGCCGACCAACGCGCCCTGAATACTCTGACTGCCGCCAACATCCACGATATTGTCATCTGGCCGGATCGCCCGCTTGCCGATGTTCCGGTCAGCGCCGTACAGCGCTTGCTGGACTATCTGGATGCCAAAGGATTCCGCTACGGCGTTTCGTTCGGACCCGGCATGACGCAACCCCTTTCCGGCTATGTTGTCCGACCCTCCGTGTACCGAACCGATGCTCGCCCCATCCTCACCGCCGAAGCCCTGCTCACAACCGAATGGATCACGCCGGACACGGATAAGGGCGTTGTTGTAATGTACGACGGCGCAAACGACAGCCAAATTTTCCGCGAACCGCAGGAAGTGCCCGTACATGACGGCATTTTGAGCATTCCCATCGAAGCGCCCACGACCATTGTACGCCCCTACGTGATGCTCCTGCCGCACAAGATCATTGCCGGTCAGGAAGCCGGACGATTGCCGGATGTATGGAGCAATTTTGACAGCTACCGGGATCGCCTGCTTACATTTCAATCGCAAATCAAATGGGGCGCGGGATTGCGGTTCTTCCTTGACCCGCTTGCGCGTCACTTAGGCTTGAATGGCGAACTTCCGTTTCTGATTCCCGATTCGCCTGCCTTCCGGCTAGAATGGGAAAGTTACCTGCGCCGCCGCTATGCCAGCCCGGAAGAAGCGCGGGGCAAATGGGCGCTGATGGATCGTTTCAAATCCTTTGCCGACTTATCTCGTCTGGTTCCCCTGTGGTCGTATTCCGGCTGCCCGTATTTCTATGACCCGCAAACCCGCCGCTTTCACCGGATGCTGGAAGGAACGCGCTCCGCTCCCAATTCGCAGTGGTGGAACGATTTTCAAACCTGCCGGGACACCAGCATCAACTATTACATGAACTCGCTGGCCGACGTGCTGAAAAAGCAGGCCGCCAACGTTCCCATCGTGTACACTTATAACCCGTCCGGCTCCTTTTTCACCAATGAAACGCGCTACGGCGGCTTTGACGGCCTTGCCATCGCCACGCAGATGGACGACGCGCACCGCATTGCCCGCTTGCTAGGTCCCGCCTACAGTCAGGCGGAACAAACCACGCATACCCTCTGGTTTGCGTGTACGGAAGAAAGCGCCACGCCCGCTTCCCTCACTCCCTCCCCTGCCTCTGGCGGGCCGAAAGTCAGTGCCGTTTCCCTGAACACGCCTGTGCAAACTCCATCCGCTTTGCAGGCAAATGCCGGCAAGTTTACTCTGTCCCGCGATTTGGATGAAATGCGCCGCATCGGTGTCAAAGGCTTTTTCGTGACGCCACTGCAAAGCGCTGCGCCAACGCAGGAGAACAGCGCGAACGGCACAGACTGGATTAACAGTCCCGACGGTTTGAACGCGCTCCAAAGCTACGCCAGCGGCCTGCAAAAAGATAGCAGCGCGGCCACCATGCGCCCTCGCGTCCTGTTTTATCCTTATAATGCTTCCGGCCCCGCCCACGCCGGCCTGATTCCCGGAACCGCCGGAGTGTACTGGCTTCCCGGTATCTTCCCCGGCGACAGTCTGGAAACACAGCCGTCCGCCATTGACCTGTGGCCTGCCTACGCCGGTTACAACATACAGCGCACTGCGGGAGAACCGATATCCACTGTTCTGCTTTCCCTGACTGGTCAGCGCAAAACTCATTTTCTGGTTTCCAATCCCACGCTTGTACGCGCTTATACGCCCGATGGCTCTCCCGTACCCGTAAAAATCCTGACCAAAAATTCGGTTGAAATCACCTTAGACACCACGCCAACGATTCTTCAATTGGGAGAAAGCCTGCCGCCCGTTCCTATGGAAGCCGCCGAGGACGCCCTGCTCCAGCTTGCCACGCTGTACGAACTTTCCAAACTGCAAAAGCTGTTCAGCGCGGACAATTCTCGCCTTGCGCTTGATCAGGGCAAAGACTATTACGCCAAGAAGAATTACGGGCCGGCGTACAACATCGCGCGTAATCAACTGGAAATCCTGACCAACGACGCGCAGCCCTATATCTGGATTGAAGGCGAACAGGATCAAATCAACCTGTTCAATGAAAAAGCCGGCCATCCTGAAGCCAGTCAGGGCGCATACCGCCGCCTGTCCACGCCCAACCGTCCCCTGCCCGGACTTGGCTACAAAGCCTATTACAAATTCCCGGTGAATCGGGACGGCACGTATCAGATTTGGCTTGCCGGAACCATGCCGGGACCGACTGTTTCACCCATCAAGTGGCGCATCAACAACGAGGCAGACAAAGATGTGGCCGATGCCCGTCCGCACGGCCCCTTATATCTCAACGAGCGTTTCGGGTGGGTGCTGCTCGGCAGCGCCAAACTCTCTAAGGGTGAAAACACGCTGTCCATTGAAGCCACCGACCCGGCTGCCGCTACCCACGAATATAGCTTTGCCATTGACGCCATCGCCGTTATGGACAAGCCTTTCGTTCCCAACGCCACCATCCGCCCGCTTCCCGTGGATCCCGCCACCATCCGCGAGTTCAAGAAAGAAAAGAAAAACAGCAAGGACAAGTCGCTCGATTTCCCCGACCATTAGAAATTTCAGGACAAAACCTACATGAGCATGATTAACTGGGCAGAACTGCAACTGGCGATCATGAACGTCCTCTGGCAGCGCGGGGAAGCAACGGTGCATGAAGTGATTGCAGACCTGACCGGGGAGCGGACGCCCGCTTATACCACTGTCCTGACCGTCCTGACCAATCTGACCAAACAGGGAATGGTGACGCATGAAGCGCGTCCCGGCAAGCGCATGTTCGCGTATCGCGCCGGCGTGTCCCGCGAAGAGATACAAGCCGGAATTACCAACGAATTGATTGAACGCTTGTATGAGGGACAGCCTGAATTGTTGGTTATGCAACTACTGCAAACCCACTTCTTTGAGGAAAACACGCTGAAGGAAATAACAAAACTGCTTTGCGCCCAACAGCCCGATGACTTCGAGCTTTCCACGCCTTAAGTATCAGGAACGAGGTTTGGAACGGGGTTTGTTGCCGGTACTGGAAGTTACAATTGCAGATTTAGAAACCGAAGTTTTGGCTTTGCTGGTGGATATTTGCGGCTTTGCCCTTGTTGTTGGCTTGGTTGTCGGCTTGGGCTGCGACTGCCCTGCCGCCTTCGTTCCCACAGGCCGTGCTTTACCACGTTGCGGCGCAGCTACCCGTTTAGGTTGGCTATCACCAAACGTTTGGCGCAGCGCTTTCTGCCCTGCTGCCGTTCGTCCCCAAGCAATAAAGACGCCGAACGCCAGTGTGATCAATATGCAAATGGCAACCCCGCCGTCAGCCAATTACGTCTCCTTCATCTCTACTATTCACCATTACCATCATGTTTCACCCTGCTTCCACGCTTTATCAAACTTACACCGTCCTGCTCTGCTTACACGCGAAGAACCTGCCTGCAAATTTAACAAGAGGCCAGTTTATTGATACACTGTAAGTATGATTGTGCCTGATGGTGTGATGAGGTATCAAGTTATGTCCACAAATTCTCCCACAATGGTATTTGACGTGACGGTTGAACAGGAAGAACTTAGCAATGGTGAGAAGATTTACGTTGCTTCCTGCCATCAAGTTGATATTGCCAGCCAGGGTGTTACGGTTGAGGAGGCAAAAGCAAATCTGGCGGAGGCTCTCACTCTCTGGCTTGAAACAGCCTCTCAAAGCGAATTGGAGAACAGCATCCCGGAGTTTCGCAGGAACCTTCCGAACATTTACATCACGCGAATTGAGGTTCCCTATGGGCAAACTCCGAGTGTTGTCGGGCGCTGAGGTCTGTGAAATCTTGAAATCGCAAGGTTTTCAACGAGATCGTCAGTCAGGCGATCATGTTTCTATCCAGAAGAAATTGCCGGGAACTACGATTACGGTTCCTGTTCCTCTGCATCGGGAAATGGCTATAGGAACATTGAACAAGATCATTCGGCAATCCGGGCTGCCTAAAAGTCTTTTTGAAGTTCAATAATCAACTATCGTTCGTCACGCAGTTGTGACCAGTGGAAACCCAACCACTTCCATTTCAAAACAAAACGCGGCAGCAACAGTAATTTGTTGCTGCCGCGTTTTCTTACGTTCTACAGTGTCTTCTGCATGAACTTGTACAGGCTGAGACTACCGGCGGTTGCCACCCAGCAGGCGCAGGATGAACAGCAGCAGGTTCAGGAAGTCCAGGTACAGTTCCAGCGCGCCGAGCGGAGCCTCATCGTAGCGCAGGCGGGTCAGAATGTTGGACGTGTCGTACAGCACGAAGCCCGCAAAGATCAACACGCCGACAATGCAGTACAGCGTCGTCATCGCGGCGATGTTGAAGAAGAACATCAACAGGCCGGCGACAATCAGGCCGAGCAGAGCGACAAACAGGAACCCACCCAGGAAGTTAAAATCCTGTCGCGTGAACATCACGTACAGCGTCAGGCCGCCAAACACAGCCGTCGTCAGTACGCCCGCTTCTAAGGGCAGTCCCGGTGCCATCCGATTGTAGATAAAGAACAGCGGGCCAAGGATTACGCCCCAAATTGCGCTGAACACATACAGCATAAACAGGTTCAGACCCGGAATCCGCTTCGTCCAGCGAAAACTCAGGACGATAAGCAGGCCGATGAACCACAGCGCGTTGTGGTTATCCCATGCCATTATCAAAGAATCTTCACTTTGGATGGTGAGAAAACCGGTAATCACCGACACCAGAATGGAAGCGAAAAACATGCCGTATACCTTGCGCACGAACGCCATACGCACGTCCTGAGACGCATTGGCGACCATAGAAGGCATCGGCGAACCCCCGTTCATCATTGCAGACCTCCTTGACAACACAGCGAACAGTTAATTTCTCTAACGTATTAGACGACCACACCGGCGAAAAGTGCCGCGAATTGCAACGGCATCCTTACTCATTCATACGTTTGCGCCACGCAATTCATTTGACGTTGAGCAACGAGTTAAGTTCTGCTCCGGCTTCCATTGCTTTCGCGCTTCACGTTTTTACTCTTCTACAGTTTACCCCACTTTGGGCAATGCTGTGGAAGCGGAAAGCGAAATTCCTTCGGAATAAATAGCCATTTCTTCCCCTTCCGTTTCAACCGCCACCAATGCGCGTACATCCGGGAAGACAGATTGCAGGCGCGTCAGGAACGCAGGCCCAAGCGTGAGTAAGCCTGTGGAAAGCGCGTCGCCATCCGTCGGCGACGGCAATACAATCGCCGCCAGCAGATTGCGGCTTATCGGATACCCGGTACGCGGATCAAGCACATGCCCGTACCGCTTTCCGCCCGATGCAAACCACTTGCCATGCGGAGCCGAAACGCTCAAGCTGTTGTTAGAAAGTTCGACAACGCCAAGCGTCTGTCCTTCTTCCCCGAACGGTTTTTGCAAAGCAATTTTCCAATGTTCTGCATCCGGCGGCGTGCCCAACCCGTAAACTGCGCTCGTTCCCCCATGTATCAGCGCGTTTTCAATCTCGTACTCTTCCAAAATCTGAACCGCGCGCTCGATAGCAAACCCTTTGCCGATAGACCCTAAATCAATTTCCACGCCTGCCCGGTCAAACGCTATCGTATGATTGTCGGCATCCAGCGCGACATGCTCCATGCCGACCACTGCCCGCGCCTGCGCAATCGCTTCCTCCGAAGGCATTTCCCCGCTTGCTCCGACAAATCCCCAACACCGCATCAAAGGCGCAACCGTAATATCAAACGTGCCATCCGTCCATTCGTGCAACTGCCGCGCCCGCATGAGCAGCGCAAAAGTCGAGGGATCAAGGTACACCGGATGATACGCCGCTTCCGCATTGATTTGCCGTACAAGGCTGTCTTCCCGGTAATAACTGAGTTTCTGCTCCCATCGGTCAATCTCGCGCATTACTTCTTCGGCCACGCCGCGCAGATAATCTTCCTTCTGCCCGATCAGCACAACCTCAAAGTACGTACCCATCGCCCGATGTGATAATTGTACCTGCACTTGCTCCGCCAACATTCCCGCCTTATAGTTATACCTTAATAAACAAAAAACCCCTCTCCTAGCGCGTAGCGCGGCCAGGAGAGGGGTTGGGGTGAGGTCCTATCCGCTAAACTTGCGGGTCTTCGGATCGAACGTATAGGTCTTGCTGTTGCGCTGCGACAGTTCCGCCAGCGTCACCGCCACCTGCGCCCGCGCCGCCAGTTCGATGTTGCCATACGGCTGCGTGTTGTTGCGAATGCTTTCCAGCCAGTTCTTCTGATGGCCCGGAATGTTGTCGTCTTCGCCCACCACATCCGCCGTGTAATCATCCACTTCTTCCGAGTACACGCGCTCCGGCTTCACCACGATTTTGTTGCTGCCGAAGTTGATGTTGGCTTTGTTCATGCGAATGGTCGTCGGCCAGCCCTCTTCATTGATAGACGACGCCATCATCATCAGGGAGCAGTCGTCGAAATCCACGCTCATGTTGACAAAGTCGGGAATCTCCCGATCCAGCACTCTGGTTTGGCCCGGATGGTACTTGGCGAGATACTCTTTCTCTTTCTTCGCGTCAGCTTCCGGGAAGCGATCCACTTCCACATACTTCTGCACGTACAAGCCACCGCCCGAAGACACACGGCGCGGCCAGCCCTTATCCCCCTCCATCGGAAGGTTCATGGCAACCATCAGGGGGTGCAGGTGATGCGGGAACAAGTCGCCAATCAAGCCGGACGCATACTCGTAATACTTGCGCCAGCGGAAATAGCGATCCGGGTCCCACTTGGCAGGCTCGGCTCCCTTGCGGAACGTGTCCCAATCCACATGCGCGTCGCCCGTCGCGGTCGGTCCCGCGTCCAGATCGAACTCGCCGTAGTTGTTCCATTCGCCCGCCGGGCGTATTGCGGGTAAAGGTTGCCTGCCCGACAACGATATGCCCGTACTTGCCCGACTTCACCAGTTCGGCAACCGCCCGGTACTTGGGCGACGTGACGCGCTGCGCCCCGACCTGCAATTTCTTGCCCGTCTTCTTCACCGTATCGTAAACCGCGAAAACTTCGTCAATGGTGCGGCAAAGGGGCTTTTCCACGTACACGTGCTTGCCTGCGTTCAAAGCGTCAATGGCGCAGGGAGCGTGCCAGTTGTCCGAGGTGGCGATCACAACCGCGTCAATGTCCTTGATTTCCAGCAGCTTCTTGTGGTTGGTAAACGCCTGGCTGTCCTGAAGTTTCAGCTCGTTCTGCGCCCGCTTGATGCGGCGTCCGTACAAATCGCAAACAGCGATTTGCGCCGTGTTGTTGTCCGCCGAACCCTGGTTGAGCAGGCGAACGTGCGCGGTATAGCCCTGCGTGCCCACGCCGATATGCCCGATGTTGATGCGGTTGTTTGCGCCCAAAACGCGGCGCATAGCTTCTGCCGTCGTGGGCATGCTGCTCATCGCTACAACTCCTGCCGTACCCACCGCCGCGTTGCGCAGAAACACGCGCCGCGTCGTCTTGTTATTATCCTGATGCTCACTCATGTCGTGCCTGGCTCCTTTGCGCTAAATGCAAAACAAGCGCAGCGCGGCAGAAGCCTTTCAACTTCCGCCGCGCTGCCCGTTTGACTAGATCACAAACCACTCTTTTTGAATTTCGAGGCGCGTGTTCTTCAAACACGCTTCGTCGGCTTTGGCCGCAAGCACCGTCGCCTGATAACCCTCTTCCGGCGTCACCCAGGGCTTGCCGTTGGTACGAATAGCGTCCAGGAAGGCGTCAAGGGATTGATACAGCGACGTTTTAGTAACGTCCGTTCCCACTTCACCCGGCTTCTTGCCGCGAGCCAACTGCTTGGTCGCATCGGCCACAAGCGCGATCCCCTCGCCCACTTTCACTCCGGTTCCATCTTCCGGCTTGCCGAAGCTCATCGAGTCGCGCCGCGCAAAGGTTTCCCAGCCAAGCGGGTTCGCGTCGGCTTCCTTAAACATCCACGCGCGCTGATCCCGCAACTGCACCGCTGAAGACGTGCCGTAAAAGGTGTCGTAAACGCCATCGAAGCCATTGGTCAGCGTGGCGTCATAAACGAAGCGCAGGCCGCCGGGAAACTCCAGTACGCACTGAACGGTATCCTGAACGTCGCGCCCATCCTTCCAGCCCAAAATACCGCCATTGCCGGAAATAGCCACAGGCAACAGATATTGGTCATGCTCCTGCTTCGCCACTGCCCCTGCTTTCGCCTCGGAAGCCGCGCCCAGAAACCAACTGGCGACATCCAGTTGATGAATGCCCACTTCGCCCATCAATCCATGAGAGGTGGCCTGCGATAAGCGCCAGTTCAGCGCATTTTGCCGGTCTTCATTGGGAGCCACGCGCCGCCAACTCGTCCGATTGTGCCACTGTGAGCGGCCCATGGTCAGGTCGCCCAGCACCTTGCCCTTGATGAAATGCGATACGTGCTTGTACTGCATGTTGGAGCGCATCTGCAAACCCGGCTGATAAATGCTTTTCGCCGCCATGCCCGCTTTGGTAATCGCTCTGGCTTCGTCCAGGTCAACGGCAATCGGTGTTTCCAGATAAACGTGCTTGCCCGCCGCAATCGCGTCCAGCGCAATCTGCTTGTGCTTATGCGTGGGCGTAGCGATAAACACAGCCTGAATGCTCTTGTCATCCAGCACTCGCTTGTAATCGTCGTAAACCGCCACGTTATCGTTGTGGAAGCGCTCTTTGGCCTTGCGGATGAATACGGGAGATTTATACGTATCGCAAATCGCCACAATGGGAGCGCCCGTACCCATGTTGTTCAGCGTTTCCAGAATGGCGGTTCCCTGTTCGCCCAGGCCGATAACCGCGCAGTTCACCGGGCTTTTCGGCGGTTCGGCAGGCAGCGCGGACGGTTTGGCCGCAACCTTGTTCTGCGCGTCCTTAGCCGGGGCCGCAGCCGCTTTGGGCTTGGCGTCGTTTCCCGCGCCAAACGCTTCCGTAGCGCTCAACGCCAGCGCGCCGGTCAAGGAAGCGGCAGTCGTATTGACTAGAAAATCCCTTCGGTTCATAGTGGAAGTTCTCCCTGAAGTGCGGACAAATACAGACAATCACAAAATCGTAAGCGCGAGTACCACAATCACTAACAATCGGTCACGCGCAGTCAAAGCATAAACATCCGCATGTAAATTCTATAGTAGAGTATTGTACCACGCGCTCTAAAATCCTGCGCGGATTTCAGGGCGCGAACAGCAAAAAGCTGTTGAATTATTTGCGTCTATTCGCGTGTATTTGCGGCTAAATACGTCCAAGCGGCAGGACGCTGAAAATGCGCAGTTCGCGCATCCCTATCAACTATCAACTATCAACAGCTTAGTTCACGCCGCTCAGGTAGCCCCCTAAATGCCCCGCTATCGAAATAATCACCAGCGCGATCAATCCCAAAACGATATACGTTCGCTTCACTTCCGCAATGCCTTCGCGCCGCTTGGTGAACCGCATGGCGAACAGCACCCATATTAGAATGGTAGACACAACGCCGAGTACCAGATGCTGCGCCAGTGTACCCTGAAACGAAGCGATGGAAATGCCGCCATACGCGAACTGCCACGCCAGTAATCCGGTAATCAACGCCAGGGGCGAGGTCGCCGCCGCTACCGTCAGATTCAGATACCCGGCGGCGGCCAGCGCGCGATCCCGGCGCATAAACGCGATGAAATCGAAAAACAGGCTGATGACGAACAGCGCAATCGGGAAATGCACAATCACAGGATGCTGCGCGTGTTTCGGCAGCAGCAGCGTATGCAGGTCAAACGGGTTTTCACTCGCTGCCGTCGCGCCTGTTGTTTTACTCGCCGCCGCAGTTGCTTTAGGCGCGGGCGGTGTACCCGCAGGCTTGCTCGCCGGGTCGCCCGGGAGCGTATCCGCCGCAAACTCCGTCCCGTTGTCGAAGCCGTCACCGTCCGAATCTTTGGTATCCAGCGAGTGCAGAATCGCCGGGGTCAGCGTTTTCGTATGCGCGGCTTCTAATGCGGCCTTCACGTCCATGCCAAACACGTTCAGTTTGGGCGGCGCCACATGGCATAACTGGCAGGACTGCGCATGTGTCGCCACCGCGCCGCCCGCTTTTGGATGGTACGCTTCGATAACAATGGGAGGAAACGTGGAAAGCGCATTGGCTGCCTGCCTGCTGAAACAAGTGCCAAGCGCCAGCAGCAGAACCATGAATATGCCTGCCACAAACCGCAGGATAGTGCTGCGGCACGGCAGCGCAAAACCGGAAATATCAAAAGACACGAGGCCAGATTCCTTCATTTGCAGAGTGGTTAAGTTGGTGCTTCGTACATTCCGCCAATTATCCCGGTAGGACACTTCTGCATACGAAATGTTGCACGGCAATTGCATCCTACAAGAGGAATTCTCTTATAAAATATAAACGCAGGCGCGTCCCATTTTATTCCTCAGCGGTCAAAATAGGTCTCGCCTGCGTTTACAATTCGCGTTTATTCGCGTTCATTCGCGGCTATTTGTATGGTTTCGGATAAGCGCTAATCGTCGCTCTTGCGCATCCGCCGCGCGCCCCGGAACGCCTTGCTGTAGTAGCCGCCTTCCAGACTGTCCACGCGCACCCCGCCCGAACGCCGACTGGACGCATGAACAAACTTGCCGTTCCCCACATACATGCCCACATGCGAGATGCCCGGCGTGACGGTATGGAAGAACACCAGATCGCCTGGCTTCATGCCGTTACGGTCTACTTTATGCCCCATGCCGAACTGCGCCCGCGCCGAGTGCGGCAAGGAGACGCCTTTTTTACCCATCAGGTGCATGGTGAACCCGGAGCAGTCGAAGCCACCCGGACGCTCTCCCCCCCATACATACGGTGTACCGCGATAGGCATACGCGGTTCGCACGATGTCGCTGGAAGCCTGCGGCGCGTCCGCCTGCGCCACTTCCGAATGATGGCTGCGTCGGATATGCGCCACCTGCGCCCCACCCTCTTCTGCATGATGCCGCTTGCGATGCGTTACGCGCGCAACCTGCGCCTCATGCTCCTGCTGCTTCTTTTGAACCCGCGCCAGATGCTCCGCGTTGGCATGATGCCGCGCTTTGGCAATTTGTTCCACCGCCGCGTGATGCCGCGCTTTGACGACATGCGTTTCTTCCGCATGTACCTGCCGCTTCACTCCGCGCTTGTGGCTGCTTACGGCCACTTCGCTGCCCGTGTCGTGATGATGCCGACGCGCTTTGGTCGTTTCATGCGCTATCCGCGCAACCTGCAGATCATGCTTGTGCCGCGTCTTGGTGTTGTGAACAACCGCTTCCCGCTCCTCGCGCGATTCGTGTGTTTTGACAGGTTCCTGATGCTGCGCGTGGCGCTTGTGGTGTGCCGATGTGGTTCCCGATTGCAGCCGCGCCACTTTACGCGCTCGACTCCGGTCTTCTTCCGCAGCGATCATCGCCGCGTGGTGGGCAGGCTTGCGCGAGTGTTTCGGCTCCGGCTCCCGATTGCGCGAGGCGGTTTGCTGTCCTTCCACGCTGCCCCCAACGCCATGCAGCAGGCTTTTCAGCATCCAGCCCTTGACGCCGCTGTCCGACTTGATCTGTACCCAGCCGTCTCGTTCCGCCGTCACGACAACCGCATCGCCTTCATACGCGAAATTGGCGCGGCGGTATTCCAGTCCCGGCCCCAAACGCACGGAAACGCTGTCTTTGGCAACGCGGGCGGCGCGGTGCTGTGTGGCTTCGACGTGGAGGCTGCGCGGGGGATTGGGGATTGTCAACACGCGCCCATCGGGAATGTTGTCCTGATTTTCGATGTTGTTGGCGCGGATGAGGTCGGGAACCGAAACGTGGTATCTGCGGGCCAGCGCGTCCAGCGTTTCGCCGGGTTGAAGCGCATGTTTTTGCGTGGCGAACGCGCTCGGCGCGAGTGAGGCGAACACGGCAGTGGCAGAAGAAGCGACGCACAAGCGCGTCCAGCGGAGTCCAATGGATTGCATGATTTGCAACGCGGATTATCCTTCCTGTGGCGGCGTTGAAGACAAGCGGAATCAGGCGCGGACAGGCGAACTGTCGGGCATAATCAGCAAAGAATATGCGCAGAGTTCGGAGGGCCGGAAGCCGGAATCGCAAGGCAACGCAAGGAACGACTTCAAATTTGTTTGGTACGGGAGTAAAGCGTCGGCAAGGGTGGTGCAACTTGCCGCATGGATGCGAAATTCACCAGCGAGGTGTGAATTTTGTAACACTGCATCCTCTTCAATCGCATAGTAACGGATTGACGGCGCGTTTGTCAACCACTTTGCAGGGGTTTTCACAAAAAAAGTGAAAAAAACTTGCTCGCTTCGTCTGTTTTTATCATTCACGTTAAGTTCTGTACACCGTTTTCTTACGGGTGACGATTCTTCAACGCATAATTTTTATTTGTACCTTCCTCCTGTCTGTGCTATACTGTAGGAAGGATTTGAAGGCAGTTTCAAAGCGTTCTGCCGCGCTTTTTGTTCCTCTGCCGACCAGTCACGACACCGATTTTGCAGGAGCCGCCGCTATGAACATTCAGCAGGCACACGCCGCCTTACGCGGAGGCAGTACCTGGATTGGCCTTCTGGACGTGCTGGTTGTCGCCTACCTGCTTTATCGCCTGTTGCTGCTGGTGCGCGGGACTCGAGCGCTGCAAATTTTAGGCGGGCTTGGCACACTGGTACTCGCGCTGTACTTGAGCGAACGGCTGCATCTGGATACGCTGAACTGGCTGCTCAAATCCGTTGTTCCGCTCGGCCCGGTCGCCATCGTCATTTTGTTTTATCCCGAACTGCGTCACGCGCTGGAAGAATTCGGCCCGCGCTTTTGGAGTTGCGGCCTGAGCATGCTCAACCGCGAAGATGTCAGCGAAATGATAGATACCGTCGTCCGCACGGCGATCAAGTTAAGCGCCAGTCATATCGGGGCTTTGATCGTTTTCGAGCGACAAACCGGGCTTGATGAAATCATTCAAACCGGGACGCGCATGGACGCGCTTGTAAGCGTGGAACTGCTGGACACGATTTTTTACAAGGGTACGGCCCTGCACGATGGCGCGGTCATTGTCCGCAATGGCCGCATTGCCGCCGCCGAGTGCATCCTGCCGCTTACCAGTCGCCCAAAAGTGGATGCCGCCGTTCACACCCGCCACAAAGCCGCGCTTGGAATGTCGGAAAACAGCGATGCGGTTGTCTTGGTCGTATCGGAAGAAACCGGAATTATTTCCCTTGTCGCAGACGGCAAGTTCATCGGGCGCGGGCTAAAAGAAGACGTGCTGCGAGACCGCCTGAACCGCCTGCTGCAGCCCGCCGAAAGCATCATCGGACGCAAGCGCGTTCACGATTAAACTCAACTATCGGGCAAGCTAAATTTTAGTCACGAACCGGTATATACATGCCGCAATGCCCAAATACCTGAACACCGAATACCGAATACCGACATTCGCCGCCATGAGCATCTACCGCCCCAATGTAAATACGCAGCAGGCTTTGCGGCGTCAAAAGACCGCGCTGACAGCGCGACTGCGGGAAAACCTGCGGCTAAAGGCTGTTTCCCTCGCCGCCGCTGTCTGTCTTTACATCTTCGTGCAGGCCGAACATAATCCCATCATTAGCCGCGAAGTAACCGCCGAAATCATCATTCAGCAGGTTCCCGGCGGCGCGGTTGTGGATACCACGCAGCGCACCGTCACATTCACTATTTCCGGCCCACGTCCTCTCGTGGAAAGCATCAAGGATGGCGACGTACGTGCAGGCGCAAGTCTTCAGAATAAAGCGCCTAACCCGACAAAAGTTCAGTCGCTGCCCCAACTCACGCCCTTGATCCCAAAATTGACGCCGGACCAAATGGCAAGGCTGAACATCGAACAAACCGGCAGCAGTTTCAAATTCCGCTTGATTGCCAACGTGACCCGCCCTAAAGCCGTGACGATAAACCTCAAGCCTTCCCCGACCGGCTACCGCTATGGCAAGCCTACTTTTGATCCCTCAGAAGTTACGCTCAGTGGGCGCGAAGATCAGGCAGACATGGTGGAGCGCGTCAGCGTCAGTTACACCATCAACGAAGACGGCAAAATCAAAGGCATGTTTCCCGTGTTTGCGCGTGACCACGACGGCAACGTGATTGAAAGCGTCAAGCTGCTGCCCTCCTTTGTGCATGTCTACGTGCCGATTACCGCCGACGCGCCCGCGAAGTTCGTCACTGTCAGCGCCAACATCACCGATTATCCCAAGCCGCCTTATACCTTCGTCACCTATGATGTGGAGCCAAACCAGATCAAAATATCCGGCAGCGGGGATGCCGTCAATCACCTTTTCACGTTGCGTACGCATAAAATCTCACTGCGGGACGAAACCGAATCCCGTGACATTACCATCGGCCTGAATGTACCCGATGGGCTGAAAGTTCAGGATAAAAATGGCGATCCCATTGATACCGTGCGCGTCCACGTCGTCATTCATAAAACCGCTGTGCCGCAGCCCAAAGACCCAAGCGTCCCGCCCGAACTCCCGCCGGTTGACCCGAACGGCTGATAGGGTAGGCATTAGGCAGAAGACAGAAGACGGAATATAGGAAGCCTGAATACCGAACACCTGAACACCTGAACACCGAAGCCCCAACACCGAATACCTGAATTTCCGAATGTCCATTCAACTGCCATCTTCCCGCGCGTTTATTCCTTCCGGCATTGCTGAGGCTCCTGCCGGGGAACGTTCAGCACAACCTGCCGCGCCGTCTGTGCTGGTTTCGCCGCGCCTTGCCCGCGAGGAACTGCTGCTGCCGCGCGGCATTGGCGGCGTGTTCGACCTTGCCTTTGATCTGTATCGCGCCCACTTCCGTACGCTGTTTACCATTGTCGCTGTCGCGCTGCTGCCCCTGCAAGCCATTTTGTACCTGCTGCTTAACGCCTGGCTCAAGCCGCTCAATGCGTACCTCGATACTCACTCGGAAGATATTACCGCCGCGTTTGGTTTCATCACGGGGGCCGCAATGACCGGGTATCCCGCGTATGGCGTTCCCGGCCTTTTCTCCCTGATAGCCCTTGCCATCGTCAGCGCCCCTGTTGCCATTGCCCTGTCCGACCTTTATCGCGGACAAACGCCGGTTTGGACGGATTGTTACCGCCGCGCGTTTCGGCACATTCCGCGCGTTTTGCTCGGCTGGCTGGTGATGCTGTGCGTCTTCGTTGCCGTCGTGATTGTCGCGCTGACAATCGCTACCCTCATTGCTTCTGTTGTCGCTTTGGCTGTGGGCGGAACCCTTCCCACTGCCGTCAGCGTTATTCTCGGCGTGATTTTCGTCCTCACCCCTTATATCGCCGGTATGACTATGCTGGCCTTCGGCTTTGTATTCACCACGCCCCTCATTGTGCTGGAAAACCTGCCCATTACCGCAATTCCCGCCCGCAACTGGCAGCTTGTAAAACGTCCGCGCGCCCGCCGCACTCTGGCCGCCGTTTTGTTTCTACCCATCGTTTTCTTCACCCTGCAATTGCTGATGCTGCTGTCACTCACGGGCCTGCTTGAACTTGTTTCCCTGCCCGCAACAATGGCGTTTCTTCTCGAAACCACCATCAGCGTCCTGTTAATCGCTTTTTTGCAGCCGTATTTGCTGATTTTCGCGCACGTCCTGTATTTCGATTATCGTATACAGCGTGACGGCCTTGACATCCGCCTGCTTGCCGAAACGCTGCCATTCGTCACATCGCCCAACGTTTTCGCCAGCACCGCGCCGTTGCAAACCGTTGCAGCCCCCACATTTCCCGCGCAGACGATACCAGTTTTTCAAACTTCTCCTGCCCCGATAGCAACACTGCCGGACACCTTTCCGCCGATGGATTTCTCCTCGCCGGTCCCCGCGCCTGCCCCGCCGCTAATGGATTTTATCATGCCTCCCACCGCTTCCGAAGCCTCTCCTACAGAACCCGACGCCCCGGAGGACAGCCGCTAATGCCCTCCTTCAAAAACGACCGTATCGTTTTATTGACCGTTTGCCTTATGTCATTGTGCGGCAGCCTATGCCCCGTTCACGCGCAGCAGCCTGCTTCCGGCAATTCGAGTGCAAGCGCTGCAAACGGAACCGCCCCGCCTGCCCCGCAATTGAAAGCCGATTTGAACCGTATTCTGGCGGGTCGGGAGTTTCAGCCGCAAACGAGTGAAAAAAGCCAACTTACCGACTTGGTGGCGCAAGCCCGCCGTATGTGGGAACGCTTGCGCGAATGGTGGAGCAATCTGTTTCGACTGAGCGGCGTTAAGGGCGGCAGCACACTCCTCATCTATATCCTGCTGGCCTTCATCCTTTCCGGCCTGCTGTGGGTTGTGTACCGCATGTTCCGGGATTGGTCGCCGCGCGAACACGCCGCGCAGCCCCGCCGCATCGTTTCCGAAGAAGACGAGGCATTGGCTGAAATCGAGCGCGATCCCGAAACCTGGCTGACGCAGGCGGAAGAATGGGCGGCACAGTCGGATTATCGCCGCGCTTACCGCGCCGTGTTCCTAGCCCTCCTGCTGCAACTGGATCGGGCGGGCGCGCTATCTTATGACCGGGCGCGTACCAACGGCGAATACCTGCGCCACTTACAGCAAACTCGCGCCCTGCCGCTTTATGACGCGCTGGTTCCTCTCGCCGTCGCCTTTGAAACGCGCTGGTACGGCGATACGCCCACATCCTCACAGGATTATCAGGCGATCCGTGAAGCCTACAAGCGCCTGCCGCTCTTTGCCGTTTCCGCCGCGTCCGCCCCTGCCACAACTGACACCAAATCGCCCAACGCGCCTCCCTCCCCTCAAGGCGGAAAGGCAGGCAGCCAATGACAACGCCGCGCCGCCACATACCGGAATACGGCATCATCGCCGTGCTGTTGGGCGTATTCCTCGTTATCGCGCTGCTTGCGGAACAGGCAGGGCAGTCCGTCGTGACAAGCACATCCGCCAGCAGCCTTAACGCCAATCCCGCCGGTTCCAAAGCCCTGTACGCCCTGCTGGAAACCATACCGCTTCCCGCGCGCCGCCTGACCTCTCCGTGGTACGACCTGCGTTCTTCAGACGGCATGGTTGTCATTGTAGAAAAACTTGATAAAAAGCGGCAGCCCGATCAAAACGAGATAAACGCGCTCCGAAACTGGACGCAGGCCGGGGGAACCACGCTTTACTTTCTTTCTGAACCGGCCCGCCCGCTCGACCCGCAGGACACGCTTGCCGGCGACATCGAAGTGACCGACGCCCGCCCCACGCGCAATCAGGTTCCGCCTGCCGCTTCCGCCTTGCCTTATACCCGCAATGTCGGCAGTATTACAGTTGCCAGTCCCGCGCGCTTGCAGCCCGCTCCCGATTCCCATTATGAGACGCTGTTTGCGGACGATCAGGGAATCATCGCCGCCCATAAACCATTGGGCAAAGGACACGTCATTCTTGTCGCCGATACCGCAATGGTCAGCAACAAGGGCATCAATGAAGCCGACAACGTTGTGTTTCTCGCCAACATTGCAAGCGCAGCGGTCAACGGCAGTGACAAAACGATTGCCTTCGACGAATACCATCACGGCGTCGGCTTTGACATAGCAAACGCCGCGCAGCAAAACTGGATTTCCACCCTGCCCCGGCCGATCAAACTCGCCGCATGGCCGTTCATCCTGCTGCTGCTGCTGATCGTTTACAACGGCAACCGGCGATTCGGGATTGCGCGTCCGCTTCCCCTTGTTCCCTATCGTTCCAGCGAAGAATACGTCCATTCCCTCGCCCGCTGGTATCAACGCGCCGAAGCCACCGATCTCGTCATTCAAACGCTGTATCAAGACTTTCGCATAGCCCTGACTCGCGTCTTAGACGCCCCGCCCGACCTGCCCACGCCTGAATTGATTCAGCGCGTCGCGCAGCGCTTCCCGCAGCAGGCAGGCGAACTAAGCCGACTAATACAACAATGCGACCAACTGGCTGCCGGACAGCGCATACCTGCACAGGATATGCTCACGTTGGCGCAACAACTGCACAAGTACAAAAACATGCCTGAGTTGGGATGAGGCAGTTTCCTACAAGTGGCGCATACTCATTGTTGTACGGCTTGTTTCTGCACATAGCCTAAGAGCGGCTTCCACTTCCTGTCGGCATCCAGGTACTGCACTTGAAGTTCCGATCTGTTCACGCCGTAAAGGACGCGCTTCATATGTCTGAGCGCGTACGGCGGTGGCATTGCTATCCTGCAAAAGGCGGTATTGGGATGCAGTGGCGATGTTTTGCAGCGCCTGCCGGTTCTCGTCTGTCAGGGTCAAGCCGGTGTCGCGCAGCAGGCCGGGATATACGACGCACAGTTGCAGCAGGTTTAACGCGCCCTCCATGTCGTTGAGAATTGGCGTGTTGCGGCACAAGTCGCTCCACTGCTCCGGGGTCATTTGCGCGGCAATCTGTATCAGATCGCGGTAAGGAATAAAGCCGTTGCGGGCGGCGCGCTGCGCCTGCTGCGCCAGAGCATAGGGGTAACAGCGCTCCTCATCCAGATACCACGTTGGGTAAATCACAAGCAATGTGTCGCCCCGCCACTTGTACAGCAGGTCACGCCGGGTAGTAAACTCGTCGTTACGCGCCGCCTGCGCCAAAAACGTCTTTACGGGCTTGTTGTAAGGCGTCGTGGGATCATAGCCTTGATCATTGGGGTCAGGGAGGACACCCAAAATTGTGATCGGCAGGGCATGGGCGAGTTGTCCGAAGCGATGCTGGAATTTGAGCGGGGCAGAGGCAGGAGTGAACTGGCGTCCCTGCTTGATGGCTTCTTCGTATTCCGCGATGGTTTTTGGGGTGGGAGGCAAATCGGGGATGGGCATGGCCGGCTTTTCGCACATGCGTTCGGCAAGCGCGTTGCTCCTGCTGTCACCGGGAAGCATCCACAAATCCTCCACTTTGCCGCGCATACCCATCTTCCATGCCGCCTCCCAAAACACCCATGCTCGAATGCCGCTTGACGTGCCGTTCGCATCGGTATGCGTTACGGGAGCCGTCGTAATATACATCAAGGAGATCAGAGAGCGGATGCCAAGTCCGTCATGACGTTCAAACATGTAGGAGGTGGGTTCGGGTTCAGGAATCCGCTGTCCATTCGGTAGAATTCGATTTCGCGGATTGGACTGCACCCATTCCGTGTGGAAGGCGGCGCGAGTTTCTTCAGGCAGTTGCTCCACCGTGAAATGTAAGGCACCGCCACGCAAAACGCTCTTTTGCTGCGGCGGCGTGAGCGCCTACCGAACACGCGCAGGCTGTTCCAGCTTGCACCGATCTTTGTCAGTCATGCGCTTTGCCATCACATCATCCTTTTGCAGCATTGTAGCCGACATACCGGCGATGTGTTTTTTACGCTCTTCGGGAGGTAAGGCAGCAATGGCAATCATGTTGGCGGCGTGTGTCTCGAACGCTTCTTGTGCCAACTGCTTCATGCGTTGCGGAAAGCCTGCGGCGGCGCGCGTCTGAATAAATTGGTAGCGATACGCGCCAGTCTTGCCCGTGCGCTCCCACTTCCAGGTGGCATCCCGGAAACTCAACAGAGACCATAACCTGTCCAGCACATCACCTATGGGTGTTTTGTCGCACACCACAAACAATTTCAGCCCGGAAATGGGGTCGCGCGTATCCATATTCAGCGTGACGCCGCTTTGTTCCGAGAGTTTGTCCAGCAGTTCTCCGAGGCTGATACGCGGCGCATCCAGCGTAACAGGCGTGTTCAGGCGGGCATCTTGGGAGCGCATCTGAGGCGTGAGGTTATAAGTGGCCGGCGTTGTATCTGAGGCCGGTATAGCAGAAGCGGGTTGCGCAGCAGCGGGAGTTTGCGCGGCGGCAGAAGTCTGCGCCTGGCTTGTTCCAGGCAACAAGGGTAACGAAGATAAGCACAAGCAAGTGGAAAGCAAAATGCGAGTGGGAGCAGTAAGCAGACAGCGAGACAGCAGAATACGTTTCATTGTATCCTCCTTCGTGACGAAAGACAAGTGGGAAGTTGAATGAAAGAATGGTATCACAAACAGTTTTTCATCTGCAAGGTATTTGCATTATTTGGCAAACAATTTTTGCGATTTTCGCATGTTGATTTGCGATATGCTGGTTAATCAATCCCCTTCGCCGCACTTTATGCCCGTCTGAAATTTTCTGCTTCCAATTTCGTAACAGTCAAGAACGCTAAAATTCACACGAGTGAGATATTCTGCTCAGGAGACTTCAACGTGCCCGATACCAGTGATGCACAGCCAGAACCTTTTTTTGCCCCCTCGCCTGCCCCATTGCCGCATCTGTCTGCCTTCCCTGCTTCCGTTCCCGCTTCCGCGCCTTCTACCACGCGGGAACTGGCCGGACGCATTGCGAACGAAATGCACAAAACGCTTGTCGGGCAGAACGAACTGGTAGAGATGCTCATGGTTGCCGTGCTTGCGGGCGGGCATGTGCTGCTCGAAGGCGTTCCCGGCACGGCGAAAACCCTTTCCATCCGCACCCTCGCCCGCATTTTCAACACGTCTTTTGCGCGTATCCAATTCACGCCCGACCTGATGCCGTCCGATATTCTGGGCACAAGCGTTTTCGATCCGCGCTCTCAGCAGTTCAACCTCAAGAAAGGACCGCTTTTCGCGGGGCTTGTTCTGGCCGACGAAGTGAACCGGACGCCGCCCAAAACACAGTCGGCACTTTTGGAAGCGATGGAGGAACGCCGCGTCACCATTGACGGCGTTTCGCACGACCTGCCCGCCCCCTTTCTCGTCTGCGCCACCCAAAACCCGATTGAGTACGAAGGCACGTATGCCCTGCCGGAAGCCCAACTGGACCGCTTCATGCTCAAAGTTGTCGTTTCTTATCCCGGCATGGAAGACGAGCAAAACATCCTTGCCCGCGTACAAAGCGGCTTTCGTTCCCAGCATCTTGATGCGGCAAACATCCTGCCCGCCCTGCGCATGGAGGATTTTCCACGCTATCAGGCCGAAATTGACCGCGTTCGCGTGGATGCCGCCATTCAGCGCTACATGGTGCAGATTGTTCGCGTTACCCGCGACAACCGGCATCTGACGCTTGGAGCCAGCCCCCGCGCCGCCATTACCCTGCTGCTCACGTCCAAAACGCTCGCCGCCATGCGTGGGCGCGACTTTGTGACGCCCGACGACGTGAAGCAAATGGCTCCTCCCGTCCTGCGTCACCGCCTGATGCTTCGCGCCGAATCCGAAATCGAAGGCTATACCACCGACCGCGTAATAGAATCCATCCTTCAAAGTATCGAAGTGCCTCGCTGATAACCATGACCTTTGACTCAGGTTTAATCACGTAGGGCGTCTCTGCTTTCCTGTTTTTGGTTCTTTTTCGTTTATTTCGTGTGTTTCGCGGTTTACAACTCTTCTTCCGCCATCCACAATCTAATGCGAATGGGGTATGCTGAACACTAACAATTCTATTGTCCGCGTGGCGCAAGTGGTGCGGCCTGCCGAGGGCGGTATCCGCCGTCACGTCTCACTGTTGGCGTCGGGGCTGGATAGTAAGCGGTTCGTGTCAGCAGTGTATGCCCCGGCTGACTTCACGCTGGACACTGCCGCGCCGAACGTGATTTTGCACCCGGTTGCCATCAGTGCCCGTACCAACATTGCGGCAGATTTACGCCTGATTTATGCCCTATCAAAGCAGTTAAGGGGCAAGGCTGATTTAGTTCACGCGCACGGACTACGCGCCGCGCTGATCGGCGTGTTGGCGGCGAAGCGGGCAGGCGTTCCGTCTGTATTTACCGCTCACAACCTTGTGCCGCCGATGAGCGGTTTACAGCGCATTCTTTTCCGCGCCATCGGACGCTCTGCAAAGCGTATTCTCGCCGTCTCGCAGGCCGTTGCGGACACGCTGACCGCCGCAGGGCTGCCGAACGAGAAAATACAGGTTGTTCCCAACGGAGTTGCACTCGCGGCCTTCGACCCGCCCGATACAACGGACATTCGCGCCCAATACCACATTCCCAACACGGCTCCGTTAATAGTCGCCATCGGGCGCTTATCGCATGAAAAAGGGTTTGACTTGCTCCTTGCCGCGTTTGCAACTGTTTGCAATGAACTGCCTGACGCGCATTTATTGATTGCCGGTGACGGCCCGGAACTGGAAACGCTTCGCGCCCTTGCGTCTGAATTTAACGTCGCCTGTCACTTCGTCGGCAGAGTGGATAATGTCGTTCCCATCCTTCGCGCCGCTGATGTTGTCGCCGTGCCTTCTCGTCAGGAAGGTCAGGGAATTGTCGCTCTGGAAGCAATGGCTTCGCGTAAACCTGTCGTTGCCGCGCAGGTTGGCGGACTGGCAGAAACTATCGTTCCCGATATAACCGGCCTGTTCTTTCCGCCCGAAAACGTTTCCGCGCTTGCCGAGAATTTGACGATGTTGCTGCAAGCGCCTGCCCGCTGCCGTGAAATGGGCTTGCAGGGACGCCGACGGGTTGAACAACTCTACACGCTCGAACGTATGATAAACAACATCGCAACCGTGTATGACAACATTGTTCGCTCCCAAGTTTAAGCAAGGACACGTTTATGCCTCTCCATGCCGACCTGCACCGCCACCTCGGAGGAGCGGTTGTGCCCCGTATTTTCTGGCGTTTCTTGAAGCGTACCGGGCATCCCTTAGCGGAGGAATTTCCGCAGTACGAGCAGTTTGAGGAGTTCGTCACTTATCCCCGCGCCACTCTGACGGAATTTCTGGAACTGCATACGATGGTAGAACATGTTCAGCTCGTGGAAACCCTGCCCTATTTTGTATCGAAGTTGATACGGGGCGCGTATGTGTTCGAGGGTATTCTGTATCTGGAACTGCGGCATACCGCCTATTACCGCACCGACCCGAACCGTTCCGAAGCCGACCGGATTGCGCAAATGCGCGACATCGTTCGCATGATCGGCGCGAACAGTTACAATCAGGATTACCCGCTGCTGATGCGCCAGATTTTGTGCATGCACAGCCGCCTGCCTTATGCCGTCAACAAGGCTATTGTGGAACTCGCCGCCGGCGAACCTTCGTTTGTCTGCGGCATAGACCTTGCCGGCCCGGATACGCTGTACGGCGCGCGTCTGGAAGAATTTATTGGCCTGTTTCAATATGCCCGCGCGCTCGGCCTGAAAACAACCTGTCACCTGTTCGAGACAACCAACGGGTTTTACCCGCAACTGCTGCCCTATCTGAACCGCATCGGGCACGGCATCCAAATCCCCTTGCGCTTTCCCGAACTGCTTGACGACGTGGCGCAGCGCGGGCAATGCCTGGAAGTGTGCCCCACGTCCTACCTGAAAACCGGTACGCTGGAAGAATTAAGCGCCCTGCGCACCGTGTTCGACAAGTGCGAAGAAGCGGGCGTAGACATCGCCATTTGCACTGATAATCCCGGCCTGCACAACGTGCGCCTGCCCTTCGAGTTCGAGAACCTTTTAACGCAGGACATCATAGACTTTACCCAACTGCGCAAATGTCAGGACGCCGCGTTCCGCCACGCCTTTGCCTGGCCCCACGCGCAGCCGCCGGACGCGCTCTTAAACTCGCTGCTCCTGCCGCATGTACAACCGAACAAGGTTTAGAAAAGAAGACAGAAGTTTTACTACAATCCTCACATGGAGACTGGACATGACGCGCTTTCCCACCAATCTATTTACTCGTTCGCAATTCCTACTCGCTTGCGCCGCATCCTTCCTCGCCCTTTCCGGCTGCGGACGACCCGATGAAAAGCCTGATACTTCTCGCGCAACGCCTTCCACTTCCGGTTCAACCACCACGCCCACAACCGGCGCGAACGGCAGCGCAGGCGATTTCAAAGTGGCGCTCATCACTTCTGGCCCTACCAGCGACAACGGCTGGAACGCAGGCGCGTACAAGGGACTGCAAGCCGTCAAGCAGGAATTGAACCTCAGCGAAGCTGATGCGTCCGTAGATGAAAACCGTACATCCGATAGTGACCGCGACGAAAGCCTGAACGGTTTCGCCAGCAAAAAATACAGCCTGATTTTTGCGCATGGACACGAGTATCAGGCCAAAGTCTCCGAAATCGCCGCGCAGTTCCCGAACACTATTTTCGTCATCTCTTCGGGCGAAAAAGCGGGGCCGAACTCAACCCCAATCATTCTGAAATTGCAGGATGGCGCGTACCTTGAAGGCATGTTGGCGGCGGGCATGAGCAAAACGCATATTCTTGCCTGCGTGGGCGCGGAAAAGATTCCGCCGGTGCAGGACGTGTTCACCGCGTTTGTCAAGGGCGCGAAAGCCGTTGACCCTACCGTAACCGTGCTGGAACCGGCCTATACGGGCAGTTGGGACGACGTGAAAAAAGCCAAAGATCAGACAACTGCCCTCCTCAGCCAGAACGCCGACGTTATCATGCAGGACGTGGACGCCGCCGCCAAAGGCGTGTTCAATGCCGTTGAAGACGCCAGCAAGTCCGGCAAGACCGTGTACGCGCTCGGAACCAACAACGACCAGAATTCCGCCGCCCCAACCGTGATCCTCGCCAGCGCGCCCATTTACATTGATAAAGCCTTCGTGCCGATTGCTAAAAGCGTTAAATCTAATACGTTCAAAGCCTCCACGACGCCCTACGACATGAAAAGCGGCGTCATCGGCTTCGTCCTCAACCCGCAGCTTGCCGACAAAATTCCCGCAGACTTGAAAAAGAAACTGGAAGACGCCCAAAAGAAGATTACCGACGGCACACTGCCCATCTGAAGCGTCACTTCAAATTCATGTTCCTCTTTCTTCAGTCGTCCCACCTTAGTTGAACCTGAGAAGCCCCTCTCCTAGCGCGTTGCGCGGCAAGGAGAGGGTGTCCATAAATGGACGCCCGGGGTGAGGTAAAACAATTTCCAACCCGGATATAAAATCAAACGTATTGGAAATGCGCGGCATCACCAAACGCTTCGGAGCCGTGACCGCCCTGCGCAATGTAAGCCTCAGTATTGCTCCCGGCGAGATTCACGCCCTGCTTGGCGAAAACGGCGCGGGCAAGTCCACGCTGATGCACGTCCTGTCCGGCCTGACCACGCCGAACGACGGGCGATATCTTGCTTGACGGCAAGCCGGTTCGCGTGTCCACGCCCCGGCTTGCGCGCAATGCCGGCATTGCGATGGTGCATCAGCATTTTACGCTCGTGCCCGCGTTCACTGTCGCAGAAAACCTCGCGCTTGACAGCGATTTTCGCGGCAAGCCCGGCCATTACCGCGTTTCTCAGGCGGCGCAATATGCCCTCGAACGCGCTCACTCCCTCGGCTGGACACTGCCTCACTCGTCCCGCGTATCCGACCTGCCCGTTGGCACACAGCAGCGCGTAGAAATCGTCAAAGCCCTCGCCACCAATGCCCGCCTGCTGATTTTCGACGAACCGACCGCCGTACTCGCCCGCGAGGAAGTAGACGAACTGTTCGCCGTCCTGCAGCAACTGCGCGGCGAAGGCCGTTCCATCATCCTCATTGCGCACAAACTGGCCGAAATTCTGGCCGTCGCAGATCGCGTCACTGTCCTCCGTCATGGCCGCAATGTCGCCACCACCAACGTACAGGATACCAACGCGCCCCAACTCGCCGCGTGGATGATAGGCGCTTCCAATTTTGCAGAGAGCGGCAAAGGGGAAGAAAAGGGGAAAAGGAGAAAAGGAGAAAAGGAGAGAGAACAGGGAACAGAAGGAAATGATGAACGCGGAATGATGAGTGATGAATCAGAAGCCCATTCATCACTCATCATTCATCACTCATCATTTCCTTCCTCCCCAACACCTTCTTTTTCTGCCTCCTCCTTGCATGTTCGGGGCGACCGGGGCGAGTTGGCGCTGCGCGGAGTATCTTTAGAAGTACAGGCGGGAGAAATTTTAGGGATCGGCGGCGTGGATGGGAATGGACAAACCGAACTGGCGGAAGTTTTTGTTGGTTTACGCCCTTTGGAGTCCGGGAGTTTGCAATGGCAGGGTAAGCCTTTTGTGGCAGGTACGCATCCGCGCACAGGCTATATTCCTCAAGATCGGCGGCGGGCGGGACTGGCGACTTCGCTTTCTGTGGAGGCAAACCTGCTTTTCGATGCTGTGCGCGACCCTGCCCACAAATATGGACCGTTTTTGCAGCGCAGAGAACTCGCGCATCTGGCGCAAACGCTGATTGACACTTACGACATTCGCACACCCAATGCGCAAACGCCTGCGTCTGCCCTTTCGGGCGGCAATCAGCAGAAAATTGTCGTTGCCCGCGCTCTTTATTCGCAGCCGGAATGGATCGTTGCCGTCAACCCCACGCGCGGACTCGACATTGGCGCGACGCGCTTTGTTCACGCCCAACTGCGGCAGGCGAAGGCGAAGGGCGCAGCCATTGTCCTGATTTCAACCGATCTTGACGAACTCGCCGCGCTTGCGACCCGGCAGGCGATCCTTTCCGGCGGAACCCTGACGCCGTATCACGCAGAGGGACACGACCCCACCCAAATCGGCCTGCTGCTCGGCGGCGTAACCATGTCTTTGCCGCCTGTCACTGACCCCACATCGGAACCCATGCCGTGAGCCATCTGGACGAACAGCGCGATACAGATACTCCTTTGGCCTTGCAGGAAGACACCGGCACGGCAGAGATTAGCATTGTTCCCGTTCCCCTGTATCGGCTCCTTATTTTGGCTGTGCTGCGCATCATCGGCGGCGCGTTAGGAGTGATTGCGCTGCTGCTTGTCACGTTTACGTTGCTTGGCGTTCCGCCCGGTCAGGCGCTCCTCGGCCTTTGGATCGGCGCGGTTGGCAATGCCGCGGATGGACACTGGTACGCCCTTTCGGAAACTCTGGTAAAGATGTGCCCCCTGCTGCTCACGGGATTGGGCGTTGTGGTGGCGTGGCGGGCGGGAATGTTCAGCATCGGCGGCGAGGGGCAGTTGCTCATGGGAGCGCTTGCCGCCGCTGCGATTGGTAAATACGCCGGCGCGTTGCCTCCGCCGCTGCTTACGCTCGTCATGCTGATAGCAGGCATTGCATCGGGTGCGTTGTGGGGAGGAATTGCGGGTTGGCTTCGCGTTCGGCGCAACGTACAGGAAGTCATCAGCACCATCATGCTGAACTACATTGCGCTGTATCTCGTGGGAACTCTTGTCGGCGGACTTCTTCAGGAACGCGCGCATATCAGCGAACAAACCGACCCGCTTCCCAACGCCGTTTTATTCACGCGCCTGATTCCGCCCTCGCTTGCCGGCGGAATTCACACCCGCCTGCATAGTGGCGTTCTGTTCGCAATCCTTGCCGTTCCCGTCATTTATATGTTGATGCAGAAAACAACAACAGGCTTTGCCCTGCGCGTTGTCGGCCAGAACCCGGAAGCCGCCCGCGTCGCCCGTTTTCCTGTGGACCAACTGCGATGCCGCGCCATGCTAATCTCCGGCGGATTGTGCGGGATGGCGGGCGCAATCGAACTGCTCGGCATCAGCGCCCGTCTGGACACGAACTTTTCTTCGGGATGGGGATATACCGCCATTCCCGTCGCCCTGCTCGGCGGTTTGGAACCCATTGGAACCCTGTTTTCCGCCCTGTTCTTCGGCGGCCTGACAGCAGGATGCGGCTATCTATCGCGCTTCTACGGCATCTCTTCCGTCATTATCTATGTAATGCAGGCGGCGGCAGTTCTCGCCGTTGTCGGAGCGCGCGCATGGCAATCGCGTCACACCGGCAGCGATTCAGACGCGCAATAAAATAAACAATCTACTATGAACGCATTCACCGGAACATTACAGGCCACGCTCACCAGCGCCACGCCCCTGCTCATCGCCGCGCTTGGCGAAAACATCGTCCAAAAGTCCGGCATCGTCAATGTCGGCTTGGAAGGCATGATGCTTGTCGGTGCGTTTGCCGCCACGCTGGGAACCCTGTACCCACACCATTCCACAACAGGGCTGCCGCTAAACAATCCCTATCTCGGCGTTCTCTGCGGCGCGTTCGCAGGAATTTTGCTTGCGTTGTTGTTCGCCGTGTTTGTCATACGCTGGAGCGCCAATCAGGTCGTTGTCGGCGTGGTTATCAACCTTCTCGCGCTTGGCCTGACCGGAACCATTTACCGCAAGCTATTCGGAACCACCGGGCAGTTCGTCAGCACCGCCGCCCTGCCGCCCCTGAATACGGGACTTTCTCAAGAATGGCTCAAGCGCCTGCAAACATGGAATCTGGATTGGCCTGGCAGCCTGACCCTTCTAACGCCGTTCGCCCTGCTTGCCGCCCTGATTGTCTGGTGGTGGCTGAACCGCACTCGCAGCGGGCTGGAAATTCGCGCTTGTGGGGAACAACCGACCGCCGCCGAATCGTCCGGTATAAGAGTAGAACGCCAACGCGCCATATGCCTGATTGTCGGCGGGGCAATGGCTGGCATCGCAGGCGCATTTTTATCCATTGGCGACAGTAACACCTTTGTCCCGAATATGACCGCAGGACGCGGCTTTATCGCGCTTGCCATTGTCACCGCAGGCCGCTGGAACCCATTCGGCTGCCTGATTGCCGCTCTGCTGTTCGGGTTTGCGGAAGCCCTGCAATACCGGGGGCAGGCAATGGGATTACACCTGCCCTACCAGATATTTTTGGCGCTGCCCTACATCGGCACAGTATTCATATTGGCATGGCGAACGAAACGCAGCAGCGCGCCCGCCGCATTAGGCCGCCCGTACCGCCGCGCCTAACAAATGGGTTTATATTATGATAATCATGACTCGCAGGCTGACGTTTTCCGCGGCTCATGCCGATTGGTTGGCCTCACTCTCTTCAGAGGAAAATCACGCGCTTTTTGGCGCAGCCGCTTCGCCGGAGCCTTACGGACATAACTATGTGCTGGATGTCAGCGTAAAAGGAAGTATAAGTCCGCAGACGGGTGTAGTAATCAACATCAAAGTGATAGATCAGATTGTCAAGCAGCAGGTTGTTCAGGTTTTAGACCGAAAGTTCATCAACCGCAGCGTAGTCTACTTTGAAACCCGCCCTGTCACTCTGGAAACTCTAGCAGACTTTATCGCTGACAAACTGCGCTTTTCCCTGCCTGATGAAGTCACACTGAGCGCGATTCGCCTGGAAGCGACGCCGACTTGCTATGTGGAATGGCGTTCGGAAAAAGCGAATAAGGAACATGACAAGTCGCGCAGAAAGGAGGACGGCGGTATGCTGATGACCCGCGTTTACGAGTTTTCCGCCTCGCATCGCCTGCACAGCCCGCACCTCTCCGCCGAAGACAACCGCGAACTGTTCGGCAAGTGCAACTACGATAATGGGCACGGCCATAACTACGAGGTGGAAGTGACCGTTGCCGGGCCGGTGGATGCCCGCTCCGGGCGCGTTTTGGACCCGGACATTTTGGATGAAATCGCCAACCACGAGGTGATTGACCGCTACGACCATCGGCACTTCAACCATGACGTGCCCGAATTTGCCGATCTCGTGCCGTCTGCCGAAGTGATTACCCGCATCATCTGGCAGCGCTTGCAGCCCCACATACCCGCTCCTGCCTCCCTTTACCGGGTACTCGTGCGCGAAACCTCGCGCAACATTTTTGAATACTACGGCGAGTGAGTGACCTGAAGAATAAATACTGTGGCGTCTCACCTAACAGCGGCACGCCCCGGAAGGACAACGACGTTCGATGAGCGACAACTTTGATAAAGATTTCGTGCCAAACTTTGAAGATGTATACCGGAGTGTGCTGAGTGAAATCGGAGAGGACCCGGAGCGCGAAGGGTTATTGAGGACGCCCCACCGCGCGGCGGAAGCGATGAAGTTCATGACGCGCGGTTACGGGCAGGACTTGAAACAGATCGTCAACGACGCCATTTTCCATGAAGACAGCGACGACATGGTGATTGTGCGCGACATTGAGTTCTTCAGCCTGTGCGTTCCCAGCAAGCAACTAGTGAATACTGTAGCAGGAACAAAGCAGGCGCAATCCATCGGTGTCGGGGAACAACTCTGGACACTTCACGAGGGGCGCGTTGTTCCAACTACTGTCACCAACGTCACGAGCCACAAAACGCGAGAACTTGTGGCAGTTATTACGGACAAAGGAACTGTGCAGGTCACGCCTGACCATCCCTTTGCAACGCCGGACGGATGGGTTGAGGCCAAAGATTTAGAAGGCCGTTCAGTCGAGTGGACTCCACCACGCAGTCTGTGTCGAAGTCGTTACCGCCCACGACCAAACTACTCCTTCGGTTATGCCGTCGGCGCTATGGCGGCAGACGGAACCGTTGGCAACCGTTGCTTGCCGCTCGTTGTGAACAATCACGAAATTGCTCAACTTGTTGGGGCGCATTTCACGCCGACAGGTGGCGTTGCCTCGAAATTGTATATTGCGGACAGTTGGGAGCGCAAACACGGTTTCCGCAAAGAAGATCACAGAACCGACCTGCACGAATTGCAGTGGGTCAAGGTGCAGAACGTAGAATCTTTAGAGGCTGACGGCAAAAAGCCTTATACGGTTTACAGTTTTACCTGTGAACCACATCCTACCTTCCTCATCGGCGGACATTTGACACACAATTGTGAACATCATCTTCTGCCATTTTACGGTTACGCCAACATCGCCTATATTCCCAACGGCAAAATTATCGGGCTTTCCAAACTGGCGCGTATCACGGATATGTTTGCGCGTCGGCTGCAGGTACAGGAACGCCTCACGACGCAGATTGCGGATGCGGTTCAGGAGGTTCTGGAGCCGAGAGGGGTTGCCGTCGTGCTGGAAGCCAAGCACCTGTGCATGATGGCGCGGGGCGTTGAAAAGAAAAGCAGCGACATGGTGACAAGCCACGTTTTGGGCGCTTTTCGCACAGATCGCGCCACCCGCGCCGAATTTATGAACCTTGTCGGCGGAAAACGTAGAATGGGATAAGAGCCTCTCCTCGCAGGCGCGGCATTTGCGTCTGAAAGACGCTTGTTTTGTCCTGCCGGGTGTTTTCAACACCCGGCAAGTAGAATAGGCTCCAAGTATTTAGCCCGGTGGATTGGTTTTACTCACGATTGGCTTCAACTCCAAAATGCGAGTTCCATTCGGAGGAAGGGTTAAGGACACATCGGAGCCGACTGTCAGCGGTGTTTTGCTGGCTGCGTCCGTAACTTCGTGAACACCCGGCAGGAACACTTTTACCGTTCCGCCCTGCTGACTGGAAACGACCACCAGACGCGCATTTGCCGTTACCGTCGTTCCCGCCCCGTCCGATTCGGCATACAAATGCACCCCGCCAACCCGCATGGCGTTGCGCAGCAGATTGGCGGGAACCGGAAGCGTCCCATAGTGAACGCTCGTCCAGGTATCGCTTCGCTTCGTTGCGAACGTCGTTTTGTTGGCGGAATTCGCGCCTAACCGCGTGGCTGTCTTGTCGCCAATGGTCAAGGTTGGCACGACAGCCCGTTCCGGCCCAACCTTTGCGCCGATATGCAGCCCCCACGTCAGCGGATCATTGCCTTCCACAATCCGAGTTCGCAAACTGGTGGCGTTCTTTTCCGAGCGCAGTTTCATGCCGATCAGCCTGCCGCCCGCTTCAGCATCCACGCCCGTTTCCGACAACACGCCCGCGCCCCACAGCCACACCGCCACTTGCTGCCCCCGCTTCACGCGCGCGTCAATTTTGCGCCGCTCCGCTTCAGTCAGATACAGCGTGTTCAGAAAAACCGTCACTTTGTGGTCAGGAAATTTCGGATGGAAGAGATCGGACAGCAGATACGCCTCCATCTGCGCCCCGGTTTGCGTAAGTTCCTGAAACTGCTCAACGCACACGCTGCGCTGCCACTCCGCCCGCGCCTCATCCTTGCCCGCAATGTACGTCTGCCCGAACGCATCCACAATCAATGCTACCTGTACCGCGCGTTTACCCGCAGCCGCCGGCGCGTTTACCGCCCGCTCTCCCGTGCTCACAATCAGCGCGGTTTGTTCACGGGACAGCGAAGCCGGCAGCAGCGCCCCTGCCGAAACCGCCAGCGCCTTGCCCGCATCTCCGAGCGCAGACACGCCATCGCGCGCCGTCAAAAACACGAACTTGCCCCGCAACTTCAAACTGCCCGTAAACGCGCCGACACCCGTTTTACCCGGTTCGCCTGCGCCGGAAACAACGTAGTCCACGTTTTCCGCGTCAAAGACGGCTTCAGGAAGCCCCCAGCCGCCCTCGGCATTGCTCATCGCTCCCAAAATGTCCGCGTATGCCAGCCCGACCAGACGCCCGCCACCAGCCCGTTTCGCAATCGCGCAAAAGTGCAGCGCGGCCTCGTTTTGCGCCGTGTAAAAGCACTCAAAATAATCCAGCATCCGGCGTGACCGCATCGGGTCCCGCAGCATCCCCATGTCCGCGTACCGCCGCTCATAAGCGTCCGGGCACTTGATATGGTCAAAATCGGCGCGGGGATCGTCCCATTCTTTTTTCAGCAGCCCGCCATTGCGTCGGTATTTGGACAGGCAGAACGCGCGAAATTGTTCGCTCATGCGCGGACCCACATCCGGCATACGCGCCCATTCGGGATGCCGCCAGCCGCCGTTCTCCCCGCCCGCTATCTGAAACCCGATACACCGTTCGCTCCAGGCTGCTTCCGCCACATGCTGCACTAAGCGTCCTAACGCATCCCCTGCTTCCAGCAGCCAGCGGCGCGACGCCCGCGAAGCGCACTCCGGCACATCGCTGTTAATCTTGTCTGTGGATGTTGCTGCGGATGTTGTTGCCGTATTCCCGCTGCCTTGTTCCCGAACATCCGCCTCTGCCGTTTCCGTCGCCTTTACGGTTTCCGTTGGCGTTGCCTCTACGGTTTCCGTTGGCGTTGCGGCTTCTACAGGCCGGGTTCTGGCAAGACAATAAACGGCGCACTCGGCTTTGTGAGCGTGCCGCCACCATTCCGGGGCTTCCACATTGATTTCCAACAGCAAACTCAAATTCGGGGCGCTGTCCAGCAGGCGAGTAACGCGAGAATCCAATTCCTCAAATTCAGAGCGGTTCGGACTGTTCCAGCCCAAATCCACATTCCGCAGCCGAAACAAACGCGATCCACCCGCTGCACAGGCGGCAATCTGCGCCGGTGAAGTTGCCGCCAACACATCCACAATAAGCGGAACCTGCGGCTTGTTATCCAAATGCAGCGCCAAAACGCCATTGTGCAGGCGAAACCCGGCGCGTGGCTCCTTCTGTTTCTGACCGGTATCCGAATTATCGCGCGAACCGCGATGTAATGAACGCATAAAACATCCTTATTCTAAGCATACAAACAGAAGATGCGATAATCTATCCCTCTCCTGCCGGTGGCTTGTGCAGGCGACATCGCCCCATCCGCGCCGCCTGTTTTGTGGTCACGTGAATTGTCGTGGTCGCGGTACACCACAACGTTGCCTTTTGATTCGAGTCAACACATACCCGCACATCTACCATTTCGGGCGCGGCAGGCCGGGGCGGTTCAAAGCGCGGCGGAGCCGATAGGCGCGTTGTCGGAGCGACGTGCGCAGGTTCGGTTCGCGCCGTTTCCTCACGCGCGGGCAGAACCGGGCGTGCGGGCGTCAAATGGGCCGAGGGCGGCGCAACGATGCCACTCGGCGCGGCAGCCGGGCTTTTCACAACCGGATGAGCCGTTGTTCTGGGTGTGGATGGCGGCGCGGTTGCTTTTATCGGCGTGGCCGTTGGCGGCGGCGTGGGAACCGTGTCCGGGTTCTGCGTAGGCGGCGTTCTCCCCTCCCCCGCCTCCGGGGGCGTTGGATCGCCACCGTCTACGGGCTGTTGATCCCCTTCAGGCTTTGGCGCTTGGTCGGGCGGCTTTGTGGCAGTCGCCGCGTCTGTCGGCGGCTTGGTTTCCTCCTGGTGACGACGGCGCGGGCGGACAGGCTGCTCTTCGTCAGGCTTGGCTTCCGCAGGCTGCGCGGGAGCCGTCGCCAGAATCGGAACGCCTGGTAAATGGAATTTACGCTGTTCCGGCACGGCTTTCATCATAAAGTCGTGCCAAATCGGAGCGCAGACCTGCCCGCCCGTCACGCCTTGCATCGGCATATACGTCGGGCGCGTCGGATGCCTGGAATCGTAATGATGAACCTGCGCCACCCACACAACCGTTGTCAGTTCCGGCGTGTACCCGGCAAACCATGCATCCTTGCTGTCGGAAGTCGTGCCTGTTTTGCCGTGCGCGTTTTCAACGATGTTGCCCTGCGTGTCTTCGCGCGCCCGCGTTCCCGACCCCGCCGTCACCACCGCTTCAAACGCCTCATCCATCTGCTCCACCGTATGCGGCTTCAGAATGTCCGTATGGATTTCGGGAATATGCTCATCTACGATATTGCCGTCCCGGTCATACACGCGCACTAAGGCGAGGGGTTGATAGCGGCTACCCTTCAGTGGAAACACGCTGTAAGCGGATGCCAAATCCAGCGGATGCACTTCCGATGCGCCTAACGAGGTCGGCAAAACAGGCTGCAAGGGCGTGGTAATGCCCATCTTGTGCGCGTAATCAATCACTTTTTTGATGCCGACTTTATCTGCAACCTGCACGGCAATGGTGTTTTTGGAAAACTGTATCGCCGTCTTACAGGTGATCTGGCTATAACTGTAACCGCCGTCGCCGCTGAAGTTATGCACAATTTTTCTAGGATCGTTGGGATACGGGATCGGCTTGTCAAGGAAACTGTCGTACAAACTGCAGGCTCCCGTATCGAACGCCGCGCTATAATCGAACGCCTTGAACGTGGAACCCGGCTGCCGCCGCCCCATCGTCACGTTGTTGTACTGGCTGACCCGGAAATTTCGCCCGCCCACCATCGCGCGAATATAGCCCGTATTATTGTCCAGCGTGACCATCGCGCCCTGATTCGGGCCGTCGCTGCCATGCGCGCTGACGCCGTTTTCCAGATCGGCTTCCGCCCACTTTTGCATTTTATAGTTGAGCGTGGTTTCAATCCGCAGGCCGCTTTGCACATAATCCGCGCCGAACCGCTTGTTCAAATCCGCCAGCACATACCACACAAAATACGGAGCCTTGAAATTGTAATCCTTGCGCTTCTGCGTCGGCATCAGTTTGGGCGTTTCCGCTTTCGCCGCGTCCAGTTGCGCCTGCGTAATATACTTGTACCGGAACATGTTGTCCAGCACTTCATCGCGCCGCTTCAGCGCGGCTTTACGATGCTCAAACGGCGTAAAGGAGGACGGGCGTTGTGGCAGTCCCGCCAGAAGCGCGGCCTCGGCAAGATCGAGTTTGTACGCCGATTTTCCAAAATACGTGCGCGACGCGGCCTGTACGCCATACGCCCCCGCGCCATAGTAAATGTTGTTTACATAGAGGGCAATGATTTCATCTTTGGAGTACAACTGCTCCAGCCGCATTGCCGTCAGCGCTTCGCGGATTTTGCGGGAATACTTTTTTTCTTTGGTCAGGCCGAACGTGCCGACATTACGCACCAACTGCTGCGTCAGCGTACTCGCTCCCTGCCGCGTCGAATTACTGCCGCTGAAGTTTGCCACCATTGCGCGGGCTATGCTTTGCCAGTCCACGCCGGAATGTTCATAAAAACGATGGTCTTCAATGGCGACCGTCGCGTTCAGAAAATCTTTGGGCATTTCCTGCAGCGTGACGGGCTGGCGGTTCTCTACTTGCAGTTTGCCCAGCAAAACGCCGTCCTGTGACCAAATGGTTGTGGCGACGGGCGGGCGCACATCCTGCCGCAAATCTTCGATGGTAGGCAGGTTATTGGAAAACTTCCAAAAATAAACGACGGCAACCACGAGCGTCAGCGCTACGGACGCTTCAATGAGCAACACCAGTACCGCAAACGCGGTTTTCACGCGCTTTTTCAAACTGCTGCGGCGGGAAGCGGACCGGGAACGCTGCTGCGAAACAGGGCGGGCAACCGATTTGGGACGTGAGGCAGGCTTAGTCATAGTGACATTATAGGCGGCAAAACGGCAACTGTCAAGGGAAACCGTGAAAATGGCGAGTTTTCTAATTTGGGTGTCATTTTTTGTCAGCCAGGTATTTTCGCTGTGATTCGACCCTTTTCTTAACGGAAAGGATGGTACACTAACCCACGCCCTGTTAAAAGTACGTGCCAAAACCAATGGAGGAACATCTGCCGAAAACAATGTGGAACATCTGCCGAAAATTGGCTGATTCACCCTATAAATACGGTGCTGTACAACCAACAATCATAGCGACTACATTCCTCAGATAGTCCGGTGGCAGCTTATGACAGTTTCCTGTTCAGATTCGCGCTGCCTTCCACACCTCGCAAAGTCATCACGGCAGCCGACTGCGCCTATGCGCCCGTCGCGTGCCCTGTGTGGCTGGGAGATGCGTTGCTATGGCTGATCAGGCTCAAGGTCTGCGCGCGCTTGTCAATCGGACGCGCCAGGATTATGTGGACAGTTCGTTATCATCCGTCGGCTTTTCAAGCGATACATCCCAGGAAGAGAGTGGCATTAGCAACGCGCCCGCCAACGCCGACGTGCTGAACCCGGATGGTCACTCACGCGGCACATCCTATTTGGGAATGGAGATGGCTCACGACCTGCCCATATTACAGCATGTTACGACAGACAAGGCAGCCGTAGACGTTCGCGTCCGCGAACAACCCCCTGTCATTTCTTCCGTTCCCAGCCAGCCGCGCCGTCGTGACGCCTCCCATGATCTGGCGGTGACACATGCTACTGCCCTCTCCTCGCGTCCCGTTGCGCGCGTTGTCGCGATTACCAGCGGCAAGGGCGGAGTCGGGAAAACAAACTTTAGTTCCAACCTTGCCATCACTCTCGCGGCCAGGGGTCAGCGCGTAATTCTGGTAGACGCCGATTTGGGACTGGCAAACGTGCATGTCGTGCTTGGCATCATGCCCCGCTTCCATCTGGAACACGTTATGCAGGGCGAGAAAACACTCAAAGAAGTCTTATATCCCGGCCCGGGCGGCATCCACATCATCGGCGGCGGCTCCGGCCTGACGGAACTGGCAAACCTGGATGAAGCGCGGCGCAGTCAATTTATCCAGAGCCTCAGCGAACTGGACTCGCTGGCGGACGTGGTTTTGCTGGATACGGGCGCGGGACTGTCCCACAATGTTATGAGTTTCCTGTGCGCCGTGGACGAGGTGATTGTCGTCACCACCCCGGAACCTACCGCCATTACGGATGCTTACGCAACCATTAAAGTTTTGTCGCAGGAAAACCCCCGCGCCCAGCAGCGCCTGGTCATTAACATGGCGCAGTCCGAAGCGGACGCGCAGGCCGTGGCGCAGCGCTTGCAGGGTATTGCGCGCCGCTTTCTGAACCGCGATTTGGATTGTCTGGGCTATCTGCCGCATGACGCCGCCGTATCGCGCGCCGTGCGCGCGCAGCAGCCATTTACGCTTTTCCAGCCCAATACGCCCGCCGCCCGCGCGATTGTACAGATCGCCGCCCGCCTGGGCTACGACGAACCGCCCGTGTCTACAAGCGCGGCAGGCGTCAATGGCCTGCTCACGCGGATGCAGCGTTTCTTCAAAGCGCGGTCTGCCGCTGTCTAAACAGTTGATAGCTGATAGTTCGTAGTTGATAGATACATGCAACTATTACGAACTTTCAGCGTTCCGCCGCTTAGCGCCGTTTGCGCGGACACCGGCCTTTTTCGACTGTTACTGTTTTGTGCAAATTATCAATGCTTTGTTAAGAGGAAGCGCGTTGTGACAACAATCACGCCCCAATTGCCTACCATACTGGGATCCTGCGCCGCCATGCTGATTGCCTTCATCAGTTTGATGAATGGCACTTCGCCCGGCACGTGCATGATGAAGGCGTTGGCGGCTTTTCTTGTTTTTTCCGGTTTCGGGTTGGTGCTTCGGTTTACGCTGACAGCAATGCCGCATCAGGAAGATAAGGATGAAAGCGCTCCCGGCTCCCATTCCGCTTCCGCCCGGCCAAGCCAATTAGATATGATCCTGCCCGGAACTTCCGTAGCCGATTTGTTGGGCGTTCCAAGCAGCGGAAGCGAAGACGAAGCGGAAACGGCAGCATGAGAAGTTGATAGTTGATAGCGATGCAGATGCTACGAACTTTAAGTGCCCCGCTTCGTACACTGCGGCCTGAATACACAGGTAGTTTTCCGTCCGCAGGATGATTGGCCGAAGGCCTAATAACCGGTAAAGAGATTTAGATGGTATATACCGGTTCCTGATAGTTCAAGTTTGAACAGAGAAGTTGGATAGAGTGGAAGGAAAAACCGGTCACAGCACACACAGGCTTGCCGGCGCGTGAAGGAGTGAAACAATGTCATCTTGGGAACTGCAGCGGAATTGGAAGGACTTCAAGTGCAACAAAGATATGCGGGCGCGCGACACCTTAATTGAACACTTCGCCTACCTCGTCAAAATCACGGCAGGCCGCGTTATCAGCAACATGCCGCCGAGTTTGGAGCGCGACGATCTGGTAAGCGCAGGCGTGGTCGGCCTGATCAAAGCCGTGGATCAATTCGACACCACCCGTCAGGTGAAATTCGAGACTTACGCGATTGCTCTGATCCGGGGGGCCATTCTGGAGATGCTGCGCGAGGACGATTGGGTTCCCCGCAGCACCCGCGAACGCGTTAAACTGATCGAGCGCACCTATACGGAACTGGAAACCAAACTCGGACGGCCCGCCAAAGAAGACGAAATGGCAGCCGCGCTCAATGTCAAGCCCGAAGACTTCCAAAAGATGCTTGTGGAGATAAGCCGCACCTCGCTGCTGTCGTTTGAAGATGTTCTGGTCGGCAGTGATGGCAACGAAGGTTTGCATTTGGCGGATGTGCTTCGTGACGACGGCATTACGCCGACCGGGGAAGCCGAGATACGCGAACGACGCAGAATGTTAGTCAAAGCCGTAGACCGCCTGCCGCAGCGCGAACGTCAAGTCATTTCCCTGTACTACTACGATGGCATGACGTTCAAGGAAATCGGCAAAATCCTCACCATTTCCGAGTCCCGCGTGTATCAACTGCACACGCAGGCCGTTCTGCGTATGCAGGGTTATTTGCGGCGCGATATCGAGCTGTTCCGGGCGTAATTATCCTTCTTTTTTCCGTACTAAGGAAAGGGCGAGCAATGGAGTGGCAGGCTGTCGTTCTGGTGATGCAGATATTGATGCTGGCGGTGGGCTGGTTTTTGTTCCAGCAGGCCAAGGGCGAACTGTCCGCCCAGGCGGCGGAAACGCCTGTTCTGGGCGAAGTGAAAGCCTTGCAGCGCAGCGTCAAACAGCTTTTAGCCGATCTGCAGCAGACTTCCGAGCGCGCGTCCGCGCAATTGGAAGCGCAGTGCCGACAGGCGCGGGAAATGGCTTCCACGCTGGAAGAACATCTCGAAACCCTGGAGGAAGCGCGCCGACATTCCCTGGTGACAGCAAACGAGCCGCCGTCCATGCTTTCTCCACTCACCCTCGTCACGGAGCAAAGCGCCATCGCAGTTTTGGACACGCAGCAGGCGGCTGTTGTTACCGCGCAGGACATGCCTTTTATTGCGCAATCGTTGCCTGCGCCGCCAAATTCCTGGGAGCAAAAACGCGCTTACGTCTTTGCGCTGTCGGATGCGGGACAATCGGCAGGCGACATCGCGCGCGAAACCGGTATTTCAGAGGGTGAAATTGAGACATTGCTTGGGCTTCGCTGCCAACACGCCGCAAAAGGACGCAAATAAAGACTGGAATGGTGTAAACTAATAACACCACGCAATTTTCGCCGGGGATGTTCTTGACTTTTATTGCGATGCAGGCAGGCTTAAACGCCATGCCTGCATTGTCCTGTCTTTCAGAATGTCGCCGGTTTTTGTTAAAGGAGAAGAATCCGCTGTGTATGTTTCCACTCACCTTCGCAGGCGCAGCCTGGCGGCGCTTGGCCTCGCGGCTCTGCTTACGCCGCTGGCCGGCTGCCAGAACCGCAAATACGTCGCTCGCGTCAATGATGCAACGATCACGGACGAGGAGTACCAGGATTACGTTTCCCGCGTCAAGGCGCAGGATTTTCAGCAGTTGACGTCTCAACAGGTTACGACGGATGCGGGCGGCGCCGGCCTCATCCTCGCCGTCAAGGACAAACTGCTCGAAAAGCTCGCTGCCGACAAGCATGCCCTTCCTACGGAGGATGAAGTCAAACGTTACGCGCAGTATCTGACGCGCACCGATCCCCGTGTTATGTCCTCCATTGCCGCCGGGCAACTCACGCCGGAAATGCTGCCCAAATTGCTCCGCGAGAACATGATCAAAATCAATCTGGGTTCCAACGCCGCCACGATTCCCGAAGCGGACATACAGACAGCGTTCAAGGAAAATCAAAAGCAGTACAATTATCCTGAGATCGTTGGCTTGCGCGTGGCTCCGGTTCCCAACGATACCGAGGGCATTCAGCTGATCAGCCAGATCAAGGCCAACGGCGATTTTGCCGCCGCTGCCGCAAAATATGTTCCCAACGCCGGCGCGGTACGCTACGTCGTGCTTGACCCTCTGCCAGAACCTCTTAAAACAGCGCTTGCTTCGCTGAAAGACGGACAGGTTGCCGCCGCTCCCGTGAAAATTCAGGCTCCCGGCGCTCCAACGGCTACCACCATCGTGGTGCAGCTTGTGAAACGGATGCCCAAAGGCGATGCCACGCTTGCCGACGCCCATGAAGCGGTTCGTGAACGCAAACTGGCGGAAACGCAGCCACAACTGCTTCAGCACAGCGAAGAACTGATCAATGAGTACAACAAAACCGCCAAAGTGGACGTGTACATCGAGCGCTACAACGATGTGGTGAAACAAGCCTTGAAACCCCCGGTTAATCCGATGGGCATGATGGGCGGTGGTCCCGGCGGTCCCGGTGGAGCGCCTTCCGGGGGACCGGGAGGCGCTCCATCAGGAGCGCCCGGAGGCGGTCGCCCCATGATGATTCGTCCCGGCGCGGGCGCTCCTTCCGGCTCCGCGCCCCGAATGGTCGCGCCAGGTTCCGGTTCCGCGCCTGCCGGAGCGGGCGGCGCTGCCGGCGCTGGTTCCACAGGTTCAAATCCAAATAGCGGGTCTGGCGCTGCCGGGGCTGGTTCTTCCGGCTCAGGCTCTGCCGGCGCTGGTTCCGGCGCATCCGGTTCTACGGGCGCATCGGCTCCTGCCAGCAGCGGCAGCGCAGCCCCAACATCAGGCGGCGCGTCCGCTCCTGCCGGCGGCGGTACTTCCGCCCCAGGTTCCGGGGGGGCGACGCCTCCCGCAAGTTCCGGCCGGTAGCCACGTCCACAGCCTGTAAACGCCTTTGTCAGCGCCATTCCCGGTCTGCTGACAAAGGCGTTTCTTGCCGTCACTTGGAAATTCTCAACAAAATAAGGTTTCCGGTTGCAGACCGGTTGGCGGCATGCCCGTTAGACGGGTCGTTCCAGACTCGGTCAGGTAGCGCGTTGTTTTGTTGAATGTTCTTTCCAGAGGAAACATCGTTGATTACGCTGATCGGATTGGGCGCTGGCGACAGCGATAGTTTATCGCGCGGCGCGGAGCGCGGCCTGCGTCAAGCATCTGCCGACCATCAGACAGGAACGGGAGCTTTATTTCTCCGAACGGCCCGCCATCCTGTTGTCACATGGCTGCAATCAGAAGGCATCGTTTTTGATACATTCGACGCGCTTTACGACTCGGCGGCGGATTTTGACGATGTATACAACCAAATCGCGCAATCCGTTCTCGCCGCCGC
The DNA here is from genome assembly GCA_963835065.1 of uncultured Chthonomonadaceae bacterium. Lineage (GTDB taxonomy): Bacteria > Armatimonadota > Chthonomonadetes > Chthonomonadales > Chthonomonadaceae > CAWFQB01. The sequence continues at coordinate 165,781 of CAWIEK010000049.1, read as the reverse complement.
GCAACGCGAAACAACGGACGCAATCCCGTATGAAGTGGCTTACGCCGTTCCCGGCCATCCCCTGTTTGGCGAACGCGCGGCGCAATTGATTCTGGATCAGGCGCAGCAGGCCAACATTCCCACGCATGTTATCAGTTCCGGCAGTTTCGTGGAAGCGGTTTTTACCGCATTGGGCGTACCGCTGGATGCAGGCTGCGACATACGCGACGCCCTGACGCTGCAAACCTTCGACAGCATAGATACCAACGGCAATCGCATGGGCGCGCGGCTGGATGTAACGCGGGGCTTGCTGCTGTTCCAGGTATACGACGCGCTTCCGCTTCCCACACCAAACTCGCCCTGATGCGCGACTACCCCGATGATTGGGAAGTGCGCGTTGTTCAGGAAGCGGGCGTTGCAGATCGCCAGTCGGTACGTTCCGTTCCCCTGTACCAATTGGACCGCGAACCTGTCAGCCATCTCACTGCCGTTTACGTTCCGCCCCTGCCCGCCGGTCGCCGCCGTCCCGGATTTACCGAACTCGTTGGCGTCATGGCGAAACTCCGCGCCCCGGACGGCTGCCCGTGGGATCGGGAACAAACCCACGCCACGCTGAAAAAGTATTTTGTGGAAGAAACGTATGAGGTTCTGGACGCCATTGACGCCTACAACGCGGGCGGACCTCCTGATGGTTTTGTTGAGGAATTGGGCGACGCGCTCTTGCAGGTGGTATTCCATGCCCAACTTGCCCATGAGGAAGGCGTGTTCAGCATAGATGATGTGAGCGCGGCCATTGTGGAAAAACTGGTGCGCCGCCACCCGCACGTTTTCGGAACCACGCAGGTTGCCGACAGCGACGAAGTTCTGCGCAATTGGGAAACCATCAAAAAGGCGGAAAAGTCACCCGACGATGTGGATTATCGCAAGTCCCTGCTCGACGGCGTACCGTCCGCCCTGCCCGCATTGATGCAGGCGATGGAGATCAGCAAGCGCGTCGTGAAGGTCGGTTTCGAGTGGAACCGTTTTGAGGATGTGCTGCAAAAGTGGGATGAAGAAACCACAGGAACTAAAAGCTGAACTCAGCGCAGCGAACGTGGACAAAGCCAAAGTGGAAGCGGAACTCGGCGACCTGCTGTTCACGCTCGTACAAGTGGCGCGTTGGCAGAAACTCGATCCCGAAGAAGCCCTGCGCCAGATGCTCAAACGCTTCTCCTCCCGCTTCCGCTACATCGAACAACGCGCAACGGAACAGGGCCGCACTCTCAACGACATGACCCTCGAAGAAATGGACGTCTACTGGAACCAAGCCAAACAACAACGAAACAATATGTAGAGAGATCGTCGAAATCTTGGCAATACAGCGCTTCCAGCCCGATGTCTCATTGTGTCAAGTTGTAGGAGAGAGGCGTCGTGACCTCAGCAGCATCAGGGCGAACGGGAGGGGTGTGGGGACATTCTCATGCACCTCCCTTCCTATGGACATAACATCTGTACAGTAGACGTTTGTACTGTATAGACAGGGTGAATGAGGCAAAGGGTTCGTTTTTTCGCGTTGTTCGGCTCTTTTTTATCTTTTTTCTGAATTGTTGCTGTTAGCATCGCGCGAGGTATGGGGAGAGGCTCTTAGTAATTCATACGTTTACCCCTTCTCGGCGGCACAATGTTCCATCGCTGTTTAAATCATCCTCCGGCGGCAAATCGAACTTGGGCCGGACTGGAAATCCAAAGTTGATGCAGGCGGGCCAATCCAACTGGTCGGCATAGCGTGGGCTGCCAAGCCGGGAACCTGCAAAATAAAGAGCCGCAATCAGCGCGGCAAGCGGATCATCGCCAACAAGCGAATAAATATAATCATCCTCCAAGTCCTTATCTTTAATCCTCACAAATCAGCCCCGACTCCTCCCGCGCCCGTCACCTGACACATGAGCTCTCCGCATACCTGTTGATATTGCCTCCCAAACTTCCATCTGCGTCGGCATCAGCCCGTATCCTTCATCAAGTCGGTCAACCATACAAATACGCAATCGCCCCGCAGAGACCGCAACAGCACGGCAAGCGGATCATCGCCAACAAGCGAATAAATATAATCATCCTCCAAGTCCTTAAGTTGAATAGGGCAATAATATACCGCTTCTCCCGCGTTCGTAATAGTGGGATGAACTGTCGGCGTCCCGAAGTTGATACTGCACTCCGATTGCGTTCCATCCGGGCGCGTTCTAATCATGGCGCGTGAGATTAACACCGGAGTCATTGGCAACGCAGACATGGTTACATTTCCTCTTTAGATTTCTACCACAATTGGTTTTGACACTTCGATTGTTCTGGTTTGAAAGTGCCTGCAAACAAGCTGCTTAATCATCTTCCCAGGTCGCCAAACACTTCTTATCCTGCCAATACTGCTCCAGCGTCATTTTTGGGTCGCCAATCACCCGAACCGATAAAGGGCTTAATCGAATGCTGATGGCGTAAGTCGCCTGCCCCTCCCATGAACCAATATCTACAACCTCGCGGCCTTGCAGACATAAGTTATTGCGCTTCAGGTAATCCATGATTGCAGGAACTTGCAGGTCTACACTGGTTGTCGCTTCCGCATGTGGATTACGCAATACCTTTGCCAATTTTATCAATTCTTCCACATCGGAAGGATGCTGCTGAAAATGCTGCTCATAACTGCGATAATAGATAGTCTCCAGAGCTTCTTCTTGACTGATGAAATGGCCTTCTACAACGTAGCCGATTTCCCAATTCCCTTCGCCGTACTTGCTGTCCCACTCGCGCTGACGCCCGCTTCTCCGTTTGAGAGAGCCTGCTTTACCAACACGACGTTCGACAACTTTCCAGGCCATGCTTCTACAGTCCTATGTATACATACATATTTCGCTTAAAATATACATTCAGCCACATAGAAAGCATTTTGGGCTGCATTTATATGTGGGCTAAAGATGCACTCTTAGCCGGGATGTGAACATCCCGGCTAAAAACCGTCTTATCGGTTATGAACGTCTTACTCTGTGCCGGGAATGGCTTCCGGTTTTTCTTTGATGGGAGCGCCGGCTGCCGACGCGCCGGAGCCGATGTCGTTGACATGACCATTCACGCGATCTATTTGCGCCGGGTCGAAGTTGCCACCCTTCAGCTTCTGGCCGAGCGTACTGTACTCGGTTTCCAGCGCATCCAGGGGAGCAACCAGTTTGTGCAGCAACGGGCTTTTGCTGTTGTGCGCGATACTGTTTGCTTTCTTTACGCGGTTCACGGCGAACAACAAGGCCGCGCCTCCCTTTATCATCGCTTTCGTTCGTCCCTGCGCTCCCGTTTGAAAGGCTCCGGCCTTGTACGGGCTGTACACATAATGTCGAAACGCGAAGAACGCCAGTCCCATATCGGCGGCAAAGCGCGTCTTGTCCAGCAAACCAAACGAGGGCGTCAGCAGGCCGCAGGCCATCACAAGGGTCAGCACACTCGCCAGCCACCGACGCCGTACAGTCTTCTTCATGGAATTTTCTCCTCCAAAACAGATTGATTAGGATAGATAATACAACACCTACCAAACGAACCGAACAGCGTAATTGTTTCCTTAGTTTTCCAGGAAAAAAACTTCCCGTCCGGCAATCGCCAAACGGGAGGTTAATTTGAACAGTTCCCCTTCCCCCAGCCTCCGTATTTCTGCTTCGCTTTGAAATACGTGTTATGAGAGAAGGGGCCAGAGGTCGAGGGTCAATTACCCGATCACTGCCGGTTCCTCAAAGGGTGGCAGGCCGGTGTCTGCGTCGCCGTCCTCGCCGGCTTCCAGAACTTTCGGCATCCCCTCGTCAATCGGCTTGTGCTTGAACGCGATTTTGTTGTCCTCGTCACGGTACGCCAGAATGGTATCCCCGGAGCGGAACGTGCCGCGCAGAACTTCTTCGGCAAGCGGGTCTTCGATCAAGCGCTGAACCGCGCGGCGCAAAGGTCGCGCGCCCATTGCCTTGTCGAAGCCTTCTTCCGCCAAGCAGTTCCTTGACTTCGGGCGTCAGTTCCAGCTTCAAGTCCTGCGCCTGAATCTGCTTGTTCACCCGCGCCAGCATCAGGTCCACGATCTGGAATATCTGATCGGGAGACAGCGGATCGAACACGATAACCTCGTCAATGCGGTTCAGGAATTCGGGTCGGAATGCCTTCTTCACCTCGTCCATGACACGGTTGCGCGTGGCTTCGTTCGCCCGCTCTTCGTCCGCGCCCCGCCGCTCGATTTCGCCCCGGATACCGATGCCGCGCTCCGTTTTGCTGATATGCTGCGCGCCCAGGTTGGATGTCAGAATGATAACCGTGTTCTTGAAGTCCACGATACGACCCTGACTGTCCGTAAGCCGTCCGTCTTCCGCCACTTGCAGCAGAATGTTGAACACTTCCGGGTGCGCTTTTTCGATTTCGTCCAGCAGAATGACCGAGTACGGGTTGCGGCGAACCGCTTCCGTAAGCTGGCCGCCCTCCTCGTACCCGACATAGCCGGGAGGAGCGCCCACCAGTCGGCTGACGTTGAACCGCTCCGAATACTCGCTCATGTCAATGCGGATCAGGCTGTTTTCGCTGTCGAACAGGAACGCCGAGAGCGCGCGGGCCAGTTCGGTTTTCCCCGTACCCGTCGGGCCGAGAAACATGAACACGCCCATCGGACGCTTCGGGTCCTTCATGCCGCTGCGGGCGCGGCGCACGGCCTTGCTGACCGCCACAACCGCCGCGTTCTGCCCGATGTAGCGCTTGTGCAGCTCTTCTTCCATGCGGAGAAGTTTCTGCATTTCCGCTTCCACCAGGCGGCTGACCGGAATCCCCGTCCACGACTGCACGATTTGGGCAACCTCATCCTCAGTCACAACCCGCGCCATGCTTTCGCGCTTGCTGTTCCAATCGAGTTCCAGGTCTTCGATCTGCTTTTGCAGGCTTTCTTCCACTTCCGACAGATTGTTGTCGCTGCTATACAGGTTCTTGTCGGCAACGGCATTGATCTGCTTCTTGACTTCGGCCAGTTTCTGCTTGGCCTGTCGCAAGTCTGCGGGCGGAAGGGCGTATTGCAGCCGAACGCGGCTTGCGGCCTCATCAATCAGGTCAATGGCCTTGTCGGGCAGGAATTTATCCGTAATATAGCGATCCGCCAGTTGCGCGGCGGCTACCAGCGCGTCATCCGTGATCTTCACGCGATGGTGCTGCTCATACCGCTCCCGCAAACCTTTGAGAATCTCAACGGCTTCTTCCGGCGTCGGCTCGCTGACCTTGACCGGCTGGAAACGCCGCTGCAAGGCCGCGTCGCGCTCAATGTACTTGCGGAACTCGTCTAAGGTCGTCGCGCCGATGCACTGCAGTTCGCCTCTTGCCAGTGCGGGCTTCATAATGTTGGAAGCGTCAATCGCTCCCTCCGCCGCGCCTGCGCCCACAAGCGTATGCAGTTCGTCAATGAAGAGGACGATTTCGCCGGACGCTTTGCGGACCTCGTCCATTACGCGCTTCATCCGCTCTTCAAACTCGCCCCGGTACTTGGTTCCCGCCACAAGGCTGGCAAGGTCGAGGCTGACAATGCGCTTATCCTTGAGGGTTTCGGGAATATCGCCCGACACCATGCGCTGCGCGAGTCCCTCCGCAATGGCCGTTTTGCCGACGCCGGGTTCGCCAAGCAGCACGGGGTTATTCTTGGTGCGCCGACTCAGGATTTGAATCACGCGCTCAATTTCCGTATGCCGCCCCACAACCGGGTCAAGTTTATCGGTACGCGCCAGTTCCGTGTAATCGCGCCCGAACTCGTCCAGGGTGGGCGTCCGGGATTTCTGCCGTCCACTTGCCGGAGCCTGCATCCCGCTGTCGTTGTCCTGCAGCGCCATCACTTCGCGGCGCGTCCGCTCCAGTTCAACGCCCAATTTCGCCAGCACGCGCCCCGCCAGTCCCTCACCCTCGCGGATAAGGCCGAGCAGCAGATGCTCCGTGCCGATGTAGTTATTGCTCAACTGCCGCGCTTCGTCATACGCCAGATCAATCACGCGCTTTGCGCGGGGCGTCAACTGCATGTCCTGCCCCAACCGCCCGTCACCCCGCGTCACCTGCCGCTCAATCTCGCTGCGGATGCGTCCCAATGACACGCCCATGCGATCCAAAATACGCGCCGCTACGCTGTCGTTTTCACGCACCAGTCCGAGTAAGAGATGCTCGGTGGAAACGTAGTTCTCGCCCAGACGGCCGGCTTCTTCCTGAGCGAAGAATACCACCCGCCGCGCCCGCTCTGTAAACCGCTGCCACATGGTCCTTCGTCCTTCCTTGACAATCTCCCGGCAATCCTCTCAGGCCGCGCATGCGAACAAAAGAATTGGTGGAAGCTGTGATCACCCGTTGATGCCGACACAAACAACCGCTACAAATAGTTTCCTGTGATTTCCCAACTCGCGCAAACGATTGGAAGGAATTTTGTGCAATGTCTGACAGATACTATCTATTAGTCGAATCGCAGGAGGAAAAGTTCCTCTCGATTGGCCTATTTCACAATTCGCGCCCCGCTCCTACGAACAGGTTTCAAAACTGCAGCCTCACCACCAGCGTTCACTTTTTTGAGTAATTTGCTACCCTCTCGCCGGATTTTCAGCAGAAGGAATAGGAGGTTGAGGGCTGCGCAAAGCCTCAACAAAAACGACACTCAGGAACGAGTGTCGTTTTCGTGTTGCATGGTCACACGCGCACCCCATCGGTCAGCGTCAATTCTCGAAACGCGGCAATAATGCGTTCCGTGATTTTACCCGGCTTGCCGTCGCCAATGGCTCTGGCGTCGCAGGTAATCATTGGAATGACTTCTGCTGCCGTTCCCGTCAAAAACGCTTCGTCTGCATTATAAACATCATATAAGGTTGTGATAGATTGTCGGCAGGTGTAGCCTAAATCTTTTGCGAGGTCCATCACGGCCTGCCGCGTAATTCCGGGCAACGCGCCCTCGCTGGTCGGCGGCGTGGTCAGTTCGCCGTCCTTCACCAAAAAGAGATTGTCTCCCGTCGCTTCGGCTACGTTGCCCTGCATGTTCAGCATCAGGGCTTCGCCCGCGCCCACCCGGTTCGCTTCCATTTTGGCGTTGATGTTATTAATGTAGCGGCCCAGAGATTTTACCTGCGGATCAAGGCACACAGCCGGCGGAACGCGCGTACTCGCGGTAATCACGTCCAGGCCGCGCTCGTACAATTCCTCCGGGTACAGGCGCAATTGCTCGGTAGAAATCACCACCGTTGCGCTTCCGCGCAAATGGCTCGGATCAAGCCCAAGCCCTACTCCGCGCGATACGCTCAGGCGGATATACCCTGCCTGAAGCCTGTTGGCGCGAACAACGGAAACAACCGCCGCCTGCATTTGCGCCAAATTCATGCCCAAATCAATGTGCAGCGCCTTGCAGGACCGGAACAAGCGCTCCAGATGCGGAACCAGGCGAAAGATATTCCGCTCATAAACCCGGATACCCTCAAACGCGCCATCCCCGTACAAAAATCCATGATCGTAAATAGACACGCGGGCATCGGATTTCGGCACAACCTTGCCGTTCAGATAAACAAACGTTTCTGCGGGAACGGCGACAGTTGGTTCGGTGGCTTCGGTTTCCAGGCCGATCTCTAAAGGCGAGGTCAACCGTGAAGATTCTAATGTGGATTCCAAGGAAGATTCAAAAGTGGTTGCGGTCATCGAAAGAGTTCCTGTGTCCGAAATGTTCAAAGCGACAAAATCAGACTGCGCGTACTTCAGTCAAACGCGCGATTTTGTCACTCAACACAACATTCCGGCAGCCAGCAATGGGAATAGCGCTTCGTAAGCATAGTATACCACACGGGTAGGTTGTTGGCAGCGCAGAACTTGCAGAAAAGGTTTCTCAACGTTGAGACATTGGTGTAGGGTTCAGCCCGTCGCGCCAACATACCAACGCGCTAAATTCCCCTCAAAAAGAAATTATAAAATCTTTGTCATGCGCTGCAACTTTCCGCGCAGCAGCTCTGTCAAGGGGTGCAGGAGCGGCTGCAGACGTTGGCGCGACGGTGATTAGGGGCAACAACCTTTTCCCATACACCCACGCAGGAATACCCTTCCTGATCTCTCGACAATTGCTGCAAGCTGACGGAAACGGCAGGCGAAACGATGATGTCTCACATTCCAACCGACGAAAAGCTGGTAGCGCGCACCCTGACGGGTGATCGCGCGGCTTTCCGCGTACTGGTGGAACGGCACTACACCGGCGTTTTTCGCTTGTGCCGCAGCATCCTGCGCAACGCGGACGACGCGGAAGACGCCACGCAGGAAGTGTTTGTGCGCGTGTACGAAGCGCTGGGCCAATTCGCGGGCCGGGGCGCGTTCGGGGCGTGGCTGCGCCGCCTGACGGTCAACCACTGCCTGAACCGGACGCAAACGGCAACCGCCCGCGCTTCCAAAACGTCGTACTCCATTGACCTGATGGCCGAAACCCTACCCGCGTCGCTGGAAGACGACCCTGAAGAGCGCTTTCTGCGCGCCGAAGAGCGCGCCCGCGTACAAACCGCACTGGATTTTCTGCCGCCCCAGCAGCGCGCCGCTTTGGGTATGCGCCTGCTGGAAGGCATGACATACGAGGAAATCGCAGAACTCATGGGCGTTCCCGTCAACAGCGTGCGGTCGTGGCTGCACCGGGGACGAGCGCGCCTGCGAGAAGCCCTGCAAGAGGCTGTAGAATGTTAAACCGCAACTTTGGTAAAAACGCCAATAACGCCTTTGTCACCCGTGACGAAGACCATAATAGCAAGCGCCAGCCGCAGACCGCGACGACGCCGGGCGCGTCCTATGACGCGCCTTCCAACCCGACACAACATCAACCTTATTCGCCGTCTGTCCTTTTGGCAGGCGGCGATAAATCCTTTTTCAGCGATCCCGCGTTTTTTCCAGCCGGGACACGCTCGCTGCAGGACACCGACATGGAAGCACAAGGCTGCAACTTTATCGCGGCAAATCTATCCGCGTATCTCGATGGCGAACTGGATTCCGATCAGACCCGACTTGTCGGCGCGCACCTGAAACAATGCCCCCATTGCGCCGAGATTTTGGAAGCCATGTCAACAGTTGATGAAACCATAGAGCGGGAGTGGCGTGAGAGTACGCCGCTCCCGTCGTCCTTACACTTTGAAGCTGCCGTAGACAACATCATGGACGCCCTGCCGTCCGTGCCCGTAGAAGCCGTCGCCTTTGCCGCGCACCGCGTACACGCCCGCACCCGATGGATGCGCTTCGCCACCGGAATAGCCGGATTGGTCGCCGTGATTACCTCCTTATGGTCGAGTTACTGGCTCGGTTACAGCAACGGGCGCAGAAGTATCGCCGTACCCGGTTCCGTATCCGTGAATCCTTTTAACAGGATGCCTGACAATTCCGCTTACTCGGCTTCCCTGTTATCCACTTCCGCCTCAAAACGGGCCATTCGCCTGACACCCGCCTCGTTTCTGCTTCCCGCTTCCGGCTCCACACCGCTGCTACATCCTCCTCGCCTCCCTGTTCCCCTTACTGCCTCCGCCTTTTCCCATTCCGTTCGGCTTACGCGCTCCAACGCCTGTCCTTAACGTCGTCTTCGGCAAGCCGAGTGAATAAATATGCCTTGCCGCTTTGACTTCTCTTTGAAACTATGCTAAACTGTGTAGTATTAGGCTCAAAAGGAGGTTTTTCGAGTGCCGCTGAAGAAAGATTTTAAGAAAACCGTGATTACCGGCAATGCGCTGACCGAAACCGACACCGGTTCCCCGGAAGTGCAGGTCGCTTTGCTGACCGCCCGCATCAACCAACTGACCGATCACCTGCGCGAACACAAGCACGATCATCACTCCCGCCGGGGATTGTTTATGATGGTTGGACGCCGCAAACGGATGCTGTCGTATCTGGTTGCTACGGACATTGATCGCTACCGCGCTCTGGTCGGCAAGCTGAACATTCGCAGCAAAATCTAAGTTCACACAGCCTTTGCGCTGTGCGGCTTAGATTTTCTTGCTGTTTCGCTTGTCCAAGTTTTATCGTACCGCCTGAACACGTTTGAACCTTACCCTTAATATATAAGGCTCAACACCAAACATTTCATTTTCCGTGTTCAGACAAATTGTAAGGGCGTCTTTGCCAATCGCATTGCGCCCGCCCGACAGTCGGCTACCATTCAAACGCAGCCACGCCTGACATGAACGCAGGGTTCAGGGTAAGCGGATTCTGTCCGTTTTCCCTGACCCCTATCTTCCCTTGTCAGTCTCCTGCAATCATCTCGGAATGCCGACTGTCTTTGCTCACTTGCGGCAGGAACTAAATAGGTTGGTGGTTGTCCCGGCTTGCGCTCGCCGCATTGCGGCAGCCGTTTCTTTTGATTCGGATGTCGGCGAAGACGGCTTTAGGCGGGACAACACGCCTGTAGTTTCGCGCCACTCACTCAGGAGAATATGTTGTCTATCACCGTCGAGCGTGAATTGGCCGGACGGACTTTGCGCCTGGAAACGGGCAAAGTCGCCAAGCAGGCCAACGGCGCGGTCTGGCTGTATCAGGGCGAAACCATTGTTATGGCGACCGCCACCATGAGCCAGGAACCCCGCTTGGGTATTGATTTCTTCCCCCTTACCTGCGACTACGAAGAGCGCAAGTACGCAGTCGGCAAAATCCCCGGCGGCTTTGTCAAGCGCGGCGGCAAGCCCTCCGAAAAAGCCGTCCTGACGTCCCGTTTGATTGACCGCCCGCTGCGTCCCCTGTTCCCCGATGGTATGCGCAATGACGTTCAAGTGATCGCCCTGCCCCTCAGCGTGGATGCCGACAACCTTTCCGATACCCTCGCTATGGTTGCCGCCAGCGCCGCCCTGACCGTATCCAACATTCCCTTCGGCGGTCCCATCGGAGCCGTGCGGGTCGGGCGCGTGGACGGCAAGCTGATTATGAACCCCACGCTTGCCGAATTGGGCGAGTCGGACATGGATTTAGTGGTTGCGGGAACCAAAAAAGCGGTCTTGATGATCGAAGCCGGAACCAACTTCGTCAATGAAACCGACCTGATGAACGCCATTGACGCTGCCCATGAAGTGATCGGCCTGCAGTGCGATATGCAGGAGGAATTGGCGACAAAAGTAGGCGTTCAAAAGATGGAAGTCACGCTTCATCTGCCCGACAAAGCCATTATGCAGGCCATCCACGACCAGATGGACGCTAACATCCGCGCCACCATTCAGAACCCGGACAAAGCCGCCCGCGAATCGGCTATCGGCGACCTGAAGAAAGAAATCGTCGCGCAGCTACTGGCGGAATTTCCCGAGCAGAAGAGCGACATTGCCGATGCCGCGGAAAAAGCCATCAAGCACCAGATTCGCGCCCTCATCATTGAGGAAGGCATTCGTCCCGATGGCCGCAAGGTAGACGAGATTCGTCCTATTACCTGCGAAGTCGGTTTATTGCCCCGCGTACACGGCACGGGCTTGTTCACGCGCGGTCAAACGCAAGTCCTGACGTGCCTGACATTGGGCGCGACCAGCGAAGCGCAGGTTGTGGACAATCTGGAAGTGGACGAGAAGAAGCAGTACATGCACTACTACAACTTCGCGCCCTATTCCGTTGGCGAAGTGCGCCCCCTGCGCGGCGCGGGACGGCGCGAAATCGGACACGGCGCATTGGCAGAGCGCGCCCTGGTTCCCGTACTCCCGCCCACGGAAGAATTCCCCTACGCCATGCTGCTGCAAAGCGAAGTGCTGGAATCCAACGGCTCTACGTCTATGGCGTCCGTATGCGGTTCCACGCTTGCGCTGATGGACGCGGGCGTGAAAATCTCCGCTCCGGTTGCCGGTATCGCTATGGGCTTGATGACGCTGGATGACAAGTTTGCCGTGCTTTCCGACATTCAGGGCATGGAAGACTTTTCGGGCGACATGGACTTCAAAGTGGCCGGAACGGCTGACGGCGTGACCGCCATTCAGCTGGACTGCAAAATTCAGGGGCTACCCCGCGAAGTCATGGTGCAGGCGCTGGAACAGGCCCGCATCGGCAGGCTGCACATCCTGGGCAAAATCACGGATGCCCTTGCCGCGCCCCGCGAACACCTGAGCAAGTACGCGCCTTCCATCTTCACCATCGTCATCAATCCTGAGCGCATCGGCGAAGTCATCGGCCCGGGCGGCAAGATGATCAAGAAGATCACGGCGGATACGGGCGCGCAGATTGACATTCAGCAGGACGGCAAAATCTTTATCGCCGCAGTGGATCAGGAAGCGGGCCGGCGCGCAGCCGACATCATCCTGGGCATGGTCGGCGAAATGGAAGTGGGCGGCCTGTTCACGGGTAAAGTAACCCGGCTTATCGGCATGGGCGCATTCGTGGAAATCATGCCCGGACGCGAAGGACTGGTTCATGTCAGCCATTTGAAAAACCCGCCCGTGCGCCGTCCCGAAGAAGCCGTCAAAGTGGGCGACGAGATACAGGTGCGCGTTATCGAAGTGGATCAGCAGGGACGCATCAACCTGTCGGCCATCAATCTGGATCAGCCCTTCGACGCGAACATGGCAAAGCGCCCGGATGATGGACGCCCGCCCCGCGACCGCAATGATCGTGGCAGCGGGGGTGGTGGCGGACGCTTCGGCGACCGTGACCGGGGTGGCGACAGGGGCGGCGACAGAGGCGGCCCGCGCTTCAACGACCGTGACCGCGCCCCGCGCCCGGAACCACAGCCGCAAGCGCCGCCCGAAGAAGAGGAAGGCGACGACGTGCCCAAGGCTCGTTTCCGCCCGCGACGCTAGTACCTCTTGAACCAAGCATCGCATACAGCAGCAAATTTCTCACGGTTTGCTGCTGTATGCGTTTTAACCCCAATACCGTTCAAAACAGCGTTCGTAGGGACACAACATGTTGTGTCCACATTGGTAATATTGTGCCCGCGTTCTCATCTATCCCCGCAGGAGGACACGCTGCCGCAGGAGGACACGCTGCCGCAGGAGGACACAACATGTTGTGTCCCTACGAATGCTTACTTATTTTATCCCCGCGCAAATACTGGATTCCCATTACGCCACCGTGCCATACAAACCTGTAGGCGGATGTAAACTGCCGAAAATTTACACGATAGCCGCGCTTTTTTCAGGAACAAGCCGCCTGTTAAGGCCGTCCTTGCACCGAAAGCGGGATGCTTGCGCAGGCAATCACGGCGGAACATCGGACTGTCCGCTAAACGTTTACGATTTTGTTCCTCATATCTCATGTTTCCGCCGCTGTCCTGCCCGCAGCCTTCCACTTGCAGTTTACTCTCGACGGTAAACGAACGTATCCGGCACCACGCAATACAGGAGCAGCAGCAATGGCAGCGAAACGAACACCAAGCGCGAATACCGCTTCCCCGCAGGACACAGAGACACAGGCGCGTGAGCATGAATCCTCTCAGCAGGACGCAGGCGGGCGCGGCTGGCACGGAAACCCGGAAGGCCATGCCGAAGCCGGGCGTAAAGGAGGCCAGAAAGTGGCGCGTGACCGCGAACACATGGCCGCTATCGGGCGTAAGGGGGGCGAAGCCGTTTCCCGCGACCGTCAGCACATGGCCGATATTGGACGCAAGGGCGGACAATCTCGCGGCGAAGTCGCCACAGTGGGCGACCGCAGCCGCTAAACTATTTCCACCTGGCAGCAAACAAAAATTCAAGCGCGATGGGACGTAAGGAACTACCTCAGTTCCTTACGTCCTTTTTGTATATTTTTTCTTTTGTGTACAATCTTCATGCGCTTCGCGTCCCTTTGCGCATGAAAAGCGCCTCCCTTTCTCCCAAATTGGGGAGACAAGGCTGGGGATGAGGGCTATTTTCAAGACTGCCACAAAAATCGGGAACAATGCAGGAATTTTTGCCAACGGCGCGTAATTAAGAAGTCACCGGCAAACTACTCTCTTCAATAGTCCTTTTTGCCTGGATCAAGAAGTCAGGAAGGTGGAGGGGTTTGCGCCAGGAAGTTGATAGTTGATAGTTGATAGTTGATAGTTCCTAGCTCCTGCATTCCTATCAACTACGAACTATCAACTATCAACTTAGCAGGCACAAGCGGTAAAGCCCCACTGCGCCATGATGTAGGAGCATAGAGTTTATGGAACCCTTAAAAGCAGTCATTGCAGAAGACGAGCAGCTCACCCGCACCATTATTAGGGCGCGTTTGGAAAAACTGGGCCATGTTGTCATTGCGGAAGCAGGCGACGGCGCACAGGCCATTGAAGCCGCGCGCATCCACAAGCCCGACGTGATTATCATGGACATCAAAATGCCCGTGATGGACGGCATTGAGGCTGCGCGCCGCATCCTCAACGAAACCCCCTGCGCCATTCTGTTCCTCAGCAGTTTTAACGAACAGGAACTGGTGGAGCAGGCCAGCGATACGGGCGCGCTTGCGTACCTCATGAAGCCGTTTCGCAAGGAAGACCTGGCCCCCGCGCTGGAAATGGCCGTTCGCCGCTTCCGGCAGATTATGAATCAAACCAAAGAAATTGATGAGCTGAAGGAAACGCTGGAAACACGCAAACTGATCGAGCGCGCCAAAGGCATTCTCATGGATCGCCATCGTATGAGCGAAGAAGAAGCCTTCAAGCGCATTCATTTCCAGGCGCGGAATCAGAACAAGAAAATGCGCGAAATCGCGCAAAGTATCATCACGGCGGCGGATTTGATTTAAGAATGAAGGATGAAGGATGAAGGATGAAGAAGTCAAACGGACGGCAATTGAGCCGGGGTTGATATTGGCTTCGGCGTCGCCGCGACGGAGGGAACTGATTGCGCTGCTTGGCTTGCCTTTCACAGTCGTGCCCAGCCGCTATGAGGAGCCGCCGTCTCCTGTTGTTCCCATTGACATGCCTGCTTACGTCATGCAGCTTGCCGCGAATAAGGCGCAGGAAGTGGCAAGCCGCGTGACAGGTGGGCTGGTGCTTGGCGCGGATACGCTTGTCACGCCCGACGATTCGGAGTGGGGCGTTCCTCTGGGCAAGCCTGCCGATGACCGGGATGCTTTGCGCATGTTACAGCAGTTGTCCGGGCGAACGCATCGGGTGTATACCGGCGTCGCAATCCTGACCGCAGGCCGCAACGACTGGAGCGCGCCCCATGTCACGTCTGCCGTGTGTACGCGCGTCCGCTTCCGTCCGCTTTCCGAAGCCATGATCCTCGACTACATCGCTACAGGAGAGCCGCGCGATAAAGCCGGGGCGTATGGCGCGCAAGGTTATGCGGCTCCTTTCATCGAAAGTTTTGACGGCGATTTTTTCAATGTTGTTGGGCTGCCGCTCTGCGAAGTAGGCAGGCTATTAGAAACATTTGACGCAGCATGGTGGCAGCGCCGTCACTTTCCATCCTCCCTTTGACAACGCTCTGATAACCTCCAAAGCCTAAAAATACGATTGTAAAGAGCTTCATACGTGGATTTAGTACAAATTTCATAAATTTTGTGCCAACTTCGATAATAGCCCTTGACATTTGAGCCTATTTCCGGGATAATACCTCACATAAGACAGACAGACATTGCAGGCGATGCAGCCACGCAAGCGAGAAACTCACAAACATTTCCTTGAGCGTTTCTCTTGTTGCGTGGTATTTTCGTTTTAGAAACGGAACGCATGTTAAACTGTTCAATTTGTGAAAGAAGGTGATTGCTAGACTACAGGCAGCCTGAATGTGCGTTCACTGAACTATTTCATAATTTTCCATATTTCAGCCCTGCCCCTAAATTGTGTTCGCTTCTCATACGCTATCCTTCTGGTTTGACCTAACAAACCATTCACCTAACGGAGAGAAATCATGAAACGAAAATTTCAGTCAGGTTTTACACTGATTGAGTTGCTCGTCGTGATCGCCATTATCGCGATCCTGGCAGCCATTCTGTTCCCGGTCTTCGCCCAAGCGCGGCAAGCGGCGCGCGGCACAAGCTCCCAGAGCAACCTGCGCCAGCAGTCCCTCGGTGTCCTGATGTACGTGCAGGACTACGATGAAACCTTTGTCCAGGACATGAACTGGGGCGTTCAGGGTCCCATCAACCTGGGCGGACAGGCCGTTACTACCTGGGCATGGAACATTCTGCCCTATGAGAAGAACGTCCAAATCTTCGGCGATCCTCTGGGCGCGCCCATTGCCGGCTCCTTTTCCCCGGCAAGCTCCTGGTGGCCGTACCTGACGCAGTATGGATACAACTATACGGCGCTCAGCCCCAGTAGCGACACAAGCAAAAACCCCTGGCCGCGCGTTCCGGCTGCTCTGGCAACGCTGGCGCGTCCCTCCACTTTGATCATGCTTGCCGGTCACGCGGGCTATGGCGATTTCGGCAACCAATTCTGGTGGTATGGCGCCGGTACTGTTGCGACCCTGGTCACCGTAGATCCGCCGGATTGCGCGTCCATCGTTCCCTACTGCTTCGACAACTGGGGTACGGGCGGCTTCTGGCAGAATACATCCGGGCTTAAGGATTACGAGTCCGGCAACCTCACGGGCAGCGTGACCCTGCGCAAATCCGGCAACGCCAACTGCGCCTTTGCCGACGGACATGTCAAGTTCATTCAGCCCGGTCAAGCGGCAGTGGGAACCAACTGGAGCAAAACGCTTCCCTCGAGCCAGCTCAAGCAGACCGACAAGACCGTCTACCAGTGGGTAACAGGACCGTAACCATGAAAACTCGCATCTTTGCTTTGCTCTTGTGTGGGATTGTCAGTGTCGCGATGATCGGCTGTGGCGGCAAAAGCGATACGGACTCATCGAGCAGTGGAACCACAACGCCTGCGGCAACCACGCCGGCGACCGGTACAACCACCTCCGATAATCCGGCGAAGAAAGACGCTGCCGCCCCTTCCTCCGGTGGCGGCGCGACAATCGGCATCAACCCGAACTTCAATGGACCTGCGGACGGCGGCGTCGGCTCCAAAGCCACCAAGTAGTCCTTCTTCAAGACTACCCTCAGCCTCCTATAGAAACCGCGCCTCGAAGTGTACCTTCGAGGCGCGGTTTCTTCACGGCAATCAAGACTGCTGTAAATGTAAACTCTACGTATGGGCGTCCGACAACTTGGCATCCTTGACGACGTTCACCCAGGTATGCACATGCGGCGCTCCCCGGAAATGCCACACCAAACCCGGCCCTTCCAAACGCCAGATGTCCCACACGCCGTCATTGCCCAAGTCGTCCTGCTTGTAGAACGACAGATGCACTTTGTCCATAAATTTATTACTTATTTGGTATAATAAGCTATGAGGAAAAAACGTTCCGAAACCGTAGTTCCTATACCGTTGATACCTCCAGCAGATAAGGAACTTCAGTTTGCTTCGGGTTCCCGTTCCGAAATGCTTGAAATGCCGGAATCGGTACGCCGCCGGTTCGGTTTTCAGTTGCGGCAGGTACAGAAGCGCGAAACGCCGGAAGGCGCGACCCCGGCAGAGGGTTCGTCAGCCAGCGAAGTAATGAAACTGCGCGTGAGTAATGATGGTGACACTTACCGGTGCGTATATGCAGCTAAATTTGAAAAGGCCGTGTATGTGCTGCACGTTTTTATGAAGAAGTCCAAATCCGGTATTGCGACGCCACAATCAGATATTGAACTTGTAAAAACCCGCCTGCAAGCCGCAAAAGCCCACTATGCCGCGCATTATGAGCAGGCCGAGCAAAAGCAAGAAGGAAAGCAATGAGCAACACTAGCGAGAACGTTACGTTTGAAAAATCTTCCAGCAACGTCTTTGCCGACCTTGCCATCCCTGACGCGGAGGAAGAACTGGCAAAAACCGATTTAGCGATTGAAATTACGCGCTTGATCCGCGAACAGGGTTTAACACAAACTCAAGCAGCGACATTGCTCGGTACGGCCCAATCCAAAATTTCGGCTATCAGGCGTGGGCAGTTGACACACTTTACCTATGACCGCCTGTTAAGGTTCCTGAACGCGCTGGGCTGCAACGTTCAGATTGTCGTTACTCCTGCCGCGAATTCCGAACAACGCGGTGTGACGGTGGCAAACATTACTCGCGTGTCTGCATCCGGCAACGCCAAGCCACACTCCGTTCGTAAATCATCCGATCTGGCGACTACAAGAGGTTAAGAGCAATACCGTTCAAATAATGTGTACCGGCGGTGATGCATCACGCCCGCAATCTACCACACGCCTATAATATGCGCCTCACGCTCACAATCTACCGCAACTGAGAGACTACCGCCGCCTTGTGAGGGCGCAGTAATCAAGATGAAGGGCGCAAGCATGACAAAGGGCGCAATAAATTGCGCCCCTACAAAACATTACATGCAGCGCCGTCCGCCAACTTTACGTATGCGCGTCCGAGAGTTTCGGCATCCTTGACGACATTCACCCAGGTATGCACATGCGGCGCTCCCCGGAAATGCCACACCAAGCCCGGCCCTTCCAGCCGCCAGATGTCCCACACGCCGTCATTGCCCAGGTCGTCCTGCTTGTAAAACGACAGATGCACTTTGTCCAGCCCGCCATTGGCCGCAATGTCGCGCATCGCTTCATCGGCGTCGGAGGGGCGGTACGGTGACAGCAGATCGCGCATCACGGATTTCACCAGCGCCTTTTGATCCCGCGCCAGTTCGCCAATCGCAATGCCGGGGAACATTCCATTTGCGCCCTGCAAATCTATCTTGCTTTCCTCCGGCGCTTTGTCCAGCAGTGCAACCGCGCGCTGCTTGCCGTCCAGCGCACTGAACACGGCGTTTGCCTTTACGGACTGCTGCCAGTAGATGTTGCCTGCATGGTCCGGGTTTTCTGTTTCTTTCACGGCATGGCCGTAGAAGATCGGCCCGCCGAACGCCGCGTTCTGGTCGGAATGTCCGTCCGCGCGCAGCGTCACATGCCGCCCGGTCAGCACGAACTCAAACTTGCCGGACTTGGGCGTTCCGAACAGCGCCACATAATAGTTTTGCAGCCCGCCCGCATCGCCTTCCATTTGCTTTGTGATTTTGGGATACCACTCCTCGGTCGTCAGGCCGCGCAGAATACCCCGTATCATCTCCTGCTGGTCCGCATTGAATTGCTGGCCGATGTTGGTTTTCACAATGCCCCAGTTGGCCTGCACCATGCTGCGTTTGGCGTGTTCCCAGGGCATGCACACCTGCGCGGTTTGTTCGGGCGTCAGGCTGTCAAACAGCGTTTTCACCAGCGTTTCCGCCTGAATGGGCTTTGCGCCCGCCGTCAGCGCAACGGCGGCCTTGTCCTGCGCAAACGCCGATGTCGCGCCCGCCAATGCGCTTCCAAGCGCGATGCCCCCGACAGCCTGCCCTACTGTTCGCAGAAAGTCACGCCGGTTCGGCGCGACGTCTTCTTGAAGGCAAACCTTGCTGTAATTTTTTTCCGGCATATCTACTCCTCTTCTGATGCTTGACAATTCTACAAAGACTAATCTATACTAAAAGAGACGTTGTTTCCACACCCTTGTTACTTAAAACTCGACGCTATCTTATCTGCCTGTTCTAAAGGAGAAACCACAATGCCCGCCAATGCGGAGGTTGCCGAACCGTTTATTGAAGAGCGCGTTCTGCCGGGACGTGAGGAGCAGGACGTAGCTGACGATGATGGCCCTTACGTCGTGATTCTCTACAATGACGACTTTCACGGCTTCGATGAAGTAAGTTCTCAACTGCAAAAAGCCACCGGCTACGACGCGCCCCGCTGCGAACAGATCATGCTGGAAGCCCATACGCGCGGCAGAGCCATCGCCTACACCGGTTCCTCTGAAGTCCTGCGAACGCGCCGCCAACATCCTGCGCCAGATTCGCTTACAGGTGGAGACGGATAAATTTTAGGGGAAGTAGTCAGAAGACAGTAGTCAGTAGTCAGTAGCCTCATACCAGCAAAGTTTTACTTTACAACACAGATCTGAGTAGACAGGCATTTCTACTGACTACTGACTACTGTCTTCTGACTACTTCCCCTAAAACAATCGTCTCCCGCGCGCTGCCATCCGCATTTAGAAGGACTAAATCGGCATCGTAGCCGGGGCGCAATAGTCCTTTGCGGTGTCCTAATCCAAGCGCGACTGCCGCGTTGTAGGAAGTCATGCGGGCGCGTTCGGGCAGGGAAAAGGGGGTGGCGTTGGCGAACGCCTTTTCCAATGTCAGTACGCTGCCGGCGAGGGTTCCATCCGGCAGGCGCGCGGAGCCTTCGTTGACGACAATCTTCAAGTCGCCAAGCGAGAATTGGTACCCGTCGCCCATGCCCGCGCCCGGTATGCCGTCTGAAATCAAGATTACGCGCTCCGCTGTTTTCGCGTTTATCAAGGCGCGGCAGCTTGACGGGTGAACGTGAATGTTGTCCCAGATCAATTCCGCCGTCAGTTCCGGGCGCGCGAATGTTGCGCCCACGACGCCCGGTTCGCGTCCCTCTAAGGGACGCATGGCATTGAAGCAGTGCGTGACGTGCCGCGCCCCGGCATCAATCGCCGCTTCCATCTGCGCGTAAGTCGCGTCTGTATGCCCGATAGAGGGCACAATCCCGCGTCCTGCCAGAAACCGCGTCAGTTCCAGCCCGCCCGGCATTTCCGGCGCAAGTGTGACCACGCGAACCGCGCTCAAATTGTCACCGCACCAGTGTTCCAGTTCCGCCACATCCGGCAGGCGCACAAACTGCTCCGGCTGCGCTCCTTTTCGCTTCGGATTGATGTACGGCCCTTCCAGATGACAGCCCAAAATCCGCGCGCCTAAAGCATCGTTCGCGTTTCTGCTCGTTTGCGCTGACATCATTCGGGCGGTTGTGGCAAGCGCCTGCGCCTGCTGTTCCCACGGCGCGGTGACAGTAGTTGCCAAAAAGCCGGTAACGCCATGCGTCGCTAAATGCGAAGCAATCCCCGTCAGCGCGTCCTCCGTGCCTTCCATCACATACCGCCCTGCTCCGCCATGTATATGAATATCAATAAACCCCGGCAGCAGCAGCGCATCGCGGGCATCCAGATCGCCCGGTTCCGCCCTGTGTCGCGTCGTTCCATGGCTCCAAACTGACGATTTTGCCATTAGCGACTGAGACAGCCATGCGGCTTCGCTCACCCTGCGCATCCGCCATCCTGCCCGCCAGTATCCTCCGCGTCCCGTCCTGTTCCGTTGAGTCCACAATTTTATCCCAATGCGAAAAATCGCCCGTCCAAACGCAGTAATTCCCTACTCAAGAAGGCAAAAGCGTTCTTGAGTAAGGAACTATTCGGCATGATGTGAAACAATCCCTTCCCGACTCTCATCTCCACCGGGTTAAGGATTACGCCGCCGCTGCCGACCTGCCATTGGATGCTTCCGCTTGAAGCATCTTAATCAGATCGCTGGCCTGCGCCTGCGTCAGCGCCGACAGCGCTTCGACAGCGAATTTATCCTTTGCCGCCGCATCCACGTCAATGCTGCGTCGTCGGCACAGGCTGCGAATCGCCTCCATTTGCGGGTCCGTCACCGGATTGGCAAGCGGATTGCGCATTTCGGCGGGAATGGGCGTCGGCTCCGCGTTCTTGATTATGGGCGCAGGCTTCAGGGGCGTGACCGCGCTTTCCACGCGAGGCGCATTGACTTCAGCCCGCCCGCCGTTCCCATTGCCATTGCTAAAGCCATTGGCGGCAGGAACGCGCGCAGGCGTTTGCCGCATGCTGCGCGGCGTCGTAGAATACCCACGCTCCGGCGCTCCCTCATAAATATCATCGTCGCTGAGTTCTTCCAGCGCCGCCATGCCGATGTTGACCGCATCTCGCAAGGCGCGGGCTTTGGAGCGCGTCTCGGCCAGCCGTATCAAACAAGTTTGCATCGCAGGCGCGACGTTATTGGGAGCGGCATCGCCAATGCCATGAAATTCCCGCAGTACGCCGTCTTTTTCCAATGTCACCTTCGCTGTGCAGATCGCCACGCGATTGTTGTTCTCATTCGGTATCTGCACCAACTCGGTTATGATGGATTTCAGCCCCTGCTCGTGCGCTAAACTGAGCAAGCCCGCGTATAAACAGAAAGTTTTCCCCTGCCGCTCAACCAAAAATTCTTTTCTCATCGGTTTCCTTTCCCTGCGGTTAAGACAGTCCTTCCGCATAAGAGACAACCCTACAACACTCGCTATACAAAGCACTCCGCCCTTCCACTCAAAAGCGGAAAGCGCTGCATTTTTATTTTTTCCATGTACCTGCGCGTTGATAGAACCACTTTTATTCTACCACAAACAGTAGACGCATGTTCCATTACTAAGCGTCAGCCCCTCCATGCGGAACTCATTCGAAAACTTTTTGCGCTTATTTTTGGCGATTTTTTACGTGTGCATATTTGCCAGAAAGGGGCAACGTCTGGCAGAAGGTTGCAGAAAGCGCCTGCTTACCCGATGCAGCAACATCTTCAACGGGTTGACATTTCGCTCTGTGCGCTGTACACTGCCCCGTGTCCAATGGCAAACCAAACCATTCTGGACGCAGCCGGGCATTGGCAACACACGCTGGCCGCGTGTTTCACTTCTATACGGCAACAGCAATTTAATGCGCCGTGTCTCACTCAAGCGATCCAAGGAGGTCCGCCACAGTCAACAGGCATCCGAACGGTGTCTCAACAGATTCGGAAACGGAAAGGAGGACGTTCTATGTCCTACATCTCCACTGTCCGCGCGCAAACGCTTGCCGCAGGACTGGTTGCTCTCGGTTCTCTGACCCTGGCGACCACTCTGGCGGGAGCGCCCCGGCAAACGGGCAGCCCCCAAAGTACGACCCACACGCAACCGGCGGAATTTGCTTCAACCGCGTCGGTTACGCGCAAAGTCGTGCAGCGCAGTCCGATTCCTTACTCCACCTTAAGGAAATCCACGTTCCAACTGCGGAGCGGAACCAGTCGCACCACGCGCCCCGGCGTCAACGGTGTCAAGGAAGTCGTCTATCAGGTTTCCAGCCGCGCAGACGGCACGGAATTGCGGCGCAATGCCGTCAGTTCCCGTATTCTCAAACAATCGCGTCCCGAAGTCATTGAGGAAGGGCGGTCAACGCAGCTTTCCTCGCGCGGTTATTTCTCAGGTCGGCGCGTCGTCGTGATGAACGCGACGTGGTACGATCCCTACCATGATGGCAGCAACGATCATGGGCGCACCTATACGGGCATTTTGGCAGGTTACGGCGTGGTGGCCGTAGACCCCCATTTCATGCCGCTTGGTACGCGCCTGTTCATCGAAGGTTACGGTTACGCCGTCGCCGCCGACACGGGCGGAGCCATCAAAGGCAGCCGCATTGATCTCGCCATTGACTCGCAGCACGATGTGAAAAATGTCAAAGACATGAAGCACGTGCGCGTACATATTCTGGATTAAGGCATTAGGCATTAGATATTAGGCATTAGGAATGTCGTTCTATCTAATGGTCACAACAAAGTAGAGGGAACGACTAATCCTTTCCTGATGCCTGATGCCTGATGCCTAATGCCCATGACCCTAGACCCGGTATCACCCAAACAGGCCAGCGAACTGCTGCAAGCGCATGGGCTACGCCCACAAAAACGCTTGGGGCAGAATTTTCTTGTGGATCGCAACACTCTGGATCGGATCGTGCGGGCGGCGGACCTTCAGCCCCACGAGCCGGTTCTGGAAATCGGCGGCGGCCTGGGCGCGCTCACGCTCGCCCTCGCTGCCGTTTCACCCTCGGTGACAACCGTGGAAATAGACCGCCATCTTGAACCCGTTTTGCGCGAACTGACCGCCAACACTCCCAATGTTCGCCTGGTATTCGCGGATTTCCTGCAAAAAGACAGCACCGGGCCGTTATTTGATGCGGCTTTTGGCGATAAACCCGGCATTGTGGTCGCTAACATCCCCTATTACATCACCACGCCCATTCTGGAACGTCTCATAGAACACAAAAGCCGCTTACGGCGCATCGTTCTGCTCGTGCAGCACGAGTTCGCCAACCGCGCCGTCGCCCGCGCCGCCAGTGACGATTATGGCGCGATGTCGGTTTACGTTCAGTACCACACGCATCCTGAAATCGTCGGCACGGTTCCGCGCACGGTTTTTCTGCCGCCGCCCGAAGTCGGCTCCGCCATTCTCGCCCTTGACCCGATGGTTCCCGGAACTATCGCCGTCCGCGACGAGCAACGCTTTTTCAACATCGTCCGCTCATCCTTCGCGCAGCGCCGCAAAACCCTCCTCAACGCCCTGCTCCGCGCCCCCGCTTCCTTCAGCCTGGGCTTCGGCATGGATGACCGCGCCCGCGTCGAAGCCCTCCTTGCCCGCGCCGGCATAGACGGCAACCGCCGGGGCGAAACCCTGTCCCTCGAAGAATTCGCCCGCCTGGCCAACCTTGAAGAGGAATAAACCACGGGGAACACGGGGAACACGGGGGAGGAGAGGGGAAGAAAAGAAGAAAAGAAGAAGAGGAGAATGGGAACCGCGAAATACACGAAATAAACGAAAAGAGGACAAAGGGAAAAAGACATAAGAGAATAGACAGGATTAAAAGGATTTTCAGGATTAAATAGGATTGATAACAAGAACGAGTTGGCTTTCGATGCTCCTATCCGTGTTCATCCGTTTCATCCGTGGTTTGATCTTTTTGTATTTTCCTTTTTTCGTCTTGGTTCGTGTATTTCGCGGTTTATTTCTCCTCTTCTTTTCTTCTTCTTTTCTTCCCCTCTCCTCCCCCGTGTTCCCCGTGTTCCCCGTGGTTTATTCTTTCCCGTATTTGCTTTTCCAAGCCGCGTATTCGGTACAATAGCCTCGTCATGTCTGAAATTTTCCTCAAAAACGTTAATGCCTTGATTGTCACCGCAGTAGAACCCGGCAGCCCGGCAGAGCGCGCGGGCGTTTGCGTTGGGGATTTGCTGCAACAAATCAATGGCAGGTCTATTTTAGACATTCTGGATTATCGCTTTCACAGTTCGGACGTGAAACTGCGGCTTACGCTCCTGCGCAATGGCGAAACGTTGAGCGTGGATGCGCAGAAGCGCGTGGACGCTGATTTAGGATTGAGTTTTGAGCATGATTTGGGAGACCGCGTTCATACGTGCAAAAACAAGTGCGTGTTTTGCTTCATTCATCAGCAGCCGAAGAAAATGCGCAAGTCGCTGTATTTGATGGACGATGATTTTCGCCTGTCCTTCATGCACGGCAACTATGTCACGCTGACCAATCTTTCCGATGAGGAATGGGCGCGTATTCTGGAACAGCGCTTATCGCCCCTGTATGTTTCCGTTCATGCCACCAACCCCGAATTGCGCCAAATCCTGCTGGGCCGCAAAACGCCGACGCCTATTTTGCCGCAGATACGCGAACTGGCCGACAATCGCATTGATGTTCACGCGCAGATTGTCCTGTGTCCCGGCCTGAACGACGGCGCGAATCTGGACAACACGCTGGAAGAACTGATTGCGGAACACCGCGCCCTGACCGAAAAACGCGCGGGCGTACAGTCCGTCGCCATTGTGCCCGTCGGCATGACCCGCTTTCGTGAACGCCTGCCTCAACTGTCGCATGTAGAGCGCGACTACGCCCGCGAAATGATTGCCCGCGTCAACGATCATGCAAAGCGGTTTAACACCATGATTGGTACGCGCTTCGCATGGCTTGCCGACGAGTGGTATCACATTGCCGGTCAGGATGTGCCGCCCCGCTCCCACTACGAAGATTTCCCGCAATTGGAAGATGGCATCGGAACCATTCGCCTGTTTTTGGATGACGCGAAGCGCACCGGTTTGCGCCTGCCAATCCGCGTTCCCATTTCCATTGAAGCTACGCTGGTTACGGCGGAAATGCCCGCGCAGCATGTGCAGGCGTTTGCCGACCGATTGAATCGCATTGAGGGCGTCAATATCAATGTATGCGTCGTGAAAAACGACTTTTTCGGTGGCGACATACATATTGCCGGCCTGCTCACCGCGCAGGATATTTTGGCGCACCTGAAAAACTTTCCTGGCTGCCACCAAACGGTTTACATCCCTAAAATTTGCCTGCGTGACGACGTTTTGTTTCTGGATGACGTAACTTTGGAAGAAGCGCGCGTTTCGTCCGGTTTGGACTTACGCGCAGTCGGCAACACGCCCCATGATCTGGCGCAGGCGCTTGGCCTTATACGCTCTGCTGCTCCGTCGCGCCGTGACACGCGCTGGCAAATGGAAGAAACGGCAACTTCCTAATAATTTTCTACGGTGACGCATGGCGATCTACCCCTTGCAATCCCAACCGCGTTTTTGGTGAGGAGCAACAACGTTTATGCAGGAACCCACGTCCGCTTTTCCACAGACTTCTTCCGCTTCGCCCGAAACCGAAACTTCTGTTGATGTTCCCGCAACTCCACGTTCTAAAAACCATGCGCGCCGCGCGGCGGCTGCCGCTGTCAGCACAAAACACGCGATTACAACCGCTCTCAGCGTGAAACAACAGTTGTTCTTTGACCGCGAACTAAGCTGGCTGGACTTCAACGCCCGCGTCCTATCCGAAGCCCTCAATACCAACCATCCCCTGCTCGAACGCTTAAAGTTTCTCGCCATCTACAGCAACAATCTGGACGAGTTTTTTATGATTCACGTGCCGGGGATGCGTGAGCGTTCCGATGAAACTACGGGACGTCCGGCTACGCCGCGCACGATTGTTCGGCGTTTGGAAGCCATACAGAAGAAACTTCAGCCGCAGCTTGCCACGCTGTACCACTGCCTTCAAGACCTGCTGCCACGTCTCGCGGAGCATGACGTGCGGCTTGTCGGTTATGATACGCTTTCCGAACCCGAAAAACAGCGGCTGGAAATGTATTTTGAAAGCGAAGTGTTTCCCGTACTGACACCGCTTGCCGTAGACCCCGGCCATCCGTTTCCCTACATTTCCAACCTCAGCCTCAGCCTTGCCGTCGTGGTGCATGACCCGCGCACCCATCAGGATCATTTTGCCCGCGTCAAGGTTCCCACCAAGCCCGCCCTGCCCCGCCTTGTTCCCGTTGTGGGAGCGCCGTGGAAATTCGTTCTGCTGGAAGAAGTGATCGCCGCGCACATCGGCAGGCTGTTTGCAGGCATGGAAGTACGCGCCTGCTATCCGTTCCGCCTGACCCGCAACGCCGACCTTGAACTACAGGAAGACGCCGCCGATGATCTGCTGGAAATGATTGAGGAAGAGCTTGCCAAGCGCCGTTTTGGGGAAATTGAGCGTCTGGAACTCGCCCGCGCGATGCCGGACAACCTGCGCCGACGTTTGATTGAAGAACTGGAAGTGCCGGAACATGAAGTTTACACGCTCGACGGTATGTTGCATCCCGGCGACCTGATGCCGCTCACCGGGATTGACGTGCCCGCCCTGCGCGACGCGCCGTTCGTGCCTGCCATTACGCCCGCCCTGCGCAACACAACCGATATTTTCGCGGCCATTCGCAAGCAGGACATTCTGCTGCACCATCCCTATCAATCGTTCGGCAGCGTAACGGATTTTCTGCGGGCAGCCGCCAACGACCCGAACGTGCTGGCAATCAAGCACACCCTGTACCGTACCAGTGGCGACTCGCCCATTTTGCCCGCCCTGATCGAAGCGGCGGACAACGGCAAGCAAGTCGCGTGTCTTGTAGAGTTAAAAGCCCGTTTTGACGAGGCCAACAACATTACGTGGGCCAAGCAGCTTGAAAAAGCGGGCGTTCACGTCGTTTACGGGCTAGTCGGCCTGAAAACCCACTCCAAAGTAACCCTTGTGGTACGCCGCGAAGAGGAAGGTCTGCGCCGGTATCTGCACATCGGCACGGGCAACTACAACCCCAAAACCGCAACCGTGTATACGGATGTGGGCATCCTGACCTGCGCTCCCCAGTTCGGCATGGACGCCACCGACCTGTTCAATTTCCTTACCGGGTATGCGCGGCAGGAACAATATCGCGCGTTTTTGGTTGCGCCCATCACCCTGCGCCACCGCTTGCAGGATATGATCGAGCGCGAAGCGGAAAAGCACACGCCCGAAAATCCGGGCCGCATCATCGCCAAAATGAACGCCCTGACCGACCCCTCGCTGATAAAATCTCTGTACGCCGCGTCGCAAATGGGCGTCCAAATAGATTTGATTATTCGCGGCATGTGCTGCCTGCGTCCCGGCGTCCCGCAACTGTCGGAAAACATTCGCGTGATGAGCATTGTGGGCCGGTTTCTGGAACACAGCCGCATCTTCTATTTCCGCAACGGCGGCAATGAGGAAATTTATTTTGGCAGCGCGGATTGGATGTCGCGCAATTTAGATCGGCGCGTGGAAGTCGTGGTTCCCGTCATCAGCGAGGAGATACGCCGTACCCTGCGCTATGACGTGCTGCAACTCCTGCTCGAAGACAACCAGCAGTCATGGGATTTGAACGCGGAAGGGCACTACAACCGCCGTCGCCCCGCCCCCGGCCAGCACCGCGTCAACGCGCAGCAGCGTTTATTAGAGTATCTGGCAAAATAGTTGGTGTTCGGTGTTAGAACCAATACCGTTCAAATAAGACGATTCTCATCTCAAAAACAATGGCGTAGTAGGGACACAACATGTTGTGTCCTCTTCCTATAACGCGCGGCTGGCATGGTTTAGAAACGCGGGCACAACATGTTGTGCCCCTACAAACTCTTATTTGAACGATGTTCCCAACACTCACATTGTCAGCCACCCGACAGCGGCGTGAGCAGGTAACTGCGGGACTGGCCGTTGTGTTGTCCCTCCCCAACAATCTGCCCCGCGTCGTTGATGGCTGTCGCGCTTTCCAGTTGCCAGCCTGCCGATTTTCCGACCGTCGCGTCAAGGTCAACCAGCGTTTGCGTGTTCAAGTCATACCGAAAGGCGAACCGCCGCGCTATGGAGGTGTCCTGAATCCATCCGACAATCTGCCCCGGATTGTTCAGGCCGTTCATCACGAAATCCCCGCCAAGCCCTTTCAGCACTGTCAGTTGCCCATTCTGCCACACGAAAGGCTGCGGGGGAAGGTTCGGGTCATTAACATCATAGGGGAAGCCGACGCCGACAATTTGTTCGTTGTCGTTGATGAATTGCGCGCCGGTCTGCGGGCGGTCCGGCAGAAAGCCTAACTCCGTCGCCTGCCCGTTCTGAATCAGGTAACTGCGACGCAGGAACCGGGTTGGCCTGAAAAACGTCCGGCGAATCCGATCCGCCTCCAATAATATCGCCGCGATTGTTGATGCTGCCCAACGTAAGAGGCTTGCCGCTTTTACCGATTATCAGAAATGGGCGTGATGTTGCCGTCTTGCCACAGTTCACTGACCGCGCTCATAGGGTAGTCGGAAAACGAGAGCAAGACCTGCCCCGCATTGTTGATTTTATACGCCGCATACTGGATGTTTGCCGAATCATCCCCGATCCGCGTGAACGCGCCGTTTTGCCACACGAATAGATGCGAGGGACCCGGCCCTAGTTCGGGATACGGAGGGTTCCCGTAAGACACGCCCAATGCCTGCCCGCTATCGTTGAGAGAGATCGCCTCACTGCCGCCCTTATCGCTTGCCAGAATTCCGAGGTAGTGACGGCTGCCATTGGTCCACAGATAGGTGTGCCGATTGCTTCCCAGCACCTGTCCGCTCTTGTTGATGGCCGCAACCTTTCCCGGCCCCAAATCCGTAATCGTGTACCCGGCAGAGCGTACCGATGTGTTATAGGTGGCATCCGCAGGCAAGGGCACCGGCGTGGGAGTGATAAGGCGTTGTGTAGCTGCCACTCCCACACCCTGCCAGACTGCCGAAAACTCCCAATACAAGCAGGCACAGCGGCACAGGCGCTGTGAGAAATGAAACTCCCCTTCGCATGTTAATCTCCTTCAATTTTGGCATGTAGCGCTTGTACGCTGCATACCGGCTGCGTTCTTCTGTTTTATGGAATTGTTGCAAATGGGGGAGTTCGCATAAACCTTGATCCATTTCACGAGGCTGTTGGCGCATGGGGGAGTTCAAGCAGACCCTGACACGTTTCCACAAGCGTATTTCCCTGCACATCCGGCGCCTGCATCGCGGGAGAATACATTAGCTCCTCCCGCTTGACCCATCCGCCCGTCAATCCCGCCCGCATCGCGCCCTGCACATCCCACGCATGGGCGGCGACAAGGGCGATGTGGGCAGGCTCCACATCTGCTGCCGTCGCCACATGCAAATAGATTTCCCGGCGCGGCTTCCAGCACTGAATATCATCTACCGATATAATTTTCTCCACGTAAACATCCAGCCCCGCCTTTTGCAGCAAAGCCAGCGTGTTTGCCTGACTGCCGTTAGACAGCAGGAAGATACGCACATTTTGCGCATCCAGCAGTTGAAACGCCGGTTCGACATCCGTTTCCGCAGCCAGTTCGCTCAAGCCCGCCATCACCTTTTCTACGCCCGTCGCCGGCTTGCCGTGATCCGCCAGTATCACCTCCAACGCCGCCTGCGCCACATCCTGCATGGGCGCATACGCATTGGCAGCCGCGAGGGCAAAGCCGTCCCGCAGCGTCCTGCCGTACCACATCGGCAGCGCTTCGGGCGGCAAGCCTAACTCGCCAAGACGCGGAACCAAACTCTTCATGGAAAACAGCGTTTCAAAAACATCAAACACAACCACCTGCGGGTACGCCGCCATAATCTTCTCCATCCTTCTTCCTTCTCCCAATAGTGGGAGAGGATGCTATGAACTGCGTTCACCGGGCTATATTGACTCGCCCGAACACCTGAATACCTGAACACCCCCTGCTACAAAGCAGAGGTGGGAATGAGGTAGTTAATCCAGCACCTCAAAACGATAATTCCGCTGCTTCAATCCTTCCCGTACCAGCGCAATGTGGTCGCTGTCGCGCACTTCCAGCAGCACTTCCACGCCCGTTCGTCCGAGCGGAACCGAGGGGCTGATGCGGTTGTGCGTGATGGAGATGATGTTACCGCGCAGTTCCGCCAGCAATTCGAGCAGACCCGCCAGTCCGCCCGGTTTATCGGAAACGGCGGTAAAGAAGTGCAGGTAGCGATTGGCGCGTATCATTTCGCGCTCAATCAAATCCGCCAGAAACTTAGCGTCTACATTGCCACCCGAAACTGTCACGACGGTTCGGCCTTTCAGCTGCACCTTGCCCGCCAGCAATGCCGCCACGCCTACCGCGCCCGCCGGTTCTACAACCGTTTTATTCCGCTCCAACAACAGCAGCATGGCATGGGCAATATCGCTGTCTTCCACCGTCACCATGTCGTCGGCATATTTTTGGATGTACCCAAACGTGCGTTCGCTTGGAGCTTTAATCGCCACGCCGTCCGCAATGGTCTGCACTTCGCCACGCGGCAGCAGCCTGCCCGCCTTCCACGACTCAACCGCAGACGGCGCTCCCGCCGCCTGTACGCCGATGATACGCGCATTGGGGCGCAGGGCGCGTATCACAGTCGCCACGCCGCTGAACAGCCCGCCGCCACCCACGCAAATTAAAACGTTTTCCACGTCCGGCACATCTTCCACGATTTCCAGCCCGCACGTCCCCTGCCCCGTAATAATGCCGTCGTCATCGTAAGCGGAAACAAACGTCGCGCCGGTTTCCAGCGCCCGCGCTTTCCCCGCTGTCACAGCCTCATCGAAATTACGCCCGCCCAGCACCACTTCCGCGCCATAACGCCGGGTCGCCTGTATCTTGGCGATGCTGGCAAATTCCGGCATAAAAACCATCGCCGCAATTCCTGTCAGACGGGCCGCAAGCGCAACGCCCTGCGCATGATTCCCCGCGCTTGCCGCAACCACGCCCGCCCCTTTTTCTGCTGCAGACAAGTTTGACAGCCGATGGTACGCGCCCCGAATCTTGAAGCTGCCCGTGCGCTGCGTGTTTTCCATTTTCAGCAGCAGTTCTTCGGGCGCAATGCCAATCCGCTCCGCAACGCTTCGGCACGTCAAAACAGGCGTATGATGCACGGCCTTGCGAACCTCCACATACGCCGCCCGTATACCTTCCAATGTCACCATGTTCTTGTCGTCCATACATCCAAGTTCGATAACTGCCCTTCATTTTCCTTTAGATTCTGCTTGACTGGAGCGCGTTTCAAATTAAAGGCAATCACTTGGTTTAGGGTTGTCTGTTGCCGGGAATTTTCAATCCCCGGCTCAGGTGTGCTAAACTAATTTCATGAGTACAGGGACTATCAGCAAGCAGACGGCGCGGCGTTTCGTTTTGGGGCGGCAGGGATTGTGGCCGGGACGACGATATGCGGGTAAAGCAGGCGTGGCGCAGGCGATTTGCGCGTCCGAGTGCATACAAGTAGACACCATCAGCATCATTGCCCGCAGCCATGACCTGACGCTCTTTGCCCGCGTACAAGACTATCGCGCCCGCCTGCCTCAACGAGCTGTGCTATCAGGAGCGGCTGTTCTTTGATTATGGAACCATCCTGATGCTGTATCCCATCGCTGACCTGCCCTACTTCCAAACGGTTATGCGGCGATTACACCGGCATCTTTCCCCTGCGGAAGAAAAAGCGCAGACTGTCCACAAGCACGTTCTGGACGAACTCGCGCAACGCGGTCCCCTTGCCAATCGGGACTTTGCCAACCGCGAGCGCGTTCCCGGCGGCTTCAACGTGGTCAAGGACACCAGCAAGGCACTCTACCATCTGTATCTGAGCGGGCAGGTTATGACGCACCATCGCCGCAATTTTGAGCGCGTCTTCGATCTGGCGCACAATGTCACCGCGCAGTGTCACGTAAACAATAGAGAGCAGGCAGGCGTTCCTGTTTCCGAACCAATACCTTCTGAAGAGGCTGCCGAGCGGTTCTTTGCGTTGAAGGCCATGCGCGATCTTGGGTTGGGCACGAGCGCGGAATGGGCGCGACGCGCTACCCTGATGCAGCACCAGCGCATTGCCGCCAGAACCGCCACTTCAAAGCTGAACGCGCTTGTTAAGGAAGGCGTACTTGCCTGCATCAATGTGGAGGGCGTTCGAGAACCCTGTTACCTGCCCGCCGAAGATATGCCCCTGCTGCAAACCTTGCTGGACGGCGCAATCCCCACAGCATGGCAGACTGTTGAAACCACTACGGATGAAGAAGTGACCTTCCTTGCGCCGCTCGATAATGTAATTTGGGATCGCGCCCGACTTGCCTCCCTGTTCGATTTTGAGTACGTGTGGGAAGTTTACAAGCCTGCCGCAATTCGCAAATGGGGCTACTACACCCTGCCCATCCTGTTCGGTGACGTTCTGGCAGGCCGCATGGCGTTTCGCATGGAGCGCAAAACTAAAACGTTGATTGTGGAAGGCTTCTGGCTGGAACGGGAAGAAACAGCGCATAATCCGGCGTTTGAACAAGCCCTGCTGCGCGGCCTGACGCGCTTTGCCCGTTTTCACAACGCGCAGCGCGTCCATATTTCCGACAGCGCGAACCTTGCGCTGCCCTTGCGCGTATTGCTGAACAAGTTACAGGCGATTGGGGAGCAGGCATGAATTCGGGACAGACACCCCGCGAACGACAGGAACAATGGGAAATCCACTCCCTTGCGGAATGGGCGGCCAAATCCGCGTTGTCGCAGGGCCGTGTCCGTCCTGAAACGCCCGACCCGGTTCGCACCGCGTTTCAGCGTGACCGGGACCGCATCCTCCACTCCAAAGCCTTTCGCCGCCTGAAACACAAAACGCAGGTGTTCATTGATCCCGAAGAAGACCACTACCGAACGCGCCTGACGCACACGCTGGAAGTTTCGCAAATCGCCCGCACCATTGCCCGCGCCTTACAACTCAACGAAGACCTCACGGAAGCCATTGCCCTTGCCCACGATTTAGGCCATCCCCCCTTCGGACACGCGGGCGAGGAAGCCCTTGACGCCGCCCTCCGCGAGTTCGTGCCGTCCGCCTCCTTCCGCCACTATGACCAAAGCCTGCGCGTTGTGGAATGGCTGGAATACGGCACGGGCGAAACCTTTGAACCGGACGCGCCCAACCCTCCCCATGCGCCGCGCGGCCTGAACCTGACATGGGAAGTGCGCGACGGCATTGCCCACCACAGCAAGGGCCGCAAAGACCTTTCTGACACCTCAGAGGAACGCGCCCAAACGTTGGAAGGCAAGGCCGTCCGTATCGCCGACAGGGTAGCCTACATCAACCACGACATTGACGACGCCCTCCGCGCCGGAGTCATCAAGCCGCATGACTTGCCGCGCCGCGAACTGGAAACTCTCGGACATTCCCATTCTGAGCGCATCGCCAATATGGTAATTGACATTGTGACGCACAGCGCGGGCAATCCGGTTGTAGATATGTCGCCGCCGATTGGTGAGGCTACCGACCGCTTAAAGGAATTTATGTTCGAGCGCGTGTACTGGAATGCGGCAACGGGCAATCAGGATTTGCGCAAGTCGCAGCATGTGATTCGCTTCCTGTTCCGCCTGTACATGGAACACCCGGAACTGATGAACGGCAACAAAGCCCTGTGCGCCCTGCCCACGGCCGAACGCGCCGTCCACGTCTGCGACTTCATCGCCGGCATGACCGACCGCTACGCCGTGTCCCGCTTTGAAGGCCACTTCGTGCCGCGCGGCATGCGGCCAAGCGACTTCGTGTAGGGATTAGGGATTGGGGATTAGGACAGGCATGCAGAGGCAACTCTATCCGTGAGGCAGGAAGAATGTATAGAAAGTGTATATCTTCTAATCCCTAATCCCCAATCCCTAATCCCTACTTATGGTATAATATAGCTGTTGAGAACGTGGGAAACCCGTCCTTGACACAAAACAAAATACGCCCATTAATGTTGCGTGGCGCGACCGCGAAGCTCAAACTTTCGAATATCGGAGTATTGTGCAGCGGTACGGAGGTTTAACGGCATGAAGACCAGCCTGAAGTGCCATTGTGGTCAGCGCATTTTGCGCCGCGATGTGATGCAGCAGGGGATGTATGTCCGGCAGATCGGCCCCAGTTACGTGTATATTAAGTTTCGCTGCTCACGGTGCAAGAAATTGGGCGAACACTTTGTCAAGCAGGACGAGTGGGAAGACAGCCTGCTGCGGGAAAACACCAGCGACGTGACGGAGGGCGAGAAGAAACAGTTCTCCGGCATGGGCGGCATTACACTGGAAGAAATGCGCGATTTTCACCACGCGCTGGAAAATCTAAACGCCATTCCGAACCTGTCTGTAGAAGAGTGACCGCCGAATATACCTACGGAAACCAGCCAAAACAGCCTACATCTGTTGAGCATCGTGTCAAAACAAGCCCTTTCAACGCTTGTTGCAGCATTTTGCGCCCAATCCATAATGACAAAGAGCGATGCGCCGAGGCATCGCTCTTTGTCATTTCATAAACGCTATTTCACTTCACCCCCAATTTAATGAGGTACTGCGATGCGCCTGTACTTTTTGCGGCACGGCAAAGCGGAAGAATATACGGGCAGCAAGCCGGATCGGGAGCGCAAGTTGGTGCAGCGCGGTATTGCCGATGCGTCCGCGCTTGCCGCCCGGCTCAAATCTCTGGAAACGCGCTTTGACGCCATTTACGCCAGTCCCTACCCTCGCGCCTTTGAAACGGCGGAAATCATTGCAAAAGGTCTTGACTTGTCTTCTTGCCTGAAGGAAGCGCCGGAGTTGGCATCAGCGAAGTTTGGCATGGGCGACCTGCAAACCCTGTGCGCCGCGCACCATGCCAATGCCGCCTTACTTTTCGTCGGGCATGAGCCGGACTTGAGCGAGATCATCGAACGTCTTACCGGGGGAGTTTGCGAGATGAAAACCGCTTGTCTCGCCTACGTCGAAGCCGACCGCGTGGAGCCGAACCGAGGGGTACTGCAATGGCTTCTGCCGCCAAAATTGCTACAACCAATATAATGTGCAGACTGCAAGCAACCATTTCGCTATACTAAGCCCCTCTCCTAGCAAGGAACGAGCGCCCAGGAGAGGGTGTCCATAAATGGACGCCATCCAGTGAGGTAACTTTACAATTTTCCTGCGTAGCGATCATAAAAGAATGTATCCGCGATCAGTTTGCCGGCTGTCACAATCGCGACAAGAACTACAATCGCGTTTTTCAATCGCAGCGTTTCGTCCGGCGCGGGGTCAGGCAGCCAGAGCAACAGCGCGGTCACGCCTGCAGTCAATGCGAGGCGTAAAACCAGCATACCGATTCGCTGTGCCCAATTCATCGCCCGCCGCCTTTCTTCCCACTGCCGCAGTTCCACATCCTGCTCTTCTTTCCAGTCCTTCTTTAATATACCATTATTCACCGGCCTAATGTCTCGGAACAATCCCAACGCAGGTTTTGTCTGAACTGCATCAATTTACCCGGAGGATGCCCCGATGACAAACGCAATTAGCGCCGACCTTACAGACGACAAACCGCTCCAGGCCGATCAAACCGAACAGGAAACCGACTCTTACGTGGGCGAGTGCGCCGTCACCATCTGCCGCTTCAACAAAGCCCGCCGCTGCTACGCAGGCTCCATTGATGTCGCTCTCGTCAACGGCATGGCCCACTGCGCCACCTTCGACCCCAAAGAGCGCACGGATCATTTCGATGTGAATACGGCGGAAAGTATTTAAATACTTTCCGCCTCTTCCCGCAACGCATCCAATTTGGCAAGTTCCACTTCCGCGTTGTGGCGGTTTTGGACGCGCTCGTCGGCGATTACTTTCCCATCTTTGAAGCGGATGATGCGCTCGGCGTGGTCGGCAATATCCTGTTCGTGCGTGACAATCACAACGGTTTTGCCTTCGCTGTGCAGGCGCTGAAAAATCGCCATGATTTCTTCGCTGGTGCGCGTGTCCAGATTTCCGGTCGGTTCGTCGCCAAAAATAATCGGCGGATCGTTGACTAAGGCGCGGGCGATTGCGACGCGCTGCTGCTGTCCGCCGGAAAGCTCATTGGGCTTATGATCCATGCGATCCTGCAAACCGACAATCGCAAGCGCCTGCTTTGCCACCTGTACGCGGTTACGCGCATTGCTGTAAAGCATCGGCAATTCCACGTTTCGCAGCGCGGTTGTACGCGCCAGCAAGTTGAAGGTTTGGAACACAAAGCCGATTTTGCGGTTCCGAATTTCCGCCAACTGATTGTCGTTCAAAACAGCGACTTCAATGCCATCCAGTTTGTACGAGCCTTGCGTCGGCTTGTCCAAACAGCCGATCATGTTCATAAACGTGGATTTGCCCGAACCCGAAGGCCCCATAATCGCCACAAACTCGCCCCGCGCAATGGAAACCGACACGCCCCGCAGCGCCCGCACTTCCATTTTGCCCATCTTATACACTTTTGTAGCGTTGATGACCTCGATGATGGTATCCGGCATGGTAACTCCGTTGTTGAGAAATGATGAGTGCTGAGTGATGAATGATGAAGCAGAATTCCATTCATCACTCATCATTCATCATTCATCATTTCTCCCCTCAACCTACTTCGCCTGCTTCTGCAACTCGGCGGTGAAATCCGCGAGGCTCTTTTTGTTGCGCTCCTGCATCCGACCGGACATGGTACTCGGATTCAGGGGGTTGATGGTTTTCGGCATCGTGAAAGCCATGCGTCCGCCACCGCCACCCGGTCCACCGCCGGGGCGCATACCGCCAGGGCCACCGGGAGCGCCTGCGCCACGCGGAGCGCCCGCGCCACCGGGATTGGGAGCGCCGGGGCCGCCAGGTCCGCCTGGACGCATACCTCCTGGAGCGCCCGCCATTGCCGGACCACCCGGACGCATACCGCCGCCATTACGCCCGCCGCCCCCGCCAAACCCGCCCCGCTGCGCTTCCAACTGCTTGCGCTGCTTATCATTCAGCAAGGCCGTGATCTGTCCGTCCACGCTCTTCGCCTGATCCTCGGACATGCTTGGCTTGCTCTTCCAGGCGTTGATAATCGCCAGCATTTTCGCTGACTGCTGCTTGTTCAGTTTGGTATCCGGGGCTTTGTTCAGTTCTGCCACGCCGCGCAGTTTCCTGCCAACGCTCATCACGTTGCGATGCTCCTCCATCCACTTGCGGAAGTCGCCACCTCCAGGCCCGCCTGGTCCGCCAGGGCCACCCCCCGGACGCATCCCAGGCGCGCCACCCGGCCCGCCGGCAGGAGGCGCGGGCGGTTGCGCCTGGCTTACGCTGCTCACCATCACCCCAACCGCCAACACCATTCCCGCACAAATCATGCTCTTGTTTGCTCGCTGCATCTGCTGAATCTCCTTTGCGCGCTGCGCACGTGACATAAGCCGACATACTTCCGGCATCGTTTCTGAAAAGGCATTAGAGGCAAGATATTAGATATTAGGCATTAGGCATTAGAGACAAGCCCAATCCCTGAATACCCGAACATCTGAACACCTGAACACCGTAACCACCTAAAACCCTAACACCCTACCAACCCTTACTTCCTTGTGAATTCCCTACGAGGCGGCTTGTTGCCCGGCACGTTGGGAATATAATCCGGGTCATTCTGGCCCGTATTCCGGCGCAGTTGCGCGTCGGCGACATAAAAGTCATAAATCGCCTGCACCTGCGAAACCTGCGCGTTGACGAGCTGAACTTCGGCGTTGATCACATCCAGAATGTTGACAAGGCCGTTGCGTTGCTTTTCCAGCGCGGCATTGAAGTTCACCTGCCCCGCCTGCACCGCGAGATTGGCCGCGCCCACGCGCAGCCGCGCCAGTTCGCGCGTGTTGTACGACTGTTCGATGTCCAGGCGAACGTTCTGCTGCAATTGATCCAGAGTGCGGCGCTGCTGCTCCAATTGCGCCTGTGTTTCCCGCACGGCAGAGCGCGTGTTCCCGGCGTCAAACAACGGATAAGAGAACGCCACCACAAACGAACGCACTTCGCCCGCGTCCGGGTTTAATTGATAACCTTCGTTGACGCTTGCATTCACCTGAACGCCGTTGTTGATGCGAGCGATCCGCACGTTGTAGCCCTGCGCAAAGATATTTTCCTGCTGCTGCCTCAGATCGAAGCGGTTCGCAAAGGCGATCTGAGTGTAGCCGTCAATGGTCGTCGGGTCGGGCGTAGGGTCGGGCGTGGGAATAAATTCATCGGCGAGAACCAGCGGCTGCGAAGCGATAACGCCCATCACGTTTTTGAGCGTTGCTTCCCCATTTCGCACATCGTTTTGCGCGGACAGCAGATTGATGCGCGCGTTGGCAAGGTCGGACTGCGCCTGTAAGGTATCGCTTTGCGCGGCTGTACCCGCCAGCACTTGCGCTTGTATGGCTTCCAGCGTGGTTTGCGCGCGGCGAACGCTTTCTTCCTGAACCCGAACCAGTTCCCGGAAGCGCAGCAGATTGTAGTAGCTTTGGGTGACGTTCAGAACCACTATTTGGCGTGTGTCGCCCACACCGAACTCCGCCGCGAACACATTGCGCCTTGCCTGCCCCACATTGGCCTCGCGCTTGCCCGAATCATAAATGTTTTGTGACGCTGTCAGCAGTTCCGTGCGGCTTTCGGACACATTGGAGCCGATAACGACTGTTTGCCCCGTACCGGTTCCTGTACCCGTGCCCGTCCCGGTGCTTCCGGTTCCTGTACCCGTGCCGGTCGTTGACCCTGTGCCTGTGCCGGTTCCCGTACCCGTTCCGTTGCCTGTCCCCGTACCTCCGGGCAGGCTGGAACCCGTTCCCGGATCGCTGCCCGTTGACGTGCCGCCGCCTGCCTGCCGGGAAAGGCCCGCAGCGCTCGTTACGCCCGACGTGGTTCCTGTTGGAGTTGAGGTACCGACAATCGTGCGGCGTCCGGGCGTCACGGTGGATTGATACTGAAAACTGGGCGTCACCTGTGGAAAGTAGGTAGAGCGCGCCTGTACCAGCCGATTGCGGGCGACATCAATTTGCGTTTGCGCAATGGCAATGGAGTTTTGCCGCAACAGGCCGATACGAATGGCGCGATCCAGCGACAAAGGCTTGCTCAAATCCAGATCAACCACGCCCCCTAATACCGGAGTGCGCGGAATGTTGTACTGCAATTGCGCAGGCGTTTGAAAAGCGTTTGCAGGCAGAATTACGCCGCTCGTTCCATTGGCAGCCGGGGCAGATTGCCCGGCAGCGGGAGTTCCCGCCTGTCCCACCGCGGGCGCAGGCTGTGCGGCAGGGGCTTGAAGCGCAGGGGCTGCGGACACAACTTTCACCTCAGCCTGCTTGTTAGAACCAGTAGGTTCCGGCTGCTCCGCTTTGGCGTCCCCTCCCCAACTGCCTGCTGCGGCCAGGAGAAGCAGCGCGAAAGCGCGAAGACAGGCGGCACGAATCATAACGCGATATTCCTTTCAAAAGAAAACTTCAACAGATACAGACGCTTAAAACGCCGTCTGGTTATCAGCGAAGCCACAAAGTCAACCACAAGTCAACAACAAATCAAAAGTGATCGGGAACTGGCAGAAACGGAAAACGGGCAGGAAAGAGTTGTCCGGCAAGCGCAGCCGCGACAGGCGCAGAGGCTTGCAGACAGCCCATCGCGCAGGAATCGTCGCCACTGACATGCCCCACCAGAACCTGCGACCAGGCGCCGACATTGCCCTCCACGCGCGCTAATTCCGCTTTATTTTCCGCCGTTTCCTGATTGGGCAAGGACGCCGGGTTGCGCTCTCCCGGCAGACGTTCCCCTGCGCTCGTTTCGGAGACATTCACAACATTCGGCAATCCTGTGCCATCCCCGCTGATCAGTACGTTCGCGCTGTCGGGCGCAAGCAGTTCATCTTTCAGCGACAGGAGGATTTCGCCTGCAAAACCGTCCCAATTGACGCGCAAAGATTCTATAATCCGCGCGAAATCCACTGCCCGAAGCATTAACGAGGGCGTAAGCGTGATCTGCGCAAACGGTCCGTCTATTCCCTTCGGGCAAGACAGTCCCATCAACCCTACCGCTTCTAATTGCTGTGGCGTAGTGACATATTCGATCCTGCCCACCTGACGCTGTAAAGCAAGATGCCCTAACAATCCGCGCCGCGCCCGTAGGGTGCTTGCGCAAAACTCCATCACGCGCAAAACAGGAGGCTGCTCCAGATCCGTCGCGCCAATCTGCACCCGCCCCGGCTGTATATCATACAGCAAGTACCCCTCGACAGTTTCACCGGTTTCCGCCACATGAACATACACACATGCGCTCGCAACCCGATCCTGTACATATCGCCAGCGTTTTTCATCCCGTGTAGCCCGCAGTGTCCATGATTCCGAAGAATTATTGTACAACTCTGCAAGGGCTGACCAGTGTTCGGGAGCGGCGGTTTGCACTCCGGCAGCTTCAGAGTAAGAAGGCAGGTTGACAGGAGCGATGGCAAAAGCATAGCCGACACTGGCCGTTTCCCAACCCAACCGGCGATAGTAAGCGTAATCATACGGGAATAATCCCGCAAGCGCAACCCCGCGTTCGCGCAGCGTGTGCAGCGTTTCCACAATCAAGCGGCTTGCATAGCCTTTGCGCTGATGCTCCGGCAGCGTCGCCACGCCCGAAATCCCGGCAATGGGCAGCACCGTTTTGCCCACCTGACACCGCGCCGAAGTAATCGTCAGGCACGATACAATTTTGCCATCCACGCGCAAAACCCGCTTGTTTTCCGCGTCAAAGTAAGGATCGGCATAAAAGACAGGTCGAGCCACCTGATACGGCAATTCAAACGCGGCGCACATCACTTCCAGAACGGTATCGAATTCGTCCTCACGGGCGGAATCAATTTCTGCAAAGGATGAAGGATGAAGGATGAAGGATAAAGGCG
Organism: uncultured Chthonomonadaceae bacterium; assembly: GCA_963835065.1. Taxonomy (GTDB): domain Bacteria; phylum Armatimonadota; class Chthonomonadetes; order Chthonomonadales; family Chthonomonadaceae; genus CAWFQB01. The sequence goes on along the minus strand of CAWIEK010000049.1, from coordinate 124,268 downwards.
GTGTTGGGTGTTCGGTATTCGGTATTCGGGAGTTCTGTTCCCTGTCCCCTGTTTCCTGTTCCCTAAATTCATCCTTCATCCTTCATCCTTTCCCTACGCTTCCGGCGTCAGTTCCACGCGATGGGGGCGGGGCGCTAACAGGGCGCGTTGTTCTTTCACAGCGTCGGCTTCCTGCGCGTCCAGCGCGTCCATTTGGGCGCGAACATCGGCGGGTACGTCATCAATTCCTTTACGCTTATCAGCCAACTGCACCTGACGCCACTTGCGGAAATGCAGGTCGTTGTGCTTGCGCGTCACGCCCAGGACAAGACGCGCCTGCTCATTGGCGGGCAGGCCGTTCAGCATTGCAAGATCAATGCCGTTCGCTAAATCACTGCTTGCAAAGGTTCCCAGCGCCTTGCCATCTACCGCCAATTGGTAGCGCGCTGCTTTCAAGCCGGTCACTTTGAGCATATAGCGGTTCAAGTCTTGTTCGGTGTCGGTTACAGCCAGGGCGACTTGCGTATCCGCATCCCGCTCCGGGTCGCGGTCCAGCGGCCAGGGCAGCGTGTTATCCAATTCCGTGAAACTGAGTTTGTCGCCGCCCGTCGTGACACTGGAAATACGGGTATTTTCCGCGCGCTCCACCTGTCCATTTGGCGCGTTGATTTCAATGTCGGCAACGGTTGCCGGAGCGTTCCAGGCCTTAAGTACGGCAGCCGCCATAATCAAATGCCCGCCATGCTGCGGATGAACGCGGTCAGGAATGATTTTCGAGGCCACCTGGGGATTGAGCGTGTTTGCGCGGCTCAGAACAGCCACAAGGGGCGCGTTCGTATCGGCAACCGGAATGTTGTACTCCTGCCCAAGCTGCCGGACGGCCTCGCCATAGGCCACCAGCGTACTGTTAATGCCGCCCGCAAAGCCCGGCGCGCGCGTCACATCGTCATAAGCGGGAGCGGTGAGCAGGGTCAGGCGGACACCCGGCAATTGCTTTTGCAGGGTTTCGATGATATGCCGGTAGCCGCTCACATACGTGTTGAAAATATTTTGGTCGAATGCCCGGTAACTGGCATCGTTCATGCCCAGGCAGATCGTTACGACCGTAGGCTTGTACGGCAGTACGTCGCGCTGCAAGCGCAAATCAATCGGCCCGCCGCCGCCGCCCGTTACCCGATCCCCGCCCCACCCCGAATGAACAAAGGTCAGGTTCTTCTTGGGAAACCGCGTCACGCAGTAGCTTTCAATGTACGTGGTATACAGGCGCTGATCCGTGATGCTGTCGCCGTAAAACACCACGCGGTCATTGTCTTTCAGGAAGAACGGCGAAACCTTGCGGGGCGCGCGTCCGGCGCGAGGTTCCGCCGCCTGCGCCTGCATTGGCGCAATCGCGGGCAAACCAACCGCCAGCAAACCGGCAAACACTCCGATGTGAGCTATTCGCATTTTCTTCATCTCCATAGTTCTTTTCAGAAATGTTGAGAAATTAGCGGGGCATCAGCGCCCGACGCATCCCCTCAATGTTAGGTTCGGTCAAATCAAGCGTCCGCGCTTGATTTTCCATAGACTGCAAAATCAGGCGCAGCAGCCCTTCCGCTTCCGGCAGGGTGTCGGCTTTTGCCAGTGGAACCCGCTCCTCCTTGCCGAAGTGCGCAATAATGTAATGCTTGTCCGACAGCAGAATGGTGACATGGCTACACTGCGCCAGATTGACGATCTGCTTGAGCTGCGAACGAGTTTGAATGTTTTCCTGCGTATATACGAACATGCGCGATTCCTGTTGCCCCATCCTTCAACTTTTAATGCAGCGTGACCATACCTCGATTAGCCGTTCTGTTTCATCAAAATGAGAGTAGGCAACCATGTTGTGCGAATAAGTATAGACTTGTCGATCCAACACTTTACCGCCAGCATCTACTGTGAGAATTTCGGAAATTTCCCCTTCTTTATTAAAATACGTGATAGATTTCTGTAATAGGGAACCATCGGGGCGGAACGTAGACACCGTTTTTTCAAGCCCTTTGTCGTTTTCGCTACAGGTAACAGACTGACGAAATGTTTCCTGCCCCGAAGCGTCATAACCAAAACGCGCAGCCTCTTTGCCATCGGAAGCATACCTGATCACCGTCCGTTCTCCTGTCAGCTTGCCATCAATGCCGCGCGTCGGATATTCTTTGTCAACAAAGTTGTTTTTCATCTTTGCCGTTCCTTACTCATTGTACAGAATCTTTGCACTTTATTTGAGCATGAGATTAAAAACTGCTTTGCTCAGTCGTGTGCTTACATTTTAAAATTCGACAAAGCGCAAAGATACTGCTTGTCAACAATTATCCCTCATCGGGCGTTATTTCGATTTCGTTCGCGCCTTTGGGTGGGAAGTAGCTCAAAATACCATGTGCATCAATGTCAGGCCCGAACTCTCCATTAAGAGCCTCTTCCATTGGCCCGCCTCGCATGTGTCCTGGTATACCAAGATCAATATCGCTGCGCGTACCCGGTCCTTTGCCAAGTGGGAGACTTGTTCCGACCCCTCTGCGAGTCCCACGCGCGGCGCTGCCGAACACGCCAATTGGTGTACCGTATTCATTAGCAATTTGCTGAAGACGCGCGATTTCATCGGGGGTCAAGTCGCCAAGCCTAAGCACACAATTACCTCCGTTGGGTACGAACTAGCCGCTTGCGCCTTTATACGTTGCCATCCCATGTAATCAACACAAAGATTATTTCATTTGCCGTTGTTGCCGTCAATGATGCGGCGCTGTAAAAAGTCGGTGGACAGTTCGCCGCGCCGATAAAAAGCGTTGGCAAGTATTTTCAATTGCAGCGCGATGTTAGTTTTCACCCCGGTAATCTCGGTTTCCTGCAAACAGCGCTGCATCCGGGCAATCGCGCCGACTCTGTCTTTGTCCCACACGATGATTTTTGCCAGCAGGGGATCATAATAAGGTGGCACTTCGTACCCGGCGGTGATGTGGGTATCCACGCGAACGCCATACCCGCCCGGCAATACCACCCGGTCAATGCGCCCCGCGCTCGGCGCGAAGTTGCGGTCGGGGTCTTCGGCGTTGATGCGGCACTCGATGGCATGGCCTTCCCAGCGAATATCCCGTTGCCCGAACGCCAGTTTTTCTCCCGATGCAATCCGCAGTTGCTGCTTCACCAAATCAATACCCGTGACCATTTCGGTTACGCAGTGTTCCACCTGCAGCCGCTTGTTCATCTCCATGAAGTAAAAATCATGGTTGGCGTCCACCAGGAATTCAACGGTTCCCGCGTTGGCGTAGCCTATCGCCTTTGCCGCCCGTATTGCCGCATCCCCCATTTTATTACGCAGGCCGTTGGGCATTTTTTCCCAGGGCGACTCTTCGATGATTTTTTGATGCCGCAGGTTTTGGATGGAACATTCGCGTTCGCCCAGATGGACGATATGCCCGTGTTCGTCCGCCAGAATCTGCACTTCGACGTGGCGCGGTTCCTCGACAAACTTTTCCATGTACACATCCGGCTTGCCGAACGAAGAGGCGGCTTCCGTCCGCGCCATATCGAATTGGCGCGGCAGTTCCTCCTCGTTTTGAACCAGCCGAATCCCTCTGCCGCCTCCACCAAGCGCCGCCTTGATGAGCAGGGGAAACCCGATTTTGCGGGCAAATTCCTGCGCTTCTTCTACCGTTTCTAATGGCCCGTTGGAGCCGGGCACAACGGGAACGCCCGCCGCACGCATGGTTTCCCGCGCCACCGATTTATCGCCCATCCGCTCCATTACGGCAGCCGACGGCCCAATGAACTTCAGCTCATGCGCTTCGCAGGCTTCCGCGAAACTGGCCCGCTCCGACAAAAACCCGATGCCGGGATGAATCGCTTCCGCGCCCGTAATCAGCGCCGCGCTGATGATATTGACATCATTCAGGTAGCTATCGCGTGGCGGCGGTGGCCCGATGCACACAGCCTCATCCGCCAGATGAACATGCTGTGAATTGGAATCCGCCGTCGAGTGAACCGCAACCGTTTTTACTTTCAGTTCCTTGCAGGCGCGGATAATGCGAACGGCAATTTCGCCCCGATTGGCAATCAGAATTTTCTTGAACATAGTTGAGGAGGGTATTCAGGTATTCAGGTGTTCAGGTGTTCAGGTGTTCAGCCAGTATAGTTGCCGTAAAGTAAAGTTCGGTACTTTTGTATTCCCGAACACCTGAATACCATCTTCAGTATTTTTCATGCCCCGGATGAACGCAATGCACTTCTCCGGTTTGCGGGTCATAGACGTAAGGCTCTTTGCCGACGGGACAGGCGCGCAGGTCGGGAGTCAGTGACTTGATAGCGGTCAGGGCGGCGGGGTGCTTTTCCTCATCCGTGGCTTCTTCCGCTTTGATGCACTGCCGGACGCTGACCAGATTTTTGGAGGCATACGCTGTCATACGTAACATCCAGCGGCGTCTTTTTCGATCCCGGCTTGCCGTTGCTGCGCCCCGCGTAGAAAGTATACAGTCCCGCGCTCAACACCGCAATCAAGGCAATCACGACAAGCAGTTCGATGAGCGCAAAACCGTTTCGCGCGCCTGCTTTGCCCATAACCGATCTGATTTGAAGCTGCATAGCCTACTCCTGTGTTACCGTTGTCAGACGCCCAGCTAAGAACTTAGCCGGAACGGCCTCACCTTCGTGGCGAGATTTCCAGTTATTATAGTAGCACATTCCGTCCCGAACACTAATCAACTGCGACCAAGCACCAACCACCAAGATTGCGCGGATGGCTGTGTGCTGATGTGTGTTCATAGCCTATTCGGTGTCCCTTCTTCATGGACGTGGCGCAGGATAGCCGGAAAGCGGAACCGGCGCAGGCATAGGCACAGGCTGAAACTGCCGGCGGCGAGCGTCTATTTCCGCGAGAAAGCGGGCGCGGTCACACGAAAAAAGGTCGCGCCGTTCGCGGCTGTACCCCAGCATGACCCAGGGGCGCACCTGCCCAATGTAGTCCATGATGCGGGTCATCTGCGCGTCACTTGTAGAAATGGGATGGCCTTTGCCCTCACGATCCAAAACGCGCAGGCTGAACATCATGGGAATGAAGTTGACGAAAGTAACCATCTTGAAAACCCACGCGAGTTGATCCAGAGGAACCACGTCCAGGCTCCAAAACGAGGGAATCAGCATCCACGAATAGATGAATTGCGCCGGGGCGAGAACCGTAACGCCGGCCTGCCGCTCGGCTTCGATAGCGCGGACTAAATCCGGGGGCGAGCCGTACTGCGCCAGCTTCGTATAAATGGGATGCGTCAGCGGGCTTTTAATGCGCTTGAACGCTTTTACGACATTCCAGCCGCATAAAGTGGCCAACAGCCCAAACACGACCACATACGAGGGGAACCCTCGCCCCCCATTTCCCACCGGATGCATCACGACAGGCAAGGGCGCTGCGCCGTCGGGAGGCGAAAGGGACAGGCAATCCAAAATAAAGGGCTGCAATTCCTGCTGAAAACCGCGCGCCATCAGCGCCGGGTGAACGGCGTTGAAATCTACGTCTGCCAGGGGCCGAATCACGCCCGTAAAGGTCGTGCCTGCCTCCGATTTGTCAGGTAAAATCAGCAGCAATTTCCCACCGGCGCTGCTGACGTGATAGTACGGGGGGATATGCGGCTTGTTTTTGCCGGTTACCCTGCCCATAAAGTTCCATACGGGAAACATCAGGTTTTGCGCCTGTGGGTCGGAAAACGTAACGGCATGTCCCGCCAGTTCTTCCAAACGCTGCGTTGACGCCACTTCTGCCGCGCTGATGCGGGTCGGATGGGAACTGTCAAGCGCGGCAGGCTGCCTGTAAATCGCATTGGCGCTGTGCGCCGCGCCGTAAGCCTGAAGTTGTTCATGGGAACGCTGTCTCATTACGCCGCCAAGCATCATAAACGCAAAAAACAGCGCGAACAATGCCAAAATGCCCCCGTTGACAAGCATCAAATTGCGATTGACGCGCTCCACTTCTTTCTCAATGTAGGTTGCGGCCATGCACCCACTCCTTTACCAAACAGTTTCCGTATTACGTAAGCCATACCGCTCAAGCCGGCATATCCAACTGCCGGCATGGACGGGCAGCAGCCCATGATTGCGTTGCCGCACAATCATAAACGCAATCTGCCAACCACCAACCACCATTCACTAACCACCAACCTACGCCGCATCTTCCGCTTTGGCCGCCCACAGCAGGCCGCGAGTCAGCAGGCGAAGCGGGTCGGGTTCGAGGACGGTTGCGGCGACGTGGCCGATGGACGAGTAGAACACGCGCCCCTGCCCATACATTTTGGTCCAGACGACGGGCATGGTAATCGTGCCATTGGTGACATGCGGGCCGTCCGCGCCGGGTGTGGGGAACGGGGTTGTCGCCAGCACTTTGTTGCCGGGGTCGGTGTGCAGATAGTATTGTTCCGACGTGACCTGAAAATCCGACGTGCCCTGCGTGATGAAGTGGTTCGGGTCGGTGATGTGGACCGGGTAGGTGACGCCCGCGTTGCCGGGATGGGACACCCACTGCCCGCCCGTCATAAACTGCCATTCTGTGGCTTCGCGGAAACTGTCGCACATGCCGCCGTGACAGCCGCCGATGCCTACGCCGTTTTTCACCGCCGCGACAACCGGGTTGAGCTGCTCGCCCGAAATTTTGCCCATTGTCCAAACGGGAACGATGAGGCTCAATTCCATGAGTTTTTCCGCGTCCTTGAAAGCGTCGAGCGTGTCCGATACTTCTGTTTCAAACCCCTTGCCGCGCAGAAGCTCGTCAATGACTTCCGCCACCTGCCGGGGTTCGTGCCCTTCCCATCCGCCATGTACGATTAATGCTGTTCGTGCCATCGTGTTCTCCTGAAGGTAGATAATTCGCCGCGCAAGAACGTAAATTTGCGTTCTGCCGATGCCTGAATGTTTCCACGCGGCAAGGGCAATTTCCTGCCCTGCGGAAAATTCAGCGCCTGAAAATGCGAGACTTTCGTCTTCGCGCCTGCTTCAACATCAATTTAACCTCATCTTAATGCCCGCTTAACAACAAAAATGCTACAACAGGTACACTTATTAGAGAAGTGGTAAGCAGAGACGGGCTAGAAGGCAGAAGTTGGAAGACGGAATTCAGGAATACGGAATATAGGAAGTCTGAATACCAAACACCTAAAACCATAGAACCCTAACACCCTTAAAAACTTTACTTCCGAAGAAGGAGAAACCAATCGCGATGAAATATCCACGTCGAACGCCATTGCTTGCGGCGGATTCTCGTTTGCTGAGGGGGCTGGCTTGCGCAGGCGTAGCCACTTCTCTTACGCTGGCAGTTGCCTTTGCGCAGGCGCAGACGATTAATGCCACAAACTGGGGGCAGGTCACGACGCCGCTTGCCGGCACGTCTGAGGCGGGCGTGTACGCGGGCGCGGAACTGTTTGCCGGTCCGAACAAGTTGGGAAGCTACTTTGCCGGAATTTTGCCTAATGGCCGCAAGGTGACGCCGACAGGACAAACTGTGCAGATTGGCATGAACCCACTTGGCTCCATTTTGACGCCGGACGGCAAGTACCTGATTACCAGCAACGATGATGAGCGCGGCAGCGGCATGGCCTCGCTGCAAAGCGCCATCAATATCGGCGGCTACTCCTTGTCCGTACTGCGGACTTCGGATATGACTGTTGTGTCGCAAATCGCCACTGCCGGCCCGGTTTACATTGGCTTGCAGGTGAAAGGCAATGGCCCCTACGCGCTGTACGCTTCCGCCGGGCCAAGCCAAAGCGTGAAGACGTTCAGTATTTCCCCTGCCGGTATTATCAGCGGGGGCGCTGCCATCACGATTTTACCTATCCTGCCCAAAAACCAGAATTACGTGTCCAACTACACGGTTGCGCCCGGTTCGCAGGCCAGTTTTCCTGTAGGCTCGTCCGTCATTTACCGTCCCGCCGGATACAGTACGGGCGGCGCGAAGATCACCTTTCCCGCCGGTTCCGCCCTCAGCCCGGATGGGCGCTATCTGTATGTCGCCTGCAACGGCGACAACAGCCTGGCCGTGATTGATACCTCGCTGAACACGGTTGTCAAGCAGGTTCCCGTCGGCTATTTTCCGTATGGCGTGTCGGTCAGCCGCGACGGCAGCAAGGTGCTGGTTTCCAACTGGGGCGTAACGGAGTACAAGTTCGGCAATGTGACTTATGACAGTAATGGCGACCTGACTGCGCTCAACCCTATTAATACGCTTGGCATCCCGAACCTGCCGGACGGGTTTTACGTGCCGCCCATCAGCGCGACCGGCTCCAATCCGAAAACCTCGTCCATTTCCATCGTTTCCATTCCCGGCGGCAATCCGGCGAATGCCACTCTGTTGGGCGCGGTTTATCAGGGACAGCCCGGCGGCTTCGATCCCGCCTACCGCATCGGCATTGACCCTTTGTATCTGGTAGGCGATACGCACCCGTGCGCAACCGCCATTGTGCGCAAGGGAACGCAGGAAGTCCTGTATGTCTGCAAGGCCAACAACGACAGCATCGGCTTGATCGTGGTCAATAACAGCCGCAGACTGCGCGACTTCAACCTGGCTCCCGTCAACGTCACGCTGAGGGATCGGCATAAGGCGCATGGCGCGTACCCGAACGCCATTGCGGTTTCGCCGGACAACACCCGCGCGTATGTCGCGGAAGCCGGTATCAACAGCGTGGCCGTACTGGATACGAGCAACCCCACAAAGCCGAAACTGCTGGGACGCATCCCAACAGACTGGTATCCGACGGGCGTGAACGTCAGCGCGGACGGCAAAACCCTGTTTGTCATCAACGCCAAAGGCATCGGCGAAGACATCAATCCCAAGACGGTCAGCGGAACGCACAACCCGACGGGCGTAGAGTTGTTTACGGACAGCAACTACATTTTCGGCACGGCGCAGAAGATTGACCTGACCACGCTTGCGCTTGACAATACGACGGTATTGGGCAACAACTTCGCCTTTCACAACAGCGTGGATACCAGCGTCGTGCCGGCAGGCGGGGGTGCATCCGCCAAAATCAAGCACGTGTTCTTTGTTTTGGGCGAAAACAAAACGTTCGACTCTTTTTTAGGCAACCAGTCCCACTTCGGCGCGTTTGCAAGCAATACGTTCAACAATCCCGATGGCGGTATCCACGCCAACGCGCAGTTTACAGGCGTTGTGCCCAACATCCAGATTCTGGCGCGAACCTTCGCCACCGGCGTCAACTACTACTCCGATTCAGAAGAGTCGGATGCCGGCCATCAGTTCTGCGCGTCGGGAACGGCCTCCGATTACATGGAGAAAACGCTGCTCGTGAAAAGCGGGCGCGGCATGTTGGTCAACAAAAACTTTGATGTGGAAGATTATCCCGAAAGCGGCTACATTTATAATAATGCCGCCCGCAACGGCGTTGACTTCAAGCTGTATGGCCTGGAAGCCGCCCGCATCATCGGCACGGATACGGGCGACAGTACGCCCTCCACGCTTAACGACCCGGCCAGCGGTAAAATGGGCTATCCCACGCTTTCCACCAACAACCCGCCGACCATTTTTAATCCGCTTGTGAACGCGGGGGACGTGGATACCCTGTTCAATCGTCCGAATGGGCAGGCGCGGCCTTATGGCGTCGGTCAGTCCTTCTTCATGGCGTACCCCGGCCTGGCGGTTGTGGGAACCACCAATCGGAGCGGCGAGCCGCGCCTGGATCAAAGCTACCCTGGCTACAACTTCAACATTTCCGATCAGCGCCGCGCCAACGAGTTTATTGCGGATTTTGACCGCATGAATGCGGCGGGTACATTGCCGCAATTCCTGTACATTTATGTGCCCAATATGCATACGGGGGGAACGCGCGCTGCGAATATCGCGTCACCGACGGCCCCGCAGCAAGTGGCGGATGGCGACGTGGCGGTTGGCATGATTATTCAGCACATTATGCACAGTTCCGTGTACTACAGCAATCCCGATACAGGCGGCGATGGCACGGGCAGCGCGATCATCTTTTCGGTAGACGACGCGCAATCCACGCTGGATCACATCCATCAGCATCGGACTCCGGTTGTCATTGTCAGCCCCTACGCCAAGCCGGGCTACCTGGCGAAACAGCACTACAGCACGGCTTCTATCGTGAAAACGGAGGAACTGCTGCTCGGCCTGCCGCCCAACAACCTGGGCGACCTGTTCGCAACGGATATGCGCGATATGTTCCAGCCGACCTACAACGGCATCACGCTCGATAGCAGCCAGTTCACGCGGATCGCGAAATACACGCCCACGACAGAAGGGCATCGTATCTGGGCGCTGGTGAAGAACCTCGACCTGAGCGGCCCGGATCGTGACAGCCACCGCCTGGGCGTCATCACCCGCCTGAGCATGAAGGCCGACGACCTGCACAAAGCCGCCGCCGTCAAGCACCACCTCAACGCCCCGCAGTACAAGGCGACACAGGCGCATCTGTACACCCTCGCCTGCAATGTCGTCAAAGGCCCCGCGCCCCGCGACGATGATGATTAGGAACTGTAACTCTATCCCTTCCCGAACAGGCGGGAAGCAAAGGATGAAGGATGAAAAAATGATATGTAGAGGCAGCGTCGAAATCTTGGCAATGCAGCGCTTCCAGCCCGATGTCTCGTTGTGTCTGGTTGTAGGAGTGAGGCGTCGTGACCTCAGCAGCGTCAGGGCGGACGGGAGAAGGGGAACATAGGACTGGCACCTCCCTTCCTGAGTAAGTAGTTGATAGTTGATAGTTGATAGGAACTCGAACTTTCAGCCTTCGTCACTGTGTAGACGTTATTCTACTGTTTAGACGGCTGTGTGGGGCAAAGGTTTCGGTTTTTTCGGCTTGTTCGGCTCTTTTTGTTTCTCGTGAGCCTATCGGGTTAGGCCGGGTACTGAAAGTACCCGGCAGGAAAGTACAAGCGTCCTGCGAACGCAAATGCCGCGCCTGTTGGGACCTGTTGGAATATGTTCTCAGTTATGTGGAGGAAAAAGGACATGCGCTCTTATCGGAATCATGTTTGCGCTTTTACGCTCATTGAACTGCTCGTCGTGATCGCCATTGTCGCGATTCTCGCGGCTATTCTGTTTCCCGTGTTTGCGCAGGCGCGGGAAAAAGCGCGTTCCATTACCTGCCTTTCCAACGAGAAGCAGATGGGCACGGCCACGCAGATGTACGTGCAGGACAATGACGAGCAGTTGTTCTTTCGCGCCAATAGTCCGGGCAAGCCTACGCTGTCGCGCACGGGAGCCGCGTTCCCTGCGGGCGACACTGCCGATTATGACCGCGCTTTGTGGTGGAACGCCTTGCAGCCGTATTTGAAGAACTTGCAGGTATTGGTGTGTCCGAGCGACCCCTCGCCCGCGCTCAGTCTCGACCTGAACAACGCCAAAACCATCAAACGCTCGTACATTGCCATTCGCGCGGCGGAAGGCCTGTCGCTGCCACAAATAGAGTTTCCTGCGGAAACCATCATTCTGACGGACAAGTGGGATGTCACGGCGGGCGCGACTCCGACAGCGATTACGGATAGCTGGATTGAGCCATTCAACGGCGACTTCGATTACTACCCCACGTACCACCGGATGAGTATTGCAGGCGACCGGCATCTGGAAGGCTCGAATTCCACCTTTTTCGACGGCCACGCCAAATGGCTGAAAGGCCAGAGCATCGGCACAAGCAAGAACCTGACCGGCTGCAAACTCATCAACGCTTATCCCTTCTTCCCAGATATGTGCGACAACGGCAATGCAGATTGCGCCAACACGGGCATCGCCGACAACACCGACCCCAATCACCCCATCCCCGACCGCAACATCTGCGACACATTCCCTTGGCCGTAGTTTGTTGTTCGTAAGTTTGCGATCATCAATGCGCCTCATTCCAGATTCCTCTCCCGGCAATTCGCTCCTGTCAGGAGAGGAATTTTGCTGCTCGATTTATGGTAGAACACCGTAGAATAAGAAAAAACCAAGTCAGTGAAAGAGGATGGCGAAGGCAGCGAAAACACTTAAATCATGGTTGTAGACGATAATGTAGGATGGGCGCAGGGGCTGGAGGAGTTTTGTCAGGAGGCTCATGTTGACTATCGGCCTACAGCGTGGGTACGGCATACGCAGGCAACAACCCTACAGCGCATCGAACCAGACGTGGTATTATGGGATTGTACGCGCTTCGATGCCGACACGCTTGAACTGGTTCAGGCACTGAATCGGCAACGGCCTTCGCTGCCGATGCTGGTTGTTGTAGATTTTAAGGAGGCGCAGTTTCTACAGCGTCTGACGAAGATTGCGGCGATTGATTTGGTTCGCTCGTCGGCGGATATGGAAGAAGTAGTTTACCGTGTGCGTCGCTTGATACGCCAATCAGCCGGTCAGCGCGTGTTTTATCCTTCCACGCCTGCACAGGTCGAAGGTGCGCAGGTTCCTTCCTTTCCGCAAGTAGCCTCGCCTGACACAACCTTCCGGCTTTTTCGCATCTGGTCTGGATATTTACTTTGTGTCTTGGTGGTTAACCTGAATGCCTAAACACCGACACCTACTACTTCATTTCATCGCACACCTTTACCGCTTCCTCAAAGGCTTTGGGCGAGACGGTGATGTTGCCGGAAAAGGGGCCATCTATTTCCCACGTGGCGTAGAGGATGAGGACGAGCGTGGTGGTGAGCAGAACGGCTTTGAAACTGTGGTGGGCGTAGGTTTCTTCGCCGAACAGGGCAGTCATGCCGACGAGCAGCGCGGCTCCCGCAATCAGCACAAACCAGAGAATGTCCGGCAGGCCGCCGTCGCTTGCAAGCAGGCGCAGGCGGCGCAGGGTGGCGAGCGTGGTCAACTGCTGGAGCATCTGCGCATGAATGTTGGTATCGCGGTTTGTCTTCGGGTCAATAGCCTGCGTGAGACGCCAGAGTTGATGATGCAGGTCGTTTATTTCCGGGCTGGACTGAGCGCTGCGCATCCTCGGCCATTCCTGGTGGATGACATTTTCCGCATAATCTCGAACGGCTTTCTGTAAGGGAATGCGATTGGCTTCCGGCAGGCCGTCGGATAAGCGGTAGATGTTGACGAGGGTGGCGGCTTCCTGCTCGGCCTGGGAACGCGCCTGATCGAAGCGCGTCCACACGCTGGCAAGCATGAAGGCCAAAATGATGGCGTAAACCGTTCCAATGATGGTGAAGTAGACGCCCACGATGTCATTGTTGCCGCGCACTTTGTTGGCAACGGGAAGCCGCCGCGCCACAAACAGCAAAGCCAATGTGCCGCAAATGGAAGCCGCAAGCAGCGCGGCACAATTGCCAAAATAGTTCATCACAACTCCTGTGCAAATCGCCCCGAACCAACGACATTGCAGACAGATTAGAGCATCCTCCCCTGCCGCTTATCCAAAATTATAACCTCCAATTTCTAATTCGGCTGTATCCTATTTCACATGATCAGGTTCATGTATGTAGGAATACTATACGCGAGGTGGCTCCAATCGTCTGGAAACAAGAACTCCATTCGCGTTTATTCGCGTTCATTCGCGGCTATCCTTCCTATTCAAGCAGATAAATTTAGTCATCAAAAAGTGACGTATATTTTTTGCTTTTCGGCAGGAAAGCGGTAAAGGCCTGTCGAATAAGCAGGCAGATATATTCGCTATGCGCGTGTTCCGGGCGTTTTCCACATTTGAACCATGAGAACAATGCTCCCGGAGAATAGTGTTTCCTCCTATGCCGATGAACAATCCACAAATCCAACTGGAAAACCTGCAAAAAACGTATCGCGTCCATGAGCGCGAAGCCGGGACAAAAGCGTCCGTGCAAAGCCTGTTTCGGCGCAAATACAAGGAAGTCAAGGCGGTGGAGGGCGTGTCGTTTACCGTATGTCCCGGTGAAGTCGTCGGGTTTTTGGGACCGAACGGCGCGGGCAAAACCACGACGCTGAAAATGCTGGCGGGATTGCTGCATCCAACCGGCGGCGAAGCGCGGGTTTTGGGGCATGTGCCGTGGAAGCGTTCGCCCGACCTGCTTCGCAACATCAGTCTGGTCATGGGCAACCGCAACCAACTGGTGTGGGATATTCCCGCAATGGACTCGTTTCTGGTCAATCAGGCGATCTACCAGATACCGGCAAAGCAGTTTGAGGAAACACTGGACGAACTCGTGACGCTGCTCGATCTGAAAGACCTGATTAAAAAGCCGGTGCGCGGATTGTCGTTGGGCGAGCGCATGAAGTGCGAGTTGTGCGCCGCCCTGCTGCACCGTCCGCAAGTCCTGTTTCTGGACGAGCCGACGATTGGAGTAGACGTGACCATGCAGGGGCGTATCCGGCAGTTCATCCAATCGCACAACGAGAAGCATGGAGCCACGATTCTGCTCACGTCGCACTACATGGCCGATGTTACCGCCCTGTGCAAGCGCGTGATTGTTATTCACAAGGGCACGTTACTTTACGACGGGGCATTAGCCGACCTGACCGACAAAATTGCGCCGTTCAAACTCGTGCGCCTGGAAGTCGGGGATGAAGCCAGCGCCAAACGCGCCGGGCAGTATGGGGAAGTGACCGAGCAGGAGGGTGTAAAAGTAACGCTGCGCCTGCCTCGCGCCGACACCTCCCCTGTTGTCGCCCGCCTGCTCGCGGAACTGCCCGTGCTGGATTTGACGGTAGAAAACCCATCCATCGAAGCAATCATAGATCAGGTTTTTCAGGAAGCGAAAGTATAAACGACACAAATACCAGAAGGATACAAACAATGACAGAAGAAATGAGGGCGCGGCTGGCGATGTTGCAGGAGCGCGTGGAACTGGCGGCGGAAAACCTTGCCCCCGACACCGAATTGACGTTTCAGGCCATGTTCGGCGGCATCGGCGGCAAAGCGCAGGGACGCATGTTCGCCTCGCTGTCGGATCGCGGGCTGGCGCTGAAACTTCCCAAGCGGAATTGGAAGCCTTGCTGCAAATTGAAGGCGCAGAACCGCTGCAATACGAGCCGGATGCGCCCATCAGCAAGTCGTATGCGGTAGTTCCTGCCGGTTTTCTGCAAGACACGGCATTACTTACGCCCTGGGTGGAGAAAAGCGTCCGTTACGTCCTGACCCTACCCGCGCCCAAAAAACGCGCCGCCAAAAAAGCGTAACGACGTTCACGTCTGTTGTTTCTTTTATCTACAGGAGCGATGCGGGTGAGTTACTGGCTGAGTGTGTACCGCGCTAATCTGAAAATGGCGATTGCCAACATGCTGCAATACCGCTTTGCCATTTTGATATGGGCGGTATGGGGCTTTGTGGGGCCGTTGATTTCGCTGGCCGTCTGGTCAGCGGCTTCGGCTTCGCGGGGCGGGGCCGTGCAGAACGCCGCGAATGGCGTGGCGTATGGACGGGCGGACTTTGCCGCGTATTTCCTCGTATTTATGATTTTCGGGCATCTTACAATGTCGTGGGACGCCTTTGAGTTCGCGTACCGCGTGAAGGACGGCAACCTGTCGCCGCGCCTGCTCAAGCCGATGCACCCCATTCATACGGATGTGGCGTTCAACATCGCGTTCAAGTTGTGTACCAGCGTGATGCTGCTGCCGGTGTGGGCATTGCTGTTCTTTTTGTTCAAGCCCACATTGCCGCACAATGGGTGGGGACTGCTGCTGTCCATACCTGCCCTGCTGCTGGCCGGCATCATGCGCTATGTGTGGCAGTACAGCCTTGCCGTCGTCGCGTTCTGGACAACCCGCGTGGAAGCGCTCAACCAACTGTATTTCACGCTGGACAGTTTTCTGTCGGGGCGCATTGCGCCCCTGAGTTTGATGCCCGGATGGTTAGGCGTACTGGCAA
This sequence comes from uncultured Chthonomonadaceae bacterium, assembly GCA_963835065.1. Lineage (GTDB taxonomy): Bacteria > Armatimonadota > Chthonomonadetes > Chthonomonadales > Chthonomonadaceae > CAWFQB01. The sequence goes on along the minus strand of CAWIEK010000049.1, from coordinate 108,513 downwards.
TCTACTCGCCGTTTCGGGGCATGGGCGCGTTTCCCGTCGAACTCGCGCTCGGCAGGGTTCCGTCTGCGCAAATTCTGCCCGGCTTCGCGCTGCAAGTGGTCTGGCTTGTGATCGGCATTGTTGTCTTTCGCCTGCTGTGGGCAAGCGGCATCAAGCAGTATTCCGCAGTGGGCGCGTAAAGAAACACTGGAATTGAGCCTACGGCCTTGTCCTGACCAATCAGGAAGAGCGGCATTAGAGGCAGGGAGGAATGTCGGATGAGCTACTCAGAGCGGGATGATGCGCTGCTTCCAGCGATTCGTACGGACGCCGTTGATAAGGTGCCGTCAGGCGCTGGAAAGTGGCGAACGACTGGATTCGTACAGCCGTTATGATGATATCCCGCTTGGAGTTGCGCCAAGCAGCCGTGTACTCGTTTGCAGCGCCCCTGACAGCCAACGGACATAATCAGATAACGGTCATTGACTTCATCGAATACCGCCTCGTTGGTAATGTCAGCGTTGGCATAGCGCCGTTCTACAAGCGGAAGCAGCCGTTCGCGGATGATTTGACGATAATGCGCTAGGGTATCCATCGTACAAGAACCTCCTCATTTTCATCGAAAACAATCAGACGCAATCGCCTGTTATCCAACAGCATCTGTCCAATCGGCTCCATAAAGAGATCATCATAGATTTCCTCACGAATTGCCATATACAGAACGCGGTCGGACTGATTTTCGGAACGAGCGAGAGCGTCCTCATAGAGGACAAACTGTCCAAGCGCTTCCTTCAAGTCCTGAACGGGCGATAGTTTAACGAAACTCTTGATTTCTACGGCGATACGCCTGCTCTCGCGCTCTGCCGCCAGCATCCGCTCTGCGCCCAAGTCTATAAGCAGGTCTCGTCTGCCGACAGTGATGGTCAGCGGGTTGTGCGTGATCGTCCAGCCGTCCTTTTGCAGAGCACGAACACAGGCGTCATGGTAAATATCATTGGCAGGCATTGAGATAAGCGCCTGCGAAATTATACCACAGTACGAACCGGCAAGGATTAGCCATTGAGAAACAGCGCAAAGTCTGTTGCTGTAGCGGCAGGACTTGGTGAAAGCGCGTACAAATCTGCCGTCAGGCGATCAAGGATGTCCGCAAGTCTGGAAGACGCTGAAGCGATGAACACTGTAGTTCGAGGCGCGCGAGGGTTTGCTAACGTGAATTACATGGTTGATACCAAAACTACGGTACCCACATTTTGCCGTATTGCCGGCTTGCCCATCGTTGATTGGACACAACCTTAACTATGCCGAAAACGTTTTACATTATTGATGGCTATGCGCAGGTGTTTCGCGCCTATTATGCGATTCGCACGGCTATGTTCAGCCCTGATACCGGGGAACCTACCAATGCCACGTTCGGATTTACGGGTATGCTGCTGAAACTGCTGTCCAAGTTTCAGCCGGATTATGTTGCCGTTGCCATTGACGCGCCGGGGCAGGACATTTCGGGACGAACTGTATTTGCAGTACCTGATGCTGCATCCGGGCAATGCGGGGTTTTCCCTGCCGCCCGTCCGCCGAGAAGAAACGGAGCAGGAGCCGGTAGACCCATTGGGAGGCGGGCTGGAAGAAACGTTGGGGCAAATGCCGCCGGAGCCGATTGCAACCGGACGCTATGTGGAGTACAAGGGAACGCGCCGCGCCACGCCCGACGACCTGACGATTCAGATAGACCGCATCTTTCAGGTAATACAGGCGTTCGGCATCCCCATTATCGGGGTGTCGGGATTGGAAGCGGATGACATCATCGCCACGCTTGCGCAGCAGGTGCTGGACGATCCGCAGCACCCCGATGTTGCTATCCGCATGGTATCCAAAGATAAAGATTTGGAGCAGTTGATTTGTGACCGCGTGACGCTTTTCGATGTGCATACGGATGTGATGCTGGATGCGGCAGGATTACAGGCCAACAAGGGAATTACGCCCGCGCAGGTCGTGGATGTGATGGCGCTTACGGGCGATACCGTAGACAACGTGCCGGGCGTGGAAGGTATCGGCCTGAAAACCGCCGCGCAGCTTGTGCAGCAGTTCGGCAGCATGGAAAGCGTGTTGGAAAACCTGGAGCAGATCAAGGGCAAGAAGCGCGAAAATCTGGAAAAAGCGCGGGATTACCTGCCGCTCTCGAAAGCAATGGTGACGCTGAAACGTGACGCTGACCTGCCGTTCTCGCTGGAATCAGCAAAGGTTTCACCCGTAAACTTGGACAGGCTTATTCCCCTCTTTCAGCAGTTGGGCTTTAACCGCTATCAGGAGGAAGCACGGCGGCTTGCGTCTCCTGTACCGGCCCGCGAGACGGACGAATGAACGTCTGCTGTCTGTGGCCGGGGATTGAAAATCCCCGGCAGGACAAATCAAGCGTCTTTCAGACGCGATGCTTGATTCACAAATTCCCGCGTTTGCAGGACGCTTGACCTTTTGTGCCGGGGATTTTCAATCCCCGGCCAGTAGGTTCAGAAGAGGCTTTTTATGCGCTACGCCAAATTGCTTGCGGTCTTTTTCCGAACCAGCGTACAAACGGATATGGAGTACCGGGCGGACTTCTTTACGCGCATTATCGCCAGTCTGCTTGGCCTGATTACCACTGTTGGTGGCCTGAGCCTCGCGTTCAACTACACGAGCAACATCAAGGGCTGGACGTTTCCGCAGGTGATGGTGCTGATCGCCGTGTACTATCTGATGAACGGCCTGATTGAAATGGTCGTCGCGCCCAACATGCGCAATGTCATGGGGCAGGTGCGGGATGGGACGCTGGATTTTGTGCTGCTGAAGCCGGTTCCCTCGCAGTTTCTCGCCTCGTTTCGCACCATCAACGTGTGGCAAATGGCGAATGTGCTGGTCGGCATGGGCTTGTGCCTGTATACGGTGGGCAAACTGTCGCTGACGGTGGGGATAGGACAGGGGCTTGCGTTTGGCGTGACGCTGATTGCGGGCGCGGGCATCATGTATGCGTTCTGGCTGTGTCTGGTCACGCTGACGTTCTGGTTCGTGAAGATTGATAACATCGAACAGATCGTCTGGCAGGCGTTCGAGGCGGGGCGCTATCCGATTGACATTTACCCGGCATGGCTGCGCGGGGCGCTGACGTATGTGATTCCCGTCACGTTCATCATTACCATTCCGGCGCAGGAGTTCACCGGGCAACTGGGAACGTCTTCGGCCTTAGCCGCTGTCGGTATTTCCGCTGCCGCCGTGCTGCTGGCCTCGGCCTTCTGGCGCTTTGGCCTCAAACACTATACGGGCGCGTCGGCGTGAGTAGTAGTGTAGTTAGTGAGTGTCCTCAATTGGGCGAGTTTCGTCTTTGTTTTGGCTTTCAAGCGGTCTGTTTCCTGCTGGTTTTTGGCAATCCGTTCGTCTATGCGATCCATTGCGGCAAACAGGGAGTGCAATTCCAACTCTACTTTTGCGGTTTCTTCATCTGTTGGCTCTACAGAAAAGGCGTTACCCATGGTTTTCGTCTCCTGAAAGCAATAGTGCGCAAGACTTCGCCCTACTTCATTATACATCAGATACCACCAAGAAGCACATTGGAAGCAACCTTACCTAACAGTATGGTTAGCTGATGCTCAAACTCTCTGCTGACATCAGATGCACCACTAATAGCATGGGCTATCTCATGAAGCAGCACTGCTGCATAGTCTTCGAGACTTCGCAATTCAGAACGTTTGATAATTACCCGCCGACTGGTTTCTTCCCACACTCCAAGCGCTTCTTGATACCTCCCTACGTCTACACGCATTGTTTCCGAAATCAATATTACTTTTACGTTGCTTGGCTTGCCTCCCACGAGTTGGAGTATACTATCAGTTTTGGAATAGACTGCCTTTTCGCTTTCCGTCAATGCGTCTTCAGGGACAAATGAGAATTCGAAACTGTTGTTCCACTCATCCATAAATTCGGCCAAATCCCGTACAGGACTGCCTTTTACGTCTATTAAGCCTCGGAGTTTCAGTTTAACATTCTCAGGAACAATAACAATTTTCAAACCTTCATTAGCCGCTTGATCAACCATATTCTTTGCATTGATAAGTTCTCTTGATGTGAGAAAGATGACCTTGCCTGTCGCATTTAGCAATTTGCAAGCATGAACCGCAACATCAATCCAGTTTAATTCATCATGACATTGCCCGGTTTCATATTTGCTCAGGTTCGATAGCCAATAGTTCTGCTACTGCCTTGCTCTTGCACTCCAGCAAAATGGCTTTCACACGATCCGTGTAAGCGGTTCTGCCTACATGGGTTCTCTCTCGGTTGAGTGCCTTGCGCATTGTTTGTGTTAACGAAGTAAGGTTGTAGGAAAAGAGAAAATTGTCCTCTTGGGCGACCCGCACACCATTAATGTAAATGTGAGCATAGTCATTACCTTTCTGTAGAACTTGCCCATAGGAAGTTTTCTCTAATAACTGTTCGTCTGAGAACAACAAAAAGAATTCTTTGGCATATTCAATGTCACTGTCCTTGACCCCTTCAAGGATAAACTCCGTGCCGATAATCTGAGCATCAGAAGGGGTGACGATAACAGCGTGTAGAGTAACTATGTCCTCAAAACCATGTTTGGAGGAACTTTCGAGCGTTATGTCGCCATACTGGGATTGTATTAAAACGCCTATGTTATGACGGTTCAATACAGCCATTGCGTCCTTGAGACCCACGCCGAATTTACCGATGACGAGGTTAGACTGCTTGAGTTTTTCCTGATTCTCATTTTGCGTCAAGTGTTCGTATCGTAACCCCCGACCAAAATCTCGGATGTGCCATTTATTCTGCTCGTCCTTATAGATACGAATATTCTCTGTCCGTGTCAACACCTGTTCGTCTATCGCATTGGCAATAATTTCCCTAAGTGCATGAAAAACTTCCCAATCTTCCAAAACGCTTTCCATATTGAGGTCGAACTTCTTCACGTTTCCTAAATCCTCCAATACTCACAAACTCTGTAGGTTTCGTATTTGAAAGCCGCTCTACAGCAGCAAATCATCTTCATGCGTTAGGTTTGAGACTGATAAATCCAAACAGCATATCACAGCGTGCCAACTGTTCTCACGACAACAGTTGACCCGCATGTTTTCGCTTACTGGCTGGCTCCGACGGAGGAGGGCTGCTTTTTGGTTTTTTGGGCGAGGGAGGGGGAGGACGTTTCGCCTAAACGCTGCATGTAGAGTTCGTACAGGCGCGTGTGCTTGCTTTCCAGCAGGATCGGCTTGCCGGCGATGAACAGGTTGTGGACGCAGGTGGTCACTTCCAGCGGGTCGCCGTCCGTGATCATGATGTTTGCCAGTTTGCCCGCGTCCAGACTGCCCATGCTGTCGGCGACGCCCAGCGTTTCGGCTGCGTCCAGCGTCAGGGCGCGGATGGCGGCTTCGCGGGGCAGGCCATACGCGCACATGATGCCCACCTGACGCGGCAAGTTTTTGGCTTCGGCTGCGCTCAGGGTCTCGAACGACAGCTTGACGCCCGCCCGCTGCAAGACGGCGGGAGCCGTCCACGGGGTATCCGTCGGGTCGTAATCGTTGGCAGGGGGCATGTCGTTGATGCTGTTATTGATGGGGATGTTGTAGATGTACGGCACTTTCTTCTTTGCCAGCAGATCGGCCACTTTCCACACGTCCGGGCCACCCGAAAGAATGGCTTTCAGCCCCAAATCTTCCGCAAACTGGATTGCCCGCCTGGCCCCCTGCGCGGTGGAAACCGTGAAGATAATCGGCGCTTTGCCCATCACATAGGGCGTCATGGCTTCCAGCGACGGTTCGATCATCGTGGCGGTCGGGTTCTGCTTACGCGCGGTTGCGTAGAGTTTGGCATGGTCGAAGTAGTCGCGCAATAAGCGGGCGCGGCCACTGTCCCGCTGCTGTATCTGCTGCATCTGTTCGGGTGTCAGGAAGGCGGCGAAGCGGGAATTGCGCTGCGTTTCGGGGAAGTTGATTTGCAGCGCCACCGGGCTTTTCACCCGCATCAGTTCGGGGGTCCAGCCTGCCAGGTCAATAATGCCGATCTGCCCGGCAATCGTGCCGCCGGACGGGCGCACTGCCGCGCTCGTAATGCCGTTGCCCCGCGAAATGGCGAGATGCTCGCTGCCGGGGTTGACGGCGGTTGCCGCCAGCAGGTCGGGCTGGAATTCGCCGCTTTCGGATGTGTCAATGGTCGCGCGGATGCTTTCGATTTCCTGCAAGCCCACTTCGGAACCCGCGTCTATCAGGCCGGGATACACGTGCATCCCCTTGGCGTGAACCACATACGCGCCGGACGGAATCGCCACGCTCTTGCCGACCGCCTTGATTTTGCCGTCTTCAATCACAACCATGCCGTTGAGAATGTCCGGCGAGGAGACGGGATGCACCGTCGCGCCCACAATGGCATAGGCGCGGCGAACGGGCGGCACAGCCGGCACGGTCGGCTCGATGGTATGAACGTCCAGCGTGGTTTTGGCGTTCGCCTGCTTGTCCATGCTGAACGGGTCTTTGCGCTGATAAAAAACTTCGCCTTCCACCAGTGTCATGCGGGCTTTGGAGTACACGCTCAGGGGATGGCCGTCCCAAATCGTGATGTCGCCGTCCTTGCCCACGTCCAGACTGCCCGCCCGCTTGTCAATGCCCAATTGCATCGCGGGGTTGAGAGTGACAAGGCGGATGGCTTCGTTTTCGGTCAGGCCACCGTACTTCATGCTGTTGGCGGCTTCGATGTTAAGGCGATACGTGCCCGCCGTGTTGTCCGAGTTGACGCTGGTGACGATACCCGCTTTGGTGCAAAGCGCGGCGTTGTAGGGAATGGCGTCGAACGCTTCCTCCTTATACGCCCACGCATCCGCGAACGTGGATACCTGCACACCCGCAGCGGCGATTTCGGGCGCGATTTTGTACGCTTCCAAACCGTGCTGAAAGACCAGCTTGAAGTGGTACTCCTGACTTAGTCGCACCATCATCAGCATCTCGTCGGCGCGATATGAGTGGCACTGCACCCATATTTTGCCGTTGAGAATGTCGGCAAGGGTTTCCAGCCGCAGGTCGCGGCGGGGCGGCAGGGCGTTGGGGTTGCCGCTCTTTTCCGCATTGTACTTGTTCCACAATCCGTTGTACTTCCCGGCTTCGGCAAAGGCGCGGCGGTATACGGCTTCGACGCCCATGCGCGTGCCGGGAAACCGCGACGGCCCCTGATTGAAGCCGCCGCCGTTGGACTGCTTGACGTTTTCACCCAATGCGAACTTGATCATGCGCGGCGCGTCCGGCACAATCAGTTCCTCGACAGGCCGCTTGTACTTCATCTTCACGACCACGCTTTGCCCGCCGATGGGGTTGGCGCTGCCATGCAGCAGAAGCGAACTCGTGACGCCATTCGACAGGCCGCGATAGATGGACATGCTCTGCGGATTAATGACATCGTGCATCCGCACTTCGGCGGTAATCGCATCGCTGCCCTCGTTCACGGAGTCCAGCGCGATATGCGAGTGGGCGTCAATCAATCCCGGCGACACGCATTTGCCCGTTGCGTCAATGACCACAACGCCCGCAGGCGCGGTCAGGTTCTTGCCGATAGCCGCGATTTTGCCGTTTTGAATCAGAATGTCCGTACCGGGCATGTTGCCGTGCGTGACCGTCAGCAGCGTCCCGTTTTTAATCAGGCAGCTGCCCTTGGTGACGGTGGATGGTGTTCGATCCGCGTCCAGTTCGAGTATCGTCTGCACAAGGGCGGGCGAGTTGGGGGTTGAGGGTTGAGGGTTGAGGGTTGCGTTGCCCTGTGGCCGCGCTGCCGGGGTTCCGGGCGCGGTGGCAGGGCGTGTTCTTGGAGCCTGATTGGGCGTTTGGGGCGTTTGCGCTCCGAGCTGCGCGGTTAAAAGGGCGCAGCCGAGCGGCAGTGTCCAGCGTGAGTTTTTCACTCATCTTTCCTTTCTGAAAACCAACAGAGGAAGAATTTGTTTAATCGTTATCGTCATTGTCATCAGCGGGACGGCGGCGCTGCGGCAGAGCGGGCAGCGGGCCGGTATCGCGATCCGGCTCGAATTTGTTCTTGTCTATGAACAGGTAGCGAACCCGCGTTGTCGGCTGAACGAAGTCGCCGGACATGACGACAAGCGCCGCCACTTTGCCCACTTCCACCGTTCCCATTTGCTTGTCCACGCCGAGCAGTCGGGCGGCGTCAAGGGTGAGGGCGCGGAGGGCGGCTTCGCGGGGCAGTCCCGCAGTGATGGCGCGGCGCAGGTTAGTCAGGAATTCGGCCTGGCTGCGGTTGCCTTTCGTGGTGAACGCGAAGGGAACACCCGCTTTGCTCAACATGCCGACGTTGGCGACTTTTTCTTCCCACTTGAGATGCCGCTCTTTCAGCACGGGCGGCGGCAGGGCGGTGTCTTCAGCATCCGTGTTACTGGTGTTGACCGTGCTGCTCGGCGGCGCGTTGGGGTCTACGGGCCGGTTGGCCTGATTGGGGTTCGCGTTCGGCGGCACGGCGTCTTCTTTGTCCGGCTTGGGCGGCACGGGTTTGCCCTGATCCTGACCGGGTTTTTCGTTGGTGGCCGGCTTGTTCGGTTCCGCCTGCCCGGTTGTTGCGGGCGCGGCGGGATTGGGAACGGCGGCGGGCTGCGCGGCGGGCGGATCGGCAGGCGGGGGCGCTGTGGGGGGAGTACCGGCAGGAGGATTCGCGCCGGGAACGCCGGGAGTACCGGGTGCGCCGGGAGTGCCTCCGGGCTGGCGGTTGCCGCGTCCCTGTCGGTTGCCGAAGCCGCCGGGACGTCCGCCAACGCCGCCCGCGCCAAAGCCGCCGGGTGCGCCGCCCTGACCGGCAGGAGCGGTGACGCCCGGTTCCTGCCCGAAGTCGAGGCTGACAATCACGGGAATTTTGCGCTGCGAGAGGACGGGCAGGGCTTTGTACGCTTCGGTTCCGCCACTCAGCATCAGTTTCAAGTTGAACTCATCGGCCATGCGAATCGCGCGGCGGATTTCGTTTTCGCTGTCGGCATCAAACAAAACGGGCATCGAGCCGTTCAGCACGGGCATGAGTGCGGACAGGGATTCGTCGGCGGGCGGGCGGTGGCTGCCGCCATGCGTGAACGCCGTCTGCACCATCTGGAAATACTGCGCGTCAAGGAGGGTCTGCCGGGTCAATGCCTGAATTCCCATCAGACTGCCGGGGTAGCCGCTTCCGGTTGTGCGGAAGGTGAAGTTCATCGCCACATCCGGGCGCACGATGCTGTCACGGCGCGGCATTCCCGTCAAGTTCACCAGAGTCCCCATGCCGTTGATGGTTCCCCCGGTGGGCATAATCATTTCCGTTGTGAAGCCACTGGCGCGGGCGGGGCGAATCATTTCGTCCGTCAGCGTCAGGTAATCCCCGGCGCGAAGTTCGGGGCGAATTCCCTTGCGGTTGGCTTCGCGCATGAACGGGGGAGCGCCCGCGCTGATGTCGGGCGCAACGTCCTGCGTCGGCTGGGCGTCAGGCAGAGTGAGACCGCGCGTGGAATGGGCGTCAATGAAGCCGGGGTACACGGTCAGGCCGTCGCCCTTGATGATTTCGGCTTCCGGCGGAACTTTTACGTCCACGCCGACGGCCTCAATCATGCCGTCACGGACAAGCACGGTTCCTTTTTCAATCACTTTGCCGTTGCCGACTTCGATACGCGCCCCGACAACCGCGTACACGCTGTTGACCGAAGAGAATGGAGCCTGCGCCCGCGCTGTGGACAGGGTCATGCCGGACAGCAGGCAAAGCAGGCCCGGCAAGACGAGAACGTGTCTATTCAATGGATGTAACCTCCCGAAGCGGTGTCCCGTGATGGAAACGCTTCCTACTACAAGAACAATCTTTGTGACAAGAACAATTCTTGCGACAAATACCGATTCCTGAACGATGGCATAAACGGTAAACAGGGATGAAGACAAAAGCGCAACGGCGAGGTTGCTGAAGTAAACACTGATGGAAACGCAGGCAACGAGTAGTTGGCGCATACTCGCAGGTACTTCCGAACGGCAGCGTTGGGGAAGATGGGTTGATGGTGAGGGAACTCGGCGGGCAGGAATATGCGCGGCGATGTTCCAGCCATAATTAACGTTGAGTTAAGGATAGCGCAAACGGTCTGCGATTGTCAATGCGCAAGGCCTCCTTTGTCTTGAACCATGATTTTCAGGATTAGTGGATTACCAGGATGAACGCGAATCCGCAATCATGCTAATCCTGAAAATCCTGAAAATCATGGTTCAAGACAAAGGAGGCAAAGGATTTTCAGAGAGATTTGCGAAATAACGGCCCATGAACATTGTCTTTATCGTTATTGACACGCTGCGGGCAACGCGGTTGGGATGCTATGGCTATCCACAGGCAACGAGTCCGACACTGGACGCGCTTGCCGGTCAGGGCGCGCGCTTTGAACGCTGCTTTGCGCCGGGGATACCGACCACGCCCGCGCATACTACGATGTATACCGGCCTGCATCCGATTACGCACAACATCGTTTGTCATGGCGGGCAGGTGGATTTGGACCGCAAAATTCCCGTGCTGCCCGAACTGCTGCAAAATGCCGGGTATACGACGGCGGCTGTGGACAATTTGTACGACATCAAGCCCTGGCTGGCGCGGGGGTACGAGTTTTATATCAATCCCTCGTTCCGGCATAAACTGCGCCTGCTCGTATCGTGTGAGGAAATCAACGCCCGCGCCGTTCCCTGGATGAAAGAACATGCGCGGGAAAAGTTCTTCCTGTTTCTGCACTATTGGGAACCACACACGCCCTACACGCCGCCCAAGCGCTATCAGACATTTTATCCTTCCGAACGCGACCCCTTTTCGCCCGAATTCCACAGTTTCGAGGCTGTGAAGAAGCAGCCCATTTACGGCATGTTCGGGGATTTGTGGTTCGACAAGTTGGGGCCGATTACGGATGCCGAGTACGTATCTTCGCTTTATGACGCGGAGATTCGGCATGTGGACGATGGCGTTGCCGAGATTCTGCACACTCTCGACGCAACGGGATTGAGCGAGGATACGCTGGTTGTGGTAACGGGCGATCATGGCGAAAGTCTGACGGAGCATGACATTTATTTTGAACATCACGGGCTGTATGACCCTACAATTCATGTACCCCTGCTGATGCGGCTTCCGGGCAAAATCGCGCCGGGTACAAGTATTGCGCCGATAGTTCAACATTTAGACTTAGCGCCCACGCTTCTCAATGCCTGCGGCGCGTCCGTGCCGGAGAGAATGGAAGGGCAAGATTTATGGCCGCTTGCAACGGGGCAAACGGAACAAGGCGGATGGAAACAGGTAATTTGCTGCGAAAGCACCTGGCAAAGCAAATGGTGCTGCCGAACCAACGACGCCAAGTTTATCCTGTCCCGCCAGCCGGACCATCACCAACAGCCGATGCGCGAACTTTATGACCTGACCACAGACCCGGCAGAAAACATCAATCTGGCGGAAACGCTCCCCGAACAAGCCGCGCAAATGGAAGCGGATTTGGAAGAATGGATCGCGCAGAAACTCGCCCGTGTCGGCAAAACGGAAGACCCGCTCATAACGCAGGGCGTGACGCTGGGTAAACGGTGGGAAGAGTGGGTCAGAAAAGGCAGAGTATGAAAAAAGGCTGCAGACGAAATATGTCTTAATACGTACAAAAGAAGGTATAAACCTCTGTGTCCACATCTGGCGGCAGATAGTTCTACCTATAGGAATAAAACTACTGCCATTTATGCGCAGGTTGGTTTTTCACTATTGACGGCCATACTGATGGCCGTTATTTCCTGTTTACAGAAAGAGCATTGAGAATATGGGGTTACATGTTACGCCGAGGGTTGGGAACGAAATACCAAGTGCAACGCTGAAAACAAGGTCGCGTCCCGGACTGGAAAAAATCGGAATGTTTCTTGCGGTTGTCGCGCCGCCGTGCCTGACCTTTTATGCGGCCATTGCTTTGACGCGCGGCCATGTTTCATGGGGCTATCCCCTCCTGGCTTTTGTCCTCGCTTCCCTCACAAACCTCGGAACCACAGCAGGCTACCATCGCATGTTGACCCATCAGGCGTTCAAGGCGCATCCCGTCGTGCAATACGCGCTGCTAATTTTAGGCGCGATTGCGGGAATGAGTTCCCCGATTGTCTGGGCGCATGACCATCTCTACCACCATTCCCACAGCGACAGCGAAAACGATCTGCACTCGCCGCACACGCGCCGGTTTGAGGGCATGCGCTTTGAAAAAATTTATCAATGGCTTCACGCGCATACCGGCTGGCTGTTCCGCGATACCATCCATGTAAGCAGCAAAGCCTGCCAGTCTGCCGACACGCCTGCCGCGCGGTTTCGTGCATCGCACGTGCTATTTCTGGCTGCTGGCCGGGCTGTTCGTGCCCCTGTGTTTCGGCTGGAACGCCTTTTTGTGGGCGGGTATGGTGCGCTTGTTCCTCAGCCATCATATTACATGGAGCGTGAATTCCGTTTGCCATCTATGGGGACAGCAGCCGTTTCCGGGAACCCGAGACAAAAGCAAGAACAACGTCATCGTCGGCGTCCTCGCGTTGGGAGAAGGCTGGCACAACAACCACCATTTTCGCCCCGCTTCGGCGCGTCACGGCCTGCTGCCGAGACAACTAGACCTCACGTATACCGCCATCTGCCTGCTGGAGCGTTGCAAGTTGGTTTCCCATGTAAAACGGTATGCGCAATGTATGCAATGCCAAAACTGGCACTCGACAGACGCGGGAAAGATTACGCTTTGTGCCCAATGCCGCGTGGCGGCATGACAGATGTAGCGAATTAGGAACAATACCGTTCAAATAAGAGTTCGTAGGGGCACAACATGTTGTGCCCGCCCTTCTAACCCGTGCCCGCCCGCCGCATCGCAGGAAGAGGACACAACATGTTGTGTCCCTACGCCATTGTTTTGAGAATAGAATTGTCTTATTTGAACGGTGTTGGATTAGGGACTAATCCAGCCGTAGGCGGTAACACTGCCATTCCGACAGATGTTGTGCGCCGAACTTTTGGTAGAAAACTTGTGCATCGGTGTTCCAGTCCAGCACGACCCATTCCATGCGACCGCACTGCTGCGTTTCGGCTTCCCGCTTGAGATGTTCCATGAAGAACGTGCCTATGCCGTGCCGCCGAAAATCGGGCAGGACGAAAATGTCTTCGATGTAAAACGTGGGGCGGCAGAGAAATGAGGAGTAAGTCAGGAACGTGATGGCGTAGGCGGCGGGCGTGGCGTCGCCGGTTTGCGCGTCGTGGCGATATGCCAGCCATGCGGTGAACAGGGGTTTTTGTCCGTTCTCAGGCCAGCCGTGCTGCTCCAAGCGCTGCCGCGCCCCGCTATCCGGCGGCGCGAGTTTCTCGAAATCGGCAAGGGCTTCGATGAGGCGCAATAAGGTGGGCAGGTTTTCGCGTTCGGCGCGTTTTACGGTTACGTCTGCGCGGGTGTTTGGCTCCAAATCTTCCATCTTTTTTCGAGAACTCCTCTTTTCAGCGAACTCCTGTGAGCCGATCCAGCCTTTGCAGGAACGGCTTTTGTTCTATCAGTTTCGTCAGGGACAGGCGTTCGGCAAGAATGTGCAGGGCCAGCAGCAGCAGCAAAGCCGTGAGCCGAACGGGAATGTTGACGGGCGGGGCAGCGAGTGACAGGCCGAGCGTTGCGCCTAGCAAATTACTGCCCGTATCCCCCATCATTACCTGCGCTCTTGAATCGCGCTGCCATACGAGCAGGGCGGGAATGAGTATGAACAGCAGCAGGGGCGTTCCTGCCAAACCGGAAATCAGCGACCCAGAAGCACAACGGAAACGCCAATAACAGAAACACCCCTCCTGCGCGTCCGGGACGTAAATCCAGCAGGTTGATGGCGTTGGCGCTGAGAGCGATTAGGGCGGCATCCAGCAGGGCAAGCGCGGGACTTTCCGGTTCCAACTGCCAGCCGAGGAACAACGCCAGCATCGCGCCGCCAACGGCCTTTACGAAGCCGGTTGTAATGGTACGTTCGCGCAGAGCGGCGCGAAAGTGACCGCGCAAACCCTTGATGCGCTTGGTTCCCCATGTGTCATCCACAAATCCAAGCAGGCCGAAGCCGATGACGCACAGCAGCCACAGCAGACTTTCCCGGCGCTGAACGGCGAACAGTTCGGCGTTCAACATCAGCATGACGCTTGACCATAGCAGAATTGCCAGTCCGAAACTTTGCGGGATTCGTTCGCCGCGAAAATTGGCTTCCACGCGGTTGAAGCGGAGAAGCAAACGATTGACGCCCACGAAAACGATTGGCAGGAACAACAGGCCGAACAGAGCGAGAAGCAGGCCACGCGAAGATAACATTCCCTGCGTTCGCCATGCGCCGACAATGCCGATGCGCTGCCCGACATGCTGAAGCAGGCGATCAAGGCTGTCGAACAGTCCGCTGATGCCATTTGCGGGAAAGGACGCGCCCGGATCACTCCCGATCTCGTCCATTACGGCTGTTCCTTTCCGGGTAAGGGCGTGACAGGCGGGGCGGGGGTAGTATCTGACACAGGGTTCGTATCTGACGGCAAGGCTTTCAACTCACTCCGTGTGATACGTGGGGCGGGATGAAGCCGGAGACGCAATAGCACACGACCTGCCGCCGTAAACTGCTTTGCCCGGTGCAAAACCGCGCCCCATGTCCTGCCCGTGACCCGGTGCGTCATTTCTGTCGGGACTTCCACAACCCGATACCCCTGCTGCAAGGCGCGTACCGTGAGCGCCACTTCCACGCCCCACCCCGAAGCAAACCCGCCGCCGTTTGTAATCACCTCGCGCTGTACCGCGCGCTGCCCGGAAAGCGGAGCCTGCATCGTCCGCCCGGTCAGTTTACGAATACCCCAGCGCGACAGTTGGACAACCAATCCTACGCCGCCGCCCTTGCCGGGAATCACGGGAAACGTGGCAATGCTCATGTCCGCCTCGTTTGCAAGCAGGGGCGCAATCAGCTTGCCTGCCTCGGCAGCCGTTTCGCCTAAATCCGCGTCTAAAAGCAGCAGAATATCGCCGCTCGTCATGGCGAATCCGGCTTGCAGCGCTGCGCCCTTGCCGCCGTTGGCTTGCCGTAACACCACATCCGCTCCCGCAGATTCGGCGCATCCGGCAGTGTCGTCCGTCGAACCATCGTCTACGACAACGATTTCACTGATTTCGGGCAGGGCGCGTATCGCTTGCAGGGTTGCGGCAATGCGCTCCGATTCGTTGTAGGCAGGGATGATGACGGAAATCATTGGGATGTGGGGCTGGAAAGGGCGGAAATTAACTGCCACCGTCCGGGATCGGTGTTGGCGCGGTCTACGGTTGTCACTTGCAGCGAAGCCGCGCGGTACGCGGTGAAACTGGAAGTGGTCACATCCTGCGCTTCGCAGGCGTACACGGTAATTCCCGTTTTTTGCAGGGCGGCAATCAAGGGCACGTCCACATTCTGCGCAAGGCTGGTCGCTTCGCTGTGGCTGCCGGTCAGCAGTATAACGATACGAACCGGAACATCATAACGGCTATCCGGCTCAATGTGAAGCAGTCCGGCATCCTGCAATTGCGGCATCAGAACGCCTGTAACGGCTCCGTTGTTGGCGTTGGTGGTATTGGCATCAGGATTGCCGGAACCGAGATTTGTATTGGCGGGCGCGTTACCGGACGACGGATTGTTGTCGCCAGATGAAGTATTGACAGGTGGCGCAGGAACCGACTCGCCGGACTGTAAAATAGAGGCTATGCGCGTGGCAAGTTCCGCGCGGTCCGCAGGGAAGCGGGAATTGGCTCCTTTTTGCGCGTTTAAGCGGGGCAAAAGCAGTTCGTCCGGCTGCTCGAAAGGGCGCTCCAACAGCGTCACGGAAATAATTCTTGCCCCGGCCTGCGCCAAAGTATCGCGTACATCCGAAGTCAGTTCCCCGGCATCGGCTGAAGTTTGCACGACGGCAAGGGAAAGCCCGCTCAATTTTCCTTTCAGCGCAAAAGGCAGGGATTGATGCAGGCACACTTGCAGGGCGTCGCGCTCCTGCTTCACATCATTGGTATTCTTTTCCAGAACGGCCTGCGATCTTTTCAGGGCTTCAATGGCAATCATCGTTGTTTGCGGAACGCGAGGCGACCCGAACAGGCTGCCGACAACCAGCCCGATTGTCAGCGCGAAGAAAATGGCGGCGATTGTCACCACATGGTATTTGAAGCCAAGCCCCATGCTACTGCTTTTTCCTTTGCGCTTCCCGCCGCTGCTGACGGTTGCTTGGCGGCGTGTTGGCGGGACGAACGGCGCTGCGGGCGTCCTGCATACTTTTACGTATCTGCTGCGGGGTCATGGGCGGCTGTTTGGCGGCCTGCTTTTTCATCTGATCCGTCAATTGCTTTTTCAGCAGGGGCGTCAATCGGTCACGGAACTTGAAGACCAGCAGCGCCACAATCGCGCCCAAAACGAGCAGAATGATCTGCGCCACGACGGAATGTGTCAGGTACACGCCCACCAGAAAAAAAGCCAGCCCCGCGCCGCCCACCGCAAGGCTGATTTTGGGCAGGCGTTCCAGCATTTCCAGTGACTTCTTTACTTTCGGGTCCGACTCGGCCATGAGCGCATGGAGTTGGCGCGGAAACCCGTCCAGAAACGACTTGACCGCCTTACGCGCCGACATCATCACCGTTGCGGCAAGCATCGCTACGGTTCCCAAAAGCAGCAGCAAAATTGCAAACGCTATCGCCATAAGTTAAACCTTCTTGAAGTTATTGTTCGAGCCGGTGTATAAGTTTACCGGTGAAAGTGAATACGAAACCAGACGCCTAACGCTTGCAGCAGGGTTTGTCCTCCTGATGTGAGGAGAAACGTGGCGACAATCGGCGTTGCCGCCGCGAAGACAACCAGCGCTATGCCGCCGACATTGATTCGGCTGCCGCCTTTCCACAGGCGGGCAATGCCTTTGGCGTCCACCAGTTTCGAGCCGATGCGCAGGCGCGTCAAAAACGTGCTTGCCATGCCGCGCCGGCCCTTATCCAGAAAATCTTCCAAACTGAAATGCGTCCCGACAGCGACAATCAACTGCGCTCCCAGTTCATCGGCAAGCAGCATAGCAACATCTTCACTTGTACCCGCCGCGTGGAAGACTGTCGCATTAATCCCTAATTGCTGCATCCGCTCCATACCGGGAGCGCCCCGCTCATCCCCCCGCGCATACCCATGCACGATGATTTCAGCGCCACAGCGCAGGGCGGCGTCACTGACGCTGTCCATATCGCCCAAAATAATATCCGGGCGCAGGCGGGCTTCCAGCAAAGCGTCCGCGCCGCCATCTACCGCCAGCAGGACGGGACGAACGTCGCGCAGGTATTGATTGAGAAGAGCCAGGTCGTCTTTATAACCCTCGCCGCGCACCACAATGAGAACATGTTTGTCCTTGAAGTTGGTTTTCAAGCGCGGCACGTCTACGGGATCAAACAGCAGCGCCTTTTCATTGTTCAGGTATTCCAGCGTGTTGCGGGCGAAATGGTCCAATTCCACGCTTAGATTTGCGCGGGCGGCTTCCATTTGCTGCGCGACAAGTTCAGCCGTCAGCAGGGTTCCGTGGATGCAGGTTCCGTTTTCAAGGCGCAGGCAATCACCGCTCAGTGTCACCGCGCCGTCGTCGGGAATGGCATCGAACGCTTCACTCCCGATGTTATCCAGCAGAGGAATGCCCGCTTCCAGCAGCACGTTCGGACCGCGATTCGGATAGCGTCCCGTAATGCTCATTTCAGCATTGACAACCGCGCCGACATGCGCGTCCACCAGAGCGCGGGCGGCGGTGGTATCCAAATCGGCATGATGGATAATCGCAATGTCGCCGGGGCGCAAGCGTCGCGTCAGGTTCTTGGTGCGCCTGTCCTTGCGTACGCGCAAGACCTGCGCGTTTGCCGGAGGTATCAGAGTTTCTTTGCTCAATAGTGGCATGAAGGCAACACCGAATGGCTGCAAGCATTATGCGGAATTTACTCGCGGTTGTCAACAGTCTGCGAAACCAGTGGAACACCGGCTTCGAGCGGCACAACAGGCGAAACCATGCCGCCTGCATCTGGTACAATACTCTGTATCATACCTTGTTGACTATTCCGTTGGATTAACTGTGCATACGTTACGGCCTGCGCCGACGTTTCGATAAAAGCGCCATTTGCAAGCGTATATTAAGGAAATAGGCGAACGGACAATGGCGGACACCATTCTGATAGAAGGGCTGGAATTTTACGGATTTCACGGCGTTCCTGACGCAGAACAGGCGGTGGGGCATCGCTACCGCGTGGATGTTCGTATGATAGTAGATACGCGGGCCGCGATTGCCAGTGATGCGGTAAGCGATACCGTCAACTATGCCGAAGTCGCGCAAATCCTTGTGGAAATGGGAACCCAAACGCAATTCCACCTGTTGGAGCGGCTGGCCGATCAGATGGCGCAGACGATTTTTGAGCATTTTGTACAAGTTCAAGCGACAAAGTTATGCGTTCGCAAACTGCTGCCGCCGATGAACGCCATTGTGGGCGCGGTTGGCGTGGAGATAACGCGGCAGCGAACTGAGGAGTGAGGTGATTATGTTTCAACAGCCCTTGCCGATAGAACTTACCCGGCTTACACAGGAAGAAACGGACGCGCGGATTGCCCATGCCCGCCGCTGTCTTGGCGAAGACTTGATTATTTTGGGGCATCATTACCAGCGCGACGAGATTATCAAGTGGGCGGATTTTAGGGGAGACAGTCTGAAACTGTCTCAACTAGCTGCGCAGCACCCGGAAGCGAAAACGATTATTTTCTGCGGCGTTCACTTTATGGCCGAGTCCGCCGATGTTCTGACGACGGACGAGCAGGTTGTGATTTTGCCCAACATGAGCGCGGGCTGTTCGATGGCGGACATGGCAAACATCGGGCAGGTTCAGGATGCATGGGACAACATTGCGAGTGTGACGGACACCGGTAAAATCGTGCCGATTACTTACGTTAATTCAACAGCCGCAATCAAGGCGTTTGTCGGGCGCAATGGCGGGGCGTGCTGTACATCTTCCAATGCGCGCAAGGTGATCGAATGGGCATTTGCCAATGGCGAAAAACTGATGTTCTTCCCCGATCAGCATCTTGGGCGCAATACCTGCGTGGCGCTTGGACTGGACCCTGACCGCGATATGCTGCTGTGGGATCCGCACAAGCCGATGGGCGGCAACACGCCCGAAGACATTGCCAACAAGAAAGTGCTGCTATGGAAAGGGCACTGTTCGGTTCATGCCCGCTTTACGGTAGAACAGATTGCAAAGGCGCGGCAGGATTTCCCGGCGTTCAGGCCATCGTTCACCCGGAATGTTCGCTGGAAGTGGTCAAAGCGGCAGACCTGAACGGCTCGACAGAATACATCCTCGACACGATCCGCAAAGCGCCTGCGGGCACAACATGGGCAGTGGGAACCGAAATCAACCTCGTCAGCCGACTGGCACAGGAGATGCCGGACAAAACGATTTTCTGCCTTGACCCAGTCGTATGCCCCTGCTCCACGATGTACCGCATCCATCCCGGCTATCTGCTCTGGACAATGGAAAATCTGGTGCAGAGCAAAATCGTCAATCAAGTCCGCGTAAAGCCGGAAATCGCCCACGATGCCCGAACCTCCCTGACCCGGATGCTGAACATCACATAGCTCACCACAGAGGCACAGAGACACAGAGGGGCTCACAGAGAAGAAAAGGGAAGAGGAGAGATAGGAACCGCATTTCCTTTTCCGTTCTTTTCTCCTTGTGCCCCCTCTGTGTCTCTGTGCCTCTGTGGTGAACTATCCCGGTATCACGTCTAAGGTTTGCTCGTTTTTGTAGTCGGCGGCTCCGGGGGCGGAACCGCGCGGCTTGCGGACGTGCTTTTTGAGCGTGTAGTCTACGGACACGAGCGAAGAGTGTTTCTGCTGGCTGTGCTGGGCGCAGATCAAAGCGGCGCGTTCCAGAACCGGGCGCGGGACTTCGTAGGGCTTGCCATGCGAGCGGACAATGACGTGGGCGCTGACCGCAGCGCGAACGTGCAGCCACCAGTCGTTGGGAGCGGCTACGCGCAGGGTCAGGTAATCGTTGGCGGTTGCGGTTTCGCCCACGAGTATCTCAAAGCCCTGCGCGGAATAGCGGCGTATTTTGTGTCCGGCGAAATCGGGTTCGTTAGCGCGTTTTGGATCGTCGCTGCCGTCGCGGGACGGGCGCAGAACATGACGGGCAAGCAGGTCGGCGCGTAACGCTTTTAGTTCTTCTTCGGTTCGGGCGTTGTTCAGGGCGGCGGTTGCCACGCGCAGTTCTTCGCTGCGATCCGTCAGGCGAACGCTTTCTTCCAAAGCGCGTTCTTCGGCGTCCCGCGCTTTGCGATAACGCTTGAAGTAATGGTCGGCGTTTTCCTGTCCGTTTAATCGGGCATCCAGTTCGATGCTTCGGTCGGGGAAAGCGGGGTCGTAATAGTCCTGCACCACAACCGCGCTGCTGCCGGATTGGATTTGCCACAAGTTTGCCAGTATCAACTCCCCTGTCTGCTTGTAATACTCGCTTCGTTCCGCTTCCGCAAGCGTTCGTTCCACGGACTGCTTCTGCCGCTCCGTGTGCTTAATCTCCTGCTGCAATTGTCCGCGCAGTTCACCGGCAACCGCAAGAAACCCCGCCTGCTCCACCTGAAACACAAACGCATCGTCAAGCGCGGTGTTTAAGGAAGGGACAGGTTCCTGCCTTAGATCGGGCAGGTGCGTAATGGAAATCGGGTAGGCTCCCAACGGCTGCCCGGTTTCATTCCGCGCCAAAATGGGGCGGAATGTTTGCCCCGTATCCGAACTGTGAAGCGTCGCCATCCACAGTTTTGTCAATGCGTCCTTTACATTGGAAGAGGGCACATTCAGCGTATCACTATCCACCGTCTGCGCATTCGTTATTTGTGTGGCGAACCGCTCGGTCATTTCACGCGCAAGGAAAGGCGACATGCCGACGTACAACGAGGACAACATTCCGGCGAATTCCTGCCGCGTTATGTGCAGGTTTGAGCCGATTTCTTTTACCAGAAACGGCACGGCGTCCCGAACGAACGGGCTGACTTTTTCCGATTGCGTGGGCGGCGGCTGATAGGTCAGGCCGGGCAGGATTTCACGAACCCGGTTGATGCGCTTGCTGATTCGCTTGGCCGCGTCCTGAATCGCGCCTTCGGCGTTGACCAGAATCAAGTTGCTGTGCTTACCCATCAGTTCCACAACTAAGGAAAATGTCGGCGCGTCGTCTTCAGGATTGCGTGGCCCCGCTTCTATTTCTAAAATGCGGTCAAACCCGATTTGCCGTATGTCGCGTATCCAGGCGTCTTCCAGATATTTGCGCAGCGCCATGCAGAAGTTGGGCGGCGTGGGCGGATTGGCGCGGCGGCGTGTCGTTAGATGAGCACGGGCGAACTGCGGATCAATAGACAACAGCAGCATAGACGTTTTGTTCAGATTGCGAACAGTGAGGGTTATATCTGAAGGCGCAGGCTGCCGTATCTCCTGAATCTGCCCGCCGATCAGCAAGGGGCATAGTTCGGCAACAACGCCGCGCAACGTCAGGCTGTCAAAGGGAACTTTGTAGGTGTTCGGTGTTCGGTGTTCGGTGTTGGTCATGGCAATTTTATGATTGCACAGGAATAGCAGGGCGTCAAGAAGAATCATGACAACAGATGATATAAAGAACCGCTTTTCTACAAGAACACCGGGAGACATATCGTATGCCTGAATTCAAATTGATCCTTGTGGATCCAAACAGCGCCATGTGTTACGGCTTTCAGGAACATTTTCATGACTTTCCTGATGTTGAGATCGTGAATGCGCCCTTTGAGCATTTGCCTGCGTTTGACTGCATGGTCAGCGCGGCGAATTCGTTTGGCCTGATGGATGGTGGGGTTGACCTTGCCATCACGAATTACTTTGGGGATCAGCTTCAGCGCCGGGTACAAGAACGCATCCTGACGGATTTTCGAGGCGAACAGCCGATTGGCACGTCCATGATTGTAGAAACCGGACATGCGACACATCCCTATCTCGCTCACACGCCAACTATGCGCGTCCCAATGATGATTTCCAAAACGGATAATGTGTATCTAGCCATGTGGGCCATGCTGCTTGCGGTCTGGAACTTCAATAAACAGGCTGAACAAAGCGCAATCCGTCCGCTTGAGATTGTCGCTTGTCCCGGTTTGGGAACGGGAGTGGGCAGGATGGGATATAGCGAGGCGGCGCGACAGATGAGCGTGGCCTACCGCAAGTTCTTGAACCCGCCGAACGCAATCACCTGGCCCTATGCAACAAAACGACAGGCAGAAATACGGCGTGGCGGCGACTTCTGGCTATCGGTTGAACCCGAAGATAATAAAGAAGTTTGGATGAACCTTTCGGAGAAGAAGGATGCCTAAGAGAATAGTTGCCTACCTGAAAAGAGCGCGGTTAAACGGCAATACGAGGTTTAACACCTATCAACACATAGGCAACAAAACTCTACGTAACTTTTTCAGGTTTGTTCCGTCAAATACGTTGACAAGACCGGCAGGCGGCAAGTTGACGGCGTTGATTGCAATGCCTGCTCGGTTGCGAAGGGGCGGACGTTTATGCTATAATGGCACGAAAATGTGAAATCATTCGGCAAGCCGTTTCCGTAGGGGAACTGTCCATTGCAGCAGGCAAGGACGCTTGCGGGAGGAAGCAACCGTGCCCAAAGTAGATACCGCCGACTTCAAAAACGGCCTCTCGTTTATTCTCGATGGCGATATATGCACCATCATCTGGTTTCAGCACCACAAGCCCGGCAAGGGCGGCGCGGTGATGCGAACCAAGTTCCGCAACCTGCGTTCGGGCGCGACGGTAGAGCGCACGTTCAATGCGGGCGAAAAGTTTGAGCAGGCGATTCTGGACCGCCACACGATGCAGTTTTTGTACCATCAGGATGATGAATACGTCCTGATGCACCCGGAAACCTTCGAGCAAGCCAGCGTCAGCAAAGTCACATTCGGCGACGGCATCAAGTACCTCAAAGACGGTATGGAAGTGAATGTCGTGGAACACGACGGCAGAATCCTGAGTTGTGAAGTTCCCAACTTCATGGAATTGGAAGTCACGGATACCGATCCGGGCGTAAAGGGCGATACCGCTTCGGGCGGCTCCAAGCCCGCCACGCTGGAAACCGGCGCGGTGATTAACGTTCCCTTCTTCGTCAACATTGGCGATAAAGTCAAGGTTGATACTCGTTCTGACACCTATCTGGAGCGCGTCAAGTAATCCCCGGAGCCTCTGAAACCTCCGATTGCATCAGGACCTTGCCGCATGCGCCTGTTCGTTTTATTGTTCTGCCTATGAAGGCGCGGAGAAAGTTTCCGCGCCGTGTAGAAACAGGTGATTCCCTTGCCAACCATTACACATGCGGACGGTTCTTCCGAAAATTTTCTTCCCCAGGCGGTCATTGACATTCTGGCGAAGGTGTTTATAATTGCTTTAATCGTGACAGTCGGCGCGTTCGGCTACCTGCTGTACGGCCTGTTTTCCGGCGCGCTGGCACAGGCCAACACTACGCATGAAATCCGGCTTCACGCGATTCAACTGGTACAAAGCACGTCCAATATTCTTAACATCAGCCTGCTGGTGACATTGGGCTGCGGCGTCCTGCTGTTTTACGAGAATGAAGCGACGGCCATCATCATGCTGGTCGTAGCGGCTTTTCTCGCGTTCGGGCTTCAGTTTCTGCTGGACTACCTGGGGTCGCAATCAGGAAACCTTGTGAACGGCGACGCGGCGAAAGCCACGATGCAGGAGATCAAGCAGTCGGCGACGTTCATCGGCGTACCGGGCGTCCTGCTGTTCCTGTGGAACATGATTCAGCGTATCCGTGATGCGCGGATGGGCGTTGACCTTGCCAACATGAATTATGGCAAGGACGTGGCACAGGAGGAAGTGCGCGGCGCCTTAATCGGCGCGTTTGCCAAATGCTGGCAGTTGCCGTTCTGCCGCGAAGGTATCCGGGTGAAATGTCCCATTTACCATGCGCGAACGAAGTGCTGGAAACAGCGCGTCGGCTGCATGTGCGAGGAAAACGTTCTGCGCCTTGCCGCCGGCGGCGACGAAAACAAGCCTATTGATATGACCCAAAGCGCGGGTTTCGTACCTATCGGCGATCTGATTACCAACAGCGAGAAGGCGGCGCGTCCCAACATACCCACCAAAGCCGGGCCGCGCGGCGTTCGCATCCCGACCAACCCGCACCTGACCGAAGGGCAAAAGCGCGAACGCTGCCGTAACTGCGTGATTTACAACGAGCATCAGCGTCAAAAATACGGACTAGCCTCGCCGCTCGTCACCATCGCCATTCCGATAATGGTATTCCTGAATTTCGAGAATCTCAAAGAAGTGCTGACGGGCGCGCTGACCGCGCTCGATAAACTCATCGGGCACTTGAACTTTACCGGTGACAGCATCAAGCCCGGACACTCGCAATTGAGCATGGATGTCAACGGCTCCCTGCCCATTTCCGCCATTCTCATCATGGTGGTCACACTGCTGATTATGACGTGGGCGCTGCGGTTTCTGGAATACTGTATGTTTCAAATTAAAATCTGAGGAGGTAGACGGTAGACGGTAGACGGTAGACAGTAGGAGATGGAAACGTTGAATTGGCGCTAATAAAGCAGTGATGTGCGCAAAAGATGTTTCTACCGTCTACCGTCTACCGTCTACCGTCTACTTCTGACTATGAACGTCTCCGAACTTGAACAACTTGTCCTGCTGGTGCAGGGCGCGAATATCCACGAACTGACGCTCCGGCACAACGGGGCGCGCGTGACTATCCGCAAAGCGCCGAATGGTTCTGAACCTGCCGAGAATACAACGCCGGGTGGCGACGAGGTGGAAGCGGGGGATGCCAGCGCGAATGGAAATGGCGCGGGCGGGGAATTGCCGGAAACGGATGGCACGGTATCGGTAACATCGCCGCTTGTCGGCACATTTCGGACGGCGAAACTGCCTGTGGAATTGGGCGCATTGGTGAAAGCAGGACAGGTAATCGGCATTATTGAGGCGATGAAATTGCCCAATGATGTGACGGCGACCTGCGCGGGGAAAGTGGTGGAAGTGTTCGTGGAAGCGGGGCAATTTGTCGAGTACGGTCAGCCCCTGTTCGCGCTGGAACCGGAGAATTAAAGGATTTTGCTGAAGCCATGTACGTGCAGCCTGCCCGTACATGGCCTTTTTGCGTTTGGCACACAGCCGCTTTGATAGACCTCTCCTCAAGTCCTTGCAAACGAAGCAGATGTGCTTGCATCAAGCCAACTCAGGCGAGTGGCTTAATGGTTGAACACGAACTCTTTGGAGTTGAGCAGCGCCCAGAGCAGGTCTTCCGTCGTTTTCTGTCGGTTCGCGGGCAGCGATGTGGACAAAACCTTAATTGCCTTTGTCTTTTCTTCCGTAGTGGGGAAGCGGGACAGGGCGCTGAGATACAAGTCCTCCACCATTTTCGCGTCCGAGGTTTTGGAGTCAATCAGCATGGTCACGCGCCCGGTTTTCGACGCCAGCCGCGCGTTCAGGCCGACATCGTTCATCAGGTGCAGCATCTGTCCCAATGTCGGCATGTCGGAACGCTCACATTCGCAGGTGATGCTGCGGGCGGGCCGTCCGAACAGGTCGAGGAAGTAGGAGGCGACACCCGTATCCGGCAGTTCGCAGGCGCGGGTTCCCATCGGGTAGCCGTCGAACTTATCCCCTACCCCCGTCGCGCTTGCAATCGCGTCGAGCATCTGTTCCGCGCTCAACCGCTTGAAGCCGAAATGCGAATAATAGCGGGTATCGCGGATGTTGTTGCGCGTGGGTTCCGGTGAGCGCTGGTAGGCTTCCGAGCGCAGGATGTTGCGCATCAGGCGTTTCAAATCGAAATGGTTTTGCGCCAAATCCGTTGCCAGCCAGTCGTAAAGAGCGGCATTGGAGGGCGGGTTTGTGGCGCGGAGATCGTCAACGGGTTCCACAAAGCCCACGCCCATATAGTGCTTCCAAATCCGGTTGACAACCGCGTGGGCAAAAAACGGGTTTTGCGGCGACGTGAGCCAATCCGCCAGAACCTGTCGGCGGTCCAGCCCTTCCGCGTCGGGAACGGCTTTGGCGTCCAGAGCGCAGGGCGCGACTACTTTCTGCGTTTTCGGATGACGCACGTCCCCGGCAGACACGGCGACAATCACGGACTCGCCCGGACGCTCGCCGGGTTTGGAGCCGACGCGCGCAAAAAACGCCGACATCTGGTAATACTGGTTTTGCGTCCACTTCTCATACGGGTGGTTGTGGCACCGCGCGCAGGCAATGCGAACACCAAGAAAAATCTCAGACGTGGTTTCCGCCAGTTCCTGCGGCCCGGCTGCCGTGCGGTAGTAATTGGCGGCTCCGTTCTGGAACGCGCTGCCCTGCGCCAGCACTAACTCGCGCGCAAACTTATCCCAGGGCTTGTTGTCGGCCACGCTTTGCCGTATCCAGTCGTGATAGGCGTACATGCCTTTGGTCGCCAGTTTTTGCCGCGAGCAGCGCAGAATATCGCCCCATTTCAGCGTCCAGAAATCCACGTATTCCGGCGATGCCAGCAGCGCGTCAATCAGTTTGTCGCGCTTGTCCTTTGCCTCATCCGTCAAAAACGCTCGCGCTTCTTCCCCACTCGGTATCCGCCCCGTCACATCCAGATACGCCCGCCGTACAAAGTCCGAATCCGAACACCGCGCCGACGGTTCCAGCCCAAGCGCCGTTAGTTTGACGTTCACGAGATTGTCGATTTTCGATTGCCGATTTTCGATCACCGATTTTCCATTGCCGATTGCTGATTGTGTCTTTGCTGTCCCCTCTTCTTTTCTTCTCTTCTTCTCTTCTTCTTTTTTGTTTCCTGCTGCCTGTCCGTAAGGCGAAATAACCCTCGCCGTGCCGACGAGTCCCTGATAGCGCACGATAATGGCGCCTTCGCCGTTGCCGGTCACTTTGGCTTCGCCGCCGGGTGTCACGGTGGCAACCGTTTCGTCGCTGGCGGTAAAGAGGGTTTGGGCGGTCACGTCGCGCTTGCTGCCGTCGGCATACGTGGCCGCAACGGCAAAGCGTTGTTCACTTCCAATACCTAAAGTGCGCTCGGAAGGCGTCATTTCCAATTTGGCAACGGCAGGCTCTTTGGGGTTGGGAGCCGACATGCCGGCTTTAATCCAATCGCGCAGCAGGCGGTAATCCGCGTCGCCCGCATCCAATCGCTTGCCGCCCCGGTGCGCGACGGCTAATGTGGGCTTGCGCAGGAGCAGGCTTTGTTCCGGCTGCGCGACGGACACGCGCCGGCCCCAGTTGGCGCGCGAAATCGCCAGGTAATCCGCATCCGGGTCATAACCGAGAAGCGACAACTTTGAAGCCGCCTTTACCGGATGCCGCGCCGTGACACGCGCCCTGATTACAGCCGGCATGGGTCAGCACGGGCATCACATCGGAAACAAAGCGGGGCGTAGCGGCGTTCTTCATGCCCGACACGACAACCGGAACCCGCGCTTCCTTATTCCCCCAGCGGGCGATGAGAACCGTTTGCCCGTTTTGCGCGGGACGCACAATGCCGTTGGCGTCTACGGTAGCAATACGCGGGTCGAGCAGGCGCAGTTCGGCCTTGCCGCTGACATCCTGCGCAGCGTGGGCCGGACTTTGCGCTTCCACCAACGCGCGGCGCTCATCGTAGGGATTGCGCAAGGCAAGGGAAGCAGGCAGTATGCGCAGCGTTGCCCCGCCAACAGAAGACGCAGGCGCGGCAGGCGTGACTGCAGCGCGGGCAGGCGTATGTTCGCGGCGGGATTGCGCGGCCATGCGGGATGGCAGCAAGGACAGCGCGCCCACAGCAAGCGCGGCGCACAGCAGGGAAGCAAGCGGCGTAGAAGGTTTCATCAAAATATTTAGATTCCAGCAAGAAGGCAAAATGGAAGTTCAAGGCTACTATTTACGAACCGGAATCCAGCCATTTGTAACAGAAATTTTCAAAGTAACCACATAGAGTCAATCCGCTCTGATTGCGTACATAGCCTAACCAGTGTTATAATGACAACAGATGAAAAGTGGAGAGAGGCCATGACACAATCGAAGTTAAAACCTACCTTGTTCCCAACAACAACCTTGCCTTTCCCTGATGAGGAGACAGATTTTCTCCCTGCAAATGCGAAACCACAATTTACGCCCGAAGAAGAAGCGCGTGACCGGGAGTTGTTACGTCAATATGAAGAGGAGAATGGCCCCATTCAACTGACGCATACGCAACCAATTGATCCCACACAGATTACACTTGTGATTGGCGTTCCTATGCCGCCTACGCGCAACAATGGGCCACAAGCATGATAGCGCGGGATACTCTGGAAGCAACGCGCATTCGGTCAAATGCGCAAATCGTTTTTCAATTACAGAACGTCCCTACGAAATACAGGCCAAGCAAGTTGCAACTGCAATACTGGGTTACGCGCCTGAAAATTACGAGGCGGTACTCTGGCGCGCGGAACCTTTGACCGGCTTGTACGATGTTCGGTCATGAGAGAAACAGGAGCAGTGCCATGTTTTCAGATAAAAGGCGTTTGCTTGTCGTGCTGCTCCTGAGCGTTGTCGCTATTGGCGGCTTGTGGCGGATGCTGCGGCACGAGCCTTCGCTGCTGGATCATGCGCGCAAAATTTCCATGCCGCAGAGTTTTTCCGCCGCGAATAATTGTTACTTCTGGCTTAATGACAATGAGTTTTTGTATCTCATGCCGATGCAAAAGGCGGGCGCGAATCAGGTGATGCGCCGCAATATCCTCACCGGCGCGGATGTGGTACAGGGCGATCTGCCGTCAGGGGGAGTGCTGCTGTCTCCCAATGGACAGTGGGCGCTCACCTACAAAGATTCCCGCGTGGGATCGGTTTTTACCGTTGAGCGGACGGATGGTTCCCGCAAGCTGCTGTATCGCAGTCCGGGACAAGGGCTGCCCAATCTCGCCTGGATGCCGGATGACTCCGGCCTTGTTGAATTACTTGCGCCCTTCCCGGAAAACGGCAAAATGCACCCCGGACTGCTGCGCGCGTACTCTCTTGACGCCGCCGTTCCCATCGCCTCCAACACCGTTGAGGAGGACTCCCCGTTTCTTTCCCTGCTCGGCGCATTGCCCGATCATCATGTTCTTGCCACCGACGACTTCCCCATGTTTTATGACAATGGAGAGTTGTTCATCAGCGACAAGGTTCGTATGTTGGATTTTTCACTGGAACGGGATTCCGCTGCGCGCCATTATACAATTTCGAGGCCTCCGAACGCGCTGGACCGCGAAGCCGTTTTGTCGCCGCATGGGGATCGAATTGCCTGGCTTTATGGTATCGTTCACATACCATTGGGCTATAACAAACTTCAGAGCCTCTATGCCATGCTGCACATCAGGCTATCCTATACGGCTGCCATCTGGATCAGCAAGCCGGATGGCAGCAGCCTGCATGAACTGGGCAGCATCCCGCTAAAAGGAAATATGGGTGACACAACGAACCCGCCCCCTTCCCATCTGCGCTGGACGACCAACGGCAACAATTTGAGTTTCCTCTATCAAAACAACCTGTACATCATCCCCGCCCAGTAACGCCGCGCTTCAAACAACAGAATCCACGAAACTCGCGCAGCCACAAGAGCAGGTAACAGCCCACCACGCAAAACCTAAAACCATAGAACCCTAAAACCTTAAAACCCTAAAACCTACTACTGAAAGGCAGGCCACCATATACACGCTGTTTTTCGATTTCGACGATACCTTGAGCGAACAGATACCGTTCAACCTCCAGTATGTGCGTGGCATCGGCAGCGTTCTGGCTGCCGTTTATGGCGGCACTGTGGAGGAGTGGGCGAAATGCGGCATTGACATGCTGGAAGCACTGGAAGCGCAGTACATTGCCCGCTTTCGCAGCGACCCGACCGGCTATAATGATTGGTATGCGACAATTCACCGACAGGCAATGGAGTTGGTATTCGGCGGCATGGGCTTACCGGTTCCCGCCAATGCCGAAGGATTGTCGCGCGACACGCAGCGTCAGGCATTGGCAGCCTGCAACGCGACCTTTCCCGGCGCGGCACAAGCAGTTCAAACCTTGAAACAGCGCGGCTATACTCTGCATACGGCTTCGGGCAATGATTCCGGTCATTTGCGCAGCGCGCTTGCCGGCATCGGGCTGGACACCTGCTTTGACCGCTTTTACGGCCCCGACCTCATTGATTGCGCCAAAGAGAGCCAAGAATTTTACAGCCGCATCTTTGCCGATTTGAACCTGCCTCCCGATCATGCGCTCATCATTGACAACGACCCGAAAGCGATTGAATGGGCGCAATCCCTCGGCGCAAAAGCCATCCAAGTGGATTTACTCTCGTATAAACAAGTGGAAACCGCACCCGGCATCGTCGGCAAAATTACCGATATGGCGCAACTGCCCACGTTGATTGAACTGGTCGCAGAGTTATACAAACAAAGATAACTATGGAGCAATGCCCATGCCGCCAAAACAGTATTCCTGGAGTGACGTTACCGTTATCGCAAGCGCAGACAGCCAACCAAGTCTTCGGTAAACAGGATTAACCTGCCACGTCGTGGAAATGACCATTGCCGGAACATACCAATTGTTTGCAGTAACGGCATCAGGAGGCAATACAACATGGCGATTGACACGCGATTACAATCTTCCCCATCCCGGTACATTACCTACGAGGAGTACCTGCAGGATGAAGGCGAAAACCACTGTACCGAGTGGGTAGACGGAAAGGTCATAGACATCAGCATGGTTTCGGACGAACATAGTGAAATCAACTTGTTTATTCTGATGTTACTCCAGATGTGGGTTCAAGCGCATCAAGCAGGCATCATTCGCGCCGATCCATTCAACATGAAGATCAGGACCAAACCTGCCCGGACGTTCGCCGGACGTGATGTTTATAGCCAACGCAAATCGGGAACGCCTTATGCGCAACCATTTGCGGGGGCCGTGCGACATTGCCGTTGAGGTTGTCAGCCCTGACTATCGCTACCGCGACACGGTAGAAAAATTTCAAGAGTATGCTCAGGGCGGCGTACCGGAATACTGGGTGGTGGATTATGAAGTTCAGCAGGCGCGTTTCTACAGTTTGGGAGCAAATGGCCTGTATGAAGAGATTCCTGTCGGCGCGGATGGCGTTTTCCACAGCCGGGTTTTGCCGGGATTATGGCTGAACGTAAACTGGCTGTGGCAGCGCCCGGTTCCGTCGTGGATGGATTTGGCGCGGGCTTGGAACCTGTAGCCGTCCACAAAGCGCCATCATTGACAACACCCTCTACAACAGCATCATAATGTCAAGCCGAGTTCCTGCGCTACGCTGCGCACATAAGCGGCGGCTTCGTCGTACTGGTCGGCGCGGGACAGGTGTTCCAGCAGAAGGGGGGTATCCGCGTCCAGACGCGCGGCTTCGCGCAGCAGGGTGTGGTAGTCCAGACTGCCTTTGCCGGGCGCAACTTCATCAATATGCACCGTCATTTTGCCCGACAGCGTTAAATCCTTGATGTGGCAGCATTTGATGTACGGCCCCAATTTGCGAAAGCACTCTTTTAGAAACGCCGCGCTGTTCAGAAATTTGTCGGGGCTGGTGACGAGATTGGCCGGGTCGAGATGCGCGGCAAATTGTGGGCGGTCAATCGCCTCAATCAGCCGCAGATAGCTGTCGGGGCTGTCGGGAAAGACCCAGGGCATGGTTTCCAGCGTGTAAAACGCGCGTGTCGGCTGCGCAGCGTCAATAATCGTCCGCGTTGTTTCCACAATCAGGTCAAAGGTTTCTGCCGTGAGATTGTCGGGGTGCGGGCCGTCCCATTGTTCCAGATTGCGTGAACCGGCGATGTTGACGCAGCACAAGCGCCCCGATTTGATCCGCCAAACGCAGCTGCGCCTGACAGTGCGCGATGGCTTTCTGGCGCGTGTCTTCATCCGGGCTGATGGGATTGCTCCACGCGCCCACTTCGGCAATCACAATATCCGCTTCCCGCGCCGCCTGCGCATACGCGGCAATCACCTCTGCGCTTGCATCCGCTTTCACCGGGCAGTAAGCCGCTCGATAGCCCTTTTCACGCACAAGCGCAATCCACTTTTCCGGCGTGGACGTATCCCCAAAAATTGGGCCGCCAAGTCGCATGATTCTCTTCTCCTTCCAAATCGTTGTGGACGCTTAGTTGACGCTGAATTGCCGAAAATGCTAGAATAAACACGGACAATACACATACAAAGAGGCGGGAAGTGTCTTTTTCGCAACCACACCGCCCTGCACATTTTCACCGACGATCCGGCAAATCCCTTTGCCCTCGAAGGCAATGACGCCGGATGAGGATGAAAACACAAGGAGAATCCCTTCACTATGGCAGTCAAAGTAGGCATCAATGGCTTCGGGCGCATCGGACGCCTGACCCTGCGCACTATTCTGGAGCGCTACCCCAACGACATTGAAGTCGTTGCCGTCAACGATCTCACCGACAGCAAGACCAACGCGCACCTGTTTCAATTCGATTCCACGTATGGCCCGTTCAAAGGCGACGTGTCCGTTGAGGAAAACAACTTTATCGTCAACGGCAAAACCATCAAAGTGTTTGCCGAGCGCAATCCGGGCGACATTGCGTGGGACAGCGTGGGAGCCGACATCGTAATCGAGTCTACCGGCTTTTTCACCGACGCCACCAAAGCCGTCGCGCACCGCGAACATGGCGTGAAAAAAGTGGTAATTTCTGCGCCCGCCAAAAAAGAAGACCTGACAATCGTACTCGGCGTCAATGAAAATATGTACGATCCCGCCAAGCATCATGTCGTCAGCAACGCGAGCTGTACCACGAACGGCCTCGCGCCCGTCGCCAAGCTGCTCAATGACCGCTTCGGGATCGAAAAAGGGCTGCTGACAACGGTTCACGCTTATACCAACTCCCAGAAGTTGCAGGACACGGCAGCCAAAGACGACCTGCGCGACGCCCGCGCCGCCGCCCAAAACATCGTTCCGTCTGCAACCGGAGCCGCCCGCGCCGTGGGACTTGTCATCCCCGAACTGCAGGGCAAGTTCAACGGCATGGCCTTCCGCGTCCCGACCCCAACGGTTTCCGTCGTGGACTTTACCGCCGTCCTGAGCCGGGACGCCACCATTGCTGAAATCAACGCCACTGCCAAAGAATACGCCGACGGCCCGATGAAAGGTATCCTGCGCTACACGGAATTGCCGCTCGTGTCCACCGACCTGAAGGGCGATACGCACTCGTCCATTTATTCCGCCGTAGACACAGTTGCGGTTGGCGGCAATCTGGTCAAAGTGGTGGCGTGGTACGACAACGAGTGGGGCTATTCCTGCCGTGTAGCCGATCTGGTCAACTTCCTCGCCGGCAAAGGTTTGTAAATACGAAGTTCACCACCCGCTGCGCTAGAGGCACAGAGACACAGAGAAGGAACATAGAGGAAGAAAAGAAGATAAGGAGAAGAGATGTCTCTTCTCCTCGTAGTGGCTTTTCCTCTGTGTCTCTGTGTCTCTAGCGCAGCGGGTGGTTAGTCTGGAGTTTGTTATGAATAAGAAGACTATCCGCGACGTGGATGTGGCGGGGAAGCGCGTGTTGACGCGCGTGGATTTCAACGTGCCGCAGGACGAACACGGCAACATCACCGATGATACCCGCATTACCGCCGCGCTGCCGACCATCAAGTACCTGTCGGAACATGGCGCGCGGGTGATTCTCGTCTCGCATTTGGGCCGTCCGAAAGGCGTCACGCCGCAGTTTACGCTCGAACCCGTTTCCACGCGGCTGGAAGAACTGCTTGGCAAGCCTGTCGAACTGCTGGACAAGACGGTTGGCGACGAAACTGCGACAGCGATCAACAGCCTGCAAAACGGCGACGTGGTGCTGCTGGAAAACGTCCGCTTTTATCCTGAAGAAGAAAAGAACGACAAGGGTTTTGCGCAGGATCTGGCGTTTTTGGCTGATTTGTACGTCAATGACGCTTTCGGCACGGCCCACCGCGCCCATGCGTCAACCGAAGGCGTCGCCCACTATCTGCCGGGCGTGGCCGGGCTGCTGATGGAGAAGGAACTGGACTACTTGGGCGGCGCGCTGGAAAACCCGAAACGCCCGTTTGTCGCTATTCTGGGCGGCAAAAAAGTCAAAGATAAAATCGCCGTGATCGAATCGCTGCTGGACAAAGTAGACACGCTGATTATTGGCGGCGGCATGGCGTATACGTTCCTCAAAGCGCAGGGCAAAGAAATCGGAACGTCCCTGCTGGACAGCACCAATCTGGAATTCTGCAAAACCGTGCTGGCAAAAGCCGGCGACAAGCTGCTGCTGCCCGTTGATGTGGTCATCACGGACAAGAACCCCTTTGATGGCGGCGAGGAGCAGTGCCAAACGCAAATCGTGAGCGTGGACGCCATTCCCGCCGATCAGGAAGCCGCCGACATCGGGCCGGAAACGCGGGCCAAGTTCGCGGCGGCCGTAAAAGGCGCGGCAACAGTGGTGTGGAACGGGCCGATGGGCATTTTCGAGTTCAGCAAGTTCGCAGAAGGCACGCGGGCAGTCGCGCAGGCGTTGGCGGAATCGGGAGCCATTACCATCATCGGCGGCGGCGACTCGGCGGCAGCCGCGCAGCAGCTAGGGTTTGCCGACAAAATGACGCACATCTCAACGGGCGGCGGAGCCTCACTGGAATTTCTGGAAGGCAAGCCCCTGCCCGGCGTCGTTGCCCTGCAAGAAAATAAATCCATTCAGATAGATTAAGCACTATTGGAATCTATTTCCTGCTCTTTCTTCTGCAAGGGAGTGTGACGATATGCGACGCATGGTGATTGCAGGCAACTGGAAGATGAACAACCTGCGCGTGGAAACGGAACTGCTGTTGAGCGATCTGCTCGGACGGCTGACCGGACACGCGCAGGCGGATGTGGTAATCTGCCCACCCTATACCGGGCTATCTATGGCATCCGCCGTGTTTGCCGAAACCGGGTTGAAATTGGGCGCGCAGGACGTGTTCTGGAAAGAAAAGGGCGCGTACACGGGGCAGATTTCGCCGCAAATGCTCGTGGACGTTGGCTGCGAGTACGTAATTGTCGGCCATTCGGAAAAGCGCGGGCGGTTCGGCGTCCCGGAACCCGATTTCGACGCGGATACCCTGGCGCACTTTGGCGACAACGATGTCACGGTAAACCGCAAGCTGCGGGCGGCGCAGGCTGCCGGGCTGACGGTAATCTGCTGCGTGGGCGAAACCCTGTCCGAACGGCAGACAGGCACTACGGATGCCATCGTGGAAGCGCAAACCATTGCCGCTTTGAATGGTGTTTCCACCGAAGATGCCGCCAAAATCATTTTCGCGTATGAGCCGGTGTGGGCTATCGGCACGGGCGAAGTATGCGCGTCGGACGAGGCGGATCGCGTGTGCGGCATTGTGCGCAGCGCCGTTGGTAAACTGCACGGCGACGGCAACGGCAGAAGCCATCCGGGTCCAGTACGGCGGCAGCGTGAAACCGGACAACGCGCAGGAACTGCTCGGCAAACCCAACATTGACGGCGCGCTCGTCGGCGGCGCAAGCCTGAAAGCGGCGGATTTTGCCGCCATCGTCGCTGCCGCTTAAGCATCAGGCCATCTTCAAGATGGAGAGATTCGCCACATAGATTATCCCGTTGGCGTAGAACGCAGAGCATTCGGGCTTCCAGACAGAAGGGCATGGAGGCCCGTTTTGCGCCTGCGCTACATCCAATCCCCATTGAACACGACAGCCTCTACCACGAGGTTCCCCCGCAACCCAAAGAAGCCGCGCACAGGGAACACACATTCATTCCCCTGCCCGTGCTGGCGTAACCTATACCAAATAGAAGGGCAGTATGTAGAGTCATCGTCGAAATCTTGGCAATGCAGCGCTTCCAGCCCGATGTCTCGTTGTGTCAAATTGTAGGAAAGAGGCGTCTTGACCTCAGCAACGTCAAGGCGGCAACGGGAGTAGGCAGAGCATAGGCGGCTGTCCCTTTCCTGTATAGTAGACGCATGTTTACGTTCTTAGACGCCTCATGTGGTAAAAAGGTTGCAGCCTTTTGCCGGAATCACGTCGGTTTATTTTCTTTTCATCCGGCGTGTCCGGCTTGTCATCATGACAAGCCGGACACGCTTTCCGTTGCCGTTGACATGCGGATTGTCAAAAATGCCCTATTTTTTGTTAAACAAGGTACAATATAGGTAGGAGGAATAGATCTCATGGCGACGCTCAACATTTCCCTGCCCGATGTGATGAAGAATTTTGTGGAAGAGGAAGTCAGCGCGGGCGGTTACAACACGACCAGCGAATACTTCCGCACTCTGGTACGCGAAGCGCAGGAGCGTAAAGCCAGAACGCGATTGGAGGCATTGCTGTTGGAAAGCATGAACGACAGCGCTGCCGCGCCTATGACAGAAACGGATTGGGAAGAGATACGCCGTGACATACGCGAGCGCGTCACCCGCCGAAAACTGGAAGAATTGCGCCGTGAGGTACAGCATGGCTTTGAGCAAATTGAGCGCGGCGAGTACACGGAGTATAGTTCCGGCAAGGAAGTGGCCGAAAAAATCATTGCGGAAGGATTGAAGCGCGTTGCGGAGCGGAAGCAGGTTGAGGCATGAAAAGGCTGCGCGTTGCTAGAGACGCCGACACCGATGTGCTTGAAATCTGGACGTACTATTTCGAGCGCAGCCAATCTGCCGCCGAGCGCATCGTGAGAGAAATCACGGCGGAATACGACAATTTATACGCCTTACCCTGCATTGGACGCAGGCGCGAGGACATCGGCCCGGAATATCGAAGTTTTCCGGTTGGCGATTATATCATCTACTATCGCGTGTTGGAAGACGTTGTAGAGATCGCGCGGGTACTGCACGGTGGACGTGAAGTTTCCGAGATATTCCCTTCCGACGTCGGCAGTCAAGAATAAAAATATAAGGTCTTGTCTTACCCGTAAGTAGAGGTTCCGCAGGATTGAAGAAGTAGAAATCACTTTCGATGTAGTGATTACTCACTATTAAAATCCACCAATCCACTTTCCTACGTCTGCGTACTTTTTTGTTGCATACTGAAAGACTGCTCCACCCGCGTTATAGTGCGCAGCATATTGGCTTTGAAACCACCGTTGATATTCTGGATCATCAGGTGAAACTGTGGGAGGGGGTTTTTGGCTGTCCACATCATTGATACACTTCAACGCGCTTACCACAGGTTTGATGTCCTCGATATTGTCCTTGATGTCCTCGATATTGTCCTTGATGTCCTTGATGGTATCCCATTTCTCACGTGCTTCTTTTGTCTCTGAATATACATCTTTGATTTTAGAAGCTACTTGTTTTATCTTTTCCCACTCAAAAATAGCTAATCCATACGGATCTATATTACATAGTGGGTTATCGATGACGTATGCGTACGTATTCAATCCACCAACTAGCCCAATAGGATCACTTTCGAGGTATCTTCCAAGTGTTGGCACGTAATCGCGGAAACCGTTCTGGTTCCAGCCGGTTTCCGAGTCGGAATACTGACCGGGCAGGCGTAGGTTCTGCGTGATCGTGCCAGCTACGGTTCCCGTTTGGCCGAAGGGCGTGTAAGCCGTTGACCAGACGATGGTTTGAGCGCTGTTGGTTGCCAGTTGCGGCGTACCCAATCGGTCACTGTGAATGTAGGAAAGGTTCCGGGTGGCGGGAGAGAAGGTGGCAATCAGACGGCCATCGTCGAGATAGATGTAATCGCCAGCAGCGCTGTTGGCAGTGGCCGTTTCTTCCAGCATGTGGCCTTGCTGATCATACTGGTAAAGAGTCTTGCCCCACGCAGCCGTCACTTTGGCAAGACGCTGACCAAAAGCATCATAGACGTACTGCGTGTTGCCCTTCTTCGTTCCTGACGCTATGGCGGCAAGCCTTCCCGCCTGATTGTATGACAAGCCGATGTTCGGGCTGGAACCCGTCGCGCTGAT
Source organism: uncultured Chthonomonadaceae bacterium (assembly GCA_963835065.1). Taxonomy (GTDB): domain Bacteria; phylum Armatimonadota; class Chthonomonadetes; order Chthonomonadales; family Chthonomonadaceae; genus CAWFQB01. Next base: position 70,561 of record CAWIEK010000049.1, on the reverse strand, counting down.
GTTGCCCGCCGCCGTATAGCCGACGCTTTGCGTCACGCCGCCCGAAGTGATCGCTGTCAGCCGGTTGCTATTAGGCGCATAAGCGTATGTGGTGGCTATTCTTCCGGCATATTGCGTCAGGCGGTTGCCGACACTGTCATACGTGTACGACAGAGTTCCGTAACTGCCTCTCGCGCCCGTCAGACGGTTCAGCGCGTCATAGTCGAAATTCTGGCTGTTACCCGAATTGATGGCATCCGTAATCGAGAGTACGTTGTCTGCCGCGTCATAGCCATAGCTCAGGTTTTGCAGGTTGCGCGAACCGATGGCGGTAATTTGGGTCAGGCGGTAGTCACTGTCATAATGGCGTGTTTCCGTAACGCCGTTCCCGAACAAAAGCGAGTTGACAGGACCGAAAGGCTGGTAAGAAATGTTGGAAGCCACCGTTTGCGCGGCCATGCCGGGAGCATTGGCGGTGATAGCCGTAGTCCGCCCCATTATATCGCGGGCGTAAGCGACCATCAGGCCGGAGGGATAGACGATACCGACAATACGGCTGACAGCATCGTAGATGTAGACCGTCCGCAGCGTCGTCGTTCCACTGACACGGGTTTCGCTTACCACATTCCCGCGCTCATCATACGCTCGGTTGAGAGTTCCCGCCGCGTCTGCAACGGTTGTCAGCCTGCCCACTCCGAAGCCATGCCCACCCGCGTCGTAGATATACGTGACATTCTCGCTTGCATCCGCCGGATACGTCACCGATTTCACGCGGTCAAGCGCATCATAAGCGTAATTGGCGACGGCCCCGGTTGCGTCCATTTTCTGCGTCAAATTGCCGTTGGAATCGTAGACGTATACCGTAACCCCACTGTCGGGACTTGATTTCTCAATGACATCCCCGAAGCCGTCATAAATGTACGTTGTGCTTCCGCCGTTCGGATCAGCCACGTTCTGTGGACGATCCTGCAAGTCGTAAGACGCGCCCGTACTCCCATGCGCGGGATCAATAATCTGTGTCAGGCGGTTGAGATCATCAAACCCCTGTGAGCGCGGGTGACTTAACGGATCGGTAATCGTCAGTGGGTTGCCGTTATTGTCGTAAACGTATCGCGTGTTTTGTCCGACGCCTCCCGTATCCTGCATCACGCGAGCAAGCGCATCGAAACTGCTTGTATGCTGACGCCGTACCATTCCTCCGGCATCCGCGACATTGATCCGTGTTCGATTTCCTGCCGCATCCAGCGTATAGGCAATCGTCTGCCGCAGCAGGTCAGTCACGCCTATCAGCCGATGGGCGATGTCATAGCTGTTCGCAAGGGCGGAGCCATCCGGCAGCATCACGATGGTCAGATTACCGGCGGGATCATACCCGTATTGCGTCGTGAGATTGCCTGCTGCGGTGTTGACAACGCTGCTGGTCGGGCGGAGTGCGCATCATACGTAAACTGGGTAGTGACGCCGTTTGCGTCCTTGATGGTAAGGGGCAATCCTCCCGGCGTACGCCGAGTGATCTGTACGGTCTGTCCGAGAGCGTTCGTTGTCTTTACAAGAGCGCCGCTGCCGTCGTAGCCGAAGGAGGTCAGAGCGGCAACGTCCGTGCGCGGATTCTGCACCGACGTCAGCAGGCCATTCGCCCAGGTGTAATTCCAAATTCGGGTTTGCCCGTTCGTCCTGTACGGAACCGCTGTTGTCGTGGTATCGGTGAGTTTCTTGGTCAGCAAGTTGCCGGACGCATCATACATAAAGTCGGTAGTTACCTGCGGCGCGACAATCCGAGCGGGAAGATGATAGTTCTGGAAGTAACTGATGGTAGTGGTGCGCTCCGTATTCGTACCGGAAGCCTCCACAATCGTTGTCGGACGGCCCAAAACATCATTCACATACGCCGTGACGTTGCCGTTCCAGTCACTTTCACTCGCCGTATAGCCATTGCCATCATAAGTAAAGGTTTTTGCCGCCGCCGCAGTCGTTGCCGTTGCCACGCGGTCAATTTCAGTGACTTTCGGAATGCCCTGCAACGTTGTAAACTTGTAAACTTCCGGTTGCCCCAGAGCGTTCGTAACAGTCCGGCTGCCATCGGCGTCGTTATAGGCCACTGTTGTCAGAAGCGCGCCCGCACCAAACTGGCTGGAGAGGCCGCGACTGTACTGGTCGTAGGTCCAGGAAGCAAAGCGATTGCCGTTCTCGTCAATAATGCCGGTAATCGCATACGGCAATCCCGTATTCTCGTACAGGTACGTCAAGCTAGTCTGCGGCGCAGTGGAATAAGTTACGGTTCGCAGCCGATCCATAGTGCCGGTTATTTGCCCGCTCACATCGTACCCGTAGGTAAGAACAAGCCCATCGGGAGTCGTTACCGTCTGCAGCAGGCCGTTCTGAACTCCGAGACTGATCGTTCGGTTATAGGAGTCTTTAACGGTGGTAAGCAGGCTGTTGGTGTCGTAGCTTAACGTCTGCGTATAGCCATTGCGAGACTGCACCGCTGTAAGAACAGCCTCAGTCGAATTGGGTACGGTGGCGTAAGTCTCCACAGTATCTTCCCGATCCGTCAGTTGCCAGGTTGTTCCCGCCTGCGTCAGTTTCAGGCCGACATCACTATCACTTGTCCATGTACTGCCGTTAGAAGTAAAGTAGATAACCTGACCATCGGCACGTTCAGCAGCAACTACAGTGCCGGAAATTACCCATAGGTAGCGGTCGTAATTGGAACGCCAATTTTGTCCGAGTGGCAGAGCAAAGGGGCTTGGATTGGAGCGACTATTGTAGTAACGAATGAAATTGAGTTTGTTCGGACCTGCCGTTTCGTAGTCCGTTACCTCATCATAAACATTGCCGGTTCCAACGTTGATAGGCTCCCCGACCGAACACCCTCCCGGATTATCGTTGGGGTTTCCACAAGCCTTAGCCGCCTGAGCGGTGGGATCAGAAGCGGGAGTATAGGGCGAATTTGCGAGTATGGCGTAGATTGGATCAGTGTTGGCAGTTGCAGCATTCGCGTAGAGTGTCTCAGTAGCGACTATATTGCCGTTTGTTCCGGCAAGAATTACATCAAGCCTGATGAAGACATCCCCATTGGGAATTCCATAGTTGCCCAAAATGGTCACGTTGACGCTTGCGGTTCTTCCCGTAACATTGACTTCAAAATTGGCAATAGCATCCGCTTCTAAATTAGCGATGCTATCTTCAAAGTTTGAAAGATGAAATCGCCAGTTGCCGTAGGCGTTGTATTGATACCAGATACGACCAGCTGAAAGCACGACTGCTTCCGATAGAAATACAGACAAGCAGAAAAAACAGGAGAAAGGCTAGACGGCGGAGCATAACAGCAGTGTTCCTTTCCAAACTCTTAACCACACGGAAAGGCGCCTAAGCGCGAACGAACGAAAAAGAGGAATTGAATTTCACGTATTCTAACCGCATAAATGTTGAGGCTTAACAGTACGTCTGCGATAGAACAGGCTTACAGCGGTTAAACCAATCAAAACAAAGAAATTATAGTGTGATTTGGGAATGGCGTCAGCGGGAGTAACAGTGAAAGTTCCTACGCCGATGGTATCGCCATTTTCTGTGTAGCCACCCAGAAACGCATCGTAAAACACGTTCACGGCTGAACCGGAGTTACCCACCCCGTCTACAGTATAGGAGAAGCCGTTGCCGGTCAAAAACGGATTCTGAGGAAACAGCACGTTGTCGTTATCGCCGTAGGAGCCAGGCGGAAGAAGCCCGGTGATATTTTGCGTGACGCCCTCAAACAACCTTGTGCCGCTAATACCCGTAATGGTAAAGATGTTCGTTGATGTATCCAGGGGAGTAGTCGTCAAAAGGCCGCTTGCCGAAACAGGCGTTGGCGCTCCCGGAGCCGGTAAAAAGCTATAGGTGAAGTTGAATTCATCCGCGTGAGCAGGCATTATGACCAGAAAAATGCAGAAGGTCATTAGAATGGTGCTTGTTAGTATTGACAAACGCATTTTGAAGGTTTCTTCCACCAACTCAGGATGAAAACACGACTTCCTTAGTTGAAGAATACCCTATTCAAAAACGTCAATGCAAGTGACTGGACAACATTTTTGTCAAACATCGCAAAATAATTTCAGACGAAAGAAACAAGCGGCAACATGGAACCTATTGCTGCCGGGTACCATGAAAAAGTCTGTAGAAGATGAAGTTGCAGCAGGTGGTTATAATACCAAATGTTACTGAGTGAACTATGCCCCCTTTGCGTACAGCCCAAAGTTTCAAGCGGCTTTTTCTTTTTGCTGACGGCGTTGCGCCTCTTGCTCATGGGCGGCATCCTCCATTAGCGACAACTGCTCAAAGCCATCACGTAACCCCTCCTCCTCCGGGTAGGCTTTTATCCAATCCCGAAGCGCCTGCCGTGCTGCCTCTATTTCATCAAGCGCTACAGCGCCCAACACAAGGTCGAGCAAACGCTCCCTTGCTTCCTCATGTGCGTTCATGGCCTTCTTCCTGTCAAAGTAAGGTTGCTGCCAGTATAGCAAAGCGGCTGGATTGTGGTCACAGAAAATTAAACGGTAAGAACCTTCACGACAACCGTTGGCGCATTCGCGGTCACATGATTTGGAATTCCTTGATCGAATGTCAATAACACCGTTGGTCTTTCCAGCGTCAACGCCTCCGCCAGCGCGATATAAATGCTGTCGGCAGAGCGGCTGCACCCGTATCCGGCTCGTATCCCCGCAGAGCGGACAACCAGCGCTCCCTCTCCCTGCGGTGGCGGCAAGAAACCAGTCGAAAGGCTTTCCAGTTCCAGAATAGCAAGCGCATAGTCGGCTGCCGACAGTGTTCCATTTTGCTCTTTGCCACAAAGAACATAAAGCGCCTCAGACACTACGACGCCCGGCGCGTAGAATTCATAACCCTGACTTGAGTAATAGCTCAGTTCTGCCAGAGCAATCGCCTCACGTCCGGCTTCCTTTGCGCAAATCGCAATAACGACGCTGGCATCAACAACTACTGCGTCGGGCAGGGACGGTGGATTACTTGGCGCGCTCATTGTTGTACATGGCTCCTGATCGGGCGTCACGCAGTAGGCAGTCGGTATCGGAGGCATCCGTATAGGGCCTGTGCTTGTGGCGCTCCCGAATATCCTGCAAAATGGAAAGCATCTTTTCGTTCGGCGCAATGGACGTACTCGGAGTACGGTCAATACTGATCCGTACTTCCTCACCCTGACGAAGATTTAGCGCTTCTTGCGCCTCTTTCGGAATCGTCAATGCTCCCCGCTCATCTACACGCGCTAAATAGTTCGAGATTGTCATTCTACATCCCCTCTCCAACACCGCATAATTCCATCAATTTCTCTACAGTATACATCAGTCACAGGCGAGTTGTCCCATTTTTCTAATTCATGTCGCAAGCCTTTTCCTCCGGGTAGGCTTTTATCCAGTTCCGATGTTCCTGCCGGAAGGAGTTCTCGTGCCGAACCTTAACAGAAAATTAATGCGCGGAACGTTGACACCGAATCCGCTGCACTGGTACACTTACGAGGTTGCAGTTTGCTGATCAATTGTGTATGCTGCCGGTGCGGCTGTCATGGTCCTGCAACAACCTCAGCGCAGTTTGCCACAGCCAACAGGAAGGCCGTGCCGCCATGCCGAAACAAACCGTCGAAATGCTGGTTCAGCAATGTCGCGATCTCACAGCGCCCGTCATTCTGGAAGCGGAGTTGTCAGAGGAGGAAACAACGGCGCTCCTCGCGCAGTTGACCTTGCAGCAAATCGCGGCGCGGGCCGTACACGGCGAAACCCTGTCGGGCAAGGCTGACTTACTCAATGCGCTTGCAGACGCTTTCGCGTTTCCCGGCTACTTCGGCCATAATTGGGACGCGGCGCTCGAATGTCTTTCCAATATGCGTTGGCTGCCCGCCGATGGCTATGTCTGCATTCTGACCGCCGCGCAAACGTTTCGCGCTTCGCAACCCGCTGTGTACGCCGATCTATGCCGCATCGCCGGATACGCCGCCGAACGCTGGCAGGAGCCACCGGACGCCCGACCATTCAAGCTGGTATGCCTTTGCTGATACTTGCAGCCTCACTGTGCCCTGCCAATATATCTCATAGACGAAGCCTGTACAACACCCGCCTCAAGAAAGAAAACACCATGCAGAAACGTCTTTATTCGCTCCCGCTCGTTGTTCTCGCCCTGCTTTTTGGCCTGCTGACCATTGCTTTCGCGCAGTCCTACACCCACGTTGCCAACTTCGGCCAGCCGCAAATCGGGGCCGTGCATGGTTCCGTGCCCATACTCCCGAACGTCAAGGTTGTCAACTTCGGACAGGTGATCTACACCGGCAAAATGGACGTGAATCCGACGCTGACCCGCATCCGCGCCGCAGAAAAAGTGAACGAAAAAGACGATGGCGGCATTTTCACCAACAGCGAAGGCCATCTGCCCCATTCCAGCGACAGTCAATACTACCGCGAGTTCGTCCATGTAATGAGCGGCTTTCCCTTTCCCGGCCCGCAGCGGCTTATCATCGGCAAAAACGGCGTAGTCTACTACACCGGCGACCATTATTCGACCTTTTACAAGGTCAATTAACCGCGTACAGGCCCTTTTGTTCGCCTGATACGGTAAAGAACAACCTCCCGCCGAAATTTCGGCGGGAGGTTTTCGGATCGGTTTGCGCGCGATTAATGTCGGTGAAACTTATGGTAGGTTGGTGAAACTTGTGGCATGACGGCGCGAACTATCCACCATCAACGGCTTGGACGCTCATGCTTCGTCCGGCGGCAAAGGAAACACGACGCTGACCTGCCCGCCGCCCTGCGGTTGGTTGCCGTAGACGAGGGTTCCCTGTAGGTCGGTGCGGACGAGGCTGCCAACAAGTTCCAGCCCGGTATTCGCGGCCTTGTTCGGATCAAAGCCATCGGGAAAGCCAAGCCCATCGTCGGATACGGACAGGCTTGCGTTTTGGCCGTCCACCTTAAAGAACACTTCTGCCTCCTTCCTGCCATGCTTCAAGGCATTGGAAACCAATTCATTGAGTACGAGCGACAGGGCAATACACTGCTTGGAAGTGAGATACGCCTCATCTACCGTGTAGCGCACATTCTGCTGCCAGGCGGTGCGCTGCAGCATGGGTAACAATTTCTCCAATACGGCTCTGGCCGAAACTCGCTGCGCGTCTTCCTCTTCCTTCACGCTCTTGGTCAGCAGGTCATGCACAATCGCCAGCGTATGCACATGCGCTTTCAGCCGAACAAACTCCGCGATAGGAACGGTTTGATCGTTTTGGTGTTCCAGCACCTGCATTTCGATCATGGCCGCAATCACTTGCAGGTTATTTTTGACGCGGTGATGCGTTTCTTTCATCGCCCGCGTGAGTCGCGCATTGAGGTTCGCAATCTCCTGCGAACGCGCGAGCAAGGCGTCTGCGGCGCGCTTGCGTTCCGTGATGTCGGCTACCGTGCCCACAAAACTCGTCGCCTGCCGCGCCGCGCCCTCGCCTTCAAACATGGCGACTCCCCGCGCCTCAATCCAACGCACATTCCCCGCATCACGGAAGATGCGGTACTCGGTCGCATAAGGCTGGGGGTCAAGCGGGTTCAGCGCCGCCTCCACTTTCGCCCAGACGCCCGGCAGGTCGTCCGGGTGAATACGAGCGAGAATTTCATCATTCGGACGCTGATAGCCCGTGACGCCAAAAATTTCCTTGTAACGGTCATCCCAGGCTGCGACTCTGGTGTTCGGGTCATAGTGCCACCAGCCCATATCCGCCGCGTCCAGCGCCAGTTGCCGTTGCGCGGCCATGCGGTCTCGCTCCCGTTCGGCGAGTACCTGCGCGGTTTCGTCCGTACAAACCTGGAACAATCCGCCAATCCCACCCTGCTCGTCGGGGATAGGGCTATGCGAGTACGTAAAGTACGTCTCCTCCGGGTAGCCGTTACGCTCCAGCACCAGGCGCACCCGTTCATGGGACACCGCCTCGCCGCGCCGAATCACCGCGTCTACCTCGGCTCCAATCACGGGCCAGAGTTCGGCCCAGATTTCCCGCGCAGGCATACCAAGCGCAGCCGGGTGCCGCAGTCCCAAAATGGGAGCATACGCATCGTTGTGGATGTTAATGAGTTCGGGTCCCCACCAGACGAACATGGGAAAGCGGCTGTTGAGGCAGATTCCGACAGCCATGCGCAGGCTCTGCGGCCAGCCTTCTATCGGTCCCAAAGGCGTATGAGACCAATCCAAAGCCATCACGCGCTCTCCCATCTCGCTTCGTTTTTGGAACAGCGCCTCCAGTGGCGCAACAGTGTTCCTGTTCATGGGTACTTCTTTCATCAGGGTTTTCTCGCCTTGCGCGTCGGCTGCGGAGGCGTTGCATTGAGGAACATTGTTATTTTCGGCAGTATGGCGCGAGGTCGGCAGGAAATTACGCGAACGGCAGGATGTATTCAGGATGTATTGTTGATGGCAAATGGAGATTTTCGTTCATTATACCAGAGTACGCGCCCGGAAAGCAGGAAAAACGTGAAGAGCATTGACGCAGCAAAGACGGGATGGGAAAATGTCAGCGCATCTGAAATAATTTTCGCGGCAACGCAACTTTGGGCGGCAACCTGCTGTCAAGGGATATGAACGCGCGCAAAGGATGTAAACGCATTTTACAAGCGGCTTCAACGTAATCATCACTTTTGACAAACTTTTGAAAAGCAAGAGCAGCATGAACACCACACCGGCCACAACCGCATATCTCGCCTGCACCGGCTATGCTTACGCGCAAGCCGTCGGCTATGCGTATGCCGCCGGATATACATTACCGTTGTGCCTTCCAGCACCGTCTTAACGCGGAATCGTCTCTTCCATGACGACAATGCACATCCCGGTCTGGAAACTCAGGCCGGGCTGTATTTTTGCATTCAGGAAGTGTCACGTAATCAACAAACTATACGGGAGCGCATGTCCTAAGGGTCAGCGATGTACTTTTGCAAAGTACGTGTTGTCGGTTCGATTCCGACCGCTTCCATACATTCAGGTATTCGGGTGTTCAGGTGTTCGGGTATTCAGGAGCTAAACTGCAAGTCTAGTTGCGCAGCAGCAAACGTATTACTGTCATATTATTCTGAACACCTGAACACCCGAATACCTGAATTTTGAGAGTGAAGCCTAAATGGTCGGGCAGCAAGCTGTAACCTTGTGGCGAAAGCAAGGGGGTTCGATTCCCTCCACTCTCATATTACGATCTGGGAAGAGGGCTACATTCATGTCTGAGTGCATTGTCGAAGTATGCAAAATCGAGCGCGTCCTGCCACATGCCAACGCGGACGCGCTGGAGTTGAGTCAGATCAAGGGCTGGCAGTGCGTGGTTCCCAAAGGCAAGTACCATGCCGGCAGCCTCGTCACGTATATTCCCATTGACAGCATGATTCCGCTGGAACACGCCGACCGGTGGGGCATTACCAAATACCTTTCGGTGCGAACCGGGCCGGATGCGCCCGTTCCGCCCGCAGGCCGCGTCCGTTGCGCCCGATTGCGTGGCGAACCGTCCTTTGGCGTCCTGATTGACGTGGAAAATCCCAAATGGGCGGAAGGCGAGGATGTGAAAGCCTATTATGGCATCACCAAGTACATCCCGCCGCTCAAGCCAACTGCCGGAGATGCCCTGCCGCCGCATCCCCTGCTCGTGGAATACACCGACATTGAAAATCTGCGCAACTTCCCGGACGTGTTGACCGAGGGCGAAGAAGTGGCAGTTACCGAGAAGCTCCATGGAACGAATTGCCGGGTTGCTTTGATTGAAGGGGAATGGATGGCCGGTTCCATGAGCGTTCGGCGCAAGCCGCCCGAAGAAACGGAGCAGTGGGCAAACAGCACATACTGGTTCCCGCTTTCGCAGCCGCCGGTTCGCGCCCTGCTGGAAGAATTGGGAGCGGAACATCGGCAGGTGATTTTGTTCGGCGAAGTGTTCGGCTCGAAAATTCAAGACCTGCATTACGGCTGCCGGGGAACGCTGGGCTTTCGCGCCTTCGATCTGCTTGTGGACGGCAAGTACCTGGACGCGGACGAGTTTGCCACTCTTTGCGCCCGACACGGCGTTGCAACCGTGCCCCTGCTGTATCGCGGCCCTTTCGACCTGAACACCATCAAGGCGCTGTCGGAAGGCAGCACCACGCTGGATGATAATCACATCCGCGAAGGCGTGGTGGTGAAGCCGGTTGTGGAGCGTGTCAACCCAAAGGTAGGCCGCGTAGCGATGAAGTACATCGGCGACGCCTACCTGTTCTCCAAAAGCGCAGACAGGGATACCCACGACGTTTAAGAGGATGTTCTGTATGCTATTGCGCCAATGGGAAATCTATTCCCATTGGCGCATTTTTACGTTCACCCGTTTCATTCTCTCCAAATCCTTAGCCTTCACGCCGAACATATAAGTACGCCCGCCTGCAAATAATTTGAACAAGCATAAAAAAGGATCACCATTTCCATGACGCCTTCCGTGTTCCAAAAGCGAATACCTCCCGCTGCGCATCGGTGGCAGGCCGAACTTACGCGCCGCCGACTGGCGGAAGCGGCACTCCACGCTACGGAAGAGCGCTATCGCCTGGCAATGCAGGGATCGCAGGATGGCTTATGGGATTGGAACCTGCGCACTAATACGTGCTACCTGTCTGCGCGCTGGAAAAGCATCCTCGGCTACGAAGACGATGAATTTCCCAATGCGGTAGAGGCTTGGACGGAACACATCCATCCCGAAGATCGGCAGCGCGTGTTTGAAACCATTCAGCAGTATTTGCAGACTCAGGAAACCAACTTCTATGTTGAATATCGGCTGCGTCACAAAGATCAAACCTATCGCTGGATTCTGGCGCGGGGAGCCGTGCAGCGCGATGCCGATGGCAAGCCGTATCATCTGGCCGGCTCACATACCGATATAACGGAGCGTACGTGGTTTCAGGAGCAAATCGAGCTTCAAATCACGCATGTCAATGAGGCGTATGTGGAAATGGAAGCGCAGCGCGTGGAACTTGCCGCCGCTAATTCCAAATTGTATCAGGCCAACATGCTGCTGCAAACGCAGGTTACCATGGATGGCCTGACCGAACTCAAAAACCACCGCGCGTTTCAGGAGCAATTGAGCAGCGAGTTCGAGCGCAGCAAGCGCTACCATACGCCGCTTTCCGTCGTCCTGCTGGATGTGGACAAATTCAAGCAGTACAATGATACGTTCGGGCATCCCGCCGGGGATGTTGTCTTGAAGCGCGTGGCCGCCATCTTTCAAAGCACGGCGCGAACTACGGATTTTCTCGCCCGCTACGGGGGCGAAGAATTTGTTGCCATTCTGCCGGAAACCGACGCGAAGGGAGCGCGCGAAGCTGCCGAGCGCTTCCGTGTCGCTATCCAAACCGCGTATTGGCCCGAACGCCCCGTCACCGCGAGTTTTGGCGTGGCAACCATTAATGACCAGATACAATCCGCTTCAGAACTGATTGCTTTGACGGATAAATGCCTGTACCGCGCCAAAATGCGAGGCCGAAACTGCATCAGCCACGCCGAGGACGAAGCGCTTGAACAGGAAGAAGCGGACCTGCGCCTGACGGTTCCTCTCACCAGCGCCTCCTCTCTGGACGACACGCTACGCAAAGTGTACGACGCCACTATTCAGGGATGGTCACAAATTCTGGACTTGCGGGATAAGGAAACGGAAGGGCACAGTGAGCGCGTCACTGAGATGACCCTGAAACTGGCGCGGCGCATGGGACTGGATGAAACCGAACTGACCTATATTCGGTGGGGGGCGCTGCTTCACGACATTGGCAAAATGGGCATCCCCGACAGCATCCTGCGCAAGCCGGGGCCGCTTGATGATGCGGAATGGGAGATCATGCGCAAGCATCCCTCTCTCGCTTACGAGATGCTTTGCCCCATCGCCTTCTTACAGCGGGCGCTTAACATCCCCCACTGCCACCATGAAAAATGGAACGGCACGGGCTATCCGCACGGCTTGAGCGGCGAAAACATTCCGCTTGCCGCCCGCTTGTTTGCTGTCGTGGATGTTTGGGACGCCCTGCGCTCCAATCGTCCCTACCGCGCCGGCTGGCCGGAACATCAGGTGCAGGCGTATCTACAGGAGCAGGCCGGGCAGCATTTCGATCCTCGTATTATCACGTCCTTTCTGGACATGCTTTCGGAGCAAAACAGCGAACCGCCCTATCAAAACGCGCAGGCCGCCTGAACCAATTCCTCTATGCCATATTCCTTTCCTACATAATTAGTCATATTTTGGGAACATACCTCTGTCCTCCCGCGTCTCCTCGATAGGCGTTGCTCACCGGTTCTCCCGCCATGAACGTAGGAAGCAGGGGCTGCCCTTTTAAGCGGCACGGATGCGTTGCAGAAACACATCCGCGCCGCTTTTCACATCCACCCTCAACCTCCACCCACCAATTACCTGTATCCCAATACCGAATACCGAACACCTGAACACCTGAATACCCGAACACCTGAATACCTCCTATTGCATCATCCCCTGCTGACATTCTCGCGCCAATCACGTAAGCGTTAAAGGACAAGCGTAGCATTAAGAGAGGAGAGGAACACTCTTTTCACTTTCTGAATGCGCTTTTCACACTTAACCGGTATTCGGAGCGCGGCATGTCGCAGTTTATGTTTGCAACGGGCATTGAGAACAGTAATCCAATCATTCAACTTCCCGATGGAACCACCCGGCGCGTGGATGAAATGGAAAAATGCGGTCATTATAAGCGATGGAAGGATGATTTTCAGCTTCTGGCGGACATGCAGATTCATTACCTGCGCTATGGCCCGCCCATTCATACCACGCACCTGGGGCAAGGCCGCTACGATTGGAGTTTTGCCGACGAAACCTTCAACTCGCTGAAACAAAGACGCATCACGCCTATTGTGGATTTGTGCCACTTCGGTGTCCCGGATTGGATCGGCAATTTTCAAAATCCCGACTGGCCGGAATTGTTCGCGGAGTACGCCCGCGCTTTCGCGCAGCGGTTTCCCTGGATCCGGTACTATACGCCCGTTAATGAGATTTTTATTGCGGCGATGTTTTCGGCGCAGTATGGCTGGTGGAATGAGCGCCTGTCCAGTGACCGCGATTTCTGCCGCGCTCTCAAACATCTGTGTATGGCAAACGTGCTTGCCATGCGCGCCATTCTGGAAGTGCGGCGCGACGCCATTTTCATACAAAGCGAATCCTCCGAGTATTTTCATCCCGAACACCCGGATTGCCTGTATATGTGCAAAGTGCTGAACGAGAAACGCTTTCTTTCCCTTGACCTCACGTATGGCTATCCGCTCAACGTCACCATGTACGAGTACCTGCTGGATCACGGCTGGACACGCGACGAGTACGCCTGGTTTGGCCGCTACCATGTGAAAGCAAGCTGCGTGATGGGCAACGACTATTATGTCACGAATGAGCATCTGGTGCATCAGGATGGAACCTGGTCGGCGGCAGGCGAGATTTTCGGCTACTACGTCATTACGCACCAGTATTTTTCCCGCTATCGCCTGCCCGTCATGCACACGGAAACCAATCTTGCCGATTCAGACGCCGCCCCGGACTGGCTGTACAAGCAGTGGGCCAATCTGTTTCGGCTGCGTCAAGATGGCGTACCTATTATTGGCTTCACCTGGTACAGCCTGACCGATCAAATGGATTGGGACACCGCGCTGCGCGAAGATGCAGGCCGAGTGAACCCGGTCGGCCTGTACGATCTGGATCGAAAAATCCGGCCTGTCGGTACAGCCTACCGCGAGATGATACAAAATTGGCGCGGCCTCCTCCCCACCGGAAGCTTCAGCCTGAGCATGCCCACAGAACCCTGGCTTATTCACGGCAGCGAAGAAGAGGCAGCCTCTTAATATTATGGCGGATTTCTTTTCCCGGAGAGCATCATGAGTAAAAATAATGCGCGTGGCAAAATGCCTTTAGCGGCTAAATTCGCCATTGCCGGAGTGAGCGCGGCGGGCGCGTATGCCGCCTACACTCTGTGGAAACGCGCCGACCTTCAACAACGCAATCAAAATTTGAAGCGGAACCAGAACATCGTTATTCTTGGCGGCGGTTTTGCGGGCACGAATGTTGCGGATCAGCTTGCCGCTCTGCTTCCCAACCCTGAAGACGCCAGAATAACGCTTGTAGACCAGAGCAATTATTCGCTCTTCACGCCGATGCTGACGGAAGTGGCGGGCGGGCAGATAGACACGCACCATATTGTACGCCCCTTACGGGATATGTCGCCGCGTATCGAATTTATTCAGGGACGCATAGAAGCCATTGACACCGCTTTCAAAACTGTCCGGCTTGCTGTGGGTGATGCGCAAAGCAATCTGCCGCAGAACAATCCGGTTCTGCCTTACGACCATCTGGTTGTCGCTGTCGGCTCCGTGCCCCACTATTACGACATTCCCGGCCTGAAAGAACACAGCCTGACCAACAAAACGCTGGAAGAAGCCGCCGCCATTCGCAAGCGCGTCCTGTCCGTTCTGGAACGCGCCAATGTGGAAACCAACCCTGGCCTGCGCCGCGCCCTGCTGACTATTGTTGTGGGTGGCGGCGGGTATACGGGCGTGGAAACCATTGCCGCCATCAACGATCTGGTACGCGACCATCTGCCCGATTACCCACAACTCAAACAGGAAGATGTACGGATGCTGCTGTTTGAAGCGGAAGACCGCCTGATGATGGAACTCTCTGCCGTCAATCTGGCCGCATACGCGCAGCACAAACTAGAAGAGCGGGGCGTGGAAGTTCGCCTGAACGCCACGCTTGCCGAAGCCGGGGATGGCTGGATTACCTTCAAGGATGGGGAGCGAATTGAAACGCAAACCCTGATTTGGGCGGGGGGCGTTACGCCCAGCCCGATTGTGGAGTCACTCGGCGCGCAAGTCGGCAAGCACAAGGGGCTTGTCGCGGACGCCTGCTGCATGGTTCCCGGTCTTTCCGGCGTGTGGGCGGTGGGGGATTGCGCGGAAATCCCCATGCCGAACTCTGACAAAACGTATGCGCCAACCGCGCAAAACGCGCAGCGCGAAGGCGCACAGGCTGCCCGTAACATCGTCGCGGTAATGCGCGGCGAAGAGCCACAGCCGTTTGAGTATACGCCCATCGGAGAACTGGCGATTGTCGGCAAGCGCAGCGGGGTTGCCCAAGTGTACGGCGTATCCTTTTCCGGCATCACCGCGTGGGCAATGTGGCGCGCGATTTATCTGGCGAAAATGCCCGGATTAGGCCAGCGTTTCCGCATCTTAATGGACTGGACCCTTGATGTGCTGGTCGGACGCGACGTACCCGAACTCTCCACCCTCCGCGAACTACAAGCAAAGGATGAAGGATGAAGGATGAAAAGCGGAGGTAGAAAAAAGGGTATGTAGAGAGATCGTCGAAATCTTGGCAATACAGCGCTTCCAGCCCGATGTCTCGTTGTGTCAAATTGTAGGAGAGAGGCGTCGTGGCCTCAGAAGCGTCAGGGCGAACGGGAGGGGTGAAACATAGGACTGGCACCTCCCTTTTGTCTTAGTTGATAGTTGATAGTTGATAGGAACTACCAACGTTCAGTCTTCCCGTCTGTATAGTAGACGGTTGTACCATTGTTAGACAATGGCATCAGGGCAAAAGGTTCGCTTTTTCCGCGTTATTTTGATATTTTTTTCTGTTCCTTTGTCTACGCGCTTCCATTTATACTAACGGCGCATCAGAAGTTTGATATTCCCGCAAGCGGGCTTGATGAATTAAGACAAGCGGGCTTGATGAATCAAGACAAGCGGGCTTGATGAATCAAGACAAGCGGGCTTGATGAATCAAGCCCCTACAACACGAACTTTTCACGCGCCATTAGTATACAAGCAGAAGGCCCCTGCAACGCTGAAAGCATTGCAGGGGCTTTTGATTTGAAGAGGAATAACTTCATCCTTACATCTTCGTGTTGCCGGTCTTGTACTTGTTACCCTTCATGTTGGTTTTCTTCGTCGGGTTACTCAGCGTCTGCACCAAATCCAGATGCGATTTCAGGGTCGGCAGTGTTGTGGCGGCATACTGTTTGATGTCGTCGTCATAGCCATGCTTGGCCTCGTTGGTATAATCGGCAATGTCTTTGGTATGATCCTTGATCATATCCTGCATGTACGCGCGCTCAAACTTCGCGCCCGACATGCCTTTCATCTTCTTCATCATTGCCATCGCGTCCGCAGGCGGCGTTTTGGGCATCGTCAAGCCCCTTCTTCGTGCACGATCTGCATCACCTGATTGTTGGCAGTGGTATGGTCTTCAATAAGACGCTGCGCGTAGTTTTGAATCTGGTTGTTCTGGCTTTTCTGCTTCGCCAATTGCGCCATTTGTATCTCGGCCAGATTGCCCTGCGCGGCCATCATCAAAAACTTGTGGTCGGCGTTGGCGTCCGCGCCGGATACGGAGGGACTGTCCGACTTTTTGCCGACTTCCACCGTGTCTTTGTCTTTGTCCTGCGCTCGGCTCGCGCTGCCAAAACTCAGGCCAACGCCCAACAGCGCCCCTAAAATCATCCCCTGCATCATTTTCTTGCGGCGGTCAATGGTACTCATGGCACTTCCCCTTCATGAGAGTATTTTGTGTCAACCGTGTTTCGGGTGTCAGTTGCGAAACAAGGCTTATGTTCCCCTGCATGACGTTGCAATGTCGCCGGATGTTCACCAATCATTGTCATTGCATCAGCGCAAAGCAATGTTCGGATCGCGCGGGCGCGGCAGGGCGTACCATGCCTCATCACAGGCGGCTATCTCTTCCGCTTCCAGCGTCAAATCCACAGCGGGCAATGTGCCGTCCAATTGGTCAGGCCGACTCTGCGCCGACAATCGCGGATGTAATGCCCGGCTGCTGCAAAACCCATGCCACCGCCACCTGCGCCAGCGGTTTGTTGCGCTCTGCAAAGAACGTGTTCAAGCGTTCCACCGCATCGAATTGCGCTTCCTGCCAGTAGCGGTCATGGTACAGCGTGGTGCGGCCCTGCATTACGTCGAAGCGCGTTCCCTCCTGCGCGTCCGCGTTCTTGCGGTACTTGCCCGTCAGAAAGCCGCCCGCAAGCGGGTTGTACGCAATCACTCCTACGCCTTCGTCACGGCACAGGGGCAGCAGTTCGTCCTCGATCTGCCGAAACAGCAGATTGTAGCGCGGCTGAACGCAGTCGTACCGCGCCAGATGCAATTTGTCGCTCGTCCACAGCGCCTTTGCCAGCGCCCACGCGCCGTAATTGGAACAGCCGACGTAGCGAACCTTTCCTTGCTTCACCAGATCATCCAATGCGCTCAATGTCTCGTCAATCGGCGTTTCCGCATCCGGCGAATGGGTCTGGTACAGGTCAATATAGTCCGTCTGCAAGCGCCGCAGGCTATCTTCAACCGCCTGCATGATGTGCTTGCGCGACAATCCACTGTCCCATGCTTTTGGCCCCATCGTTCCCCGGCATTTCGTCGCCAGAATAAAGTTGTCGCGCTTGCCTCGCAGCCAGTTGCCAACGATTTCTTCCGTGCGCCCAACGGTATCGGGCGCGACGGGAACGGGGTAAACGTCCGCCGTATCAATGAAATTAACGCCCGCTTCCGCCGCCCTGTCCATGATGGCAAACCCGGTCGGCTCGTCCGCCTGCATCCCGAAGGTCATGGTTCCCAGACAAACTTCCGATACCTTCAGACCCGTTCGCCCCATCCGCTTGATTTTCACAACCGTTGCTCCTCGTTTCATGTGATTCCTCTGCCGCTATTTACGTCAATCCTGCAATTACGACAGCATCAGGCAGACGGATGCAGCCAAAACGCGCCATCTTCTTGCAGGAATTTCCAGTTCAATCACGAACAAGGGAATACAACCCAGGCAGGCACACTCGGAGAACTCAATGAAACGCCCAAGACTTTCCAATCCAATCGTCATTCTGGCAATACTGTTCGGCCTCGCATTTGTTTTCGGCGTGGAATGGATGCTTATCTCCAGTTATCTGAGTCATACCAGTGGGTCGTACAATGACATTGATGCCTTATGCGCGGCATTTATAGTGAATGGTTTACTCGTGTGGACCGTCATTATCGAGTACAGAAAGTATCGACAACGGCATCTGTCTTCAGGAGTGATTGGTGTTGTCGCGGCTCTTGTCTTTTTTACTGGAATGGCCGGCATGGTTGTCCTGCGTATTGTTCGATCAAGCGCAAAACAGAGTGCCGACAGCCTCATGCCAGAGCAACCTGAAGCAAATTAGCCTCGGCATCCTCATGTACGCGCAGGATTGGGATGAAAAGTTGCCGCCCGCGCCTCAATGGGCAACACAAACCGGCACTTACACCAAAGACAATGCCGACGCGCCCTTGTGGCACTGCCCCACTGCAACTTCTCCTTACAGTTACGCGATGAACCGAGCGCTTGCAGGCGTTTCCACTGTCTGAAATCAACGAACGGGAAAAGACTCATCACCCTGTTTGAGAGTGACGCAGCGATCTGGAATATGGCAGGAGGCAAAGAAATTCTGCCGAAACCGGGGCGACATAACGAAGGTGGAAACTATGCGTTCTTCGATGGACATGTAAAATTTATGAGCGACGGAAGCGCGCGTGACTCTAACATGGTAATCTGGAACTTCCAAAAGAAGGCAGCACACCAGAAGCCATAATCAATGCGCAACGGTCAAAGTGGAATAAATTCCCTCGCTACGCGCCTGCGGCGGACTGTCCTTCGGACAGGAGTTTCAGGCAAAACAGAGTTGCGTCCGAAGGACGCTTCGGCGGTACGCCGCGTAGCGAGTGAATTTATTCCCTTGACTGACGTGAGATTGTGCAGAGTTCATGTAGTTTGTTCATAAGTTCCTTTGTTGCTTCCTGCCTGCTCAAACCTCCTGTGAAAACACGACACGCGCATACACTTCTGCGAGACGCAACACACAGTTAATGGCAGGCAGCGCGATTTCAGCCGCCAATCCCTTTGCAACTTCGTACCGCCACGAACCATCTTCCTGCCGGGTAAATACTTCGACACGCGGCTCCAATTGCGCAATCAGCACATACATGGAAAGCGAGGGCAACGTTCGGTAGCAATCGAATTTGTAACCTCGATCTATCCGCTCCGTAGAGGCGGAAAGCGCTTCGATAATCAGGGCAGGATTGAGCAGCGTTGCCAGAGTCGTATTTGCAAAGTCAGGAGTTCCACAGACGACCGTTTGATCGGGGTAAAACGTGACATTACAAGCTTCCACGTACACCCGCATATCACTGTCGAATGGTTCACAGGGTTGTCCTTCCAATTGATTTCCCATCAGCCGCGTCAAATTAGTGGTAATACGGACATGCGCAGGCGTTGCGCCGGACATTGCCACAACTACTCCGTCGTAATACTCGCTTTTTGTTGTCGCCGCATCTTCCTGCTCGAAATACGCCTGTAAAGTCACCAGTGCCGCAGATACGGACTCAGCCATCGTCTTTCCTTCCTGCAAATCGTCAATCGTAAATCGAAAATAGTCAATTCCCTACCCCCGCCGCTCAATAATCGAAACGGGGTCGAGCAGGGACAGGCGACGCCAGATGGTGACAATCGCAAAGGCGGTAATGGTAAACGGCATCGGCAGGGTGAACAGAAACGCGGTTGGATCAACCGGATTAAGAAGCAATCCTTTGGGTTCCAGCGCCACCAGATAGATCGCGTACAGCAGCCCGACCGTTACGATGCCGCCAAGCACCCATCCTACCACGCACAGCAACGCGGTTTCTCCAAACGCCCGCCGCAATAATTGCCCGCGCCCGTACCCGATGGCTGACAGCGTGGCGATTTCCGGCAGGCGTTGCGTGAAGTAGATGTTTGACAGCAGAGCGCACACAAACGCAATGGCGAACACAATCAGCGTGGTGACGATGTTCAAAATCAGGTACAGGTTGGACAGGGCACTCCTCGTTTCGCGCACCAACCCGGCGAACCGCCACACCCGCGCCAGTTTCTTGTCTACGATCTTTTCCATCGCAGTATCGAGACGCCGCTGCGCCTGTTCATCCCCACTGGGAGCGAACGCGAGGTAGCCGACAAACGTAAACGGCGAATTGGCGTCCACAAACGCTTTGTTGGTCAGGCCGATCCACACCGGGCCGTGCAGCAGGCCGACCACTTTGATCGGCTGCGGGGCATACGCATCTTCCGATTCCGGTTTGGAAATCACGTCGCCGATCTTCAGCCCCATGTTGCGCGCTACATCGTCTGAAATCACGGCTTCCGGCTGTCCGTCAATCGGCATCCGGCCCTTCGCAATGCGAACGCTGCACCGCTCCAAGATGAGATTGCGTCCCGGCTCATCTAATCCAAAAAGGGGAAACGGCATCTTGCCGAAGATGGTTTTTACCAGCACCGTATACGAGTGCGTCGGGTACATCACGCCCAATTCCGGCAGTTTGCGCACTCTGGCGACCTGCTTCTCGTCAATCACCAGCGCGTTGCGCGGCGTCAGGCCGGTCAAGAAGCGGTTGTAGCCATACAGCGTAAACACGGTCAGGTCAATGCTGCGAATAATGGTGACAACGCTCGCCACCATCATCACGGAAAGCACGATTACAAACGCCATCGGCAGCGTTTTGCCTAAATTGCGGCGGAAGTAAGTTAGAGGGGAGAGAGCGGAAATCATAGGCATTAGGCATTAGGCATCAGGCATTAGAGATAAGCAGGCAGGTTTGATGTTGTTCCTAATGCCAGATGCCTAATGCCTAATGCCTAGATGGGACGTATCATTCACCAGCGTCACGCGGCGGTGACGGGGTTCGAGTGGGCCGGTTTCCTCGATGATGCTCAAGGAAGCGTTGTCCAGCCATAAGTGACGCATGGAAGAAATCGGCGCGTCCAGCGCGGCGCACAGCAGGGCGCGTAGACTTCCGCCATGCCCGACAACCGCGACGTTGCCACCGGGATGATCGCGCCGAATGGTTTCCATCACGCTGTTCATGCGTTCCCACACGGATTCGAGCGTTTCGCTGCCGGGAGGACGGTAGGTATGCGAGTCGCGCAGATAATTCGCCAGCAGTTCGGCATCGCCGCGCGTTTCGATTTCCTCCCGCGTCAAGCCTTCCCACTCGCCCAGACCCGTTTCTCGTAATTGTTCGCTCGCCTGCACTTCCAAGCCAAGCACGCGGCCAATCGCTTCCGCCGTTTCCCGCGCCCGGCTCAAGTCACTGGAATAAATCGCTTCGGGCGGAAAAGCCGAACCTGCAAGCCGGACCGCGAGCAGCGCCGCCTGTTGCCTCCCGTCCTCATGCAAGGCCACATCCGTATGCCCCTGCATCCGCATCTCGCGGTTCCACGCCGTCACGCCATGCCGAACAATATAGATACGCGCTTTATTTTCTGCACCTGACAAATTGAATTCCGTTCATTTCCACGCCGCGAAATTAAAAGTAAAATCTTACGGCTTCTGCCCGCCCGGACTGGCATGAGGCGGCGGAAGCGGATTGCCGCTCCCCTTGCTGACCCGCGCGCCCGGATTGCCTGTGTTTCCGCTGCCGCCCTTTACAATACCTCCCGGTATGTTGGGCGCTCCGCGCATTGCCATTTTCGCGCCCGATGGCGGCGTGAAGACGAAAACGTTGTCGGGTAAATCAGGATTAAACGTTTGCTGCGTCAAGTTCCAACGTTTTTGTCAGGTTCATGCCCGACTGCTTTTGGGTAACGCGCAGCAGATGAAAATCCTTTTTGTCAATCACGAGTTCCGAGGGAACCAGCATCTTTCGCAACTGTTCCAGTTGCTTTCTTTCCTGCGCTCCCGCGCCGGGTGGAAGCGGCATTACCGCCGGCAACGTCTGAATCACATACGCCGCTTTTCCGCCAACTGTTGTGGAACTCAGCAACTTGCCACTTTGCGCGTCGAAATTAACATCCAGCAGCGACAGTACGGACATACGCGCATTCGGCGGTAGAGGAGGCATGGGCTGCTTCACGTACTGATTGCGCCCGGAACTGTACATGATTTGTTCTTTGCCCGTGAACACCGTGATTTGCGTCCCGCCCACCGCCGGCCCCGAATTCTTCATGTACACCATACCGGGCTGCTTGAACATCACTTCCTCAACACTGCTCTGGTTGAAAGGCTTGTTCTCGTCGGTTGTTCCCGCCTGCCGCACCGTCACCGTGCCCTGAAACGTTTTTACGTCGTACACAGCCTTCATTTTCTTGAGAATGTCCTGCGCCGACATATCGGCGCGAGCCACGCCCAACGAAACACTTGTTAGCAACGCCGACAGCCCAAAGCAACGCATCCACATACAAAAACTCCTTCAATACTCAACGGAGAGGGCGCAATAAATTACACAGAGAGGACACAACATGTTGTGTCCCTACGAATTTTTATTTGAACGGGATTGGCCTCAATCCCGTTCCACAACGCTGACGCGCAGTTCGTGGGAGCCATCTTCGGTCGCTATCTCATAATAATAGAAGAGTTCGCGTCCGACCGGCAGCACGTCTATATAGCGCAGGCTGCCGCTTGCGTGGGGCGAAACAAGCGCGGGAGTATGCGGCGACAGGGAGTAAAACGTCCGCAGGTCAAACGAGTGCGCAAGTCCCGTTTTCTCTTCATAGTTTTCGGATACCGACGCGCTGCCATCGTAGAAGGCTAAATAACCGCCCGTATCTAAAGGCACGACGCTTCCAATCCGCTTGCAGTAAGCATCCCATACAGGCGCAGTTGATATTTCGGCGTTGCGAACGCCGGACACAGCCGAAAGAGGATTGGACAAGGGTGACACATCTCCAAGCCATTGAAAATGCTGTCCGTCGCCGCTGATAGCCGCGCCTGTCCGCGAACGAGTCAGGCCGGTGTTGTAAATGTCGCCCGTCGCGTGTTTGCCCTGCTGCGCTTCAGCAGACAGATCGCCTTCCCGTGTGGCGTAACTCGCCAGCATATAGTACATTCGCCCGATCAGCATTACCGCCGGGTCTTTCACGCCTTCCGCGCCTACATCTTCCGGCGTCATCACCACCTGCAGGCGACTTAGATCAAACCCGTCCGGCTCATCAGCTTCCAGTACGCTGATACGCCACTTCTGGTCTTCCTCGCTGACATAACTCAGATACAATCGCCATTTGTCGTCCAGACCGCGCAATAAACTCGAACGCTCCAGCGACAGGGCGGCAAGCGACGTTTTCGGCAGCGCCCAGATGTCCTTGAATGTCACGCCGTTATCGCTTGCCGCAATGCGACATTCCACGCCGCGCCCCAATTCGCGCGGCTGTCGCAGGCGATAGACAAGATAAAAGGTGTTCGTCGCCGCGTCGAAACTGGCTCCCGGAGCGCCCGCCCACCAGCCCGCGCCTTCGCCGAGCGGAGCGCGCACAATCATGCCCTCGCGTGGATCGAACAACGGCACGACATCAATGGCTTTGCCCAAATTGTTCGCCATTCAGTTCCCTCCGTAACGCCCCAACCGCAGCGTATCCCCGATCTTCCAGCCCAACAATATCGCCGGAAACAGGAGATTGCCCGCAAACGCCGCTGTGGGAACGCTGAAATTGCCCTCCCGCGCCAACTCCGCCGGATGATACAGCATGACAAAGGTTACATTTAACAGCAGGGTCAGCCCATACGCGCGCAGCACGGACGCCGACACCCGGTTCTGCGTCATGCCGACGACAAGATACGCCAGCAGCGACAGGAAAAACCATACCAGCGCCAGCAGGCCAAGCACGCCATGCAAGGGCACGGGACTGCGCCCATCCTTGCGCGCGGCCAGTTCCTGTGATTGGGGCCGCATCCCGCCATACAAAGCCAGCAGTACGCCGCCCAATATGCCGCAAACCATCAGCGCAATCAGCAGATTAAACGACAGGCCCAACACAATTCCGGTTCCCGGAAACATATACACTGCGCCCAAACAGCCGCCTAGTCCTACGAGGCAAACCGCCCCGGCCCCATTCACAACCAGATCGCTGCCCAATCGCTGCGATAGCGGCACATGCGGCGTTCGGGCAAGCGTCGGGCCATGAGGCGCGGATTTGCCGCCCACCCCCAAGAGTCGGTCTAAATTTGCCTGCGCGTTATGGTTGCGCGGGTTCAGTTGTATTGCCAGCGAGTACGCCTGTATCGCGCCCTCGGTGTTTCCCTGCTTACGGGCGGCATCTCCCAGCAATTCATACGCCACTGCGTTCCGTCCATCCAAACGGATCACCTGCCGCGCAAAATCTTCCGATTCAGCGTACCGGCGATTGATGAACGCAAGCTGCGCTTCTCCAACAAGCCGCTCCACTTCCGCCGCGCGCTCCGTGGCTTTGCGCTGCGCGGCAACCCGTTCCCGGTTAGTGGCCGCTGTCGCCTGTTGCCCCGCGTAGGCAGAGGTGGGGCGCGTGGTTCCTGCGCCCGAACCCGTCCGCGCGTTGGTATCGGAGTGCTTGCGCCCATACAGCAGCGAGTCCCAATCCGCATCCGCATTGTTACTGTTGGAATTTGCGCCATTGGGGTTGTTACGGTTGTACGCATTGCCGGCGCGGTTGGACGGCGGGGTTGGCCGAAAAGGGCGCGAACCGCCTACATTCCCATTGTTGGGAGCGGGGCGCGGCGGCTGCGAAGGGGGCGTTTGACGGGGCGTGGAAGCCGAAGCGGAAGCCGTTTTCGCTTCAAACATGCGTTCGGCGTCGTAGGAAGCCCGACGTTCCGTATCCCCAATGACGCCGTAGGCTTCGTTGATCTCCTTGATCTTCTGCGCGGCGTCCGGCTTCGGGTTCACGTCGGGATGATAGCGCCGGGCGAGTTCGCGGTAACGCTTCTTGATCTCGTCCCCGGACGCCTTCGCATTAACGCCCATTACGGCATAGTAGTCTTTGGTAGAACTGCTCATCTATGTTGATTAACCATTCCATCTTTACAATGCGATCATTGTCAGCCTCTCACAAGCTGCTAATCTTCATCAATTTTCAGGAAAAGATAGGATGAACTGCGCTCATAGCAGCTGATGAAAACGCCGGCTGCCCGAATACCGAATACCGAATACCGAAGATCGGGTTCAAGCTACTCGCCGTGTCCATCGTCCGGCAGCGTGGTGCTGCGCGCGCCCAATGCGCCGTACTGCTGAATAATCGCGTTGCCCACCATGAAGGCGACTATCAGGAAAACCACCGTGCCTAAAATCATAGCATACGTATGCGTTTTCTGCTTGCCTTCCGCCTCGTAAAAGTCGGCCACGCGGTCCAGCATCTGATCCGTTGCGCCCGATGTTTCGCCTGTGCGCAGCATGTCCAGCGCCATAGACGGAAACGCGCGGGTTCGCGCCAGCGCATCGGACACCAGGCCGCCCCGCTCCGCGTCCGGTATCGCGCTCAATGCCGCCCGCCGCATCAGCGCGTTGCCGCAGGCGTCGCCCGATATTTGCAGCGCGGAACCGACCGGAAACCCGCCCCGCGACAACGCCGCATACGTGCGCCCGAACCGCGCGGTGGCAAACATCTGCGATACCTTGCCCAATCCCGGTATCGCCATTTTGAAGGTTTCATACCCTTCGCGTATGCTCGGCACATTGAACAGGAACAATTTGCAGGCAATCACCGCCGCCATTATAGGTACGGCAATTGTCAGCCCGAACCCGGCGGTATCCGCCAGATAGTTCCAGAAGGTATACGTGCCGTGCCCCATCTCGCCCAGGACCAGGCCCGAAATGGCCGGCAGCCCGCCGACAAATCCCTGCCGTCCCAAAATCATTAAGGCGCAAAACAGCGTGATTTTCGGGTACAGGGTTTCCCGGCTGATCAGCCGCCGGACTTCCATCTCATGTTCCACGTAATCCGCGATCTGCCGCAGCACTTGATCCAGCATCCCGCCGTGTTCCGCCGCCCGCACCATCGCCACCTGCATCGGCTGGAAAATCCAGGGGTACGCTGCCATTACATCGGAGAATTTGCCGCCCGCCTGTACCTGCCGCTGCGCTTCCCGCGTGATCTCCTTCAGTTTGGCATTAGGCGTGTTGCTTTCCAGCGCGACCAGGGATTGATAGAGGGGCAAACCGGCATTAATCAGCGTGGCAAACTGCCGCAAATACGGCGCGAGTTCCTTGATGACCACACCCGAACGAATGGGGTAAATAATCAGTTCCAGAAAGCGCTGCCACGTACTCTTGTCATACACAACGCCCGCGCCATACGGTATCTGAATGCCCGCGCGCCCCTGTACCCTCTCACCCGCCTGCAGTTGCGGTGTCGCCATCATGCCGTTGGCGTTAGTCACGGTTGCGTTCGTCCCGTTCGCCGTCAGCGCGTTTGTCGTTCCCGTTGCCTGAACTGTTTCCGCTATGTTTTGCGGCGAAGTCAATTCCTGCCCCGTCACGACTTCACCGGCAGTGACGCTGCGCTCCCAGGGTTCCAGTACGCGCCCCGTTGGAGCCGTCAACTCCGCGCCGCTCGTCAGTGTGGGAGCCACAAGCGCGTTCAGCGCGTTCAGCGTGTTCGCCGTATTCTCCGGCGTGGCATACACCTGCGATAAATCCAGAACGGCAGGGCGTTGGATGGTTGGTGGCTGGTGGTTGGTGGCTGGTGGTTGGTATTCGGTGTTGGGATTAGCAAGGGTTGACTGCGTACCCTGACCACTGATCCCTGATCCCTGACTCCTACCCTCCAAAGCCGTAAGCGGACGCGCGCCGGACAGCGCTCCTTCCGCGACTTCCACGCGAACAGGAGTATACCCCATGCGGCGCACCTGATCGGCGGCGACCATCATGTCGTTGGCGGCAACCGTACCCTCCACCACATTGCCCGTTGTGTCCGTCGCGCTATAGGTAAACTGCTGCATACGCTTTTTCCTTGTCCCGGCTCCTGCTTCCCAACTCCAGCAAATGTTTTTACTTCTACTGACCGAACTCCGTATCCACGACGTGGAACACGGCGCCGAAATAACTCTTCACCATCCACAGCATGGCTCCGCCGCCCAGGATCACCATCGCAAGTATCCCCATG
Source organism: uncultured Chthonomonadaceae bacterium (assembly GCA_963835065.1). Classification (GTDB taxonomy): domain Bacteria; phylum Armatimonadota; class Chthonomonadetes; order Chthonomonadales; family Chthonomonadaceae; genus CAWFQB01. Next base: position 43,668 of record CAWIEK010000049.1, on the reverse strand, counting down.
CGCAGCATCATAAACTTTGCTTTGCCGGTTGCGACTTCCACCCGCTCCTCATAATACGCCTGCGCCTGATCCAGCATTTCCACGACCTGCCCCGATTGCTGCCCCGTGAACACCATTTGCTCTACCTGATCGGCAAACAATCCCGTCGCCTGAAACGCTTCCGGCAGACTGGCTCCCGACTGCATCAGTTCATACGAACGCGCAAGCTGATCCCGAATCACCACGTTGCTTGCCGTGTTCATCGCGCCTTCCCACGCATGAATCGGCGCGACGCCTGCATGGTACAGTCGGCGCAACATTCGCAGGAAATTCCGTACCGCCACTTCGCGCTGTAAATTCCCCAGCGCGGGCACTTTCAAAGACCAGCTATCGCGCAGTTGCCGATGCTGCGGTAACTGCAGCCTTCTGCCGGCGAAAATCAACAAGCCAATCAGTGCCAAACTAATCGGCAGGCTGATAAACGTGACCACCTTCAAGTAGGCGGCAAGATTGGCCTGAAAATCGAAACTGCGAAATAAAATCGGAAACAGCGGGATTACGAACGGCAAAATCAAGAACGCCTGCAACGCCATCGTTTTGGGAATCCACGCGCCCCGATACAGCTTGATATTGGCGTCGTACCCGTCCGCGATCTCCGACAGCGCAATCTCGACAAACCCGCCCGTTTCGCCCGCCAGCACCATGCCCGTCACGTGTTCGGGATAAATGCGCGGGTACTTCTTCATCACGTCGGAAATCATGCCGCCCCTGCGCGCCACATCGCTCATTTCCCGCGCTGTATGCGCCAGATTGGGATTGGGCGTTCGCGCCGCCAGGTTTTCCAATGCGCCGAACAGCGTGATGCCGCTATGGGTCAAACTGGCAAACTGCCGAAAGAAGAACATCATGTCCCGCGTCTTCACGCCGCCCAAATCCGATGTTTCCGACGCCTGCGCCATTACGCCCGGACGGGTCTGCGGCGTGGCCTTGCTTTGCGTCACCCGCGCCTGCATTTTGGCCGCGTTGCCCGCCAGCGTGATGTTCCCGACTTTCGGCTGCTGCTGCGCAATTGGCGCGCTCGCCGTCGCCACCGACATCCGCACCGAACGCGGAGCCGAAGCCACCGTCCCAATACTCGTCACTTCCTGCATCGCCGGATTGGTATTCAGCCGATCCGCAACGGAAAACGGGAGGGTGTTAGGATTGTCGATTGCCGATTTTCGATTGCCGATTGTGGATTGCGCTGCTGTTCCCTGTTCCCTGTTCCCTGTTTCCTCTCCTGTCTTCTGGCTTCTGTCTTCTTCCCTTCTGTTCCCTGTTCCCTGTTCCCTGTTCCCGGACGAGGGCGCAAGCGACTGCGGTTTCAAACCGCGCTGCGCCAATTCGCGCTGCGCGTCCGCTTCCGTTCGGGCTTCGATTTTGCCGAACACGGGCAAGCCCTGCTCGTCTACCGCTTCATATAAAAAGTTCATGGATGGGCACTCGCTCTATGGGCTGCGCACAGATGGTTTCAGAGGCAAGCAGTTCCCGCAACGGTTGTCCGTCCGGGAATACAAAATCGGGAACCAGATCAAACAACGGCTTCAGCGCGAACGCCCGTTGCTTCACGCCGGGATGCGGGATCGTCAGTTCATCCGTTTGCATTACCAGGTCGTCATACAGCAGCAAATCAATGTCAATGGTGCGCGGCCCCCAGCGCTCCGTTCGCTGCCGATGCCCCCGCGCTTCGATTTCCTGCACCCATTGCAGCAGCGCGGCGGGCGTCAACGTGGTTTCCACAGCCACAACGCAGTTCAAATGCGCCGGGTAGCGCTGTTCATCTCCCGGCTGTAATCCCAAATGCGGCGACTCGTAAACCGGCGACACTACCACAGCGCGAACGGTTCCTTCCCGATCCGTCAATCCATCAAGGGCAACCTGCAAATGCTCGCGCCGATTGCCCAAACTGGAACCCAACCCCAGGTAAGCCCGATGGCAACGCGCCGTGCTATTCGCATTTATCGAATCGCCATGAGAGGCTTCTTTATCCTTTTCCATACGTCCCGCGCAAGTTTCAGGTTTCGGACTTCTCATCCATGAATTTCATTCTAACCTTATTCTAGGTAAAGAAATTTTACACGCCGCGAAGGAAGCGGACGGCCTCTTTCTCGTAGGTGTGGAACGGATTTTTCAGGTCAAGCTGGCGGTTGCGCTCGATGTATACCGCATCCCAATCTATGACGTAGCGCGTACCGGGCTTGTTGATTAATTGCGCTACGATTTGGCCGCGTCCTAACGCGCGCGTGTTTTCGGGTGGCGTGGTGATCGCTTCTTCCACCTGCTCGTCTGTCACGACGCGGCGCATGGCTCCCGACTGCTCCAGGCCATAAAACAGCCCCTCGTTCGGATTGATGTTATGGTACTCCAAATCCAGCGACTGCATCACATCGTCCTGCCACCTGCCGCCGGTCTCGTCAATATATTGTTGGTACAGCGTTTTCTTGGCGGACCAGTCCAGGCGGTCTGCCGTGGAAAGCGGGTCGCGCTCCAGATCATTGAGAATGGTTTCCCACTCGGTCAATACCATATCGGTTTGCGGGTCGCGGCGGTGCAGATACCGTTTGGCCGCATCCAGATAGCGGCGCTGCAAATCTATGGCCGAAATCGTTTTGCCGTTGCGCATCTTCACCGGCCACTTCATTGTCTGGTCGCGCGAAACCGAGCGCAGCGTTTCCAAGGGGTCGGCCACTTCCACATCAGGGGGAACCGCGCCCTCTTCGATCAAGTCCAGCACCAGGCTTGTCGTGCCCACTTTCAGCAGGCAGGCAAACTCGCTCATGTTGCTTTCACCGAACAGGATATGCAGGCGGTGCAGGTTGCTGTACGAGTAATAGCTGTCCCACTTGGGGTTGATAATCGCCCGGTTGAAGCGTACCCGCGAACTGATTGTTTTTACGATATGGTCGGCGCGCTGGCTGAGTTGAAAATCTACGCTTGGATCAATTTCCACGCCGTAGAAGTTCGACACCCATACATAATCCACCTCATGTTCGCCCAGCGTCATAATGTTGTTTTTGCTGGAAGGCCGGGTCAGGCGATGCCCGCCCACGCGCCCGATGCCCGCGAATATCTGCCGCGTCACCAAAAACGGCAGCAGATAGGAAAGCGCGTCCGTGAAAAACCGATCCTCAATTTGGACGAGGTAGTTCTCATGGCAGCCGAACGTATGCCCGCCGAAGTGGTCAATGCTGTTGTTGTGAAAACTGACGGCCTCTTCCAACCCCAGTTCGGCAACCAGTTGCGCCAGCAACGCGCGCCCCGCCCGGTCATGGCGTACCAGATCGAGCAAGTCACAACACTCCGCAGTGGCGTACTCTTCATGGCTGCCGACCGCATCTATGTACAGCCTGCCGCCGTTTTTCAAAAACCCGCCCGCCCGCGCCGGCTCAAAAGCATAATCGCGCGCATGGAGATCAATCACGCCCAACTTCCGCTCATAAAAGGCGTGATCCTTCACCTGCTCGACGACTTCTTCCGCCGTGCCCACAGAGGGGTCGCGCACCATGCACCCGAATTCCGTTTCTATCCCGAAGATACGTCTGTCCATTTCTGCTTCCTTCGTCCAAAAATTCAAAATCTTTAGGGTATTTTCAAAATATTTTGAAAAAATATCCGTTGCAGGACTGGCGATGTTCGAATCTCGCCGCAAATAGGGTTTAATGTTATATCATTGCTTTGGTTTGTTGTTGGCTCCACTATCGTTTGGGACGACAGTGACACTGTTCCTTACGAATAACTACTGGTTTTTCTCTGCAATCCCGGTTTGCGCATTATTTGCATGTTTGAATCGAACATTTTGCCTGTATACTCTTTAACTGTACAGACGAAATGCCTGCGCTCCTCTGTTTGTACAGGCTGCCCATCTTTTCTTTGCAGTATGCCTGGATGGCTGTCAGCCTGAACACATCACTTTGCAGTACGAAGTTTATAAGGAATGATCCATTGATAGGCGAAACTACCCTTCTCATACGCCTGCTTCGCTATGGCTCCACTTTGAGCCTTGTCGTGGCGTGTCTCGGCATTTGCGGCCATCCGGCCGTCGCGCAGTCCAGCTCTCACACCCAGGCTTCCGCTCACATGCCGCAGGGAGCGTTTTTGCGCCAGCCCTCGCCGGGTGTCACGTCGCTTGTGCAGCAGGTGAAGTCCGACCCAACAGTAGCAGTTCGCTACGCGCGCCTCTTTCACCTTCCTGTCAAGATGGTTCCTGTGGCTTTTTCGCAATTGCGCCTGAAACCCTTGACCGAAGATCATGTCCTGCAGGTTCACTACGTCTCCACAAAAGAAAACACCGGCGAAAAACTGGTCTACAAGCCCCGCCGCGTGAAACGGGGAACGTATGTTTACTGCCTGCCCGACGGTACGCCCCTGCTTATCCGCGTGTGCGGCAATCCCATTCGTTCGCGCGTCTCGCCTGAATTGTACACCGCCATTCCGGTTCCTGACTTCACGCCCGGAGAATCGCTGCTGCAGCCGCTTCCAGGCAGTTCCTTCACCGGGAACGTGCCGCCGGATCGCGGTTTTGTGCCGCCGTCCGTTCCCCTCCCGGTCATTTCCGTTGTACTGGCGGAAAATGTGCTGGCGCCCACGGAACTGCCTCTGGTTCCGCCCTCTCTGACACCAGCCCAAGCCAAAACCGAGTCCCTGGTGCCGCCCTATCAGTGGGTTCATGGCGCTTCGGGTTTGAGCGGGCTGGCAGGCTTGTCTCCTCTGGCGCTGCTGCCGTTTGTGCATTTCGGCGGCGGTTCCGGCCCGGTTCCCGTCCTGAATGCTGCCGCGCCTATCAACACGGTAACTCCCTTAACCCCCCAAACGCCGGGAACCCCAGGCACTCCCGGGGTTCCCATCACTCCTCAGTCGCCTCCGCCCGGAATTGCCCTCACGCCGGAACCCGGAACCCTGGCCTTCGCCATGACCCTGCTCCTCGGAGCCGGCTGGTTGTCTGGTCGCAGGCGGAAGTAAGGATATAAGATATAAGATATAAGATATTAGTGTCTGCTGCCCTCAGTCTCTTACTACTGGCGAGAAGGTTGAGCAAACCGGGGCTTTTACTTATATCTTATATCTCTTCCCTCCTACCTATATTCCCGCGTCAGCAAATCCACATCGCTGCCGGACAGCAGGCGGAAACGGCCTTCGCGGTTGGTTCGGCGCTCCAGCAGGCCGACTTCCACGGTTCCGTTTTTCAGCTCGTCGCGCAGGAACACGCTTTCCACTTCGGCTTCGTCCAGTTCGCGCAGGGGATTGTAACTGTCTTCCTCGTCCTCTTTGCCGCTGCCGATTTGACGACGCAGCGACTCCCGCGCTCCAATCGCCCATGCCGATAATGCGCGGCGCAGCGCCTCGTCCCGCGATAAACTGCCTGTATTCTCGCCAATCCGTTCCAGCATCGCGTCTTCAGCCGTCTGCGTTCCCGCCACAACCGCCGCTTCATGATACGACTGGAACTCGCCATCATAATTCAGCGCGAAGAACGTGTCTTTTTCCGGCGTCCGTCCGATTTCCGCAAACAGAGCGCGAATGACAACCGGCTCGTACATCGGATCGCCGAACGCTTTTTTCAGCGAGGGGCTGAGAGCGAAGCCGACAAGCCGCTGTATGGAAACATCGTCCGGGCTGCGCTCAAAACCCTCTTGGTGCGTGTTCTGAATGGACGCCAGCCGCACATTTTCAATGTCCGACTGCTTGCCGATGCCTGAAAACATCTGGCGGTCGTAAATCTCGAACACTTTGCGCTGCGTCCGCCGCACGGTCAGCAGCAGCAATCCGTTATCGTAGCGCATCCCGACAATGGGACTGCCCGCCCGCAGCCGCTCTTCTACGTAATCCTTGCGATGCCCGATGGCTTCATTGATGTCAAATGGTGTGTACATTCGTAAGTTCCTGGAAGTGTTGAGCGTTGAGCTTTGAGCGTCAAGAAATAGTCTTAACGCTCAATGCTCAACGCTTTGTACTTAATACTCAATGCTCAATGCTTGATGCTTACTCTTCCGTGCGTGGCTTCAGGATAGCCTCATCGGTATTATCCTTTGCCGACGCATCGTTAAGATCGTATGGTTTGTCCGGGAAAGGCGGAGCAGGCTCTACATTCTGTTCCGGCCTCGAAATCTGGCCTGTGGCCCAATGCTTCGGTGACGCGGGCTTTTTCATCTTGCCCATTTCGACATGCGCCGGAGGCGGCGGAGACAAAACCGGTTTACCCATTGTGTGTATTGGCGCGAAGACTCCCTGCATCATTATATGTGGTTCCGGCACAACTTCTGGCGTCGGCACTAGCGGCGTGACCGATACGTCACCGACAACCGGAACGGGCGTTGGTGCTGACACTACCCTGCCCTGCAAACGGGACTTCACTCAACGTCACTGCCGCCATTGCGCCGAACAGCATAGCGAACAAACTTGCCGCTACCGTACTGCGGCGAATAAGGGCCATGCGAACCGCCTGCGCGCCTATGGGACAATCCCGAGTCAGTACGGTTCCATCCCGGCGTTGATAGTAGCGAACGCACAGCTTGCCCTCATGCTTGCGCAGCAGACCTTCCGCTTCCCCCTGCGTCATTTCCGACAGGTTGTACACGTTTTTGGCGCAGTGCAGGCAAAACTTCACGCGCTCGCCATCAACGGCCTCCATGCCTTCCCACGAGGCGTCACACGGGCTGGCGACGCGAACATTTTGCAGCAGCGGTATCTGGGTTTGCATCGGTTTTCTCCTGTTCACACAAGTTCCAAGTAAATATCATGCGCTGTATGCGAAACAAGCGCGGTGTTATCCGTTTAGTTACTTACGCAAACCGGAAAGTTCACTTCACTCTCATATTTTTCGTTTATAGCTGAGAGTGTCCGAATACCTGAATACCGAACACCTGAACACTGATTTACTTACGGCCTCGGCGCAATCCGTTCGCCGCCCGCGCGGTCTATCTCGGCCACGACTGCCCGCAACTCCTCTTCGCTCACGTCTTCGATGCCTTCCGCCGTAATGGTTTTGGCAAGCGGCAGCACTTTCGACCAGCCGCCCGTTGCGGCGTCCAGATCGGCGGCAATGTCGAGCAGGTACAGCGCTTCCTTCAGGGCTTCTTCGCGGTTCATGTCGTGAAACGGCTTTTTGGTTTTCACGATGTAATCGAACACGCCGCGTATCTGCGTGGAGCCACTGCCCGCCGCGCCGAACTCCGTGCTTTCAAATCGCGCGCCCATGCCGTCGTAAAAGAAAATACGCCCCTGACTGCTTTCCTGATCGAACGTGGTTAAGATCGGGATAAAGCCGCCGATGCCTTGCAGCGCGTCGGGAATACCCGCCCGCACCACTTTCGCCAGTTCCGCCAATTTGCCATCCAGACTCATCTGCTGCAAATACGTGCGCTCGAACAGCTTGAAGCTCGTGCGCAAATAACGTACCACTTCCATTGCCCGCGCAAACGAGCCGGAAATCGCCAGCAGGGTATAATCGTCAATCGGCAGCACTTTTTCGGCCTGATCGTACATGATGGCGAAATTGGCGGTTGCCCGCCTGTCGCCCACATTAATCACGCCCTTGTCGAACTTCACGGCAATCACCGTTGTGCCGTGCGTATCCACCACGCCCGTACCCTGCCCTATGCCCTGCCCTGCCGGGCTGTCATAAGGCCGCGCCGGGAAGATCGTTCCGAGGGGAACCTGCCCCTGCATCGGGCGCGTAATCGGATGGCCGCTCTGCTCCAGAACGCGCCACAAATCTCCTGTCAATTGCATTGCTCACTCCATAGAGGAAGGTTTCAGGTTTCAGGTTTCAGGGGTAAGGGAATACGCTGTTCACACCCTTGTGTTTCTGATCAAATGTAGGAATAGACACTGCATTTCCTGAATACCTGAAACCTGAAACCTGAAACCTTGCCTTCACTGTCCGCTGCGCTGACGATAGCGGCGGGCGGCGTCGGGGTCTACGCGCTTCATGCGCTTCAGCAGGTCGCTCGTATCGGGCCGCTTCACATCGGGTTTGCCCGGCCCGCCGCCGTCTCCCTCTTTGCGCAGGGGGTCAACGGGCGCGGTGGGCATCTGGCGTCGCTCTTCTCCGGTGAATATCATGGTCGTAGCTCCTTAATGAATTTCCTTGCATCTGTCTGTCCATCAGCAGAGGGACAAGAGGGGCGAGGAGGGTCAGCGTACATGGTAAATGGTATCTACTGTTCAACAGTGTATTCCGTTTTTCCTACAGCGTCAACCTGCCCTTGTGAGCAGGGGAAGAAAACGGTATAGCCTCACACCCATTCGGCTTTCGGATTGCGGCGGATGACGGCGACGGCTTCGTCCAGCGTTTGCACGTTGGCGAACTCGTCGTTAAGCAATTGTACATTCGGTTCTACGAGCGAGTTCATATCAAAGAGCATATCTTCGCCCTGATATTTGAAAGCGACGCCGTTCCAGCCGATGCTGCGGACGCTTTGACTGAACCGCTCCGCGAACAGGCCGCGAATAAAAGCGCGCGTATCGCCGGGGGCGCACGACATAGCCGCGTCAATCCGCGCATCCGTCACCAGCCGCCGCATTTCACCGGCCTGCTCCAACCCGTAGTACAAACCGGCTTCGGGGTCAACGTCATGGTACGCGAGGTCGAGGCTCTGCATGTACGGATCGTTCCACGCCAGCCCTTCTTCCTCCCGAAAAGCGTTCAGCAGCTTGTACTTGGCGGCCCAATCCAGACGGTCGGCGCAACTGAGCGGGTCGGTTTCCAGCGCGTCCAGTGTCGCCGTCCATTCCGCCAGAGTCCAGTCCATGTCTTCATCCTGTCCCGCAAAACGCTTTTTCGCTTCTTCCAGATAAATCCTCTGTACTTCCACTGCCGTCAGGGGTGGCGCTCCTACCCTTTCCACCGTCTGCTTCAGCGTAATGTCGCGCGAAATTTGCTTCACAGCCTTGATGGGGTCTACCAATTTGACGGGCGCGTTCAGCCCCTCCTCCAACAGTTTCAAGACAAGGCTTGTCGCGCCGATTTTCAGGGCAGTGGCGTACTCGCTCATGTTGGCGTCGCCGCAAATCACATGCAAACGCCGGTACATGCGCGGCGTGGCGTGTGGCTCATCCCGCGTGTTCACCAAAGGGCGGTTGTGCAGCGTATCCACGCTGGCTTCCACGCTGAAATAATCCGCGCGCTGCGAAAGCTGAAAGATTTTGCCGTCACTGGCGCTGTCATTTTCCACGCCCGACTTGCCGGCTCCCGCATAAATTTGCCGCGTGGCGAAAAACGGCAGCAGCGATTCAATCAGCGTTTCCGTCGGCACATCGCGGCGCATCAAGTAGGCTTCGTGCGTTCCGTAACTCGCGCCGTGAAAATCCGTGTTGTTTTTGTACATGGTGACGGCGCGGGAACTTTCATGCGCGCGTTTTTGCGCCGCCGCCCACACGATGCGCTCGCCCGCTTTGTCATGCGCCACCAGATCGCGCAGGCGGCGACATTCCGGCGTGGCGTATTCCGGGTGGCCGTGATCGTTGTAAAAGCGCGCGCCATTCGCCAATACGCGGTCACTGCGCTCTTCCTCGCGGCTCATCGGGCGGGCATTGGGCGCGTCGAACTGCGCGTCATCGGGATTGGTGGACAGGTGCTGCACGGTAAAGCCGCGCATATCCCGGCGCGGGTCTTCGCCCCGATAGTTCCAGCCGCCGACTGCCGCGCCGGGGTGGCTGCGCACGACGGCAATGCTTTCCGCAATCCAGTCGTTGGCTCCCAGCCCCTCCACCACGATGCCATATTCCGTTTCAATTCCAACTAGCCTGCTCATAAAAACATCCCTGCTGCTATAGTTCATCCGTGCTATATGGAATGACGTAAGAAACAAATTCTTCGTCTTCTTTCAACTCACGCTTCAACACATCCCAAACGGTGTAACATTTTTCCGTCTCTGTCATGGGCTACAGTTCGTCTGTGCCATAGGCTACTACATAGGACACAGTTCCTTTGAAGGAACCCAACTCGTCGTTGATTGCCTCCCAAATTACATTACCCTGTTCGCCTTTTGGCATTCCGTTCAAACGCGGGGAAATTACTTTCACACGCACTCGGCCCTCAAATCCGGGGGTGAGATCAATAACGGTATTATCTCCAAACAAGGCGCGTAATTTTTTTTCAATGCGCAGCGCAACTGCGTCGAAATCTACAACATTCGTTGTTGTCATTGCTTGCCTCCGAAAGTTGGCTTATACGCGGTTCTTAATCCACTGATAAACATTGCGAGTTGCTTCAACGAACGCTTCAGCATTTTGTCGTGTCGGCGGATCAGGATCGTACCTCCAAGTTGACCTCCAACCCAAGCAGATATGCCAATTCGTTGTAACTTTTTTCTCAGAGAAAATACTTGCCTCCAAATCGGTCAGTTTTAACAAAGCAGATAAATTATGGCCTTCTGCACTGTTCACACTGATTACAGATAATCCCTTTTCCGCTCGTATTCGCAAGGCTTCATCAAGCGTCATTGCGGGAGGTGTACGCGAAATGATGTATTCTTTCAGTACACACTCAATGCTGTACCCAGCTAGATAAACTGCGGTACGTAAATGACGTGTGTTCGCATCACTAGAGTATGGATCAATGGTAGGCGGCTGGAGAAGTTCTTCCGCATCTCGAAGCCTTCTGATCCCCACACTGCGAAACTGGAGTATTCCATCGTATTCTGCCATGAGCTAGTTCTTATAATATCAAATCAACTTACATTATCTTCTCGGCGCGGAACATAGCGGTTTCTGCGTTCATAATGGTCAGGCCACCGTCTACGTTGATGGCCTGCCCGGTGATGAAGGAAGCGGCGTCAGAGGCGAGAAATACCGCTACATTCGCTACTTCTTCCGGCTTGCCGACCCTGCCGAGCGCGTAGGGGAACGGCATCACTTTCTGTACGTTGGGCGGCGTCTGCTGCTTCCATACTTCTTCGCCAAAACTCATGATATGGCCGGGACAAATGGCGTTGACGCGGATGTTTTGCAGTCCCAACTCCACTGCAAGGGTTCGGGTCAGGCCAAGCAGGGCGGCTTTGGACGTGTCATAAGCCAGTCCGCCCGGCATAGAAACGTGCCCGCGCACACTGGCAATGTTGACGATACTGCTGCCAGCCTGCTTCAAGAGATACGGCAATCCCTCCCGCGCAAACAAGAGGGGCGCGCGGACATTGACGGCCTGTACGTGGTCGAATATCTCCGTCGTCATTTCCGCAAGTGGTTTATGCGTTTGATCCGCCGCGTTATTGACAATACAATCCAGCCTGCCAAAGTGTTCCACGCACTCGCTGACAATCCCGGCGATATTGTTCACATCGGCAATGTCGCGGTTCAGCCCAACAGCCTTGCCCGCGCCCACCGCCCCCTCGATCTGCCGCAGAGTTTCCGCAATGCCTTCGCCCTTGATGTCCACCACCACAACCGACGCGCCCGCCTGCGCAAACGCCAGCGCAATCCGCCGGCCTATGCCATCCCCCGATCCCGTAACAATTGCCGCTTTGCCTGTCAGTGTGTCCATGTGAGTATCCAGAGGGAGGAAGACGGTAGACGGTAGACGGTAGACGGTAGAAAACCTGCTCCTGTACGCTATGACTGTTCTACACAGATTTCAGTAGATGGGAATATCTACTGTCTACCGTCTTCCGTCTTCCTCCTCAAATAATCTTCGTCCGGGTTCCGTTAGGCTGCTTTTTGGCGCGGATGGGCTTGATGGTCGCCACGTTTTCCGGCTCGTAATCCAGCAGTTTCAGCCAGTCTTCGATGCTGTCGCCCTTGGGGAAGATTTCGTTTTCCTTGAATTCGACGCGCACCGCCTGCTGCAGATCGTGCAGGCTGACGCCTTCCTCCTCGGAACGCTTCTGGATGCTGCGCTTGATGGCGAAGTCTTTGGAACGCTCCACGACGGACTTGAGCAATGCCCCGCTGACGAGATCGCGCCAGTACAGGATTTCGCTGCTGCCGTTGCGCAGAAACACTTCCAGAAACTCGGTTTCGGGGTCACGGCGGAACGTGTACTCCGTCACCAGGTCGAGCAGTTCGTCCAATGCGCCCGTGCAATCGCCCTTGTGTTCGCGGATCAAGTCCGGGTCGAGCGGCACGTCTGAGAGATAGATTTTGTAAATGTCGCGGGACGAGCGGCGATCCGGGCGCACGATTTTCACCTTGCGGTCAATGCGCTCAGGGCGCAGAATGGCCGGGTCAATGTAGTCCGGGCGGTTGGAAGTCAGCATGACGACGACGTTTTCCAGGCTGACAAGGCCGTCCATTTCGGCGCAGAACTGCGGCACAATGGTATTGGAAATGTTCAGGAAGCGGCCTGACGAACGCGTTCGCAGCAGGGACTCGGCTTCGTCAATGAAGATAAAGACCAGATGGCCCTCTTTGGACTTTTCGCGCGCCTGCGCGAAAATCTCGCGCACCTGCCGCTCCGACTCGCCCAGCCACATGTTCAGGATTTTGGGGCCATTGATATACATAAAGTATTCTTTGACATCCTGCCCCGTGCGCTCGCGGTATTCCTGCGTCAGATTGTAGGCCGTCGCCTTGCCGATCAGCGTTTTGCCGCAGCCGGGAGGGCCGAACAGCAGAATGCCTTTCAGCGGGCGCTTGCCGAAGCGCGCGAACAATTCGGGGTGCAGCAGGGGCAATTCGATGGCGTCTTTGATCACGCCAATCGCTTCTTCCTGCCCGCCGATTTTGCTCCAGGGCAGAACCGGCACTTCTTCCAAAAAGTAATCCTGCGCTTCTTTGGCCGCGAAGTGTTCCAGCGCCACCTTGAAATTCGGCTCCATCCGCACTTCCGAGCCGGTCTTCAGGTTCTCGTTCAGCAGCGCCTCGCCGCGATACACGACGCGCGACTGCATCCCCTGCGAATCCATCGAAACGCGCAAACGCCCGTCTTCCAGCACTTCGCTGATTTTTACAATCGGCCCGCCCTGCGCGTAGCCCAGGTCGCCGATAACCGCGAACGCTTCATTGACTTTGACCTGCGTTCCGATTTTGAAGCAGGGGTTTTCCAATTTGGGGTCTACGTTGGCGATATATTCCTGATCGCCAAGCGCAAGCCGCACATGTTTCTCATTGCCGGCTTCGGGTTCCGCTTCTTGTCGCCCGAAACGGCGGCGTGGGCGCGGCTTGTCTTCCGGCGCGACATCGCCCAAAAAGACGCCGATGCGGTTGGCGGGCGCGGTCAGCTTGGTATACGCTTCTTCAAACTCGGCGATGACCTTTTTGGCCTCTTCCATCATCGCTTCGTCGGTTTCCAACTGGTCGCGCAGGGTTGTCAGATAGCCCAGTCGAACATCGCTGCGCGGAGTCATGCGAATCACTTCATCAAGCAGCCACAACGCGCGCAGCTGCATTTCGGGCGCGTCATTCGGCTCGCCGCCCTGTTCAAACCGACTGTTATTGGAATCCGCGCTGTCGCCCCCAAAATCATCACCCGGGCGGCGATCAGAGTTTCGGTCTCGTCGCATTCACATCTCCTTGCAACTGGGTAAAACGTAGATTAAAACGTCTGGTAATTGTCTGGTGTGTGGCGTCCGTTTGACAGGCCGCCGGAAGCAATTCGTCGTATCGGAGGATTATGGTTTTCTACGGATTGCGCGACGGAGAAGTTTCTCTCACGCCACTACGTTTGTCCACCTGCCCGGCTATCCTTTGGAGCAGGGTAGAATACCGGAATGTCGCTGCGCGTACTTACGACAGGAGCGTCTTTGGCTTGAACTCTTCACAGAGTTCGGGTAAGATACGGTTATGCAATCCTAACTTCAGGTTTTAGAAAGATCAATGTGGCTATTCCGTCTCCCAACCTTGGCCTACCTTTCACTCATAAAGACACTTCTAATCTGTCGTCACGGCGCATTGGCGTGTTGATTTTCGTTGCGGGCTTTCTAGTCGCGGCTTTGTTCGCGTTTGTCATTTATCCGCGCCAGAGCGTGATTGAAGCCAATATAGATGTCAACGGGTATGGCGCGTTGAGTCAATATATCGCCAGAGGAGAAGGCTTCTCACAAAGCGCCGGTCCCACCCTGCGCCGCGCCCCGCTTTATCCCTATTTTGTGGCCGGGCTGCTGCGCCTATCTCCCCACAACCTTGATTCCCTGTTGCCGCAGCGCATTTTGTACCGCCCCATTCTTTTTGCGCAATGCCTGATGGTGGGCTTCACTTGCCTTGCCGTCTGGACGCTGGCCCGCAAGCTGTTCCATCCGCGTACCGCGCTTTTAGCGGCTGCGCTGTGCCTTGTCACGCCAATGGTCATGCGCTATGTCGGCTCCGTAGAAGTGGAAACGCTGATGGCGCTGCTGATTACGCTGATGGCGCTTACGGGCTTCCATCTGTATGAGCGCCCGACGATTCGCAACAGCGTCCTGTTCGGCTTTGTCTGCGGCCTGGCTGCCCTGACAAAATCTATTGTTCTGCTGTATCCCTTCGCGTTTCTGGCAATGCTGTGGTTCCTGCGTCGCAAGCAGGTGAATTCGCAACCATCACCGCCCGAAACAACCGTTGCCGCCCCAGCGCCTTCGCGCCTTCTCACTATGGGAGCATCTTCCGCATGGACGCTGATTGTTTTTGGCCTGTGCCTGCTGCCCTGGACGATCCGCAACTACAGGGTATCGTCGGGAAGATTCATCAACGTCAGCAGCAACGGCCCCGCCGAATTCCTGCGCGGCTATATTAACGCGCAGCCTAAATTTATTCTGCTGCATCAGGATTTCGGCGGGGCGGATCCCACGCGCCTGTCCTGGGAGCAGGAAGCCAGCCGCTATGAGCAGGAATTGATTCGGCCTTACGGTTTGGATATGGCCGCGATGGAGCGCAGCGCGCCGCCCGATCCCGACTTGCTCAGGCTTCCGAACGTGGAATACGAACTGCGCAAGGAGGCGGTGGAAAGCGCGGAAATGAAGCGCCGCCTGCTGCATGAACCGTCAGGATTTGTTGCCAAGTTCGTGGCGCAGTTGGCGACCTTCTGGTATATCGTGGAAACACGGGGGAAATCTTGCTTTGTCGGCGGCTTTGCCCTGCTTGCGCTTGGCTTTGCCGTTTTCGGCTGGCATCGCGCCCGCGCGGCGCATCCCGGCGTTTGGGTCATCGTCTTCACCATTCTATACTTCAACATAGTCTACGCCGTTTTCCTTGCATTTGCGCGGTATTCCATGCCCCTGTACCCTATTCTGCTGATTTTGACGGCCGCTGGAATCCGTGAGGTTCTGCCCAAACCCAAACATCATGGCTAAGTTTAATACCATTTCCAAACGCATCGAAGAACTGGCGCATCCCGACGTGGAAATCCGGCGCAGGGCCGCGCGCAAATTAGGGGAGAAGGGAGATGTTCGCGCCGTGCAGCCGCTGTGTCAGGCGCTGCAGGATGAGGACGCGCATGTCCGCCGAGCCGCCGCGTCCGCGCTGGGGATGCTGCATCACCCGGACGCGATGCAGCCTTTGCAGCAGGCGCTGAAAGACCGCCGAAACGGTCTTCGTGGCGCGGCGGCGTGGGCTATCGGTCAAATCGGCAAACACCATGCCGAAACGGCCACACGCGCCGTTGACCTGATTATCGAAGCCGCGCACAAGGACAAGCCCCGCGAGATTTCCCGCTATGTGGACGCGCTGCTGGCGATGGAACTGTCTGCCGCGCCCTCGCTGTGCGTGGAACTCAACTCGCGCCGCAGCAACGCCACGCAGCAATGCGCTCAGATTGCGCTCACCCGCATGGTCTACCAGAACGGCCTGGATGTTCCGCGCTGCCTGCTGTCCGATTCGTTCCTTGCGCCGTCTCAGGTGTGGGATGTGCTGGAAATGCTGGAAACCGGGCGGCCTGCCGGATTTTTCGCGGCCCGCCGTTATCCCGCCGCCCGCCGCTATTGCGAATTAGCCGCCGCAAACCCCAACGAAGCCCCGGAAGTGCGGCAGGGGGCGAAACGCATTTTGGAGTATCTGTCCCTCGGACGCGCAAGCCAGTTTACCGACCCAACCGCAAGCGCAAACCTTCTCCGCATGGCCTCCCCTGACACCCTCCCGGACGATGGCGAAACCTTGCTGCGCGGCTCTGTATCCAGCGGCGAAGCGCGTCTTCAACCCCTCTCGCTTTATGGCAGAATCGCCCACGCATGGCGCAACATGCTTGCAAGGCTACAAAACCGCTTTCACTCCCATTGAGCAGTCCTACGGCTATGGTACAATAACTCTACTTACTTTCGCTATTGCACAAGGAGCCAAAACATGCCTGTAGAAACCATCGAAGAGCGCCGCATTGGGGTGATTGATTTGCCGGAAACGGCGGAACCGCCGACAGATGGCGGGCTGGAGCATACGCCGGGCGATACGGGAAGCGATTTCGGCAAATGCCCCGTCTGCGGCAAGTTTTTGAAACCGCACGACCCGATTACGGGCCAGCCGCGCACTCCTCCCGTTGGCAAGGGTTTTTCAAGCCGCGCCAAGTGTGGCGGCTGCGGCACGATTTTGTACTACAAGGGCGGCAAGGAGTGGGGCATCCTGCTCGACAGCGACCTGACCGATGAAGACCGCTCACTGGACAAATTGCGCTGGTAGGTGTAAGAACAAGTTCCCCGGCAGGCAGACACTGTGAGTAAACCGCGCCTACAGGATTGTGCCTATAGGCAGGAATATGCGAATTGTATAGGGAACAAGCGCATAAGGTGCAACATTGTATGCGCAGGCATGTCCCAACCAAACGTTTTGTTATCAATTTCAACGAAATGCTGCACTTATCTGCTGCGTTGTAAGCGCAGCGCTCGGCACGATGAGGAGATACAACAATGCCGGAAAGTAAACGAATGGATCGGCGCGGGTTTTTAAAGAGCGCGGCGGGCGTGGGAGCCGGCATCGGCCTGTTCCACGTCGTTCCCGCTTCCGCGCTGGGGCGGAACGGCAAGACCGCGCCTTCCAACCGCGTGGTCATGGGCTGCATCGGGCTTGGCGGGCAGGGATCGGGCAACATGGGCGCGTTCCTCAACCAGCCGGACACGCAGATCATTGCCGTGTGCGACGTGGATCAGAACCATCTTAACGATGCGCAACGCACCGTTAACGCCCACTACAAAACCGCCGACTGTACGCCGTACCATGATTTCCGCGAACTGCTGTCCCGCAAGGACATTGACGCCATTTCCCTTGCCACCCCCGACCACTGGCATGCCGTTCCGGCCATCATGGCCTTGAACGCGGGCATGGACGTGTACGGCGAAAAGCCCATTTCCCACTGCCTGATGGAAGGCCGCTATATGGCCGACGCGCAAAAGAAAAACGCGCGTATCTGGCAGACGGGAAGCTGGCAGCGCTCAATAGACAACTTCCGTAAAGGCTGCGAACTCGTCCGTAACGGACGCATCGGCAAAGTGGTTCGCATCGAAGTCGGCTTGCCCACCGGCAGCCCGCATGGTCCCGTCACATTCAAAGACGCTCCTCCCGAACTGGATTATGAGTTTTGGGTCGGGCCGTCGCGCTGGCAGCCGTACTGCGACGAGCGGACGCACTGGAACTGGCGCTGGCAGCTCGATTACGGCGGGGGCCAGATGATGGACTGGATCGGCCACCATGCCGACATCGCCAACTGGGGTATGGGATGGGACAGCTACGGCCCGTCCGAAGTGGAAGGTAAGGGCGAGTATCCCACCGAAGGCATCTGGAACGCGGCCACCACCTACCATGTTGTCGCCAAATACAAGGCGCATGGCCCCGTCGCGCACCCCAACGGCGTGGAAATGCACGTCGCCAACTACGGCAACGGCGGCATACGCAGTGGAACCAAGTGGATCGGCGAAAACGGCAGTTGGATATGGGTAGACCGGAACGGTTTCGACGCCAGCCAGAAGGGTTGGCTGCAGGAGCGCGTCGGCCCCAACGAAGTGCAACTGTACCGCAGCCCCGGCCATCAGCGCGAATTCGTAGACTGCGTGAAAACCCGTCACCAGCCACTTGCCCCGGCGGAAACCGCGCACCGGGCCGCGTCCATCGGGCATTTGGGACAAATCGCCATGCTGCTGGGCCGCAAAATCCGCTGGAACCCGGAAACCGAAACCATTGCCGACGACCCCGCCGCCACGCGCATGCTGTCCACCCCCATGCGCTCCCCGTGGCATTTAGAAGCTTAATTAGTTGATAGTTGATGGTTGATAGTTGATAGTAAATTCCTAATGCAACGTTGTTTTTACCTGATGGAGACAGGAGCAGGCAGGCGAACAACGGCGACAAGATACTATCAACTATCAACTATCAACTATCAACTCCTCAAAGGACAAACATGAAGCCGACTCGTAGAATCGCGACGGCGCTGACGCTGCTCGCGCTGGGCGCGGGAGCCGCCGTTTCCGGGTATGCCGGGGCGCAGAACGCGCCGCAGGATGACCCGTTCGAGAAACTCAAAACATACGACTTTCAAAGCCGGGGGCCGGTCGAGGCCATCCGCAGCCTGATTGACCAGTCCGTCACGGACAAAGCCGCCACCGCGCAAATCGAGCAGAAGCTGGACGCGGTTTTGGACGATCCCGCCGCGTCCTTTGCCGGCAAGCAGGAGGCTGCGCGTTTTCTGTGGGTGATCGGGTCGGGGCGCAGTGTGCCGTCCCTGGCGAAGATGCTGGCGGACGATAAAATGGCGGATGTCGCCCGGTATGCGCTGGAACGCAATTCCGATCCGGGCGCGGCCGAAAGCCTTGCGCGAAGCGGTGACAACCACGCATGATAAAACGCGCCTGGGCGTCATCAATTCTCTGGGCAACCGGGGCGATGCCGAAGCGGTTAGTGTCCTCAAGCCTCTTGTCACGTCTACGGAAGCGCCGGTTTCCGAAGCGGCGATTATGGCGTTGGGCAAAATCGGGACGCCCGCTGCCGTTTCCGCCCTGCGCGCCCTGCCGCCCACCAACACGCAGGCCGGGAGAGCGATGATTCGCGCGGCGGAACGCCTGGCGGTTGGCGGTAAAAAAGCGGATGCGCAAAAACTGTATGAGGCATTGGCGGGAGAAAGCCGTCCCAATGTGATTCGCGCCGGGGCCGTGCGCGGCCTGGCCGCTATGCAGTCGCCCCGCGCCGGAACCGTTGCCCTGTCTGCGCTGAAATCTTCCGATACCTATTTGCAACAGGTCGGGGCGCAGGTATTGGGCACATCTACGGATGCAAACGCAACCTCACAGGCGATTGCCGCGTGGCCGACTCTCCCGCCACCAGTTCAAAGTATCCTGCTGACGGCCTGGGCGGATAGGCAGGAAAAAACAGCCGTTGACGTGGCGTTGCAGGCGACGGGCAGCGCGGATGATTCGGTACGTCAAACGGGCATTTACGCAAGCGGGCGTATCGGCGGCGTGAAAGCCGTGCCGCGTCTCGCCGACATTGCCGCGCATGGACAGGGCGGGGATCGCAACAGCGCGCGGGACGCCCTGGCAAGCATGCCGGGCGCGGACGTGGATACGGCGATTTTGCAGATGGCGCAGACCGGGCCTGCCGATACGCGGGGCGCGCTGCTGGCGATTCTGGCGGACCGCCCGACGCCCGCCACCCGCGCGGCCCTGCTGGCAACCGCAAAAGGCAGCGATTCTCGCGCCGCCGTCCAATCCCTACGCGCGCTTGCCCGCATTGGAAGCGCCAACGAATACCCGGAACTGATAAATCTGACCGTCACAACGTCCAATGATGAAGTGCGCGATGCCGCCCGTGATGCCGTCGTGTCCGTCGGCCCGCGCGTGGGCAATGCCAACCAAGCCGCCGAGCCGGTTCTGGCCGCGTATGCGGGCGCGTCTTCGCAGGCCAAATCCGCGCTGATGCCCGTGCTTGCCAATCTTGGCACGGATCGCGCCCTTACCGAACTGACCCGCGCAACACAATCCGGCGATACCGCCGTCAAGCAGGCCGCCGTGACCGCGCTTGCGGAAACATGGTCGGACACCCGCCCCCTGCCTGCCCTGCTCAACATCGCGTCCAACGACAACGACAAGTCCCTGCGCATCGAAGCCCTGCGCGGCTACCTGCGCCTTGTGCAGCAGGACGAGCGCATGGGCAGTGAGGAAAAAGTCAACCGGGTCAGCCAGGCGCTGCAAGCCGCGCAGCGTCCCGAAGAAAAGCGGCAGGCGCTCAATGTCCTGCGCGACGCCCGCATCCCGCAGGCTGTGCAACTCAGCGCGAAATATCTGGATGACCCGGACGTGTTTTCCGACGCGGCCAACACGGTCATTGATCTGGCAGGCCCGCGCCGCAAGAACAACCGCGACCTCGCCGCCGTCAAAGGCGACGCCACCACCGCCGCCCTGAACAAAGTCATCGAACTGACCAAAGACGACAATCAGCGGACGCAGGCGCAACGGCTCAAGTAGGTTTCAGGTGTCAGGTGTCAGGTGTCAGGAAATGCCGCTCTCTTGTAGGCGCATCTCAACACGATAAGAGACTGCTCTTCCTGACACCTGAAACCTGACACCTGAAACCTCTTCTACCCCAGCCACATATACAAATACTTCATAATCCGGCGGTACACGTGGACGCGGCTGTCGTCGCGCCCGATGCTGTGGTCGTCTTTGGGATAAAAGGCGACCTCGAAATCTTTGCCGGCTTCGATCAGTTTTTGCGACATCTGCACCGTGTCTTGAAACAGAACGTTGTCGTCCTGCATCCCGTGAATCATCAGCAAATGTCCCTGCAAGCCGCTTGCGAAATTGATGGGCGAGGATTTTTTGTAAGCGTCTTCGGCTTCTTTTGGTTCGTCCAGGCGGTGGCGCGTGTACCACGAATTGTAGTGCTTCCAATCGGTGACGGGCGCAACCGCCACGCCCGCCGCGAACACGCCGGGGCGCGTGAACATCACCATTTCCGTCAGAAAGCCGCCGTAACTCCAGCCCCACAAGCCGACGCGCGCCCCATCCACATACGGCTGCGATTTCAGGTAATTGGCGGCGGCAACGGCTTCGTCGGCATCCACCTGCCCAAGCGATTTGTAGTACCCTGTCGCAAAATCCGCGCCGTACCCCCAACTTGAACGGAAATCCACTTCCAGCACAACCATATTCAACTGCGCCGCCATGTAGGATTGCAGCAGCCCACCCCAACGATCTTTGGCACTGTCGGCGTACATATTGCTGACAATCGCGCCGTGCTTTTGACCGCCGTTGTTCGGATTATCTTTCACGCTCCGCGGCAGCCACAGCAGGCCGTGAATGGTTTTGCCATCGGGAGCCATAAACGTGATTTCCTGCGGCTTCACGAGCGACACGCGGGCAAAGTCGGGAAGTTGGGAAACCGTCAGGCGTTTGGGTTCATGCCGTATGCCGGATTGTGAGTCATTGGCGGAATTATCAGTGTGTTGACCATTGATGGCGGCATTGCCGGTATGCTGAGAAGAAGCATTAGCCGTGTTTACAAGGCGCGGCGAAGCATTAGCCAGAGCGCTCACGTCGGCAAAATACAAATCGGGCGGATGGGTGCGATCCTGCGCGTCCAAAATCACCCGAACGCCGTCTTCCGAAGGGTGTGTGCCGCGCAGTCCCGCTCCGGTGGCGAAAGTGGGCGCGCTGACGGGCAGGCTGCCGGTCAGTTCCACCTTTTTGCCATCCGGCGTCAGGCAGTAGGAGCGCAGTTGCAGCGGGCTTCGCTCCGTTGTTTCCACAAACAGGTTCGCGCTTTTGTCGGGACGGTCGAAGCCGCCCACATCGTAACTGCCGGGCGTGACAACCTGCGCGTTGCCTCCGTGCGAGCCGACCTGCCAGATGTGCCGCCAGCCGTCCTGATCCGAGCCGTAGTAGATTGTTTTGCCATCGAGGCTGAATTTTACGGGATGCCAGTCGTTGATGTAGCGCGCGGATTTTTCCTGCGTGATTTGGATCGGCTTGAGTGTGTCAATATCAAACACGCGCAGCCGCCACGTTTTGAAATCGCCGCTCATTTCGCTCAGGGCAACGCGCTTGCCGTCCGGCGACCAGTCCGTGCCGTTGTTCCAGAAGTTGGGCGCAAGCAAATCCACCCACTTGATAAGGCCATCTCCCGATACCGACACAATGCCGACCTTTTGCACGTTCTGTGATTGGCCCACAATGGCGCGCTGCCGGGGCGTCGTCGTCACCATGTCTTTGGTGTAATCGGGAATGATAACGGTCTTGGCCGTGCTGCTGTCCGACCACGACACGAGCAGGTTTTTGCCGTCCGGCGACCAGTCGTAGCCGCTGACGGCGGTTCCGGCTTTGCTCACCGTTGTCAGTTGCCGAATATCGCCCGTCTGACGCTCCATCAGGTACACATTGCCGCCCCGCGCATACGAAATAAACTTGCCGTCCGGCGAATAGTCCAACTGCCCGACGCCCTCCGTCAGCATGGTGCGCCTGCGCGGTTCAGTTTTGCCGTCCACTCCCACCTCGAAAATATCGCCCCGGTAGCCGAACAAAATGGTTTTGCTGCCCGGCGACCAGACGGGCGCTCCCGGCCCCGCGTCGTACTGAACTTCTTCCTTTTTCTGCTCCGCCGTCCGCTCATCGTCCTGCCGCGACATGCGGGGGATTTTCGCCCCATCCGTCAGGCGAACCGGCTTGCCGTTGGGCACGTCCAGAATATAAATATCGCGCAGGCGGTTGCCCGCCGGGTTCCAGCGAAACGCGATGTGGTGGTTATCTTTGGCCCAGCGCACATCGGAAGGGGGCGAACCGGCAAGGTAGGGCTGCGACAGCAGCCGCTCAAAGGGAATATCGGTTTTGGGCAGATCAGGATGCACCGTCTGCGCATTAGCCGCAATCGGAGGCGTACCTGCCGTTGTTTGAGAGGCGAAAGCGGTTTGCGCAGGGAGGTGTATGCAGGCAGTAAGCAACAGCAGCGCGGTAAGAGAGCGTAACAGGGTCATTTCGTGTATAATTCCTTACATTCCTGTAAAAGTCGAAAGAAAGGGCTTTCCTATGGAAATCAGCGAGCAATTGCAGCGCGCGGCGGATGAACTCGGTATTCGGCTGGAAATGATTGGCGGCGTGTCCACATGGGAAGCACAGCCTGTACCCCGGCATCAAACGGCCATTTTGCGAATTTTACGTACTATTCGTCCCCTGACACAACCGGAAGCCGAAGGTGGCTGCGCCTGTCACTTCAATATTGACATCGAGGTGCGTTTTCCCGATGGTTCCCTGAAACGGCCCGACATCAGTATTTTCTGTCGTGAACCGGATGAAACAGATACTGCCGTAACCCTGTTGCCGGAAGCCGTCATTGAAATCGTCAGCAAGGGCTACGAAGCCAAAGACATGCTCATCAGCATCCCGTTTTACGTGTCTCAGAACGTCAGGGACATAATCGTCTTGGATCCTTATACGAACCGCGTAACGCATGTGCGCGGCGCGCATCGAACGGAACACGACTCGCCCGTAGAAATAACTCTCCTGTGCGGCTGCATCTGCACGGTTTAGGAATTCACCACCCGCTGCGCTAGAGACACAGAGACACAGAGGGGGAACACAGAGGAAGAAAAGAAGAGGTTTTCATCTCTCTTCTCCTTCTCGTATTGGTTTGTCCTCTGTGTCTCTGTGTCTCTAGCGCAGCGGGTGGTAAACTATCCTCCCCCTGTCAACAAGCGCAGGGCCGCGCTGACCAATGCGCCGACATTGGCGCGATCCGTAGACTTGTCGAATACGCGCTGCACGGCTTTTTTGGCGTCGGGACGGCTCCAGCCCAGCGCGACCAGCCCCTCGATGGCATCCTCATAGGCGGCGTTTTCTTCCGCCGTCTGCTGATTGCCGTCCGCGCGCTTGATTTTGTCCTCGAACACGAACGCGCTCATTTTATCGCCCAATTCCAGACACATGCGCTGCGCCAGTTTCGGCCCCACCCCCGGCACTTTGGTAATCACGCGGGTATCGGACGTGGACAGGGCGCGCGAGAGTTCGCTCACATCTAAGGTAGACAGCAGGGCCAGCGCCACTTTCGGACCGACCCCCGACACGCCGAGCAGAATCCGAAACGCCTGTAATTCGGTTTGATTGCCGAAGCCGTACAGCGTCAGTTCGTCCTCGCGCACAATCATGTGCGTGACGAGGGTTGCTTTGCCGTTGAGTTCCGGCAGCGCCGACAAGACGGTTGCGGGCACGAACACCTGATACCCGACGCCGTTCACATCCACAATCACGCTGTTGCCTTCGATGCGGGCAATCAGTCCCGTTAATTGCGCAATCACGTTTTCGCCTCCAAAAACAGGATAAACCACGGAGAACACGGAGAACACGGAGAGATTACAAGGGGAACACAGCCGCGCCTTCTGTGTTATTCCTCATTTTACAGGCCGTCAAGTGAAACTTCTTACAGATCATCAAGCGAGACTTCGCCGCCGTCGGTCATTTCCGCTTGCAGAAATTTGCTATCCATCAATTGTACGCCGAGCAGTGGCGCATTGTCCAGATGTACCACTTCGGTCAGGCGTGGCTGCCCATCCCATACCAATTCAATAGTGTAGACCGAGCAGCTAGACAGACTCCCATCCGCCATACGGGACATTCTATCTGTAAAATAGGTGGCATGTAGCTGTATCAGAATGTTGCCGGGAAGAGACAACTCTCCATCAAAGGCAGTGTCTACAATGAATTCTACGTTGACCGGTCCATTTGGCCCAAGCAGCGTCAGCATCATGCGTGGAAAGCCATCACGAACATGTCCAAGCGTCATTTGTTCTGTGCTTCCTTCATTTGCGAGGCGAGAATACGAGATGCCAGACCATACTCCGGTTCATTGCCGATCTTGCGCGTGTACAAGCGGCCATCTATGGGATGACGCTCAAGAATAGCCCGGTTCGCGGCAGAGGAGTTCTTACCAATGGCGTAATCTTCGGTATCCACATGTATCGTGACGAACTTGCGGTCATGTTCCGGTTCCAGCAGCGGCTTCAGCTTCTCGTATATTGCGTCTCCCAATTTGCCGACTTCTTCCAGATATTCCTGCGTGACGAGCGCGTAGGGCGCTTTTCCTGTCGGTTCTGTAGGTTCAGACATGGCAAGTTACTCCCTGCAGCAAACAGCGTTTAGTAGACGACTTTGTTGAGCGGGTATTCGACGATGCCTTCGGCTCCGGCGCGTTTCAGTTTGGGCAGCAGGTCGCGCACCGTATTGATGGCGACGATGATTTCCAGCGCTACCCAATCCGGCGTGGACAGCGGAGATATAGTCGGGTTTTTCAGGGCGGGCAGAAGGGACGTGACGGCTTCCAGTTCCCGCGCGGGCACGTTCATTTTCAGGCCGACAAGCTGTTCGGCATGAAGCGCGCCGGTAAGCAGCATCGCCATGTTTTCCAGCTTAGCGCGTTTCCAATCGTTTTGCCATGAGGCTTTGTTGGCGATCAGGCGCGTGGTAGACGTGAGCAGGGTGTCCACAATGCGAAGGTTGTGAGCGCGCAGGCTGCTGCCGGTTTCCGTGTTGACGACAATCGCGTCTACCAGATCGGGCACTTTCACCTCGTCCGCGCCCCACGAAAACTCCACATCCGCCTGCACGTCATGCTGCCGCAAATAACGCTCGGTCAGGCGCACGTACTCGGTTGCGATTCGCTTGCCCTGCAAGTCGTGGGCCGAATAAACGGGCGCCTCGTTAGGCACGGCAAGCACGATGCGAATGGGATTGCGCGTGATTTTGGAATACGTCAGTTCCGCCACTTCCTCGACCTGCGAACCGTTGTCCTCGATCCAGTCCTTGCCCGTCAGTCCCGCATCCAAAATGCCATGCTCCACATAGCGCGGAATCTCCTGCGGGCGCAGCAAAATGGGTTCCAGTTCCGGGTCGTCTACCGTAGGATGGTACGAACGGCTGCTGCTGGTATGAAATTCAAACCCTGCCTTCTTGAACAGCGCAAATGTGGCTTCCTGCAAGCTGCCTTTGGGAATGCCTATTTTCAATTTAAGATTTGATGGTTCCATGTTGGTCTCCATAGAAGGGGTCAGGATTCAGGAGTCAGGGAAATGCCTGCCTCGTGTTTGATGTTGCAATCAGAGCGCACAAGGGATGTATAGTGTATTTACTGACCCCTGACCCCTGAATCCTGACCCCTTTTTCTCTGCCCTCATTATAGCACAGGACACAAGAGCGGTTCTGCCGACATTTGGCTGACGTATTTCCGGTTGTGCCTGTGTGCCGGGAGTGTTCAAAAGCAGAGAACAGCCTTTGCAAAGGCGTGTCTCTTGCCTATCTCGTTCCCATTTTTGGAGGCGCATACTTATGAACTATGAAAACGCAGCTGAAGTGCAGCAGTTGGAAATCCAGATTTATCGGCTGAAGAAACAATTGTCTGAAGCCCGGCGCGGCCAGCCGCGTCAAGAGGTTGTATCCGACTACACGTTTGGCGGGCTGAACGGAAAGCAAGTTCGGCTGGCCGATCTGTTCGGCGACAAGCCGGATTTGCTGGTCATTCATAACATGGGAAAAGGCTGTCCCTACTGCACGTTGTGGGCGGATGGCTTTAACAGCCTGCTTCCCCACCTGCAGGACCGCGCCGCCTTCGTCCTCGTGTCACCCAATGACCCGCAAACGCAGGCGGAATTTGCCGCCGCACGAGGCTGGAACTTCCCAATGGTTTCGGGTGAGGGCATGTCGTTCACAGGTGATATGGGTTTTGCAAGCGCGGAGTACGGCACGATGCCGGGCGTGACGGCATTTCGCCGGGAAGAAGACGGGCGTATCTATCGTACCGCCTCGACATTCTTCGGGCCGGGCGACGATTTCTGCGCGGTGTGGCCGTTGTTCGATTTGTTGCAGGGAGGCGCGAACGGGTGGGAGCCGGAATACGAGTACGCGCCCATTCCCAACAGCGCGCAGTCATCCTGAAAATAGCCCTTATCCCCGGTCCTTCTCCTAAATTATGGGAGAAGGGTAAACTTTTTTACCGGCCCCTTTCCCAAATTTTGGGAAGGGGGATATTTTCACAGACCGGCTCCATCAAAGCGCAGCAAAAAATCAAAGCGCGGCAAATATGCGCGACTTGGGGAAGGCAGGCAAAAAGGGCAGATTGACAATTGACTTTGGCGCGGCATATAGGGTATATTGCAACGCTGACTTAAAAATCAGGGCATTTGTCACGCCTGCCAGGGACATTCTAACAGGCCAACTTTTCATTGAACCCGCTTGGATTTGAAACAGGCTAATGGAGTGTCGCTGCCAGGCAAGCAATGCAAACAGAAGTGATAAGGGATAAGTAAGAGTTAGCCACAGTGAATGCTCAGAGTGAAGCGGCGTTTTCTCTCACTCTTCACTCTTACTCTCTACCTTTCCATTGCGCAGGAGCAAACAATGTACGCGATTGTCAAAACGGGCGGCAAGCAGTATACGGTGCGCGAAGGCAGCACCATTCAAGTGGAAAAAATCGAGGGCGAAATCAACGCGATGGTGGAACTGACCAGTGTGCTGATGGTGCAGGGCGACAGCGGCCTGCAGGTCGGCGCTCCGATGGTCTCCGGCGCGAAAGTGGTCGCCAAAATCGTAGATCACGAATTGGGCAAGAAGATCAACGCGATCACTTTCAAGCCCAAAAAGAACATTCGCAAGCGCTACGGGCATCGCCAGCAGTTGACCCGGCTGCGCATCGAAAGTATACAGGCTTAGGAAGTTGATAGTTGATAGTTGATAGTTGATAGTTCGCATGTGGAGGCTTGCTCTCGTTTCAAAGCGAGCAAGTGACTGCGAGGCGCTCTCAACTATCAACTATCAACTATCAACTGGAGACTTACAATGGCACATAAAAAAGGCGTGGGAAGTTCGCGCAACGGGCGCGACAGCAATCCTCAGTATCGGGGCGTCAAGAAATACGGCGGCGAAGTTGTCCGGGCGGGGCACATTCTGGTGCGCCAGTGCGGAACCAAGCTGCATCCGGGCAACAACGTCGGATTGGGCAAGGACTACACCCTGTTCGCGCTGATTGACGGCGTGGTGAAGTTCGAGGGACCGACAACCCGGCGGCGCGTCAGCGTGTATACGCCCGTCGTCCTTGAAACCCCCATTGAAGCGGCGCTGGAGTTGGCGCAGCCGGTTGCTTGAGGGGTTGAGAGTTGAGGGAAAGCGCAAGCGTTCGCTCATCGCCGATACCCCGCATTGGAAAGCGTTGAGGGCTGAAGAATAACTTCTTCAGCCCTCGTTTGTGTCATTTGCTCATCCCTATTCGCCTTTATAGGATCAAGACGCATCCTCAAGAAGCATCTATCCGAATAACGATTTTGCCGAAGTGGGAACCGCTTTTCAGATAGGCCAGCGCTTCCGGGGCTTCGTTGAGGGCGAACGCGCGGTCAATCACGGGTTTGAGGCCGCTCACGGTGAGGGCGCGGTTCATGTCCTCGAACATCTTGCGACTGCCGACCAGAATTCCGGTCAGACGCAAAGCTTTGAGCAAGATGGGCATCGGGTTGATGTCGCCCGCGCCCGCCGCCAGCAGGCCGATGATGGCGATATGCCCGCCGTCACGCGCCGCCCGGAACGATTGCGGCAGGGTCCCCGCGCCGCCCACTTCCACGACATGATCCACGCCCACGCCGCCCGTCAACTCCCGTATGGCGTCGCCCCATTCCGGCGTTGTTTTGTAGTTCACGCCTGCGGCTGCGCCCAATTCCCGCGCCTTTTCCAGTTTGGCGTCGCTGCTCGATGTGACGAACACCTGCGCGCCCGCCATTTTCGCCAATTGCAGCGCGAACAGGGACACGCCGCCCGTACCCTGCACCACAACGGTATCACCGGGCTGCAAATTGCCCGCCACAAACAAGCCGTTCCACGCCGTGACCGCTGCGCAGGGCAGTGTCGCGCCTTCTTCATACGAGAGATAATCGGGCAGTACCACCACGCCCTGCTCCGATAACAGCGCGTATTCCGCCAGCATCCCCGGCAGCGGCCCGCCCAATGTAGATGTTCGCCAGTATTCCGGGCGATACGCGCCGTCTACCCATGCCTGCGTAAACGCGCCCGCGACCCTATCTCCCACCTTGACCCGCGTAACGCCCTCCCCGATTGCCATAATGTCGCCCGCGCCGTCCGAAAGCGGAACCAGGGGCAACGGCTGCTTCGGATTGTACTGCCCGGATACCATCATCCAGTCGCGGTAGTTGAGCGACGCGGCGCGAACCCGCATCAACACCTGTCCCGGCCCGACTTCGGGATCGGGGAGTGTAATCGGCTTGAGCGCGTCCGGCCCGAATTGGTCTTGTATCGCAAAGGCTTTCATCGTTTCTTCTCCAAGCGTCTTTTTCGACTCATTGCGACGCATTGCGACGTTTCAGGCACGGGTTTTCGTGGAGCCGTGCTGCGCTATGCCGCGATACACCAGGCTTGTAAACTGGTCGCCGCTTAAGAAGCCTTTGCCCCATTTCGCGTCCAGGTCTTTTGTCGGTTTTGCGGCGACAGCCTGCGCTTCGGTGCGGGCCGCTTTGACCATTGGCGCGATACGGTTTTGTACAGTTGCCAGCATCGCGCGGAAGTTCTGCACGTCGGCGCGGGTCGCCATCGGCCCATGCCCCGGAATGTAGCGCGTTTTGTCATTGCCCGCCGAAAGGAGACGGTCAGAAGCCGCAACCATGCCGCCAATCCAGCCGCCGCTCGAATAATCAATGAACGGGTAAAAGCCATTGAACAGCAAGTCGCCCGCATGGATTACATTGGCCTGCCGAAATTGAATGAAAATGTCCGTATCGGTGTGGGCGGGCGCGACATGCGTGAGAACCAGTTCCTCGCCGTTGGCGTATTCTGCGGCGCTGTCCATAAAGGTCAGGGTCGGCAGGCCGATGCGCGCCAGAGCGGGAACGTCCATTTTCATAAAGTCAACCCGTTGCAGGGTTGCCAGGCGGCGGCGCGTATTGTCCTGCGCGACAATCCGCGCGCCCGCTGTTCCGACCGCCTCGTTGCCGCCCGTATGGTCCGCGTGCCAGTGCGTGTTGATCAGGGTCGTGACGGGTTTGGGCGAAATAGCGGCAACGGCCTGCGCAATATCGGCGGCGCGGGGATGGAGGCCCGAATCAATCTGTACCGCGCCATCCTCGCCGGTCAAAACGGCGATGTTGCCGCCCGCGCCCATAAGGACGGAAAGCGAATCAGACAATTTGAGGGTCTGAATAGAATCAGGGTTCGAGTCGGGCGGCGCGGGCACGACAGGCAGGGCGCGCGACGCGCCAACCGCCCCGGTTTCCAATACGAACGCGGCAGTCAGTCCAACGCCGGCGCAGATTAGTTCGCGCCGGTTCATCCCGCGAAAGTTCATCGTCGGCAAGTTCATCGTCTGCAAATTGGTTTTCATAGCATGTTCCCCTTCGGCTTGCCGTGACAACTCCCCAGGCATAACGCCGAGGCACAACCGGCACATACTATGTTGTACGCTCACAAACCCTGTTTTGTCGGTTGAGTTTCTGCTTTCAACGGCTTTGCGGGCAGGTAGAGGCGGGAAAAGTCGGCGAGAGCATCGGCCAGTTTTTCCGCCGTGTCCTTCCGCTTGTCTTTGTTGGTGTAATCGCCGCCGAATTCCAGTTGGATGGCGTCCATGCCGTGTTCGCGACTGCCGTAGGTGAGGGTGATATAGCCGCCCGTAAAGCCCGATTGCTCCCGGCTGTCGTCGGTGGGGAAGATTTTGCAGCCTTTGGCAGCCAGCAGGCCCGCGAAACTCTCCGGGCCACTCCGCGCTTTGACGCCGTAACGCTCCACGAGAAGGCCGACAGACTTGCCATCCCCCGTGCCCCGGAAAATCGTATCCCGCTTTGCGCCCTGCCCGTGAATGTCGAGCAATAGCCCCCGTCCCCATTTCTGCCGCGCCTCCCGGCTGAAACGCGCCAGCGTTTGATGATACAACTCGTACACGGGTTTAGCGCCCGGAGCCTCGTAGCCGATAGTGGGAGGACGGTTGACAT
Source organism: uncultured Chthonomonadaceae bacterium (assembly GCA_963835065.1). Taxonomy (GTDB): domain Bacteria; phylum Armatimonadota; class Chthonomonadetes; order Chthonomonadales; family Chthonomonadaceae; genus CAWFQB01. Next base: position 12,872 of record CAWIEK010000049.1, on the reverse strand, counting down.
CGGCGTAACTGCGCGCGAATTTCGCCACGACGAGATACGGCTTTTTGCCCGTTTTCGCTTCGATAGCCGCAGACAGGGCGAATGCCAGCCGATCCGTGTTCACGTCGCGCACCGTGCGGAACCCGCTTGGCCCTTCTTCCAGTCCCGCGCCCTTGCGCGGTTCCGCGCCGGAAATCGCCAGTTGCCCGCCGTGCGGAGCCGACAAAATAATCGGCAGTTGCCCTTCCTGAATGGTAATGAGATCGGCAGGGGCGGTTGCCCGTCCGGTTTGTGTTGAGGGAACAGTCTGCGCTTGCTTGGGTTCGGGGTTGGCTTGGGCGGTTTTGGGTTCCTGCGCGATTCCACTGCCGACAGCCATCAGCAGGAGCGGCAAGCCTACCGGCACAGAGAGTTTGAATTTCAGCTGAAACCTTGATTTACAAACCCAAGTAGTGTGTAACGCAGGCGGCCGCCTGAAAATAAACGGCAAACAAGAAGGATTCATCATGCCTCCCGGAGAAATATGCCGGCAAACATCGTCTATACAAACAACTATACTGTATTTCACTGTCAGCCTGTGACTGACTTCACATCCAAATGGCTTTCCGAAAGGGTTTAATAGTACCACCCAATCAAGGAGAAAGACGCGCCATGTCCACTTTTCTGACGCCCCCATCGGATGATCGTTTTGCCCAACCTATGCCCGCTTCCCGCGAACTGCTCAATTTCGCGCAGGAACAAGCGCTTGCCCGGCAGGCCGTCGAAGGCCGGACGCCGCAGGAGCGCGAAGCCGCGCGGCAAAAGTTGATCCTTGCCAATCAGCGCCTGGTTCATAAAATCGCGCGCCAGTTTCAGAACACGCCCCTTTCCTCTGAAGACGTGACCCAGGAGGGAATGTTCGGCCTGATTCAAGCCGTAGACCATTTCGATTACCGCCTGGGGCTGCGTTTCAGCACGTATGCCGTATGGTGGATACGTCAGGCCATGCTGCGCGCGCTGACCAATTCGGGCCGCTTGATCCGAATGCCCGCGCATGTCCACGACAGCCTGCGCCAATTGCAGCAGGCGCGGCAAAAACTGGGCAACCGGTTGGGCCGAACCCCAAGCCTGCTGGAACTGGCCCAGGAACTGCAAATCCCGGAAATCAAAATAACACAGCTTCTGGCCGCCGCCGCCCTGCCCCTTTCGTTCGACGCGCCCATGGGCGAGGAGCAGGAAGGACGCCTGGGCGATACCATCCCCGCGCCCGACACGTCCGACCCACTGCAAATGGCAACCCAGCAAAGCATCGGCCAATCTGTGCGCGAAGCCTTGCAGATACTGACCCCACAGGAGCAGGAAATTCTCATCGCCCGTTACGGCTTGAACGGCGAGGAACCCTGTACGCTCGAAGAACTGAGCCGCGAACGTAAAACCAGCCGCGAACGCCTGCGCCAGATCGAAGTAAAAGCGCTGCACAAATTGCGCCGCAACGCGCAGATCAAATCCCTCACGACATTTTCCTGAAAAGCTAAATTCAGGCGCGAATGTCCACGCTTCCGTTTGTGGGCGCGGGTGGCGGCAAAAGCGTTGCCACCAGGTCTTTGTCTGCCTGCGTCGCCTTTTTCAGCAGGATTACCGCCGTGCCTGTATCCTGTTCCGCGCCCCGCAATACGCCCGCCGATACCGCTCCCGTCAATGCTCCCACTCCGCTCATACTGTTTCTCCGTTTCTAAGTTTAGTTTCTAAGTTTAGCTATGCTTGCCGACTGCCTATCGGCAATGTAAGTGATTGTCGGCGGCGATTCGAGTTTGCAGGAGAGGAGAAGGTTGCGGTGAAATCCTCCACATTACCGCGCTGCCGTTTGCTTGCCGGGTTGGGCGTTGAGGGCGCGGTCCAGCCATGCGCTCACTTTATCCGCCCAGAGCTGCCCGTGCGCCCGCAAGCCTTTGGCGCTGAAATGGATGCCCTGACCGTTCGTGTCGCGGTTGTCGCCCGTCAGCGTGTCTGTGTCGGGGCCTTCCAGCGCGATGTTTGTGTCCCACAATTTCTTTTGCGCGTCACGGGTACTCGCAAACGACGCTTCTTTCGGGTTGTGGTACGACACCTGCGCCACAATCCAGGGAAACTCCCACCCGGCAAGCTGTTTCGAGGCTTGGATGACGGTTGTTAATCGGCTGGCGTAATCGTCCGTACTCAAATTGACATCCGATTCGCCCTGATGCCACAGGAGCGCCCGAAACCCGTTCGGTCCAAGCTGGTAAATGCGCGTCAGCATCCATTGAAACAATTCCCCGTTCGGCTGCCATTGATTGACGCTCGTGCCGCCATGCCCGGTGACGGCCACGCCGATAGGAACATGATATTTCTGGTACATTGCATCGCCGAACGTGGGCCAGAAGCTGCCGCCGCCGCTGTGGTCATGCGTTCCCGGCTGCGGGTCATTGGCAAGCTGCCAACTCGCGCCGGAAAACGCGGACACCATGCCGCTTGTCTGCTGAATAGGCTCCTCGCCCGAATTGGTCGAGTTGGACTGTCCCGCGCCAACGAAAACCTCCCCGATGCCCACATTCTCAATCATGGACTGCCCGACAACCTGCCCCGCCTTCAATGCCCGCACTTCCACTTTGTACCAGCCGCCCGCGCTTGTCGGCAGATTGGCGCTGAACGCCTGCGCGGTGGGCAACAGCGTGACAGGCTGCCATGCGCCCGGCAGGATGCCCACAACGGATTTGCCCGATACCCGCGCTTCCACTTTGTCGCAGGCCGGGCGAATGCGTCCGCTGATGAAGATACGCCCCGCTTGTTTGGTTTGCCGCTGAAATACCTGGTAATTGCGCGGCGACAACACCAGAACATCCGCGTCCGGCGCGGTTTGCGGCAGAGCGGGTTTGTCTGTTTGCATAATGGTCTTGACCTGAGAACTGTTGGCAGCGCGAGGAACGGGTACATCGGCGCGAACGAATAAGGAGGGCGCGGCAATCGCCACACAAGCGAGCAAGCAGGCAAACAGTTTGCGCATATAAATTCCTTCAATTTCCTTTACTGAATTTCTCCTTCCTTGTTCGACAACGCTTGCTTAAATCCTGCCGGTCGGGTATGCTGTAGCCGAATATGTTTTTGTTCAGGAGACAATAATGATTTTTCGCGCTGATTCTGCTTCCCGTAAACGCCGCCCCGCAATGGGCGTGATGGCAATTGGGCTGATAACTGTTTGCGCGCTGCTTTCGGGCTGCAATCCGCCCCACACGCCGGATGCCGTTGTCGGTAATCAGGGCACAAAAGACCCGTTCATTACGGGCGCCAGAACCGATGGGTCGGGGCGCGTGGTTGCCAACCCAAGCACCGGCGCGGGCAAGCGCAAGGAGTTAGGGAATTAGAATTTTCGACTGCCGATTGTAGATTGCCGATCTTCCATTTTCAATTCTGGATTGTAGATTAGCGGTTGCCCCGTGGGCAGACTTGAATGAAGCGGCGTTCTTGATGAGTATCAGGAACGCCGCTTTGCTTTTTGTCGCGTCATAGCGCTGCCGCTTTACTGGTCAGGTCGAGTTTGTCGGCAAGGTCCGAAGGCAGGGAGCAGGCAACCCCGGCGCTTCGGCTTATTACATTCAGCGCCACCCGGAACGGGATAACGGAAAGATGCGCCGTGAGGGACGGATTAGCAGGATCGGGCAAGATCGAAATAGACTTGTTACTGAGTCAGGCAAGAGTGTCTTCTGGTATACTGTAGCTGTCAGATATACTGTGCCTGCCAGAGTGAATTCTTATCCATTAGATACGATTGCGCGTCAGGAAGTGTTGCCATGTCGTTCTTGTGTTTACAGCCGCCCTTGATTACGCTGACAACCGATTTCGGGCTTGTGGATACCTACGTTGGCGTGATGAAGGGCGTGATTTACGCTCTTGCGCCAGACGCCCGCCTTGTAGATTTGACGCACGAGGTTTCGCCGCAGAACGTTCTGGAAGCGAGCGCGCGACTGGAAGCGGCGATTGATTACTTTCCACCCGGAACCGCGCATGTGGTGGTGGTAGACCCCGGCGTCGGCAGTCATCGAGCGGCTTGCGTGGTGGAAACGGAAAGAGCCTTGTTCGTCGCGCCCGATAACGGCGTCCTGACCCTGCCCCTGCGCCGCCAGCCCGCCGTTCGCGCCGTCCGCCTGACCGACCAAGCGCGGCGTTATTGTCTTCCCAGTATCAGCGCGACCTTTCACGGCAGGGATGTATTCGCGCCCGTTGCCGCGCATCTGGCAATGGGGTTGGAGTTGGAAGCGTTGGGCGAGATTGTTGCGCCGGACGCCCTGGTACAACTGGCGCTGCCGCAGCCACAGCGGGAACGAGACGCCGAGGGACGCGCCTGCCTGCGCCTGCACATTTTGTACGCCGACCGCTTCGGCAACCTGATTACCGATCTGGAATGCAGGGAATGGGAGCTATGGCGATTGTGGTTATGGGCGGCGGGAACCGGCTTCAGCGCGGAAGCGGGAGCGTTGGAAGTATTTGACGGAGAGGGTATAGGGTGTTGGGGGTCGGGCGTTAGGTGCGACGGCGCGGAAGATGGCGCGGTGAAAGCGTTTGAAGCCAATCTTAAATTTCGAGCGGGCAGGCAGGCATGGCAGGGAGTAGCGCGAACGTTTGCCGACGCCGCGCCCGGACAGCCGCTGGCCTATTGGGGCAGTGGCGGGCGTTTGGAAATTGCCGTTCGGGATGGAAACGCTGCTGCGGTATTGGCTTTGTCGCCGGGAGACACGCTGACGCTTTGCGTTTGAAACCCTCGTGTCTGGAAACGGAGCCTCGCCTTGTTGTATTCCGCATTGATTTTTCTCTATACTCTCGCAGTGGCTTCCCTGAAATCCTGTTGACGCAAATACGCTGCGCGGCAAGGTGATGTGCGGCTATCAGGGTTGGTTTCGCTGTCCGGGCGACGCGGCGGGCATGGGCTGGATACATTGGAGCCGCGATTCGCAGCGCATTGCGCCCGAATCCCTGACGTTTGAAATGTGGCCTGACATGCGGGAATACGAGGCAAGCGAGCGGTTTACGGTTCCCGGCTTTACCTATCCCGACGGCAAGCCGGCGGAACTGTACAGCGCGGACAATGCCCGTACCGTCCTGCGGCATTTCGAGTGGATGCGCGAGTATGGCATTGACGGCGCATGGCTGCAGCATTTTCTCGTGGATTTACCGGGTGGGCGCGATGCGGTTCGCTACCCATCCCGCCTGCGCGTCCTAAAGCATGTGCAGGCGGCGGCCACACAAACAGGACGCGCCTGGGCGCTTTCCTATGACATTGCCGGGATGCCGACCGACCGTATTTTCGATGTGCTGACGAACGACTGGAAAGCAATGGTAGACGCGGGCGTGACGAGTGACAAGCGCTACCTGCATCAGAACCGCAAACCCGTCGTGAATATCTGGGGCTTTTACTGGCACAATGCCGGCAATGCCATGACGCCGGAACTGGCGAACCGACTGATAGACTACTTCCAAACGCCGGGACGGTACGGGGCGTTCCTGGTCGGCGGCGGCGACTGGAACTGGCGGAACAATCCTGAACCGGAGTGGCAGAAGTTTTACCGCCGTTTCGACGCCTACGCGCCCTGGAACATCGGCAACTATTCCGTAGACGCGGCGGGAGTGAAACATGCCAGCATGGGCTATTGGGCGGAAGACAAGCGCGATTGCGAACAGCGGGGTAAAATGTGGCTGCCGGTCGTGTATCCCGGTTTTAGTTGGGACAACCTGCAGCGCAAGCCGGCAGGCACAAGCCTGATTGCGCGGCGCGGCGGGCAATTCCTGTGGGAGCAGTTTCACGAACTGGCGACAATGGGCGTAACCGGGGCGTATGTGGCGATGTTCGACGAAGTGGACGAGGGAACGGCGATTTTCAAGGTAACGAGCGAGCCGCCGACACAGGCGCATTTTGTCGGCTACGAAGGCTTGCCGTCCGACTGGTATCTGCGTCTCGTCGGCGAAGGCGCAAAGATGCTGCGCGGCCAGCGTCCCGTCACGCCCGACATTCCCATCAAGCCCTGATACGGCCACAATGTATTCATTTGCGGTAATTATTCTATACTATACATGCGCTGAATTTGCGTGAATTTGCGGCCTATTTCATCCTTCAATCAATGGCGGGAGGCAAACTATGACAGCAACAGCATCAGGATTGAGCGCGGAACAGGTACGCCGGTTTCGAGAAGAAGGCGTATTGGTTGCGGAAATCATCTTAACCGACGCGGATTTGGCTCCGGTGATTGCGGAATATGCCGCGTGGATTGACGACCGGGCAAATTTGCTGATTGAGAAAGGCAAAATTACCGAACTTCACGCCGACGCGCCGTTTCGCGCAGCGCGTCGCCCTGCTGTACGCGCAGTCGCCCGACATTCTGAGCGGCATGGACATTATGACGGTGCTTGGCCCCGCCACCTTTGAATTCCTGCACAACCCGCATTTGCTGGACGCCGTTGAGTCGCTTATCGGGCCGGAAATTACCTGCAATCCCATTCAGCACATCCGCGCCAAGCCGCCGTCCCGCTATGCCGGCGAAGGCGCGGGATTTTACAACGTGCCCTGGCATCAGGACGCGGGCGTAACGTGGGAAGAAGCGGATGCTTCCGATATTGTGACGTGCTGGCTGCCGCTTGTAGACGCGACGGTGGAAAACGGCTGCATGGAAGTGATGCCGGGCGTGTGGAAGCAGGGGTATTTGACGCATCAGGCCGAAGGCGGCACGACTATACGCCCCGATTTGCTGCCCGAATGTGAACCGCGCGCCGTTCCCGTTCGCAAGGGCGGCCTTGTGTTCATGCACCGCTATACGCCGCACCGCTCCACGCCCAATTACAGCGACCACGTTCGCTGGAGCGTAGACCTGCGCTTTCAGCCGACGGGACAGCCGACCGGCAGGCCGTTTCATCCCGACTTCGTCGTTCGCAGCCGCCAACATCCCGAAACCGTACTGACGGACTATCCTGAATGGAAACGGCGCTGGCAGGAAGCCCTGGCAAATTCCAAAGGCTTGCAGGCGCACCGCGTAAAATAGTGGACAAGCCACTTAAACACGGCACTCATCCAATGTCCGCAGGACAGTTGGCCGCAGGCCTGACAACCGGTATTTTATATACCTGTTACAGCGCAAGCGTCTATTTAGATACAAGGAAAAGAGATGTTTCTACGGACGCGCTTGTGGATTGCTTTTGTCATCGGCCTGTGGTGTCTAATGTGTGTTCAGCAATCCGTGAACGCTGACGAGGCGGGCAAGTATTTCAAAATAACGGTGGTGGACAAGCAGACAAAGCGCGGCGTCCCTGCTGGTGGAACTGCGGACGGTAAATCAGGCGCGGTACGTCACGGACAGCCGGGGCGTGATTGCGTTTTATGAACCCGGCCTGATGGATCAGGACGTGTTCTTCTTTGTTCAAAGTCACGGCTATACGTTCCCGGCTGACGCTTTCGGGTATCGCGGCACGAAGCTGCGCGTCAAAGCGGACGGAAGCGCAACATTGGAAATGGAGCGCGTCAACATTGCGGAACGCTTGTACCGGATCACGGGCGAAGGCGTTTACCGGGACACGGTTCTGCTTGGCGAACCCGCTCCGATTAAGAAGCCCGTGATGAACGGGCAGGTGACGGGGCAGGATACGGTTGAGGTTGTGCCGTACAAGGGAAAACTATACTGGTTTTGGGGCGATACGAGCCGTCCCGCCTACCCGCTCGGCAATTTCGCCACGTCGGGCGCGACATCCCTGCTGCCGGGCAAGGGCGGGCTTGATCCTGCTGTCGGCATTGACCTGATGTACTTTGTCAACCCGGAAGGCTTTTGCCGGGCAATGGCTCCGCTTCCCGAACCTGGCGTCGTGTGGATTGACGCCCTGATGACGGTTCCTGACGCAGGCGGGCAGGAAACATTGCTCTGCCGCTACGAGCGTTTGAAAGGATTAAGCGCGCCCTTAGAACGCGGCCTGATGCGCTTCAATGACGCGACGCAAACGTTCGAGCGGCTGACGAAGTTTGATTTAGACGAGGCGATTTATCCGCAGGGGCATCCGTTTCACCATCTTGCAGACGGCGCGGACTACCTGTACTTTCCCACGCCGTACCCCAACCTGCGCGTAAAAGCCACACTCGCGGACATTGAAACGCCTTCGCATTATGAAGCGTATACGCCGCTTGTCGCCGGCAGCCGTTACGCGGGCACGGACAGCAAATTGGAACGGGACGCAACAGGAAAACTCGTATGGGCATGGAAGCGCGATACCGCGCCCGTTTCGCCCCCGCAGCAAAACGCCCTTGTCAAAGCAGGCAAAATGAGAGCGGCAGAATCGCCCTTTTCCCTGCGCGATTTAGACACGGGCAGCGCTGTGGAAGCGCACGGCGGCTCCGTGTATTGGAACGCTTACCGCAAATGCTGGATTATGATTGTTGTGCAGGCGGGCGGAGCGTCGTATCTGGGCGAAGTGTGGTACGCCGAAGCCGCAACACCCGAAGGACCGTGGCGCGACGCCAAAAAGATCGTCACGCATGACCGCTACACTTTTTATAATCCCGCGCAGCATCCGTTTTTCGATCAGCAGGGCGGGCGCATCATTTATTTCGAGGGCACGTACACCAATCAGTTCACCGGCAACCCGGATACGCCGCCCACGCCCCGCTACGACTACAATCAAATCCTGTACCGCTTAGATTTAGCCGATGAGCGACTGCATACAAAATCTGCAAAGTAATGCCCCAGCCCACATCTAAAAACACGACAGAGGGCGCAATAAATTGCCACGCAGAGGGCGCAATAAATTGCGCCCCTACAAACACTTATCTGAACGATGTTCCACTCACCCGTACCAACAAAACGGCGCTTCGCGTACTGTGCGCCGCGCTTTTTCTCGGCGGGTGGCTGCTGCTGTTGCTGCGCTTATCGCCGCATCCTGACCTGCTGCAAAAAGCGAGCCGCACCGGGTTTTCGGGAGACACGCCGTATCAATGGCTTTCCAATCACGAACTGCTGGTGTTCGACCACACCTCCGTTGTGTCCTGGACGCCTGCCCGTTTCGACATTACAACGAACGTAAAAACACCCCTGACCGCTTTGCAGCATTGTCTTACCGATACCACAGACCTGCCCTTCTTCCTGAAAGTTTCCCCGAACGGCAAACAGGCCGCCACGCAGGACACAACGGGAATTCACGTTATCACCCTCGAAAACGGCTTGCAATATTCGTGGAATTGGAGCCATTTGCGCAAAGCCGGGTACGCGGCGGACTGCGCCCTGTACTGGCTGGAAGACAAGCCGCGCCTGTGTCTGCTGCCAAATCTCACAACCCCATCTTCCTCCAATCAACGCCTGTTACTCCTGACTCCCCTAAACTATCAACTATCAACTATCAACTTCCTCCCCGCCTCCCTTCCGCCGGAATTCGCCGCCACTTCCTACTACAGCCCGCCCCTGCTCACGCCAACGGGACTGCTGTACGCTTACGCCTCAGCCTATGAAGACAACGACACGAGAACATTGCTTACCCTGTCCTTGCGTCCCGGTTCCACGCCCGCAAAGCATGTTTTTCACGCGCCGCCCGGCCTGACATTTGCCGTCTTTCACAATTCCTGGGAAGCGCCGGGCAATGTATCGCCGCAGGGAACGCAGGTTTTCTGGCTGTGCCATTCGCAGGTTTACACGCCGCCCCTGCAAGGCTGGCTTCATCGGCTTTTTCCTGCCATCCATGCTCCTGCCTGCCAATGCACGGGGCTGTATGTTTCCGATTTGCAGGGAACGGCTATGCGCGAAATCGGCAGCATGGTTGTGGAAACCGCTTCCGGCGCGGCAGGCAGGGACGAGGACGAAATTCAGGACATTCGCTGGCTCCCGGACGGCCAACATCTGAGTTTTTGCCTGCATCACGCGCTGTATACGGTGGGGGTGACGCCGTGAACGCTGCCCTTCCCCGCCGCCTTTTCCTCACCGCCTGCTTCGTGTTGGGCGCGTGTACATTGGTTCGCGTGGCGCAGTTTCAGCGCAGCCAATATCCGCTTGCGCCTTTGCAAAATCAAGCGTTGCGTTCAGATGTTGCCCCGGCGCGTCCGGTTTCGCCCCTGTTCAATCCTGACCACGCGGCGGAATTGCTGGAAGGCGCGGCGCGCGACAAATGGCAGCAGCCGCAAAAAGTGGTGGAAGCCCTGCGCCTGCAGCCGGGAGAAAGCGCAGCCGACATTGGCGCGGGTTCGGGGTATCTGATGCCTTATCTCAGCCGGGGCGTTGGCGCTCGTGGCAGCGTGTATGAAGAAGAGATACAGGCGGCGTTTCTGCCCGCCCTGAACCAAAAAGCGCGATCATGCCCTAATGTACATGTTGTTTTAGGCCGCGCCGACGATCCGGGCCTGCCGCGCAACAGCATAGACTGCTTTGTCCTGCTCACTGTGTATCATGAAGTGGAGCATCCTACTGCGTTTTTGCGCGCGTTGCATCGGTACGCGAGGCCAAACGCGCGGCTGGCAATCATTGATTTCGACGCCGCTATTATTGGCAATCCACCCGCTCCCGAAGGGCACTGGGTACGGCAGCAGGACGTGATTGCGGAAGCCAAAGCCGCCGGTTGGGAACTAGCCGAACAGCGCGACTTTTTGCGCTCCGCCAGTCAGTTCTATCTTGTTTTTCGCCCAACCAAGCGTTCGGAATAAAGCGGGAGGTTAGGGATTTTCAACAAAGTAAGTGTTCCGGTCTCAGACCGGTTGGCGGAACGCCCTTTAGACGGGTCGTTCACGAACTCGGTCAGGTGGTACATTTATTTTGTTTAAAGTCCCTTATAGCGTTCGCAGAACGGCGCGAACGGGTGCGCCGTCCGCGCCGACAAGTTTAAGGGGCAGCGCCAGTAGTTCGTACACATCGGAAGGCACGTCCGCGAGAAGCAGCGATTCTAAGATGGCGATGCGGGCCGCGCCGAGGGCGTGATGAATGGGCAGGGTCTTGCTGTCCAAGGCGTCCACAGAGGGAACGTCAAAACCGGCCAGAACCACGCCCTGCGCTTGCAGATACACGGGCACATCGGCAGCCAGCGTGGGAATTGAATCGGGAAAACGGCTGTGGTCCGTCCATGCCCCGGTTTTGAACAGAACGCGGGGCGTGGCTCGAAAGTCTATGCCAGCCAGCGCGTCTATCCCTATCTCAGACAAGCCCGACACATCCACAACAACCGCCGGTCCGATATACGCGGCAAGGTCGAGTTGTTCCGTCGTTGCGCCCGCATCCGAGAAATGGTACGGCGCGTCCGTATGCGTGCCGTTGTGAACGCTCATGCACACCGAACTCAGGTTTACGCTGTCGCCCGCGCTCAACGTGGCATTGCGCGTCCGCGTATACGGCGTATCTCCCGGCCAGGGCGCAATCGCTTCCGACAGGGGCAGGGTTATGTCGTAAATAGGCATGGGTATTCGGTGTTCCGTATTCGGTATTGGGCTTCTGTCTTCTGTCTTCTGTCTTCTACCCTAATATCTAATATCTAATGCCTAATATCTTCTTTCACGAGACGAGTTCGCGCGTTGTTGCGAATTGTTCGTATGTACGGCTCGTGAGAATGTCGGACAGGATTTGCAGGGCGCGGCAGCAGTCTGCGAACGAGTTGTACAGGGGCGCGGGCGCGAGGCGAATGATGTTGGGAGGGCGGAAATCGGGAACGACGCCCTGCGCGCGCAGAGCGCGGCATACGCGCATGGCTTCCGGGTGCTGAAGCGCGACGTGCCCGCCGCGCCGGGTTGGTTCGCGGGGATTGACGACGCTTGCGCCGATGTCGCGCAGGGTGGCATCCGCCATTTGCATTATGAAATTCGGTCAGGCGAAGGGATTTATGCCGCAGCGCGTCCCGTCCCGCCTGCGCGAACAATTCCAGCGCGCCCAACAGCGGAGCCATGCTCAAAATGTTGGGCGTGCCGATTTGCAGCGCACCCGCGTGAGACGCGGCGCATGAAGTTCCCCGCCCATATCGAACTGTCGCTCTTTTGCGCTGCCGAACCAGCCCGCCAGTCCCGGCGCGCGTCCGAAGTGTCTGCGGTTCAGGTACAATCCCCCGCTGGCTCCCGGCCCCCCATTCAAATACTTGTAACTGCACCAGAAGGCAAAATCCACGCCCTGCGCGTCAAAATAGTGCGGCACGGCCCCGATGGAATGGGAACAATCAAACCCGATGATGAATATCCCGATTATGCGCCTGCGCGGTGAGATAGGCAATGTCCAACAGTTGCCCGCTTGTATACACAACGGAGGGCAGAACCGCCATTTGTATCTGTGCGGTCATGCGCGCCACAATATCGTCTTCATCCAGCAGCAGGCCGTTGCGTCCCGGCACAAGAATCAGGTGCGTGGCGGGGTCAAGATTATGCAGGCGCAATTGGCTTTGCAGGGCGTACAGGTCGGAAGGAAAATTGAGCGCGTCGGCAAGGATGTGAGAACGGCTTGGATCGGGAGCGTACAGCGTCGCCACCAGTTGATGCAGATTGACGGTTGTGGAGTTGGTGACAATCACTTCATCCGCTTCGGCGCCAATCAGGGGCGCGGTCTGCTTCGCCAGTTCTTCCGCAAGCGTGAACCAGGGCGAACTCCCGCTTGTCCAGCCGTCAATGGCAAGCGTTTTCCACATTTCCAGCACATTTAGAAGGGCAGACTCGGCCTGCCGCGACAGCAGCCCCAAAGAATTGCCATCCAGATAAATCACATCAGGCCGTATATAAAATTGCTGCCGAAACGCGGCAAGTTGATCCCGCGCATCTAATTCCCGCGCTTCTTCTTCCCAATCCATCCAGCCTCCAACCAGGCGTACTAATATCTAATGCCTGATGCCTAATTTCTTCCTCACGGTTTGCCTGCCGCAATCGCCTTGCCTGCCACTTTTTGCCAGTGCAGCGCAAGTTTCAAGCGCGCGGTTCCCTCACC
>CAWIEK010000048.1:0-146552 GCA_963835065.1 uncultured Chthonomonadaceae bacterium | reverse complement strand
CAATGCGTTTTTACTTCGATAACTCGTTCGGGAGCCTGTCCCATGAGTGCTTTTATGGAAGCAATCTGAGTATCGGTAAGTGGATGAGAGAAGTTGAGCAGGATCATGCTATTCCCCAAACTGTTGCGATTTGTCTTAGCTCATTGAGAATCTGTGTTGTTTGGCTGATAATTTCAGATGGCGGCTTTGGGTTCTTACGGAATCCGGCATGCAACACGTCGTTGCGCAGGTTTGCCAGGTTGTGTTTGCTGCCCCATAGAGCGCGCAATTGCTTGCCGGCAGGAACTTCACTCCAGCGTTGTTGGTATTTCGATGCTCGTACGATGCTGCCATTGGAGGCTTTAATGACGCCCCCATTTAACAACAACTCCATCTCATCGCGATCTTCTTTTTCCAGTAACTTGAGGCCGAAGTGGCAGCACAGCAGAGACGGTAGCCATTCTCTCGCCAGAGAAAGGGCGTGGACATACTGCTCCTTCGAATAGTGCCACTCTACCATTCTCAGTTGTCGCGCAAGAAATTCGTGTGCGTTATCCTCTGGGTTGTCCACGCCAAACTTGCCGTACCCTTCTTCGATGCGCGTCAGCAAGTCCCTAAAGGGAGGAATGGAAGTTGTAATAGCAGAAGCGCCATTTTGTATGTGTTCGGGAAGACTATGGGATTTCTGCGCGACTTCCATCGGACGCAACAGATGCAAGCCCTGTGCGATGTCCGTAATGTTAGTCTTTAGCTCACCATCCGGCAGCAAGTTTCCAAGCGCGTGGGCATTGCCGGTTTTCAGAAATTGGTCGGTTGCCGTCGTCAATTCTAGCAGTTGGACAACCGGCAGCAAATCATAAATAGGAGTCTTGTTATTGACTTTTGCATCGAACGCCCCGTATATCAAACCTTCGATTTTCACTTTCCGCACCACGCGCAAATAACTGACGGCGAGCAAAGCGATTACTGGGAGGGAACGGAAACCGTTTGTAATGTCAAAAAGAACCCTATCCTTTTCTTCGATTCAACCGGTAAGTTGGTCGAACAGTGTCCAGAGGTCTGCCGCGGAATGGCTTTCGGGAACGTTTTTGATTGGCTGCAAATCAACTTTACCCTCCAAGCGATGCTGCAATGTTTCCCAAGCCGATCCCTGCGCACCGTCAGGCTTGCGTGTCTCGGCTGTATGCGTTAGTAGCACATATAATGTTTGAGGATGATACAGTTCAACCAGAGCTTCCTGAATAAACTCTGTTTCCTTTTCGGCGTGGCCGTCAGGATGAACATAGATGGTCTTCTGGTATCCTTTTGGATTGAAACCGAGAAATGTAATAGCTTTCATTGCATCCTCCCTATGGTTTGAAATAGCCATAACCGGCGGCGGTTTTGCCGCCGATGCCTAATTCTATCAGCGCTCTTTGCACACTTGTTACCGCTTCGCCTGTCATTTTGTCAATGGAGGCGGCAACAGCGAATTGGAACGCCGTTCCACCCTCTACGGTCAGAAAGTAGGTTGGGACGGGATCTAGATAGTTCGCTGGCGGCTGCGCTCCCTGATAGTATTTGCCCACATGTGAGTTAAGAACATCCAGTTTCAGCAGTATCGGGCGCTTGCTTGCTGGCTTGATTGGATAAGCGTCAAAAAAAGTTACTTGCCCTTGCGCTTGCGTTGTGCCAAACCGCGTTTGAAAAATTTGCTGTACTCCCTGAAGCTGTTTCATGCTCCACTTATGAAGGTTTGCTTCGGCAGAACAAGCAGGATCGCTTTGCAGTGCGCTCAGAAGGTCTGACTGATTTTTAGCCTCGCCTTCTGAAAGCCACGCTTCCAGTTTCTCGAAGGGTGTTTTCTTTCGGCGGGTTTTCCGCTCTGCTTCTTCCTCGGGAGAAATCGGCGGTATTTGAAGCGTTTCCGCAATGCGCCAAAAATTATAAGCCCGCGTAACGCCCTTCACGGCACTGCCGGGAATATAGGGGAAGCCATGAATGCGATGCAGGCACAAACCGGTTTCCAGCACGTGTTCTGCGCCGAATCCAACAGCCATTCGGTAATCCACCGTCATTCGGAAGGTCTGCGCTCCAAGCGCGCGAACCGAAGTTTCCCAGCGTTGCATAGCGTGTTCCAGCAGTTCCCAATCTATGCGGCTATTTCGGCGCAAGCACCGCGTCGAGAGTACCCGGCGCTTGTTTGTCGCGCAACCACAAGCCTTTTGCGCCGCCACCTCGCTGAGTTCTATCCTCCTCCTTCTGCGTTCTCTTATTAAATTGTGATGCGCGCATGGTCAAATCGCAACTACCATTGTACTCTGCCCAGGGCGTGAAGCGATCCAGCAGCAAGCCGAGATTACGGCAGTCATTCAGCCCTGGCGCGATTGCCGTTCGTGTGTCCTGCGGCAGACATAATTGGCGTTCAGGCAGTGGCATTCTCGCCTCCTTCCTCGCCCCACCCCTGCGCTTCGGCAAACCGCTTCAGCCAGTTCAGATATGCCAGTGCTTCGGTTGTAGCGCGGCGATAAGCAATGCTGTCCTGTTGCCGTATCCAGGCCATAATATCATCCGCAGGCGTGGCATTGGGTTGCATGCGGCGCATGACCCAACCGGATATGTGGTCATAAGCGGCTTTATGCGCCTGATTTTCGGCGGATGGCGGGCCGGAAGCAGACCTGCCTTTGGCAAGCAGGAAAGCCATTGTCGCCGCCAGGCCATTGGTGAGAACAAGCATTGGCACTTTGCGCACAAGGCTGCCATACTGCTTGGCATATCCCGCCTGTACGCTGGTTATGTCCGTCCAGGATTGCGCGGCGCGCTCCTGCTCCGTGGTTTTCTGCACGGGCGTTGAGGCTGTGGAAGCCACGTTACTTTGTTGAGTCGTCAATGGTTTCTCCCCTCCGCGCTAGACTCCAAAGCGCAACTTGACAATGCCACGCCCTACCGTCTCGTCGCCGCCAAGCTGCAGACGATCCAAGTTCAGGTCGGATAAAAAGTCCAGCACTTTTGCGGCGGCAGGTTTGCCCTGAGCATCGTTGAACAAGGCCGTATCAGCGCGCGGGCGCGTGGCATGGAGCGGCGTATACAACAGTGTATCCGAAGGTAGGTGTTCCTCCGTCCAGAGCGCGCCGCGCATCACTGTTTTCTTCACCGGGTCAATGCGTACTCTCGTGAGAACTTCCGTGGCAAACTGCGTGAAATCGCGGAAAGCGTCTTCAGGCAGAATAATCAGTTTCTGCTTCAACTGCTCCCTAAAATAACGATACTCATCTGGAGGTATATTCCCACCCATCGGCACAGATTGTGCTGCCGCCCCTTGCGGCTGTGCAGCGGGCTGGCTTGTTGCTGTCGTTACTCCGATTGTCGGCAGGGTTGCACCTGCGGATGGCGCGGCAGGCAAAGCGTTATTGGCAAGCCAATCGGCAATCGTCCCGACATCGGCATGTGACGTTGCGGGAAAGGCATATTCTTCCAGAACAACCGTGTTGCCGCCCGTGACGACGCTGATGGTATCCACAGTCCAAGCGTTATTGTTATCCGGCAAATTGGCGAGCGTCCAGGGAACGGAACTACCCGCCGCCTGCAAATCTCGCCGAAACCGTTCCAGCGCGGTTCGGCTTGTCGTCCAAGAGAACACGCCCACCAGAGAGCGAACAGGAAACAGCAGCAGACGGGCATCGCCGGGTGCAAGCGCGCCTGCGTGATCGGAAGCACCCCCGCCTCCGGTTTCCGGCCCGAATACGATTCGAATTTTCTCTTCCCTTTCAGCTTTCGTCACGCCCTGCTTTTTTAGTTTCTCGTCGGCTTCGGCGCGCAGTTTGCCCTTGATTCCTGACGCCTGAATCACCGGGTAGTTGGTTACGCGTTCCCGCTGAATGGGCAAGTCGACCACGCCCACGCTGCTGCCGCTTCCGGCATGAAGGGAAGTTTCTACATAAAGATACAACATTCGCGCTTGTTCAAACATCTACCATCCTCCCATATAAGCCAGCCCGAAGCCGATTTGCGGGTTCAGGTCCGAGATGTTCCTGCCGTGAAACGCCTGAACCACATCCGCAACAGTGTTGTTGGTTTCAAAGAAATACACGCTGCCCGCAGGAACCGCGCGGTACATGAGACGCGCGCCGCCGCCCGTTGCAATGCTGCGCCCACCAATGTTCTGTGGACGTCCCAGCGCGGCAGCCCTCAGCGTCAGTGTAACATTGGCCGTCTCCCCTTGCAGCGTATTTGCATCAATCCATTTCGGCAGCCATCCCTGTCCGAACAAAGCCGGCGTGGCAAGATACAACTTGAAGCGTAGTGTTCCGGCGGACGCGGCAAAATTCTGCGCCTGCTGCGCCAAACCGGGGGCATCAAAGGCTGCTGCGGTTTCGATTACATAGCGGCCCGCTCGCGCCTCGCCGCCTACAGCGATCAGCCCACCGGGATTTAGCGGCACGGTAGCGCCTACTTCCAGAAGCAATCCTATGCCTTCGCGCAGGCGCATGAACTTGGCCTGGTAAAGCCGCCCTTCCACCGGGCACTTGGCATAATTGTCCATTTCAATACCGAAGCGGGGTTCGCGCTCAAAAAGCGAGGAGGCCGGGGTAAGATTTGTGGTAGCAACGCCGGACAGATAGGCTGCCAATTCCATTTCGTCCAGCCAACCCGTCTCGAACTTCTCCGGTGTTCCTGACGGCGGCAACAGCGGCTGCAAGGCAGGCGTGGAAGCGGAATCGGGCGCAGGCCAATTCATGCGCGCGGCGGAATGGGCGGCGGGAGTCAGGATACGCCAACTGCCGTTGATTTTGGTAATGTCTTGGGGCAAGGGAAAGTAGCGCGTCAGGCCGTGAGGCGTCCGTGACGCCAGCAACGGACCGCGCAAGGTCAGCGCGCCATAATCGTTCGGCTGCCCGATTTGTCCCTGAAGTGCCGAGGACCAGCGACGATAATCAAACGTCTCCTGGCTTTGGCCTAGCCGCAGCGAACGAACCATGCCCTGCATGGTTTGCGGCGTCGGCGGGAATATCCCGGCGGCACGGCTGGTTTCCCCGGCAGAAAAAGGGCGCGCATCGCGGAACAGCCAGACGTCACTTGGCTCAATAAAGAGGCATTGCGCGCTCATTCCTCATCTCCTCCACTGACAATGAACCGGGCTGTCAGCAGCCATCGCGCTACTTCCTCAATACCGCCGCGATCCGGGTGAGCGGGCGCGAGAACTTCTGACCAGGCGGCCAGTGCATCCGCAATTATCAATGCCTCCTGCCTCTGGGAAAGAACATCTGGGCTATGCCGTTTAGCCAGGCGTCGAATGGCAGCGGCGCGCGCCAGGGCGGGCAGCAGTTGGCTGTCGGACAGGCCGCGTGCTTCCCGCGCTACATCGCCGGCAAACTTCATGCTCAACGTCTGTGAGGCAAACGCCCGTAACCCGCGCTCCATAAGAGCTGCCGCATCCCCCTCCCACTTGAGCATCGTCATATTTCCGTTTTGTGGTAACGGTGACGGCGAGTAGCTCCATTTTGTGCCGACACGCACCTCCTCACCGGAACGCTTCAAGACATGGATACAAAGCGCGTCGCGGCCATATATGTTTTTGGCATCTTTTTCGGCGCGCTGCATTGCCAGCAGAATGCCGTCCAAGGGAGCCGTATGATGCGCGAGAGCAATGCCGATGCTGGGCGTCGGATGAAGCACTCCCGTCAGTTTACGAACCTGTGCAACAGCCTGTTTGAAACCGGCTTGCAGTTCACTCGCGCATGGGAGCGCATGTTCCATCGGCAACAGAGCAAAGGCGTCATCGCCGCCTGCATACACCAGGCGCCCCAGATGCGCTTCTACAATTTGCTTCGCGGTACGCGTGGCAAAATTCGCCAATTGGCTGCTAAGTTCCTGAGCAGTGGGATCGTCTGCCTGGCCGAAAAAAGCACCCATGTGGTCGCCGTCCATCATTAAGGCAGCAAAGTAGCGGGAAGGAGGCAGGATCGGACTGTCAGGAACGTCTTCGCGCACAGTTTTGAACAGGGATCGCAGGCTGTCCGCACCCTCTTTCGCGCGAGTTGCTGTTGCGCCGGGATACTCTTTTTGAAGCCGATTTGTGGTGAAAGTATCCCTATAAAAAAGGTCGCCGTCCAGTGTCAGCATATTGTTCACGGTCTGCGGAGGCAGAGGGCTGGAACTGGCACTACTAGCAAGCCCCGGCAGGCAGTCCGGCTTCACTCTTTCTGTAATGCGAAGCTGCTCAATGGTCTTAACATGCGCTTCCAACGCCGCCTGCCCACATCCGGTAAGCAGGAGCGCTTGTTTGAAGGGAGCCGCCGCCACGCCACTGGTAGACGGGAAACTGCCTTCCGCGCGGCGCAGTGGCAGCGCTCCGACAACAAGGGCGGCGCGCTTGGTAACGCAAACGGCGCAAAGCCGCTCAGTTCCGGTTTCGCGCACACGCAGCTTCTGCCCTTGCGGGCCGGATGCCAATGCTTTCTGCCCCCACCAGATCGAAATGTCGTGATTAGTGGTTTCACAACTCGAACTCCTGCCGTGCGCCACAAAGACCGCATTTGTCTAGAGGTTCCTCTCCCCAGGCGAAGTTACGCAGGCGCTTGCGAGCGTCCAAAGCTTCCTGTACACTCTGACGCGCTTTTGCAGAACCAGAGGGCATGTCCGGCACAACAGCCCAATACACTTCAGGAAACTGTCCATTTGCCGGTTCCACAATTCATCGGGAACATCGGTAAAGAACATAAATTTTACTTGCTGCCCGATGCGCTTCCATTCCGCGCGGGTTGCCTGCTCCCCCACGTGGGCGGCGGCAATCGCGCTTTCCTCCGTTCCAAAGCGCGCAAAAAAATGGTTGGGCGTGTTTGCAACATCGCTTTGCTTCAGATGGCAATTTAGGCGGCAGGATAAGCGCGCCTCCTGCCTGCGCAGCCGTTTGCAGAGCGGTGTGACTCAGGTGCGCCAAAATCCAGCTTCCCATCCACCAATCTTGTGTGCGCCGGGCGGTCGAGATAAAATCCTGCACAGGGCCGAGGTGAAAGGCGAGCAGCGAACTCATCGATAATTTACCTCCTGCCCATACAGTTCATTGACAACAAAATCTTCGATATGCGCGTACCCACCGCCGACTTCATATTGATTTTTCATGAAGTCAGAATAAAACAGGGTTGCCACGCCGATATAGGTTTCATCCGCCAACTTCGTCAGGCGCAGCCACACTGGAGAGGCGCGGCGTTGAAGTCCATATCTAGGGCCATGAAGAATGGGAATACCAAACACAGAATTAATTTCGTTTCGGTTCGCTCCCTGATTAGCTCGGAACTTTTGCATCACGGAGCCAATGTCATCCGCAGCATGGTTCCATTTTTTCCATTTCTGGTCACAGTCAAACACCCATACCTTGCACACGTCGGGATGCAGTACGTCGTATGTTCCCGCCGTTTTTTCAGGTATAGCGGTTCGCGTGATGAGTGAGGAAATGGTTTTCAGGCCGCTTGCCAATTCCGCCTGCAGCCCAGCCGTGTCTTGTGCGGCAACAGGAAAAGCAGGCAGTTCCGATAAAACTGAGTGCGCAAGGGCGTCGTCGGCTTTAGCGGGAATGACTGCCTGCAGGTCGCCAGCGCAACGTCGGGAGCGCATACCTAATCCACCCAGATGTGTAAGCAGCCATGCGGCGGCTAACGACTTGCAAAGCAGTTCTTTAGGCTGATACACGCCGCGCCGCACATCCAAGCGCAGTGTGAGATTGGTAGCAGGCGCAAAAGGAACACGCTCGTTAGGCTTTGCCTGCGTAAAGTAATAAAAGTAGTTGTACCCGGTCGGCTCCTGCCTGCCCTGCGCGTCAGTATCTAGGGTGAAATTCTCCATTTTGGCCGGAACCCCCGCAAGCCGCACAAGAATGGGAGAGCCTATATCCGTCGTCCCGAACACATCGTATTCCTGCTTGCGTAACGCCTTTAGGTCCTCTCCCACCTCTGCGCCAACCAGAGCGCGCAACCAGTAACGCAATGCTCCGCGCATGGAAGACGGGCGCAATTCCGGCGTGTTTTGGTCAGCGCCACCCAAAAAGAGTGGTGTTGCCGTTTCCAGCATTATCCGAACGGACATGGGTTTACCTTTGGCTCAGTACAACGAGAGTAAGTCACGAAAAACAGCGAACAGGTTTTTCCGCAACCGAAGATACGTTCACCAACGCAAAGCTAATTTCCTTCTATAATGCAAGTTATTTTGCATTGTGCAACTGTTTTCATCTGGCCTGATTTGTTCTATGGCTTATGCGATAGTTGCGTGAAGTTGTGAGTAGATAATGAAGGCGGATGGAGATTCCTCGAGCGGCTTCGATAGGCATAGGGCACGGTAACTTGGCTGCCGTTGGTGAAGATTGGAGGACGCGCAGGGCGGGCATCCGGGTTGGGACATGCAGCACGCGGTAGTGCGGCGGTGGGTATCGCCCATCAACGGCTTTGTTTCGGTTGAGGGCGCGCTGAACCATCAGAGCGACAAGGGCGATGGCGTCCGGGGGCGCGTGGTGTCGAGCCGGTTGGGTGAAGTGGGCGCGTGGACGGTGTTCCATGCGAACATGCCGACGCCGGTTGCCAAAATCGTGGTGCAAAAGGGCGACAGCCTGGACTTTGTCGTGGACTGCAACAAGGAGCAGAGTTTCGACGCCTTCACATGGACGCCGACGGTTCGTGTCGTGTCTGACGGCCCGAAATTGGCTTCAGCAAGCGCTGCCTCCCCGCAATCGTGGAACGCCCGCGAAGGCTTCAGCGGCCCCGCCGCCCCTTCCACCGCCCTGTCCAATTGGGAACGCTACATCCAGGCTCTGCTCATGACCAACGAGTTCAACTTCGTAGATTAGCTCCTGCATCACAAGCAGTAACAGTCAACTACCCCAAGCGTAAACGCTGGGGCTTGTCCCTAATCTAAGGCCGAAGCCGTTGACCGGAACATTAGGCAGGCTGACAGGGCTGCCCGTGTTCAACTCGCTCTACAAGCCGAGCAGAGCCATACTTGTCGGAACTGCAAACGCTTTCCTGAGACCGTTAAACTTGCCAGTGTGCAGACTATTGGCATTGTGCCCTCCCTGCTGTACCAGGGTTTTAGACGAATTGCAGACCAGTTCCAGAGAGACTGTTGACAAAACAGGCTCCGAAAACTTGATATTATCAGAGTTCAAATCGGTAATACCCCTTGATTTATCAATGGGGATACAGTGATTTCTCTACTAATGCCGTTACACGCGCATCCAGATAAGCCAGCAGCGCGTCGAAGTAAGGCGTCATGCCTTTGTAGGCTTTCAGTTCGTCGGGATAATCGCGCATTACCAGCGTCAGGCGGCGCAGGCGGGCGGGGGCGCAAATCACGTCTTCCAATGGGTTAAGGTAGGTGTGGATGGTGAACAGGATGCCGCGCGTTCGGGGCAGGCGCGTCAGGGTTTGCCGCTCCACGCGGAAGAACAAGCGTTGCGCGGCGTTTTCGAGCGTGATGCCATAGCGGTTTTGGCGCCATTCGCTTGCCAGAAGGGGCGCAAGGTTGAGTTGGTCGTTGCAGGTCACGCCCCAGTTCAGGCGATGTACGGAGCGTCCGGGTTTGAGGCGGCGCATCAGCAGGTCGGACGGCGTTCCCACCTGCGCGCGAAAACCGGGCACGGCGTCATGGATGTTCAAAAACGAGGTTCCCATTTTATCATCCAGACACCACGCGGAACCGAAGCACAGATGCCCCGCAGCGCAAATCGCTTCGCCGTCCTCCCCTTCCCGCATCAAAATCAAATCTTCCTGCGCCTGCCGTCCCATCCAGTCGAGTGGAGGCAGCGGCAGCGTGGACGTATCTCCAACCGTAAACGTTGTGATCGTATCCAGCAGGCGGTTTGTCCACGTCCAGAAGTTGCCGTTCATTTCCAGCCCAAAATGCTGCGGCAGGTTGACGGCCATGTCCGGCAGCAAAACCTCCAGCGTTTCCCACGCCAAAGGTTCCGCTTCGGGGGGACATTGGACATAGTAGCGTGGATCGGACGCAAGGATTTCCGACTTGAGCGCGATCTCGGCATGGTACTTGTCAGGTTCCACTTCGATCAGCGAAGCGACACCCGCCTGCGCGTCCATCGTCAATTGGTATTTGTCATCGGTCAAGGGAAAATAGGGAAGCATACTACATTATAGCGTACTTACGTTGTGTACTGACACCGCTAACGGAGGCACGTCTGGCGGTCAGGTTTGCAGGGGCGAGCGTTCCCGGTCTTTATATCTGGGACGCTCGCCCCTGCGCCCCATTTTTGGGGAAGCGGATGCGCGTTCCGCTTCTGCGGGTTATACGCCGCCCGGATAGGGAAAATGCCCCCGCGTGAGTTGGGCAGGAGTGACGTTATAGGGGGCCGCTTCCAGTTTCGCGGCGCAATGCTTGCGCAGGGCGGCGTCGCAAACCGCGTAGCCCCAGTTGATCAGGCGCTGCTGCAACTGCGGGTCCATGCGCTGCAGCCGGGTCGGCGTGGCGGCGAGTTCCATTGTCCGCTTCAAATCGCACGGCAGGGCGTCGGGCAATTGGTATTTAGAAATGTCGGTGCGTATGCCCCAGTACGCGCCCGCCCGCGCGTTGCTCTTGTACGAGTCCACCACTTGCCGCTTGCGCAGGCTGCGCACTTGATTGTCAATGATGCTCAAAATCCGAATCGAGTGCCGCGCCCAATCGTGGGCGGGTTCCGGCTCCGGCCCATCCTTGCCGCCGCCGTCGCTAACCAGGATCGTGGTATAGCGTTTCCACGCGGTTTCCAGGCCAAGATTGTCGTATACGCCGCCATCCGCCAACTGCACATCGGTTGTATACGGCGGCTGACTCAAGTCGGCTCCCGGCGTCGCCTCAAACTTATAGCTGTGAAAGTCGAAGGACGCGGGCGAAAGCACAGGCGGAAACGCCGACGACGCGCCGACTGCCGCCGCCAAACTCACGGTCGGGTTGTGAGCCAATCCAACGCGGTAATCGCCCATATATTTCTTCTCAAAGCGCCACAACGCGCCCGTTTGTATGTTGGTGGCGTTGATAACGAAGCCGGGCGAATCCGGCAAATCCTGCAAGGTGTGGTCGCCAAACACGAACTTGCGGTACGCCTCCTTGATCTTGTCGCTGATGCTGCCGGGCAGGAACAAGCCGCCAAGCACCGATTGGGCGTCAATGGTGCGGTCAGCCAGAGCGCGCGTCGGCGCGATAACCTGCTCGTAAAACGCGCCGGCGACCCCGGTTGCGGCATCAAACTCTAACTTGTTCCAGTTCATGCCCAGGACGCCCGCAACAATAGAACCGCCCGACACGCTCGACACGCGCGCCAGTTTGCCCAGCAACCCTGCCTCATTCAAGCGCCATAGTGTTCCAAGATGGAAAATCATAGCGCGATACCCGCCCCCGGACAGGCACAGGGCAATGCCCTCATCCGGTCCATTGGGCAGCGCGGCTTCGATGGTTTCCGGCGCGCGAACCGGCTGCTCCAAAACGTCTTTAGCCTGTGCTGTCGTCGTATCCATGTTTATCGTTTCTCCTCACGGGTGATTGGACAAGGATGAAGGATGAAGGATGAAAGATAAATTGATTGCCGATTGTGTTCCTCCTGTTCCCTGTTCCCTGTTCCCTGTTCCCTTACCACTTATCCCTTCTTCTGAAGATAAATCTTGTGATCCGTTTCCATATGCGCGATGTTCAATTCCCAGCCGTTGCTTTCCATCAGGGGGCGCAAATCCACGCGGGTGACGCCTCCGGGAGCGGTTTCGGGAGTGAGCGTGTGCAGGGCGGCTCCGACAGGCGTGGGAATCTGGCAGTCGGCGCAAACGGGCTGTAAATCCACCCGCGTCCGTCCGTTTTCCAGCGCGGGGTTGCAGGCAATGAGATGGTTGGTTGCCAGCAGGACGATTTTCAGTTCGGGGGCGGGGGGCGGGGCAAGGTCAAGGACGCCGGCGTCAATCTTCACGCCCTGCACCGTAATCGGAATGTCGAGGTCCCAGTTGTCGGCGTCTATGATCTTCTGAAACCCCGTCATGCGGTACGTACACGCCCGCAAGTCGGCGCGCGTATGGTTGGCGAGCCAGTGCAGGCGCGTGTGGACATACGCCTGCGTCCACGCTTTTTCCCCTTCCTGCGCTATATCGCACACCTTATTGGTTCGATCCCGTATCATCGGCCAACTGCCGTGTATCAGGCTGTCATACACCACGCCCACGCCGAGCGCCAGGGTCAGGGGCATTTTCGCCGCCGCGCTTACAGCGGGCTGCCAGTATTCCACGTCGAAAAAATTGTCCTGTACCACGTGCATCACCGGGTCATCGCCCGCCTGTTTCAGCAGATGCTTGAACGCCTGATCCTGATCCAGCGTAACGTCCTTCGCTTTGCAGCGCGACAGAAAGGGCGCAAAGTCGGCAGCGAATTTGGCTCCCGGCGCGGCGCAATACGCATGTAAAATGTTGTACAGATCGCCGCTCGTCAGCGATCCCTGCGAGCGTCCATACGTGATATGCCCGGTATCGCCTTTGATCACGGTGACATCCCCGTAATTGCCCCGCGCCGAACTGGTTTCATAGATATTGACAATGGCTTCAGCGACTTTCTTTTGCTGTTCCGTCAGCATGGCAATGCGCCTCCCTTTCCCAAAAACACTTGTAATTGTTCTTGCCCTCACCCCAACCCCTCTCCCAAAAAAGCCTGGGCGAGGGGCTATTCTCAATTTTGGAGAAGGGGCTGAAGAACGCGCGTTTCAGCGCCGACTGATGCTTTCTGTTACATTTGCCAGCCTGCGCGAAGACAAAGCCATTATAAACATTTCCATTTACAATGTCAATGCACTTTTTCACACAATCCCTGTTTGTCATCTAACAACTTTGCAGCCGACGGAAATTATTCATGAGAACGGAGGCTGCAACCTGACCTTCTGAAACGTCACGCCGACAGGTTCCGTAAGCGAAGTGACGCGCGTTTGCTTTGAGGAAAATGGGGTACTGCATGTTGTTTTGGAAGCCGGTTCGGGTACTGCTGCGCCTTCGGGTTCAGGCCGCGCGTAATGGTTTTGCCGAATCGCCAACGCCGGTGCTGTGGACGCTGCTGCTGGCAGGCGTACTCGCCCTGGCCGTGCTGCATACGGGAAGCGGACTCGCCGCGCAATGGACCCGGCTGCCGATAAGTATGGCGGAAACCGGATTGCAGCGGCTATGGCTGCTCATGCAAGTGTTCTGGTTGCTTGGATTGCTGCTGCCCGGTGTTGTCACGCTGTTGAGTCACGCTCCTTCCTCCCTCGTCCTGCGCCCGTTCGTCCTGCGTCCGCTCCAGATGCTTGCGGCGGAAACACTGGCGGGATTGGTAGACATTCCCGCGATTTTGGCGTTGTTGCTGACACTGCCGCTTGTCGTCCATCTGCTTTCCGAAGGGAGTTGGATGCAGGCAATTGTCGCGCTGATTGCGTTCGGCTTGCTTGGCATACAAACCGGGTTGCTGGCGCGCGGGCTTGCCCATCTTGGCGCGTTGAGCGCGCGCCGCCTGCGCCGATGGGCGGAAGTTCCCGCGCTGGCTGTATTCCTGCTTTTCGGGCTGTGCGTCGGCATGCCGCCCGCATTCGCGTCCCTGACCGGCGCGGCAACTCCGCAAACCCATTTTGTAAGCCTTGCTTTGCCGCAAGTTTCCCCGGATAAAATCGCTTCCCTGCTGCCGTCCAACATGGCCGCTCATGCCGTCGTTGCCGCCCGCGATGCAGACAACTTTGGAACCATTGGGGCGTTAAGCCAACTGATCGTCTGCCTGGGCTTGACCGGAAGCGGCGCGTTGCTGGCCCTGCGCGGCGCAAGTCGTCCGTTCGTGGAGAAGTTAC
This sequence comes from uncultured Chthonomonadaceae bacterium, assembly GCA_963835065.1. Classification (GTDB taxonomy): domain Bacteria; phylum Armatimonadota; class Chthonomonadetes; order Chthonomonadales; family Chthonomonadaceae; genus CAWFQB01. The sequence goes on along the minus strand of CAWIEK010000048.1, from coordinate 132,778 downwards.
CTCACGCCGGGCGTCCATTATGGACACCCTTCTCTGGCCGTTCCTTTATTGCTGCGCGAGCGGCTTTTCAGGCTATCGGGGTTCGCAGTGGCGCGATGTTGGCATTAGCGGCGGTTGTGGTTACGGAAGGCCGACTGCTGCTGCGCGCGCCGCAAAACTATCTTCGCCTGCGTAAGCCGGCAAGCCTGCTCTTATTGTGCGTGTTCGGGTTTTTGTCGCCGAATATGGGCCGCGATCCCGTGTACAACCTCAAAGAGTTTCTCGGCCTCGGCGCGCTGCTTTATAATGTATTGTGGCAGATGCAATTCCTGTGCAATCGCTTCGGCAGCGAAGCCGGAACCGGTACGCTGCTGTTCGGCTTTTCCGTTTCCCGCCGAACGCTGCTGATGGGCAAAAATATCGCCCTCTTCCTGCTGTTGCTGGTTCTGGATGGCCTGGCGCTTGCCGGGTTGTGCGTGGTCGCCGGGTTCCCGCAAAACATTCCGCTCTTTTGGTTGTGGCTGCCCATGATCTTGCTGGCACTGACCGCGCTGGGGAATGTGGTTTCCGTGCTGCATCCGTTTTCAATAGTGCCGCCAATCAAGCGTACAAGCGTGGAACCCTCCGATACTTTAACGGGCGGCTATATCGGTGTTGGCTGCCTGGCGGCGCTGCTGCTGCTCCCGGCTGGCTGGCTGCTTTCCTTTCCACTCTTCGGATTTATCAGCGCGTTCGTTTATGTGGCCGCGATTTATGCCGCCTCCCTGCACGGCGCAAGCGCACTGCTGGCGCGGCGCGAGTACCAGATGATTGCCGGATTGGATGGATTAGGTAGGCATTAGGCATTAGGCATTAGGCATTAGATACGAGGCAGAAGACAGAAGATAGAAGGTACTTGTGCCTAATGCCTGATGCCTGATGCCTTTCCTAAAGGAGTTCCTTCGTGACAACCGCAAACGAATACAGCGTGACGGCGCGGCAGGTGACATACGCCTACGGGGAACAGGCCGTGCTGGAAGACTTGAATCTGGAACTGCGTCCGGGCGAGTTTTTCGGGTTTTTGGGGCAGAACGGCGCGGGCAAATCCACCGCTATTCGCGCGTTGTGCGGGTTTGTGCCGCCGACGCGGGGCGAGATTCGGGTGGCGGGCGTGGATGTGGTGCGCCGCCCGATGGATGTTCGGCGATTTATCGGCGTTGTTTCCGAGGATGTGGCGCTGTACGACCGATTGACCGGCCTGGAGTTTCTGGAATTTGCGGGGCAGATGCACGGATTGAGCGGCAGGGAAGCCCGCCTGCGCGCCGCCGATTTGCTGGAACGCTTGGAACTGACGGACGCGGCGCGGCGTCCTATACGGGGATACTCGCTCGGTATGCAGAAAAAGACCGCCTTTGCCGCCGCGCTGATTCATGCGCCCCGCGTTCTGTTTCTGGACGAACCCTTCAACGGCGTGGATGCGGCCTCCACCCGTATGCTTTGCGCCCTGCTCAAGCATTTATCCATCGCGCATGGCGTCACGGTGTTCTTCACGTCGCACCTGCTGGAAATGGCCGAACGCCTGTGTGACCGCATTGCGATTCTGCATCAGGGACGTATTCAGCGCATGGGAACCGCTGCCGAGCTTCAGGCAGAAGCGGCGCGGCAGGGTATTACGTGGGAAGACTTGTTTTTGCAACTGACCGGAGCGCGAACGCAGCCGGATGCGAACCTGCAATGGTACGCCTGAGTCCTCTAAAAGCCGAAAATTAGCCGCGAATGAACGCGAATGAACGCGAATATCCTGCTGTACCCTATTTCCCGCCTTTCTCCCGATGCTGAGAGAAGGAAGCAAACAACTTGCCGCGTAAGGGCGCGTAATGCGCGGAAAGCTGTTTTGATGGAGCGTGTTATGAAATATAATTTCTCTGAACTCCCGCGTTTGCCGCGTCCTTTGCGCCGGTATTTGCCCGCAGTGGGGCTGGCGCTGGCGTATGTTGTGGGAGTGTGTTCGCTTGCCGGGGCGGATTTCACGCCGCAGGCGCAGGGGTTGTTGGGACTTGCCGGATGGGGCTTCCACTTCGCCCGCAAACCGCGACCATTATCTCATCCAGCGTCCGCAATATACGCTTTCCTACAACAACGCGCTTCGGTTTCCCAATTGGGTAGCATGGCATCTCAATGCCGGTGATGTCGGCTCCACGAGCCGGGGGCAGTTTGCGCCCGATACCTCCCTGCCCTCCGGCTTCACGGTTGTTACACCTGGTGATTACACGCGCAGCGGCTATGACCGGGGCCACAATTGCCCCTCGGCGGATCGCAGCAATACCCGCAGCAACAATGACGCCGTATTCTTGATGACCAACATGACTCCGCAGGCGCACGGCCTGAACGCCGGTCCCTGGGAACAACTGGAATCCTATTGCCGCGACCTGACCCGGCAGGGCAACGAGCTGTACATCATTTGCGGACACGGATTCAGCGCGCCCACGCACCAGACGATTGGCAGGGTCGGCATTGCCGTTCCTGATTTCGGCTGGAAAGTGGTTGTTGTGATTCCTGACCAACCCGGCAGCGATTTGCGACGCATCACGCCGCAAACCCGTGTGATTGCCGTCAAGATGCCCAACGTCAACACGGTTTCCAAACAAGCGTGGAGCCGTTACATCGTCACGCCTGGCGACATCGAACGAGCAACGGGCCTGTCCTTTTTCCGCGCGCTGCCATCTGCAACCGCGCAAGCCTTGCGGCAAAAACGCGACGCGGGCGCAAGCGGCAGTTCGTTTACGGGCGTTCCCGGCTTCACTTCGCGTTCAAACAAGCGCAAAGGCGCGTTCGGCAGTATTGGCGCGCTTTTCGGAAAACACAAAAAAGCGTCCGGCAGTTTCGGCAACGCATCGGGCAGTTTTGGAACGCCGTCCGGCAATACGGCAGGTATGGTATGGGTGAACACGCGCAGCGGAGCCTACTGGCAGCCCGGTTCGCGGTATTACGGCAAAACCAAAGAGGGCAAGTACATGCGCGAAGCCGATGCCCGCAAAGCCGGTTATCATCCCGAAGGCGGCAATAAAGGAGCAAAATAAGCGTGGCAACGGAACCACAGACAACAACAGACGAAGGCAAAACCCGTGAAGCGAATCCCAAAGCAAGCGCGCCGCGTCTCAGCCGCCGACAGCAGGAAGAGTTGATGCGCGAAGCCCTTGCGGAAGCGAAGCGGGGCGTTGCGGAAGGGGAAGCGCCCATCGGCTGCGTGATTGCGCGCCCGGTTGGGAATGAAATCAACAAGCGAAATCAGGGCGAATCAACTTCCGCTCAGGACGATGCGGAGACTGAGGAAGTGGAAATCGGGGCAGTGGAAATTGTAGCGCGCGGGCATAACCGCATGAACGGCCTGCAAAGCAAGATCGCCCATGCCGAAATCATCGCCTTCCAAAACGCGGCGGGCAACGGCAACAGTGAACCCGCGCTCACTCTGGACAGCAAGGACGCCATTCTCGTTTCCACTCTGGAACCATGCGTAATGTGCCTGGGCGCGGCGATGGAAGCGGGCGTTTCCCTCGTGCTGTTCGGCCTCAAAGCGCCCGCCGACAACGGCACACAGCGCGTCCGCCCGCCCGAAAGCCCCGAAAGCGCGAACCCACAAATCATCGGCGACATTCTGGCAGCCGAAAGCCGCCAACTCTTCGCGGATTGGCTCAAGGGCAAGGAAGGCACGGAGCAGGCGAAGTTCGTGGAGCAATTGCTGGCGCTGACAGAGTAGGCATTAGGCATTAGGCATTAGGCAAGGGTTGTTCAGGCCACCTTTTGAATAGACGCGGCAGCCTCTGCTTCCATCATTTCCGAAATCTCCTGCATTTGCGCCAACTGTTCAAATCCTGCCCGCATCCCCTTTTCCTCCGGGTATGTTTGCAGCCACTCGCGTAAAGCCTGCCGCGATGTCTCAATTTCAGGCAGCAATCTGGCGCTCAACACTTGATGCGTCAACAATTTCCTCGCTTCATCCTTCGATAACGTCAATCCCATCTGCTTTTTCCTTACGTGTCTGTTCTCAACAAAAGGCTTCAGAGCCGGCACCTCTAAAATGCTCAACATCTATCCCGTCGTGGTACATCCGCCCCCGGTCTGCGCCTGCTCCCTCCTTCGGGTGGACCAATCCAAAAAGAACGCGCAAAAAAGTAGAAAAATATCTACACAAACAGCAGAAACAACGAACCTTCTCTGCCTCCAACTCGTCTAAATACATACGCACGTCTACATAATAGAGACTGCTAACTAGCCAGGTGGCGGGACGTTGAAGATCATAGTTCCTATCAACTATCAACTATCAACTATCAACTAACCCGGAAGGGAGGTGCTGGAAGATGCCTGTATACTCTCCCCGTTCGCCCTGACGCTGCCGAGGTCACGACGCCTCTCTCCTACAACCAGACACAACGAGACACCGGGCTGGAAGCGCTGCATTGCCAAGATTTCGACGTTGCCTCTACATACTCTTTTTCTTTTCCGTTTCGAGGCCCGGCCCTGCGGAATGCTTTCTTTTTGCGCCGAGGCGTGGTATATTGTGGATGAGCAAAAACCGCTTGCGGGGCAAAATCTACTGGAATTGCAGTGTTACCGGAGCAGCGTCAGTCGGGCATACTACGCGGCTTATTGCGCTGTAACCAGCGAATTGGCGGGGAAATACACGTTTCCGTTCGGAGGCAACAATCCCTCCCACCCTGATTTGCCGATACTGATTCTACACAACCTGCCTGCCCTGCCGGAATACAAGCGTCGGCAGCTTAAACAAGCGGTCAGCCGTTTATGGAAATCGCGCGTCGAGGCGGATTATGGCCCTCTCGTAACTATTGGGGAGGGTGTCACCATTAATGCGTTGCGTGACATGAACCGGGTTCTGCAAATTCTGGAGATCGAAGATGAGTGAAGAACAAGTCGTCAAATTAGTCAAGCAGTATCTGCAAAACCATGAGTACGATAACGTCAAAATTGAAGTCGCGGATGGCCGTATTCACAAAGAATCTACCTGGTGGTACGTTCCCGTGCGCTCCAATCAGCCGGAGATGCGAACCTATCGCTACTACGACGAACTGACCGTCGTGGAAGACGAACTCAGGGAAAACGAAAATCTTGACGTGCTGCTTGTGCCCGCGTGAATTCTCTTTCACCACCCGGACACCAGGAAAAACCCTGCCTCCATACGCCTGATGCCTGATGCCTACACCGCCTGTTTCAGTTCTTCCAGCGTGACGGGCGCGGTTCCGAGTTTGCCGACGACGATACCTGCCGCGTGGTTCGCCAGCCTTGCCCCGGCTTCCAAAGACGCGCCTGCCGCCATTGCCAGCGCGAGGACGCTGAGAACCGTATCGCCCGCGCCGGTCACGTCGTACACGCTTTGCCCCACGGTGGGAATATGTACGGGCGCTTGCCCCGCAATGAACAGGGACATGCCCTGCGCCCCCCGCGTCAGCAATAAGGCGCTGCCCGGAAGCATCTCCAAAAGTTTATCCCCGACCGTCTGCACATCCGCTTCAGACTGGATTTCAATGTTGGTAGCCCGTTCCGCCTCATGCACGTTAGGCGTAATCACGGTTGCGCCCTCGTAACGCGCGTAATCGCTGCCTTTGGGGTCCACAATGACAGGCTTTTTATGGCGCTGCGCCAGAGCGATCAGGCCGCGAATCAGATTGGGCGACAAAACGCCCTTCCCGTAATCGGAAAGCACACACGCGCCGACAGCAGCGATTTGCGTATCCGCCCATGCCAACAACGCGCCTTCCTGTGCCGCATCCAGCGCGTGACGCTTTTCCGAGTCCACGCGCACCAATTGTTGACTGTGGGCGACAATGCGCAGTTTCGTTGTCGTGGGACGCGAAACATCCGCAATCAAGCCCTGCGTGTTGACCTTCACGGCTTCCAGCAATCCGCGCAAACGCGCCGCCGCGTCATCCAGGCCGACCACGCCGCCCAGATGCACATGCCCGCCCAAATGCGCGATATTGTTGGCGACATTGGCCGCGCCGCCGGGGACGTGACTCCGCTCCCGCGCTTCCACGACGGGCACGGGCGCTTCGGGAGAAATGCGGCGCACATCGCCCCACACGTACTCATCCAGCATCACATCGCCAATCAGAAGAATGGTCGCGCGGGCAAAACTATCCAGAAAGGAATACCGGGGAGCAGGGGAGCGTGACGCAGCCGTTTCAAGGTCATTCATTGTCAATTCTCAATTTGTAGAGGCGTATTTTGTTCGCCAAGTATACCATATCTCACCGCACAGGAACGCCCAATGATGTACAGATTAGAGCAGGCGCGTTCGCAGTCGGATGCAGCAGGCGCTAATGCGCAATAACACGGCTATACACTTGCAGCGTGTCGAGAGCGGTTTGTTCCCAGGAAAAGCGGCGGGCGTTGGCAAGTCCCTGTTTGCGCAGGCGGGCGCGGAGGGCGGGGTCGCTCAGGCACTGGCGCAGGGATTGGGCGATGTTCTCTATAGAAAAGGGATCGAAATAGATGGCGCCCTGTCCCGCCACTTCCGGCAGGGACGCCTCTTTGGAGCAGGCGACGGGAACGCCCGCGCTCTGCGCTTCCAATGCGGGCAGGCCGAACCCTTCGTACCAGGAAGGAAACACGAACAACTCGGCCCCTTTGAGCAGAACGGGAACATGGGCGTCCGGCACATACCCCGTGCAAACCACGCGCCCCGCCAGTCCCAATCGTTCTATATCGCGGGCGACATGCGCTTCGGGGGGAACGTGCCCGATGAGAACCAGTTGGTGCGGCACTTCGGGCGCAACTTGGGCAAAGGCGGCTAAAAGCCGGGGCATATTCTTGTTCAGGCTCAGGCTGCTGAAGGCCGTGATGTAGGGACTGCCTACGCCGTAGCCCTCTAAAATCGCCTGTGACTCCCCTTCCATTGACGTTTCGCCGGATGTTTTGGCCGCCTCATGCACAACGGAAATTTTGTCGGCGCGGATATGCAAATGCTGCACGATCTGTTCTTTGGAAAACTGCGACACGGCGATGATATGGTCGGCATGGCGGGCGGTTTGACGCACGAAGAAGCCCAGCACAACCCGCTTGTCGGCGCGCATGGCTCCCTTAAACGCGCGATAATTGAGGTCGTGGATGGTGACGACGTGCTTGCAGGGGGAACGGCGCGGCCCCACATAGCCAAGCGAATGGACGACATCCAGATGGCAGGATTTCAGCTGATGCGGCAGCGCCAATTGTTCGTACCGATACCGCGCCGAACGGGAGTGCGCCCGAACCGGGCAAATCACGCGCTGAAAATTGGGCGCGGACGGCAGCGGCAAATCGCGCGATTCTTCGTTGACGAACAAAAAGTATTCGTGCGTCTCGCGCTGTTTTGCCAGGGCGCGCAAAAGTTCCTGCGCGTATGTTTGCGTCCCGCCCACGACGCCGGGCAGCAGATACAGCAAATTGATGCCGACTCGCATGATGTTATTTACCTATCCAAAAGTGCCGGTGTTCAGGTGTTCGGTGTTCGGACTATCCGGCATGTTCATGCTCTGAAGCGCTTTAGAGCCTCTCCCAATAGGCGCGGCATTTGCGTCCTGCGGACGCTTGTACTTTCCTGCCGGGTACTTTCAGTACCCGGCCTATAGGGAGAGGCTCTAAAGCGCATGGAGGGCGTCACGTTATTCATTTGTTGGAAGAGGCTGCGCTGACGGTTGGCGCGGGCGGCAAGCCTTCACGAACTGTAACGACGCGCCATAACCGAAACGGCGGCGCGGCTTCGGTAGTGGGCAGGGGAACCACAACAGCGTACAAAGCCGGGTAATGCCCCTGCCGATTGGGAGACGCCGCAACCGGGAGAAAGGATTCGCCCAATCGCTGCTGCGGCTGCATGTCGGCAGGGAATACCAGCGTATTCAAGCCGTGTTTTTGCAGCCACTCGCTGACCGTATCAGCGTTGAGCGCGGCGCGATAAGAAAAATCCGACGTCAGGCCGTCCGTGTTCAGTACGGAACGCCGGGCAAAATAGCCGAACAAGCCGCAGTCCGTGCGGGCAAAAACGGCGTCCGGCGGGGCATTTCGGGCGACCCACCGCGCGCAAACGTACTGCGCGGCAAAGTTGTCGTATTCGCGCCGCGCCACTTTCAGGACGAATTTGCCGACCAGCGTAACGGGCAGGGCCAGTATGGCAAGAACAAAACCCGTATGCAGAAACCGGCGCAATGCGCGGGGATTATCCGCCAGGTTTTCGCCCAACACGCTGACATGCAGGCCGAAGCACAGCGCGGGCAGGGTGAAGTACCAGACCCGGGTTTCCGGTGTGCCGCTGACCAGCATGGTAAGCGCGTACAGCGTGGAACCCAGGCTGGTAGACCACAACAGAGCGCGCGTGGATGAAACGCGGCATTGGCGCAGCGCCAGCCATCCGGTGGGAACGCTGAGAAAGCCGGTGATCGCCAGGGGATTGCGCAGCCAGATCAAACTCAATCCCGCGCGCCGATCCGCTTTGATGGTGGCGCTGATGGTCAGCAGGTGATGGAATAGCAGCAGGTTGGAAAGGAAATACCCGCCAACGACAAGCGCCTGCAGCAGCAGGCAAAGCGCGAGAGGCGTTCTATCCGCCTGTTCCCGGCGCGTTCGCCAGGCTTGCGCCACAAGCGTGGCATCCAGCGCGACGATGTACAGGAGGCTGTCAATACGCGCGAGAAACAGCAGGCCGGTCAGCAGGCCGAGCAATCCCGCCTGCTTATACGTCAGGGGCGCGCGGGTTTGCAATACCCTATCAAAAAGCAGGGCGGCAATCAGGGCGAGCAGCGGAGCTTCCACGCCGTACAGCGACGCGAAACTGACCAGCATCCACACGTACAGGAAACCGACCCAGGCGCAATGGGGCGCGAGGCGCTGTACGCTGCGGTACGCCGTCCACACCGCCGCGCCGAGCAGCCCTAAGTCAAGCAGGCAGACCACGCGCACCCCGGCTTCGGGCAGTGTATTGAACAGGGGCGCAAGCGGAACCAGCAGCAGCAGCCAAAGGGGATGATAGCCGTTCGTCTGCGTAATGCCGTCCCAGGTGGAACCCTGCCCGTTGCCCATGCGCCGCGCGATTTCGATGTAGTAGTAGGCGTCATCGGAAAACAAGCGCAGCACGGCGGTTTCAATCGGCGCAAAGCAGATCAAAACGGCAATGGCGAGAAACACGCTCAGAGCGATGATTTTGGCTGTTCGGCGCAGGGCGAACGGTGGCGAAGGCGTGCTCGTTATGGCTGTCGTTTGTTCGCGAACTGCCAACAAAAATCTCCAATAACTCTTCACCACCAAGACGCCAAGAACACCAAGATTAAGACAGGCAACTAAAAAGGCACAGAACCGAAAACGTTTTCGTTCTCTCCTGTAATTTCACAACGTCTTTCTTCTCGTTCTTCTTGGTGTTCTTAGCGCCTTGGTGGTGAAGAGTTACAATCTCCATTAAAATCCGACGCCCAGGGAAAACGCCAAAAATTTGCCGCGCAACAGGCCGACATTGCCGTTCACATCGAAAGAGCCGCGTCCCCTGCCAACTTTTTGGTAAAGCAGAATGCCCTCATTGAAGCCGAAGCCATCGTATTCCAGATATGTGCGCAACGGCCCGCCGACCCAGTAGCTTGCCGAACCGAAACCGTTGCCGAAGCGATGCGTACCCAGCCCGGCGCTGACAAACAGGGGGTGGATACTGCCCACATCTACGGGATAAGTGAACACGCCGAAGATGGATTGGGAAGAGTTGCGATCTGTGGGCTGTCCCGCGCCCGCCGAACCGCCCCGTCCCTGCCCGTCCTGAACGCCAATGGAAAATCCCAAACGGTTTTTGTGAACGGGTATCAGGCCGATTTGCAGATTGTACACTTGATCCAGGGCGTAGCTCTTAATAAAGTCCGTGAACGCGATGTTGAACTGCCCGAACGTATGCCCATACGTGCCTACAACCGTGCCATTCAAGCGCCGCTCGTCCAGGGACAGCGCGCCCCGGAAGTTCGCCCCGCCATCCGCAAAGAAAAAGGAATCGTGTCCGAGAACGTAAGCGGTGGGCGTGGAAAACGCGGTCGGCCCGGATTCCGAGCGACGCCCCTGCGCGTCCGTGCCGTAGCCGCCGCCCGCCAACCCGGAAAGGTTGCGGTACTGCGGGTATTGGTTCTTGCCCAAAAAAGGATCGGTGGGAACGTACTGCGCCGGTGGCCCCGCAGTGACCTGAGCCGCGAGGGGCTTTCCCAACAGGCTGCTCAAAATGCTTAACACGAGGCACAGCAGCCCCCAACTTGTTCTGCGCATACGTTCTTCCTTATGTATCAGCCCGCGATGGCTGAATTGGAGTATCCATTTGTTGGCCGCAAGCCTTTGGAAACCGCGCGGATGCCGGTGGGACATAGCCCACACGCGGCGGGAATCATCAGGACAGGATCAATCATCATGCGGTAGCGCGGCAGGCTGAAAAACACGAGTACGATCAGCGCGTAAAAGATTGGCACAGCAACCAGAGGCCAATAGCGGCCTGCTTGCGCCCGCGTTATCCAGAAGCCGCGAAGGGCGCACAACAGCAGCAGCAGGCCGGGAACCCACACCAGCGCCGAGCGGCCTTTCGGATGGTTGCTGTCCCGAACCAGAAACAAAAACAGCTTGTTTGGTATCAGCAGTATGGGGCGCAGGGGATGCTGCCGGATGTAGGCCATTGTGTCGCGCCGCAGCAGCGCGTCCTGACGCAGTTCCCATTCCGGCGTCAGGGGCAGCGTTTTGCGCCGCGCCAGAAAATCGGACGCGGGCCAAATTTCCGTGCCGTCGGCGCGATAGGTTCCGCCATTGGCAAGCGGTCCTTGTCCGCGAAACAGATTGGCCCCGCTCGTATTGGTAAGCACTAGGGCGCCAAAATCACGGTAATTGCGGATCAGCCAGGGCGCATACGCCACGCCGCAAACCAGCATTGCCAGCGCCATGCTCCTGCGCTGTTTGGAATTCTGCGCGGCAATTCCGGCCAGCAGCAGCAGGCACAGGGGCAGGCACTCGGAGCGCGTCAGCGCCAGCAGCCCTCCCGTAATTCCTAAAACCAGTGTTGTTTTTGCGCGCGTTCCATGAATTGTCTCGTTCGTTCTTTCTGCGATAATCGCGCAGGCCGCGTTTAGAAACAGGAGCAGCAGCAGCAGGAAAAAATTGGACGGATGCACTTCCACGACGGAATAAACGAGCGCGGGATATATCGCGCCGAGCAGGGCGGCAATCAGGCCGATACGCGAGCCGAACAAACGCTTTCCAAGCGCGTAAAGCATCGCGCACCACGCGCCTCCGGCCAGACAATTCACCACTTGAACGCCGATGAGAGACGGCGCATCCGTCAGCGCGGCGGGAAACGGCAGCCCGCGCAAGTGAAACACAAGCGCCAGAAATAACGGATACAGGGGCGGCTGATACGCGGACGGCATGGCGTGGCCCCATAAAAACTCCAGCGTAAAATCGCCCCGCGTCAGCAAGCCCTGCGCCATGCTGACGTATTCCGACCCCGCATACGTGAAAAAACCGTGCTGCAGGCTGCCGCCCCGCGTATCCGCATAAATCAGCGCGGCCAGGCGCAGCAGCAAGGCAAGCCCAAACACGAACCACACAGGATGGGCGCGAAGATAAGCGGCGGTTCGCGGCCCCGACATCAATTCGCTTGTCCTTCCGGCGCGGCCACAGGCAGGCTGACAGGAGCGGGGGGGTACATGTAGTTGCGCAGCACGTTGGCGGAAATAGCGGTAAACATCGGAATCAAAATGGATATTTGCACAATCGCTTTCACAATCGAGCCGGAGAAATCATCCCGGAAAAATGTCGTCAGCAGAAAACCTGAAATCATAATGTACGACGTGCGGTGCAGCATGGATTTATCGGCCAGTTTCAGTTTCTGCATGCCGTAGCCGAGCAGAAACCAAACGCCCACCGTGCCGATCAGCCCGAAGTTGATACAACATTGAACAAAGTTATGGAAACTGCCACCCGGCGCGTAAATCACGTACCCCTGAGACGCCGGCTTGATCAGCAGGGTGGCTTTGTCGGGAAACAGGGGGCGCGGAATCAGGTTGAAGAAGCCGTTGATCAGGTACATCGGATAATTCAGCAGTTCCAGCCGCCCGGCTTTCAGGAAGGCCAGCAGGGTTTGACTGGCTCCCACCGGCTCCATAATCAGTTGAAACAGGACGCCGTCCGTGCTGAGGGCGTTGGAACCGCGCGCCAGTCCCACCGCGCCCATTGCCCCAAGCGACGCGCCGACGACAAGCAGCGTGGCGCGAAAGCGGATGCGCTTAAAGTACACGGTGCAGTAAATCAGCAGCATCAGGATGCTCGACAACGCGCTCAGGCGGTGGCCGGTGGAAACCACGAGCACGGAAATAATGCCGTAAGCGATCATGGCGCGATTGAAAATCACCTGCCCGAACGTAGGTTTTTCAATTCCCGCCTGCGTCCGCAGCCGCTCCTCCCACTTCATGCAGTACAGAAACGCGAGGGCTTCCAGCAGGCCGCTTGAGGAGATAAAGACGGAGCGGCGCACGTCGCCATCGCCGCCAATCGTGGTATAGCCGTGAAAAAGGTCCTGACGCACCAGGTACGTGGTGTAGCAGACGAGCAGCATACACAGCAGCAATTGTGCCTTGAGATACACAAAGGGAAAATTGATAGCGCGGTAAACAGGTTTGGGAAGCCCGGCCTCCATGCGCGTACACAACTCGGTTCCCAGAATAAACGCGCCGTAAGTGAACAGGCAGAACCACAGATACAGCACTTTGGTACTGAACGGAACGCTGTCATAGAACGTGTACCAGACATGGCACACGGGATTGTCGCTGAACAGCCGCAGCAGACCGATCAAAAACGGCAGTATCCAGTACATGAAATAACCCAGGCTGATGGTGGTGATATGATTGAATTCAATGCCGCGCCGGGTAACGCAATGCCGCGTCACATACGCGACAAGCAGCGCCATGTTGACGAGGGTCAGCAGCCAGAGCGTGTTGTTGTCGGGGATGGTTGCCATAATCAATCCCATTGTACCAGAATGTGCGTCAAATACAGACACGCCGGAAACGCGATGCGCGGCGGCGTTCACGCTTATGCTCTCATAAATGCGCGCGAAGCGCCCGCCGATTGTGCCGAACGCGCCACAGCAGCGTATGGGGCAGAGCCACAGCGTTCCACAATAAAGCGGCAAAAAAAGCCGCATAATTGGTGAGGAAACTGCCCGTATGCAGGCGGCGGCGCAATTGCGCTTTTTCTGCGCCCTTCTGGAGCGGGAAAGGATTGTACGCCACATCCCAAATCAGCAGGGGGCGCAGCAGAGCGCGGGTCAGGTCTTCGTTTTTGATGGAATAGCGTACCACATTGCGCAGATACAGGTAGGCGAACTTGAACGGCATACGCCCGAAACTTCCGCCCCCGGCATGGTACAGGGGGATGTTCAGTTCTTTCAGCGCATAGCCCGCCCGAACCGCCCGCGCTTCCAGATCGGTTTCTTCAAAGTAGGCAAAATACGTTTCGTCAAACAATCCGACATCTTCCAGAAGGCGGCGCTTCATCAGCAGGGCGCAGCCAAGCAGGGTTTTGGCGTCGGAAACTTCCAGCGCGTCCGGCAGGGGCTTTTCGGTGTCTGTTGTCAAATCGAAGCCGACCATGCCGATGTGAGAAGATTGTTCCGCCACCGTAACCGCTTGAGTCAGCCACGCGGGGTCCAAAATAATCGTATCGTCGTTCAGTAACAGTACGTAATCCGCGCCCGCCCGCAACGCCCGCTCCATCAACAAATTGTTGCCTTTAGCGAAGCCGTAATTTACCGGATGCCGCGCGATTTCCACGCTTGGAAACTGCGCCGCTACATATTCCGCCGAGCCGTCCGAAGAAGCGTTGTCCAGCAGCGCGATGTGAACGTTAGGATAGGTGGTACGCAGCAGGGAAGGCAGGCACTTTTCCAGATGATGCCTGCCATTATACGTAATCACGATGATATGTACCAGCGGATACGGCATATTGGGTGTGCTTGCGCCTGAGCGCGCCGCGCCCGTCTGCGTTGGCGGGAATGTGTTCATCGGTAAATGTTCAAATGAAGGCGTTTCAGCGTAGCCTGCTGCTGTTTGAGCCACCAGTAATTCGGAAATATCGGGTCTGCCTTTGCCGGGTTAGCGTCCATTTGTTCCAGCGCCGTTTGTATGGCGTGGTGATGGCGCGGTACGCGGGGCAGATTGATGGCGGAAAACAACGCGAACACCAAAGCGCTTACAATCAGCAATTCTTTGCCGTGAGCAGCCTGTGTTGCCGCCAACAACGCTTCTGCTTTGCTTTCTCCCTCGTCGGACAAAGCCCCGTATATTCCTGTATTCCCATATTTCTCACTTCTATTCCCATATTCCTTACTTCCTGCCTGAGTTTTTCTGCCCTGCGCGGCGAGAAATACGAGCGTCAGCGCGCACACCCAAAACAACTGAGAAATGGTCGTATAGCGGGAGGCCAGCGATTGGGGCAATCCCATGCTGATACGCCCCGCCGCGCTGACAATGGCGCTGAGAAACACGTAAGCCAGCAGAATGTAATACGGCAGCAGGAGCGTCAGGGGCGTGTTTTGCGCGCGCAATCTCCACATCGCCCACGCGATTGCGCCAAGTCCGAACAGACCAGCGGGAGCCGCGAGTACCAGCATCCCCAGCATCGGATGGGCTTCCAGATTGCCGACGCTCAACAATCCGCCAAGATAACTGACCACGTACAGGCCGAACGCGACCGGATGATGCAGCGCGTAAACAAAGGACTCGCGCGCAACCGGACTGTCGCTGTAGTGGTAGCGGTACGAGGCGATTGTCAGCCCGCCCACAATACTCCACGCCGTCAGATAAAAGGGTTTGCGTTTGGTTCGGGGCAGGCACAGCAATGCCAGCCCGCCCACAATCCAGAACAACATACCGTTGGCAAAGGAATACGTGGCGACTATTCCACACGCCATGCCCAACATGAGGCGCGGCAGGCTAAAGGGACGCCCCGTAAGCGCAACTGTACCGACAACGACGGCCAGCACGTTGAGGAATATCTGCAACTGCCAGCCCCAACACCAGTTCTCGCATTGTCGGAACGAGAACACAATCAGCGCCACAACCGGGTTCAGCCACCGAAACATATTTGTGTTTGGCGTGGTTTGAGTATCCTCGATTCCGGTTGGTAAAGTTCCGTTTTGCGCGGCTCCGTGCTGCGCGGCATGGCTTTCCGGGGCTTGGGTTTGCGCAATTCCGTCTTGCGTAATTTCATTTCGCGCGGCTTCGGTTTGGCGCAATTGGTAGACTAAGTGCGGCGTAAATGCCCACGCCCAACAGCAAATTGACCGCCAGTTCCCACCGCAAATCCCAACCGCTCAGGCGCGCGCAAAGCAGCATAATCAGGCGAGGAAACACAAGCCGATGCTCGTTATGCTGCGCCCAAAAATCACCCCATGTCAATGGATGCTGATACGACTTTTCCAGCAGGGGAAGCAGCGCCCACTGATCCAAAATGGGAATGGGAACGGCATACCTAAAAACGCAGATGGCGAGGACGGCAAAAATCAGCAGGGGAATCGCCCGTAAAAGAAGGGCTTGCCGCCCCTCCGTCGTCAGAGCTTGGGAAGGATTTGCCTGCGTGTCCAAACCGGGGCTGCGTAACAAGGGTGTCATGGTTCTGCGCGTTCCTGCCTGCAAACAATCTTGAAAAACAATCCATGCGCCACCCCGCGCAGGACGGCAGCCACTTTGCGCAGTCGCTGCGGTTCAAACAAAACTAATTTAATCCATCCCCGCAGCAGGTCATTGATTGTCCTGCCGAGCCAGCGCGGTTCCTGACGCAGATACCGGCGCAAAAGATAGATGTGGTTGCGGGTTCGGTAGTACCAGCGCAGGGGCGAGTAATTGAACGTCCAGACCTGCCGCCCCAAAAAACCTCGGGGCGTCAATTGTCCGACCGTATGTTCCATCAGCGGCGCTGCCGTGACAAGGATATGAAACCCTTTTGCGCGGGCGCGCAGGCAGTATTCCGTGTCCACATGGTCAATAAACAGCGCATCCGCAAACGGCCCGATCTGCGTATACGCCGACAGCGACAGCAGGCTGCCGGACGTGATCGCCATGACCACCTCATACCAGCCCGGCCCGCTGCCATACGTCAGATCGGAAGCGGGATAGCCGCTCAGGTTTTGGCCCGCATGGGTGTAATTGGCTCCCAAGATGGCAAGATGTTCTTTGTCGGGGTACTGCTCGTAAATTTCGCTTAAAAGCGCCGTAAAGCCTTCCGAAACGCGGGAATCCTGATCAAATGTCAACGCCCACGCATAATTTTGCGCCTGCGCCCACGCAATGCCCTGATTCAGCGCGGCTGCAATTCCCCGATTATCCGCATTGAGAATGTAATGATAGGCGCAGGAGAGTGCCATGCCGCGAAGCCGCTCCTGCGTCCCTTCTCCTGAACCATTGTCTACAATCACTACGCCGCCAACCTGCGCCGCAATGCTCTGAACCCGCGCCGCCAAATCTTCGTCGGGATGGTAGGTGACGACAATTGCGCATATATTGGCTTTTTGCGGGTGGGTCATAACCCTTGTTTCATTTCCTGTGGGAATGGCTGATACGGCTGCAAGGGCTGAATACGAACGTTGCGTTTCATTAAAGGGAGGCGTATGCGCAGAAAGCGGAGGGCTTCGACGGGCAGGGCCAGGGGCGACACCTGCGCGTCACGCGCTGCTCGAAAATATTGTTTTGCCGCTTCCGGGTGCTTGTGCCGCCAGAAAGATTGCGCCAGAAATAGCGAGTACATCGCCGTCTGCCCCAAAATTTGTTTGTACATGCGCCGGGAAGGAACCGCGTCGCGCCACTGCCGCGCCAATCCCGCCCACTCCTGCGTGATCGTGCCGTTTTTAATCATCTGCTGCGTGGTTCCGTCGGCGTGGTCGAGAACCTCGCTGCCCGCATGGTCGGTGACGGCCAGATCGCCCTGCTGCGCCAGTTTCAAAAAGTAAGCGACATCCCCGATTTGCTTCAAGCCCGTGTCGAAATGCCCCGCTTTTTGTACGGATTCGGCGCGCATCAGGACGCCGGACGGATAACCGAACAGCGTATGCCCGTAGTGCGACAACACCCACAGCGCGGCGGGAATCACGTCCTTGCCGTGATACAGCCCCGGCTTTAGATGCTCACCGAACATGCCCACGCGCTCTCCGGCCTTGTTGACAATGTAAATGCGCGTGGCAAGCAGGGCGGCTTCGGGGTGCGCTTCCATTAGTTCGGTTTCGTGCCGCAGGCAGCCGGGAAGCAGGCGGTCATCGTCGCACAGGATGCGAATGTACTTGCCCCTTGCCAGATCAAGGCAGCGATTCATGTTGCCGAACAATCCGAGATTGCTTTCATTGCGGACGGCGCGCAGGCGTGGATCGCTGTAACTGCGAATCACGTCCCACGCGCCGTCCGTAGAGCAATCGTCCACCACCAAAACTTCCAGATCGGCAACATCCTGCGCCAGCGCCGATTCGATGGCGGCGCGGATGATGTGCTGGCGGTTATAAACAGGAATGGCGACGGTGCAAAGGGTCATGCGTTCGGAAAGGTGGATGACAAGGGCGGAAAGTGAAAATTGCGCGCCCATTCAGGAGGCGGCTTTCGGACATTTTACCACATTCGCGCCCTCCGGTTGAGAGAGTGCCTGATGACAAAAAGAGATGACCATGTATTTCTGTGCCTATTATCTCTTATCTCTTCTGCCTTCCCTCCCAGTCGGCAAAATCGGGTTTGGTGTCGCGCAGGATTTCCAGCATAGCGGTTTTGTCCGCGTCGGAAAGGCGTGCCCAATCCTCACCCCTGTCTTTGCCGGTCAGAATCTCCTCAAAGCGGCTGTAGACATACTGTTTCGCCTGTTCGGGCAGGCCGTCGAACGTGGCGGAATACACCTGATAACTGAGCGGGTAACGGAACAGGCGGGATTGCAGATCAAACTCGCGCAGGCTGCGCTTCCGACGGTCAAACGGCCCGAAACCCGCAAACTGCGCCGCATAATTCGACGTGCCCGTAACCGGAGCCGTGAGCCGGGTTTCGCCCGCGAACAGCATGGCTTTTACCAGTGGCTCGCACACGCTTTTGATGCGGCTTTTCACGCTGTCGGACAGGAACTCCGGCGCTCGGCCCAGGTCTTTATTGAGCAATCGCGCGTATTCAAGCGCCTGCCGGGTTCCGTAATTGGCGCGGGTAATCCGGTTTTGTACCTGTGTCTGATGTTCGGCCACCATCAGGGCTACGATGTCGCTGTGTTTGCTCAGATACGGCGTGACGTTGATCACCTTGCTCAAATCCGTCAGGTTGCCGCCCTTTGCCCAATCCGTCTGCTGCGGCGCGGCTTCCGACTGCGCCACCATGTTGCCCATGTGGAACTGCCCGCCATGCTTGCCCGTCACGTACCAGCCGCCCCACCGCTCGCCCAGGGGACTCTGATCCGAAGTCACATAACTGCCTGCGGAAAATATCGGATTGCCCGTCCGATCCGGGTAAACGGAGCGCATCAAATTCCCCGGCACACTCCCGGCCAGATTGGAGTCATGGCATTGCAGGCACTCATACGTTTGCCGCATGAACTTTGGCTTGTCGGTCGGCTCCTGTTTCAGAATGTAAAACACTGCGCCCAATTGCGGGTCTGCCGAGGACACTTCCACATAATTGCCGTCCTGCACCCACCCGACATACACGCGGTCATTGAAATACAGGGCGCGGGGCGTTTGCGGCGAAATGCGGTCACGCTGAAAACTGGTTTTGGAAAACACCAACATTTGCGACGAAACAGGAACGTGCAGCGCCTGAAGTACAGACAACAAATACCCGTGCTTGCTGTCGAATTTTAATTGCGCTTCGCCGCTGTCAATTTTGGTTTGCAGGCCGGCAACCGCATCGGCAGGCGTTGCCTTCAGATAATTGATTGGTTCTTCCGCGTAATCCTGCGCCCACAGCAAGCCGCCCATCAACAGTATGGGTACGCAAAACACTATCGCCTGCAGCCCAATACGCCACATTCGCTGTCGCCCCGTCTGCCTGTTTTCGCCTCGTATTCCGCGTTGTCTTCCCGTCAATGTCACCGCGCCTGATCCTCCATCAGCAACTTGATAAACTTGGAAAAGTTACTTTGCAAACTGCATCGTTACAGATATATCATACCACGACAGAGTTTGCCTCGCTGCTTTGACGGATTTGACACACTGCTTTTGCCCATCGCCAACCACCAACCACCAGCACTATCAACTATCAACTATCAACTACTCACTACACTTCATCCGCGTAGCCGTACTGCCGCGTGTGGGCTTCTTCCAGATACGCGGCCAGCAGGTCAATCGCGGCCTGAATGTCCTCGACGTGCGCCATTTCGTTGACGGTATGGATGTAGCGGGTGGGAATGGACAGGGTGAAGGAGGGAACGCCGCCCCGGCTGCGCTGAATACCGCCCGCGTCCGTGCCGCCGCGCGGCAGTATTTCCAACTGGTACTTGATGTTCTTTGCCTGCGCCACATCGCGGAAATGGCGCACCAGTTTCGGATGGCAGAGGAGCGAACTGTCCATGATCTTGATGGCCGCGCCGCCGCCCAACGCCGTGACGCGCTCGCTTTCCGACGTGCCCGCAAAATCAACGGCAAGCGTCACATCCAGCGCAATGCCGATGTCCGGCTGCAGCGCATACGCGGACGTGATCGCGCCGCGCAACCCCACTTCTTCCTGCGTCGTGGCAACCGCGAGAATAGTAGACGGTATGGTTGTTCCCTGCAATTTACGCAGGGCTTCGATCATCACGAACACGCTCAGGCGATCATCCAGCGTTTTGCTGACAACCGTATCGCCAATGCGCTCACACGTCCGATCCATTGTCACCATGTCGCCCAATTCGACCAGTTCTTTCACCTTGTCGCCGGGCAGCCCCAAATCCACAAAGAATTCTTCGATCTTCGGCCCCTGCTTGGCTTCTTCGGGCGTGAGCAGGTGAATGGGCTTGCCCGCCGGCATGAGCGTGCCGCGTATGCTCTGGCCGGCAAAACCATGCACGAACACGCGCTGCGCCACCATGTTGCGCGGGTCCCAGCCGCCAACGGGCGTCAGGCGAATAAAGCCCCGTTCATCAATGTACTTGACTACGAAGCCGATTTCATCCGTATGCGCGGCAATCATCACGCGCGGCCCGTTTCCAGCGCCCTTTTTGGTGGCGATCACATTGCCCATCACATCGGCTTCCAGGCTGTCGGACAAGGGCCTGAGTTCCTCGGCCACCAGTTTGCGCATCTTCTCCTCGCGGCTGCTGATGCCCGGCGTTTCGCACAATCGCTTCAACAAATCAAAGTTCAGTTCGCTCATAAATCTCTCCGGTATTCAGGTGTTCGGGTATTCAGGTGTTCAGGTGTTCAGGTGTTCGGGCAATGATCTTGCCGCACTACAGTAAACTTCGGTACTTTTGTATTCCCGAACACCCGAACACCTGAACACCGACTATGTTCGTTCATTGCGCGACGGGCGGCGTAAATTCCTGCCTGCGGTGGTACAAAACAAAGACGATGCGGCCATCTGGGGCGCGAAAATCGCGTATCTGTTGATATTTGTCGCGCAACAGGGACGAATCGCCTTCCATCAGGCGCGCGATTTCGTTGGGGCGCAGGCACAGCCATTCGGGACGCAGGCGGCGCGTGATGTCCGTAAGTGGAAATGGCATTCGGTAACTGGCAAACACTTCGGGCGACGTCAGCCCGATCATATCCAGCATCCGGGCACGAGAGTAATATCCAATTGTGCCAATAGGTTCCAGCAGGACGCGCTCCTCCGGCTTCACCTGCCCGCGCAGCCAAAGCCCCAACGGACGCCGAACCGTATCTTCCAATGCCTGCGCGCGTTGTATATCCGTTCGCACATTCGGAAGATGTCGGATACCGAATAGCAGCAGAAGGAAAAAGGAAAAAGGAAAAAGGAAAAAGGAGACGATAGTTGGCAGTTGATAGTTGATAGTTGATAGGGTGGGAAATGATGAGCGATAAGTGATGAGCGATGAGGCAGAATCCAATTCATCACTCATCATTCCGCATTCAGCATTTTCTTCTGTTCCCTGTTCCCTGTTCCCTGTTCCCTCTTCTCCTTTTCTTCCCACACCAAGCATCGCCAGCAGCAGAAACAGCGGCCAGGGCGGGAGAAAGTACCAGGCGAAGGCAGGGACGCGGGAGGCCAGCATGATACCGTAGTACAGCAGCATCCAGAGCAGGGGCGCGAGCAGCCGCCATTCCCCATGCCGGGCAACGCGAAACGCGCCAAGAACAGCCAGCAGCGTCAACCCGAATTGCAAGACGCCGGAAAGGAACTGCTGCCGGAAGGGGCCGACAACGGCTTCGCGGCTTGACATTTGCGGATGCGCGTACACAATCACTTTGGCAAGCAGGGATGTAGGAACGAGGGAGCCGAAATACGCAAGAGCAAACACAAGCCAGGGGAGAACCAACAGCAGCGCGAGTCTCAAATTGCGCCAGGGGATGCGGCGCGAAGCAAGGCACTGCGCGGTAAGCAGGAAGGCGAACAGCAGTAGCGTGTCCACCCGCAGCAAAAACAACACGGCTCCCAGCACACACAAGGCGCGGGTATTGCCGTTCAGAAACGCGGTGACGGCAGCCAGTCCCGCGCACGTCACCAAACCCGTTTCCATGCCGCCGATGCTGATGTTGATGGGCGTACTGCCGAGCGCGTACAGCAAGCCCGCGAACAAACCGGCAACGGGCAAGTGGATCGGCGGGCGGGCGGGCAGGCGTATCAGCAGCCAGCAGGTAAGGCCGTCCGCAAGGATGTTGGCGGCTTTACCGCAACTTGCGGCGTCCAGGCGCAGCCACGCGCACAGGGCGAGAAACAGAGTGTAAAGGGGCGTGGTCGTGCCCAATACGCGCTCGCCCGGATTGTACGCGAAGCCCTGCCCACGCGCGATGTTTTCCGCATAGCGCAGCGTAATCAGAAAATCTTCGGCTGTAGAATGGGTCGTCCACGCCATCCACGCCCGTACTGCCACCGCAAGCGCGGCAATGCCAACCGCGAGAACAGCATAAATGCGTGGCGTGGTATCAGGAGTTGACGAACTTTCAACTATCAACTTTTTAGCGGCGGGGCTTCTTGCCAATGTGCAGCATTTCGCGCAAATCGTTGAGATCACCGACGCGCCGACGGGTGCGGCCTGCGCGGACACGCCGCGTTTTGAATTTGAAGAACTCGCGCGCCAGTTTGGATTCCTGCGCCTGCCGCAGTCCGGGCATCGCGCGAACGCGGCGGCCCTTGCGCGTTTTGCGCTCCGTTCGGACGCTGCCGCTGGCAATGGCGGCTTCGCGCTCGGCTTTGGCGCGGGCCAAACTCGCTTCCGTGACCATCGTGCCCATCACATAATCGGCCAGCGGGAACAGTACGCAAAAATTCTTCTGGTAATGCGTGTGGTGCAGTTTGTGGTGGTTGCGCAGGAACTGGAACCAGCCGAAGCGCTCCACGAAATGGTTGCGCGGCACGTGCATGTTCCAGTGCAGGTACTCATAAACGACAAAGTAACCCAGGGTCGCCACAAACGCGCCGATGAACGTGTGGGGCACAAAATGCTCGATGAGCAGCATCAGGGGAATGTGCGTGGCGATCAGGCCGGGGAGGGCGTAGGGCTTGAGCAGGATGTGTTCCGGGTGACGGTCTTCGCGGCAAAAGTATTCCTCTTCGCCCTTGTACAGCCCGTGATGGACGATGGTATGCCCCTTGAAGGCTTGCATGGGGAAGCGCGGCTGGTGCATAAAGTATTTATGCCAGTACCACTCAAAGAAACTGCCGTACAGTATCCAGCCCAGGCCGGAAACTACCTGCGTGAAAAGCAAATTCACGTTGTTACGAACTCCTTTCTGCACAAACGGCGCGCAGGGCGCGGCGCGGGTTTGGAGAAACCTCTAACGCCGGGGAGAACCCTGCTAAACAAACCTGGCGGAAATTGCGCCGCTGCATCAGTACACCAAACAAAAACAAATTGATACTTGCATTTGCGCGTATGGCCAACTCATTTTACCAGCATAAATCAGGCAGTAGGCGTAGGTTCATGTAGGCAATACGGGGCAAAACCTTTGAATAGCTTAATCAGCCCGCCTTACTTGATCGGACGTTCCCTCATTTTACAGGAAAAATTGAGTGTTGGGGCAAAATACTCCTCAACTTGCGGCTCTGTTTTTTGCGCGAATATGTCGGCAGGTCTCTAGCCGTTCCCATGCTTCTGGCAATAATCCTTTCGTCTTCGCAAGCACGGAGGAAACGGCGAAGACACCTAAGGATAGGACGGAAACGTCAGGACTGCGTCGCGTACGATGGGAACGAAGGCGCGCGTCCACCGGGGAGCAATGCCGATAGGAAATAGAACTCAGACGCGGGACATGACGACAACCGAGGCTGCCGTAGCGCGCAAGCGTCAAGAGGAGAATACGGCAATCCTGCTTCAACGTTATCGTCAGAGCCGCGACGAAAAAGCGCGGGAACAACTTGTCGCGCAATACGCCAATCTGGTTGAAAGCATCGCCCGGCGCTTTGCCGCCGCTTCCGAGCCGGTGGAGGACCTGGCGCAGGAAGGGTATATCGGCCTGCTGACCGCCATTGACTTATACGATCCGGCCAAACAAGTTAAATTTTCCACTTACGCCACGCACTTTATCATCGGCCAGATCAAGCATTGTTTGCGTGACCGGGGCAAAATCATCAAGGAGCCTGCCTGGCTGCAGGAACTGAACCAGCGCATGACGCGCACTATTGACGCGCTCGGACAGCAACTAAGCCGCCCGCCTACCCATCTGGAAATCGCGCGCATGATGGACATGACAGAAGAAGCGGTCACGGAAATGATGATGACCCGCGAGGTGTTCAAAGTTTCCAGCATTGACGGCGGCTCGGAGAGTGAGGAAGACAACGGCGGCACAGTAGACATGGATCGCAAGCAGCGCGTCGATCCGTCTTCCAGTTTCCAATTGCCGGTTGAAGACCGCATCGTGCTGGAAACGGCGATGCTGAAATTAAAGGAGCTTGGAGCAGCACGTTCTTCATGCCTTTTATTTCAAGGACCTGAACCAGACCGAAATCGCGCGGCAAATGGGCATCTCGTGCAATTACGTGTCGCACATCCTGCGCAACGCGACCAAAAAACTAAAAAACATCCTTCATGCGGACGAACTGCGAACCTCGCAACTGCAATTAACGCACATGCGGCAGCGACTGGAAATGCAGCAGGCGCAGCTGGACCAGATGCCCATTGTAGACGACCTGACGCGCCTGTACAACCGCCGTTACTACGACAACCGCCTGCAGGAAGAAGTGAGCCGCGCCAGCCGGACGGGTACGGAATTGTCGGTTATCTTTGTTCGCCTGGACGGATTGGAAACCCTGTCGCGCCAATTGGGAACCTTGAAGCGGGACGAGGCGCTGACCGGCACATCCGACATTCTGCGCCGCAGCGTCCGCCGCGTGGACATTCTCACGCGCTACGACGAGCAGACGTTCGCCCTGATACTGCCGTTTACCGGGGAATCCGTAGACGTGGTGACGCGGCGCATGGAGCAAAATATGGCAGCCTGGCTCCGGGAAAAAGGCTGGAACCTGACGCGGCAACGCCTGACCTTTGGCATCGGCAGCGCCGTTTTCCCACTCGATTCCCGCCAGCCGGAAACGCTTTCCCGACTGGCCTGCGCGGAATCCAAAAGCGAACGCGACGCCCTGCCATTGCTCAAAGCGGCCTAACAGCGAGGAGTATGAACCACGGGGAACACGGGGGAGGAAAAAGGGGAGAGATAGAACTACGGATGAAGTGGTTCTATTCCCTCTCCTCCCCCGTGTTCCCCGTGTTCCCCGTGGTTTATTCCTGTGTTTCCGGGCGCAGCAGTTCCGTCGCGTCCGTGTCCGTCGTGGTTTGCGCGGGGCGCAGCAAGTGTGCGGCATCGGGATGGGAGGAGGGGCGCAGCAGGAACGAGCGCTCGGCGGGCGGGCGCTGATGCGCGATGGCTTCGATGGCGCGGCGGGCGGCCTGCGCCAGCGCCGGGTTGGAGCCGGATTGGGCGCGGGTGGAGGACGACACGGCGGTACGCTCCAAAGCGGCAACCAGCCGGCGCAGAACCGGCAGGGCGCGGCGATCCCGCAAACGCTGTAAGGCGCGCACGGTCGTCCAGCCTACCATATCAGCATCCGGCCATTGCGCGTACTTTTCCAGCATTTTAATCAGGTAGGGAACGGCGCGGGCATCGTTGAAATAATCGAGAATGGGCATCAAATCGCGGCGTGGCGCGGCATCGGCCACATTCAGCGCCGTCCACAGCGGCAATAAATCATCCGGGGAAAGCGCGGCGAGATACAGGGCGGCGAGGGAGCGCAATTCGGGCGTTTGCCGCGCCAACGCGCCGGGTTCGCGGGTCCTGTCGGGCGTAAACAGGCGCAGCAGGCGCAGGGTCGGCTCGACAAGCGCGGGCGATTTCAAGCGGCAGGCCAGGCGCAGCGTGGATTGGCACGTATCTGTTTCGCGCTGCAGCGCGTCCTCGCGGGGTTGGTATGCCTGTCGCAGACTGAGTTTGATGGTGTTGAGCGCGTCGGTGAAAATGGCGGCGATGGCTTGTTCCGCCCATTCGCGCAGTTTCGCGCCTTTGGGCAAAAGCAGGGGCGTTGATGGGGGCGCGGCCAGCGGATCGCCCCCCGTCGTCTGTACGCGATAGCACAGCCGGGCGGCGAAGCAAGGCGCTTCCGCTTTGCCAAGCAGGGGCGGCGCATCGCTCAGGGCGCAGGCGACGGCCAAGCGCTCCGCTCCGGCTTCCATCCACAGCATCGAGAGCAACGTGTTCAGGGCGTACTCGGTCAGCGCGTCCTTCTCGCCATACAGGTCGCGCCGCAGTTCTTCTAAACGCTGCAGGCGTTTTTCCGATTCCGTTGCTTTTCCCGCACCGCCGAACATATTCCACTTCCTTTTGGGTCTGTAAATTCATAACATCCCGGCGGGCACACGAGGCCGGCGGGCACAACATGTTGTGCCCCTACAATTGGGAACTTGTTCTGTTACAGACCCTTTGTTTCCTCCCCATATTCGCCTGCGCCTGCCCAAATTCGCGGTCAGAGTTTTGGCGGCACGGGCGTTGAATTGAATGGGACGGCCTTTGGGTTCAAACTTGAGGCGGTCATTGTTTTTGCTTACCTTTTTGGCGGACAGGGTTTTGTCGGCAAGGGGCTGCACTTCGATGTTGGCCGAGTCGCTGACGAGTCCGAAGGCGACAACGGAATACGCCGTGCCGGGAGCCGTTGTAACGCTTATTTTTTTGACCACATTGCTCATGCCCGCAGGCCGCACTTCCACGTCGTAGGAACCGGAAGGCGCGGTGAGATAGGCGGTCGCCGTTCCTGTTTTCAGGTTTTTGGCGATGTATTTGGGCGAGCCTTTTTTCGTCGCGTCACCCGGAATCACGAGATCAATGGGCGGGCCGTCGGGAATGGCGTAAATTACGCGGACGCGCGCCTTGCCTTTGGGCGTGGTCGGGGTCACGTCTTCCAATATCAGGGGCTTGATGCTCTTGTCGGACGCCCTGCCAACAGCAAGCGCGGTGTAATTCACGCCCGCTTTGAGATTGATGGTCGTGTCTATGACGGCGTTATCGCTGCCCGTCGCCACAACGCGCAGAATGTGCTTGCCTGCCGTCACGGGCAGATACTCGGAGACTTTCTTAAACGGCACGGCTTCCAGCGCCTTGTTGCCGTCCAGCACAATGTCTACAGCGGGCGCGTCGGGGGAAGCGTGAATGATCCGCACCATCGCGCTTGGGGTATCGTTGGGCGTCGGCTTACTGGCATTAGGTTCCTGCCGCGCGCTCAGGCTCGCAGCCGTAAGGGTCAGCAGCCCCGCGCCAATCAGGGACCGCATAAAAATTCGTCGGTTCATCGGGAAACGTTTCCTTTCCATCCACAAACAACTTCCTCCGCAAACAACAGCCGGCCCGTAAAACGCTCTTTTGGCGGCTGCCACAAATCAGTATACGCCTCCCGTTCATATTTGTTGCGGCTGATACAATTACCGCATTCCGTTCCTTTAGGCCGCAGATACAGACTTGTGGTAAACTCATATTCAATCTATGAACGAGAAACTTTTCATTTTGGAGAGGCCATGCGCGTTTGCAAACACTCACTTTTAACCACTTGCCGCAGAACTTATGGAGGACTTGTCGGCCTGACGCTTCTGTTCGGAGCAGGCGTTTTCACGTCTGTATCCGCCTATGTGTTCCCGCGCTCTGCTCCGTCACGTAGCGCGAAACAACAGGCAGCGCCTGTGCCGGTCGCGGAAGTGGATACGGATGGCGACGGCCTGAGCGATTTTCAGGAAATCCACAAGTATTTTACCAAATGCAAGTCCAGAAAGCCCCTTGCTTTAGCAATTGGGAGGAATGGACTTCCTGTTCAGACTTCGGCTTTCAGGCCGAGTGTTGTCCTGCCTTGTGTCCTTGACCTGATTGCCCGTTTCGATGTCGTGTACATTGAGAAGCTCAACATCACGGGCATGTTGAAGAACCATCACCTTGCACGAGCCATTATGGATGCCGGTTGGGGGCTGTTCTTTTCCGTCTTGAAATCACAGGCTGCAAGAGCCGTCAGACGGGTTATAGAAGTGCAGCCGCAGTATACCAGTCAGAACTGTTCCGCGTGTGGCGAGTACGTGCCCAAAGCCTTGTCTTGCCGTATTCACAGTTGTCCTTACTGTGGCCTTGTGCTGCACAGGGACAGCAATGCCGCGCGGAATATATAGAAGAAGGGCAAGATGGCCCTTTGTGAGAAGAAGGGCAGGGACGCTGCCCTCAGCGAGAGGGCTGTGGTAAATGCCCTTGCAGACCTGAGAACATGAAGCCCCGGCGTTTACGCCTGGGGAGCCGTCACCAATCCGAACAAGAGGGACACGGCGGGGAAGGGGATTGCGGACGGGCAGGGCGCTCAGAAGCGGGAGTTTACCTATACGATTACATCCACGCTTAAAATTCTGAAACCCTGCCGTCCTGCGGATATGAACGACGATTATCAGGACGTTCGCGTTCTTGCCGAAGACAAGGATTCTTACACGCTGGAAGTGACGTACTATCCGCTCAACACCAACAGGGACGCGATTGGCGAAAACGCCGATTGGAAACATTACGACGCGGGCACAGCCGAGTACCTGACGCCCACGCCTACCGCCAATTGGGACGCGCAAATGCGAACGGATTTGCTAGATCAACTGCGGCAGGACGGCATTGATCCCGATACGCTCACGGACAAACAACTTGTCACGAAAGTCTCGAATTGGGCGATGCGCCGCGCCCGGTACAATCCCGCGTTTGGCGTCTGGTATGTCACCTACCCCAACGGCGTTCCGACCGTCGCGCCCGGCCTGCGCAGCGCGTTCGATGCGCAAAAACCCGACAAAAACATGACCGATGAGGAGATGTTCGCGCGGGAAGTGCTGGGCAAGGGCATGTTTTACAATAAAACGCACGGCTCCTGCACGTCCGCGTCCACGTACCTGACGACTAATTTCCGGGCTTTGGGCATTCCGACGCGCATTGTGGTGTGTATTCCCCCGGTTGACGGCAACGTTTCCACACAGGTGAACAAGTTCCTGACGGCCATTCACCATCACGGCGTCCGGGCGGCGCTGGCATGGGCGTGGAAAACGACGGATTTGCCAACCACCTGTTCAATGAAGTGTACGTGGGCCACCATTGGGCGCGCTTGAACTATAACAATCTGGGGCAAAACACTCTGGATGAGGATTACTTCGGGCTGCTGACGCACATTTACACCGTGAAGGACATCAGCGAACTTCCGCTTGCCGAAACGTGGGGCAGGCGTTACGCCAATTACCCGGCGGACCAGCCCAAACTCACGTCGGTAAATCCCTATACGCTACTGTCGGTTTCCGATCACTTCGGCGCCTACAGCAAAATCGCCAACCCCGACGTTCCCGTTCCCGAACTGCGAACCGTAACCATCAACGGCGTCTACTGGAAGGGCGCGGCAACAAACCCGTCCGACATTCCCCCGGCCAATCAAATGCCCGGCAGTGTTGATTTTCTGATTGGGATTAAAGAATGGGTTGAGGGGCACAACCGCAACCAGATGACGCGCTACTACAAACATGCCAGCCATGATTTTGTTCTGAAAGCCGCAGGCCATCCCGATGTTCGCTTCACGCTCGACGGCGGCAGCATCAACAACTACGGAACCCATTTTCAGGTGTATACGGCGCACATTGCAGACGCCGACCGCAACAAACTCGCGCCCAATGTCGCGTACAGCATCCATCCCCTTAATACCAGCGCCGTATACAAGTGGATCGTCGCGCCCGGCGTAACCCTGCGCAAGCCATAGAGAAAGCGCAATCCGCATAAACAACCATCATTACAGACAAACCACTTAAACACAGCCCACTCCGTGTCCATAGGACAATTGGCGGCAGTCCTGCGTAACCGGCAAAATG
Source organism: uncultured Chthonomonadaceae bacterium (assembly GCA_963835065.1). Lineage (GTDB taxonomy): Bacteria > Armatimonadota > Chthonomonadetes > Chthonomonadales > Chthonomonadaceae > CAWFQB01. Next base: position 103,321 of record CAWIEK010000048.1, on the reverse strand, counting down.
TACCATGTTTAAGTGGTTTGTCCGTTAGACGTTCAGCGCGTTTTGAGGCGGCGCTGCTGCAAGGCGGAAATCAGCACGGCCAGCATCAGAACCGCGCCGACAACGGTTTCGCGCCAGGATTGGTTGTTCAGCGACAGGTTGATGGTCGTGGAAATCGAGAACAGCAGCAGAGCGCCAATTACGGTTCCCGCCACGCTGCCGCGCCCGCCGCTCAAACTCGCGCCGCCGACAACGGCTGCCGCTACCGCGTCCAATTCATACGCAACGCCGATTTGCGGGTCGCCCTGATGCGCGTACCCGGCGTACAAAATGCCCGCCACGCCGCCAAGCAGAGCGCTGACGCCATACGCGAATAACTTCACCTTGTACGTGTTGACGCCCGACAGCAAAGTGGCCTGCTCGTTGTTGCCGATGCTGTACAAATACCGGCCCATGCGGGTGCGAACAAGCACAATGCTGATAATCGCCGCAATGAGCAGCATCAGCACGGTGGGAATGGGAATGGCAAAGGGCGTGTTGGCAAAAAACTTGCTGTTGGTCAGCCAATCGAAGAACGGGTACTTGCTGGACGGCATGGAAATCTGCTGCTCATGGTTCATCAAAAACGACTGGCTGCGCAGCACGAGCAGGGATACCAGCGTGACCACGAACGGAGGCAGCCGTACCTTGTGAATCAAGGTGGCATGGAGAAAGCCGATAGCAAGCGCGAACAGCAATGTCAGGACGATGCCCAACGCCACCGCCGCGCCCGTAAACATGCGCTTGTCCAGAGTGGTTACGAAAAACGCCAGCAGCATACTGGTGAAGGCAATCAGCGAACCGAGCGACAGGTCAATGCCGCCCGTGATAATAACAACAGTTTCGCCAATCGCGAAAATCGCCAGCAGCGACGTTTGCAGCGCGATGTTTTGCAGGTTCGCCGAACTTAGAAACGACGAGCGTATGGGCGACAGCACCATGACAATCACCAGTATCAGCAGGACGATACTGGTGGCAAGCTGCGGCCACACCAGCAACCGCTGCCCGATGGAGGGCGGCGGCTGAACAGGCGCGGGCGACAGCGGTTGGGGAGGGGTTTGATTGGAAGCCATCTACGTTGAGGACAGTCCTTTGTCTGCCAGTTCCTTGAGGAACGGCGCGGAGGTTTCCGGCGTGACTACCTGAACGCCCGTGTCAATAATGCGCTTGTCAATGTCTACCTTCATGCCCTCTTTTTCCAGTTCGGGCTTGAGTTCTTGCAGTGCGGCTTTGAGTCCCTTGCGGTTGATGAGCGTCAGCACTTTGGCGGACACGCGCCCGAACTCGTAGGGACGCTGCACGACGGTCACATCTATCTTCTTGTTTCTCAGGTTTTCCAGCGTGGCGGAAACGCCGTCGAAGCAGATGATTTTGATGTTGGCCTGCTTGCCGGCTTTGCCCACTTCGTCCACAATCGCGGGGCCGTTGTACGCATATAGGCCCACCATGCCGTTGATTTTTTCGCCGTATTTGGTCATGGCGTCCACGACATTGGTATGCGCTTTGCCGCCCTGATCTTTGTTGTCTTCAAACGGGTCTTGCAGCATCGTGATGTTGTGGCCCTTGACGGTATCCACAAAGCCTTGGTAGCGCTGCTTGGCGTTGTCGGCGCTCATGTTGCCGACAAACGCAACCAGATTGCCGCCGCTCGGAAACAGTTTCACGGCGGCGCTCCCCGCTTCCACGCCCGCCTGATAGTTGTTGGTTCCGATGTACACCAATCGCTTGCTTGTGGGAGCATCCGAGTCGAAGGTGACGACGGGAATGTTCTTGGCAATCGCGTCGTCAATGGTGGACGCGAAGGCGTCGGCAATAATGGGCGAAACCGCAATGCCGTCCACGCCCGCCGCCACCTGCTGATCGAAGGTGTTTTTCTGGCCTACATTGTCGGTCTTGTCCGGCGGCAGCCAGCTTCCTTTGGCCCCGGCTTCTTTCAAGCCGACATCCAGACCTTTGCCCATCGTGTCCCAGAACGGGTCACGTCCATTCGTAATCACCTTGAAGGTCAGATCGCCGTTGGATTTGCGCGGCGTATCAAAGGCGGTGGACGCGGCAGGGGCAGTCGGCGTGGTTGTGTCGGACGTGGCGGATTTGGCCGGCGTGGTGGCATTGGAAGTCGCGCCGGCGTCATCGCCTTTTTTGGGATCGCAGCCGAACAGGGCGGCGGTCAGTCCCAACAGCGCCATGCCTTGCAGCAGATGCGAACGCTTCGGAATCAAATTCATCGTTGGTTTCATAGCTGGTTCAATGCTCCCTCGCAATGGAAATTAAGGTGGGTGTTGGGTATTGGGTGTTCGGTGTTGGGAAATGCAAAACTTCAGGAGTTTACTCTGGTGCGGCAAGTGCCTCAGCCAAATACCCAACACCCAACACCTAACACCCATATTGTAAATTCGGCAAGGTATAATTCGCTATCGGTGAGTATACCTCCTGCTTCCTCGTTTTTCGCATTTCCCAACACCGAAACCGAACACCGAGTACCGAACACTGAACACCCCTACACCCCAAGTACATCTCGCAAATAGGCGCGGCTGATGGCAACGGATTCGGCGGGGGATAGTTCGGTGCGGTCCTGCTCCGCTACGATCCACTGCGCGCCCACGCCCTGCGCGGCGGCAAACGCGGCTTTCAAATCCACGTCGCCCGTGCCGAGTTCCAAAAAGTGAGGCTGCGTCTTGCCGTCCGTCGTCACCTTGCGCCCATCCTTGAAGTGGAAGTACCCCGTCCGGTTGGCGTGGGATTGGATGAAGGCGACGGGATCAAGGCCGCCGTAGTGTATCCAGAACACGTCAAGGTTGTATTTCACCAGTGCGGGATCGGTTTCCGCATCCAATATCTTCATGCCGTTCGTGCCGCCCAGGTCGTCGAATTCCCAGGCGTGGTTGTGGTAATTGAACGTAAGCCCCTCGTCCGCAAGCCGCTTGCCGACCTGATTGAAGACCTGCGCCGATTGCTTGTAACCTTCAATGGTTTTGGCGTCCGACACGCCGGAACACATCAGGTTTTTCAGGCCGATGGATTTGGCATACGCGATATGCCCGGCAAGCGCGTCGGGGTTGGCATAATCGCCATACCCGAAATGCGCCCCCGACACCTGCACGTTGTACTGGTCAAGCAGTTTGCGCGTCATATCTTCGCCATGCGACTTGAACAGGTTGCCGGCTTCAATTGCGGGAAAGCCCGCCGCCGACACGTCGCGCAAAACGCCCTCAAAATCCTCTTGTCCCCGCGCCCCGAAAACGATAAGCTGCACGGAAGCCGTTGGGTTCGACATCATTGGTTTCTCCTTCTGAACGGTAGCACCGTAACCGGATGGTTGCTGCATGGCTTATACGCCATTACGCGCGAAAAATCCTTCTCTGTATCGGCTGTGGCTGCGCTGTGGAAAGAAATTGGGGAATAAAGCAGGGCAGCATTTGAGAAAAAGAGGCTCTGCTATTTGACGCGGCAGAAGAGTATTGGTATACTGTTTCTGCGATAGCGAACGGATGTAGCATACGGAGGATTTGCCGTGTCGGTAGCAACAGGGTTTGCGAACGCGCTAAAGTTGGCGGAACATGCCGCTAAACACGGTCCTCAATTTGGGACTGTAAGCGAGAACGATTACCTTGATTTGGCGAAAGCTTTTCTGGAAGCCCCGCTTGGTGGCGCGAACTCTACACAAGAATGTCTGGATGCAGATGGAGACATTGTACGGTTCAACAAGCAGACGGATAAATTTGGCGTCGTTTCTCCTGCTGGAATTATCCGCACCTACTTCAAACCGATACCTTACTGCGACGCTGCGCCCGGTCTTTCACTGTTGTTGACGCACAACTTTCCGACGAATCAACTCTACTACGAGGATAACTGCGCATGAAACCCTGTCCGGTATGTGGATACCCTGAAATGCCCCTTCGCTTGAAATGGGAAATTTGCCCTTCCTGTGGAACGGAATTTGGTCTTTCGGATGCAGGCCGAAGTCACGATGAATTACGACAATTATGGATAGCCAGCGGCGCGAAATGGACGAGCAACGTTGTTGTTCAGCCGCCGTTTTGGGCGCCGATTACGCAATTACGCAATGTCGGATACGAAGCCACAGACCAGGACGTGAAAAGCATGGTTGCGGCAGATCAGGTAAGCGATAGCATCCCAAAGTAAACGGACTTCGGTACGCCTGTTGCGCGAGTTATTGGGGAAACCATGCGAAAACAAATAACGACCGTGTATCAGCTCAAAATTGTCCTGGGCGGGGTTCGTCCGCAAATCTGGCGTCGGGTGCAGGTTCCTGCCGACATTCGGCTGGATGATCTGCATCTGGTTTTGCAGGCGGCGATGGGCTGGACGAACTCGCATCTGCACTCGTTTGCCTTCGGCGAGCAGAAATATACAATGCCCTACGGGGAAGGCGAATTGGAAGAGCTGCGGATGGAAGACGAGCGTACTATGGAGTTGTCCGCGTTGGTAAGCGAACCGAAGGCCACTTTTGAATACGATTACGACTTCGGCGACAACTGGCAGCACGTTGTCACCCTGGAAAAGGTTCTCCCCGCCGCCCCGGATGCGAAGTATCCTCTGTGCCTGGACGGAAAGCGCGCCTGCCCGCCGGAGGACTGTGGCGGGGTTTGGGGCTATGCGAATCTGCTGAAGATACTGTGCAGCCCGACTCATCCCGAATACAAGGATATGCGGGCCTGGGCAGGCCGGAAATTCGACCCGGAAATGTTCGATGTCGAGAGTTTCAACAAGAACTTGCGGCGGCTGCGCTCTTACCTTTGAATATGACAAAGAGGTTTTGTTCTTTGACATGGCGGAGGAGTATTGGTATACTGTTCATGGTCCAATCACCTATAGTGAGCGGCGACCATAGCAGCCAACTGGAGGTAAGGAACATGGCTTTGCCGCAAATATATGAGGGAACAACAGAAGAGATTGCCGAGCAGCTTCGCGGCAGCAACCTGACAGGCAAATTTAAAGCCATTCTAATGTTGGAAGAGTTGAAAACTGTCTCCACCAACGAAAGTGGCGAGACGCTGGATAAAGCGCTGGCTGCTCTGCTGGCGGAAGCGGACAGGATTGAACGCGAAATGCCGGTTCCTCAGACCGACTCCTGCGAAATTGCTTTTGGTGAGATCATGGCTGGAAAAGTACCGAAAGATGGGGTTCAAAATATGACGCTTTGCGACGCCAGCCCCCTTTTTGCTCTGGTGGACACAAAACAAGCGGAAGCAAACGCCCGCTGCAAAGCCGCTCTTCCTGTTCTTTTGCGGCCACTGATTACGACATGGCCTGCGTTCACCGAAGCGATGTATCTGGTCTACCGCGCAGGCGGATGGCCTTTGCAGCGCTTGCTCTGGCAGTATGTCTTAACCGGGCAGTTACGCTTTCATTTCGCCGGGGAAGCCGAGCAAAAGCGTATGGCAGAACTGATGGAGCAATATCGCAACGTTCCCATGGACTTTGCGGATGCTTCTCTCGTGGCCGCCGCTGAAACCTTGAACTGTCTCCCGCATCTTCACTCTTGATAGCGACTTTTACGTGTATCAGCGGTACGGCAACCAGCCCTTTGAAGTCATTCCTTAAGGCTTGGATACGAGACTACCAATCAAAACCTGAGAAACATGGTGGCTCACGTTCAGGCAGCCTTGGAAAAGTGAAGTTCAGGCCGGCTCTCAAACAGAAACAAGCCTGAATTTCTCCGTGTTCTCCGTGCCCTCCGTGGTTCATTTCTCCCCTGCGCGGGCAGTGGGAGGGCTATTCGACGGATCGCCTGTTGCGCTTCTTGAACGCCCTCGACCGCGAAGTTCGCATTGTTGTGGGGGAACAGGATTCAGCAGATGCGCAGACCATTGTGATCGGCTGAAAACATTTCACGCAACGGCTGGATAACATCCATCAGGAGTTGCAGGAGAGGATTACGTTTTCCCGCGCTGCCTGGCGGGCACAGGAGTAAGCAGAACGCGGCTGCGTAACTCTATCGGTACACTGTCTGAGATAGTGGGAGAGACAATGAAACCAGAACACGCTACGGATAATGCCGTCGAACAGCGGGGGCGCGAACTTTATCAGGGCAAAATTCGCGCGCAGGTGGAAACAGAAGCGAACATCGGCAAAATCGTTTCCATTGATGTCAATTCCGGTGATTATGAAGTAGATGCCGACTTGCTTACCGCAGGAGATCGTCTATTGGCGTGACACCCGGATGCGGCCATTTGGGGAGAACGCATTGGTTATGACGCTGTTTACGCCGTTGGCGGCGCGCTGCCCCGGACAATGCAATGATGCAAGGGCATGTCGTTGGCTCACAGGCGCGTTTGCCGGTCATGCTTCACTCCCCTCTTCTGTCCGATGTAAGTCTTGTGTTCGCCATTGATACAGGGCTTCAAGGGGCTTTGACCCTGCCGATTGCTACGATTATGGCGCTGGGCCTGCCAAAACAGCAGGAAATCTTCGCCAAATTAGCAGATGGCAGTCAGACGAAAGTAGGCGTTTATCGGGGAAGCATCCTCTGGCACGGCGCAACATTAAAGGTGGCTGTACTTGCAATGGATAGTGACCCGCTTCTGGGAACCTCACTGCTGGATGGCAACCACTTGTTCATTGATTGGGCTGATCAAGGCGAAATGCGTGTTGAGCAGCGGCCATAGCAGACAAGAGGATACTGCGCATGAAACCCTGCCCGAGATGTGGATACCCTGAAATGCCCCTGCGCTTGAAGTGGAAGATTTGCCCTTCCTGCGGGACGGAATTCGGTTTGTCGGATGCAGGCCGAAGTCACGATGAATTATGGCTGGCGTGAATAACCGATAGGGCAAAGTGGGCCAGCAATGTTAAGGGTAATGGTAAGGGTTGAAGAAGCCTGGTGGCACGTCTGGTAATCTTTGTTCATTATGAACCGTTAATAATGCGTTTGGTATTATAATTTGAAATTTACCGTTATTTAACCATGTACCGTCTGGTGCCATCGCGGGTTCAATATACCAACCGGACCCAAAGTCTGAATAATCAACCTCCCCTTTGTAAATAGGCGTTCCCGGATTGTTGTCGGAGGGTATACCATAGTGCTCGAAATAATCTGGATCCTTGGTCGGATCTTCGGCAGACCACCATAGACCACCCTTGTTGCCAACTCGATAAACCGTTAGCAACGAGCCACTATTTGTAGGACACACAGACATATTCCCAGAACCTGTCGGAATAAGCCAGGCCGGATCAATATTTTTTACTGAGTTCCCCGCAACATAACCGTAGAGGTTAATCCCTCCTTCTACCCCAATTGGATCACGTATCAGAAAATGCCCGGTTGCAGCATCATAGTAGCGGAAGCCGAGCAGATAGAGTTCGGTTTCGGTGTCGTGGTAGTAGCCCCATTGCGCTTCGTATCCGAAGGGGTCAGATCAGGGAAGCACCCATGCTACTGCCGTTGCCGTAGGCGTCGAACAGGACGGAATTCAGCACATTGCCCTGCGCGTCCAGGCGTTGCGCAACGTTGCCCTGTGGGTCGAAGGTGTAGAAGACGTTGCCTGTCGTGGAACGGCGCGACAGCAGGCCGTTTGCGCCGAACGTGTTGATGGCCTTGACCTTACCCAGGTTGTCTAGTTCACAAATAGGCGTGAGGCCGTCGTAAAGAAAGTAGGTTTTGCTTCGTGGGGCGGGAGTCTGCTTCCATGCACGCAGTCCGTCGCCAGTGTAGCCCGCAGTCATTGCCTGAGCATAGGCAATGAGATGGTTTTCCGGGTCGAAGGCCAGCGTTGCGCCCCTGTAGCTCGTCGGATTACCGTTGCCGTCGTACCCGAACGTAGTGTTCTGGTTGTCCGCGTTGTAGCCGAAAGACACGCCCCGGAACGTTGTCGGGTTGCCTGCCGGATCATAGGCGAAGGCGTTGTTGTAGCTGCCACCCCGCGTGGACTGTTCCTGAACAAGCTGGTTCTTGTAGTCATAGCCGTAGCGCGTCTGGCCGCTCAGGGTCGGAATGCCAGCAATTGTTGCCGTCAGGGTTGCGCGATTGCCCACGCCGTCATACGCCATGCTGCTGAACGCGGACAGGTTGCGTCCCAAGCTTGCCTGCGTGGTCAGGTTGGTAACGAGTCCCCGCGCATCGTTGGTGTACGCACTCGTGACGCCGTTGCCCAACGTCTGCGTTCGCAGCCAGTTGTTTACCTGATAACTCCAGCTTGACGTTTCGCCAAGCGGATTAGTCAGCGAAGTCATGCGCTGTCCGGCGTCATAAGCGTAGCTGAAAACGCCCGCAGGCGAGGTCATGGTCTGGCGACTGCCATCCGCAAAGTAGCTGTATGTAATCCCTTGCGTGAGTATGCCCGTATATGCGGTTGTCGCGGAAAGCGGGCGGTTGCCGTCGTCATACGTGTAGCTGTTGCTGCCCGTGCCGTCCGTCATGCCGGACCGTCGACTATAACCATCGTAAGCCAGATGGATGTTCAGGGATAGATAGGTTGGGTACTGCACGTCGGTCAGCCGGTTTTCCGGGTCATTGTAAGTAAAGTTGGTGACAATTCCCCTGCCATCAATACGCTGCAAGGGGTTGCCCAGCGCATCGTAGGATGGGTACTGGACCGTATCATAAGCGCCGCTGACGCCGGGATAGGCGATTTTTGACACATATCCCGCCGCGTTGTAGGTATACGTTGTGGCATGGTTATTGCCATCCGAAACCGTCTTGACACGGTACAGTGAGTCATACGTCTGCGATGCAAGCGTGGTGTTTCCGCCGCTGGAAATCGCCGTTGTAGACAAACGCTCCCCTTCCGCGCCATAGCCGTACTTGACTTGCCGCATCGCCACGCCGCTTTCATCATACGCCGTCGTGCCGGTTTGCGGCCCTTCCGGGTACAAATAGGCGTTGAGCGTATAAGCGCGGCCTGCCCCATTTTCGCCGGTTGCAGGCGCGGTTGTGGTCAGCAGTTGATTGGCGATATTGAACGTAAATCAGTTTCATTTCCTCATTCGTCTATACGATTGTCTGATTGCCTCTGGCATCGTAACGCAGGTGGGTGGTGTGTCCCAGGTTGTCTGTGACCGTAATCGGCTGTGCAATCTGCGCGGCCTGTAGATAGTTGAAGGCCGGGTCAGACTGTAGTTGAACGTCGTGGTAATGCCCTGATCCACGCCGTTGACAATCGTAGCGTTGTTGCCGGGCGCAATGATGGTGAGGATATTGCCCAGGCCGTCGTAGGTGAGCGCGGTTGTGACGGTTCCACTCCCCTGCGTTCCCGGCCTGGGCGTACTGATCGTTTTAGGCAGGCCGCTTGGCTCGTAGTAGGTGAAACTGGTCGGCGTTTTGCCGCCTTGCTCAGTCGCTTTCAGTTCGCCGAGCGCGAAATTCGTGTAATCGAAGCTGTTATGGGTGACAGTTCCACGCGCCGAAGTCGCCTGCGTCATGTTCCCATAGGTGTCGTAGGAGGAGTAGGAGGTATGACCGTTGCCATCTGTGACGGAGGAAGGCTGATACGGATCGTTCCCGTCGGCATAGACAGTTGTGGCAAGTACCTGCCCCGCGCCGTTTTTACGTGAAGTCTCCTCCATCGCGCTGTTATAACTGACGATGTAGCTGTAACCCAGATTGCCCTTGTTGTCCGTAACCGCGACCTTCGTATAGGCCGAGGATAGGCGTAATTGCCGTTCGCGTCCGAGGATGTGTACGTCCGCGTGTTGCCGTTGGCATCAACCAGACTGGTGAGGAGCGGAACGTAATTGTTGTAGTTGATGGTCGAGGTGCTGGTTCCATTTCCGGTGGGCGAGGGAACGGAAAGGTATGCAAAAAGGGGATTAGTTCGCCCTCACCATTGTAAATACCCTGATAGCCGTAAGCAAAGTGATCCGGCGCTTTCAAAGTGCCGTTTGCACCAGCTGCGAAATGTGGTTTACCTCCTGATAGCCCTGTGGATAGGGATAGGGAGTGTAGGTGCAGGGATAGTAACTGCAGTGATAGTAGATCGAACGCCCATAAGCGTCGTCAACGTGGGTGATGTTGCCCGTGCCGTCCGTCGCCCGAACAATGGTCAGCAACGCTGTGTTCGCATCGTTCGTGATCTTCGCCAGCAGCGGCCAACCGTTCGTATGCGCCGGTGAGCCATACGTAAAATTCAGCGCGTGACCATTGCCGTCAATCATTCGAGACAAGAGATGGCAGCCAACCGCTGAATTGTAGCCCGTCGTCACCAGGCGGGTTCGGTCGCGCATGGTAATGACGTAGTAGCCACCCTGTGTGGCGGAATCGTAGTCCCACTCGACGAGCAGCGCATTGCCGGCCTGCACACTGCCCTGTACTTTGGGTTTAGCCGCTGTCGGGACGGCGGGCATCGTAAAGGCAACACGCGCGCCATCCGGGTAGAAGATATATTTTGTGCCGGTGCCTCCGCCCGTCGGATCGTAGACCCCCACATTGTAGGGCTGTGTCCAACCCACTCCACAAACGTAATCTTCGTATAGTGAAGTCCTAGGCAAAGGAATAGCCTTATCGAGGCGAAGGACTGTCCACACCCCCGCAGGCTGCGATAATGGAGGTACCAGTTGACGGACGGCCCATAAGGATTATAAACGTTCAAGCTCCCAACCGGCCCATACTTCTCTTCACCGGCAGCAAGTTGCACAGGATCAGGGCCAGGGGTCAGCCATTGAAGCATTGGGTTGCTGCATGCACGATGTAGGGAGACCGCACTGGCCGGCAGTGTCTGTCATTCCAGCATCCGAAGCGACCTGTCCGCCTGAGCTATCAGTGCTTGTGTACGAACAGGTGGCAGGTGGAGGATCGGGGCTTGTCGGTTTGGTGCCACAAGGCCCATTGGTCGGCTGCTGATCCTTGAACTTGAAATGCCCCTTGAGCGCTCCAGCCATTCGCCGCGCCAAAAGTGTGGGAGCCGTAGGCGATGTGCTGGCGAGCGTGAGTTGTGCGCCGCCTGCTCGTTCCGGCGTCTGAACGCTGGCGTACTTGAGCGCCTGATCCCACGTATCCTCCGGGCGGCGCACCACGACGTACTGCGAGGCTTCCAGCGCTCGCCACTGCTTCCACGTCAGGTCAACGCGCCCGCCCGGCCATGCCCCGCAGTCGCTGCACAGATACGAGACTCCATGCTCGTTGGCGTCCACGACGGCGATATAATGGTCATGCTCCACATACGCGATCAGCGGTTTGGGCAGCGCCTTCAATCCCTCTTCGTCGCAGGTGAGGAGATGCGCAGCATACCCCAGGCGGCGCGTGGCGGCCAGGATGTTCGCCATCACGCTGCCTTCGCCCGTAACCCGGCATGCGCCCAACAGGGTTTTCTTATCGTAAGCGCCGTTCAATTCGTGGATGCAGGCGGCAAGCCCCGCCGCGCCGCAAACCGGGTCGAGTTTGGACGGCTCAGGGATGCCCATCGCGGAACGCTGCTCATGGTAGCCCCAACAGCCAATCGCCATGCGGCTCCACAAGACGCACGTTTTGCGGTCGAAACCATGCAGGGCAGGCCGGTTTGTCAGCAGGGCAAGAAAAGCGTCTTTGGCCGCGCCATACGCCCCCTCATAATAAAGCGCCAGGGCGCTGTCATACGCGGCAAGGCCATAAAGCGGATGCGAAAGGGGCAGCAGGCGCTGCGCCTGCCGGAAATGCCGCCGCGCTTTTTCCGGTTGCTCATCATGCGCCAGAAGATACTCGCCAAGCCATATCTGCGCCTGCGCCGTCGAAACATCCTTTGTTTGGCGGCTATGCGGGGTGTGCAGCCACTGCCGCACCGTATTGGGAGACACAGGCCGGGACAGATGCCCCGCATTGTCAAGCAGGGTTCCGAGAGCAGGCAGAGGAACGGCGGCTTGATGTTGCGCGGCCTGCCGAAAATCGAACGGGCGCTGACTTGCATCGGCTGTACCCGGAGGCAACACGCGCAGGGGAACCGGAAGGGAAGAAACAATATGGCCGTTGCGAACGGTTTCCACCGAAAGCGCGTAGGAGCCGGGAACGGTTTGCTCGGCAGCCCGAACGAACAGCGTGTTGCCGGTACGATTTAAGTAGGAGGGATAGAACCAGGCCGTAACGCCTTTGGGAACGCCTGTCACCCGCAGATTGGCGGCAGAATCCACTTTGACAGGGGAACCAAAGGACAGGGAAAGGCTCGTTTCCTGCTTGACCGCCACCTGGCAGCGCGCGGGAAGCGCCCGCAGCTGAAGGCGATCTGCTGCGCGGCGGGTTACGGGAGGCCGCTCCGCCTGCGAAACGGAAACGTTTGCCAGCAAAAAGCCGCAGAGAAGGACGCGAGGAATGGAGATTGCCTTTTCTGACTGCCGGGAATTCAATCGGTAAGATAAGATCTATCCTTCAGGCCCTGGTACGCCTTAATAAATCTGCCCGATGTAGGCTGTATTGAACGAATCTCAAGAAGCGACGGCGGTAACTTGGAATTTCGAACGCTGTAATGCGGCTGCGTTTTCATCCACTACGGCTTGCGAGCAGATGTTGTAACGGTGATTGCATCCACCATATAATAGCATACTCGTGAAAAGAAAATACTATTTTTCAACTTTATTTGGATTATTACTTCTGCAGCGAAAATTTATTTTTATTATTCTTGCGGCTCGTTCCCTGCCGGTGCAGCAGAACCAGCCCGCACAGGATGAAAAAAGCACCCATTGCCAGCGTACCGTTCAACTCAGGCACGGTTACGATAGCCTCACGCCGACATCATCCAGAAATAAGTAACCGGGCGATTGTTGTTGGGAAAACGAAAGTGTCGTGGTGGAACCGGTAGCGGTGGCAATGGCGGTTTCTTCGGTGTAATCTTCATAAGAAACTGGGTTTTGCGCAAAGAGAACCTTGCTGCCGAAGGATACGGTAAGCGCGCTGGGACTGCTCAGGAAGGGGTCCTGCAAATAGTCGTTCGCCACGAAAAAGTCAATCAGGTACTGCTGGCCGACAACGGTTGTGAGCGATTGGGACAGGATGCCGGTTGCGGGATAAGTGCCTAGCCATGCGGCGTAGTTGCCGTTGTGCGGGTTCGTGGATACAAACATCGTGTTCGGATCGCTCACGTTCCAAAACGTAAGATCGTTGGTTTCAAAATCGCCGTTCTGAACCAGGTTCGTATCGGCGGCAGCGCGCAGTGAGGCGCTGCCAAGAAGCAGGAGGATAGGGAGGACTGCCGTACTCTTTTTCACAGGGTTTCTCCTTGTAACAACGTGTAGACCCATCGCAGTTGGCTGCCGTCGTACTTCCTCAGCCTCTTCTTACCGGCGGCAACAGCGGGCGCTCCGGCACAACTTCAATCAAACCAGGCTATTCTTTTGTGGAGCCACCTTTCGCTATCCGGCTGTTATTTTATACAGTATACCCGTTAAAATGAACATAAAAACATATCTGCAACCCTTACATCAGAAATTTCAACAAAAATTTTCCAGTCGTCAGGACGGCAGGACCGGCGCATCTAAAATGCTCAACACGTATCCCGTCGTAGGTCATTCACCCCTGTGCTGCGCCTGCTCCCTCCTCCGGTTTGCCCAAGCCAAGAAGAATGTGCAAAAAAGTAGAAATAAATCTACATAAAAAGCAGAAAAAACGAACCTTTTCTGACTTCATCTCGTCTAAATGTACATGTAAGTCTACATTCTAGAGACTGCTAACTAGCCAGGTGGCGGGACGTTTAAAGTTCGTAGTTCTTATCAACTCTCAACAATCTAACCTGGAAGGGAGGTGCAAGAAGATGCCTGTCCACTCTCCCCGTTCGCCCTGACGCTCACGAGGTCACGACGCCTCACCCCTACAACCTGACACAACGAGACACTGTGCTGGAAGCGCTGCATTGCCAAGATTTCGACGCTGTCTCACATACTTTTTTCTTTTCCCGTTTCAAGGCCCCGGACCTTAGAACGTAGCAGATATTCTATAATCCTACGGTAGAATAAAGAGGAACGTAGGAACCATGCCGGAGCTTTATTGTTTGCGGATAAAAATACATCTCCTTTCCTGACATCTGCGCGTGAACGCTCTTTACCTTTGAAAGCGAAGAACCATGCGGAAGAAACGATATTACTGTACACGGAGGAAGACGCCGTGAATACGTTTGCCTGGACGGTGCGAGTTCGCGCCGACGCTTCCCGAACCCTCACGGTTCATGCCCGCAACCACGCCTTCCCCGTGGGCGAGCCGCTGAGTTTTCGTCCCACCGACCCGCTTCCTGCCGCTATCGAACTGATGCTTGGCGCGTTTGCCGCCGACCTTGCCGCCACCTTCCGCGCCCTCGCCGCCAAACAACGCCTTCCTCTGGACGCGCTTGAATTTTCCGCAACCTGTACCCTGAACAATCCCCTCGTTCACGTCGGCGTGATTGGCGAAGAAGGCCATCCGGGAATCGAGCGCATCGAAGGAACCCTGTATGTCGCTTCCGATGCCTGCGAGTCCGAACTGGCCGCGCTTTGGGAGACAACCCTGCTGCGCTCCCCGCTTTACAACACGCTGCGTAACGCCGTCGAACTCTCCCTGCGGTTGCAGCCGACCAATTGATACCATCATTTTTATACCAGCGTTCGCGCTAATTTTTTGAACAGGAGTAAACCATTGTACCGATTGACCGAAGAGCAGGCCGCCATTGTGGAAAAAGCGCGGCAGGCTGGCGACGAGGCGATTGCGCCCCATGCCGCCGACGTGGACCGGGAAAGCCGCTTTCCCGCCGAAGCAGTAGACGCGCTGGGCAAGGCCGGGCTGATGGGGCTGACCGTTCCCACAGAGTACGGCGGAATGGGGCAGAACCTGCGCGCATCAGCGGCTATTCTGGACGAAATCGGCCAGCGTGACGCTTCCGTCGGCATGATCTTCCTGATGCACCTTTGCGGCGTCGCCTGTTACGTCAGCGCCCCGCAAACCGCCGCCAAAAATCTGCGCGAAGCGGCTGCCGGACAGCATCTGTCCACGCTCGCGTGGAGCGAAAAGGGGTCGCGCAGCCACTTCTGGGCGCCCGTCAGTCAGGCAGCGGAACACGACGGACAGATTACGCTCAACGCGGAAAAGTCCTGGGTAACATCGGCGGGACACGCGGACGGCTATGTGGTTTCCACGCGCTCGCCCCAATCCGCAAGTCCAACCGACACGATCCTGTACCTTGTTTATAAAAACGATGCCGGGGTGGCGACGAGCGGCGCATGGGATTCGCTCGGACTGCGCGGCAACAGCAGCGCTCCCATGTCACTGCAAAATTGCATACTCCCTGCCGACCGCGCGTTTTGTGAGCCGGGCAAAGGCTTCGAGGTTATGCTCGGCGTCGTGCTGCCTGTTTTTCAGCTTGGGAACGCGGCCATTTCCGTCGGGCTTTGCGAGGCGGCTGTCCAGGCGACCACGCGGCATCTGACGGGCAAGCGCTTTGAACATTTGGACAGCAAGCTGGCCGACCTGCCGACCCTGCGCGCGCGGCTTGCCAAAATGCGGATCGAAACCGACCGCGCCCGCGCCCATCTCGTCAGCGCATTAGAAGCGGTGGAAACGTCCGCGCCCAACGCCATGCTCATGGTGCTGGAATCTAAAGCGGCGGCGGCGGAAAGCGCCCTTCTCGTTACCGACCTGGGAATGCAGGCGTGTGGGGGCGCAGCCTTCAGCAAACATCTCAGTTTGGAGCGCAACTTCCGCGACGCGCGGGCGGCAAGCGTCATGGCTCCCACGACCGATGTGCTGTACGATTTCATAGGCCGCGCCCTGTGCGGCATGGAGTTATTCTAAAGGATGAAGGATGAAGGATGAATGGATTCTACTCATCACTCATCACTCATCGTTCATCCTTTACTAATCGCGCTAAAGGAAGCAATAGAAATGACCGAACCGGTTTTGGTGGGCGCAGTGGTTTATGATCCGAAAGTGGTTGTGATCTGGGAAATTATCAAGGAGTTTTTCGAGGCCAGTGGCTGCCCGATGGATTATGTGTTTTTCAGCAACTACGAATTGCAGGTGAAAGCCTTGCTTGACGGCACAATCCACGTTGCCTGGAACTCGCCCCTGGCCTGGCTGGACGCGCAGCGGCGTTCGGGCGATACGTGCCGCGCCATTGCGATGCGCGACACCGACCGTGACCGCGTTTCGCATATCGTAACCCCGGCGGACAGTTTGGTTCGGAACGTCACCGACCTTGCGGGCAAAACAATCGCTACGGGCGCGAAAGACTCGCCCCAGGCCACGCTGATTCCCCTGGGATTGTTACAGCGTCATGGATTGGAACCGGGGCGCGATGTGCAGGTCAAACGCTTTGATGTTCTCGTCGGCAAGCACGGCGACCACATCGGCGGGGAAAAGGACGCGCTGGCTGCGATGCAGTCCGGCCAGGCCGACGCCTGCGCTATGCTGGATTTGAACTGGCAACTCTGGACAGCGGATGGCACGATTGATCCCAACCGTTACCGCGTTCTGGCAACTACGGATCGTTTCGACCATTGCGTGTTTACGGTACGCGGCGACCTGCCCGAAGACCGGGAGCGTCCCTGGCTCGAAACGCTGTATTCCATGAACTATGACAACCCCGCGCACCGGGAAATGATGGACATGGAGGGGCTGAAAGCCTGGCTGCCGGGGCGTACATCTGGCTTCAGCGCCTTGACCGAGGCCGTGCAGCGACAGAAGTTCTTTGCGGAGGCAGGCCAATGACAACGCTTCCCCTGTTTCCCGTGACAACGGTTGGCAGCCTGCCCCGGCCTCAATCCGTGCTGCGCGCGCTCCGAGCCAGAAAACGCGGCGACCTGTCGGAAGCGGAATTCGAGCGTATCGCAGACGACGCGGTACGGGACGCCCTGCGTATGCAGGAAGCAGCGGGCGTGGACATCGTGACGGACGGGGAGCAGCGCCGGGACAACTTCTACTCGTTCGTGTCCGACAAACTGGACGGCGTTCGGCTGATGTCGCTGGCCGAAATGCTGGATTACGTCGAGGACAAAGCGGGTTTCGAGAAACTGCTGCAAACGCTGGATGTGCCCGCGTACTCCATCAACAACCCGACCTGCGTGGGCAAACTGGCGCGGCGCAAACCGCTTGCCGTAGATGAGGTGGCGTTTCTCAAAAATTACACGCATAAGCCTATTAAGGTTCCCCTCCCCGGCCCCTATATTCTGACGCGGGCGATGTGGGTTCCTGAAATCACGGGCAAGGTGTATGCCGACAAAGAGGCGCTGGCCGAAGACGTGGTACGTATCCTGCGGGAAGAGGCGTTCGCGCTGCAGGAAGCGGGAGCGGACTTCATTCAGTTTGATGAGCCGGTGCTGACGGAACTGGTCTTCACGCAGGGGCAAACCCGAACGTTCATGTGCGCGGCACTGGCGGCGCGCAACGACCCCGCCGAAGAGTTGGAATTCGCAGTCGGCTTAATCAATCGCGTGGTGGAGGGGCTGGAAGACGTTCGCACCGGGCTGCATGTCTGCCGGGGCAATTGGAGCCGCAACGAGGCTACATTATTGCGCGGAAACTATGCCCCGCTCAAGCCCTGGTTCGAGCGGCTGGCCTTGCGGCAGATGGTGCTGGAATACGCCACGCCCCGCGCGGGCGAGATGCTGGCATTTGGCAACAAGGAGGTTGGTCTGGGCGTCGTCAACCCGCGCACGGACGCAATTGAAACGGTTGAAGAAATCGTTGCGCGGGTACAAACGGCTCTGCAGTTCATCCCCAAAGAGAAACTGTTCCTAAACCCGGACTGCGGCTTCGGAACCTTTGCGGCGCGTCCTATGAACGAGTTGGCGCATGTGGAAGCGAAACTGAAAGCGCTCAGTCAGGCCGCGCATACTCTGCGGGAAGGCATCTAATGCCTTCTTAATGCGGATACCGTGATGTTGACCATCGTAGAAGCAAAGAAATTCATTTCGTTGTGCAACACAAACACTTTGTTAAAGAGGTACTCGTCTTACGACCCGTCTTGAAATCGGATTGTAAAGCGCGATGCGGCACTGAACTTACTATTTCACGGCGGTTCGTCAGGACATTCGTATAGAGTTTTATGAGCGGATTGTGCGCCAGACGGCAGGCCGCCCTTCCTGTGTCCACTCGCGTTTTGCATGCGGCAGAACTTCCCGAATCATTGGAACGGTGTTTGCAGGCGTTTCCGGCGAAACCGACTGAGCGTTCTTTTCCACGCCGACAATGATAACGTGTCCCGCCTGCGCGTCCTGGCGTAACTTTCGTGACAGCAGAACCTGCATGACAAGAGCCACATCCATCAGCAGTGTAAAGAACACGAACAGCGTGAAGAATATCCAATTTATGCCGGTGTTCAGAAGCGGATGCAGCAGCAGGCTGCTGATGCGTACCCCCGCCCACAGCGTAAAGCCTATCGCGCCAGGCAGGGGGCGCGTCCAGGCATGACGCGCGTAGCGCAGTAACTCGTCTCGTTCCGCTTGTGACAAGGCCCGCCGCCCGCCAAGCAGGGTTTCATCGTCTTTCCGCGTTACAGGCTGAAGCCACTGCGCGGCAATGGCGGCCATTTCCGGGGTTTGCGCCACTTCCACAACATTGGCAATTATCCAGGGCTTTACCCTTTGTTCCTGTACGCGCCACACGCGCCGGGACGCGGGCAGCATTTCCAGGCTCCAGTGCCCGGTTCCCGTTCTCGGTACGATACGCGCCTGCCGCAGTTTAATCAGGGTTGCCTCTGTGCCCACATCCGGCGACATCATCCCCGCAAACTGCTTCACATAACCGCAGCGCAAGTCCTCCAACAAAACTTTGCTGCGCCCCATCGTATCGCGGACAATAATCAGCAGGAAAGGGCCATAGAAGCACAGCAGCACAACCGCCGCCAAAACCATTCCGGCCAACCCCTGCGCGGCAGAGGAAGTCGTTGCCCACGCTATCACGCCCGAAACCGCAATCAGCAGAGGGTACAGCAGCAGCGCCACAAGGCCATACCAGCGCAGCCGCTGCGCCAGGCGCTGCAAATATTCCTGCTCTTCCGGTTCAAAAGGCCGCTGTCCAATCAAAGGCAAGCCCGCGCACCATTCCGTTGTCGTGTTTTCCGCCACTGCGCTGCGCTCCTAATGTATGTTCGTCTTATTCTTATCGAAAGGTTTCCCATGGAACCTGTTGTCAGCAGTGTTACATATTTTAGCGTCTTTTTTGCGCTGGAAAGTAGTCAAAAACAGCGTTCCAGCCATCCAGGGGCATCACGTAAGTCGCAATGTTCAGCCTGCCTGCGGTGTTCACTACTTGCAAGTCAAACTCAATGTCGCCTTCCATGCATATTTTCACGGGCGGCCATTCCTTCCCGAAGCGCGTCGAATATCACGGTCATATAGCGACCCGTATTGCTGAAGGATGGCGTTAGGCTCAAGGGTCGTGAAATTGTCTGAGGACATGACTTGCGTACCCGCTTTGTCTGCTTTCAGGCTGAAGAAAGCGGACGCGGTCTTGTGGGGTTGCCTGTAAATCCAGTTCCTTGAGAATCACGTAACTGTGCGTCGTCACGTAACTGTGCGTCGTAAGGAAAACTTGAACGCCTTGCCGCGCCAAACCGAGTATCGCGCCAATCAGTTCATCCATCAGGACAGGGTTCAGGTTGGTTTCCGGCTCGTCCCAAAACAGCGTGGTTCCCGGCCCAAGCCAGCCATTGCGCTGCAAGCGCACCAGCGAAGCAAGTTTACGAATGCCTTCCGCGACCATCGGCATGGCCTGCTGTCCTTTTGCCGTTCGCAGATAAAATCGCCCTTCCTCAAGCTCTAAATTTCCTCCCAACAGATTGGTCAACGCTGAATCGCGTTCTGACGGCGGTACGTCCGTCTTGTTTTCCAGCGTAAACAGCGTGACAATATCGTAGCAGGTCAGGTCGAAGTCGAGGTACGCCTGATTGTACGCTTGATTGAATTGAAGCGTATGCCCCAGCATATCCATTGCCGGGATGAACACGGGACGCGCCATATTCGGCTTACGTGACGTAAACTGTTCCTCAAGATAAGGGCTGCTTCCATAATCATACTTCCATTCGCTCTCACCGTAAAGGCCGCGTACCTCCATATTCGCCCCCGCTTTGCGGAGGAACGCAACACGTCACCTAAATGGTTGGTTTGAAAGAGTTGCTTCAGGGCTGTGCTGACATCGGGCACTTCACGCGACGGCGGGCGCTGATAAGCGTACATGGCTTTGAGCAGATGCGTCTTTCCCGACCCGTTCTCCCCAATGAACGCATTGACGCTATGCGAAAACTCGAAGGCCGCTTCCTGAAATACAGTGAAGTTTGTCAGTTGTAAATGGCGGTGATGCGGATAATCGGGCACGGTGTTACTCCAGCGCGATAAATGTTATGTGCAATCAGGATTCGCGTCCTATGCTGTTTCTTCCTCCTACTCTTTGGGGAGTAGGTCACTTCATCCCTCATCCTTTGCTTTCCTCATTTCCCGCTTGCAAAGGTCGAGATTCCCGCTGGTTCGGGAAGTTATTGATTTACAGAACCTAAGGATTTTCAATCTTCGGCAGACGGGGCCAGCATGAACGCTTTAAATCTGACAATGCGCTTTAAGGCAGAAATTAGGGAGGAACTGCGCCGGCGTGTGGAGAATTGCCTGTACAGCCTGCAAACGCGGCCGGTTTACCGCGTTTGCGCCAAACGGGTTTCCATTTCCCAATCACCAGTCTCGACAGCGCTCAATCTCAACGACGAAGGATGAATTTTATGCCAGACAAGAAACTCCGCGTGGGCATCATCGGCAGCGGCAGCATCGCCACGCACCGCCATGCCCCCGAATACGCCCTCAACCCCGATGTGGAAATCGTCGCGTTTGCCGACCGCGTACCGGAGCGGGCGGAAAAACTCGCCAAAAAGTACGACGCCAAAGCCTACAGCAAGGCCGAAGACATCATCGGCATCAAAGACATTGACGCCGTAAGCGTGTGTACGCCCAACGCTTTCCACGCGCCCCTGACAATCGCCGCGTTGCAGGCGGGCAAGCACGTCCTGTGCGAAAAACCGATGGCAACCTCGGCGGAAGAAGCCAAAGCCATGATTTCGGCGGCGCAGGCGGCAGGCAAATTCCTGATGATCGGGCACAATCAGCGTCTCGCGCCCCTGCACATCAAGGCCAAAGAACTGATTTCCAACGGCACAATCGGTAAAATCATCAGTTTCCGCACCAGTTTCTCGCACCCCGGCCCGGAAAGCTGGAGCATCGAGGGCGCGACGGGCTGGTTCTTCGACAAAAAGCAGGCGTTCGTCGGCACAATGGGCGATTTGGGCGTTCACAAGGCGGATTTGATACGCTGGCTGCTGGGCGAGGAGATCGTGGAAGTGGCTTCGATGGTGGAGCATCTGGAAAAGCCGATGGGCGACGTGGACGACAACGCCGTGTGCCTGCTGAAATCGCAAACCGGCGCAGTCGGAACCCTGACGGCCTCGTGGACGCACTATCCCGGCGAGGACAACGCCACCTTTATCTTCGGCAGCAAGGGACACATTCGCATCGGAGCCGATCCCCGTTTCACCGTGACCTGCTTCCTGAAAACGGGCGAAAAGCAGTATTTCGAGGTGGGGGCGCTGCAAACCAATGAAGGCGGCGGGCAAAGCGACACGGGCGTCATTCGTGCCTTCGTCGAAAGCATCCTGACCAACACGCCCCCGGTCATCAGCGGCGACGAAGGCCGCAAAGCCCTCGCCATCATCCTCGCCTGCCTGAAATCCAGTGAGACGAAGCAGTTCGTGAAAGTAGAACTGTAAGAACTTTCACCACAGAGGCACAGAGACACAGAGGGGTCACAGAGAAGAACGGAAGAAAGAGGAGTGAGCGGGAACCGCGAAAGACACGAACCAAAACGAAAAAAGGAAAACAAAAAGAACCGCAAAGAGGCAAAGTTAGCAAAGAGGAACAGCCACTTTGCAGGATGTTTTCCATTCTTTTTCCTTCACTTTGTTCTTTTTTCGTTTATTTCGTGTGTTTCGCGGTTCTCCACTCTCCTTTCTCCGTTTCTTTCCCTCTGTGACTCCTCTGTGTCTCTGTGCCTCTGTGGTGAAAGCGGTTTTTATTCGTATTGCACTTTGACCGGGCCACCCGTTTCCAAACTCTCATTAGCGGCGAGGCAGAGCAGGGTGGTTTTGGCCCCATCCATGTAGGTGGATTTGATTTTGGAGCGGTCGCCGGTTTTCACGGCGTCAATGAAGACGCGATCCTCGGCGGGGAAAATGTCGTCAATGTCGCCCTTGATGGTTTCGGGTTCTTTTTCCCCGGCGGTGTAGATGCTGACGTGGTGCGCCCAATCGGTGAACTTGGCCGTGTGCTGGCCCGCCCACACGTTGAGAAACACGCCGCCGCCCGCGGGCGTGGAACAGGAGGCGAAGATGTTGCCCACCCCGCCATGCGCGAATTTCACGGACACGACCATCGCGTCGTCGTTGGTGTAGTTGTCCACGATGTTGGGCAGTTTCTGGTTGAAGCCCCGCGCCGCGAACGCCGATACTTCCGTCACTTCGCCGCCCAGATAGCGGACGAGGTCAACCGTGTGGATCACTTGCTCCACGAACTGCCCGCCGCTTTTTTCCTTGACGGGCCACCACTGCCCGATGGGATTGTTGGCGAAGTAATCGCCTTCCTTTTTCACGGGCGGGCCGCTGACCCACGCGCCGTCCATCAGAATGGGCGGATCGCTGCCAAGAATCTCTTTGACGCGGCTGACGGATTTGCGGTAGCGGTTCATAAACCCGGCGACGGTAATCAGGCCGGACGCTTCCACTTCTTTGGACAGCTTGCGCAGATCGTTGGGATCAATGTGCAGCGGCTTTTCCACGAGAAACGGGATGCCCGCCGCGATACACGCGCGTTCGGGAGCGCCGTGCGCATACGTGGGAATCAGGATGTACGCGGCGTCCAGTTTTTCGGCTGCCAGCATTTTGGCCGCATCGTCGTACACGTTGCCGCCGTATTCTTCTGCGCGTTTTTGCGCGCGCTCCACGACCACATCGCAAAACGCGGCGAGTTCCACGTCTTCGGATTTGGACAAATGGGGCAGATGGGATTTGGAAATGCCTCCGCAGCCGATAAGGCCCACGCGGATTTTGTCTTTGGTAATGTTTCCGGCAGTCATTGCGGGAAGGTTCCTCCTGTCAGGTGATTGCGAGTCAGGCTCGTCAGGGGTAACAGTTCGGCTTTTCCTGCCCCGCCTCCTGCCCGATTTTTCCGAAATCGCGTTCCGGTAGGATAATTTCAGCCGAATATACGGCTGCGGTATCGACAGGCAGTTCGCGTTTACATTGGCGCAGCCGGGGCAAGAGGAGCGCCTGCGGGAGCGGGGCTATTGTCATTGCCTCGGCTGATGTCCAGAATGCGCCGCACGAAGCCCAGCAATTCCATCGGATTGAACGGCTTGGTCAGGTAACTGTCTACGCCGGACTGCCAGCCCCGGAAAATGTCGGCGTCCTGCGCTTTGGCCGTCAGCATAATCACGGGCAGATGCTGCGTAGCCGGGTTTTTGCGCAGGGTTTGCAGCACTTCAAAGCCGTCTACGTATGGCATCATCACATCCAGTATCACCAGATCGGGATGTTCAGACTCCACCTTTTCCAGCGCTTCGCGGCCATCGAACGCGGTGACGATTTTGTAACCGGCGCGTTCCAGATTGACCTGAACCAGCCGCACGATATGCCGCTCGTCATCTACGACGAGAATGCGTTCGCCACCGGGAACGCCCTCGGCGCGCTTGCCGCCAAAATCTAAATCAGGAACGGCTGCCATAAGGTTTCTCCTTTTCAGGAAGCACAAACGAGTAAAATAACAATCTTAAAATTTTGTCTTACTGTATATTACCATCCTTTACTTAATTTCGTGCGAACTTCGTTCAAGACAACAGAGGATACTTTTATGAGCGATCAACCTCCTGCCGAAAGCAATAATAACAATAAGCAGGCGCAAGCGCGTTTGCTGGACGAACTGGCGGAAACGCTGCGCAAAGAAGGCGCGAAGAACAAGGACATGATGAAGCGGAATGTGCTTTTCGGGGTTGCCGCCGGATTGGAAACCGCCGCCTGCGCCCTGCGCGACAACGTTTTGGAACTTCCTGAAATGGATGCCGCGCAGCTTCTCGCCCGCTACCGCGCCACGCGCATTGACTATCTGCTGGAAGCCGCGCCGGGTTCGCTGCCCCATAAGCGCCCGCCCAAACTGATGGTGTCGAAGGTTTTAAGCGGGTTGGGAGAAAAGCGGAACCAGGGCAAGAAGCGCAAATGACGCTGTTGCCGCTAGGGGTTGCGCGCTTCCTCATAAATGCTTTTGATGAGGGCGTTGTTGGGGTTGGGCCACCAGCCGTGAAAAAGCAGAATGTCGCCGCGCCGCACTGCCGCCACGAGTTCGGCGCGATGCGCGTTCACATCCCCCTCGCCCGCCAGCAAAACGCTGAAGGCATGAAGGTATACCATGCGCGCGCCGGGTGGCGTGGACGTTACTTTGTGGTGCTGGAAAGAGTTTAAGGGCGCGGAGTAGGCGAAATAGCGCAGGGTTTCGTTTTCGGGCATCAGCAGAACATCGGGAAACGCCGCGCCGAGTTGCCGAAACACATCCGCATCCAGAGCCGCGTCGCCTTTTACGGTTGAATCCACATAAAACAGCGTACAATTCCAGCGCTTGCGGGCATACGCGATTTTGCGCTTTAGCGTGGCAGTGGGGTTTTCGGAATCGGTTTGGCGGGGAGTATTGCCATCGAAGACGATCTCCTGCGGGCGGACGCACACGCCGACGCGCAGGTCGGCAGCCCGGAACTTCTGAAAGAACTCGTCCATGCAGCCTGCAATGCCCGCGCCTTTGTACTCGGTTTCAGGCGCTAAACGGCTTGCCAGGCGCGGGTCGCCGTAGTACGTGACCTGCCCGAACTCCTGCCCCTCCGGGTCCCAGGTAATCATGCCCTGCGCGTTCATGCCTTTCAGAATTTTGATGCTGTCGTCGGCATACTTGAGCAATTTCTGCCGGAAGTTTGCCAAACCCTGCGGCGTGGTTACGTCCACATCCCTGTCATTGTTGAACCAGCCGCGCGGATTGGCAGCCGGATGCGGCCCCACGCTCGACAAAAACAGCGTTCCGATAGGTCGGCGATCCTCCCAATGGACTTGAAACGGAAACGCAGTGGCATATTTACGAAGAACATCCCCCGCCAGCAGGTTCGCCGTTGCGCCACCCGGCCCGAACCGCAGGGAAAGGGCGATATGCGCCCCCGCCCCCGGCGCAATCGCATCCGGCGTGACCCACAACGGATACTGCGTTTTAGCGGGCGGATTGGTCGTGTAGGGTATGCTCACAACCGCGAGTGAAGCCGGGTTGTCGCTGCAAAAGGCCAGCGCGCCCGTGCCGTAATCCACAAGGCAAAGCGGCGGCGCGGCGCGAGGATTGGCCGTCAGCGGATAAGCGTGGAGGGGGCGCAAACCGCCGCCCATGCCGAACATGCCCGCGTCCAGTTCGGAAGTTTGCGGCACAGTGGGGAAGACCGGCTGAAGAATTTGCAGGCTCAGGCGCGTCAGGGTATCCGGCGTGGCGTTGTGGAGGGTGAGCGCGAAATTCAGCCGGTCGTCCTTGCCACTATACGCGCAGGAAATCGCCCCCCACACATAAGTAAGCGTAACGGTTCGCCGCGCAGCGTCTACGGCGGTTCGGACGGGCGTATAACTCGCAAGGGTATACATGCTGCCGTCTGCGCGTCGAAAAACCGGGTCGGCGGCAACGCGAAGCAGGCCGTTCTCAACTTGCGGCAACAGCGCTTGTCCATTATAAACAAGCGTGTCAAGTCCGCCCGCGCCGAGGGTATAGGCAAGGCGCGCGTTTTGCGGTTGAAGTTTTGCCGGACTGCCCGCCTGTACTGCCTCTCCCTGCCCGCCCGCCGTGCTGCCAAAGATAAATATAACAGAAGCAATGGCGGGAGAAAACCAGACAAAAAGGCGCCAATTCTTGCATTCACTCGCCTCTCCTGATGAAGAATATAGTCTTCACGTTGTGCTGCTCAGAGTTAAATTCGCATTGCTCATACAAGTACCTTCAGTTGCTGGCAGGACAACCATTATTCTGTTGTATCGTATCTGCTAAATTAGTATAAAGCATAATTTTCCACAAGTGTTTTCATGTGTGTTTTTCTTGTAGCTATGTCCATACCTTCGGCCTCTATATATGCTTTTAACGCCTGCATAGCGTCTTGAATGCCGAGCCGCCATAAATGCCATAAGGCCGTATGTCGTAACGACCAAGCAATATTCTCGTCTTGGAACAAATCGTTCAGTATGTCAACGGCAGACTTGCTACCAATATGAGCCAGTGCCTCTACTCTGTTGATGCATCTCCGATGTTATCATTTTAATTTTTTAACAACTGGTGTAAAACTGGCACTATTTGTTCGTTGCCGCTTTCCCCTAATGCCCATGCTGCAACTTCTCTGTCCTTCTCGCTTGCTTGGATACTACATAATATGTTAAGTAATATTTCTTGTGACTGCTCACTACCATTGTAACACAAACCCTCAATGGCCCAATGATGAACTTCCTCCTCTTCTTGCTGGTTCCAAAGTACACTTTGTAAAATTGTTAATACCTGTCTATCCCCAAATAAGCCCAACGCCCATGCAGCACTCCCACGATGGACATCGTTGATACTGTCATCGTGCAGCAACTCCAACAATGCGTTGACACCTTGTCTATCACCTACTTGGGCAAGCGAATATGCAGCCGTAAAGTCTATATCTCTATCCGATTTATCGCTTTGTAGCAGACCACGTAATGCTGCGAGAGATTGATTGCTACCGATCTCACCTAAGCCATGTGCTGCCTCGTGACGGATACCTAAATCTTCCTCTATATCTTGCAGTATATCAGTCAAAACTCCGACCGCCTCTTCACAACTACTGTGGCTCAGTCCCTCTGCTGCGAAATGGCGAATGTGTGTATCATCTGCATTGTTCTGCAAAATTTGCAACAAAATTGGAGAGGATCGTTCACTATCAATCTTAACAAGAGTATGTAGTGCCCTGATACGGCACTCGTAGTTTTCTTTCCTGTCCTCCAATACACCTCGCATTGCTATAAACACTTGCTCATTGCTACTCTCGGCTAACCCTTGTGCCACGATCCTACAAAATGCATCATTTTCGTGGTGATCCATAAATGTCTTCAACAACAGCGTAATCGCTTGCTCATTTTCGCTTTTACCCAATGCCTGTGCCACACAAGCCAATGATTGTTCAGGTAAATCTTGACTGCTAAGAATTGTCGCATAAGAAGCAACTGCTGCATCGCGCATCTGCTTGTTGCGCGCCTGTGCAATCGTCGCCAGAGCTTTCGTTCTATCCTGTCGCCATGACACCAACTCTAATCCTATGTACACATTGAAAAAGAGGTTAGGAAAGCAAAATATAGTGCGGCTGAGAGCAGAACATACAAAATGCAGATGTGTCTGGATATGATCATGTAGTGTGAATAATTCAACATAGCTAACAGGATTAGGGTCGTACTGGAGCGGGATTGTATTAGTAGCATCATTTATTTCAATATTACTGTGATGCGTACTACCCCGTGTTACAAACCAGACACGGTAGCGTTGGGGTATCTGATGTGGATCGCTCCAGCCATAGAGGAATGGCATTTCATCAGCAAGCCCATACAGAAATAGCTTTGCTTTCTCCTGATCATTCAGCATCCCAATTATTAACAGTAACATTTCATAGTAAACGGGAGTTGTAGCCATTATAGGGAAACTTGGCAATGTACCCCCACACTGTCGCGGACAAGTAAACGCGGTCGCATCCTCCCATTGCCAGCTGTTACGGTTAGGTAGCCAAGTGATGTAAGCGGAGTCGTTTTCTTCCCAACGTGACACAACAAAACGCGCTGCAAAATATTCTTGAAATGTCGGGTGGAAAAAACGGATTGGTTCGCCTATATGCTCCTGAAACAATAAACCGCTGTTCAACAGTATGTCGTTGAAAATATCATCAGTCAGAAAGGAATGAGGTTTCCATTTATCTGATATTACTAGACGTTGCAGGCATTTACGGATATAGCGTTCCTGCATCTCCTGATTACGATGCTGGCAAAAATAAGTATGGAAGGCAATTTCTTCTAAAGCCTCCAACTTGAGTTGAAGCGGCGTAGTTGTTAGATGGCGCAATGGTCTGTCATGATCAGAATGACTATCTAAAAACAGGGCAATGATTTGGTAGTACAGTTCATCTTTGGAAACCGGCAATTCAACATGCCCGCGTGAATATAGATGGGTCATCATTGCAAGCATAAGCCCGTTGCCTGCCAGCGCCTTTGTACGCGGGTCACTCTCAACAGCAGCGAGGAATGTATCTGCCTCCGCTGACATACGTGCTTTAACATAAGCACGTATGTCATTTACTTCTAAAGGATGCAAATTGCGTATTGCAAACGTGGAGAGTGCATTACGGTAAACAGATGTACGGCATGTCACTAAAATTATGGCGTCCTTACCCGCGCCAGATGCAAACATGCCAAGTTCACCTATAGCTTTGTTGCGCTCTTGGACTTCATCAAAACCATCTACTAGAACGGGAGCATTTCCCATACGTATTTGCGCCAGTAATGCCTTGCCAAACTCAGACGGCATATCCTTACCACGTACATAATCGCCGTTCTCTATCCAAGTTTCCAGATTGGTAATGTACTTCCAGTCAGACGAACGAATGAAGAGTGGTGTCATTCCCTCATCGCACCACCGCAACAGTAGTTTATGAAGCAACGTGGTTTTACCATCACCGGCTTCTCCCATCAATACCAGATGTTGTGCTTTGCCTTGCGTCTTCAATTCTGCCAGCGTGTCTGCTACGAAGTGTGGTTCGAACACCTCTTGTTTACGAAACTCAGACAGGTTCATTTCTACAGTGACACTATCAGCGAATGTGGCTGGCTTTTCATTTTGTTTACTTATGTGTGCAATCACACGTGACTCGACAGCAATGTCTACTGTCGTGCCTGCCTCAACGAATTTAGGAAACGGAAACACCGCAAATGCCCGCTTGAGAAATGCACGATAGACCTCTTCCCACACAATCCCATTTGCATGAGAAGTATGTTCAACAAGCGTATTGTCTACCTTGTGCGAAAGCGCAATGCCATCTTGATGAAGAAGCCTTACAAAATCCGTTGCGTCACTACTCCCGCGCAGTTTGATAAGGTCAAAACCATCACTGACGAAAGTACGTCTTGCCGCACCCGCCTGTTCGGGCTGCGTTATCACCTTACGAAGCGCACTAAATGTTGCCTCTTCACCTGGGGAACCGGGGGTAAAATCCCACACACGAATAAACAGGCGTTTGCAGATAACACTCGCATCTAAATTCTGCTCTTTCAGGCGGCGTCTGAAGTCTTGGGTGATGGCACTCAATTCATCAAGATTTTCAAAGTTTCGCCCAATACGTTCAATGCCTTCTTTCAAGTCGTCTTTGACCGTACCGCTTGCGCTTCCATTTGTGAGCAACACGCCATAAGTGTTTGCATCATGGTTGACAGAGCGGGCAAGGGCAAGCAGAGCATCCCACAAATCTCTGCCGCGTTGTAGTCCACTCTTCGCCTGCAACTCGATTCGCTTTCCACTACGGAGCAAAATACGCAGATCATCGCCGCCAGTGCCGGACTCCACGCGAACGGATACAGGAACACGATCACAGCCTGTATCCGCCCAAATTAATGTCTCTTCAGCCAATATTTTAGCGGCAACGAGCGCGTATGCCTCCGCTTGGTAGTCATACCCACCGCCGCCCGCGCTGCCACCCGACTGGTTTTTACGATCTTTTGAACTCATTCGCATACATACCCAAAACTCTTGTTCGCCGCATAAGAGGTAGAACATTGTAGGTGTATGAAGTTTATACGCTCAAAACTAATGTTGGTTTCCGCAGACAATTCCAAGAACTTCCATGCTTCCCGGCAAATACCCCATTAGGAACGCGAACGCGGGCGGCCATAAAACAGCCCGGTTGCGATGCCATACGTGAGGGCTACCGACCATGTGATGAGCTGATAGCCCGGACTGCGCTGTTCGGGCGGGCGTTCCGTGCGCGTTTTTACGGCTCCGCCCCAGTTCGGGAATGTGATAACGTAAATCAATGTGCCTAAGAGCGTTCCGCCCAACAGCGGGTCTACCGGCCTTTTCTCGCTGATTTTTTCCACAGTGGCGGCATAGCCCATGCCCCATAACGCGCCATAGCCAAAGTGAAACAGGGTTCCCAATGTCCAGCGCGTGGCTTTGGTGGTTTCAATGCCGACATTTTCCGCAACCTTCCCGACCAGACGCGGCGCAATGTCCGCATCTTCGTGAGGAGGCAGCGGCAGCAATTTCTCCTCTAATTTCCCAATAATCACCTGCACCGTGCTTGCCGCCAGTCCCGCAACCGCACCGCGCAGCAATCGCCCCGCCCATTTATCCATAGTGTCCCGCCTCCCCTGTGGTTAGTCCCCGCTTGCTGACGATACACGCAGGCAGCGGCGGATAAGTTCCGGGGGAGGGTGTCGGGTGTCGGGTATTGGGTATCGGGTGTTAGGAAAATCGGCTCTCCTAATACCCAACGCCCGACACCCGACACCCTCCCTCCTTTGCCGGAACAACGCGCGAACAATTGCTGTCATACGGCGAAAGGGTGGCTGGTGATTGGGGATTGGTTGGCATAGATATGCAGGTGTGCAAACACGCATCCTGCACAAGCGTTTTGGGATGAACTCAGCAGGGAACGGATGGGGCGTATAGATAGAGATAAGGAGAACGGCGGTGCAACCAGTGAAAACGCGGGAACCTGCTTTGGCGAAGCGGGAAGCGCAGGCTCCGTGGCGGTTTGGCTCCAGTTGGCCTTCAGACTATTTGCGGACCTTTATCGCCGAACTGGCGCAGCGGAAAACCAACTATGGCGAGCCGCCGGAAAATCTCACGGAGGAGGCCGGGTGGACGGTAGACGGCGCGGAGTCTTCGTTGGGTTTCGAGCCGCCGGGCGCTCCGGTTGTGGATGGATTGTTCGAACGCGCCAAGCAGGGCATTCTCAACTACGACTTTTCCGACCCGCGCATTGTGGTAGGCCATTTTGACCCGAAATCGCCGCTGATAGGCCGTAACATCGCGCTGGAAATCAAGGTACTTGGCCTGCGGTTTTTGGGCGGGGCGCGCGTGATGGATGCGCGGGAAGAGAATACCGCAGCGGAAAGCGTTTTCGGCTTTCGGTACGATACGCTGGAAGGCCATTTCGAGCGCGGGTTCGAGTGGTTTCTGCTGACAAAAAACCATGCGACGGGCGAGGTGCGGTTCAAAATCGAAGCGCACTGGCGCGTCGGCCTGTTTCCCAATTGGTGGAGCAAAATGGGGTTTCTGCTCATCGGGCAGTTTTATCGCCGCTGGTGGCGTAACCTTGCGCCGGGACGCTTGAAGGAACTGGCGCGCAAGCCGCTTTCCAAGCCAACGGCAGGCCCGGACGGGTTGGCGCACCGGGGCGACATTGAGCCGCAGCGAACGCAGGCATCACAGGGGCCATCATCGGGTGGAACAAAGTGATATTGCGCTACGAATGGACGCATTTTGCCGGTGTTATCAATGCCTGTGCGCCCATACCCGGCGGCTCAATGTGAATTTGGAATGAGGAGGCTGACGTGCCGGACGCATTGACGCGAGAAGAACAATGGGACAGGCTGAAAACCTGGCTGCATGAAAACATCGAAGCCATCGAGCGCGGCGACTTGGAACGCCTGCCGGCTTCCTTTACGGGCGAACGCGGCGATGCGGCCATAGAAGCATACCAAACCTGTCAGCAGGCCATGCGCTTTCTGGAAAATTGGGAGCAGTTCGGCCTGCCGCGTTCCAAATCCTCTGCACACGAGTGACTTACATTGCGCAAGACAATGTTTGTCAGGGATGCGCAGGCTTGGCCGGCTTTTGCGTTTTGCGCAAGGCTTCTTCTCTCTCTTCCTCGTCATCGGGGTCGTCGCGCAGGATAGACGCAGTTTGGCCTGCCTTTTTGTACTCCGGGTCACTGGGGTCTTTGGCTTTTTCCGGGTCGAAAATGCGCGGGTCTACGCCCAGGCAGGTATAGGGGCGAAAATCGGGCGTCGTTGTGAAACAATCCGAAAAGTCGTTGGCAAGCGCGTCAAACATGTTCAGGGGCGGCAGTCCCAAAATTTCGTACAGGGTGCGGTGCATACTGACGATGGTGGTATGCCGGTGCGAAACATAACCCCGCTTTGCCCACGGACTGATGCACAGCAGGACGCTGCGCTGCGCGTCTATGTGATCCGGTTCGCCCCCCGCGTCGTCCTGCGTAACGAAAATCGCCATCTGCTTCCAGTACGGCGTATGCGACAAGAATTCCACAATCCGCCCTAACGCCAGATCATTGTCCGCCATCCACGATGCCACATACGGATAGCCTTTCGCCGCGTTCGGACCCGTGCCGTGATCATTGCAAAGGGCGATATTGATGAAATGCGGGGTGTTAGGATTGACGATTGACGATTGCCGATTGCCGATTGGGTTCCTGCTGTTCCCTGTTCCCTGTCCCCTGTCCCCTGTTCCCTCCAGAAACAACCTCGTAAAATCCTGCATGAACCAGTGGGCGCGGTACTGGTCGGGGATGTTCATGTTAAAAATGGGGTAATCGCGGCAGGTGTTGTCGTAAAGAACCTTTGACATGGGCATGTTGATGACTTCGCGCGCCCCGGTGCGGCGTTCGTTGTCGCCTTCTTCCACGCCCGCAAATTCAAACCCTTCGCCGTAATTGCGGAACGGAACGTGGTAATGCGCGAGATGCTCCCACATCGAACCGGCTTCCGGGTAATCTTCGGGGGCGAGGGAGCCATTGGAGCCGAAGGCCGCGCGCCTGCCCGGAGCCGAACTGTCAGCCTTGAAACTCCAGCCCAATGTATAGAGCATCTGGCAGAAGTTGTCCGGCTGTACGCCGACAAGCCAGCGATGCCCCACGCCCGACGCTTCCGGTTCCATGTAAAAGTTGTCGCTGACCGTAAACTGCCGCGCAAGGGCGTTGTGGTTCGTCATTACGGGCGCGTCTTGCAGAGTGGCTTGTCCGGGCGCGGCGATGGTCTGATGCAATCCCCAGCGTAAAAGCGTGGGATCGTCGTTCGCGCCGGGAATGTGGTCGAAAATGGTGTCGTAAGTGTGGTTTTCTTTGGTGATGAAGACGACGTACTTGATTTGCGCGGAGGGTTTGCCGGGAACGGCGGGAATGAGGGGAGTTGACAGGTCGGCGCGGTCATCGCTGCGGTCTGCGATCCCGTTGTAAGCGAGCGTGTTTTGGGTCATGGGCGCGAGTTCCGCGTCAGTCGGCGCATCCAGTACCGTGAGAACGCCTTTCAAGCCAAGATAGGGGCTGTCGGGTTTGGATTTGCCGGCATTGGGTCCGTTGCCGAAGCCGCGAAAACAGATGCACAGCAGTTTTTTGCCGTCCGGGGAAACTTCGACGCGATAGGGATACCAGGCGGTGGGAATATGCCCGATGACCTTGCCGGTGTGAGCGTCAATCACGCCAATCGCGTTCAGGCCCGACTCGGCCACATACAGGCGGCTTCCGTCCGGCGAAACGGCCATGCCGGACGGCCCGACGCCGCGCAGTTTCGCGGTCAGCTTGGAAGGCCGCAAGGGGATGCGCCGGGTGATTTTCCCGGTTTGCAGGTCAAGCCGCTCAATAAGGTCGTTGTTGCCGTTGGAAATCCACAGCGCGTTTTGGTTTGGCGTGTTTTGTTGTGGCGCGGCTTGCTTTGATGTGTTCTGGCTTATCCCGGCTTGTTGGAGCGCGTTTTGTCCCTGTTGTCCATGCATTACTTTTAATGCAGGGTTTGCTTCAGGGTTTGCTCCCATGACAAGGAAGTTGGGCGCGCTGCCGCCGACCGTTTTGCCGTTGTCGGAAGGAGCGCCGATCAGCAGGCCGGTTTTGGCGCGGCTGATAATGCGCGGCTGCGCGGGCGTGGAAACATCTACGCCCCACACGGAAAACGATTCGGGCGCGTTCGGGTCGCCCAAACCGGGAATCGAACGTCCCTCGAACTCCACGCCTTCCGCCGCTTCTTTGCTCGGAAAGCCGAAGGGCGGAAAGGTCAGGCCGCGCTTGTCGAACGCGCCGGAAGTGGGGAGCGGAACCGGGCTGTACGCGAACATGCCGATGTTGGCGACGTAAACGCGCGAACCCTGCACGGCCAGCGCGTAAGGGTAGCGCCCCACGCCGGCAGCGCCGACAACTTTGCGTTGCGCCACATCCACGACGGCTACGCGAAAATTGGTCACGTCCGCGCAGTACAAAAACGTTCCCGCTTGATTGAGTTTGATGTCCATCGCAAAACTGTCGGTCCAGGCGCGTCCGTTCAGTTCGCTGTTGAGCGCGATACTGCCGATCACTTGATGCGCAGACACGTCCACAATGTAAATCTCGCCGCTTTCGCCGCTGCTCCAATAAAGCGTTCTGCCGTCCGGTGAAAACACCGCCGCGCCCGTGTTGGTGCGCCGCCTGCGGCTGCCGGGTACGCTGTTTTCTGACGCTTCCATCCTAATGGGCGTCACAATTGGCTTGTCGCTTTGCCATTCCGTAATCAACTGCCCCACGCCCGCGCTAGCGACAAAGACGGTTTCGCCATCAGGAGAAAGCGTCAGGCCATGCGGCCAGCGGGCAAGCGGCAAATGTTTTCCGACGGGTTTCAAATACCGTCCGGTGGGCAAAATGGTCAGGCCGTTGGGATCGTGTTTGGCATACGTGGTGACAGAAGGAGCATGGAGATAGGGCACGGCTTTTTGGGCCTTGATTGCCGCCGCGCCTCCCATGAAAGCGGTTCCGATGGCAAGCAGGGACAGGCAGCCAGTCGAAAAAACGCCCCGGCAAAAGCGGAAGGAAGTGGTCATATCAAAAACCTTTCGGCAGCAAATAAAGATGGCAGGAAATCGCAGACGGATACATAACGAGAACTGCGGCAGACGACGCCAGGGGCATTATGACACACGGATGTTAATACAAAGTTAAGAACCTAAAACCATAGAACCCTAAAACCCTAAAACCCTTCCTCGCCTGCGCGTAATCGCAAAGAATCTGCTATGTTATGCAAGCACAGGTTGAAAATCCGCTTGACAGCCTGCGTTTGTCACTGTATACTGACATAGTAGTTCAACCCTTTGGCCTATGTCGAAGGAAGATGGCGAGCCGTAAGCCACAAAACTTACGCTGCAGTATTGAAAGAGGAGTTTGGAACCAATGGCGAAGCGTATTTACGTGGGCGGGCTGCCCTACTCGGCTACCGAGGAAGATTTGGAGAACCTGTTTACTCCACTGGGCGCGATTAAAGAAGTGTCCGTGATTACAGACCGCTACACCGGCCAGGCCAAAGGCTTCGGCTTTGTGGAAATGGAAGATGACGCGGAAGCGCAAGCCGCGATCAACGCCCTCAACGGCACACAGATGGGCGGACGGACGCTTACCGTCAACGAGGCCAAGCCCCGCGAAGATCGTCCGCGCGGTGGCGGTGGCGGTGGCTATGGTGGCGGGGGTGGTTATGGCGGCAGTGGCGGTGGCGGACGCGACCGGGGCGGCTACGGCGGCGGTGGTGGCGGACGCGACCGTTACTAATCCCATCTCAGAACACGCCTTGAACGCAAAAGCCGCAGTGTACAATACACTGCGGCTTTACGAATGTGTCTCTTCTCCCAACAAGTTTCACTTCAGCCTTCCTATTTCAACTCACATTGTCACCCAACACCAATGACGGAAATCAGAAAGAATATTCATCCTTCATCCTTGAATTTCACCATGACCAACGACAGTCCCGACCCTTCCGCCATCATGCAGTTAGCGACCGGCTACTGGAACTCCGCCACGCTGCTTGCGGCCAACGAACTGAACCTTTTCGGCATACTCGCGGATGCCGCCCTGACCGCGCGGCAGATTGCAGACCGGCTGCAAACGTCCCTGCGCTCCACCGAAATGCTGCTGAACGCCTGCGTTGGGCTGGACTTGCTGCGCAAGCAGGAACAAGCCGGGGAGTGGACGTATGCCAACATGCCTGCCGCTGCCGCGTTTCTCGTGCCGGACCGTCCCGGCTATCTGGGGAACGCCATTCGCTGGGGCGCGGGGCAGTATGAGGCATGGGGAAGATTGGCGCAGGCTGTGCGAATGGATGCCCCTGCCGTGCCGCCTTCCGATCATTTGGGCCGGGACGCGGCGCAGACGCGGCAGTTTGTATTGGGCATGCACAACCGGGCGCAGGGCGTGGCGCGGGGCGTCCTGCGCTTTCTGGATTTTGCGGACGCGACCCGATTGCTGGATGTCGGCGGTGGGCCGGGAACCTACGCCATGCTGCTGGCGCAAAAGTACCCCCTACTGCGCGCGACCGTACTGGACTTGCCCGGCGTTGCCGCCGTCGCGCAGGAATTGATCGCGCTGGCCGGGTTAAGTGACCGCGTAGCGACACTTGCCGGAAGCGCGACGGATACGGACTGGGGCGAAGCGGAGTACGACGGCGTTTTGTTTTCGGGCGTTCTGCACCAGATGTCTCCCCAAACGATTCAAAGGTTGTTTGCCAAAGCGTATAAAGCACTTCGTCCCGGCGGCAAACTCATTGTCAGTGACATCATGCTGAACGCCGCGAAAACGCAGCCCCCCTTTGCCGCGCTGTTTTCCCTGCAAATGCTGCTGACAAGCGAAGAGGGCGCGGTATTTGCCGCCGAAGAGTGTACGGAATGGCTGGCGCAAGCCAACTTCCTGTCCATCCACGCGCAAACCCTGCCGCCGCCCCTGCCTTATGTCGTAGTAACGGCGAACAAAGGCGAGTGACGGCAAACAGTGGCAAAGCGGCGTTCAGACGCAAAGTGAAATCGGCTTCCAGAAGTTTGCTTTCAAGCAGGGAACTGCAACTTTTACCCTGCCCTGTTGTCAAACTCTTTGCGTGTAATGCGCAGGCGTTTCCTGCCTTCCCGACGAGGCAGGAAAGCGGTTTATGCTCCCGTCTTGTCCTTTCTGTCTTCATCCTTTTCGTGAACTCGCGCTCTGTACAAGAGCGCGCCTGCTAAACGCTCAGGGCTGCGTATTCGGCGGGGTATCCCCAACTTCCCATTCAAATCCTAATGTTTTCAGCTCAACGCGGATGCCGTTAAATGCGTTGTTATGTATTTGTAGCGCTCTGTTTCGGCCATAACGCACCAGTTCGTAACGGGCGTTGCGGCTAGCCCCTTCCAGTATATCATAACGATTGTAGATGACTCTTAAATTATCTTTGACGTACTCATCTCTCTCCTGATGTGAGTGGAACTGCTTGTTCGGGTGTTTGGCGATGGCATACGCATTGATCAGATGGACGGCAGAGTAGAAAAGAAAAACTATCGCCCAATTCAGATACTCTTGCTGGTCAAGAGATTTCTCATAGCGTTGATAGTTCTCGTAGGCTTCCTGCAAATACTCTCTGGATTTCGAGTTGGTTGTTCTTGGGGCGGGCATGTATTCCGCTCCTATGCGCCGATAGCCGGGGCAGTTTCCAGTACGTGTACATTCAATCTGGCCCCCGGGAAATCATCGTATATACGCAGTTTCAAGCTGAAAACTTCATCGGCCTCTTTTTTCAGTAGATCGGGCACGGTGACGACAATGGTTGTTTCGTTCCACGTTTCGCCGCCGGAAGCGCTGACTTGTACGCCCTCTATCTTTTTGGCATCAAGATAAAAATGGTAATTCGCCAGTTCCGTTTGTGTCGGCCCAACGTGTTCGCCCGGCAAAGGCAGTTGTTCTGCGAAATCCAGCCTGTGATTTTCCTCCTGCAATCCAGCAGGCGAAGAAGTTTTAGATTTTACTGCTTCCTTAATTGGTTGGGTAACGTCCAAAACAGACATTTCTCTGACCTCCTTCATAACGCATACTTACAGAACTATTATAGCAAATTCAGTAGATTTGTCAAGGGGCAGCAATAGAATGGCCTGCCCGGTAACAGCCTGCTGCAACTTTCCACATCCTTCTGTTGTCTAATGTTATAGTTATATTATGGGCGTTCCCGAAAATTTTGCGGGAGCGGGCACAAAAACCGCTTGACACTGCGTATAGAAGTGTGGTATCCTAGCTGTTCGTGCGTATGGACAAGCAGGCCATTTTGCCGAGCGAACCGGCATTTTTACCTTTTAGATAAGGATGAAGGCACACAAGGACGACAGAGGCAACCCAGCACTACGGAAATCCTCTCTTGTCCTTTTTGTCTTCATCCTTTTCGTGCCACAGCTTAACCCGCGCATTCAGGGGAGGCGTTTTTCATGTCCGTTCAGGAAATTCAGGGCCGTGCCAAGCAGACCCGCCACACCGTCAGTATTCCCAACCTCGTTGAACTTCAACTTAATTCGTATCGCTGGTTTTTGGAAGAAGGCTTGCAGGAGCTTTTCGATAGTTTCTCACCGATTTATGATTTTACGGGCAACACGTCCATCTCGCTGACCGAGCTTCACGCTCGGCGAACCCAAATACAGCGTGGAAGAGTGCCGCGACCGCGACATGACCTTCGAGTCGCCCATCAAAGCCAAAGTGCTGCTGCGAGCAGGCCAGCAAAGAAGAGATTGAATCCGAAGTGTATCTCGGCGACCTGCCCCTGATGACCGACAAAGGCACGTTCATCATCAATGGCGCGGAGCGCGTCGTCGTCAGCCAGCTTGCCCGTTCGCCCGGCGTGTACTTCAAGGACAGCCTGGACTTTTCCGGGCAAGGTGCTGTTTTTCGCCACCATCATTCCGCAGGAAGGCGCGTGGGTGGATGTGGAAACCGACAACGGCAACCTCATCACCGTGCGTATCGGGCAAACCAAGAAGTTTCCGCTCACGACCCTGCTGCGCGCCCTGACCGCCAAAGACCCGAATACGGGCGAGTTTATCTACAAGCAGGCCAGCGTACCTCTGGAAATGTCCATCAAGGACGTGCTTGCCAGATTCTGGATTTACAAAAACGTCGAGATCCACGAGCCGGAAACCAACAAGCTGCTGCGCACCGAAGTGCAGAAAGACTTTTTCCTCTCCTACTATCTCTATGAGCCGGTGGTGGACAAAAAGACCGGCGAAATCTTGGCCGAAGGCGAAACCCTGGCAACCGAAGCGTTCCTCACCGAACTGGCCGGCAAAATCGGCGAAAACGCGATTGTCAAGCTGTACTCCCGCACGGAAGAAACGCGCGACATTCTGGATATGTTCTCCACGCGCAATCACGCTGATGAACCCTGCCGCCGATGTGCTGCTGCGGCAAGCGCCCGGTGGAAGACATCAAGGGCGACGGCGAAAAGATCGTGGTCAAGGCGTACCAGCTTATCGCGGATAAAACGACGGCCAACGCCGTCGCCAAACTGAAACTGCCCAGTCTGGAAGTGCTGGACGTGAACCGCTATGTCGAAGCCGCGCTGGAACAAGACGTGGCGACCGACTCCAATTCCGCCCTGCTTGACATTTACAAGAAAATCCGTCCCGGCGACCCGGCCACTCTCAGACTCGGCGCAAGAACCTGGTGCAGTCCATCTTCTTCGACGCCCGCCGCTACGACATGGCGAAAGTGGGACGCTTCAAGGTCAACAAGAAACTCGGTTCGACGGTTCCGATGACGGCGCGAACTCTGACCAAAGAAGACCTGGTCAGCATCCTGCGCTACATCATCAACCTGAACGCGGGCGAAGGCGCGTATACGACGGATGACATTGACCACCTGGAAAACAAGCGCGTCCGCTCCGTTGGCGAACTGCTGACTTCGCAGTTGCGCATGGGCTTTTTGCGCATGGAAAAAGTCGCCAAAGAGCGCATGACCAGCCTGGACAACGACAACATCATCCCGCAGGTGATTTTGTCGGTCAAGCCGATCAGCGCGTCTATCAAGTCGTTCTTCGGTTCCAGTCCAACTCTCGCAGTTTATGGATCAAACCAATCCGCTTGCGGAACTGACGGCCAAGCGGCGCCTGTCGGCACTTAGGACCGGGCGGTTTGTCGCGGCAGTCGGCCAAGCTGGAAGTGCGCGACGTTCACCACAGCCACTACGGGCGCATCTGTCCGATTGAAACGCCTGAAGGCCCGAACATCGGGCTTATCGGCTCGATGGCTGTCCATGCCCGCATTGACGATTACGGCTTTCTGGAAACGCCCTACCGCCTGGTGAAAAACGGTCAGGTGTCGGACGAACTCGTGTGGATGACGGCGGACATTGACCACCGGCACTACATCGCGCCCGCCAACCTGCAATTGGACGAAAACAACCGCTTTGTGGACGAAACCGTTCAG
Source organism: uncultured Chthonomonadaceae bacterium (assembly GCA_963835065.1). Lineage (GTDB taxonomy): Bacteria > Armatimonadota > Chthonomonadetes > Chthonomonadales > Chthonomonadaceae > CAWFQB01. Next base: position 63,160 of record CAWIEK010000048.1, on the reverse strand, counting down.
GTACGCTTTGAAGAAGGCTACCCGATCGTCAAGCCCGACCAAAGTGGAGTTTATGGATGTGGCCCCGGTGCAGTTGATTTCGATTGCAACCGCCATGATCCCGTTCATCGAAAACGACGAGGCGACCCGCGCCCTTATGGGCGCGAACATGCAGCGGCAAGCCGTGCCGTGCCTGCGCCCGGACGCGCCGCTCGTGAAAACGGGCATGGAACGGCGCTCCGCCCGCGATTCCGGCGCGGTGATTATCGCGCGGCGTTCGGGTGTCGTTTCCCGCGTTACCGCGGAGCAGATTGACGTTACCACGGCGGACGGGCGCATTGACAGCTACCGGCTCATCAACCTGCTGCGCTCCAACAACTCGACGTGCATCACGCAGCGCCCGATTGTCAACAAGGGCCAGCGCGTCCGGCAGGGCGAAGTGATTACGGACGGCCCCTGTACCGACAAGGGCGAACTGGCATTAGGTCAGAACGTTCTCGTGGCCTTCATGCCCTGGGGCGGCTACAACTACGAAGACGCCATTTTGCTTTCGGAGCGGCTGGTGAAGGACGATGTGTTCACGTCCATTCATATCGAGGAGTTCGACAGGAAGCCCGCGATACCAAACTCGGCCCGGAAGAGATCACGCGCGATATTCCCAACGTCGGCGAGGATATGCTCAAAGACCTGGACGAAGAGGGCATGATTCGCATCGGCGCGGAAGTGCGCCCGGATGAAATCCTTGTCGGCAAGGTGGCTCCGAAGGGGCAGGGCGAATTGACGGCGGAAGAGCGGCTTATCATCGCCATCTTCGGCAAAAAAGCGGAAGAAACCCGCGACGTATCGCTGCGCGTACCGCACGGCAACGGCGGGCGCGTCGTAGATGTGAAGGTGTTTTCGCGCTTCAAGTATCAGGGCAGCCGCGACAAGCGCATTTACAACTTCTGCAAGCGGCCTGATTCCGACGTGAAGGACATGGAGGACGGGGAACTGCTGCGCCTGCCCGCCGACGAACTGAATGCGGGCGTCAACATGAGTGTGCGCGTGTACATTGCCCAAAAGCGCAAGATCATGGAAGGCGACAAAATGGCCGGGCGGCACGGCAACAAGGGCGTTATCTCGAAAATCCTGCCGATGGAAGACATGCCGTTTTTGCCGGACGGTACGCCCGTTGACATCGTGCTGAACCCGCTCGGCGTTCCGTCCCGTATGAACATCGGGCAAATTCTGGAAACGCACCTGGGCTATGTGGGGCGGCATTTGAACTGCTCCTTCGTCAACCCCGCGTTTGAAGGCTCGACGGAACACGAAATCGTGACCGAGATGGAGCGGCTTGCCGAACACTTCAAGCGCCGAACGCTGGAAAACTACGTCAACAGCGAACTCCGGCTTGGGATGCAGTTTGCGGAGGGACAAAGCGCCGAAGAAATGCTGAACGAAGTGCGCGTCCGCCTGCAAGCCCTGAGCGCGGAGAAGTTGGAAAGCCTCAGCGCATCCCTAGCCGCGCCGCCCGCCATCTCCCCGGTGCAGCGCGAACTGCAAGCCGGCAACGGCAACGGCACGGCGATGCTGGCAGAAGAAAATGATGAACGAGGAGTAATGAGTGATGAATCAAAACGCCAATTCAGCACTCATCACTGCAGAATTCAGCATTGGATTCGATTATCGGGCAGATTCAGCAGAACGCCTGGAAACGGGCGGGTTTTGACGCTCATTCGGGCAAAACGCAATTGCGCGATGGGCTGACGGGCGAAGACTTCGAAATGCCCGTGACCGTAGGCGTGATCTACATGCTGAAACTGGCGCACCTTGTGGACGACAAAATCCACGCCCGTTCCACCGGTCCCTACAGCCTGGTTACGCAGCAGCCCCTGGGCGGCAAAGCGCAGTTCGGCGGACAGCGGTTCGGCGAAATGGAAGTGTGGGCGCTGGAAGCGTATGGCGCGGCGTACATGCTGCAGGAAATCCTGACCATCAAATCCGACGATGTGCTGGGGCGTGTCAAAACCTACGAAAGCATCGTCAAGGGCGACAACATTCTGGAACCCGGCGTACCCGAATCGTTCAAGATTCTGGTCAACGAACTGCAATCGCTCGGTTTGAAAGTGACCGTTCTGGACGAGCAGGACAAGGAAATTGACCTGCGCGACCGTGACGACGACATAGACCCGAACGGCGACCCGGTCAAAGCCGCCGTCCGGCGACAGCAAAAGACCCTGCGCCTGCCTGAAGAAGAACCCGCGTTCTAGGAATTCATCGCACTACAGAGGCACAGAGACACAGAGGATTCACAGAGAAAAGAAGAGAGGGTTCAGAGCGGAACTTCCGGCTTAACGCACTGCGTTGGAGTCAGAACGTATCCTGTAAAACTTCTTGATCTTCTCTATTCTCTCCTTGTGAAAGCTCTGGTCTCAGTGTCTCTGTGTGATCAGTTTGTCTGTTAGCTGCCCGGCAGGCGCGAAACTGGCTGCCGGGAATTTTGTGGAGGATAAGCGATTATGGCTGACGCCAGCATGTTTAGTAAAATTCGCATCGGTATTGCCTCCCCCGACGAGATACGCTCGTGGTCGTATGGCGAAGTGAAGAAGCCTGAAACCATCAACTACCGCACTTTCAAGCCCGAACGCGACGGCCTGTTTTGCGAGCGCATCTTCGGCCCCGTGAAGGACTGGGAGTGTCATTGCGGACGCTACAAAAAAGTGAAATTCAAGGGCATCGTGTGTGACCGCTGCGGCGTCGAGGTGACGCGCAGCAAGGTGCGCCGCGAACGCATGGGACATATCGAACTGGCCGCGCCCGTGTGCCATATCTGGTATCTCAAGGGCGTACCGAGTCCGCTCGCCCTGATTCTGGATATTTCGCCGCGCCCGCTGGAAAAAGTGCTGTACTTCGCGTCCTACATCGTGACGCAGGTGGATCGGGCGCGTATCAACGCTGACCTGACCGACATCCGCTCCGCCGTGCAGGAAGAAACCGAAGAAATCATGGAGGAGAAGGCGGGCATTGAGGAACGCCTCACCCGCGAGTTCAACAAGGAAGTCAAGGAACACCAGTCCGTGCCGCCGCCCCCGCCGGAAGGCGAGGAAGCGCCCGTTGTCGCGCCTGCGGCAGCGTCCAACGGCAAGGCTCCGCTGGAACTGGTTGGGGAAGAAGAAGACGACCTGGAAGCCGACGATCTGGACCCGGAAGCGTTTCTGGATGAGGAAGGCTACGGCGAACTGGAATACTGGGACGATGAAACGGTTGCCCAAAAGCATGCCTATCTCATCGAGCGCATCAAGCAGGAAGAAAAAGACGCGCAGGAGCGGATTGACGAACTGGCCGCAAGCCTGACCCTGCTGGAAAAAATCGAAAAGCGGCAGTTGATTTCGGAAGACCAGTTCCGGGCTATCGAGCGCCTGAGCGACGTTATCAGCCGCCGCCTGGACGTGGATTACAGCGAAGTCGTCAAGGCCGGTTTGGGCGGCGCGGCCATCAAAGAACTGCTGCTTGAGATTGACATGGACAAACTGAGCCGCGAACTCAAGCAGGAAGTGCAGAACACGCAGGGTCCCAAGAAGATTCGCGCCATCAAGCGACTGGAAATCAGCGAAGCGTTTATCGCGTCCAAAGCCCGCCCCGAATGGATGATTCTGGATGCGGTTCCCGTGATTTCGCCCGAACTGCGGCCTATGGTGCAGTTAGACGGCGGGCGCTTCGCCACGTCCGACCTGAACGACCTGTACCGGCGCATCATCAACCGCAACAACCGCTTGAAGAAGATTACCGAGATTCGGGCGCCCGAGTCCATTGTCAACCACGAAAAGCGGCTGCTTCAGGAAGCCGTTGACGCGCTGATTGACAACGGACGGCGTACCCGCCCGGTCGTCGGCTCCAACAACCGCGCCCTGAAATCGCTTTCCGACATGCTCAAGGGCAAGGAAGGCCGTTTCCGCAAGAACCTGTTGGGCAAGCGCGTGGACTATTCCGGGCGTTCCGTCATCGTGGTCGGCCCCCACTTGAAACTGCACCAGTGCGGCCTGCCCAAAGAAATGGCGCTGGAACTGTTCAAGCCGTTCGTAATGAAAACGCTCGTGGAGCGCCAGTACACGGGCAACATCAAGACGGCCAAGCGCATGATTGACAAGATGAAGCCGGAAGTGTGGGACGCGCTGGAAGACGTTATCCGCGAGCATCCCGTGCTGCTTAACCGCGCCCCGACCCTGCACCGATTGGGTATTCAGGCGTTCGAGCCGGTATTGGTGGATGGCAAGGCGATTCAGGTACACCCGCTCGTCTGCCACGCTTTTAACGCCGACTTCGACGGCGACCAGATGGCGGTTCACGTTCCTTTGTCGGCGTATGCGCAGGCCGAAGCGCGTATTCTGATGCTCAGTTCGCACAACCTGTTCAGCCCGGCAAACGGCGGCCCGATTGTCGCGCCCGTGCAGGACATCATTCTTGGGTGCTTCTACCTGACCATGATGCGCGAATTGAAACCCGGCAACAAGCCCCGCGCCTATGTGTTCAGCAGCCCGGAAGAGGCGATGCTCGCCCACAGCCTGGGCGAACTCGACCTGCATGAACCCATCAGTGTCCGCCTGCCGCACCGCCTGGGCTTTGAGGCCGACGCCCAAGTGGTCAACGAGGTGATCGGCCACAAACGGGACGAAGCGGACGACGATTGGAAACTGGTGCGCAATTCCAGCAAAGAAAACATTCTGGACACCACGCACCTGACCACTGCGGGACGGCTGATCTTCAACCAGATTTTGCCCTCGCGCCTGAAGTATACGGACAAGTATCTTGTCGGCAAGACCGCCACGCTGAATAAAACCGGCGTATCGGGCGTGGTATCGGACGTGTATGAAACGCACGGCAAGGAAGCCACCATCAACTTCCTGGACGAACTGAAAGCCATCGGCTTCAAGTACGCCATGAAGGGCGGCATTACCATTGCCATGACCGACATGGACGTTCCCGGCAAGCGCGACGAGATCATCCGCAAGGCGGAAGACGACGTGCGGCGCACCAACCAGCAGTACGCGCGGGGTACGCTGTCCGCTCAGGAGCGCAAGTCCAAAGTGCTGACGACGTGGCTGAACGCTTCGGAAGACGTTGCCGGCGCTATCATGGAAGGCTTCGCGCAGTACAACCCGATCAACATCATCACCACATCCGGCGCGCGCGGCTCCAAAAAGCAGGTGACGCAGTTGTCCGGGATGCGCGGCCTGATGACCGACCCGTTCGGCAACCTGATCGAAGAACTGCCCATCAAGTCCAACTTCCACGAAGGCTTGAGCGTTCTGGAGTTCTTCGTGTCCACGCACGGCGCGCGCAAAGGTATGGCCGACACCGCCCTGCGCACCGCAGACGCCGGGTATCTGACCCGCCGCCTGGTGGACGTGGCGCAGGACGTGATCGTGCGCGACACTGACTGCGGAACCAATCAGGGCGTCACGGTTCGGGAGATTCTGGAGGGCGGCGAGGTTCTGGAACCGCTCAGTGAGCGTCTGAAAGGCCGCTACCCGACCGAAGACCTGGTCAACCCGATCACGGGCGAAGTGATCGTTCCGGCCAATGAAGACATCATGGATGTCGAGGCGCGCAGCGTGGACGATGTTCGCATTGCGACGGATGATATCGTGACCTTGAGCGGGCAGGAAGTCACGTTTGAGCGAGACGGGCAGACTATTCCGGTCACGCGGGGCACGGCCATGACCCGCCGCGAAGCGCAGGCCATTCTGGACAATCCCGAAGGCGTACGCAAGGTGGGCGCGCTGAAACGGGCGGACGGCACGTATCGCCGCGCCGAAACCATTTACCAGATCACGACAACGATGAGCGTGGTTGTACGCTCCGTGCTGACGTGCGAACTGCGGCAGGGCGTGTGCGCCAAGTGCTACGGGCGCGACCTGGCGACGGGGCGGCTTGTGGACATTGGCGTGGCGACGGGCATTATTGCCGCGCAGTCCATCGGCGAACCGGGAACGCAGTTGACGATGCGAACCTTCCATACGGGCGGCGTCGCGTCCAGCGCGGTGCTAACGGGCGTTGCCAACGTCAAGCAGAAGCGGCAAAACAACCTGCGCGAACTGCACAACGACATACAAACCGGTATCGTGCGCCTGGAAGAAGCGGAAGGCTCGGAGCGCGAAAAAGTCCGCTCGATTCAGGCCGTGCTGAAGGTGCTGGAAGATCAGGTAGGCGGGCTGCTGCGCGTCGTGGAACTGTTCGAGGCGCGTAAGCCCAAAGGACAGGCGATTGTCACCGAGCTTTCGGGCGTCGTGGCCGACATTGAAAGCAAGGGGCTGCGCAACGTCGTGCTGCATACGCCCGTTGAACTCAACGAGCATCTGGCGCATCAGGGATTGGGAACCGACGCGATTGCGGCGGAAAACATTCTGGATGAAAGCGGCGAACCGCTTGTCAACGCGGGCGAGCAGATCACGGACAAGCACCTGCGCAAAATCGTGGCAATGGGCATGAAAGCGGTCACGGTGCGGCGCGTGTACATGGTTCCTTATCGCGGCGACCTGGAAGTGGAAAAGGGCCAGGAAGTGCATCCGGGCGACCGGCTGACGGAAGGCCCGCTGGATCCGCAGAAGGTGCTGGAACTGCAAGGCACAAGGGGCGTTCAGGAATACCTGGTGCGCGAAATTCAATCCGTGTACAAGGGACAGGGCGTAGACATCAACGACAAGCACGTGGAAGTGATCGTGCGGCAGATGCTGCGCAAGCGCAAAGTGCGCCATCCGGGCGACAGCCGCTTCCTGCCGGGGCAGATCGTGGACAAGTTCGTGTTCGAGGACGAGAACACGCGCGTTCGCAACATGGCAACGCCGGGCCAGGAAGCCACAGCCGACTGGGTGCTGCTGGGTATTACCGAGGCGTCGCTGGCAACCGAGTCGTTCCTGTCGGCAGCGTCGTTCCAGAAGACAACCCGCGTCCTGACCGAAGCCGCTGTACGCGGCAAGAAGGACGAACTGGTCGGCTTGAAGGAAAACGTTATCATCGGACGCCTGATCCCGGCGGGAACCGGATTGCCTTCGTACCGCAGCCTGGAACTGGCAACGCCGGACGGTACGCCGCTGATCGTCGAACCGCTCAAGCGCGAAAACGAGCAGAACCTGCCGCTCATTGACGAGGACGAGGACGTTCCCCTGCTTGGACGGACGGCTTCGCGCCCTGATCCCGCTTCCGATGGACGGGTTCCAGGAGGTAGACATCGAACTCGGCTCGCTGACGGGGCCGGGTGAGGAAAACGGCATGGAACTCACCATGTCGGAAGTGATGGGCAAACTCAGCGATCTGGACACCGCGCTGAAGTTCGGCTCCCAGGACGCTGACGCAATGGACGCCGACACGATGGAAGACGGCGACGACGTTTAAGAGCAGGAATGAGGGATGAACGAGGAGGGATGAATTTTTCATCCCTCCTCTTTTTGGGTGAGGTTGTAGCTATCTGCATTTCGCAGGAAATTAAGGGCTGTATGGTGAAAGAGGAGGCGATGGCGACCACTCTTAAAACTCATCTGACACCTCCCAATACTTCCTTGCCGGAACCAATAAGCATAGACATAGTAATTCAAGAAGTGCTTGCACTCCATGAGCAGGCGGGTGGCGCAACATTCAGCCTTTATTTTGGAAATCAACTCAAGCAGAGGCTGTACTCTGTCAGCGCCTTCCCGGATCGCAGCCGCATCGTTACAGGCCGACGTATTTCATCGGAACTGCTTGCCGCCTTTATCAATGCTAATCAGGCATTGCTTTCTGATCCCCGTTGCTGTATTGGAACATGGTTCAACGTGGAAACAGGGCGAACGTATTTGGATATATTGGTGACTGTAACCAGTAAACGCCTGGCTTTGTCGCTGGCGCGGCGTTATAATCAAGAAGGTGTTTACGATTTATTTCGGGAAAGATATACGGAGACTGGCGGCACAGGTGAAATGATAGAAGACCTGCCGCCATTAGCGGAAAGATTGCCGACGTTGAGGTGGGGGAGAAAGTCAGAATGAAACCGGAGACATTGATAGAACGTGTTCAGTTTCGTGGAATTGTGGACGGGGAGCCGCCGTTGCTGGCGTTTTCCAAACTGTTGACGCGCCCGGATGGCAAACAGAAATTACATTCTCAGATGGTGCAGGTAACAGACACGGCGTTGCTGGCGCGTCTGCGCCGTGAGGTGTGTATGGGTGAAGAGGTAGATGTAGAAATTGAAACTGACTGGACGCATCCTGATATTTCAACCATCCTGAAAGATTTCACGCCCGTTGCTGTACCCCTTCACGCTTGATGGCGCAAACATAGGCACACAGGAAAACTTATGTCAGCAGAGCAAACAACGATCCTTCATAAGGATAAATTCACGCTTCAACAAGTCGTCGAGAATTCTAAATGTGTCACAGCCTTTCCTGAATGGACTGCTGGAGCAAGGACAGATCGCCTGCTGCAAGACGGGTGGGCAATGCTGTATCTTGCTTGAGGATGTAATCGCGTACAAAAAGCATATAGACACCTTGCGTCATGAAGTGTTGGATGAACTCACGGCGCAGGCGCAAGAATTGAACATGGGTTACTGAACAAGGAGGCCAACAGTTATTGCTGTTCCCCAAACCTACTAAACGTGATAAAATTGTGTGCTACTCACTGACGGCAGGGGTTGGCTCTGCTTCCTCAATGGGGACAAGTTCGCGTTCGGCTGCAATCGGCAACCGTTCGTCTTCTGCCGTTAAGGCTGTCTGCGCGCGGATGCGCTTGCTGCCGCCGCCCCCGCCGCCTTTGCCGCCCCGCATGGCGGACGCCAGTTCGCGGACGCGCGTTCGTCCCACTTCGTAGGCTTCCTTGTAGATTTTCTTGGCCTGCGCGGACGTGACTTGCTCGCCCGTCTCGTAGTACAATTGCGCGGCTTTACCCACTGTTGCCGTGCCCGCATACGCAATAGCGGGCTTGGCAAGGAAGCCGACAACCGGAATCAGGCCGATCAATTCGCGGGCAACCGCGCGCCAACCAAACGCATTGGCAAGAATGGGCGCGATTTCTTTCAGGCGGCTCTTGTAATCCAGCGGCAGGCCATACGCGGCGGCAAGGCGCAGGGTCATCAGCGCCTGGTTTTTGGTCAGGACAAACACATCGCTGAGAACAACACCGGGGAAGCCGATTTCGCGCAGGATGGGAAACGCTTCGGCAACGCCGGTCACAAGGGAAAATTGGGCGTTCGCGGTGGCCGTATCGTGAATGATTTTTTGGGCGGCGCGGCGGCGAAATACGGGAAAATTCCGCGCCAGCGCCATCACGAGCGCGGGCTTGTCGTCCAAAATCCGGTCCAGCGTGGCTTCCCACCCGCCCAACTCGGCAACGGAATACACGACCAACCCGGCAGGCGCGTCCTGCCGATTGACATTGCCCACATCAATGACAAAATCGTACACCCCGGCCTGACGCGGGAATTTGGCGTCTTCCGTAAGCGCGTCATAGCCCTGCACAAACGGCGGCTCCGGCATAGCGGTTGGCGGCGCAATAGCCGGAACCGCCTGCATATCTCCGCTGACGGCCTGCGTGTCCGGCTGAAACAGGGCGCGAATCACTTCCTCGCGCCGCTCCGCCGCGCCAATCACGGCAACGCTGAGAGGACGGTTCGCCTCCCGCGCGATTTCCGTCACCGACATGCTCTTGATGATGTCCCATGCGCCCTTAGGGCCTGGCTTGCCCATACGATAACCCCCCAATTCAGGTTTCAGGTTTCAGGTGTCAGGTGTCAGGAGGAGCCTGATTTTAACATCTTGTGCCCGGCAGTAATTAAAACAATCAGGCCGTCCTTACCTGACACCTGACACCTGAAACCTGAAACCTAATACTGTTACAGCCGGAAAACGTCGTCACTCAGTCCGACATTGACATGCGTGTTGGTGTAGGTGGTCACGCCGGCTTTTTCGTTTTCGTTGTTGAAGAGTTCGATGCGCGACGGGAACCAGATGCCGGGCGAAACCTCTTTGGGATCGCGGTACAGCCAGATGGAGCGCAGCTTGCCGCCGCTGATGTCCTGGGCGTACTCCTCGCGCTTCAGCGTGATTTTGGTTTTAGGGTCAATCCAGACGATGCGATGCGACGAGTCCTGGCTGCGGTCTTTGTAGGTGATCTTGAAGACGGCGCATTGCGTACCTTCAAACGGACGCTCACCAATAAATTCGCCCTGCGCGTAAGTCAGATACGCTTCGGAAATCAAGCCCATGTCCAGCAGGGATTTGCGCTTGCCCGGCGTTTTGCCCAGTTCGCTTTTTACTTTGCCCAGCCCGCCCAAACTGAATACTTGTTTGGTGTCGTTGATAATCAGACTGCCTTTGCCGGCTCCGAGTTGCCCGTCCGCGCGAAATTTATTCTCTTCCTTGTAGCGGACGCGCACATTGCCTTTGAGCTGATACATCATGCCAATGTCTCGATTGATCTTGCGGGCGGCGTTATCGTCGTGATAAGTGGCGACCATCGTGGTATCGAAATCATCCAGCTTGGGTACAATATAATCATTGAGACTGGAACTGAGTTTTGCGGGCGGCGCGGCGAGGGCGCGCGGCTGCGCGGCGGGCGTCAGCAGCATACCGCCGAAACTCATCAGCGCGAACGGCAGAAGCATCCCGTGAAACGCGCGTTGCGTAAATAGCATTATCAAACTTCTCCTTTGGAAATTATTATTACGAAAATCAGCCTTGCGGCAAACAAAAAAACTTTCCCGATGTCCTTTTCATAAGGACGCAGGCGGAGCGTTATTGTTACACCAGACCGAAAGCAGCACACTCCAAAAATCTGCAAGGAATTTGCCGAGCGTACCGCGTATATAACTTCATTATAACACCTTCGCGGGCAACATTTCACGCGGAAACAGAATTATGCCCCTCAATGCTTAATGCTCAACGCGCAACGCTTGATAAAGGAACCTTCTTGAATTCTTCCACGCCGAACGCTTCCACTTCGCAGCCGTCTGTTTCTCCTACGTCCGCGCCGACGGTATCTACGCCCGTTCCGCCGCCGAGCCTGCTGGAGTCCACGTTTTTGCATGCGCAGGCTATTGGGCGTACAACGGAGCGCAAGTTGTGGGACGCCGGGGCGCGCGATTGGGATTGTTATTTAGCGCAGCCCGACACGCATTGGCCGCTCACCCGCGCGCAGCGCGCCCTGCTGACGCCGACAATCGAAGAGTCGAAAGCCCGTCTGGAAGCGGAAGATTTCGCGTGGTTCGCCGAACTGTTGCCGCAAAGCGAACACTGGCGGGCGGTGACGGCCTTCGGGCACAGACTGGCGTTTGTGGACATCGAGACTAATGGCGGGATGCGGGCGGACGATTTAACCGTTGTGGGAGTATACGACGGCTGGAAAATGCGGCAGTACGTGAAGGGGCAGAACTTGCAGGACTTTCCCGAAAGCGTATCGGATGCGGCCATTCTGGTGACGTTCTTCGGCACGGGCTTCGACATTCCGTTTTTGCGCCGCGCGTTCCCCCAATTGCCGTTCAGCCAGATGCACGTAGATTTGTGTTTTCTGCTGAAGCGGTTAGGCTACCGGGGCGGCTTGAAGCACATCGAAGGGCAGATGGGCATTGCCCGCTCCAATGCCACGACGGGACTGACGGGCTGGGACGCGGTACGCCTGTGGCGCGAGTACCGAACCGGGCGGCAGCAATCCCTGCAAACTCTGCTGGCCTACAACGCCGAGGATGTGCGCAACATGTCCGATTTGCTGGCGGAAGGCTACCGACGCATGGCGCGTAAAACCCTGCAGGGCGAATAGAGTCTCTGTAGTGTGCTGCGGTTGGCGCATGAATTATCCGCTAAAGGAGAACGCTTTTCCTTACGTAGGTATACTACAGGAAAGAACTTGGGCTAAATTTCAAAGACGAAAGATTCAAACACGCATGATGGAAACAAACACAACAGAAATGCCCGCGCGCTCCGCAAAGGATCAGTTTGACCGGCAGGCCGCGCACTACAACGCGCAGTGGAATACCTGGACGGAAAATACGCTGCGCTGGATGCTCGATCACGCCGCCTGTCGCCCGGACGATACGGTTTTGGATGTGGCGACGGGAACCGGGTTTACCGCGCTGGCCTTTGCGCCGCATGTGGCTTCCGTTGTCGGACTGGACGTTTCTGAAGGAATGTTGCGGCAGGCGCAGGCGTATCAGCAAGCGCAGGGTATCGGCAATGTCAGTTGGCAGGAAGGCGCGGCGGAAGCCTTGCCCTTCGCGGACACGGCGTTTTCACTCGTCACGTGCCGGGTCGCGCCACACCATTTTCTTTCCATTCCGCAGTTTTTATCCGAAGTCCGGCGCGTACTGCAACCGGGCGGGCGCTTTGTGCTGGCGGATACCTGTGTCCCGGACAACGACACGGAGGCGGGTACGAACGGCAATGCCGAAGCCAACAGCGAAAACGGCGGAAACTTCGAATTTACAAACGTCCTTGCCACCCGACCCATTACTCTGCAAACGCCATGATGGAAGCGGCCAAGTGGCAAAACCGTGTGGAAGCCCTGCGCGACCCTTCCCACGTCCGCAACCTTTCCCCGCGCGAATGGCGGCAGGCATTGGAAGCCGCCGGGCTTATAGTTGCCGAATTGGAAGGTCCTGTTGGCGACGTTGCCATCACGCTCAACGACTGGATCGTCAAAGCCGGATGCGTACCCGAACAAGCGGCAGCCGTGCGGCAGGCGTTTGCCTCCGCGCCTGCAAAAGCAAAAGAAGTGTTCCAGATTCAAAACCTGCCGGACGGCGATACCCGCTTTGTCTGGCTGCGCGTTGCCGCCAAATCTGTTAAAAATCCCTGAAAAGTCAACTTCTGGCATAGAGGAGCAGGCGTCCGCTCCGTTATGTGCTATCATGTTTGCGACGCGACACAAGGAAATTTTCTTTATTCGTTTTCAGGAGTTCTACAAAATGCTTTTTGCTTCCTCGCGCTTCGCCGCTCTGCTTATGGCGGGCAGCGCCCTGCTGTGCCTGACTGCTTCCACTGTTCGCGCCCAGCAGCTTGGCTTTTCCCTTATTAACGTTGATCCCAATATCAGTGTGTACGGCTTCAACGACGCGCTGCAAATTTACGGCGTGGACACGCAGGGCAATGTGGTGCGCAGCGGCCCGAACGGACAGAACTTTGTTACGCTCGGTACATTGAACCCGATCTTTCCGATGAACACGCCGTATGCCATCAACAACAGTGGCGTCCTGACGGGCTACGGCCTGGACCCGAACTTCGACACCCGCGCGTTTGTCAGCGTCGGTAACAGCCTTACCTTGATTCCCACGCTTGGCGAACAGGCAGACCCGACGAATTCGCAAGGGCTTACCTACAACAATAACGCCTACGCTATCAACAATCGCGGGCAGATCGCCGGGACAAGCGATACGCTGTACGACGACGGCACGGGCAATTTCTACACCACCAGCCATGCGTTTGTTTATGACAACGGCGTTCTGACGGATTTGGGAACCATTCCCGACTTGAACGGCGTTGCCAATGCCGCCAACACGACAACGGCTTACGGCATTAACGACGCGGGCGACGTTGTGGGATATGGCGATACGCAAGTGGCGAACCTGGCGACGGAAAGCCTGGCTTTTCTGTACCACAACGGCCAATTTAGCTCACTCGGCACGCTTAACGACACCATCAGCAGTTATGCGACAGGCATCAACAACGAGGGTCTGATCATCGGCGCGTCCACGTACCAGCCTGGCAACTTCGACATGCACGCCTTTGTCCATTCGGGAACCGGCCTGCTGACTCCCGGTGACGACATCGGCACGTTCGGCGGGGCCAACAGCTACGCCTTTTACATCAATGATATGGGGCAGGTCATCGGCGCGGCTGAAGATGCAAGCGGCGCGTCCCTCCCGTTTCTCTACCAGAACCACACGCTGTACAATATCAACGACCTGTTGCCGGCAAGCGCGGGCCTGACGGTTTCAGCCGTTTTCGGTATCAGCAGCGACGGGCGGATACTGGGCTACGGCACGAACGCTTCCGGGCAAGGCAGCTATTTCGTGCTGGCCGTACCCGAACCCGGCAGCATGGCGGCGATGGGGCTTGGATGTTGGGTGTTGGGCGTTGGGTTCGCGCGCCGCAAGCGCCGCCTTCAACGCTAAGAACATGCCTGCTTTGCCCTCAATTCGCCGCAAACCAACCCGCGCTTCCTCACTGTTGAGAAAGCGCGGGTTGGTTTCGGAAAATGAGCATTATGGTACCGGTGGTATAGCTACAAGCAGATTTACGGTAACTGTTGGAACCGTTGCCGCCGTTTGCAACTTTTGTCCGGCGTCAAAAGTAAGCAGTTCCGTGTGACCAAGCGCCGCTAACTGCTCCGCCAACGCAATATACATGCTGTCAGCAGATCGGCTGCATCCATATCCCTGTCGTATTTGTCATGACAACCAAATGCGGCGCGTAGCGGATGTAACCTTTTGCGTCGTAATCCTGCAAGGCAGCAACGATCTGCGCGAGTTTGCCGGGTTCCTGTGCGCAAAGACCGATGATTACACTGGCATCAATGACCAGAAAAAGCAAGTTACTCATCGGCGTTGAGTCCAAACATTGCGCCGGAGCGCGCTTCGCGCAAGTAGTCATGGGAATCCGGTTTGGGGTTCATGAAACGGCTGCGTTCTTCAATTTCGCGCAGCGCTTCAGTCAATGTTTTTTGCCGGCCTTCTATCCTCTCCCCTGTGGACAATGTACTGGATGCTGCTTGTCGTGTTTCTTCAGCATCATAAACGATAACTTCTAATTTGCGTGTGGCGAAGTCGGGAACGCGCGCCGTAATCTCCTGCCATGTTCCTTCCAGTTTGCACAAGGGTATAGCCATCATGCGCCTCCTGTTATGATGTGGTTATTGTACCACGACGCGCAAACATTCTCGAATACCCAATCTCATTTTTGTAAATCTTCTCGATGATTGGCGACGCGGCCTTGCTTTATCGGCTATTGACGAACTCATACCAGCAGGGGCGACTCCGAGGGGGTGAAGCGGCTGCGGTCTGCCGCCTTGTTTTCCAGAATCGTCGGCGTCGGCGCGACGAAGCCCAGAGTGTCGTGCAGCTTCACATTGGCCTGTTCATGCGCCACAAGGGAAGCGTACAGCAGGCATTTGGGCTTGTGAATAACAAGACTCTGGTACAGCAGAGAGCGCGCGGACGTGCAGGTGCAAATTGCCTCTTTGAATGGTCTTTTCATCGTTTTCACAGTTCCTTGCCTTGTTTCTCGCCGTTGAGCGTTCGTTCTTTTCCTGCCAAATCAACGCGCCCTGCCCGTTACAGAGGCGCTGTCTGCTCAAATTGCCGCCGCGCAGCCTGTTCGCATCGCCGCCGTTTATTTCCGCTTGCTTGCGGCGGCCTTGGGCTGGATTTTCGCGGCGTTCGCGGCCTCATTCGCCACAGTCAAGGCGTCCGGCAAGAGGCCACTGCCGCTCACCGCAATCGGCGTCGGCTTGTTGACGCCTTTGTTCTTGTTCTTGCTGTGTTTGTTGTGCTTGTCCATGATGTCGCTCCTGTGCCCATTGTGTTGTTTGCAGCCGATTTTGTTTTGGAACCAGCCCTCATCCCCCGCCCTTCTCCACATAGTGGGAGAAGAGCGCAAGTCTTTTCAGGCTCACAGACGCGCGTAACGTATGCGGTCTGCCTGGGAAGTCAGCTCGTCTCAGTCGGCGCTTTGGGCTGCGCGCTGCGCGATTTCTGTTCGCTCTGCTGCCGCGTTTTCTGGTCCGCGCGGCGGTTCAGTTCCGTCACAAAGGCTTCCCGATCCTGCGCGTGCTGTTCCTTTTCCGTGGTGTTTCCCTGCGCTGCGGCGCGTTCTTCAGCGCGGCGATGCGTTTGCTGGCTGTGCCGTCCTGCCGGAGAAACGTACTTCTGGCCCTTGACCGTAACCGGAATCCGCGCCGATTCTTTGCGCGGGGAATGAACCGGCTTGCCCTTTTTGTCGCCCTGTGGCGTGGCGTCCACTTCGTTCGAGGAAATCAGGGGATTTGCATCGGGTGTCATGTCGGTGGTTTCGTGGCCTGTGTCGCCCGTTGTCATCGTGTCTGTCATTTTCTGCTGCTCCTATGCTGCTGCCTGCGCCTGCCTGCAACAACGGTGTTTTTCTGCTTGTCCACGCCGGATGTTCCTGCGTACAAGGGCAGGCGGGAAACCAAAAATACAAAACCCCTATCGCAATCGCGCCATTGCAAAGGCGCAAGAGATAGAGGCGTTATCTTCAAGCGTGTTATTAACAACCAAAAGTTAAATGTGCCGACAACCGGCCTTGTTATTAGTATACCACATATTTAGGAGGGTGTTGGGTGTTGGGTACTAGGCAATCAGGGCAAACGCATCTAAAGTTGTGAATAACTATCAGGCTTGTGGTTGGTTCGCAGTGGCTGGCCTTGCCCAACGGCATCCCCAGCCACGACACCTTTGTTACGCGGCTGGTGGTGTATTTTTGCCATAATGCCGTAGCGCCCGTACTTGACAGCCCCACGTTTGTCTGTTACACTATTTTCAACAAGTTTTGCTCGACTGCGAAGCAAACTCGTATCGCCGGTACGAACGTTGCCGCATAAAACCGTTTGATGCAAGGGGACTATCATGGATACAAGCATCATCAACAATCCAAGCGAAAATAGAGTCATGGTAAATGAGCCAACCATTCAAGAAAACTGTGACGCCCTGTGCGAATTCGTGTCCACGGACAATCCTGCCGACTCGAAGTTCGACTCGTTGCAGACTGCCATCAAAGCGCGATTGTGCCAATCGCCCGAAGGGCAGGCGCTTACATTGCAATTAGAAGGCAAACTTCAACGCCTCCGTTCCCGCGAGTAATGTTTGCTTTTGAAGCAATCTTTACATTTTGAACAAACATGAGAGCCAACTATGAATGAAGAAGAGGCAGATAGATTTGTAGAAGCCCTCTTTTAAATTGAAAGAACCCTACCAATCTATCGCGGCGTTGCGTTTGGAGTACGAACTGTCGTATGATGAAATTGCGGAAGTAATGGAGATGCCTGTCGAAAAGGTAATTGGGATTTGCCACGAAGCGCAGCAGCAACTCCGTGATCTTCTCTGAAATGTGTAAAACTTGTCAGATATCGGCAGACTTCGGCCCTTGATCACCTTCGGTTGGTTGGTCAGGGGTCGTCTCCAGTTTGGCTAAAATAGCATGGATGTCATGGATGGGAAGGTACAAACCCTTATCCCTGTCAATTTCAGCGCAAGGGTGCATTGTAAAACCATACACGTCTCGCATATACAATCTTTTGCCCGCTTTGGTGGCTTCTCGGATGTGCATTCCCGCAACGCCGACTCTGGCGGCAACATCGGCTGTGACGCGAAAAGCCTGTATCAACAGGGCATCCCCAATCCCTATGCGCTTGTAATTGACGTGGCGGGCAAGATAATCAAGGAGGATCAGCGGGTAATTGATCGTTCCGTAAACAAGGGGGTGCCAAATTTCAGCGGTATCCGCACAGAGCGTGAAGTAGCCTGCAACAAACGCCGGGGATTGTGAGTAGTCAAGCAGGAGGTAGGTTTGCCGTAGATTTATCCTGACATCTCGTTTGGCGTCTATGGTCAGATAATCATTCAGAGCAACATTCCCACAATCGAAAGATGTAAGGTCATGTTGCTCTGCTAGCACTTCAAAGCGATAGCGATTTAGCGGCTGCATATTCCCAACATCAACTAAAGTGTCTCTGACATGATTCGTTTGTAGTTGGCTACAGCTTCCAACATGCGCGTTGATGGTTCACTCGTTGGGCCATTAAATGCTTTCAGCAAAATAAGTCCTTCTTCCCGTGTCAACTGCGCTTCACCGGATGAGGATACTTGAACACGCGCATTTTCATCAGACGCAGCTTCCTTAAGCACCGCTTCAAGGCTGGCGAATTGCTCGTCATTCAGGTTGGCAATCAAAGCCAATGCCTGTTCTGCTCTATTCGATGTCTGTATGATTGCCATATTTCACAGCCTTACCACAACAATGGATTTATCCATCCATTGGAAGAATAACACCATTATAGCAACTGCCTGCTGGAATGTCAACATCTTTTGCGGAACTTGGCGGCGTAAGTCCGTATCTGTATAATGAGGCTATCCTGAAAGATAAGGCCGTGTGATGATTTCTGAACCCACGAAAAAAGACGCTGCAACCCTGCTGGAAACGATTCTTGACACGGCTTGCCGGGAAGCAGGAATGTCCGCCCTCCAAATCGAGCAATCCAAGCGCGTTGCAGTCATTGAAGAGCGCCTTGTTGCGAGTGGACGTTCCATCAAGGACATCTACAGGGAATGGGAAACCAAGACCCCGGAGCAAATACTCCGCGAGTACGAAGATTTGCCCACTCCCACGCTCGCTTAATCACAAATCTTTGAAACCGACTGGCTGCCCTTGACCTTTCGCGCCGTATCGCTCTGACCGCGCCCAAGATGTTGCGGTTCCAATAGTGGGACTTGCGCCGCCGCTAGTTTTCGCCAATTAGAGAAACCACAAAAGGCGGCTCCAATATTGGAGCCGCCTTTGTTCACAACAGCGACGACGAAAACAGATTAATGCAAACAGCCCATAATGTTTCCGAAATCGCTGTCACACACCGCGATCCATTGCCAGTTGAGTTTTTCATAATGTTCCCGTTTCGGAAAGTTACCCTGCCATTGTGTGCGCTGATGTTTTGCCCTGCTCGTCATTAGTGGGTTGAATAGTGATTTGCACACCGAGACCGAGCGCATTGGCGAACCGGAGCAGGCAGTCGAAGGGGATATGGGTCAGGCGTCCGCGCTGCAAATCCGAAAGTTGGGAAGCGTCCGCGTTCATCAGTTCTGCTGCTGTTGCCTGCGTAAGATTACGCGCCTTGATAGCGTCCGTAATTGCCAGCGCTATTACGGATTTTGCCATGCGCTCGTCCGGGTGTGCCAGCCCTAAATCCTCGTAGACATTGCCGGAAGAAGTCGTAATTTCCTCCTCATTCCTGCTCTTCTGCGCGTTTGCTTTCTCCACGATAGCTGTCATTTGTGCGTGTCCTTATCCTCGTAGGTGGCTGCGTAGTGTTCCTTTGCCCGCTGATACCTGCTGTGTACCCGTTCGATTTCCTTCTGTCAAGGGCAGTGCATGAGGAAGCAGGGTCGGCGCATCTCAAATGCTCAACACGTATCCCATCGTAGGTCATTCGCCCCTGTGCTGCGCCTGCTCCCTCCTCCGGGTTGATCAATCTAAAAAGAATGTGCAAAAAAGTAGAAACATTTCTGCATAAATAGCAGAAACAAACGAACCTTCCTCGCATCTAACTCGTCTAAGTATACATAAGTCTATATAATAGAGGCTGCTAACTAGCCAGGTGGCGGGACGTTGAAGATCATAGTTCCTATCAACTATCAACTATCAACTATCAACTAACCCGGAAGGGAGGTGCTGGAAGATGCCTGTATTTTCCTCCCGTTCGCCCTGACGCTGCTGAGGCCACGACGCCTCTCTCCTACAATTTGACACAACGAGACATCGGGCTGGAAGCGCTGCATTGCCAAGATTTCGACGATGACTCTACATATCCTTTTTCTTTCCCGTTTAGATGCGTCGGCCCTGCATGAGGAAGGGATGATCTAAATTTGCGTTTGTATAAACATTGACAAAGGGGCGCGTTTTGTGCTATGATTGTCTCCCTTTTCACAATGACGTGACGGGAAGCAATCTGTGGCAAACGCGCTTTTCACCTTATTCAAGCGCGGCCACATACGCCTGATACGGCTTGCAGACCGCGCGCCCTCCCGCTTTTCCATCCTGCGCGTTCCCGTTGTTTCTGCTTTCGGCAAGCCGTGTCCATCACTCTGCACCCTGCTGGACGAGAACGGAAGCGACGCCAATGGAACAAGCCAAACCCGGCCAACTGCCCCCCGCGCATGGATTGTACGACCCGCAGTTTGAACACGACGCCTGCGGCGTCGGCTTCGTCGCGCATATCAAAGGCCATAAATCCCACGCCATCATCAAGCAGGGCTTGGACGTGCTGCGCAAACTGGAACATCGGGGCGCGACCGGCAGCGACCCGGATACGGGCGACGGCGCGGGCATCCTGTTTCAAATTCCGCATGAGTTTTTTGCCGATGAATTGCAGGGACAGGGCATCGCTTTGCCTGCCCCCGGCGAGTACGGCGTGGGCATGTTGTTTTTGCCCACCAAAGACGACGAACGCGCCACGTATGAGCAGATTTTCGAGCAGATTGTACGGGAAGAAGGGCAGACCGTTCTCGCCTGGCGCGACGTGCCGATCAATCACGCCAAAATCGGCGCTCTGGCCCGAACGGTCGAACCGGTCATCCGGCAGATTTTTATCGGGCGCAGCGCGGACATTGCCGATGAAGACGCTTTCGAGCGCAAACTGTACCTCATCCGCCGCCGCGTTCAGAACGCCATTGTGGAATTGTGCCTGGAGCAGGAAGGCTATTTTTACGTCAACAGCCTGTCGTGCCGCACCATTGTTTACAAGGGCCTGCTGATGACGCATCAGATGGCGGCCTATTATCTCGACCTGAGCGACCTGCGCACGACCACCGCCCTCGCGCTGGTGCATCAGCGGTTTTCCACCAACACCTTTCCCGACCTGGGATCTGGCGCATCCCTTCCGCTACATCGCCCACAACGGCGAAATCAATACCCTGCGCGGCAACCGCAACTGGATGAGCGCGCGGGAAAAATCCCTGTCCTCCGAACTGTTCGGCGACGACATCAAGAAACTGCTGCCGCTCATCAACAAGTCCGGCAGCGACAGCGCCGCTCTGGATAACGCCGTCGAACTGCTGACGTTGGGCGGGCGCAGCCTGCCGCACGCCATGATGATGCTGATGCCGGAAGCGTGGACCGGCGATCCGGGCATGGACGACGAGCGCCGCGCGTTTTACGAGTACCACGCCTGCCTGATGGAACCCTGGGACGGCCCCGCCGCGGTTTGCTTCACGGACGGGCGCATGATCGGCGCGTTGCTGGACCGCAACGGCCTGCGCCCCGCCCGCTACTGCGTCACGGACGATGATCTTGTGGTTCTGGCGTCGGAAACGGGCGTTGTGGATATCGACCCGGCCCACGTCGTGCAAAAAGGCCGCTTGCAGCCGGGGCGCATGTTCCTGATTGACCTGAGTCAGCGGCGGCATCGTCAGCGACGACGAGATCAAGCGCGAACTCTGTACGCAGCATCCTTATAAAGAGTGGCTGGACGCCAACCGCATCACGCTGGACAACCTGCCCGAACCGCCATTCATCCATCTGCCTAACGAGAAAACCCTGCTCACGCGCCAGAAGGTGTTCGGCTATACGCTGGAAGACATTCGCCTGATTTTGTACCCGATGGCGACGAATGGCGAGCAGCCACTGGGCAGCATGGGCACGGACACGCCGATTGCCGTTTTGTCCAGGCGCCCGCAATTGCTGTACAACTACTTCAAGCAGTTGTTCGCGCAGGTGACGAACCCGCCCATTGACCCCATCCGCGAAGAACTGGTCATGTCGCTCGTGGACTTCATCGGCAGCGACGGCAACCTGCTGGACGCCACGCCGCAACACGCCCACATGCTCAAGCTGGAGTCGCCCATTCTGCGCAATTTCGAGCTGGAAAAACTGCGCAATGTCCGCACGGGCGAGTTCAACGCCAAAACCCTGCCGATGTGGTTCGACGTGGAGGACGGGCCGGACGCGCTGGAAAAAGCCGTTCAAAACCTGTGCGAAGTCCGCGTCCCGCGCCGTTGCGGATGGCTACAGCTTCCTGATTCTGTCCGACCGGGACATTGACGCGCACACGGCTCCGATTCCCAGCCTGCTGGCGACAAGCGCCGTGCATCACCATCTGGTGCGGGAAGGGACGCGCACATGCGTGGGTCTTATCGTCGAATCGGGCGAAGCGCGGGAAGTCATGCACTTTGCCCTTCTCATCGGCTACGGCGCGTCCGCCATCAACCCCTATCTGGCGCTGGAAACGCTGGACAGCATGGGGCGCGACAAAATGTTTCCGCCCGAAGTCAATGTGGACAAAGCCAGTATCAACTTCATCAAAGCCGTCAACAAGGGACTGCTGAAAACGTTCGCCAAAATGGGCATTTCCACGCTGCAAAGCTACCGGGGCGCGCAGATTTTCGAGGCGATCGGCCTGGACAAAGACATGGTGGCGCGTTATTTCACCGGTACGCCGTCGCGTCTGGGCGGCGTCGGCCTGGACATCATTCAGCAGGAAAGCCTGTCCCGCCACGAGTCCGCGTACCCCAAAATGGACATCAAAGGCAGCATTGACCTCGATCCGGGCGGGCAGTACCAGTGGCGGCGTTTCGGCGAACACCACGCCTACAACCCGGATACGGTGGCGCAGTTGCAGCAGGCGGTAAGGCAGGGGGGAAATGATGAACGCGGAATGATGAATGATGAATCAGAATCCAATTCATCACTCATCACTCATCACTCATCATTTCAAAAGGGCTTTGCCGACTTTAAGGAGTTCAGCAGGCACGTCAATGATACGAGCGAGGCGCTGGCGACCCTGCGGAGTCTGCTGCAATTCAAAGTCGGCAGCCCAATTCCAATTGACGACGTGGAGCCGGCGCGGGAGATTGTGAAGCGGTTTGTGACGGGGGCGATGTCGCTCGGAAGCATCAGCCGGGAAGCGCATGAGACGCTGGCGATTGCCATGAACCGCATGGGCGGCAAAAGCAACACGGGCGAGGGCGGCGAAGACCCCGTCCGCTACACGCCCGAAGCCAATGGCGACAGCCGGCGCAGCGCGATCAAGCAGATCGCGTCCGCGCGGTTCGGCGTCACGGCGCATTATCTGGTCAACGCGGACGAACTGCAGATTAAGATGGCGCAGGGAGCCAAACCCGGCGAGGGCGGCGAACTGCCCGGAACCAAAGTGGACGCTTATATCGCGGGCGTTCGGCACACGACGCCGGGCGTCACGCTGATTTCGCCGCCGCCGCACCACGACATTTATTCCATCGAAGACCTCGCGCAGTTGATTTTCGACCTGAAAAACGTCAATCCCGCCGCGCGTATTTCGGTCAAACTGGTGGCGGAAGTGGGCGTCGGCACGGTCGCGGCGGGCGTGTCCAAAGCCCATGCCGACCACATTTTGATTAGCGGCTATGACGGCGGAACGGGCGCGTCTCCCGTTTCGAGCATCAAGCACGCGGGCATCCCGTGGGAAATGGGACTGGCGGAAACGCAGCAAACTCTCGTCAAAAACGACCTGCGCGGGCGCGTTCGTCGTGCAGACGGACGGGCAGTTGAAAACGGGGCGCGATGTGGCTATTGCCGCCCTGCTCGGCGCGGAAGAGTTCGGCTTTTCCAGCGCGCCGCTTGTCGCAATGGGCTGCATTATGATGCGCGTGTGTCATCTGGGAACGTGTCCCGTCGGCATTGCCACGCAGGACCCAACTCTGCGGCAGCGCTTTACGGGCCAGCCGGAACACGTCATCAATTACTTCTTCTTCGTGGCCGAAGAACTGCGCGAAATCATGGCCGAACTGGGCTTCAGGACGGTTGCCGAAATGGTAGGGCGCATTGACATGCTGGACGCAACCTGCGCCATCGAACACTGGAAAGCGCGGGGACTGGATTTGACGCCCATTCTCACGCAGCCGGAAGGCGCGGACAAACACGCGCAGTCGCATGTCAGGCAGCAGGAGCATGGCCTTGACGACGCTCTGGACTACCATCTCATCGCCTTGTCGCAGGGCGCGGTGGATCGGGGCATTCCCGTTGCCGCCGAACTGCCGATTTACAACCGCAACCGCACGGTGGGAACCATGCTGTCGGGGCGTATCGCGCTGAAATACGGCGAACAGGGCTTGCCGGAAGACACCATTCGCCTGAAATTCACGGGCAGCGCGGGGCAGTCGTTCGGCGCGTTTCTGGCGCGCGGCATTACCATGACGCTGGAAGGCGACGCCAACGACTATCTTGGGCAAGGGCATTTCGGGCGGGCGCATCATTGTCTATCCGCCGCGCCAATCGCCCTTTGACCCCGCCGAGAACATCATCGCGGGCAACACGCTGCTTTATGGCGCGACCAGTGGCGAAGTGTTTTTGCGCGGCGTGGTGGGCGAGCGGTTCGCGGTGCGCAACAGCGGCGCGACTGCCGTTGTGGAAGGCACGGGCGATCACGGCTGCGAGTACATGACGGGCGGCACGGTGGTGGTTTTGGGCGAAGTCGGGCGCAACTTCGCGGCGGGCATGAGCGGCGGCGTGGCGTATGTGTGGGACCCCAAAGGCCGCTTCCCCGCCCGCTGCAACCGCAACGGCGGCAAGACCGCGCTGGAAGCCGTCACGGATGAAGCCGATGTAGCCGAATTGAAAACCCTGATCGAGCGGCACGTCCTGTACACCCGCAGTGACCGGGGCGCGTCCCTCCTCCAGAACTGGCCCGAAACGCAGGCGCAGTTCGTCAAAGTGGTATCGCTGGAATACCGCCAGATACAGCAGGAACTCGCGGCCGCCAAAGCCGGCGGCAAGGAAGACGTAGCCGACCAGATGCCTGCGGGCGTCAAGTAACCAGCTTTCTGTCGTCAGCGCATGGAAGCGAGTATTCTGATCAAGAATGTTCCGCTTCAGGCCGAAGCGAGAACAGTTTGCGGGAGGAAAAAGATGCACTACACCATTAAGACACACTGATAAACAAGACTCGCAACTCTCAATTGCTTGCCAGAGCAAAGGAACATGGATCATGAGTCAGGAGCCTGAAGCAGACTTGGGAAAACCTGGCAAAACTCTGCCCTGTGCCAATGTCGGAAGTAAACTTGGGTGGAGGCTACGGGCAAGATGAAAATTTATTTTGGCGCGCAGAACGCAGGAAAACCGGGCAGCATGGCGG
Source organism: uncultured Chthonomonadaceae bacterium (assembly GCA_963835065.1). Taxonomy (GTDB): domain Bacteria; phylum Armatimonadota; class Chthonomonadetes; order Chthonomonadales; family Chthonomonadaceae; genus CAWFQB01. The sequence continues at coordinate 38,350 of CAWIEK010000048.1, read as the reverse complement.
GTTGATTTCTGGCCGGACTTTAGCTGGCTTCCTTCAGGCATGGAAGTTTTCCCTGAACCTATTCACGTATGGGTGGATGACCTGACAGGAGAAGCATGGTGGGTTGAGGACGAGCAGCCTACTCAGACCTCTTGGCGGCAAAATCAGGCGGGTTAGCGCAGTTGAATATAGTGGCAATATAAGTCAACAAAAGCGTTGCAACGTCAGTCCGCGCAGGCGGACTTCGTTATCACAGCCGCGCAAAAAGATTAAAATATTATTGCACGGACGCTTGCTTTGCATGGACGCCAATCGCATGGAAACCACAAAAGCATGACAGCTCTGAACCTGCGACAATTTAAGGTGTTGACGTTTGACTGCTATGGAACGCTGGTGGATTGGGAAGCGGGGATTTTGGCGGGACTGCGGCCCCTTCTGGCGCGGCAGGGCGTGACGCTTACGGACGAGGCTGTTCTGGAGCATTATGGACGCTATGAAGCGCAGGCCGAAGCGGGAGCGTTTCGGAAGTACAAAGATATTTTACGCGAGGTTGCAGAGCAGTTTGGGGTGGCGTTCGGGTTTGATGCGCAGTTGGAGCGCGACGTTCTGATTGACACGTTTGACGGCTGGAAGCCGTTCCCGGACACGGTTGCCGCGCTGCGTTCGCTGCATCAACACTACAAACTCATGCCCCTGACCAATGTGGATGATGATCTGTTCGCGGTTTCCGCCGCGCATTTGCAGGTTTCCTTTGATAAGGTGATGACGGCGGAGCAAATCGGCAGTTACAAGCCGTCCCTGCGCAACTTTGAATTTATGCTTTCGCATGTCGGCGTTCCGAAAGAGCAGGTCTTGCACGTGGCGCAAAGTTTGTACCACGATATTGCGCCCGCCCGTTCGCTCGGCATCGCTACTGTGTGGGTCAACCGGCGGCAAGGCAAAGCGGGCGCGGGTGCAACCCCACTTGCCGACGCGCAGCCCGATCTGGAAGTGCCGGACTTGCGAACATTAGCGATGCTGGCGGAAAAAGCCGTTGATGCGTCTGCAAGTTAGTTCTGCAAGATACACAATTAACGGCTGTAGTCCGCGCAGGCGGACTTTGTTATCACAGCCGCGAGATTTATCTCGCGGACTCGGTAAGCAGTCGCTAAAGCAGGTTTATGATACTCGGCAACCGTTTTGAACACTACGCGTCCGCTATCGCCGCTCTGCCCGCCCACAGGCCACTGACCAAAGCCGACTTGCTGCTGCCGCAATTCCGCCTGCATCAGGAAACAACGCGGGCGGGGCTGCTGGAAATCTACTACTCGCCCATTGACGTGGTGAACACGGGCGCGAAAGTGGTTCTCATCGGTATCTGCCCCGGCTTCGCGCCCATGCAGCTTGCGTATCAGGAAGCCCGCGATTGTCTGTTGGCGGGAGCAGAACACGCGGAAACACAGGAACGGGCGAAACGGCGGGCGCAGTGGGTGGGGCAAACCCGCGTCAATTTGATTGCCATGCTGGCTGCTCTGAACGTGCCGGATGTGATTGGCGCTCCTTCCGCCGCCGCCCTGTTCGACACCCACGCGCATTTGCTGCACTCGTCTGCCGCGATCCGCTACCCCGTTTTCGTCAATGGCGGCAACTATTCCGGGTATGCGCCGGACATGCTGAAAACGCCCATTTTGCGCTATCATATTGAACACATCCTGCCGGAAGAACTACAGCACATCGGCAAAGCGCTGATTGTCCTGTTGGGGCGCAGCGTTTCGGACGCCCTGCAAACACTGTTGCTGGACAAACTGCGCGTCCATGACCGTCTCGTTCTCAGCCTGCCACACCCTTCCGCCGGGCCGGGCAACGCGCAGCGCAAGCAAATGTTTGCCGAACGCCTGTCCGAACATAAACAGGCCGTTGCCGAGTGGCGGACTTGTCTTGAACCATGATGTTCAGGATTTTAGGATTAACATGATTTCAGCGCGCAATTTTAACCGCGCGATAAAATCATGGCAGAAATTCTGGGATTGGCAGGAAAACCATCAGGAACGCGCCTCCGCAGTCATGGTAATCATCAAAATCCTGAAAATCATGGTTCAAGACAAATATGTGGGCGGTGTTAGGAAGGGAAATCCCAATACGATGCCGAACTTCCTTGCCGTAACACGTTTATCCCTGCTCTTGTTCTGTTTCAAAGGAGAATGACCATGATTAAGAAAGGTCCCAACGTTCCTACAGCCGTCGCGTCCGGCCTGATCTGCCTGGCCCTGGGCGGCGCAATGGGCTTCCTGACGCGCGATGCGCAGATGCAGCACGGTTCGGCGGCTGCGGGAGCAAGCGCAGCGGCACCGGGAGGTCCGGGCGGCGGTGGAGCGCCAGGCGGTGGCGGGCGCGGAGCCGGCGGACCCGGTGGCGGCGGAGCGCCCAATCCGGGACGTGACCTGACCCGTCTGGTGTCCAGCCTGAACACGGTCGAAAAAGTCCAGAACAAGGGACTGACGCCGGAGCAGAAAAAACAACTGCTGCCCCTGATGGAAGACATTCAGAAAGCGGATACGCTGCCCGAAGCCGAAGCGACCGCCAAACTGGACGCGGTGAAGAAAGTGCTGACCGCTGACCAGCAACAGGCGCTTGCCGACCTGACCCCGCAGCGCGGCGGGCGCGGTGGCGGTGGCGGAGGTGGAGGCATGGGCGGCAGTGGCGGCGCTCCCATGAGTGGGGGCAGTCCCGGCGGCATGGGTGGAAGCGGGGGCGGCATGGGCGGCGGGGCACAGCCGGACCCCAACAAACCCTTCGCCTCGGAGCGCAATAAAAAGGCGCTGGAAGACCTGATTGCCAACCTTAAATGACCAACTTTCCTCCGCTTGAGGTATCATTAACACTACACGTTGCTGTAACTTCGCATGGGCGCAATTCGTTGCGCCCATTTTACGCCTGCAATACTATTCGACAACAGAGACACGCGATAGAGGAACCCTGAAAAACGCATGGCAGACCCGAAAGGCTTTTTGAAATATGGGCGCGAGTTGCCGACCCGCCGGGCGGTTGCGGAGCGAACCCACGATTGGATCGAACTGTATCAGGAGTTTCCCGACGAAAAACTTCGTAAACAGGCCGCGCGCTGCATGGACTGCGGAATTCCTTTCTGTCATCAGGGCTGCCCGCTCGGCAACATCATTCCCGATTGGAACGATTTAACTTACCGGGGTAAATGGCGCGAAGCCCTGGACGAACTCCACGCCACCAACAATTTTCCCGAATTTACCGGGAAGCTGTGCCCCGCGCCGTGCGAGTCCGCCTGCGTGTTGGGCATCAATCAGGAACCGGTAACCATTCGGCGTATTGAAGAATCATTGGCAATGCGCGGGTGGGCGGAAGGCTGGATCGAACCCGAAGCGCCCGCGCAGCGCACCGGCAAAACCGTTGCCGTCGTTGGCTCCGGGCCGGCGGGACTGGCCGCCGCGCAGCAATTGAACCGCGCCGGGCATACCGTCACCGTTTTTGAGCGCGATGACAAGATCGGCGGGCTGTTGCGCTACGGCATTCCCGACTTCAAAATGGAAAAATGGGTGCTGGACCGTCGCTTGAAGCAGATGGAAGCGGAAGGTGTCCAATTTCGGGCCAATACCAATGTGGGCGTAGACATCACAGCGGCGCAATTGCAGGCGCAGTTCGATGCCATTGTCCTTGCGGGCGGTTCCACCAAGCCCCGCGACCTGGCCGTCGCAGGCCGCGAACTTGACGGTATCCACTTTGCGATGGACTTTTTGCCGCAGCAAAATAAAAAAGTGGCGGGCGACTGGCTGCCGGACAAGCCGCAGCTGACAGCCGAAGGCAAAAAAGTGGTTATCCTGGGCGGCGGCGATACGGGCGCGGACTGCCTGGGAACCGTAATTCGGCAGGGGGCTTCGGAAGTGTACCAGTTTGAAATCATGCCCAAGCCGCCCAATGAGCGCGATGAAACCATGCCCTGGCCGCATTACCCGATGATTTTGCGTACATCCGCCGCGCATGAAGAAGGCGGGCAGCGCGATTGGAGCATCCACACCACGCATTTCAGCGGCGAAAACGGCAAAGTCGCGCAGCTTCATGGTGTGCGGGTCGAATGGGGACAGCCCGATACAACCGGGCGGCGTAAAATGGAACCCGTATCCGGCTCCGAGTTTGCCATTGATGCCGACATGGTATTACTTGCCCTGGGCTTCGTGCATCCGCAGCAGGAAGGGCTGCTTGCCGATGTGGGCGTGGAATTCGATGGACGCGGCAATGTGAAAACAAATCGGGAGTACGCTTCCAGCATACCGGGCGTGTATGCCTGCGGCGACATGCGGCGCGGTCAATCCCTGATTGTGTGGGCCATTGCCGAAGGCCGCGAAGCCGCTCACAATGTAGACACCTACCTGACGCAAACTCAGTCGCGGCTTCCGCTGACTAAAAGCGCGTGAAATGGTAGTCCGTTCGATATATCCGCACCTGCCAATCAAAAGAAATTTAGCGTCGGGAACAAATTTTTCGTAAATAATTCTTTATATCCTCGTTTAGCGCGTGACAAACGCAAAAATGTTTGTCATAATAGAGTTCGATACTTCATGCGCCTCGCAGCGCAGTTTGGTAACACCCCATTTCCTTTTCCGCACGCAAACCCAAAGTCCGCGCGGCGCATTATGACGCCACTCAGACGGACACCCCATTTTAAGGAGAATGCGCATGAAACAGAGCCGGATCGCCCTTTTGGGACTCGCCGGACTGCTTTTTGTCGGCGGCGCCGCCCGCGCCCAGGACACCGACGGAGACCGCCTCAAGAAACTGGAAGAGCAGGTGCAGGCCCTGCTCAAGGAACAGCAGCGCCTTAAAGACGCGCAGGCTGCCGACAAGAAAACCATTTCTGACCTGCAAAACGCGCTCAATGCCAAACAACCCGGTGGCGCAGGCACAACCCAGCCCAATGCCGGGCCGAATGGTCCGAACCCGAACGCGACCGGGCCGCAGGTGGTGCGCCCGGATCGACAGACCGCGCCGCCGCCAGGCAACAAGCCTCCCGTTATTATCGGCGGCGACATTACGTTCCGCTACGATAACACCACCACCCGAAGCCTGCAAACCGGCTTGATTCCCGTTGGGGATCAGGGGTCGTTCCGCGAACGGGTGCGCCTGAACTTTGGCGCTCCCCTGAGTGACCGCTCCGAAGGTGGCTTCCAGATCACAACGGGACTGAACCCAAGCCCCGGAGTGCCTTTTGTAACGCTTGGCGATGCCTTCCGCAGCAAAAGCTTCAATTTGGGACGCGCCTTCCTGAACTACTACTTCGGCGACAAGGCCAAGTTCAATACGCCCTCCCTTACTATCGGCAAGATGGACAACCCGATCTGGCGCGCGGAAATCGGCAACTGGGACGATGAAATCGAATGGGACCATGACGTGGCTCCCGAAGGCATCGCCCTGCGGCTTCCGCTCACCAAAAACAATTCCACTATCGGACTGGTGTTTACGCCTGCCTTCTTTACCATCAACATTCCGCAGCGCCAGCGCTTTGCCGGCCTGACGACGGACACCTATGCCTTTGTCAACCAGTTAAAAGTGGATGCGGGCGTGTTTCGCGGCGCCATCAACTACACGGTGTACGACAACCTGAACTCCGGCCTGCTGGTTCCAACCTATATTCCCGGCTTCGGCATTGACACGTCCACCGCGCAGAACGCTTTTCTGCTGCGCAACAACGGCGTACAGGCCACCAACAACCACTACACTTATGGCAACGCCTTTGGCTTCGCCGGCAACACGTTCGACATTCTGCACCTGACAGGACAGTTGCTGCCGCACATCAAGGGAACAAAATTGCAGCCGTTCATCACGGCGGACTACCTGCGCAACTTTTCCGCGAGGGTCGGCAATGAAGGCTATGGCCTGACAATCGGCGCAACCAATGGCGGCGCGGCGCGGGGCGCGTATACCGCGTGGTTCACGTACCGCGAAGTATCTGCCGACGCGACCCTGGGAACCTTTGCCGATTCCGACCTGGGCGCGGGCACGGACTACCGGGGCTATCAATTGGGATTTGCCTACCGGTTCCTGTCCAATACCCTGCTGCGCATCGCGTACCACAGTTTTGACGGCGCTCCGACCAAAACCACCGGCACGGATCGCCTCTTTGTGGACGTATCGCGCTCGTTCTAACACATTCCCCCAAAGTTAAGACGCGAAGTGAAAACTCGCCGTTAAACACAAGGTTTAAGAAGCAAGAAAGAGGAGTAATACAATGCAACACCCACGTTTGAAGCTGCTGTGGGGCGGTCTGCTGGGCTTGACTTCGGTTGTGATGGGAATGGCGGTCGTGGGCTGTCAGGGCGGCGGCAGCGCCGTCAACAATCAGTCCACGATTGGCGATACCGACATCAGCAGCCTGGCCGGGCCTACCGACCCCACCAAAGTGGTTGACGCGGAATTTATGCCGCGCGAAAAATTCGGCAGGACGCTTTCCGTAGACGGCCTTGTCTTTCCCAGCGCTACCGCTGAAGAGCGCGCCGCGGTGCAGCGTGGCCTGAACCTGTTCACCGCCGAGCGAACCGATGCGTTCGACGGCGAAGGCCCGTATTTCAACCAGCGCAACTGCCTGGGCTGCCACATGTCGCAGCGTTCGGGCAACCCGGCCACGCCGGTTTCGCGCGCCCGCACGGAAGACGCCTTTACGATCTTCGGCGACTTCAACCCGGCTACCGGCGACTTCAATCCGCGCACCGACGCGGGCGGTCCCGTCTTCCACCGCCATCAGGTAGATGGCTTCCCGCCACAGCAGATGCCCCCCCTGCCCGGCGCTCCCTATATGCGCGTGACGGGTATGCGCGCCGCGCCGCCCTATATCGGGCGCGGCCTGATTGAAGGCATCCCGGATTCCGCGATCCTGGCGCTCAAAGACCCGTCCGTTAATGGCCTGGGACACGAAGGCTTTGAAAACCGCTCCAGCGAGGCCGCCGCGCTTATCGGTGGCAGCCCCGTCGTTCGCCTGGGCCGCTTTGGTCTGCGCGCGGCAGGCCCCTCCCTGGAACAGTTCGATACGGGCGGCACAAACGGCGAAATCGGCCTGACCAGTCCGTTTACGCCCAGCGCTAACAACAATACGCCTAATCCCGCCCCGGTTCCCTCGCCCGGACTCACGGCTAACAATCTGCGCGACCTGCGCACCTTGATTCGCCTGATCGCGCCCCCGGCGCGCGGCACGTTTGCGCCCGGCTCTTCCGAAGATCGCGGCCGCATCCTGTTCGGCGTGGACTACACGCAGCCGCATGGTATCGCGCAGGATCGGCAATTGAACTGCGCGGGCTGCCACACGCCCATGATGATTACGGGCGCGTCGCCGGCTCGCCTGGGCGGCGAACACTTGAGCAACAAGCGCTTTTATCCGTTCGGCGACTTCCTGCTGCACGATATGGGCGCAGCCCTGGCCGACAACACCCTGCCGGGGCAGGGACGCGCGGATGGACGCCAGTTCCGCACCGCGCCGCTCATGGGCATCGGCCTGGTCGGTCCGCCCCACCTGCACGACGGGCGCGTCACGGCCAACCAGTCGCAGGCCAGCGCCTTGCGCGAAGCCATTCTCCGGCACGATAACTATGGCGCGGACACGGACAGCGAAGCGCATCCCGCCGCCCTCGCCTTCAGCAACCTGCCTGAAGCCAGCAAGCAGGATTTGATCAACTTCCTGCTCACGCTGTAATCGGCGTTCGCAATACGATGTGCCAGGCATAGCCGATTTTCAGCGCTCTGCCTGGCACAACGGCAACTATCAACGATCAACTCGTAACTATAGACTCTCAGGAGACCGCGCTATGTATACCCGCCGCTATGTACTTCATACGGCTTGCGCCGGTGTCGCCGCGCTCGCACTGGGCCTGACCGGGTGTGGGGGCGACGACAATGGCACCAATCCTCTGTTAAATCTCCCTGCGTCAACCACCAGCCGCGTTCGCTCTTTCAACGGCATACTCGGCATCCCCGGTAACACGCCTGTAGACATCAACAGCACGGGCTTTACCAAACAAGCGGTGGCGCTGGGAACAGCCACCAGCTATTCCGTCACGACCAGTAAGCAAGTTACGGGAACCAATGTCAGCGCGGGCGGGCAAAGCGTTGCGCAGAACACGCTGTCCCTGATGGCGGGAACCAACTACACCCTGGCCGCTATCGGGCAAATCGGCCAAACCAGTGGTCCGTACGTGCCGCAGATCATTGCCATTGACGACAAGATTCCGGGCAACCTTCCCCCGGACAAAGTGGCCGTCCGCACCCTGAACCTGTCGCCATCCCAATCCATTCCGAGCATTTTTGTCACCGGCAGTTCCCCGGATGTACAGAACGGCGCTGAAGTGATTTTCATTGCCAGTGATCCCTATGGCTACAACGGCACACAGATTCAGCCCAACATCAACACCAACAACTACGTCGTCCAGACAGCAGGCGTGTATACCATCTTCATCCGCGACAACAACCACAATCTGCTGCTGCAATTAAATAACGTCAATCTGGCGGGCAGCCTGCCCTACACGCTGTTCGTCTACGGTTCCAATGAAGCCGGTTCCACGCAGCCCCTGACGGCCAAGTTTGTGCTGGACTCCCCGTAGGTAGGTTTTAGGGTTTTAGGGTGTTAGGTTATGGGAATTGTGTGCAGTGATCTTGTATTCTGATCCTGCTTCCTAAAACCTTAAAACCCTAGACCCTAAAACCCTAAAACCCTAACCTCCTCCTGCCCCGCCAGAGCCTGTAATTTTTATCTCTAGCGGGGTGTGGAGGATTTTATTTTGAGAATATGGAATATGTCACAGGAAAAAGCGTAGGATTTATGGAATCATATTTGCAGTCCAAAATGAGAACCCTCTCATTGTCACACAGGAGGAAAACCTATGCCTGGTCTCGGTCGCACTCAGCAAGTGCTGATTATGACGTTCCTATGGGCGTTGCTGCTGATTGTCATTGACAAAAAATTCAACACCCATCCCGAACGCAGTAGCGGAAGCGGGTCCGCCACAAAGCCTCAGATTATCTTTGGCTTCAACCACTTATGCTGCACGGGCTGCGCGGAAACGGTGTTCACGGCCATCAAGCATCAACCCTGGCTCACCAGCCCGATGCTGTATAAACACGATCCCATGGCCTCGGATACGCCCATGGCCTCCATGCCGGGTATGTCGTCTATGGCATCTATGTCCTCGCCGTCTATAGGGACCACGTCGCCCATGACAGCACCGTCCACGTCGGCGAAGTCTGCGCCGATGGATCCCACGCCGACACAATCCTTGCCCGCGCAGCAGGATGCGCAGCCCCTGCAATCGCAGCAGGACGCGCAAACCGTTAAGCCCCATTCCGCGCCCACCTACTACGGTGAAGTGATCGCCGACATGGATCCCACTCAGGTCAATATCACGGACCTGATGAAAATCACCCGGGAAATGGAAATGGAAGGGTTGGCGGTGGAAACATTCAAGGTCGTCAACGTTCCCCATTTCAATCTTCATATCGTTCTGCCGCACCTGTGCTGCCCGACGTGTACAAGCGCCGTCGGCAAGATTTGCGACCGGAGCGATGCGAACCCACTGAATAATGACCTGAAGGAAATGCCGACGCTGACAAATGCCAACGTCGAACTCGATGGCCTGACGCTGGAATTTGGACACGAAGCCAAAGCCAATAATCCCATCGACAAGCAACCTACCGATTTGGCGATGGTTCTCAAAGTGCTGCGCCGCATCGGCTACGTGCCCAAAGAAATGCACATCGCGGTGCTGCAGTAATCTGCCCGCCTGCGCTTGTTTTCACTTGATTTCTGTTTTGCCCCTTCGGCAACCCTGTCAAGGAGTGACCTGATGGATATTGTTATGCGCCTGCGCTCTGGAAAACGAACCGCCTGGATTGCCGCCATGCTGCTGCTGCTGCCCGGCGCGGCCCTGGCCCATGAGCGGTTCATTCCCCATGCCGCCAAATGGCCGGTGGACGAAAAGTTCTTCGCAACGCTGAATGGCGACATGCTCAACATCGCCACCCGCGTCATCATTATGATGGCTGCCATGCTGTTTATCTGGTTCTTGCGGGAACCGATTTACAACTTTATCATTGACCGCATTTTCCCCCGCGTGGGCCTGCAATTGCAGGACTACGTGGAGTATGCGGCCGCTTTCGTGTTCGATAAGCCCGTTCGCGCTCCCAAGTTCACCGCCCTGAGCAAGTGGGTCGTGGTGTTTTTCCTGCGTTGCCCCGCCCTCGTGCTGATGTTTTCCGCCGCCAACAATGCCTTGGTCATGCCCAGTTACCCGCTGGAACCCAAAACGCGCTTTCTGTTTCAGATCGTGCAGGTCGTGATGGCAATCGGCATTCTGACGCAAAGCTTCCTGCCTCTCGGCGGCGCGACTATCTTCGGCACCTTTATCTACCTGCTGTTCGCCTTTGACTGGAAAATCGCCGTTGATGTGCTGCCCGTTCTGACCGTCGCCGTCGTCTACGTTTCCGCAAGTTGGGATTCGTGGAAGCAGGCGATTACCAGCGTCACGCCCGAACAAATGCGCTGGGTTCGCATCGTGCTGGGATTCGGCTTCTTCGCCCTGGGCTGGATGAAAATCTACAACTATTACCTGACCGTGGGCGTGGCGGACAATTTCCCCGCCGTTATGCACGACCCGATGATTCAAATGTTCTGGTACGGCACGGGGCATGGCGCGTGGGTAGACCCCAAACACCCCGCCGCCACGCTGGCTTACGTACAATCCCACCAGCGCGAATGTTGGATACTGGGCTTTGCGATTGCGGAAGTGCTTACCGGCTTCCTGCTGATGGTGGGCGTGTTCTGCCGCGTCTGGTGCCTGATGATGGTGTACGTGTTCACCAAGCTGATGGTGATGGACTTTGGATGGGCGGAAATTCCGCACCTGTATCCGATAGCCGCTTTCCTGGTGGTGCTGTTCTCCAATAACCTGTCCAGCGAGTTTGGAAAGATGCAGACCAAAGTTTCGCAATCGGTGCAGGCGAAACAAACGGATGTGGCCGTGACGCGGGCGTTTGTCACAGCAATCGTGGTGGCGATTTTGGCGGTACTGCCCATTTTGTACCTTCTGACCAAAGTGCCCCATCCCACGTTTCAGTAGACTTGCCGCGCGTCGCATCACTTCCTGTATCGGCAGGCGTTCCCTGCAGGTTTCGAACTGAAAAACAACTCTGCAAACAACTCTGTTTCCATTGGAACTATCCGCAAACGCCTTTGTTTTCGATATTTTCAATGGAAACACAATCTTGTTTTAATGGAATGGAATTTTTCGCGCGACTGGTATGTTCATAGAACAGGCAACGCCTGCCCATTCCCGGTAAGGAAGTTCAGAGATTATGCACACACAAATTCCTGCCCATGACCCAACGGTTATTACTCACAAAAAGCGCATCGTGATTTTGGGAGCCGGCTTCGGTGGCCTGTACGCGGCCATGCGGCTGGAAAAGTTGCTTTCCTGGCACGATGACTACGAAATTATTCTCATCAACCGCGAAAACTATTTCGTCTACCAGCCGATGCTGGCCGAAATCATTTCCGGCAACGTCGGCGTGTTCGATACCGTCAGCCCACTGCGGCAACTGCTGCGCAAAACCAGCGTTCTGGTGCGCGACATCGAACACATTGATCTGGAAAACAAGGTGATTACGGCCAGTCCCGGCATTGTGCCCGTGCCGCACCTGATAGATTACGATTACCTTGTGCTGGCATTGGGCAATGTCACCGACTTCCGGGGCATGACCGGGCTGACGCAGCACGCTCTCCCGTTCAAAACAATGGAGGACGCGCTGCGCCTGCGCCATCGCGTGATTCACGCGCTGGAAGAAGCGTCCATTGAAGAAGACCCGTTTGTGAAGCAGGCGTTGCTCACGTTTGTCGTGGCGGGCGGCGGCTGGAGCGGCGTGGAGTGCGTGGCGGAAATCAACAGCCTGGTGCGCGGCACACTGCACACCTACCGCAACATCAAGCCCAATGATGTACGCATTATTTTGCTCCATTCCGGCGAAACCATTTTGGAGCAACTGGTTCCCAGCCTGCGGGATTTGGCGCGGCAGGTTTTGGAACATAGCGGCGTGGATATACGCTTTAAAACCCTGCTGACGGCGGCAACGGGAACGGAAGCCATTGTTAAAACGAAAGATACCGAAGAGATTAAAGGTATCCCCACGCGAACGCTTGTTTCCACCGTGCCGAGCAGCCCGAACCCGATCATCGAAAAACTGAACCTGCCCAAAGACAAGCGCCACCGCGTTTTCACCGACAGTTCCCTGCAAGTGAAGGACAGCGATCATATCTGGGCCATTGGCGACTGCGCGGCTATTCCCGATCCCAACGATCCGACGGGGGCCACGCATTGCCCGCCGACCGCGCAGCATGCCGTGCGCCAGGGGGATGTGTGCGCTTACAACATTGTGGCGACGATACGCAAGGCGCGCAAAAAAACGTTCGGCTTCAAGGGATTGGGGAACATGGGCGCGCTCGGCCACCATTCCGCTGTGGCGCAGATATTCGGCTTCAAGCTGCACGGCGTTGTGGCCTGGCTGATGTGGCGAGCCGTGTATCTGATGAAGATGCCGGGCTGGGACCGCCAGGTTCGCACGGCATGTGCCTGGCTGATGGCGCAGGTTTTGCCGCAGGACATTGTAGAATTGCGCCTGGAAGAAACGCGGGGCGTGGTAGAGGAGCATTACGAACCCGGCCAGGTGGTGTTCAATCAGGGTGACATTGGCGACCGCTTGTACATCATCAAAAAGGGAACCTGCGATGTGATTCGGATGGACGACGGCGCAGCGCGCAAGATCGTCACTTTGAAAGACGGGCAATTCTTCGGCGAAATGGCGCTGCTGAACCAGACTACGCGCACGGCCACGATTCGCGCCGTGGATCCGCTGGACGTGTTGAGCGTTCCCAAGAAAGACCTGAGCGCGCTAATTGAGTATCTGCCGGCCCTGCGTGAAAGTTTCCAGCACATCGTTACCGTGCGGCAACAGGAAAACGAGAGCCAGTCGTCGCCCTCGACTTCAACTTCAAACCCATTGCCGGCTATTCCTCCGAGCAATCAGGCCGCGATAGCGGAAGCGCCGCCCCAACAGGCGGCAATCGCGCAGGCTGTCAGTCCCATCGTGGCGTCAGCGCCGATGGATGGACAATCCGTTCGCGTGGAAGAGCGCGATGGACAGGGAAATCCTACGGTTGTGCGGGATGGACAGGGAACATCTACCGTTGCGCGCGATGGGCAGGGAACGCTTGCGGAAGCGGTGAACGCGCCTGCCGTGCCCATGCCCCCCAAAAATGGGCAGACGGGCCATGCCGAAGCCTACTCTCTGGGAGCCACCAACGGCCAGGGAAGCCACGCGGACGAAACGATTGTTTCCGTCGGCAACGGCCAGCCTGCGCCGCTCACAGCCGCCCACGCGCCAACCGAAATACTTATGGAGGGGAGCGCTTTCGCCTGTGACATAGCCCTGCCGGAGAATCCGAACGCCACCTGAAGCCTGAAGGATCCTGTCTCCAAGTCTGCCGCTTCGTAAAGGCAGTTTTAGCCGCAAATACACGCAAATACACGCAAATGAGTAGAATTGCAGTCGCCGATAGATGTTCATCGGTACAGGGATTTTCTCATTTGCGTCTATTTGCGTGTATTTGCGGCTACTCCCTCCCTGTCACTTCTTCACGGGAGGGGGCGGGACGGGAACGGTCAGCGTCAGGGGCGCGGCGTACCACACCTTCATGACGAAATTCACGCTGGAATTCGCCATAACCGCCAGAGGCCAGTTGGCAATAGGTTTGGCGTCCGGGGCGGCTTTGATGGTCAGCGTACCCGTTGTCTTGCCTTCGGGAATGGTCGCGCCGTCTTCCACCGTGATACCCGGCGGCAGGGGATTGGTGAAAATGCCGCCAAGATGATTGACGCGCAGATCGAGCGTGACGGGCTTGGTGTAATCGGCGCGGCGCTTGATTGTTACGTCAACCTTCACGGTTTCACCGGGCTTGATAGTCACATTGGGATTGGCGACCGACACTTCCAAATCGTTTTGCTCCGTAACGGCAACGCCCTGCGTGTTCACTTCCAGCAAGCCCCGGCCGCCGCCGGGCAGGTAGATTTCGGAAAGCGGATGCGCAATGCGCGTGACGGCTGCGGGTTTGCCGTCCGCGCCCGGCAATTGCGCCGTGCCTACGACTTGCGCCATTGCCATGTCTATTTTGGCGTCCGGCGCGGCAGATAGTATCACAACGCCCTGCGTCATGGTGGCGGGAAGCGTAAGGGACGAAGCCGTGACCCCTGCGGGCAACCCTTTTACCTCTACGGCAACATCGCCTCCAAAGCCGTACTTCCGCTCCACAATCACAAACCAGGCGGTTCGGTTGCCGGGTGAAATCATGGCGCGGTCATCATCGCATTTCAGGCTGAAGTCGGGGCGCAGGGGCGTAGCGCTCAGATTGTAAAAGTAGGTTGGCCCGCCGTGCCCGGTCAGGTCGCGCACTTCGATGGAATACTCGCCGTCCGCGGGACAACTCCAATCAATGCGCGAGTCTTTGCCGAACGCATCGTCGTTGGCGATCAGCACATTGCCCTTCGCATCCCGCAGTTTCAATTCCGAATCCATTTCAGAATCCAGCCGTCGTGATGTGACCTCAAAGCCCCACGCCGTTCCTTTTTTCACCGTAAAGGTATAACGGTCAATCTGCCCGGTTGCCAGCAGCGTTGCGTTGACGCCGCTGGGCAAACGCAAGGATGAAGGATGAAGGATGAGGGATGAAGGGTTGTTCGTTGAGGGTTGAGAGTTGAGAGCGACAGTTTTTGCAGCCGACGCAGGCGTAGTTGCGGCTTGGGTTTCCGGTTTGCTTTCCACGACGACCTGCGGCGTGTCGGTGACAAGCAGAGGAACGGGATTGGACAGTTGGCCGCCGACTTTGAGCGGGGTTGTCCAGATGCCGGGGGGCGTGTTGGCGGGAACGTCCACATGCGCGGTTGTCGCGCCATTGAGCGCGAAGCCGGAAATATGTAGATCGGCGCTTTGTCCGGGCTTTACGGCGCAGGGAACCGCAGCCACCACATAGGGCCGCGAAGCCATGTTCAGGCGGTACATCCAGAAGCCGTTGCCCTGATAATTCACATCCCGAATTTGCAGGATGTACGCGCCGGCTTTGTCGAATTTGTAATGCAGCAGGGGGTCGGCCCGGTAATAATCGTCGTTGCGAGCGATTTCCACGCCCTTGTCATCGCGCAGGATCAAAACGGGATCGGCGTGTTCCTGCAAGTCGTGAATTTTGTCCTGCATCCGGGCGCACTGTACGACAAAAGTGGCTTCCTGCCCCGCGCTGACAGTAAACTTGTAGCTGTCCACATCCTCGGCCTGCCCGATGCGTCCGTTCACGTCGCAGGGCAGCGTTACCGCCTGCGCATGCGCCACATCGTTGTTCGGCTCCACTTCCAAAATCTGAGGATCGTCGCTGACCACGATCATGCCAATCGTAGACAATCCCATGCGCGGCGTAGCGATTCGCAGTTCGCGCGGGCCGAGCGGCGCGTCCGGCGCAACCGTAATGCGCAGTTTGACTTCTCCCACGCCCGGCAGCGCCCATACTTTTGCCGGGTCTTTCGGGTCGGGTTTGGGCTTTTCCGGCCAGCCTTTTTCGGGCGCAATCACGTCCGCCTTCACGCCCGCGCCTTCTACGGATACCTTGTACGCGCCATACAAATTCGCGCCGCCATTGCCGCCCGCAGTGACCGTTATGTCCGCCGTCTTGCCCCGCTGCACTCCCATCGGATACACACCGCCCAGCATCGGAAACGACGTTTGCGCCTGAGTGCCGGCGCATAAGACCAGCAAAAAGACTGCGAAAAGTTTGAAGGTTACATTTTTCATGGCAGAACAATTCTCAGCAGGGATTCGCCCGGAATTTCCGCCCGCAAAGTTGATTTGATGGAGGAAGCAGGCAGGGTTTGAAACGTTTGCGGCTTGTTGGCGGGCGCCACCTCGACCTTAAATTGGTCCGGTGTTTTGCCCTGCCATATTTTCTCGTCCAGGCTCAACTCGCACAGCGCCTTATGCTGCGCCACGCCCCCAATATGCAGCAGCAGCACTTTATGGGGCGCATCCCACTCCACTTGCAGCAGGGGATACTCGCAGTAAATCGTCAAACCGGCCTGTGGAACGCGCGTATACATCTCATTAACAATGTTGAAAACGGCTCCCGCGCCGTATAATTCCTGCCCGACAGAAGCGTTTTTGCGCCAGCCATCGTTGACATCTTCAACCGGAATCGCCATGTCGAAGTGGTTGATGCTTTTCCAGAACGTTTCGCCCTGATACAGTGAATTCGTGGGCAGGTTCATCGGATAGCTGTACCAGACTGTGCCGGGAATATAGCGAATCGCTTCCGTGACAAGGTTTTTCGCGCTTGCAGGCAAAAGGTCTTTCAAGCGCAGGTAGTATTGCCGCAGGCAGTACCACGCCTGATGCTGTTCCATAGCCGCGATGTAATCAATGCCGCTGCCGTCCGCGTTAAGCCCCCAGAAAGTCTGATAGGGTCGGGCATGGCCGTACTCACACTGCCAGAGCCATGTATTGCGCAGGATGGACGCCAGCGGAATCAGGCTCAGATCAATGTACTGCTTGTCCCGGGTCGCTTCGTATAATCGCGCCAGCGCCTCGCAGCCTTCGGCGGGCCAGAAGATTTCGCGCGTTGCATCCACGCTCCACTGCCTGAAATGCGCCGCCGCGCTTTTCGCTTCTTCCAAAAATTGTGGTTCAGGCGACAGTTCGTGGGCAAGCATCATGTACAGCGCATAGACGGAGGCCATTTCGTTTTCAAACGGCATGATGTCGGCACGCTCAAAGGTGTAATGCGTGTCATGCGCCAGCTTGATGATATTGGGCGCGGCCTTCAGGCACAGGTCTTTTGCCGCGCTGTCTCCCAACAGCGCGGCGCGGCACAGGTTGACATGGTACTCCAGATGCCACCACGTATGCTCGCCGGGCTGCGCGAACTCGCTGATACGGCCCGGATTGTCGCGCCAAAAGTTTGCCAGCCCGCCGTGCAGCCGTCCCGCAATCGTGTCTTCGCCCGTAAGCTGCTGATACCGCAACAAGGGGTACAGCGTATCGGCCAGCGAAGTCAATTGCGCGACTTTGCCCTTCAATTCCAGATAGGGCTGAAGATAGCCGCTGCCGTTCACAACGCCCCAGCACTCAGGCCGACTTATATCTTTCAAGGACGTCTGCGCCAGGCCGCGCCAGTCATGATAGGCGGTGGCAGGCTTGTCAGGCAGATGGTCGTAGATAGCGGACAGTCCTGCGACGAAAGTGGCTGCCTGCGTCACGCTGTCTTCGGCCTCACTCGGCGACAGATACACATACGTATCGGCCAGAACCAGCGTCGTTCCGGGCGTGATTTTAACATCGCCGCTCAGAGGAAGCGCGCAGCCGAGTGTACGGTCGCTCATGCCGACAAGCAGGCGCGGAGCCATGCGCGTACGCTCGAAAAGTGGATTCAGCGCCGTGTAGTTCTGCAAATACAGCACGGTTCCCACATCCGGCGCAATCGCAGACGCAAGCCCGTTGGCGCACAGAAAATTTGTGAACACGCGGCGCAGATGCGCGTGGGTATCTTTGGCAGGCGGCGCGTAGGCCAGCTCATGCCCGCAGGCTTCCAGCGTGGTAATTTCCGTTGCCGTCGCGGAAACTTTCCAATGCAGCAGTCCCGGCGCAGCCGCAGTCGTGTCCGCCTTCACCTCGTAATCCAGCGGGCCGACCTTCCGATGAAACGTGATTTGCGCCCCCTCCGCATTTTGCGTTTTGTGTATGTCGCCGGACGTGGCAGGCGTCAGGTTCAGCCCCGGCGTTTCCCAAAATCGCGTCAGCAGCAGCGACTTTCCGCCCTTTTTCTGAATAGTGAAAACGCTTTGCTCGGAATTGTAGCGCAGGCTGTAATCGCCGGTCTGCAAGTCGGAAGCGGCGGGCGCGGCCTCGGAAACGGGCTTTTCGGCAAGCCGGACAAGCGCGGCGGAAGCGGACGGATAGGGAACCAGGCGCAGGTTCGTAAACTGCGCTTCGCTCCGAGAACCCAGGACAATCAAACGAAATTCAAGATCATGCCTGCCGTGCCAGCGATTGGCGTCTCGGTAGTTGATGGCTATGGTTCCCGTATTCCGGCTTTCCGGCCCCGTGATGGCAGTTCCGGCCTCGATGCGCCAGCGCGTACCGGGAGCAAGCCGCGCCACATCCATTTCCAGAAACGGATAGCGATCCACATCCACGCTGACTTTGCTGTTCAGCCCGCCCCAGGTATCCCCGGACGTTTTTGCCAGCGCGACAGACACTTCGCCTGCGGTCGCCGTTGTTCGCGCATTGTTCATGCCGCCCCAGGAAACCAGCGCGGGCGATGCATCCCCACTGTTTTCCAGTGGCGAACGGGCGAACAGCTTTATATCCTGTACCCCAACGGTTTTGCCTCGGCCCGTTGCCGTCAGATAAATGCGGAACTTCTTGACGCCATGCCAGCCCGGATTCTGGCGCAAATCGTACACATGCAGTCCGACGCCGGTGTTGCCTTCCTGAATCTTGTGTTCGGCGGGATCGTTGACGGTCAGTGTCCAGTATCCATCCTGCCCTGCTTCGGAAACCCACAGCGCCAGGTAGGGAAAGGCATCCACATCAATAGAGCCTTCTACCCAGCAATGCCCCCAGTCGCCATTCGTCACGCGCAGCACCGCGCCGTTCGCGCCCTGACTGACCGCGAGGGAGCCGCCAACCGTCCACCGACTGAGCGGCGGCAACTGCAGCGTCTGCCCCTGTCCTCCACCTGCGCCGCCCCACCCATACGGCAAATTAGGCTCGGCCTGCACCCTGCCGGACACAAAGGCCGATAACATTGTCAGGAAGAGGAGCAGAAGAGGAGTTGGTATGTTGGGGCGTAAGCCTTTCATTTGTTTTTGACAGGAGCCTTTACATCTGTTTTCGCAGGCGCGGACGCAGGCAGGGCGGTTTTTGCCGGAGGATTGGCAGGCGCAGGTACAATCGTTTTAGGCGGCTCGATTTTGGCGGGTTCCAGCGCTCGCGTTCTGCCAGCCTTTGACGACGTTTTCCGGCTGCCGCAGGGTCTGCACCCAACTTGCGAGTTTCGGCAAGGGCGTGTCCGTGCCGGCAAGCTGCGGGCGCAGGCGCGCGGCCCAGGCGGGCGAAGCATCGAAATAGCCTTCCGGCGTGATTGCGGCGTATTCTATGAGCGTAGACTTTCCTGACGGGGGCCAGGCGGCCAGCGAAATACGCAGCCGTCCGGTTTGCGCGTCCCAAATATGGGTAATGCCGTCTGCGCTCGCGCCCGCCACCAACTTATCATCCGGGCTGATGGCGGTGGCGTATATCCAGTCATTCGCGCCTTCCAGCGTTCGCATTCCGCCTGTGCTGTTGCCGTCCCACAGGCGAACCGCATGATCGGCGGAACCCGACGCGACAAGTTTGCCGTCCTTGCTGAACGCAATATCGTTGACCGGCCCGCCATGCCCCCCCTGCCGACTCGCCACATCGCCCGTGTCGGCGTTCCACCAGCGAAGTTCCGGTTCCGGCCCCGCCGTTACGATCCGGTCGCCTTTGGGGTTGATAGCCAGCGCGGTAATGCCGTCGCTGTGTCCCGTAAACACGCGCATCACTTTGCCGTCATTGACATCGAAGCGGCGGGCGTTGTGATCCAGACTCGCCGTGTAAACAGACTTGTCATCCGGCGCGAAGCACACTTTAGTCACAGCATCGGAATGGTCTTTGAGAGTGAGTTTCGTTTTGCCGCTCGGCCACTCCCAAATCCGCGCCGTTTTGTCCTGACTGCCCGTAATCAGCAGCGTTCCCTTGCTGTTCCACGCCACGCCGAACACAACATCCGTATGCCCTGTCAGCATCGGCCCTGCCGACTGCAAGGTATTGGCGTCCACAACCTTTACGTCACCCGAAATGCCGGGATTGCCGCTCCCAATCGCAAGCTGCATCCCATCGGGACGAAACGCGAGCGCCTGCACCGGCCCGGATAATCCTGTCAAGACGCCCAACGGCTTGCCGGTCACCATATCCCACAACGTCACGGCGCGATACCCGCCCACCGCGAGATGCTTGCCATCCGGGGAAAAGGCAAGGGCGGTAAGGGGCGGCAACGGCCCGATTTTCAGCGCAAACGCCAGAACCGGATTTTTCGGCGTGGCTTTGCCCAACACATCCGCGGCCAGCGCAATCCGCGTTTTCAAACTCACGTCCTGCGTCCCGACAAGCGCGGGCATGGGCAAAACCGCCGCGCCGGGATTTGCAACGGCTTCCTCGCCCGCCGGTCCCGGCGCTCCCCCCTCCACCCACTTTTTAAGCAGCGCAATCTGCGCGGGGGGCAAGGCCGGCCCGCCTTTGGGCATCAATTTCGTCGGACTCGTCGCCACCAGCCTCTTAATGAACTCGCTGTCGTCGCTTTTGCCCGCGATGAGAATCGGACGCGTGCCCTTGTCCGTCGCCACGCCCTTTTTGATCGCCGCGTAGGTATCCAATGCCAGCCCGCCCGACACAACGGGCGTACCAACCATCTGCTGGCTATGGCAAACCACGCACCGCGCCTTCAAAACCGCCTGCACATCCTTGTACGTTACAGTCGCCGTCGGCTTTGCAGTCACAGTCGGTTTGCCGCCCTGCGCCAATGCTGTCCCCATGACGGCAGAAAGAAGAATTGCACCACAGAGACACAGAGACACAGAGGTTTCACAGAGGGATGATGAAAAACGGGAGAACGAGAGAGGTGGGCTAACTATGCGCGACCATCTTGCCGTTGAAGTAACAGCATGATTCACCTGTTCATCAACAACGCTGTTTTCCCCTGCGCCTAACCGGATTTGCTCACTTGCTTCCAACATATCTCTCTTCATTCTCTTCTTTTCTCTTTGAATTTTTCTCTGTGAAACCTCTGTGTCTCTGTGTCTCTGTGGTGCAAAATTTTCTCGCAGTCTATCAAATCAATTCGCTGATAGGCGTACCGTCGTAGTTGATTTTGAGCGGGCGTTCCTGCGGCGACATATATTCTTTCTCGTAGTTGACGCCCATCGCCTTGTAAATGGTGGCGGCAACGTCTTCCACGCGCAGCGGGCGGTCTTTCGGATACTCGCCGCGCTCGTTGGAACTGCCGACAACCACGCCGGTTTTCACGCCCCCTCCGCCCATGCACACGCTGATCGCGCCGGGCCAGTGGTCGCGGCCTGCGGAAGAGTTGACGCGAGGTGTCCGGCCAAACTCGCCCATCCAGACAACCAATGTCGTATCGAGCATCCCGCGCTGATGCAGGTCGTTGAGCAGGGCGGCGTAGCCCTTATCCAGCGGCGGCAGCAGATTGTTTTTGAGGGCGTTGAAGTTGTTTTCGTGGGTGTCCCAGCCGTTGTAATTGATGGACACGACGCGAACGCCCGCTTCCACCATGCGCCGCGCAAGCAGGCACGATTGCCCGAAATACGTGCGCCCGTACTCGTCGCGCAGTTTGTCGGGTTCTTCCTTGAGATTGAAGGCTTTTTTGGCGACGGGGGACGTGACGAGGGTATACGCGCGCTGATAAAACTCGTCCATTGTCTGCGCGCTTTTGCTGGCAGTTTCCTTGTCGCGCTGAAAATCATCCAACGCGCCGCGCAGCATCCGCCGCCGATCCATGCGGGCCACATCCACGCCATTCGGCGGAGCCACGTCTTCCACGCGAAAGGCGGGGTTGTTCGGGTCGCCGCCGATGATGAACGGGTTGTAGGTCGCGCCCATGTAACCGCCGCCGCCGTGATTGTTGGGCATCCCGCCGAACATGGCATACGGCGGCATCCCGTTCTGGAAACCCTTTTCGCGGGCGACAACCGCGCCATAGCCGGGGTATTCGGTTGCGGGCGCGAACGGGTAGCCGGTCAACAGGTAGTGCGTGGCGGTTTCGTGCGTACCGTCGGGCGAGGTGACGGAGCGCAAAATGCTGAACTTGTCCATCTGCTTCGCCAGCTTGGGCAACTGGTCGCTGATGCGGACGCCCTTGACATTGGTTTCCACCACGCCGAACGAGCCGCGTATCTCCTGCGGCGCGTCGGGCTTGGGATCGAACGTGTCAATATGGCTCGGCCCGCCGCCCATCCACAGCAGGATGCACGACATATCGGATTTTCGATTGCCGATTTTCGATTGCGGATTGGCGGTTTGGGCTTGCAGCAGGTTGGGCAGGGTCAGGCCGAAAGCCGTTAAGCCGCCGATGCGCAGCACGTCCCGGCGCGTGTAGCCCTCGCAATCCCGTTTCGCCCCGATTTCAATGTCCAGCATTTTCTTCTCCTCACATTAGGCGTTTAGACTGCGTTTTCACGATGCCAGCAAGTCTTTCCAATTTGTCGCGTCCAGCAAGCGCAGGCTAAGTTGCTCCAGCGTGTCCACACTGGTCATTGTTTCTATTTTTTTGCGCATACGCAGGGTTGGCTTGCCGAATCGTTTCTCGCCTAACAACAGCAACATGCGCTTGATTTCTTCCGCGCGGCCTTCCGCGCGGCCTTCCATACGGCCTTCTACGCGCCCTTCATCCAGAATAGCCTGATAAGTGGAGGACTCTTTCATGTTTCTAACTCCCTCGAACAATTCCGTAACCAACGCCGGTGAGTAGCGTAAGCCCGCCAGAATATACGTCGCTGTCCACAGAATTTCCGCTTCGGCAGGTTCGGCCTCCCGGTCCAGCCTGTTACTGATCTGCCGAAGGATGTCCGGCAACTCCTCTTGTGAAACGCTGCTGACAGACGCAAGCGGCAGCACACCCAATCCGCCGTTCAAAAACGTGTCTGCCGGCTGCTCCCATATAGAAATAAGTTGGTAGCTAAACGCCAATGCGCTGGTTCCAAACGGAGAAGCATATTCGACGCGCCCTGTCAAATTGGACGTTTGCGCTTCCGGGCGCAACAGCACAAGAATGGTATGTACCGGAATACCATAGCGGTAATACAGCAACACATTATACAGCAACAGGCGTCGGTACAGGTTTGCATCATAACCGGATTGGAGTTCGATGTGGATCAAAAGCGGTTTCGGATGCCGAATAAGCAGTACCTTATCCGCTGCCGCCGTGACCGTCGATAAATCGGTTTCGATCACTTCCACGCTGCCCATGATGGGAATACCGGCCTGCGCCAGCCAAGCCAACGGGTACTTTTCCACAAGCGTTTTCAGCGTGGCGTCGAATGGTTTGGACATACAGGTTTGCCTCGCCTTCACCAGATTGGTATTGAGCCATTATGGCTGTAAAAGCGATACTCAGGCGTTACGGGTTAAACAGGAACTTCTTGCTCTCACGACGCCAACAGTTCATCCCAAGTGTTCACGTCGAGTACGCGGTCTGTTAAATAATCCAGTCGTGTTGCGTCTACAATAGCCTGAAACGCGCGTCGTGTTTTTGTTGTTGGCTTTCCGAATCGTTTCTCCCCTAAGACCATCAATGTATGCTTGATGCCTTCTACATGCCCTTCGTCGCGTCCTTCTTTCAAAATGGCTTGATAGGTAGATGATTCTCTCATACTAATCACTCCTTGGAACAGTTGTTGAACGGTCTTTGAAGAATAGCGCAGTCCGGCAAGGATGTAAGCGGAAGTCCAGATTGTTTTGGCTTCTTCCGGGTCGGCTTCCTGCTGTAGCCGGTCACTCATCTGCCGGATAACGCCCGACAATTCTTCTTTGGTGACGTTGCTGACAGTTGCCAACGGTAACAATCCCAATCCGCCATTGAGAAACGTTCCGGGTGGCTCCAGCCACACGCGAATAACCTGATAGTGGAATACCAGCGTATCGCCGCCGAGTGGCGAGGGACAGCGCAGGGTTCCGGTTAATTTTGGATCGTCCGCAGCGGAGCGCAACAAGACCACAAGGCTGTGAACGGACAGATTGTGCTGGACGAACTGAAGTACATTGTACTTCAAAACGCGCGTATCCAGATGTTCGTCTTCATCGGCCTGCAGTTCCACATGCAGCAGGCACGGCCGGGGCGCATGAACGCGGATGATCTTGTCTGCCGCCGTTGTTACCGTGGAAAGGTCGGCGTCAATCACATCAATCTGCCCCTCGAACGGCAAGCCTGCCTGCGCCAGCCAGTCTTCGGGATGGTTTTGCACCAGCGTTTTCAGTGTCGCGTCAAAGGGTTTGGACATACAAATCCTGCGCCTGGTTTACGGCTTGCAAGAGTTGATAGTTGATAGATCATAGTTGATAGCGCCTGCACCCCTATCAACTATCAACTACGAACTATCAACTGTTTAATGGTTGAACAGGAACTCTTTGCTGTTGAGCAGGGTGAGCAGCACGTCCTCGAACACGGGCTTGCGGTCGGGCGCGAAGGCCAGTGCGCCCATTACCTGCAAACGCTCTTCTCGGCGGGGCGGGCGTCCGAGCGCAGCCATATAAATGTCGTTGAGAATGGCGTCATTGGACTTTTTGGCCGTCACCATTTTGAAGATACGGCCTTCGCTTTGCCCGATTTTGCGGTTGACCAGTTCGCCGTTCATCAGGCGCAGGGTTTGCGACAAGTTCGGCTCCACCGTCCGTTCGCATTCGCAGGAGATGATGCGCAGGGGACGCCCGAACGTGTCCAGAAAGTCGGAGCCGACGTTGGGATCGGGCAGTTGGATGGCGCGGGTTCCGGGCGGCAGTTGGTTGAACTTTTCCTGTGTGCCGCAGGCGAAATCAATGGCGTCCAGCAGGGTTTCGGCTCCCAGACGTTTGGGCATGTAGTGCGTGAAGAACAGTTCGTCCTTCAAACTGTCGCCCGTCGCTTCGCTGCTGCGCTGATACGCCTGTGAATTGCAGATAATCGTCAGCAGATGCTTCAAATCATAGTGGCTGCGAGTCAGTTCATCCGCCAGAAAGTCGAGCAATTGCGGGTTTGTCGGCGGGTTGGTCACGCGCATATCGTCAATGGGATTGACCAGCCCCTTGCCGAACATATAGCCCCAGTAGCGGTTGGCGATGTTGCGGGCAAACAGGCGATTAGTCGGAGCCGTGAGCCAATCGGCAAGCGCGCGGCGGCGGTCGCCGTTCGCGTCCGGGTCGGCAGGTGGCGCGTCCGTCTTACCCGGCAGAGAAACCAGTTGTACGCCAAGCGGGGTCGGGCGCATCTTCGCGCTGGTTTTGGGATGGTAAACTTCGCCGCCGTCGTTGATACGGACGATCTGCTCGTTGCCGAACAGCCCGAATTCCTGGCTGCCTTTAATGCCGACGCGGGCAAAAAACGCGGCAAACTGGTAATAATCCGCCTGCGTCCACTTTTCAAACGGATGGTTGTGGCATTTGGCGCACTGCATCCGAACGCCCAAAAACACCTGACTGGTGGTTTCCGCCAAATCTTTGGGGTCGCTGACCACGCGGTAATAGTTGGCCGGGCCGTTCGTGAACGTGCTGCCCTGCGCCATAATCAGGTCGTTGACAAACTGGTCTACGGGGCGGTTCTGCTGCAATTGCGTCCGTATCCAGTTGGTGAAACTCCACATGCCTTTCGCGCCAAGCGTCTGCCGGTTACTGCGCAGCAGGTCGCCCCATTTCAGCGTCCAATAATCGGCGTATTCCGGGCGCGAAAGCAGGGTTTCGATCCAAAGGGCGCGTTTATCGGAACGCTTGTCCGCCACAAACGCATTGATTTCATCCGGCGTCGGCATCGTGCCGATCAAATCCAGCGACACGCGCCGAATAAACGTCCGGTCATCGCAAACCGGCGACGCCACAAGCCCCAACTGCCGCTGCTTGCGCAGAACAAAGGAGTCAATAGTGGCGGAAGGGTTGAGGGTTGTGTCCTTCCCTGCGGGTGGACGCCCGGTTTGAGGGTTGAGAGTTATGTTCTCCTCTTCTCCTCTTCTCCTCTTCTCCTTTTCTCCTTTTCTGTTCCCTGTTCCCTGTTCCCTGTTCCCTGATTGGAACGGCACAAGCACCGTCGCCACCGCCGCCTGGCCGCTGTAGCGGGCCATGATGGCGGTTTGGCCTTTGCCGACGGGGGTTATCAGGCCGTCAGGGGTGCAGGCGGCAATGCCGTCGTTGAGGGTGTTAAGGCGCGTGGTAGCGGTTACATCGCGGGTCGCGCCGTTGGCATACGTGGCGCGGACAACCAGATGCAGGGAACCGTTTTGTTTTTGCAGGACGCGCTCGGCGGGGTACACGTCAATTTTAGTGACGGCGGGATCGTTGGGATTAGGGCCGGGAGCGCCGTCGCGCAGCCATTGCAGCAGGGTGGCATACGCGGGCGTGTCGCGCTCCAGGCGCCGCCCGCCGCCGTGCGGCACGTTCATCAGGGGCTTGGCAAGCAGCAGGCTGCGTCCGGCGTCAACAGCGGAAACTCGCCGCCCTTTGGCCTGCTTGACGGTGTTGGCGTAATCCAGATCGGGGTCGAAGCCGGCCAGCGACAATTTGTAGCCGCCCTTGCCGTACTGCGCCCCGTGACACGCGCCCTGATTGCAGCCCAGGCGCGTGAACAGGGGAATAACTTCGTTGGTAAAGCTGACAGGAATGGCTTTTTGCGCGTCTTTCACGCTCACCTTGACGCTCGCCGTTTTGCCGCCATACGCGCAGGCCAGAAGCGTGTCGCCATCCTTGCGCGGATGCAGCGAACCATCGGCTTCCAGCGCGAGAAGGGCGGCGTTTTTGGGCGTGAACGTGGCTTTGTCGGTGACATCGCGCAGGCTGCCGTCGGCAAACCGCGCGGAAACGAGAACATGCGCCTGCGAACGCGGCCCAATCAACTGAATTACAGGACGGTTCCACGACCAGCGCGACGGGAACCGAGGCGAGATCAAGCGCGGGCTTCGTTGGCATCGGCGCTTTGCCGGAAGCGTGTTTGGAAGCAGTTCGGGCGGGTGCGGCGCGGCGACAGACGGGCAAACGCCCGCCAGCAAAATGGAAGCGATACCCGACCCCATGACAACAGAAAGCAAGCGTAAGGAGCGCGACATTGCATAGTCCCCAACAGCGGAAAGCGGGCGAAGCGTGGAAAGCCCGGCAACAAACAGCAGGAAGTTGGCGTAAAATAGCCGGAAAATGATGTGACAATAAAAAGCAGGCCGCGATGTTGTTGTCGGCATTACGCATTGTGACAAGCAGGCGCTTCCTTTGTTACAAAAATCGCGTTCTGTCACAGGGTTTTGCTGTTGTTTTTGCCACTGTTGCTTGTATCTCTTTGCGCCGCGAGCCTCATTGACGTAACCTCCTTTTCTTCACCCTTTCCCGCATCTTGCGGCGGCTTTACTCCAACGCTGCGAGAACAAGTGAAACGAAATTTGTGACGTCTTGAGCAAACGCTTTAACGCGCTGAGATCGTGCCAGTTGAAATCGGGTTGGTATCGCCAATTATCTGAAAAGCAGCCCAATAGTAAGCGCGGGCATAGTCAGGATTATGCTGAACTTGTAACATCGCCTCTCGCAAAGCATCGTCTTTGCGTTTGTGCGCTTTGAGGCCGTCCCAAAAACGCTGCATTAAAATTCCCGTCGCTTCATCGTCCACGCTCCACTGGCTTGCAGTGACGCAGGAACACCCGGCGGCGCGGAATGCCCACGCCAGGCCGAGCAAGCCTTCCCCGCCACTCTCCTGCCCAAGTCCCGACTGGCAGGCGGCAAGGATTGCCAGGCGCGCGGACAGTTGCTGTCCGATGATCTCGCGCGCTTCCAAAGTGTCATGAGGCTGCTTGCTTGACCCGGCAGAAGCGAGAATAAGGGCGGAGCGAAGCCCATTGTTGGCGTTCAACGCGCCATGCGTGGCGAACAAGAGAACAGCGTAATGGGGAAGCTGCGATAAGATGACCGCCTTTTGCGCTTTCCGACCCAAGTACAGGAGCGCGCCGGGAACAGAAGCGGCAATTTGTGTCCCATATTGTCGCGCAGAAGGCAACGGGCCGTAAGTCGGAGAAACGCCGGATGTGTCGCCTGCTGTGAACGCAGAAATCCCCTGTGCCGTGTCACCGGTAGGATCGGCCAGAGAAAGCAGTGTTTTTTCCGGCTGGCGCGGATTGGGCGGCCACAAGAGCGTTCCCAGGGAAATGGCAGACGCGAGCGCGTAGCGTTCTACCAGGCGTTTGCCGCGCGCATCGCGCAGAGCCGCAAACGGCGCGTTCAGCAGCGGTCCATCCGCCACAAAGACGAGACGGCGCACATTGGTAAACATGCCGGCGTGTTCGGGACGTGAAAACAGCAGGGTGTAGAGTTCCGTCGCAATATGCGGTTCCGCTTCTTGAGCCTTCCACAAAATGTCATGTTGCTCAAAAGGCGTGTGCCGGTCATTAAGCTGTCCGGTGGCATTCAGGGAAACACGCCACCGGTGCGTCAAATCGAACAGCGTCTTGCTCCCATACGGCAGAGAAAACGCTTGAAGGCCATGCCGATGCGAGAGGGCAAACAGCAAGCTTGTCTTATCATCCACGATTGCCCATTCCAGATACAGTGTATCTGGATTTTGCCGCGCCAATGTTTGCAGTCGGGCAAATGTCAGTGGTTCGGCTCCGCGAAGTCGTTTGTACGCGGGATGGCGTTTGTAGAGGACTGTATTCAGCAGGTCGCGCTGTAGTTTCGCCTTCTCGAAACGCGCCTGAGCGTGGGCAAGATGACGAACGAAATAATCCCAGGCCGCGCTTCGCAAAGCTTCATTACGCCGTCTGAGTTCTACGGTTTCGGCGTTTGAAAGAACGGAAAGATTATATGTTACCTGGTTTTGCGCGGCCTGGCGAGCCAATCCCTGGGCTCGTCCTCGTTCGGCAATAAGCAGCGCGCGAACGGCTTGCTTTTGCTGTACCAGCAGTCGGGCGTAATGAGCATATAGATTAGGCCCACTTGCCTGTAGCAATCCCAATTGGCCGGGATCGCCAACCTGTTCGCTCAAATCTTCATAATGAGTGATAGCGGTCTGGTACTCTGCCTGCGCTTTGTCGAGCAGGCCCTGTTGCACGTAGGCTTCGGCCAGGAGGTTGGAACACGCGGTAAGATACTGTGGAGTGTGAAGTTTGACAAACAAAGACTGCGCGCGCTGTAGCTTGACGGACGCGGATGGCGCTTTGCCTCGGGAAAGGTCTGCGCTTCCCTGAGCCAGCAGGCTCAACGCTATAGACATCGTATCGGTAGGCGCTTGACCTTTCCCTAGCGTTCCCGACAAAGTTATGCCAGGGATATGGCTAACGTTGGTAGACGACGAAAGGAGACTCAGGATGAGGAGGCCGTTCGCAACACCTTTAAGGTCGTTTGCTTGCTGGTAGAGTTTTATTGCGTGCTGACAATCCTCTGCGGCATCATTATATTTATGAACTCCTACGTAGGCTCCGCTCCGTCTCATGCAGCATAGAGCTATATTGATCTTGTCGGAGGCCGGGAAGATAGCAAGCGCCTGTGTGCAAACGTCCAGAGATTCATTGAATTGGAACAGATTGAGATGGGCCTGCCCTATGTCGCTCAAACAAATGGCGATACTACTGGCGTTGCGGATTTTCTTCCATACTTCAAGAGCCTCGTCATAATATTTAAGCGCTTCATCATTGCGCGTCAGCACGAGGTAAACATCACCCAATCTTTCAAGGCTGTGGGCTATATCGGCATTGGTCCCCCATTTTCGACGCAGTTCAAGCACCGCAAGGTAATAGCGCAACGCTCTCTCATAATTGTCCGTATTCCAGTGAACGTCATCCAGGCGGTCAATCAAATCAAGAATATGTTTCCGGTCAACGCTATTGGGAGGGTTATTCAAATTTCTAAATAATGTTAGAGCTGCCGTCAAGTGATGCAAGGCAGCCGCATAGTATTTTTGGTCCCTGGTAGATCGTGCCAACTCATGACAAGCGCCACCCATACCTTCATGCAAAAAAGCAAATCTGATGGCGGCTTCTTTGCCCATCTTGTGAAGGCTTTCGTATGAAGTTAATGCCTGTGAGTAGTAGCCACTTGACGTACTATATTTGTCTTGCTTGTAGGTGACATACCCTAGTTGATAAAGCAGGGGCCATTCGAGGCGCTTATTACCTATGGTTTTAGCTTTTCTTAACGCGGCAAGGTAGAACTGTTCTGCTTGAAGAAACTGTTCTCGATTAGCTGCTTCTTGCCCGTGATGGCGCAAGCGATCAATCTCAATCTGCGCCTGAGAAGGCACAGCAGGCTTTTCTTGTGATCCGGCGGTACGTTCAAGCGAACCGAGAATGGATACGCAGCAAACCAGCCTAAGAACAGTAAATAGTCGTTGAAGTCGCATTCGCCTGCTTCCTTTACACATCAGATTGCCACGCTGACGCAATCCAGTATACCGAATATTTCCGCTCTAACATCACGCCTCCCTCTGATGCTCGGTGAGATAGTATTTCATTGGAAATACTATCTCACCGAGCGAGAAAAAGCGAACAATCTATTGGGTGACTATGCAGTACACAGCTTTAGTCAGGTGCGCTGCAAGCTGTGTTGGATTATCCCTTCAACCAGTCCAGAAGGACTTGCCAAGCGGTGTGGTTGTTTGCTTCGTAGTCCCACATGGGATCCTCCTTATAGGCATGGATCGTAAGGTCAAATCCATGATGCTTGCACGCCTCAGTGAAATCACGGAAAAATCTGGCGGCACTGGGATTGGCGGAGTTTATGCCGACCTCTCCGATATATACTTCGCAGCCCATGTCCCGAATTCTATCCGCTTTGCTGAGCAAGGAATTTATCCCGGCATATGTCCATCCATCCTGAGGGTGCGGATACATACCTGGTTCCTTGTTTGGATACTTCAAGTTGGCTGACCCTTGGAATGCCCAATCCCAAAAGTGAAAGGTGATCACCTGGTTCTCAATCGGCAACGGTTCGAAATTTTCGAGATGCTGGGTAGTGTCTTTCGGCACGGAATACACGATGGGGATGGCGACTGTGATGTCACGGATCATCCTAGCTGTTTCAAGTGCGACATCTCGCCAATATTTTTTGTTTTTGTTACTATCTTCATAGTATACGTATGGCTCATTGCACAGTTCAAACCATAGATTGCTTTCTCTGCCAGTCTGATAGAAGTGTTGGGCGAACTGATACCATCTTGCCTTGAAATCGTTTATATCACGTATGCCTGATCCCTTTATAGGTGAATCCGGACTTCCTGGTGTGGGCCAATGGAAATCTACGACAAGCGTCACGTTGTTATCTACACAGACCTGGCGACAGTTATCTGCCATGTCAATCCAGTAGCTCACGCTTGGTTCATAACCGAAGTAAACGGGGAATCGGAAGAGATTGCCTCCCTTTTGTGACAGGTAGCTGATGTCGCGACACACGTCCTCAGTGGAGCGGGCTAGTGTTGAGAGCATGAAGCCCTTTCGGGTTTGTGCCTGCGATGCGACAGTAAAGAGCATCAGTGTCACCAGCAGCAAAAACAGTTGGGTGCTGCGACGGATTGTTTTCATTATTTTCTCCTTTGATGTGTGGAACCAGAGAATTGGCTCTGCTTCCAGTTGCTTAACGTCTGGCATAGATAGCGAAGGCATAGGGCAGAAATCTGCCTATGGTATTCGTAACCAGATTGTGGCTATCCACATTGAGCGCAGTGCTGGACGAACTATCCAGTTGCGCGACGATATTTGGCGTGAACAGGGAAATCTCGTCATAAGCTTCCTGCCACCTGAGCGCGCGGTCAGTTAGGAAAAACACAGCGGTGCGATAGCGTTGCTCGCCAGCTACCGTCGCGCTGACGGGGTCGCGTAGAGCGATCCACGTCCGCCGCACGGCATCGGTCGGGTTGATTTTGAGGCTGGTGTTGTAAACACCGTCTATATCGCTGAACCGCGTATCCTTCAGGAAATCGGCACTGTAGGGAACGATGGTGGTGGAGTTTCCCTGATACTCAAACAGCGAGATACGTCCGGCAAATTTCGGGTCGGCGGCGCGCGTACCGCAGCCGATTAGACGGCCCGCCACTTTCAGGCCAAGTGACGGCGTGTAGCCGGTAACGTATGTTCCATCAAAGAACGTGCCGTTGAAGACGGCCTTTGCATAATGGGAGGCATTGTTCCCCTTGACAGCCAGAGGCGAATAACTAGAGATATTGGCATACCCGCTCGTCGCGAAGTGCCCAATGGCGGCGCGATTCAGGTCTAAGATCAAGGCATAATAGGCGGGCTGCCTTCCCACGTCTTTCCGGTAGATGCCGACGCCCTGGCCCCGCGCGATCATGTAGTAGCCTGGTGCGGGCTGTGCTTCGATAGCGGCCACATTGTCGGCCTCGCCAAGGGCGCCTTCGCGGATAGCATTGTTGCGATCAATCACCGCAACCAGATGAGTTGCTTCTGATGTGGGAAGCGGGTACGTACCGTGTTGCACTGTGAACAGATGTTCCGGACCAGCATTGAGGTCCAGCGTCGTCTCGTGAACAGGCGGCATATCCGGGAGAATATCCGAGACATTGGGGCCATCGGCATAGTAAAGTGCCAAGGTTACGCGCTGGTTCGTGCTGGCATAGGCGCGCTGAATCTGGTAGCCGTATGTAATGTCGCCGGACGGTTCGTAGGAGGGGGCAACCACGCGCAGGTTAGGCAAGGGCGTGACAGCGCGGTTATCGCCTTCATCCGACTTAGGAATTACATCTTGGCGGTCAACGACAGCTATCACCCCGTCCGCACCCGCAGGAACTGGAGGTATTTGCGAGGCCGGAACGTTGAACCAGCCGTAGGAGTTGGCTGCAGTAAGAAGAGAATGACTCGCAATCGGAGAGCCAATTATCGTCGAGCCTTGGGCATAATATAATTCTACGGCGACGTTATGCCCCCAGGGATCCCAGGGCTGGTCGCCGACACGATATCCGTAGCTAACACTGCCGTCCGCCTCTAAGACGGGTTTGATGACCATCAGATTTGAACGTTTTCGGATTCCGATGGCGATATAGCCGCCTAAATCACCGGGCTGCCAGTTGTTGAGGATTGCGAAGACAGCATCGGACGTACCTGTGTTGAGGTAGGATACTTGGCCGTTCGGCCTCGGATCGAATGAGTGCCCTGACGAGGTCCACACATGCATGGTTGTCGTTTGATGACTCACGTAAAACGTCCCGCTCACGATAACCGTATCCCCGGGGCGTAGAGTGACAGACCCGGTTCCATGAGTTAGTCCGCCGTTAAAGACCAGGCTGGCAAGCGTGGTCGTGTCCGCTCTGGCAGACGTCATAGCCCTCATAAGGATGGCAAGGACCAGCATGATTAACATCTTGATCTGTAGTTTCTGTTTCATTTCGGTTCATTTTCCTTTATGAAAAAATCCCGAGTGGGATGCAGGCTTTGAAAAAGCCTGTCGGTTTCTCAATCTGGACACTTGTCCAATGTGTTGTCAAAGTGTTGACGAGAGCAAGAAACTAATAAGACTGCAAGCCACAAAGGCTTGTCGTGCGTTGCTGATAATTTGACGGCGCGTGGTTCTTATACTGTGAGGGATTTCTCCGAAAAGTTTGTAATTTCTTTTCGCGCGCCGTTTCCGGCAGGAATTTACCGTAAAGCGATGAATATAAGCGGGCGTACATGTCTCGTAGCAGCAGAAACATGACTTTGCACGATACGATGCAGCCCTGATTTAAAGGACGACAAAGTGGAAAAAGCAAATAAAGAAGGGAAAGCAGAACTTATCGCAAAAGCTAGGCAAGGTGACTGGGAAGCCTTTGGAGAACTCGTCAAAACCTGTGGCAATCGCCTCCCTAACCTCTGCAAGTCAATCCTGAAATCGGAGGAAGCTGCCAAAGATGCTATCGCAGACACTCTTCTTAAAGCGAAGAATAGTTTACCCGGATTTCGGGAGGAGGCTGAATTCTGCACTTGGTTTTACACGATTGCCGTCAATGTCTGCCTGGATGAATGTAGACGCAGAAAACGTCAGATAGATGCAGACACCGCCGCTTTGATCATTGAGTTGGTGAGTGACGGAAGTCAGAAAGGGATAGTACAGACTTCGCCCGGAACAGCTTCTTTTTCAGATGCAGTCGTGGAAAGAATTTCCTTACAGCAAAGGAAAGAAGCGGTCCAATCAAAAGTGGAACAAATTAAAAATAAAAAGCAACGGTGGGATGCGCTGGACTTTCAAGTATACATGCTTCATGAGGATGAAGGCTGTACCTACAAAAAGGTAGCGGAACGCTTTAATGAAGCTGTCCCTGACGCAAAAGTGACAGAGGTCAATCTCCGGCAACGTATGAGTACTAAAGTACAACCTATCCTGGATGAGGTTGACATTGAAGCGAAGATGCAGGAAAAGGCAGAAACGAAATGGGATGAAACTGATCTTAGGATGTTTTCAGCGCGCGTGGCGCGGGGCAAAGAACTGCGGCAAACCCGTTTTTTGTTTTTCAAGGGGACGGCAACTTATTCAAGGCAACGCTATCAGGAGCGCATCGCGCCCGTGCTTGCGGACGTTGTGCTTGGCAGACACGCAAACAACAACGCGGCACAGGCGAAACCGGAAGATAGATGGAACACCGCCGATACTTTTCTTTTTCAGAAATTTGTTCTGGAAGGCGTGGATTATGCGGAGATTGTGGCACTGAGCCAGAAGCCGGACGCCGTGCCTGTTGTGGAACTCGGTCAGCGTACCATCAAAAAAACCGCAGTGGAACTGTGCCGCGAACGCTACCATCAGCGTATTAAGAAAATAGTCATTGACACCATCAAAGAGCTGCGCTGAAACAAACCTCTTTTCCCCAACGTTTTCCAGTCCGCCGACGTCTATTATAGAGTAGTAAGGGAATCAAATATAATGCCGGAAACCAACAATCTATGGCCGTTTGAAAAAGAGCTGCATACCCAAAATGGTCAACCCACGTCTCCGACGCCGAACTGCCCTGACTTAAAAATGCTGCGCAAACTCGCCGCGCAAAAGTTAAGGGCCTCGGTCTCAACGAAGATGATGAGTCATGTTGCCTTCTGTCCT
Organism: uncultured Chthonomonadaceae bacterium; assembly: GCA_963835065.1. Classification (GTDB taxonomy): domain Bacteria; phylum Armatimonadota; class Chthonomonadetes; order Chthonomonadales; family Chthonomonadaceae; genus CAWFQB01. The sequence continues at coordinate 3,475 of CAWIEK010000048.1, read as the reverse complement.
TATTGCCGCCGACAGTATGTTGATGTATTGGAAGCGCGCCATTTAGCGTCTGAAATGTGCAAACAAGCGCTTGCTGACCCCGCTTTTGCCTCCGTACCTGCCCTTAACAACACACGGCGCGTTATGAGTAGGCCGGCGCTACAGCGGAAAGCGTTTGTACTCGCTGTCGGTCTAATTCTCGTGGCATTGCCGCTGATCAGCGCGTGGCAAATAAAGCAAAACGCTGCCCTGCGAACGCAATGGGCGGAACAGACATCTTCCACGCGCCAGGCGGACAGGGAGGCGAAAACAGCGACCGCTTATGATGCGCCTTCCGCGCCCCAACTGGCATTGCTTACTGAGGCCACGCATACAAGGCAGATGGGCAGTTCCGACAATGATATGCTCCCCCTGACGCTCACCTATCCTCCGGCAAAAACCGTTATTCAGGAAGATGCGCCGATTTTCCAGTGGAAACCTGTGCAGGGTGCAGCAAGCTATGAGGTTCATATTCGCAGCCTGTCCAATCGCCAGTCCAAAGACCAACCGAGTCCTCGACGCGCAGAAACCCAATGGAAAGCAGACCCGCCTTTGCAGCGCGGCGATGTTTTTGAATGGGGCGTCACCGCTTATGATAGCAATAACAATTTTATGACACGTTCGTACTCTGAGCATTTCCTCATACTGACAACAAAATAGCCTTTCCGCCTGCTTTGATTATGAGCGAGAGGAAAGGTTTCTAAATTTTTAACTTCCCGAACGTAAGGGCGTTGCTTGCTGCGCCCACCGGGAAGTGATAGATTTCCAGACGTCAAGCAAGCGCCTCATCCCCGTTCCTCACCACGCCAACAGCAACCATCCAGCAACAATCCCACAAAACCAATTCACCAAAAAGAAACAGAAAAAAGACAGCAAAAAGAGCAAAATAACGCAAAATAAACGAACCCTTTGCCCCACGCAGCCGTCTAAAGACTAGAACAAACGTCTACTATACAGACAGGAAGGTTGAACGCTCGAGTTCCTATCAACTATCAACTATCAACTACAACTACCTACTCAGGAAAGGAGGTACAGGCCCATGTCCCACCCCTCCCGTTCGCCCTGACGCTGCTGAGGCCATGACGCCTCTCTCCTACAACTTGACACAATGAGACATCGGGCTGGAAGCGCTGTATTGCCAAGATTTCGACGATGACTCTACATACTCTTTTTTCTACCTACCTTCATCCTTCATCCTTCATCCTTTATCCTTTGCTTGCCCCACATCCCGTTGGCAAAGGTAGGCTTCGCAACCCGTTCGGGAACGTATTGATTTACGGATACTAACCATGCTACTGGTTAAATAGGCAATTAAATTAAATTTTTATTAATTTTTGAATTAGTCTTCAATAAATCCCCGATTTGGGAGTATAATATGTCTGGTAGAAATGCCGGTTAGCACGTAGTTGTTACCCACTTGCAGCGCTGCATGTACAGATTGCCGGGTGATTGTATCATCACGGCAATTTTTTATTTTAAGTACACAGGAAAGGGAACTTCTGCGCTCATACGTTTGTTTGTTTCAACATGAGCCTGTTCCTGTACTCGCCACCACCTGAAGCGTTGTCAACCCTGGCGTAAGGCTCACGCTTATCGAACTTATTTGTAGGGATACTCCGCCCGCGCCGGACGCGCAGGACGGAGGGAGGATAGCAATGATAAATCGGAAGAAAGGGTTGTATCTGTGCCTGCCCGCGTTGGCGCTCGGCGTTTCCGTGTGGGCCGCCCCGCATTGGCAGGACAAAGACTCCTCCCATAAGGAGAAGCCCCCAACGGCAAAAATGTCTGCGGCAAACACTATTCCGGCTCTCCCGGCGGCGCAGTCTATCCAGAACAGGCTCAACAGAACCCGCGCCAAAGCGACTGCCGCCGGAAAAGTCTCCTGCTGCATCCGCCCGGCCTGCGACTTCTGCATCTCACACCTGGCGATGTGCCAGTGCCGCACGAATCTTACCAACAACAAGCCCGTGTGCCGGGAATGTAAGGGGGGATGGGCGGCGGGGGATGGAGCCATGGACCACATGGAGGCAGCCAACGTTCCCGTTATGAAGACGCCGCAGGTCATCAAAGATATAAATGATGCCAAAGCAACTTCAAAGAGTGGCAAGGATGTAGGCGCGAAAACCACGCTCAAGCGCATGTAAGTCTCACTTTAGTCTCACGTTACTGTCAACGCCGTCAGGAAAAAGCGCTATGACTACTGAAGCCGTCACCAACGAACGCGCGCCATCTTTTTACGTTACGGGAGGCACACTGCAGCTCGGCGCGCGTTCCTATGTCGCGCGCCAGGCCGACAAGCACTTGATCAGCGCGTTACGGGAAGGCCTGCTTTGCTACATGCTGACCAGTCGGCAAATGGGCAAGTCCAGCCTGATGGTTCGGACGGCCACACAGTTGCGCCTGGAGAAATATCACGTCGCGGTCATTGACCTGACGGAAATCGGCCAGAATTTGACTGTGGAGCAATGGTACTACGGGTTGCTGCGCCGGCTTGCCGAACAAATCGAACTGGAAGATGATCTTATAGACTTCTGGCGCGAAAACAAAGCGATTGGCCCCATGCAGCGCTGGATGGCCGCTATTCGTGAGGTCGCGCTCAAAAAACTGGATGGCAGCATTGTTATTTTTATAGACGAAATTGACGCGGTGCTGAGTCTGGGATTTTCCACCGACGAATTCTTTGCGGGCATCCGCGAGTGTTACAACCGCCGGACGCAGGAGCCGGACCTGAAACGGCTGACGTTTTGCCTGCTCGGTGTCGCCACGCCGAGCGATCTGATTCAGGACCCGCGCACCACGCCGTTCAATATCGGGCGGCGTATCGAACTGGCGGACTTCACTTTGGAAGAAGCCGCGCCCCTGGCTGAAGGATTGGATGAAGATGCTGTCACAGGCACGCGCCTGCTGCAGCGCGTCCTTTCCTGGACAGGCGGGCAGCCCTATATGACGCAGCGCTTGTGCCGCGCCCTCTCGGAGTGTCGCGGTTCCCTGACGCCCCACGACGTAGATAAGCAGTGCGACGAACTGTTTCTCAGCCGCAAGGCGCGCGAAACGGATGACAACCTGGCCTTTGTTCGCAATCGCCTGCTGCGCAGCAATGCGGACATTGCCGCCATGCTGGATATTTATGCGCGCGCCCGCAACCGCTTGCGGGCAATGCGTTACGACCCGACCAACCCGAACATGGCGGTTGTGCGCCTGTCCGGGATCGTGCGCGTCGTCAATGGGCGCTTGTTCGTTCGGAACCAAATCTATTTTCGCGTTTTCGACAGAGAATGGATACGGACGAACATGCCCAACGCGGAAGTGCGGCGGCAACGAATAGCCTTTTGGAGAGGCATGGCGCTGGCAGGAACCTTGCTCTCTGTTGTTTTCGCTCTGCTGGGAAGCTCCTTTCTGACGACAAGAAGCGCGCAGAAACTCGCGGAAAAAGAAAAAAAATTAGCCGTAAATGCGC
>CAWIEK010000047.1:0-34909 GCA_963835065.1 uncultured Chthonomonadaceae bacterium | reverse complement strand
TATGAAGTCAGGTAAAATTCAGATGGGCAGGAGCGCGTTAGGGGAGGAGAGCAAAGGGGAGGAACCGCGCTTCGGGTCGCCGGGAAAGCCTTCGTGTCCGAACGTGATACGTAAATAGTTGACAAACGTTGTCTGGTGTGGCTCATTGTCGAAAAAAGCGTCCATCCCTGCATCCGGCAAATACAGGCAGTAGGCGGGACCACCGCTGACATCATCCTTGTGGTAAAAGTCCGGCGCGAGGTCACATTTATATCGCTCTCGATACCAGTTCTCCTCGTCGTAATCCAGCGTGTATACCGCCGGGAATATGGTTAAGGGGTCGGAATAACCAACATAGTCACCGAGGGCTTCTGTATCCACCATGAAGTTGACCGCGCCGACGAGTTCGTACCACGCGCACAGCGAAAGCGGCAGTGGCCCGACGCTCTGTTCCAGATCGGCAATGCGCTGCAAAATGTTGTCTTTAGGTGGCGTAAAAACCTCATCGGGGTTACGAAAATGGTACTCTTCTCTCTTCAGCCGGGCGTAGATTTGTTCCACATTGATCCGGCAACGCTGCATGGTTTCCCGCGCAACGGCAACGGCATGAGGCAGTATATCAGGCTTGCGCGCCGCATCGCCCAACGCCGTCAACTCATCCCAAACCTGCTTACATTCACCTGCGCGGTAACGCTGTAAGTAAGGGCTGTCGGCTCCCGCTTCCACGGAAAGAGCGTAAGCGTAAGTATTGGATACGGCGGCCTGCAAGTTTCCCTGCGGACGGTGAATACTCGGCTGTTCAGGGTCGTAGCTCACATAGCCGGGTTCGCCTTTGAGCGGCGTGGGTGTTTTTACTTCTTCCCGCGCTACAACAATGTCACCGGCGGCAAAGTCCATTTCCTGCCAGCGCGTTTTCAAGGATTGCGCTTCCTGCCCGCTCAGCGTAACATGCAGCGTCAGGCTGGAGTATCTTCCGGTTTCCGGTTGTTTTGTTCGCCCGATACCCGTTCCTGCTATAAAATGCGCCGGGATTTCAGGAACCATCAGGCCGCCGCCATTACTGGGATGCAGCAGCATGTTATACAGCAGTTCCCGGCATTGCCAGCCGATCTCCTGCCGCGTTTCCTCGCTCAACGGCTTCCCGGCGAACGCTTCCAGCATGGCAGCCAGCGCGTTCGCCATCGCCGCGCTGTCCCATGCTTTGAACGCTTCCACAAACGCCTGCTGTAAAGGATTCATCTCTGTTCTTTCAAAGCCTTCCCTGCACACTTTTGAATAAGTGTATCCAAAACCCGCAACACCAAAATAGTATCCATTTTACCCATTCACGAAACCAGACGCATTTTAAGCCGTATGGCAACAATAATCGTCGCTTCATCCTGCATTTTGGAACGCGAATATCGAAACGCTATTACGGAAGGAAAACACCCATGCTTCATTTTGCAAGTCCCGCTCGAACGCTTGTCACTGCCGCCATTGCAGGCGCGATCCTTGTTCCTTGCGGCCTGATGACCCTGGCATTTCATGCGCGCGTACAAACCCGGTATCCCTTTATGGCTGTGCCGGAAACGCCGCCCGCTGTAAACCTCAGTGAGGACAACGGCAATGAAATGAACGAAGTCAGCCTGCAGGAAACGCTGGATCGGCTGGGGTATACCGTGAACGTTCCTGCCGTGTACGGGGGGCATACCCTGCTGCGTTGGACGAATTACCGCCGGAGTACCGGGGATGATTCGCTGGCGGCGACGAGTTTTCATAGCGTGAAGCTGCCGCGCTTTACCAAAGTAAGCGAGCAGGCAATGCTTGGCGGCAGCCTGGAATTTGGCGTGACCGACGAGCGCGGCGTAAAGGAGGCTATCCTTTCGCCGGACCACAACCGGAACACCTGTTGGATTTCGGCAACCGAGGGGGCTTCCTGTACCTGGCGGGTGGCAGACTCCCTGCGTTTCTACCTCAACGATCCTGGCAACATTTTGCATACCGGCGCGTTATCTTCCGTGCCGCAGGCCAATGCCGACCATGCGCCGCATCTGCTGGCCCTGCCCGCGCGCAAGGGCGGAACGTGGGTAACAGAGGGCGGCAATACCGGGCATTGGCAGGGCGGCGCGGACACGGGCGCAGTTCTGTTATGCTGGGAAGACTGGCGGGACTTCGACTATCAGGACATGGTGATTCTCGCCGAGAATGTGCAGCCGGACAAGAACTAAGCAGTTGATAGTTGATAGTTCGTAGTTGATAGAGATACAGGAACTACCAACTTTTAGCGCCCGCCGCTTAGCCGAATTCCTTACGATAATCGTCCTTCCGTAACGCAAGCGCTGTACTTTGCAGGGTTTATGATGAGGTGTTTCCCCTTCTCCCACAATTGGGAGAAGGGGCGGGTCTGAGGACTATTACAGTTTCGGGGGCTGGAACGCAGCCACGTCTTCTACTTTGGACGGCGGGACGATCTGACCGTCTGCAACCATCTTCGTCACCTTTTCCAGTTTTGCCAGCACATCGGCGGGAATGTCCTGTTTGGTGTGCTTCATCTCCGACAGGCCGATGCCGCCTTCTTTCAGGTCGTAAACGTGCGCGCCGGGCGCGAACTGCCCCGCCTGCACCTTCTTGATCGTATCATAGACGGCGGTATCCACATGCTTGACCATGCTCGTCAGGACGCGCCCCGGCGCTTCGCCGTCCTGATCCTGATCCACGCCAATCGCGTAAAACCCGGTTCCTTTTTCGCTTGCCGCCTGTATCACGCCCAAGCCGGCTTTGCCCGCCGCCTGAAAGATGATGTCTGCGCCCGCGCCGAACTCCTGCATGGCCTGGCTTTTGCCCTTGCTCTGGTCGTTCCAATCCCCCGTATACGCTACTTTGACCTGCGTATCCGGGTTTAAGCCCGCTGTTTTCGCGCCCGCTTTGTAGCCGGCCTCGAATTTGCCGATCAGCGCGCCCTGTTCGCCGCCCACAAACCCGATGGTATGCGTTTTGCTGACCAACGCGGCCAGATAGCCCGCCAGAAACGTGCCCTCCTGCTCCTTGAATTGGAGCGCGGAGCAGTTCTGCGCGCCTTCGGGCGCGCTGCCGTCCACGATGGCGAATTTGACGTTGGGGAACTGCGCCGCCACTTCTTTCAGCGCGTCCTCCATTTTGTAGCCCACCGCGAACACAACATCGTACCCCTGACTGGCAAACGCGCTGAGTTTCTGCTTGTATTCGGACGGGTTTTTGGACTTCGACCCAGCGGGCGTCGTTGTCGCTCAGGTGAAACTCGGCTTTCGCCTGATTCAGTCCCGCCACCGCCGCCGCATTAAACGATTTATCGTCTATGCCGCCCGTATCCAGCACAATCGCCGCCCGCACCGATTTGCCGCCACCTGTGGATGGCGTTGTCGCGCCCGGTTTTCCTGCCGAACTCGCGCCGCCATCCGAAGCCGCCTTCTGATCGCCGCCGTTGTTATTGCAGCCCGCCAATCCGGCAAACGCCAACGCGCCCGTCGCCAGCCATTGCAGCGTCCTGCGCCGCGTCCAATCCGTTCCTGTTCGCATCCCGTCCACCCTTCCTCATACAGTAAGAACCGCGAAACACACGAAATAAACGGAAAAAGAACCAAAACAAAACTGCAAACCACGGAGAACACGGAGGACACGGAGAAACACGGATAAAACCATCAAAAGGCGATTCCCGCCTGTTGTGTAATCCTGTTTAATCCTTCTAATCCTGTTAATCCTGTCTATTCTCCTTTTGTTCTTTTTCGTGTAGTTCGTGTGTTTCGCGGTTTATCATCTCCTATTTCTTCATCTTATGCAGCGCTTCGCCGCGCACATCCAGCGCGGCTTCGCCCACCGCTTCGGAAAGCGTCGGGTGCGCGTGGATGGCGGTCATCATTTCCTCAATGGTGGCTTCCATTTTGATGGCGATTACGGCTTCGTGGATCATTTCGGTTGCGTAAGGGCCGACGATGTGAACGCCGAGCAGTTCGCCATATTTGCTTTCCGTGACCACTTTGACCATGCCTTCAGTTTCGCCCAATGCCATGGCGCGTCCAAGCGGGCGGAAGGGGAAGCGGCCCGTTTTCACGTCGTAACCCTGATCCCGCGCTTCTTCTTCGGACAGGCCGACAGACGCCACTTCGGGGCTGGTGTAAATGGGCGCGGGAACGGCCCGGTAGTCCATCTTCACGCAATGCCCCATCGCATTCTCCGCCGCGACAATGCCCATGTGCGAGGCTAAGTGCGCCAGCAGCATTTTGCCGGTCACGTCGCCAATCGCGTAGATGTTGGGCACGTTGGTTTGCAGGTACTCGTTGACGACCACCCCGCGCCGGGACAGCGGACCTTCCTTAATCACTTCGACGCCCGCGTTTTCCAGACCGACGCCCTCAAAAAATGGCTTGCGGCCCGCGCCCACGAGAACAACGTCCACTTCCAGCGTCTGCGTTTTGCCGTCCGCGCTTTCAATGGTAACGACCTTGCCGCCGGTTTCGTGCGCGACATTGGTGACTTTATGCCCGGTCAGAATGTTGATGCCCTGCTTTTTCAGGGACTTGCGCAGTTCCGCTGCGATTTCCCGATCCCCGGTAGGCAGAATTTCCGGCGCGATTTCTACCACTGTCACTTCCGCGCCCAATCCTCGAAACGTAAACCCGAACTCCAATCCCACCGCCCCCGCGCCCATAATCAACATGCGCTTCGGGCAGTCTACAGCCGACACCGCTTCGTCGGAAGTCCAGATGCCGTTGCTGCTTTGCCCGCGCGGGTCTTCCGCCTTGCGCTCCAAACCGGGAATGGGCGGCAGAATGGGAACCGAACCCGTTGCCAGAACCACGTTTTGCGTCGTGATACGCTCCGTTTTGCCGTCCTCGGTTGTCACTTCGACTGTATTGGCGTCAATCAATTTGCCCGTGCCCACGATGCTGCGAACGTGGTTGCTTTTCAGCAGACTTTGTACGCCGCCGCGCAGGGTCGTCACCACTTTGGTTTTGCGCGTCATCATCTTGTTAAAATCAAAACCGATTTCGCCGTTGATAACCACTCCGAAGTCGGCGGCATGCTGCGCGTGGTGCAGGCGCTCCACGCTGGCGATCATGGTTTTGGTGGGGATGCAGCCCCAATTGAGGCAGGTTCCGCCCCATTCCGTTGCGGCTTTTTCGATGCACACCGCGCGCGCGCCCAATTGCGCGGCGCGAATAGCGGACACGTACCCGCCCGGCCCCGACCCGATCACAATGACATCGGCGTCAAACTCTCCCACTGCGGCCATTTCAGGTTGCTCCTTCGGCTGCGCGGCAAACAATCGCCCCACAACCGCGTCAATTTCGGTATTGGTAAGCGGCGCGCTCGTCTCCGTCTTACTCACATCAATCTCGCCCACCCGACGGGGCGCGACAGGCGGCTCGGCAATTACAGAGGCAGGGTTGAGGGGGGCAGAAAAGGATGAAGGATGAAGGATGAAGGATGAATCCTCTGCTCCTGTTCCCTGTTCCCTGTTTCCTGTTCCCTCTTTTGCTGCTTCGCTCACATCCCGGCTCCTGAATAAATGTGCAGGGCAGTGAATGGCCCTGCCGCGCCTGAGAACACTGGTGACGATTGATGGCAATGGAGTGGATTGCGCCGCGCTTCTATCTATCTTTACGATTTGCAGACGGCACAAAGCGGCAAACGCGCCGACTCTGGCGCGTTCGCAAACGGGGAAGTATAGCATATCGCGCAATTCGGCGTCAACGCTCAGGCAAATGCGCAAACTTTCAGCTTGACAGAATAAGGCGGTCTGTGCTATCATATTTCCAACCTTAGAAGGGGGTTTTAAGCAGTCAACTGCATCGGAATCAACTTTATGAGTGCGAATGAAACATGATCCCTGTTAGCTCAATGGCAGAGCATTCGGCTGTTAACCGAAGGGTTGATGGTTCGAGTCCATCACAGGGAGTACCAACTCCCCATCGGCATAGTGAAATTTCTACTTCATAGTAAGGGTAGGAAGAACGCTATGCCGATTTATTGTTTGGCAGACACTTTCCTAATTTTGCGTGAATTGTTGTTTATTACATCAAGATTGCGCTCTCATAACCGGAACGTTTCTGATGCTGTTTCACCTGTGTTCTAAAATTCGCTTGTATCCATCTGCGGCGCAGGAAACCATTTTGCGGCGGACGCTGAATATATGCCGCGAAGTATACAACTCGCTTCTTCATTGGCGTAAGTATGCCTGGGAAACGGAACATAAGTCTGTATCGCGCCACGAGCAGCAAGCGGCTTTACCAATATGGAAGAAGCAATTTACCTCCGACCTTTCTCCCGCGCACCCGGAGTTGAGCGCCGTTTTCAGTCAGACCCTGCAAGATGTAGTACGACGGGTTGAGTTGGCCTATTCCGCGTTTTTTCGCAGAATTGAAAAAGGCGACAGGCCCGGTTATCCGCGCAGCAAGAGCGAACAGCAGTATGATAGTTTCTGCTATCCGCAGAGGGGATTTACTGTTGAAAACAACACTGTCACGTTGTCCAAAATTGGCGTTATCAAAGCAGTCGTGCATCGGCGAGTGGAGGGAATACTGAAAACCTGTACGGTTCGGCGACAGGGTGATAAATGGTACGCCTGTTTATGCTACGAAGTACAAAAAGAAGAACTTACGGAAAGTCAGGAACAGGTTGGCATAGACGTTGGCTTGTCAAAGTTTGCCACGCTTTCAAATGGAGAGTTTGTAGACAATCCCCGCTTCTTCCGCAAGGAAGAAAAGGCTCTTGCGACCGCTCAACGCAAGCACAATAAGCAGAAAAAGGGCAGCAAGGCGAGAGCGAAGGCGCAAAAAGTGGTACGTCGCATCCATGAGCGCATCCGAAACCGCCGACACAACTTTGCGCATCAAACAGCCAGAAAGTTGGTCAACCGCTTTGGATTCATTGCGGTTGAAAATCTTCGTATCAAAAACATGCAAGGCAACCATTGCCTTGCCAAGAGCATAGGGGATGCGGCATGGGCTTTGTTCCATCGCGTTTTGTCGGAGAAGGCTGCAAGAGCCGGTCGGCAGATGATGGCTGTAAATCCATGCGGCACCAGTCAGATGTGTTCCGGTTGTGGCTGCCATGTTCCCAAGAACCTATCGAAACGTTGGCATGATTGCCCACAATGCGGCTTGTCGCTAAATAGGGACATCAATGCCGCTACCAACATTCTCCATGCGGCATTACGGTCACTCAAGATGAGTGTGCCGGAAGGCTTCCAAGACTTTGTGGAGAATGGTATTGCCGCTGTGGGACTGCACAGCGTTCCCGTTGAGACGGGATAAAAGCCGCTTGCATTTGCAAGTGGAGCAGTCACCCGAAATGTTGATGGTTCGCTTTTGCGCCTGTTATGCCCTCTCACTTTACGAACCTCTCACCATGAACATTCTTGCCATTTCCGATGTGCATGACCGCTTTGACGAATTCCGCGTGGAGGATTTGCCCGACGCCGACGTGTGCGTGGTTGCGGGCGACCTGACCAACTACGGGATGCGGCGTCCGAGCGGCATTGCGGCTGCGCGGTGGTGGCTGACCGATTTAGGGCAGCGCTACGTGACCTTCTGGATTCCCGGCAATCACGACATCGGCGTCACGGCCTCCACATTCGGCTCGCCCGACAACGTAACCTGCCTGCTGAACCGTACAATCGCGCATGAGGGCTTCACATGGCGCGGCGTCAGCCTGTCCACCTGCTACACCCTCCCGGAACTGGCGGAACAATGGGATTACATGACGGCGGACGAAGCGGTGGAAACAGCGGCGTTCCAGTTTGAAGCCGTAGACATTCTCATTTCGCACAGCCCGCCGTATGGCACACTTGACACCGGCGGATGGGTAATTGGTCGTGGCAAGGAAAACTACGGTTCCCCCGCTCTTGCCGAATACATCGCCCGCCATGCGCCTCGCCTCGTCATTTGCGGACACGTTCACGAGAGTTGGGGACAGGCGCGTATCGGCAATACAGAGGTTTACAACGTCGCGGAGTCCGCGCGGTTGATAGAGGCTGGTGGTTGGTGATTGGTGTTGGTGACTGATTCTTGAATAATTTAATTGCTGACTAAATCAGAGAAGCATTTTTCGGGAACAAGCAACCAACCACCAATCACCAGTCACCAATCACCCCGATTGATGCCGTACTTCACGGCGGGCAGGCGATTGTCGTACAGATAGCGTTCTTCCAGTGTCATGCCAAGTTTGGTCATCACGCGCTGCGACGCGAGGTTGGCTTCCAGCGTGACCGCTACAATGCGCGGCAAGTTCGCTTCCTCAAACCCCTTGCGCAGCAGCGCGCGTGACATTTCCGTTGCATACCCCCGGTTCCAATACGCTTGTTTCAGCCGGTAGCCGAGTTCGATTTCCTGAGGATTGGACCGAAACGGACGAAAATGGAACCACCCAATGAACGCGCCGCTTGCTTTCTCCTCCAACGCCCAATACCCGTACATCTCGCCTTTCGCATACCAGTCCATAAACCGGGCAAGAGTTTGCTGCGCCTCTTCACGTGTCGGCGCATTGGGCATGTCGAGAAAGCGGCGTACCTCCAGGTCGCTGTCCAGTTCCACCAGATTGTCAACATCCTCCGGCGTAAACTGCCGTATCCGCAGCCGCTCGGTTTCCAAATAGGTTGTCATGCGTCACTCTCCGCCGCCTGCCGCAGCGCAAGCCATGCTTCTTTTAGCGGCTGGCTTACAGAGCTGTCCGGTTCAGCCAACACAAGCGACTGGTAAACATCTACGTACTGACTTCGCAAACGATAGAAGAGATGCAGAAAGTAGCGCAGGAAACTCAAACAGTCCAGTACCACAATCTCAACTCCTCCTGTCGCTTCGTAAAGACTGGCGGCGTACTCCTGAACCTCTGCTTCAGCAGCTTCCGTGGTGATGAAAATGTAGTTTTGTATGCCGCGCGCTACAATTTTTTGGAGCGCAATATCAACATCTTCGCGCGTCACTTTCTTCATTTTCATCTCATAGCCAGTGACAACATTATCGTCACTGACCAGAGTAATTTCGACATCGCCAACCGTTCCCGTTTGCCTATCGGCAGCATTGTGGCCTTGTAGCGGTAAGATGCGTTCACCAAGCTGCGCTTCAGCAGTTTTATACGCGGCGGCAACAATGAGAACAGGCAGGCGGCTTGCTCCCCGACACTGCAAGTGCTGCGCAATCAAAGTGATGATTGCTTCCGCTGAAAGCGGAACCGCGCCTTCTGCCGAGCGCAAACTTACCAGTAAGGCATCCATGCGCTTGCGCTTTTCTGCTTGAACAACCAGTAGCCAGCGCATCGTTTCTGCTAACAAGTCTTCGGCAGAGATAACTTGCGTATGAACATCGTTCAGCAGTTCCAGCACAGCCTGATAAAGCGTCGGAGGTCGCCCGACTAAATTTGTCTGTACAGTAAGCGTTGCATTTCTATTGCGCAGAGCGGGCGTCAGAAAAGCAGTTGTTTGGTTACAGGGAAGATTGTGTTCAAAAACAAAAGATGTGATATAAGTTTCATCATACGCGCGCCCGGAGTAAGCGTCAGGATTGCCAATCTGCGTGTAGGGCTTGCGAATATCCACATCCGGCTTATAAACTTTTGCCAGAGCGCAGGCAAGAAGAACTCGCGCCAGAGCGCGGTTTGTTAGGTTTCTGCATACCAGTTCGATGCGCCGCGTAACCTCTGCATTGTCAATCAGAGCGTGTTCATCGGCATTTTGAGCGCGCGCAAAAGCACTGGCAAGTATCTCCGGCGGGGTCGGCATTGGAAACTCTCTTTACAGAAGTGTGGGAAGATCGTAATTGGTCCAGAGAACTTCAGTGCGCAGGGTTTTCACGGAATGACATAGTTTGGCAGGGGCTTCGATGCAGTTCCAGTCACAATATAGTTCCTGCATCAAAGGACAATGGTAGCCGGACAAAGCCACTTTACCTTTGACGGTATGCAGCGCAACGGCCAGTTTACGGTGTTCATCGTCCGTCATTTCATGCGCGTAGGCTTTGGAATCGCCGCGTGTGCTGTGCAAGTAGGGAGGATCACAATAAAAGAGCGTTTGTTCGGTATCGTACCTCTGAATAACTTCCAGAGCGGGCGCGTTTTCTATTTGAACGCGGAGAAGGCGCTGCGCGATGGGAGCCAAATCTTCCACGCTGCCCAGCCAACGCGAAACGGCTCCAGCCATGCCCGCGCGACTGGTCAAAACGCAATGCGCCCATCGGCCCGCGCTTGCTGTCTGCGCCAATCCTGTGCGTACCTGCCGCGCCCGCACGAAAAAGCGCCGGGCGCGTTCCAGATCAGAAATTTTCTCAACTCCTTTGTTGACCTCTTTGGAACTGGCAAGGGCAAGTTCTTCACGAGAAAAGGGGGTCAGGCCGATGGCTTCAATCAAGGCTTCCTTCTGGTCGCGCAACACGCGAAAGAAGTTGACTAATTCCTTATCAATGTCGTTGTAGGTTTCTATGGGCGAAGGCAGGCGGTTGATAAGAACGGCTGCCGAGCCGCCGAAAACGTCACAAAAATGCGGCGTTTCCGGCAGCAACGGCAGCAGCCAATCCAGATGACTGAACTTCCCGCCGTACCATCCAAATGCGATCTGTTTACCCATAACGACAGAGTTTCCTTTGCCGGAACCACGCTTCTTCTCATGCCGAATTTCAATGGTTGAAGTTGACGGCTCATTCGCGTCAATGTGCGTGTATTTGCGGCTGAATGGGATTGGCTTCAGGCGCAAATGGCGGCGACGGCTTCGGCATCAAGAGTTTCCAAACGCGGGCCGAGATGCGCCACCACCTGCGCGGCCAGATACGCGGCCAGCTTGCCCGTTTTTTCCAGCGGCAAATCGTGCGTCAGGCCGTACAAAATGCCCGCCGCGTACATATCGCCCGCGCCCGTTGTGTCAATGGCCTGAACTTTGTACGCCGCCACTTCCACGATCTCATTGCCGCGACGCAGCAGCGCGCCCCGCGCGCCCATCGTCACCACCGCCATATCGCACAAATCCGACGTGGCGCGTATGGCGTCATGCGGGTTGTCCGTTTCCGTCAATTGCTGCGCTTCCTCGTCGTTGCCGATGAGCAGGTCTACGTACTCGCGGGTGATGTTCAGAAAGTCCGCCTTGTGCCGGTTCACGCAGAAGGGGTCGGACAGACTCAGCGACACCTTCACGCCCGCTTCTTTTGCCGTTCGCATCGCCAGCAGCACGGCCTCTTTTTGCGAATCGGTGTCCCACAGGTAGCCCGTCACATAAATGTACTTGCTCTGGCGAATGGCGTCCAGCGCCACATCCCCCGGCCCAAGTTCGCGGCAAATGCCCAGATACGTGCAAAGCGTCCGCTCCGCGTCCGGCGTGACCAGCACCACGCAAATGCCCGTTGTGCCCTGCCCCGTTCCCACGCTGACGGTCACGTTCTTTTCCTGCAATTTCGCCGTGTACAGTTCGCCATGCGCGTCCTGCCCGATTTTGCCCGCATAACACGCGCTGCCGCCCAGTTGCGCCAGCCCGATCATCGTGTTCGCGCCCGATCCGCCCGATGCCGCGTTGACAATGTAGGGCGTGATATGCCCGACAAGCGCATCCTGCTGCTCGGACTCGATGAGAAACATGCCGCCCTTTTGAAACCCGGTTTCGCGCAGCAGCGCGTCGCTGACTTCCGCCTGAATATCATACAGCGGGTTACACATGCCGAATACGTCGTAAGCCATGAAAGTAGTCCTTAGTTGATAGTTGATAGTTGATAGTGTTGGCTCGCTTCCGGTTGTCTACGCGAACCACGATTCAACTCCCCAATGATACCCTGCGAACGCCAGAAGAAGCATCACGGAAAATACTTGTTGGCGAAGGCATCTCAACTATCAACTATCAACTATCAACCCCTGAACGGCTTACCGTCTTTGGTCATGGTCTGCGAAAGCACGGTGGAAATGCGGCGCACCCATTGTCCCATGTTTTTGGCCCACAAATCTTCTTCCACGCTGTCAACCGTGGCTTTGGACGGCTTGCCGCCTTTGGGAGCCTTTAAGTTGATGACGGTACGGACTTTGGTTGTCACCGTCGCCTGATTGCCCTTGAAAGCGAATTTCTGAATCAGGGTCGTGGCTTTCAGGGATGTAGAGTTTTGAAAAACCGTTTGCATCTGCGGCTTCAGGTCGCGCAAAGCCGCCTGATGCCCCTGCTTATCCCCCGCCATAAAATCCGGCGCATCGGCAGCAAACGCGCCCGCCAAATCTTTTTTCGCGATTGCCGCGTTTTCTTTATCGTAAGCGGCCTGAATCGTTTTACGCGCAGTGGCGGCAGTCTCGGCCTGAACGCGCGGCGCAAAAATAACGCAGGCGCATACAATGCCGACAGGCAGTAAGAAACGGTGTCGCATAAAATTCTCCTCAGTTCAGGTGTTCAGATGGTAGGCGTTGAAGCGTCTAAAAGGTACGCTCTGCAAAATTCTGCTTCCTCCAAACGTTTGCAGGAAGGATTTGACGGGGCAACGTCGAAAAAGGATGGTATATTCGCGTTCATTCGCGTTTATTCGCGGCTGTTCTCAGAATTGGATATTTGCATGGACCGAAAAGAAACCGATACGACTTTGGGGCGCGCGCCGCAGTCGCCGCTCGCCTTAAATACGATAGAGAATACGGAAGAATCGCCCGTAACCCTGCCGTCCTCAACGGTTCCTGTTGTCACGCCTTCCACAGCGTATCCGCATCCCGTTTATAAGTCGCCGGTTGCCGACCCCAATCCGGCGCTTTCTCCCCTAGAAGCGCAGGCGGCGCTTGCCGCCGATGCCCACGCGCTTGCCCCCTTTGCCTCTGCCGGTTCCCTGTTCGCGCCGCCGGGATCGGTGTTTGCGCCGACAACGCAGACGGCAGAAATGATGCAGGCGGAAACGGTGAACGCGGCCATCTGGCAGAAGCTGGCGCATCTGGTGCATACGCCTTCCCGGTTCGCCGGACTGTGGCCGTTCCTGACGTTTGTGGCGAGTATCGGCATTTTTGCGTCCCTGATTTCCACAAATGGATGGATGCTGATTACCTGCTCCCTGTTGCTGGCGGCTTTCAGGAAAGCCGGCCACGTCCATACCGTCAAAGCGCATGCCCGCGACGCGCTGAACATGGCTCCCTTCGATTTACGCTGGGTCGCGCCCCTGACGCGAGCTATCAATTCGCCGCACACGCGAGTGCAGGGCGTGTCTGCGCAGATTCTGGCCTGCCTGTTGCCACGCCTGCGTTCTGAGGACGCGCCCCTGCTGAACGCGGAGCATCGCGCTATCCTGAACCAGAAACTGGCCGCCAATCGGCGGCGCGACAGTCCATCTGAACCTTTCTATTCTGGCGGCGTGGGCCAGTGTGGGCGATCAGGAAGCGGTTCCCATTGTGGATCGTCTGGCGCATGATTGGGCCTGGCCGGGCGCGAAGCGCAAAGTGCGCAATGCCGCGCGCAAATCCCTGCTGGAATTGGAAACGCGGCTGGAAGCGGAACACGCGGCGCGGATGCAGGCGCAGGGCCAACCCATTCAAGCCCCGGCGGAAACCATTGCGCAGTCTTCGGGAACGCGGGCGGTCAACAAAAAAGTCAGCGAACAACTGGAAAAACTGGAAGAGGAAAAGCGCAGGCACAGCAATCCTGGCATGAGGATAGGCTTTCTGCTGGCCTCGTGGCTGTGCATCGTGCCGTATACCGCGTACATGGCCTTCTCAACATGGGGACATAACTGGAAATTGGGCGCTTCCTGGGCGATTTTAAGCCTGCTTTCCACCCAATTGCACCGCTTCACGCTGTCCCTGCGGCAGTCGGAAGAAGCCCAAAAACTGGCGCAAATGGACGATGTGCGGGGCGTTGGCACACTGGCGGAAGCGCTGGAATGGCCGGACACGAGTATACGCGGCATCGCGTCTTCAGCGCTGGTACGCCTGCTGCCGCGCCTGACCGCGTCCGACGGCAACCTGCTCAATCCCCGGCAGCGCGCCAATTTGTACAACATCCTGCGCCCGCGCAACGTCCGTTCGCAGGAGACCCTCATCACGGCCATTCTGGAAGCCTTAAAGCAAGTGGGCGACCATGCCGCCATTCCCGCCGTCGAGCGCCTGATGGACTTGCCTGCAACTTCGCAGCGCAATACGCGCATCCGTAACCTTGCCACCGAAACCCGGCAATTTCTGGACACAACGGCGCAGCAGCAAAGCGTCAGTTCCACCCTCCTGCGCGCCTCTTCCGCTCATGACACGCCTTCCGAACTGCTGCTGCGCGGCGCAATGGTTGCCCCGGAGGATGCGCCACAGCAGCTTCTGCGCGCCAGCGTGTCCGAAGAAAAAGGGTTTTAGGGTGTTAAGGTTTTAGGGTTCTATGGTTTCAGGTGGTTCAGAAAAACTATTTTGATGGCGGCGCGAACGCCTGCAATTCGGCGCAGGAGGCGAAGGATTGCGCGGGATTGTCGCCACAGGCCGGCTTGCCTACCACGCGAACGCTTACGGCGGCAATGGGCGCGAACGTGACGCTGAACTCCTGACCGTTTTTCAACCCCTTCGCGTTTGTCGCGGTTGTGGCCGGGTAAGTGTCCAAAATAGCAACGGTTTTCCAGGCGCCGCCGGGCGTGGACTGCGCCTGAATTTGCGGCTTACCGTCTGAGGCATCGAACCAGCCGCCGTCATGGAACGCTTTGCCATGCATAAACGCGACCCGGTTGATAATGACGGGTTTGTCGGCTGTCACGGCAAACCAATCCTGCTCCATGCGGCGGTTGTTGTAGGTGACGGCGAACGTACTCGCGTCATCGTCCGTAATGCTCTCAAACTGATTGCCTGTGCGGGACGCGCTCATTACCCCCCCGCTGAACACGGACAGCCCGCCCGCAGTGGCGTGTCCCGGCAGGGGTATCCACACCTCGTAACGGCTTTTGCCATCCCCGCCCGTATCCGCGTAAGCGTTCAGCAGCAGGGGCGTGACTTCCTTTTGCCCCGCGATATGCCCCTCTACGGTGAAAACCGGGTAAGGATAGGAACGAGTCTGCGTTGTCGGCAGCAGCTTGAAATTGGTCGGGTTGTCGGTTGCCAGTTCCAGCCGTTTCAGGGGCGCGGCGTTCAGGGCGGAATCCAATGCCAGCACCAGCGGGCCGGCCATGATCGCGCCTTTACCTTCGTTTTCGTGATCGCCCAATACCAGTTTGATCGGTACGCCCAGGTTCAATTCGATTTTGTCGTTCTTCTTCCACGCCTGATTGAGCGTGACGTACTGCGCCCCCCTTGCCAGTGGTTCCAGCCGAACGCTTTTGCCGTTGACGCGCAGGGATTGCACATTCGACCACGCGGGCACGCGCAGGCGTATGGGAAACTTCTGGCCGCCGCGAGTCGGGGCAACGGTCAGTTTCACCAGTCCATCGAGCGGGTAGTGGGTTTCCTGCGTCAGTGTAACCGTATTGCGAAACGACATTTTACCCGGCGCGATGCCGGGAGCGGCGGCGGAATTATCGGAGCCATTGAGGATATGCGTTGCCGTGCCGCTGTTGTAGATATTCACCACAAGCCCGCCGTCCGCGCTCGTCATGGTGGCGAATTCCGGGATCAGGGCAATGCCGCGCGGCCCCGATGAGTGGCAGCACGTCGTGGCGGCATCGTAGGGCTTGCGGCCTTCCAGGGGCGTGTAGTATGCCCAATCATCCCCCGTCGGCTTTTGCGCCCCAAGCAGATGGTTGTAAACGGCGGTTTCCAATTGGTCGGCGAATTGCGCTTCCCCGGTCAGGCGCAGCAGTTCCAGGTTCATCTGCTCCCACGTCACCGTTACGCACGTTTCGCAGATGTTGGCGGTTTGGGCGTTGGGCAGGTGAAAATCATCCTGAAAATGCTCATACGAGGACGCGCTGCCCGTGATGTACAGACGGTTGTTCACAATGTCCTGCCAGGCTGTCCGCATATCGGCCAGCAGGCGCTTGTCGCCCGTCACGCGGTACAGTTCCAAAATGCCGTTGAAATTGGAAGTCATTTCGTAGGCTTTGGCGTTGGCGACCTTGCGCACCGACTGCGTTTTCTCCAAACTGGCAAGAATAGCCGGCCCGCCCGGTGCGTCGTAATGGCTTACAATGTACTGCGCAAACCGCTCGTACCGCGCTTCCCCCGTCGCCCGGTACAGCAAAACAATCGCTTCCAAAATGCTGTCGGGAGCCATGCCCACATGCTCGCCCGACTTGTTAATATCGCGCTGCCCCGCCCCATCCCCAAAGGTCGCAATCAGCAGGTCGCCAATCCGGCGGCAAGCGGTGAGAACTGCGGTGAGCTGGTAGTCGGTGGTGGGTGGTTAGTGCAACGGGTGTCGGGTGTCTGGTGTTGGTGTTCAGCATTCACCGATTGCTCGTTTGCCGATTGTGGATGCGGCTCCTGTCTTCTGTCTTCTGTTCCCTGCCCTGCCTTCTTCTCTTTTCTCCGTTTCCGTTTCCTTTTCCTTTCCTGTATGTACTGATAATACGTGAGCAGTCCAAGCAGGTCGTACTTGTGAATCCACACGTCCCAGCTTGTCCAGCGTTTGTTGGCGGGGTACGTGCCTAAATAACCGTCCGGTTCCTGTGTTTTGAGCAGGCGGGCGACGACGCGGTCCAGTTTCGTTTTGAGGGCGGGGTCATGGGTGTTCTGCCAGGCGAGGGTGGCCGCGTGGAGGAATTTGCCGACGTGTTCGCCCTGCCAGTCCTGATGCGGCACATTGCGCCGCTCAAAACCATCGAGCAGGTCATCTTCATCAACGGCAAGCAGGCGGTTCTTGGCGTTGCGGTCAATACGCGGGCCGAGCATCCCGCCCGTCAGCCGGATTTGGTCGGGCGGCAGGGGCGAAAACACGTCCTGAACCTGCGCCGTATTGGGCAGAGCCAACCCGGTCGGGTTCTGCTGTGCCCGCGCCCCCATCGGCGCGGCGGCAAGACTGAGGCTGAGGCTGAATGTCAGAGTGCAGGTGACGAGAGCATGGGGCTTATTTCTAAAATACATGGCAGGGCTTTCCGCTGTTGAAGGGTTCTGGAGAGGTGGGCGCGTAGTCAGGATGTTTTTCAACACCCGCAGAGTTGCCCCGGCCGGGGATTGAAATCCCCGGCAAGAAAGTACAAGCGTCCTTCGGACGCGGAATTGTACAGTTAAATGGTGCGTCTGAAAGACGCTTGCATTTTCTGCGTAGGATTTTCAATCCCCGGCGCATTTACAGTAAGCGTTCAAAATGCCTGCAAGCATGGTCGGCGATTTTCAATCCCCGGAACCCAATGCTGCGGACGTGGGAATGTTGTTAATGCAGCAGGGAACCGGACGAACCGGAGTCCGTCTGAATTTTGAAGGTTTTTTCCAGTTTGTACTGGCGGCAGATTTCGTCGAGCGCGTCGTCGGCGCTCTGCGCGGTCTCGTCGGCCTCCGAGGAAGCCGTGCCCATCATGCCGGTCAGGGCATTCAGCGCATCGCCGGATTGCCCGCTGTTGGCCTGCGCAACCGCGTCATGCACTCTGTTGAACATAGCCTGAATTTTGCCCAGATGATTGTAATACTTGTCGTGCAGTTCCACGCACTCCTGCGGCGGGCGACGGGCCACAAACACTTGCGTCAGCTTGTTCCACTCGTCCGACAGGTCTGGCGGGATTTTTATTGATTTCGGGCAGGAACTCCGCCGACTTGTCATCATCCGTAGCGGCTTCCACTTCCTTCGCCATCAAGTTCGCGTATTGACTGGCGCAAGCGCTTGCAAGCTGCCGGTGAATCAGCCCGGATTTGGGCTTCCACCTGCCGCACGAACCGGAGATAATCGTCAATGTCGCTGTAATCGGGCTTTTGCGTGGGCTGCGTAGGCGGCGCGATGATGGGAGTCTGCGCGGTGGTTTCTCCCGGAGCCTGCACAAGGGGGCCGGGCGAGGTTTGCGCGGGAGCCTGCACCAGACTGGAGCCTTTGGTTTCGCCGGGCTTTTGCGCCAGCGAACTTTTCACCATCCACCCGACCATTGCCAGCACCGCGACTGCCAGCAGGCCGATAATGGCGTACAGCGGGCGCTGATTGTTTGTTGGAAGCGGCATGGGGGCATGCTGCGCGACAGGAGGCGCATAGTTGGCGGCGGCGTTGATAGGCGTGCCGCAACGCAGGCAGAATTGTGACTGACGGGGAACTTCAGCGGAACAACGCGCGCACTTCATGGCCTTCTCCTTCTCACAAAACCAAAACGATGCCAACCGGCGACAAACAGGCAGCGAGCAAGCAGTACGAAAGCAGCGCCAACAGCAAGTAAAGGATAGCAAACACAAGTCAGCAAACCCAGGACCGCAAAAACAAGACCGGCTTTGCACAATCATACCACGAAGCCGCTTCCCTGTCAATGTAACGCGGCGAACTCGCAGCCTCCTCTCTATATACGGTAACCGCACAAGAAATATTCAGCATTGTTACCGGTTCCCTCTCCTCTTCTTCTTTTCTCCTTTTCTTCTCTTCTTCTTTTCTTCTTTTTTTCTCATCAGGCAGTGTCAGCAGGCCGTGTTGCCACTGCGCGGCGGCAACCGTTGCGGTTTGGGAAGCATTGGGCAGGAAGCGCGTGAGTTGGTGGGCAAAGGTGGCGGGATCGCCGGTTGTAGTCAGCAGGTGGCGGGGCGTATTGGCGGGAGCGGCTAAATGGTGTTCGGCAAGCAGATTTTGCGCGTGGGCAACGGTGGCAAGGGCGGGGTCTATGAATTGGATGTGGGCGGGGGCGGCTTGCCGGAGGACCGACAGCAGAAACGGATAGTGGGTACAGCCTAAGATAACGGTATCCACGCCCAATTCCAGCATAGGGGCCAGATACAATTGCGCGGCGGCGAAAGCGGCGGGCGATTGCTCCTGTTCGGCTTCGACAAGCGGCACAAAGTCAGGGCAGGCCATTTCCAGCACGACGGCGCGAGAATCCAGCGTTTGCAGCAGGCGGGTGTACGCGCCACTGCTCACCGTGCCCTGCGTGGCGAGAACGCCGATACGATGATTGTTCGTACTTTGGATAGCGGTACGCGCCCCCGGTTCGATTACGCCAAGAATGGGAACGTTGGGATGCGCGGCCTGCGCGTGGGGCAGTCCCGTTGCCGAGGAGATGTTGCAGGCCATGATAACGGCTTTGCAGCCATAGCCAATCAGAGCGTCCGTCAGGCCGCAGGCGAAGCCGCAGACTTGTTTCAAATCCCGCCCGCCATACGGAACGTGCGCTTGATCGGCCACAAACACGATGCGCTCATTGGGAAGCCTTTGCTGCATCTGCCGCACGACGGTCAGCCCGCCCAATCCACTGTCGAAAACGCCGATGGGCGCATTGCGCTTCTCCTGACGGGATGCAGGCGTCATCGGTCTACGCTCCCGGCCTGCTGCAATCCGCCGACGCGCGCCGAAGCGTCCTTTCCGCCGCGCACGGGAACGCTGCGCCAATCGGAAGCCTGGCTTTCGTAATCCTTGCCTTCCACGGTCAGGCGCATGGTATCCACATTGGGGAACTCGGCAAGCGCAGCGCACAGTTTTTTTTGCGCCAGGCCTTCCATAGACTCGCCCTTATTCGCCAGTTCGTTAAACTCTTTGCTGACATCTACGGACGCCGTTTTGTCTTTCAAATCCACGCTCAACAGATGAACGCCTTTGGGAAACGGGCTTTTGGCGTCCTCGGCCTCTTTAGCAAAGAGAGTGTTGAGCGCGTCTTTGAGGGGCGTTGGTACGGGCGTAGTGGGAGGCGTGGCGTCCGGTTGTGGCGTTTGCGCGACGGGAGTGGCGGCGTTCGCTGTCGCCGCAGGCATAGGTTCGGGATCGGTCTTCTGGCAGCCCGCGCAGCAAACGATACTTCCAAGCGCCAAAAGCAAAGTAAGATTAAGGGATGTTTTCATGGTGGGCATGGACTTCTGTTATCACAAGATTGAGGACAAGGGATGCCAACAACGACATTCCAACGTACACAACGGACAGCTGCAGTCGTTGGTTTCAAATTGAGTTCCCGTATGGAGATAGTATGGCACAGATACGCGCCAAAATGAATGGCTTCCGGCGCAAACGCGGCAACCTTCACTAACCGCGCGTAGGCGTTCCGTTCCCAGATAGTCGGTACGCCCACC
This sequence comes from uncultured Chthonomonadaceae bacterium, assembly GCA_963835065.1. Lineage (GTDB taxonomy): Bacteria > Armatimonadota > Chthonomonadetes > Chthonomonadales > Chthonomonadaceae > CAWFQB01. Next base: position 14,905 of record CAWIEK010000047.1, on the reverse strand, counting down.
CGCCAGTATAGCCACATACCTCCTCTTGTCAATTCCCCTCTGCCTTTGCTATAATGTTTGTATAGCGCATAGAAACTGCTTTGTGGGAGATTTTAACACTATGACTACCATTGCTGTTGTCCCTGTGGCCGATGCCCTGTCCGAACCCGTTTACCATGCCATCGCGGGCGACAAGCAGGCGTCGGGCAAAACGATGGGTGAGGCGCTCAATGCCCTGACGCCGCAGTTGGAAGACGATGACAACGCAGCCACCCTCATTGTCCTGCAAAAACCACGCCCGGATCGTTTCTTTTCCGCAACGCAACAGCAGCGACGCGAAGAACTGACCGCGCAATGGCGCGAAGCGCAGGACGCCAACCGGGAGTTTCCTGCCGCATTGCAGGCCGAACTGGAGCAGCTGATTCACGCGGAAGTGCGCGCGGCGGGCCTGCGCGCTGCCGCCCTCCTGCAAGGCGCAGCGAAATGAACCCGCTTTATGCCGCTATCGCTCTACGCGCCCAACGGCGTTGCGAATATTGCCGCGCCCCGGAAGACATCTTCAATTTCCACTTCGAGATAGACCACATCGTTCCTGTCGCGCTTGGCGGCGCAAATACGCTGGACAATCTGGCATTGGCCTGCCCTGCCTGCAATCTGTACAAATCCAATGCGCTCACCGGTTTCGATGCTGATACGCAGGCGGACGTTCCCCTGTTTCATCCGCGCCGCGACCTCTGGCGAGACCATTTCCATATTCACGCGCAGAACGGGCAAGTGCAAGGGCGGACGTCAACGGGACGCGCAACGATTGGGCGACTGCAAATCAACCACCCGGATCAACTCGAAGCGCGACGGCTGTGGATGCAACTTAACCTGTTCCCATAAGTGTCCTGCGCTGTCATAGGCGTAGCTTCGTCCGTAAACGCCGCATCCTGCGCTAACTACAAGCGGGTGGCGTGTATCCCGAAAGATGGTACGCCCACCCGCCAGTATAGCCACATACCTCCTCTTGTCAATTCCCCGCCGCCTTTGCTATAATGTCAGCATAGCGCGTAGGAGTTACCCGGTGGGAGATGGCGCGTCAAGGAGAAATCTATGGTTACACTTGCGATTGATGAAACATTGGATACAGAATTGGAACTCGTTTCCACACGTAAAGGGCGCTCTAAGTCTGACATTGTTGCGGAAGTCTTACGCCGCTATGTGCAGACCGAACAGCGCAGACACCAACCGCTTGATCCTGCTCTGATTGCCGCGTACAGTCAGCTTGCCGAGGAAGATATCGCTTTGGCAGAAGCAGGCATGGAGGATTACCAGAGACAACTTGAGGAGGCGGACAACGCATGAAGCGCGGTGAACTGTGGATGGCATCGCTTGATCCGATACGCGGTTCCGAGCAGGCGGGAACGCGCCCGGTTCTTATACTGCAAGCCGACCCGCTCAACGCTTTTTTGCGGACAGCCGTTATCGTCCCCTTCACCTCGAATCTGACATGGGCGCAGTATCCTTTCTGCGTACAGGTTCCTGCCGGCGAAGGCGGATTGACAGCTGATTCGGTTGCCCTGTGCCATCAGGCGCGAGCCATTGACAAAACGCGCCTTGTCCGCCACATGGGGCAGGTATCCGAGGAAACGCTGTACCAGGTAGAGCAAGCCTTATGCGTTGTCGTTGATCTTGCCTGAAGCCAGAACCCGTGCTGACGGGACATTGTGAACGCTGATCTCAACCTCGGCTCATTAGAATAAGGACTCCGACCCATGCACACCCGCTCTCTCATTCGCCACACCGCCGCCCTTGCCTGTCTTGTCGCCGCGCCCGCCGCCCACGCTCAGACTACCTTCTTCGGCTTTGACAACCCGCGCGGCACCTTTCCCAACTCCCAGGTCGCCGAAACCAACTTCAAGGCTGCCCTTGCCAATCCAGAGCGTCATTGTCGCTAATTTCTGTCCCAGTACCTTACCTCCCAATACTGCCGTCCATACTGTTGCCTACTTCGGCGTTGTAGACGTCACCAACCCTTTCGACAGCGTGACCATACAGGCGTCAAACAATTTTGATTTATTCAATTACGACAGTCTCACCGCCGGATTTGTCATCACCGTCCCCGAACCCGGCAGCGTCGCCCTTCTCGTCGGCATCGTCACCGCAGGTGCGGGCTTTGTCCGCAAACGCCGCAGCCTTCGCTAAGCGCGAGGAGGGAAAAGAGACAGGATTAACAGGGATTACAAGGATTAAACAGGATTACTCGAGAGGCCACAAAGATAATCCTGTCTAATCCTTGTAATCCTGTTAATCCTGTCTATTCTCCGTTTTTCCCCGTGCGCCCACCCGCCCCTCCCCGCAGCCTTGCTGAAAAACCCCGTACTTCTTCGCCACAAAACCGCACACTTGGCACGTTTCTTGCACTATACTATACAGGACGCTTTTACAGACCGTAATTCCCTGCATCGCCTCACCCGAAAGGCTACCTAATACATGCACACCCGTTCTCTCGTTCGTCACACCCTTGCGCTTACTGCCCTGACCGCACTTGCCTGCCTTGCCGCGCCCAACGCCCACGCGCAGTTCCTCGGCACATCCGCCACCGGAAACCTCCAGTTCAATGGTAGTGATGACCTAACATATGGTTCGATCCAACAACGGCTTCGTTCCCAACGGCTTCTCCAACAAAACGCAGGGTACCACCGTCACCGTCGCCGAACCTGCCATCGAATTCGGTCTTGCCGACGGCGTTAATACCAACACCGTCAACATCACCAATACGACGATCACTCTGACCGATGTTATTGCGACCAACGGAAGCACTACTCCCTTCCTTGTGACGCTCACGGACACCGCGTTTGCCGGCGTCACCTTTACCCAAACCGCCAATACGACCAGCAGTTTCACTTACAGCCTGACCGGAAACACGCTCAGTCTCAACTTCGCCGGCACCAATACTGGTGGAACATATACAACCACCTTAACGGCTGCTTCTCCCGTTCCCGAACCCGGCAGCGTCGCCCTTCTCACCGGCATTTTCATCACCGGCGCAGGTTTTGTCCGCAAACGCCGCGCCCGCAATTAACTCCCACACGACGACGGGGCGACAGCCCGCGACCCACCCTCCGGGGTCGCGCCCTGCGCCCCTCCACATCAGGCAGGAAATCCCCCGCGCCCCGCCGAATCTCCCCGCATGAACACACTTTACTATGGCGACAATCTCGAAGTCCTGCGCAAATACGTCAAAGACGAGTCCGTAGACCTCTGCTAGATTGACCTGCCTAAAGCCGCGCGGATGATTTCAAAAGCGTCGTGGCGAAGGTCAGGTTCAGTAAAACGATGTACCGAATATCCCAATTCTGCAAGTTTCGCGTTGACACGTTTGTCTTTCTCAACTACTTTTGGAAGACTATGCCAGTAAGTGCCGTCCGCATAAATCGCCGCTTTCAGCGACGGAATATAAGCGTCGGTCACAGTTCGCGCTTCCGTAATAGCAAACTGCGGCTCATAGTCGTAACCAAGCAAGTCAAGCGTCTCATAAAGCATAATTTCGATGGTGGTAGGTGAGGCATAAACGTTGTGGGTTAGGTGGTATATGCTTCGGCAGGAGTAAGAGCAAAACTTTGCTGTTTGAGCGCGGTGCGGGTGAACGGCGAAGAATTGTCCGCATTGCAAACAAAGAACTTCGGGGCGCGGCTTGTTTAATACGGCCCGCGCACATTCCCACGAACAGAAGCGAGCGCCTTCTTTCAATTGTGTGGGAGTTACCCGGCGTTCCTTGCCGCAATGCTCACACTTGATACGCGCCTTGAGGTTTTCTATACGACATTCCGAGGAACAATACTTACGACCGCCAGCATTACTCTGCGGCACATCGAACACGTTGCCACACCCAACGCATGTGACTTGCTGAGGTCGGCGTTTAGAAATACCCATACACTCCGCAGAGCAACGGCGGCGCCCCTGTGCGATGATACTTGGGGCGAGCATAACTGTCTTCCCACAAACTTCGCACACAAGCGCAACACGCGGATTGGGTGGACGCCTCATCTTGGAACTCCTTTCAAACCGGATTATGGTAGACATTATGACAGAAAGTTCAACATTAATTCTAATAAGGCGACGGCGGCATTGACGGCGTCGCCTACTTCCTCACCGGCAAAGACGACAACGCCAAGATCGTCTTTCAAGTCAAAAGCGGCAACGTCGGCAGGGGCGATATAGCCAAACTCAACAGCGACCGACAGCGCGAAGCCGCCGAACTCGCCGTGTTCCTCACCCTCAAAGAGCCGACCAAAGGCATGACCGACGAAGCCAACGGCATGGGACTCTACACCCACCCGCTCATGGGCAAACACTATCCCCGCGTCCTCATCGTCACCATTGCCGACATGATTGAACACGGGGCGCGGCTCGATATACCCCTGCCCGTCGAGGTTCTCAAGACCGCCCGAACCGTCACCGAAACCATCGCGCACCCCGAACTTGCTTTCGACGCCGATACAGACGCCCTGTAAAGCGATCACGCTCTGGAACAAACCAATGAACATTACAAACACATCACCTGCGCCCTGCTCGAATACAGGTAATACGCCCTGCAAAAGCCTTGCGACGCGCCTCGAAAACGGTGTGATACGCCTTGAAACCAGAAAGAAACACCTGGAAGAGTGTTCGATACGCTTTGAAGAACGTATGGCAAGCCTGCATACTATTTGTATACTTGTGAACCACACCCGTTTTATCGCTCGTCGCGCTTATATTCTAGGAGAGCATCATGCCCATCACCACTGTCGCCAGCTATCCCATTACCACCGAAGAGTTTATCAACCACTGGAATCAAGTCAACACGTTTCTCGGCCTCCCCGCCAATGCCCTCGTACTCGTTGGCGGGTACACCGTCGCCAACCTCGCTACCGACCGCACCGCTTTCATGACCGCCGTTACCAGCGTCACGAACGCCGATAACATTCGCACGAACACCACAAGTGACCGCGACATCAAAAAATCCGCCATCCGCGCCCGACTCACGCAGTTCCGGGGCAGCGTCATCGTTACGTCCCCCGCATAGCCCCACACAACAGACATAAAAATAGACAGGATTAACACGGATTAATAGGATTAAACAGGATTTCTTCCTTCGTCAGCAAAAATAATCCTGTCTATTATCCTTTCTTCACACCCCGCAGGTTTACAATAACGGCAAACAGAATAGGCAGGATTAACAGGAATTACAAGGATCAAACAGAAAATTTCTCTTCTTCCGCAAACATAATCCTGTCTAATCCTTCTAATCCCTGTTAATCCTGTCTATTTCCTCTCCTCACTCTATGGGATAGGGTTCGCTTCAGGGTCGGCTGCGATGTTTGTAGACCGTGTGCTGCTCTACCCTGTTCATCAGACAGGGAGTGAGCGCAGAAAAAAGAACGCGACGCCAACAGCAAACATCCCGCAAAAAACAAAAAAGAATCGCATAACGCGAAAAAAGCGAAACCTTGGCTCTACAACTCCTGTCTTAAAAGCAACAAACGTCTACTAAACCGTCAGGTGGCGGGAAGCGGAGAGTTTAAAAGTTCTCTCCACAATCTAACCTGGAAGGGAGGTGCCAGGATGATGCCTGTATATGCTCGTTCGCCGTAACCCTTCGGAGGTCACGACGCCTCTTCTTACAATTTGACACAACGAGACACTGGGCTGGAAGCGCTGCATTGCCAAGATTTCGACGCTGTCTCTACATACTGTTTTCTCTTTCTGCCGCTCTCCCAATACGCTTGCCGATCAGGAAAGGCTTTCTGCAAAGGCGCTTGCCGGACAGAAAACATTATGAGGCAGGAAGCGGCGGGATGCGCGTAGAATACTATAATACAGACAGCGGTTCATGAGGAGCGGGGCAGTTATGAGCGAGGATGAATTCAAAGGCGAGCGGTCCAGGCTGGAAGAGTTTCGCTTTAAGGTTCAGCGCGAGTTCGGGCGCAACCTGGAAAAAGCGACGCCCGCCAACGTGCGCCACTTTATGGATACTTATCAGGATGAACTCTTTGATTCGTCGCCGCGCGGGCGTATCGAACTCAATGAAACCAAAACCACGTATGAAGAAATCCTCAAAGATTTTTTCACGCGCGTTCTGGAACGCCCTTCCGACGAGGCTTTGATTATGCTGTGGCTGATGGCCTTTGAAATGTCGTTTTTTACTATCGAGCAGCATCTTTCGGATCGGCTGCAATCCTTTTTCGGTGATTTTTCGGAAGGCGGCAGTTAATCATGATGTCAATGATGCGCTACGATATAGATATTGCGCGTTTGCCCGCGTGGCTGCTGCGCCTGCTCGGACAGCAGAACATCACCGCCGGCCACATCACGCCCGCCACGCCCCTGCCCTGGGCTTTGGTCATCGGCGTTCTGCTCGGCGCCCTGGTCTGGTTCACCATTTTCTATTACATGGACGGATCGCGCCCCTCGTGGTGGGTGAAAGCGCCCCTTGTCGGCCTGCGCTGCTTCGCCATTGCCATGCTGCTGATCGTCCTGACGCAGCCGACCACGCGCCTGCAAAAAACGGATGCGGTTCGCCCCAGTGTGGCGATCATCGTGGACAATTCCGCAAGCGTGGCGGTTCCCGATCCCAAACTGCCCTCATCCCGCGCCGGCTTGGAAGCGGCGGGCGCGGGCGTGTCCACAGACCGCGTTCGCGAGCATGACCCGCCTGGAACGGGCAAGCGCAATTCTAAACAAATCGCATGTACTGGAAGAACTGAGCAAAAAGTACAATGTGCGGGTGTACACGGTGGACAGCGTTGCCCGCCAGATAACCCTGCCTGCCGACGCCAAAAAGCGCAGCGCGTACCAGTTCGCGTTACAGCCCGATCCGAAAACCGGCGATTCAACGCAGTTGGGCGTGGGACTGCGCCGCGCTCTGGAGGATATGTCTGGTCAGCCCGTTGCCGGCATGTTGCTCATCAGCGACGGCGGCAACAACTTGGGTGAAGACCCGACTGCCGCAGCCGACAGCGCCCGCCAATCGCATGTACCCGTCAGCACAATGGGCATCGGCGACCCGACCAAAACCAAAGACGTTGCCCTGCTGTCGGTTCTGGCCGATGATGTCGTGCGCGTCAACAACACCGTTACGGTTTACGCGGCGGTTTCGCACCGGGGTTATAAGGGGCGTTCGCTTGCGGTTGTTTTGCAGCGCGACGGCGTGGAAGTGCAGCGCCAAAACCTGATCCTGGGCGCGGACGAGCAGAAGCAGGAAGTCCATTTCACCTATACGCCGGATCATGCCGGGCGCTTTGTGTATACCGTGACGGCAGCCGCGCAGCCCGGCGAAGTGACGCTTGCCAACAACAAGCGCTCGTTCGTGCAGACGGTCATAGACAAAAAATTAAAAGTGCTGTACGTGGAGGGTGAGCCGCGCTACGAGTATCGCTATCTGCGCAACGCCATTCTGCGCGATACCAGTCTGGATTTCGCCTGTCTGCTGCTGTCCGGCGACGATGTGAACGAGGGCGGCGAAGGCAACATCCCCATCAAAGCCTTTCCAAGTGACGAAAAAACCCTCTTCGAGTACGACATTATCGTCTTAGGCGACGTGCCCCGTTCCTACTTTTCGCAGGCGCAGTTGGACGCCATTCGCCGCTTTGTGGAAGACCGGGGCGCAAGCCTGCTCGTGATTGCGGGCGAACAGCACATGCCGCACGAGTTTGCCGGAACCCCCTTAGAAGCCGTACTGCCCGCCGTCATCAGCCCCACGCCCGACCCGGTACTCACGGACGATGAATTCAAGTGGCAATTAACGCCCGAAGGCAAGCGCAGCCCGATCACGCAAATCGAAGACGACGCGACCCTGAACGCGCATGTTTGGGAAACGATGCTGCCGGGCATGTTCTGGGCGGCGGGCGTACCCCGCGCCAAACCCGGCGCGACCGTGCTTGCCACCCACCCCACCCGGCGCAACGCGGACGGTCCGTATCCCCTCGTGCTGACGCAGCCGTTCGGCGCGGGCAAATGCTTTCTGGAACTGGTAGACAGCACATGGCGCTGGCGCTGGCGCGTGGGAGACCGTTATTTCTATCGTTATTGGGGGCAGGTCTTCCGCTCACTGACGCCCAAAGAACTCCCCGGCAACAGCCGCTTTGTCCAACTCAACGCCGACAGAAGTAATTACCGTTTGGGTGAGCGCGTCGCCCTGAACGCCCGCCTGCTGGACGCCTATTACCATCCTATCAAGGTCAACAGCGTCACGGCCACGATCACAACGGAGGGCGGACAGCAGCAGAAAGTGGTCTTGCAGGCTACGCCGGGTTCGCCGGGTTTGTACACGGCTTTGTACCAGCCGGAGCGCGTCGGTAAATTCACCGCAGGCGTGATTTCCCCCGTCAACCCGTCCGCCAAAGCGGGCGCGGCGTTCGTTGTGGAGTCGCTGGCGCTGGAAAAGCAAAAGCCGGAACTGGACGAGGCCACCCTGCGCAAAATCGCGTCGTCGGGCGGCGGCAAACTCTACCCGCCCGACCGTATGGCCGACTGGATCAAATCGCTTCCCTACAACCCGCTCGAAGTGCGCAGCGAACAGGAATACGAACTGTGGGACAAGCCGCTTTGGAACGCGCCCGTCGTCAAGCATATCCCGCTCTTCCTCGCCCTGTTCCTCGCGCCCCTCACCTTAGAATGGCTCATCCGCAAGCGCAAAGGAATGCTATAATAACCCAAATTGCTACCTTAGCGCATGACCAGTCAGCCACTATATTGTGAAGCGCATACCGACTGCGCTTTGCCAAGTGCATCCATAGGGTCACGCCGCGCGGCTTTGAGTTGAAGGTGTTCCTCACCGTGCTGGCATTTGCCATCACAGGTTAGGTAGCAACTTGGGTTTTAATAGTGAACGAGTTGTGCTAGTTTTTAGTGTAGTGCCATGTCAACGTATATGCGCAGTGAGATCTTCTTAAGGAGGAGACGGCAGAGTAAATATACAACGTGTCTCTTGTCAAGCGCCAACTTTTCAGGAAACCCCCATGTTTATTCACGCCTGCCATTCCTTCATTATGGCACGATTTCAGCCGTACCGATCTGTTCTTAGTCGTGTATTGTCTCGTAGGACGCTTGAGTGGATGCACGCTCGCTTCGGCAGTTCTTATCAGCGCCCGCAAGCGGCGTGGCCCCACCGAAAACGAGTTTGCCGACAGTGAAGTGCTGACCGTCATGCTCGTCGGCGAGTTGTGTCAGCGTGCGCCGATGAACGCTTGCTTGTGCTGCGACACGTGCGCATGCCAACCATCGCACCTTGTTTGGCCGCATCTGCTCACGAAGTAGCAAACCAGCTTCTGTCGGCGAGCACAACCATGCTCCGCGAACTGTTGCGGCTATTCTCCAAGCGCCAGTACTGTGAGTTGGACGGGCGAAGATCTTCATCCTATTTGCGTCTGATACCAGCTTTCCTTGCCATGCCGCTGTGCGCCTGTTAGTCGCATACGGCAGTCTACGCAGCCCATCTCCGGCAGCAGTCTTCGAAAGCTTCAACAGCAGCAAGCAGTGAATACTACTTTGAGCCTGACATCCGCGGCTTGCTATTAACGTTATAAACGGCTACATTGACGATCTGTTCCTTAGCGCCAGGCTACCTTCACGATGCGGATTTGCATCGCACGGTTATCTCGACGAGTGCCAGGACTCAAGGACGCGATCTGAGCGGGCAGGAATGGCTCATGGACAAAGGCTTTGTCAGCAAAGCGCTCAAGCTAAGCGGCCAAAAGCCTGCTCAACTCTGACCCTGCTGGTACGCTCAGCGCCACTACAAAGACCGCGAAATGCCGTTTTTCCAGCACATCCTCAACAGGAACTGCTATAATAACCCATTGAAGGCGTGATCAGCGTCTTAACGGAAAACATGAGCATTCAGCCATCTGCTGGTGCGAACCGACATCGGCCTCTATCGCCGCACTCAGGCGAAGTGCAACCGCGTTTTACGCTGGCGCGCTACTTCAATGACGTACTGAAGGACTGTCTCCCATGAACGTCACGCGCTATGCCGTGTGAATACAGCACAGAAACCATGTAGACAAACATGTACACTGAAAACTAGCACAACTCGTTAGTGAAATTGACGCGAGTGAAAGAACGAAAGGAAGAAGGCTCCGGGGTAGCCAGGTTTTAGCGGCTCTGGTGGCTCCTCAGTCAGCAGGAGAAACGCGCGCATGAACAAACCCATCCCAGTTTTGGTTTGTGTTCTCTTGTTCCCTTTGCTGCAAGCGCCGATGCCTGCGCCATTGCCGCAAAACGGCGCGGGCAACCCGCCTGCGCCGAACAACTCGGCTCAATTTGTACATGACCCGTGCATCATCAAAGACGGGGCGTACTACTATGTGTACGCCACCGGGCCGGGCATCCCGTTTCGGCGTTCCAAAGACCTGAAGCAGTGGGAGTTTGCCGGGCGCGTGTTTACAGAGAGTGTTCCCGCATGGGCCAAAACGGAACTGCCGGACAGCCGGGGCATATGGGCGCCCGACATCAGTTTTTTCAACGGGCGCTTTCACCTATACTACACTGTGTCCACATTCGGCAAAAACCATTCGCTGATCGGAACCGCTTCCAACAAAACGCTTGATCCGGCAGGCAAAGAGTATCAATGGGTAGATGAAGGCAAAGTCTGTGAATCCACGCAGCAGGACGATTACAACGCCATTGACCCCAACATCCTGCCCCTGTCGAAAGATAAACTCGCGCTCACGTTCGGCTCGTTCTGGTCGGGCATCAAATTGATGTATCTGGACGCGCATACCGGCAAGCCCTTCCCGAAAGCCGTTCAGCAAACCGCTGACAACGCAACGGCTGATAATTCAGCCGCGAATAAACCAATCCCTGCCGGCCCATACAGCATAATCGCCCTTGCCCGCCGCCCCACCCCCGATGCCCTCGAAGCGCCCTTCCTCATCAAGCGCGGCGAATACTTTTATCTGTTCGTGTCCTTCGATTTCTGCTGCCGGGGCGTCAACAGCACCTACAACATCCGCGTCGGACGCGCGACAAAAGTGGAAGGGCCGTACCTGGACCGCGACGGCAAGGCTATGCTCGACGGCGGCGGAACGCCCGTACTCGCCACGCAGGGCAATGTCATCGGCCCCGGCCACTGCGCGATCCTCCACGACGCGGGAACCGACTACCTCGCCTACCACTTCTACGACGGCAGCCAGAACGGACGCCCCACGCTTCAAATCCGCCCGCTTGCGTGGACCCGCGACGCCTGGCCCGAACCCGGCGAACCCGTAGATGCTGATGCGCCTTCACCACAGAGGCACAGAGACACAGAGGGGCCACAGAGGTAGTGAAAGAAAAGAAGAGAATTGCATCGTCTCCTCTTATTTTTTCTCTGTGACCCCTCTGTGTCTCTGTGCCTCTGTGGTGAGTACGTATTCGTCCCCATCCTCTTTACGTATTTACGTATGGCGCTGCTTGGGTTCCCAGTTAAACGGATGCCGCGCCTGCGTGACGGTCAGGCCGACGACTTCGATGCGCTTGGGATCGTTCGTGCCCAATCCGTGTTTGGCCGCCATTGCGAGATGGTTGTCGCCGGGGAACGGGCCGGTGGCAGAAGCGGCTTGTGGGTCGTAGCCCATGCAGACGGTGGCAATAGTGTCCGTACAGACGGGGTTGCGTCCGGCGATGAGCAGATGCGGCTGCAAGGCGGCCAGTTCGCGCAGCCACGGACCTTCGCCGCCGGAAACCGTTTCGATGCCGTCAATCACGGCGAAATCAATGGGGCGGATGCGAATGGCGTCCATGACGTGGCGCGGAACGCGGTAGCTTGGGACGCGCGGGCCGGTTGGGTCCACTTCCTGCGGCAGTCCGGCAGCGGGCTTGTCCTTGCCCTGATGGAAAAGGTCTACCCTGGCCGACGTGCTGTTTTCGTTGGGATCATGCTGTCCGTACAGCGCAGTGGGCGTGATGCCGAAGTTGTTTTTCATGGACAGCGTGACGCCCGCAGTGGCATGGTTTTTCAGTTTGGCGAGCGAGATGTACGTGTCGCAGTCCACATAAGAATGGTTGAGTTGGTAGGCGGGGAACAGATCGCCGCCACCCGGCACTTTCAGCAGCGCGTAGGGTTTGGGGCCGCGATTGCGGGTATCTTCAAACTCAACGGGCGCGTGAAGAGCGGCAAACGCCGCCAAATCCCAGCCGAGATTTCGCAGGGTTTGCTCCATCGGCTGCGTACTGTAGGTTCCTTCCACAAACCGAATCCGTTTTGCGCCCGCCTTGTCCAGCAAGGTGGCAAGAGCAAGCGCGACATTCGGGTGAATGTGAAAAGTGCGGGACGCGGGCAGATTTCCGAAACGGTTCATCGGGCTGCCGGTCAAGTTCACTTTAATGGCAACCGTTTTCCCGGACGCCAGTTTCTTCGCGCCGCCTGTTTGATCCAGCAGGGTTTGCAGCCGCGCCGTGACAGCGGGCATGTCGTAGGTTTCACAACGCGCCAGCGCGACGGGCATGGATGGCGCGGCAATCGCCTTTTCCTGCGCGTCCGCTTCCGTCCAAATCCCGCCCAACGTTGCTGTCGCCGCAGCCAACCCCATATTCCGCAGCAGTTCGCGCCGCGTGGTAAATTCGCATGGCATAATCGGTTTCCTCCAGAACACTCAACCGCGCTTCAAGAAAGATTCAATCGCGTGTCAAGAACGCGCCCTCAGTTATCTATGGCTTTCTACGACAATGGACGTTCCGCCGTCAATAGCGTTCCCAAACTTTTCCGCCCGCTCCCATAAAACAGGCAGGGACAACGGCGCGGCACGGAGAATTAACAACTAAAGAAACGTATTACCAGCCGATACGTCACTCTGGTAACAAACTGTACGCTTCCCATCCAAAACAAGCAAGACCATGTACATCAAAACCGCGACCATAACCAATGTGCGCTCCATCGCTAACCTAACCTGGCAGATTCAAGAAGAGCAGGCGGCAGGCTGGCACGTCATTCTCGGCGAAAATGGCGCAGGCAAAACCGCCTTTGTCCGTTCTCTAGCTCTGGCTCTTGTTGGTTACGAACGCGCGTGGGGCTTGCGTTTGGATTGGAGCCACTGGCTGCGATCCGGCGAAGAACAGGGGCAGGTAAAACTCAATCTTGTTCGTGATAAAGCATGGGATTACGCGGAACAAGACGACCCTATTTTTGATGCCCACGCACAAATCGCGTCTACTATGAGTTAAGAGCATACGCAAGTGGTTCGCAAAATGGAAGATAGACTGTACGAATATCCTTCGGCTCTTGTCACTCTTCGCCGTCGCGGTAAGAAAGTTGTGCTTGGCAGGAAAACAGGTGATGGCAAATACGATCCTGACAACTTTCTATGGGGAGATGTTCAGGGTTGGTTCAGCGCATCGTATGGGCCATTTCGTCGGTTTTCAGGTGAAAACAAAGGTTACGAGGAAGTTCTTGAGACCGATCCAAAGCTTGCGCGGCATTTAACAACATTTGACGAAGCTGACGAAGCCGCTCACACACAATTTAAGTTGACAAACGGAAGATGAGCTGGAGGCGGAAACGTCTTCTCTGCGAGCAAACACCCCGCAGGAGCGCAGGACAAACTGAATTAACGCCTGCCTTGCGGTCTTTGGCGCGAAACGCGCCTGCGCTTTGCGTTTAGAGTTGAGGTTGTCCTTGCCAACGGGCAAGTTCGCCAGCAAGTCCTGAGGTCGTTCTTCGTCATTGAGCAAAGCCAGATCCTAGGAACCGCATCCTCAAAGTTGACCGTGCCCCGGTGGAGCGGGATTTCGTGTATCTGGAATAACGTGGCGGCCATTTGCCATCTTGCACCAGACTGTCCTTCTTCATGCGAAGCTACACCTTGTGCAGACCATCAAACAACTCCACGCTGCCATACCATCCCGGTCCGCATACAAAAGCCACCTTACAGGAGGAAGGCAGGCACAAGAGAACCTCGCCGCACAACTTGCATGGGGCTTTGTTCCGGAAGCGTTCCAGCCGCTGCAAGGCGTTTTTCCCGGCACTTTCAGGCAAAAACAAAGGCATGAATGAAGAAGTTGTTGAAACGAATGCAAACTGGCGTCAGGCATTTTGACAAGGCTGTTTCAGGTTCCTCAGGCAATTTAATGTGGGTTGGCGCTTGCATTTTACCCGCAAGCAACTCGAAACGGGAAGTCGATTGTCTCTGATTTGGGTTCGTCAGCATTTGACGAGAATATTGGATTGTCGGAAGGTTTGAGGTGGCTGCGCGAACTGCGCTTCAAGCAACTGGAAGAGGAACCGGAAGGCCGATTGCTTGATTTGGTGAAAGCCTTTGTCAATCAGGATGATTTTCTGCCGTTTGGCGTGTGCTTGAAAAGCGTTTCTTCTAAAGGCGTGGAATTTGTGGACGGCAACGACTTGCCCATTCCCGCCGAAGAACTCAGCAACGGGTATCGTTCGGTGTTAAGCATGACGCTTGATTTGATACGACAGTTGATCGCCTGCTACGGCTCCGACAGGGTTTTTGATCCTGCCGGGCAGACAAAGATTGTCGTGCCAGGCGTGGTGCTGATTGACGAAGTGGACGCGCACCTGCACTCAACATGGCAAAGACGTATTGGCGTGTGGTTTCGTAAGCATTTTCCGAATATGCAATTCATTGTCACGACACACAGCCCGCTCGTCTGTCAAGCCGCGACACATGGCACGGTTTTCAAGTTGCCGACGCCGGGAACGGATGAACAGGGGCAAATGATTTGCGGGGAGGAGCTAAACCGACTGCTTTACGGCAATATTCTGGATGCTTACAGCACAGGTGCATTCGGCAACGAAGTTGGACGCTCCGAGGAAGGTGAACAGAAGTTGGACCGGCTAGCTGAATTAAACTTTAAGGAATTGGACGGTACGCTTAACAATGAAGAACGACGCGAACAAGAGCAACTGCGCGCCATGATGCCGACAACTTCGCACATTATCAAACCCGATACGGCAGGAGTCGTC